>CAWGUS010000005.1:0-710999 GCA_963825755.1 uncultured Actinomycetota bacterium | reverse complement strand
CAACCGCCTCAGTCATCATATTCGACGTGGAAGTGGAGCGGGAAACTATTGGCCCCTTTCTCGATCCGGCCGGCGTCGCCAGCCGCGCGGCGCAGGCCTTTTTTGGCCAGCAGCGGCTTCAGGATGTTCGGCAAGGTGGCCCGGTTGAGATGGGCCCCGAAGCAGACATGCATGCCGTAGCCCCACAATATGTAGGTTTCCCACGGCCGGTCGACGCGGAAGCTGTTGGGCGCGGGCACCATCAAGGGATCGAACATGGCGGACAGGTTGACGCCATCACCATCCGGCCCTTGGGAATGCGGCGGGCGCGCAGCGTGCCGCCGGCCACCGTCGCGTCGCGCAGCGCGCGGCGGTAGATGACGGGATTGAGCGGGTTGAAGCGCAGCGCCTCGAAGACATAAGCGGCGAGCAGCGCGTCGTCGCCGGCGCGCGCCGCCGCCTGCGCTCCGGCCAGCGCGCCGGGCCGGTTGAGCAGCTCGTCGAGCGCCAGGTTCGCGGTCGCCGAGGTCGTCGGCAGCTCGCCGATCAACAGGCCGATCAGATTGTTGCGGATGTCGAGATCGGTCACCCCCGGCTGCTCGCCCCCCTGCATGGCGAGGCAGCGGCCGAGGACGTCGTCGCGATGCTCGCCGCTCGCCTTGCGCGCGGCGATATGGCCGTCGAGCCAGTCGCGAAACGCCTTCGCCTTGGCGACGGCCTCGACGTCCTTTTCCGCGTCGGCCTGAAGGTCGAGGAACAGATACCAGAAGAGTGTGCTGGTCCAGTCGGCGATCGCCGCCTCGGAGGGGCCCGGCGTCCCGAAATAATGGTCGAGCAGCCGCGCCGCGGTGGGCAGGCTCAATTGCTGCGGCACGTCGATCTTGCCCGGCGCGGCGGCGACCAATTCGGCGGCGGTGGCGGCGACGAACGGGGTGATGATGCGGACACGTCCTCGCGGCGCATCGCGAGCCGCATGTTCGAGGTGTCGCGCGTGTAGCGCGGCGTATCCTGCATGCCGAGGAAGAAATTCTCGCCGCCGGTGATCGTCTCCATGCGCGGCCCGTAGACGACTCCGAAATCCTCGTCGCGGGTGAGCACGTCGGTGACGTCCTTGCGGCGCGTCACGAAGGCGGTGCCGTCATTCTCATAAGCAGTGATGATCTTGGCCTTCAGCACCAGATTGGGCTGGAGCAGCCGCGCGACGGCCATCGCCCGGCGCAGCCCCGCGGGCGAGGTCGCCTTGTCCTTGATCCGGCTTCCAAGGGTGCCGCCGCTCTGGAACAGCGCGGCGATGCCGATGCCGATCAGCCAGGCCAGCCCGGCAAGCCCCTGCCCGATCAAGAGAAGCCTGCGCCAGAGCGCCACCGGCAGGTTCAGCAACCACATGGCAGGACTCCTTATGGCGCATGCGTCACGTCAGGTCGGGTCGACGATGCCCATCCCGATCATCCGGAGCGCGGTCATGCTTGGAACGAAGAAATAATCGCCGCCGCGCGGCTCGACGAGCTGCGGAATGCGGTCGCAAAGGAAGGGCGGGCGCCCGCCAGCCGGATTGGTGGCGACGACCAGCTTGTGAGCTCGGGCTCCGGAACGGCATTGCCGATGATCGGGCAGGTGTCGCTGCCGGCGTTGAAGTCCAGCCCATATTGCATCCATTGCTGCTGGACGAACTCGAACTGGCGGAACAGGCTGGTGCAGATGGCCATGAAGATGATGCCCTGCTCGCCCGCGTCGTCCGGCTTGGCCCGATCGACGTCGCCATAAGGCAGGCCGCGGCGCAGGATGCGGCGCCGGTTGACCAGAGCCGACCCGTCCCAGCTCCCCGGGTTCGGCGAGGTGAAATTGGGGTCGAGCATGTCGCGCGGGTTGGCCCGGCGCATATGCGAGGTCACCGGGCAGGCCGTGCCGGCGGGATCGGTCCGATATTGGAAGCTGGTATATTTGAGCGCGATCTGCGCGAGCTTCGGCTTGTCCCCGGCCGCCCGCGCGGCGGCGAGCTCGGCCTTGAACGCCTGCCAGTCCTCGTAGGTCGGCGCCGCCATCAGCGGCACGCCGTCGTGCCACCGGCCGACCAATTTGGCCATCACCGTGTCGCGCGCCTCGACGGGATCCGCAATGCCGTGCATCGCGCATAGCGGGCGCCCGCCTCGTCCATATAGGTGGCGAAGCTGCCGACATTTTCATGCAGCTTGCGATAGGCCATGAAGGTGCCGTTGCGGCTGAACTCGATCGGCATCGCGGCGCCGGGAATCTCCTGCGCCTCGTCCGAATAGCCGAGCAGGAACTCGCCCGTCGCCAGCGGCGCCCAGCTCAGATCGGGCAGGATCTTGCCGCCGCCGATGATGCGCAGCCGCTCGGCCTCGCCGGAAAGCTGCCCTTCGAACACCGGGTCGCCGAAGCCGTCGGACAGGCCGAAATGCTCCTTGTTGCTCGGCCCACATCTGGCCGTCGTATTCGCGCAGGACCGCCGACATTTCCTGATAAAGCGCGCCGTCGGGCCCGGTCCCGTCGAGCAGGACGACACCGCCCTCGGATGCGGCGCAAAGCGCTTCGAGCCAACGCGTCTCCTCCTCCAGCTCGGCGACCGGCGTCCCGTCCGGATTCATCCCCGCGTTCAGCGAGACCATGACGTGGACGCGGTTCTCGCCCTCGGAATTGCGCCACACGGCGTCGCGCTTGGCGAGGAACGGATCGTCGCCGAGGATCGGCGCGCGCTTCGCCATGCCGTCGATGAACTCGTCGGGCATCTCGCGCAGCGTCCGCGTCGGCACTTCGAGGGCGAGCAGGCCCGCGAAGGTGAAGGCGATGTTGATCGTCACCTTGGGCTTGATGAGCTGAATCTCGCCGGGATAATCGGACACGCCCTCGGCGCGGACGACGTCCTTGACGCGCGGGTTGCGGGTCCGCAGCAAGGGCTCCTCGCGGTCGGGATCCTTCCAGCGGGCGGCGGTCGTGATCCGCGGCCGCAGCGTCTCGACGAAGGCGCGGCCCTTGTCCGGATTGCGGATGGTCAAGAAGAAATAGCGCGCCTTCGGAAAGCCGTACACGCGCAATATGCCGCCCTGGATGTCGGCGAGGTCGAGCGCGCTCATGCCGTGCCTTCCGGAAAATGGCTGCGGATCACGCCGGGCTGCTGGGTCGGCGCGTCACGTCGTTCGGTTTGTGCCGGGCGAGGAAGTCGCGGAACGCGGCGCCCAAAGTGGCCGGGTCGCCGCCCTGGTGCTCGGCCGCGAAGCGGGTGAAGGCCTGCTGCAGATAGAGGCCCTTGAGGACGTCGCGCAAAGTCGAATTGGGCGCCGCCGGGAAGGACTTGCCGCCCTGGCGCATGACCAGCGAGTAATCGATGAGACGCCACCGCGAGCAGGGCGATGCCGAGCAGGATGCCGGCCCACCAGGGCCAGTGGGCGAGGAGAGTGATGGCCACGGCGCCGACGATGGCGAGACCGGCACCGCCGCCAGCGTCGCCTTCGACAGCGAGGGAAGCGGCGGCGTGCCGATCCAGTAATCGTTGAACGGCATCGTCGTCTCGACCTGGCAGGCGAGCATCATGTCGGCGAAGCTCGCCGGGTCGGTCACCTTGGAAAAGCCGTAGCAGTAGCCGAACACCGCCTCGAGCTCGTCGGGCATCAGCCGCCACAGCTCCTCGAAATAGGCGCGGGGTTCGCCCTTCGCCGCGATCGACCGGATCGAAGTCGATCATCACGAGCAGATAGGGGCAGGCCAGCGAGTCGACCGGCCCCGCCTCGAGCAGATCGGTGCCGCTGATCGCGGAGACCAGGGCGTTCACATGGTCGCGGCCGTTGAAGAAGGGCTGGTCGAGCACCACCAGTCGCGCGAAATGGGTGCGCAGCCAGCGGGCGAACGGGCTCTGGATGCCGATCTTCTCCGACGCGTGCGATTGCAGCGCGGTCGGCAGCGTCTCCAGCGCCTCGCGGACCATGTGGATCGGCGAGCTCTTCATCGACTCGTGCTGGACGATGCCGACGTTGCAGATGGGCACGAGCGCGGTGAAGAAATAATGGCCGCCGTCGAGATCAGGCATCGGGCTTCTCCGGATTTGCGGGCGTGGGCGGAGCGGGCGGCGCCCCCCCGATCCCGAACGGGACCCGGACCATTTGCCCCACCGCGGCCCGCACCGCCGCCATCATCGCTTCGTCGGCGCCGGACCCCGTATTGCTTGGGCCCGTCGCCGCTCCGCGGGGGTTTCGGGCGGGACCGCGTGGAGGACGTGCTGGGCCGGCGGCGGCCCCTCCCCCCGCGGCCCCCAGCGCTCGCGCACGGCGGCGCAGCGGTGCATGTCGGCGGCGGTGGTGTCGCAGCTGGCGACCGGCGCATAGCCCGGCGCGCCGAGCCCGCCCTGGCATTTGAGCATCACGTCATGGAAAGCGGCCGCGAGCGCGGCGTCGTCGCCGCCGGGTCGACCTCGCGCAGCGCCGCCGCCAGAGGCGAGCGCCGAGCTTGATGTCGCGCTGCGCGCTGCCCGGCGTCGCGTTGTAATAGTAGTTGGTGTCGACCTGGTTGGCGCGGATGTAGTTCTTGAACGGCGTGATCGGGATCGAGTTGGGATATTTGGTGCTCGAGTACCAGAAGATGTCGAGCCCGCCGGGAATGCCGTCGGCGAAGGCGTCGATATACTGGTCCCAGGTGCCGTTGAAGTTGCTGCAGAACAGCATGTAGTCGTTCTGCATGTCCTGCGGCGCTGGCCGCGGTCCGGCCATTGGTCGCGCCGGATGATCACCCAGCGCGCGAAGTGGATCAGCGACAGGCCGAGCAGGCCCGACAGCGTCGCCGGCAGCGCGCGCGAGACCATGAACAGGAAGCGGTTGACCCACGTCCGCCCCGGCCGCATCGGCGTGACGACGTTCATCCCATAGGCCTTGCCGGCGATGTTGGACATAGACGCCCCTCGATGAGAAGCAGCTGGCGCCAACCAAGAACGGCGCCCGATGCGACGGCTTGAAGTGTCGAATTCGGAAATATACCGACCCCCGATCGACAGGTATCATAACTGTTCCGATACGAGCAACCGCGCCGATGTCCCGAAGCGGACGGCTTTAGTTGGAACCGGGCGCGTTCTATTTTGAGCCGTGCCGCCAATTGAGGCTTGGGGCAGGCGGCGCTCAAAAGGCTGGATTTCGCCGCGAATTGGCGACTATCAGGGCGGCCTCATGACCGCTCGCTTCATGTCCGGCTTCGGCAGCCATTTCGCCAGCGAGGCCGTGCCGGGCGCCCTGCCCCACGGCCGCAATTCGCCGCAGCGCCCCGCCTTCGGCCTCTATGCCGAGCAATTGTCGGGCACCGCCTTCACCGCGCCGCGGACCGAGAACAGGCGGTCCTGGCTCTACCGGATGCGCCCCAGCGCCGCGCACCCGCCTTACCGGCGATTCGGCGGCGCGCACCTGTTCGCGCCGGGCACCACCGACGATCCGCTGCCGCCCAACCGGCTGCGCTGGGACCCGCTCATCATGCCCGACGACGGCACCGACTTCGTCGACGGCCTCGTCACGATGATGGCCAATCGCGACCCTGCCGACCTCGAGGGCATCTCCGTCCACGTCTACCGCGCCAATGCCGACATGGCCGACCGTTACTTCTTCGATACCGACGGCGAGCTGCTGCTCATCCCCGAGCAGGGCCGGCTCGACGTCCGCACCGAGATGGGCCGGATCGAGATCGCGCCCGGCGAGGTCGCCCTGATCCCGCGCCTATCCCTGCCGGGGCGTCGGCCGTGTGTGGGAGGGCGCCTTCGCGTCCTCGCAGGCACTCGAGGGCGTGCTCGGGCGGTCGAAGGCCCGGCTGCTCGCGGCTCTGCAGACGCCCGCGTCCACGACCGCCGCGGCCGCGCGGGTGCAGCTCTCTGTCAGCGCGACGTCGGAGCACCTCACCGCGTTGCGCGCGGCCGGTCTGGTGCAGACACAGCGGTCCGGACGAGGCGTCCTCCATCTGCGTACGGCGACTGCCGACGCGCTGCTGGCCGGGGCCCGGTGAGGACGACGTCAGTCGCGATCAGGAGCACCCGGCCCCGGTCACGTGCGCGGGCCCCCGAGGCGGCGCAGGGCGCCGGCCGTGGCGGCCAGCTGATGGACGAAGTCGGCGCAACCGGGGCACCCCTGCAGGTGTGCTTCGACCGACTCCTCAGTCTTCGACGGGAGATCGCGGTCGAGGTGGCCCGACGCCAGCTCGACCAGCTCCACGCAGGTCAGGTCGGTCACGACGCGGCCACCTCAGGAGTACGACGCCGAGCCAGGGTGCCGGCGATCAGCACTGCCAGCGTCACGAGGAGCCAGGCCGCGGCGTGGATGCCGAGCACCTCGGCGAGTCCGCCGAACGCCAGGGCCACCGGCACGAACACGATCCACGACACCGCGCTCACACCGGACATGACGCTGGCGCGGACCGTCGAGTCGATCTCGTGGTGCAGCAGGGCGTTGGCGTGGATCCCGGCGGTCACGAGGATCAGGGCGAGCACTCCCTGGGCGAGGGTCAGCACGGCCACCTGGTGGCTCGTGGTCAGGACCAGGGTGCTGAGAACGAGTGCCACGGAGACGCCCAGCAGGTGGCGGGGGTCCTCGAAGCGGATCCGGCCGGCGAGCAGGCCGCCGAAGCCCAGGGTCGACATCAGCACCGCCCAGTGGGGGCCGAAGAAGACCGCCGACGTGCCGAGCGCCACCAGCCAGAGCGGCCCGAACTCCAGCAGCAGGGTGAGACTGGTGGCCACGAGGACGGTCAGCGAGATGATCGGCCGGATCGCGGGGTTGCGGCGCACGGTGGCGAAGGTGGCCGCGACGTGCGTGCCCAGTGACACCGGCTCGTCGGCCAGGTGGAGGCGCGGCTCGCGGAAGCCGGCGTACGCGACGATCGAGAGCACGGCGAAGGGCACGGTCAGGAAGTACATGAGGCGCGTGCTGGTGAGATCGGCGAGCCAGCCGCCGAGCAGGGCGCTGGTCACGAGGGCCGCGCTCTCGAGTGCCCGGATGCGGCCGATCTCCTTCTCGTAGCAGGCGCCGCTGCCGGTCTCCTCCAGCACGGTGTCGTAGACCATCGAGTCCATCGCGCCGGAGTAGAGCGCGAAGTAGGCGCCCAGCAGCACCGCCGCCACGAGGTACGTCGCGACGCCGTGACTCAGGCCCCCGACCAGGGCCGAGGCGGCGAAGGCCAGGCTGGCTCCCATGAGGACGGCCCGCCGGCTCCACCTGTCCGACAGGATTCCCGCAGGGATCTCCAGGATCGGCGTGGTCGCCGCATAGACCGCAGCCATCACGCCGATCGTCGCCGCGTCGAAGCCGATCTCGCTCATGAAGAGCTTCTCCACCGGGACCCAGAACATCAGGCCCTGGATGAAGGTCGCCATCCTCAGCGGCCGAAGCCGCCGGCGCAGCCCGGTCGGTGTCGCCGTCGTCTGCCTCTCGCACGTGGTGTCCATACGGGTACAGAGTCGCCGCCCGGCAGTTCGTTACGCGCATCACCGGGGAAATGTGCGGAAGGCCCTGAGCAGCTCGGCGCGCACGTCGTCGGGCAGGTGCTCGGCCGGGTCGCCCGCGTCGTGGAGCGCGGCCGCCGTGGCGCGCATCTGCGCGACGTACTCGGTGCAGCCGTCACAGCCGGTGAGGTGGTCGCGGACGTCCCGCCGGGTGTCCTCGTCGAGTGCGTCGTCGAGGTAGGCCGTGACCAGCTCCACCACCTCGTTGCAGTCGAGGTCGCTCACGTGGTGCCTCCCGGGTGCGCACCGGACGTCTCGAACCAGGCTTCGAGCCGGCCCCGGACCGAGGCCCGGGCGCGGTGCAGGAGGACGCGCTGGTTGCCCTCCGAGACGGCCAGGATCTCGCACACCTCGGCGGCCGAGTGCCCGTCGACGTCGCGCAGCGTGATCACCACGCGCTGCCGGGGAGGGAGTGCCTCGACGGCCTTCTCGAGCTCGGCCATGACCTCATTGTCCACCGCGAGCTGCTCGGGCGACGGCCACTGCACGGGGAAGACGGCCCAGTGGCCCTTCCACGGCTCCTCGCTGCGGAAGCGCGACGGGTCGACCGTCGGCCCGAGATCCTCCTCGGTCGGCGCGAAGCTCCGTGCCACCTCGCGACCCTCCGCCCGCGACCGCGCCCGCGCGGCGTTGACCAGGATCCGGAAGACCCATGTCTTCAGCGACGAGCGACCCTCGAAGCGGGCGATGCCGCCGACCACAGCGAGCCACGTCTCCTGTACGACGTCCTGGGCGGACGCCGTACTCGAGACCCAGGAGCGGGCCAGCCGCAGCATGCCGGGCGACCAGGCGTCCAGCATCGCGGCGAACGCCTCCTCGTCGCCCGCACGGAGGCGCGCGACCAGGACCTCGTCGCGGGGGAGGCCGGCGCCCTGGGTCACCCGGTCACTGTGACACCCCCTCGGCCCGAGGGCCACGGTTCGTTGGTGGCTCAATGGTGGCGCCGGGCCCATTCCCGTCGCGAGGCTGTGCCCATGGTCTCCCATCCCCTCCCGGTCGACTGGCCGGCCACGGCGCTCGTACTACTCGACCTGATGCCGCGCCTGCTGCCACCCGACCTCGCGCCCCGGTCCGGCGCCGAGGTGCTGGACACCTGTCAGCGGCTTGCCGTGCATGCGCGGGAGAGAGCCGCGACCGTCGTACTGGTGCGCAGCGAGCGACCCGTCGACGTCCAGCCGCCCGGCAGCGAGCTCGCGCCCGGGCTGCTCGCCGCGCAGGACCTGGTGCTGGTCAAGCGCTCCGTCGGGGCCTTCGACGACGGGCAGCTCCAGGCGCTGCTGGGCGACCGCGGCGTCACGACGCTCGTCCTCGCGGGCGTGATGTCCGACTCGGCCGTGCTCACGGCGGCCAGGTCGGCCGTCGACCTCGGGTACGACGTCATCCTGGTGGCCGACGCGATGGCGGCGGCCACCGCTGCCGGTCACGAGTCGGCGCTCACGGACGCAGGTTGCACCGTCGTCGGCTCGGCCGAGCTGACGGCCTGACCTCACCCGAGCTGGTCGGTCCAGCCGGCCTCGGCCACGGTCATCGTGTACGCCTTGCCGAACTCCGCCGTGCCGGATCCGGACGTCGCCTCGAGCAGCACACCGGTGGTCTGGTCGACGATCAGGTCCGTGCTCGTCCCGAACACCGAGAAGCGGAGCCGAGTGCCGTCGCAGCCAAGCCCGTCGATGTGCTGCACCGACTCATCGGTCGGCGTGGCCCAGTGGCTCCGGGTCAGGTCTCCGTCGTCGACGACGTGCCACTCGGCACCGTCCTTGTCGGTCCAGGTGTCGATCTCGCCGCTGGAGTCCGGGGTCTTCGCCTTCCCGGTGTAGTCCGCCGTGTGGACGAGGCGGGTGTGCCAGAAGGTCCCGTCGGTGGTGCGAGCCCGGTCGCGGCATCGGCGGCCCGCGCGAGCACGGCGCCGGCGCTGGCCGGCGCGGACCCGCCCGGCGTCAGCCAGGTGGCTTCGACAACTGCGGCGGCGGCCATGCCCGCGCCGGCGACGAGGATCGGACGCCGACGTCGGCTGGACGGTGTGCGCGTCGCGACGTGCTCGCGCAGCTCGCCGAGCAGGCGGGCCTCACGGTGTCGAGGTCGTTATGCCGTCGGGCGACGAACCGTTCCACCGCCCCGAGATGCTCGCGGTAGAAGTGCTCGAACGCGTCGGGATCGCTCCCGATGCTGCGCAGCTGTGGGTGGCCCATGTCTCTTCTTCGCCGCAGGAGGCCACAGCGTCACGGGGTCGGGAGCCGCTAGTGCCGGTGGTAGACCTTGTTCGCGATCCGCCAGCCGTCGGGACCGTCGACGAGCACGAACATGTCCGTGAACACCGCAGCCCCGTGGTCGAGGGACATCGAGGCGGTGGCCACCGTGCCCTGCACGTCGACATGGTCGATCGTGCGCACCCGCTGGTCCTCGTCGTCGGCGGGCGTGCCGTCGAAGAGCGCGCAGTAGCCGTCGAGGTCCCACGACGTGAAGACGCCGTCGCGGAGGCCTTCGACGTGCGCGGTCGGGAGGAACGCGTCGCGGAAGTGCCGTGCGTCGCCGGTCGCGTGCCCGCGGGCGTACGCCTCCAGCGGTGTCAGGACCGCCTCGATCGCCGCGGTCACGCCGATGCCCCGGGGGACGTCGGCACGGGCAGGAAAGCGGCTGCGATGTCGTCCGCCGTACTCACCCGGCCGTCGGCGACGAGGCCGGCGATCTCGCGTCGGACGTGGAGGTCGAGCCCGGACGCGTCGGCCAGCAGGGTCAGGTCCTTGAGCAGCGCGCCGATGGCGAAGTCGGCGTCGCGCGGCTCTTCGTCTAGCAGTCCGCGCTTCGCCTCCGACAGGCCGCCCAGCTGGCCCGCGGCGATGACGTCGAGCGTCGCGTCGAGGTCGAGCCCGATGGCACCCGCTGCCTCGATGACGTCGCGGAGCGCGACGACCGCACCGGCGAGCGAGGCGTTGCCCACCAGCTTGAGGGCGGCCGCGCGAGCGGGGTCGCCGACGTGTCGCACCTCGCGAGCCACGACATCGAGTACGCCGCGGGCGTCGTCGACGTCGCCCGGCTCACCGCCGGCCAGGACCAGCAGCCGGCCGGCCCGGACGGCCGGCACCGAGCCGAACACCGGCGCGTGGACGTAGCGAGCACCGGTGGTCCGGACGAGCCGCGCCAGCTCGGTGGCGTCGTCGGGACCCACCGTGCTGGTGTTGACGACGAGGGTGCCGGGGTCGAACGTGCACCGTTCGAGCACCGCGCGGCACGCATCGCGGTCGAAGAGGCAGAGCACCACGAGCCGCGCGCCGGCCACGGCGGTCGCCGGGTCGTCGGCCCGGACCGCACCCTCCGGGCCGGGTACGTCGCTGCGGTTCCAGGCCGTGACCTGCCAGCCGTGCTCGTGCAGGGCGGTCGCCATCGCGCGGCCCATCCGGCCGAGGCCGAGCAGGGTCGCGGCGTGATCAGGGTGATCGGTGTGCGTCATGGCTCAACGCTAGGAGTGCTCTGGGTGCGCGACAAGCGCATGAATCGCACCGCTGGTATGCGCACTTGGCATACTTCACTCATGTCGTTGACGGGCTGGGCCGCGTTCGTGGAGGTGTGCCGCACCGGGTCGCTGTCGCGGGCGGCAGCGGCCCTCGGCTACACGCAGTCGGCGGTGTCGCGGCAGGTGGCCGCGCTCGAGCGCGACGTCGGCGCCGGCCTGCTGGAGCGGCTGCCGCGCGGTGTACGGCCGACGCCCGCCGGCGAGGCCTTCCTCCGACATGCGCAGATCGTGGTCAGCGAGGCCTCGCGCGCCCGGGTGGCCGCGCGGACCGCCGGCGCGCAGGTCCACCTGGCCCTGGGCGCCGTACCGTCCGCGATGTCGGGCCTCGTCCCGGCCGCCCTCACCCTGGCCCGCGAACGGCTGCCCCGCCATCGGGTCACGTTGCACTCCGGACTCTCCGCCGACCTGCAGGCGGGCGTCGCCGCGGGCGTGCTGGACCTCGCGGTGGTCACCGACTACCCACCCGGCCTCGCGCGCGACCGGCACCTCCGGCACACCCGGCTCCTCGACGACGAGATGTGCGTGATCCTGCCCGCCTCGCACCCCCTCGCCTCTGGTGACGCGCCCCTCGACCTGGCGGTGCTGGCCGAGGAGGTCTGGGCCGAGGACAACGCCGGATCCGCCACCGTGCTCGTCCAGGCCGCCGCGGCCGCCGGCTTCACCCCCGACCTCGAGCTCGAGGCCGGAGACCTGCTGGGCAAGACCGCCCTGGTCGCCGCCGGCCACGCGGTCGCGCTGGTCCCCGCCATGCTCATCCCGGCGCTCCGGCCGGACGTCTCGGTCCGCCGTCTCGCCGCCCCACCCCGCCGCACCGTGTACGCCGTCGTACGCCGCGGCCCCGACCCGTCACCCGACGGCACCGACGGAGCTCGTCGAGGTGCTCAGGCAGGCCGCGGACCTCGGTACGCCGAGAAGCACCACGCTGACCTCCGATGCAGCCGACTGCCACCATGGACCGATGGACACCGTGACCTCGGCAGACGGCACCGCGATCGCCTACACCCGGGAAGGCTCCGGCCCGGCAGTCGTCCTGGTGGGAGGAGCGCTCGACGACGGCGCTGAGAACGCCGTCCTCGGGCCGGCGCTCGCCGACAGCTTCACCGTCTTCAACTACGCGCGCAGAGGTCGTGGGGCCAGCGGTGACACGCCACCGCACTCCCTGGCCAGGGAGATCGACGACCTCAGGGCCGTCCTCGACGTCGCCGGCGACGCGCACCTGTTCGGCGCATCGTCGGGTGGTGCGCTGGCGTTGGAGGCAGCAGCGGCAGGGGTGCGAGCCCGGAGCGTCGCGGTCTTCGACGTGCCCTACAGCGTCGACCCCGGCGCGGTCGGCGCGTGGCAGGCGTACGTCGCCGACCTGCGCGGCGCGCTCGCGGCCGACGACCGGGACCTCGCGCTCGAGCTCTTCATGCGGGTCGCCGGGATGTCCGACGAGGACATCGCGGGAGCGAAGGGCTCGCCGCACTGGGCGCCGGTGCTCCCGCTGGCCCACACGCTGGCGTACGACGCGGCCTGCCTCCACGACGGCTCGCCGCCGCACGAACGGCTCGCCACGATCGACGTCCCGGTGCTGGTCCTCACCCGGTCGGCGCCAGGACCCGACCAGGCGTTCTTCGCGGCTTCGGCCGACGCCGTGGCCGCCTCGGTCCCCACGTCGACCCGCCTGAAGGTCGATGCGTCGAGCCACGTGGTCGACGCCGACGCACTGGGTCCCGCACTCCTCTCGTTCTTCACCGGGGCCGGCACGTGACGCGCTACTCCAGCAGGTCCCGGTGCTTCACGCCGTACCTCTCGATCGCCCTCAGCACCGCACGAAGATCGCGGCCCGCCGGGGTCAGCCGGTAGCGCACCTGCACCGGCGGCTCCTCCGACACCTCGCGTACGGCGAGGCCCGCGGCGCACAGCTCACGCAGCCTGGTCGACAGCATCGCGTCGGTGACACCCGGCAGCTCGGCCCGGATCTCCGCGTACCGGCTCGCGCCGCCGAGCATCGCGCGCACGACCGCGCCGGCCCAGCGCCGGCCGAGCAGGCGCATGGCGGCCTCGAAGGGTTCGCACGGGAATTCCTCGGTCACTATGTTGTTCATAGTAACTACAACTTCCAGAGCGATGAGAGGACCTGGTCATGAGTGTCTACGAGAACTTCCGCTGGGCTGAGGACCTCTTCGCCCGCCGCGACTACCGCGCCGCAGCGAAGGTCCTCGAGGAGCTGATCGCGGACGGCGAGCACGGGCACGGCCTGGCCGACGCCCGCACGCTGCTGGCGCGCAGCTACTTCCACGCCGCCCGGCTGGGCAAGGCCGAGGCGACCACGCGGGCACTGCTCGACGACGACCCGACCGACGGCTACGCCGCCCTACTGCTGGCGTTCACGCTGCGCCGGGCGGGCCGGCGCGACGAGGCGGAGCGGGCGATGCAGCTGGCCGGCGCACTCGGGGCGGCCGCATGACCGACTACGGGCACGAGCTCCGCTTCGGGCTCTTCCCGACCCCGGAGGCCGCACGCGCCGGGGACGTGCTCGAGCTCGTGCAGCTGGCCGAGGTGCTCGGGCTCGACCTGGTCTCGGTGCAGGACCACCCGTACCAGGCGAAGTACCTCGACACCTGGACGCTGCTCTCGGTGCTGGGCGCACGCACGTCCGCGATCACCCTCGCGCCCAACGTCGCGAGCCTGCCCCTGCGGCCCCCGGTCGTGCTGGCCAAGTCTGCCGCGAGCCTCGACGTGCTCACCGGCGGCCGGGTCGAGCTCGGGCTCGGCGCCGGGGCCTTCTGGGACGCCATCGAGGCGGCCGGCGGCCCGCGGCGTACCCCCAAGGAGGCCGTCGACGCGCTCATCGAGGCCGTCGGCATCCTCCGCGCGTTCTGGGCCGGCGAGAGCATGCGGTTCGACGGCGAGCACTACTCGGTGAGCGGACTGCGACCCGGACCCCTGCCGGCGCACGACATCCCGATCTGGCTCGGCGCCTACAAGCCGCGGATGATCCGGGTGACCGGGCAGCTCGCCGATGCCTGGGTGCCGAGCATGGGGTACGCCGACCCGCCGGCACTGCCCGACCTCAGTGCGCGGCTCGACGAGGCCGCCGTGAAGGCCGGCCGCGCACCGGAGGCGATCCGCCGGATCTACAACATCTTCGGGAGCTTCGGCAGCGGAGGCGGCTTCCTCCGCGGCACGCCCGACGACTGGGCCGAGCAGCTCGCCGGACTCGCCCTGGAGCAGGGGATGAGCACGTTCGTCCTCGGCACCGACGACCCCGACACCCTCCGCCGGTACGCCGACGAGGTGGCGCCACGGGTCCGTGAGCTCGTCGAGGAGGCGCGCGCCGGGGGCACTCCCGGCCGGGTGCAGGAGGTCCCGCAGCCGGAGCAGGGCGACACCGTCACCCTGCGTCCCACCGCCGATCCGGGCGAGCGGCTGACGGGCGAGCTCGACTGGGACGAGACCGCGCGCCCGACCCTCGGCGAGGCAGCCGACGCGGCGTACACCCGGGCTCAGCAGGCGAGCGCACACCACCTCGTCGACGTGCACGACGGACTCCGCGCGGAGTTGGCGCAGGTGCGCGACATCGTGGCGCAGGTGCGGCGCGGGCACCTCGAGGTCGGCCAGGCCAGGTCGGTCATCAACACGATGACCATGCGCCAGAACAACTGGACCCTGGGCGCCTACTGCGAGTCCTACTGCCGGATCGTCGCGACTCATCACACGCTCGAGGACCGCAGCGTCTTCCCGCACCTCCGGCGCTCCGAGGCCGGGCTGGGTCCGGTGCTCGACCGACTCGAGGAGGAGCACGAGGTGATCGCCGACGTGCTGGACGAACTCGACCGGGCGCTGGTGGCCCTCGTCGGCGACGACGGTACGGGTCAGGTCGGTTCGCGTGCCCTGGAGGAGCTCCAGCACCGCGTCGACCTGCTCACCGACACGCTGCTGTCCCACCTGTCCTACGAGGAGCGCGAGCTGCTCGGGCCGCTGGCCCGGCACGGGCTCAGCTGACGGCGAGCTCCTCGTTGGCCGGCGCCGGGACGCTCGCGAAGGGGAGGCTGACGCTGACGGTCGTGCCGCGGCCCGGGATCGAGTCGACGGTGATCACGCCGCCGTGGCCCTCGACGATCGCGTGCACGACGCTGAGGCCGAGGCCGGTCCCGGGGATGGCCCGGCTGTTGGCCTCCTCGGTGCGGAAGAAGCGGGTGAAGAGCTGGCGCTGGTCGCCCTTGCCGATGCCGATGCCGGTGTCCGCCACCGTGAGCACGGCGCGTCCGTTGTCGGCTGCAACCGTCACCGTGATCCGGCCCTCGCCGGGGGTGAACTTGACCGCGTTGCTGAGCAGGTTGACCAGCACCCGCACCATCGCGGCGCGGTCGCCGTACACGGGCACGGCGGTGGCCGCGAGGTCCATGTTCACGTCGAGGGTGCGACCCACGAGCATCTCGTCGAACGACTCCAGCGAGTCCTGCACGGTCTCGCGCAGGTCGAGGGTGTCGAACTCGAGGTCGAGGTTGCCGATCTCGGCCTTCTCGAGCACCAGCAGGTCGTTGACGAGCGCCTCCAGCCTGCTGGAGTTGTGCCGGACGCGCTCGAGGGCGCCGGCCTGCTCGGTGGAGAGCTCCCCGAAGCTGCCGTCGCAGAGCAGCTCGGTGTAGCCGTGGATGCTGGTGATCGGGGTACGCAGCTCGTGGCTGACCGTCGACACGAGGTCCTGCTTGACGCGGTTGACCTCCTGCAGCCGGACCACGGCCTCGTGCTCGCGGCGGAGCGCGGTCTTGACGGCGTTCTCGGCGCGCAGCCGGCTGGTGACGTCCTCGCCCGCGGCGAGGTAGCCCAGGCTGCGGCTGCCCACGACGATCTCGGTGATGCTGAGCGAGACGGCGTGCCGCTGCCCGTCGCGCGCCACGAACTCCCAGTCGCGCCGCTTGCCGGTGCCGACCTGGGCGACGACCACCTGGCTGTACTCCGCGGCGGTGTGCAGCTCCTCGGCCTGCCGGGCCACCTCGTCGGCGTCGTGGAAGATGACCGGGCTCAGACCGGTGACCTCGGCGGCCTCCCAGCCGAGCAGGCGCTGCGCGCCGGCGTTGAACTTGGTGATCCGGAACTCGGTGTCCATCGACACGAGGATCGTGTTGGTCGCGGAGTCGAGGATGCGGTCGACGGTGGCGGTGGCACCGACGGCGCTCTCGGTCGACTCGCGGAGCTGCTCGCGCTGGTCCTTGAGCTCGGCCTGCTGGCGCTCGAGCCGCTCCATCAGCTCGTCGCGGGTGACCGTGACCAGGCCACGCAGGTTGAGCGGCTGCGCCTCGAACTTCTGGATCAGCGGCCGGTAGAGCGTGACGAAGGCCAGCAGCGGCACGGAGTACGCCGCGGCGAGCACGAGCTTGGCCTGCACGCCGTTGCTGATCAGGCCGAGGTAGTCGTCGGTCGGTGTCAGCGCGAGCGTCGGGAAGAGCACGCCGTCGATGGCGAGCACGGCGACGAAGGCCGCGACGTACACGACGGGCATGGCCGCCGTGGGCAGCCGGCGCTTCGCGACCTCGAGGATCGCCAGCAGCACGATCAGCAGCAGGACGATGAGCAGGCCGCCCAACACCACGACGCGCAGCGACTCGTCGAACACGGTGCGTGAGGTGTCGGACGGGTTGAGCACGCCGTCCGCCACGAGAGCCGAGCGGCTGATCTGGAACGCGACGTAGATCAGCACGTTCAGCGAGATGGTCAGCGCGATGATGTTGCGGAAGACCTGGAGGTCGCGGCCGAGGATGACCATGACCAGGGTGGAGAAGACGAAGCCCGCGAAGGCGACCTGGCCCGCGGAGATCCTGATGTCGCCGAGCTGGAAGACGAACACCGCCCCGAGCAGCGAGCCGAGCGTCTTGAGCCCGGCGATGTGGGCGTACATCAGCAGGTTCTGGTACGGCGACGGTCGCAGCGCGAGCAGCAGTGGGAAGGCGGCGTACAGCGCCACCATGACGAGGAAAAGGGTCCACCCCTGCATGGCCCCTCCGAGGTCCCTCTGCCGCTTCGGGCGGCACCGACAATGACGTGTGGAGCGGGCGGGCGTCCCGGGACGCGGCCTCGCTTCGGGAGGAGCCTGCCACGAATCGGGGGGCCGTGAGGGCGGTTTCGCCGGACCCGTTGGTCCGATCTGGGCCGAGCACGCCGGCTGGCTCAGCGCATGGCCAGACCCACCCAGGAGCCGACGACGACGGCGGTGACCAGGAGCACGACCCGGCGCGCCCACGAGGCCGGGTAGAGGCGGTCCTCGACGTAGTGCGCGATGAACCCGTCCTCGTGCAGCGGGGGGTGACCCGCGCCCCGCCGGCCCCAGTTCTCGGCCACCGACAACGGGCAGGTGCGCCGCCAGATCGCCATCCGGGCACCCCAGAGCGCGGAGGCGATGTGCGGCACGATCACCCACGGCGCCAGCCAGGCCAGGAACCCACCGATGACGGCGAACAGCACGAAGGCGAGGTGCGCGAAGAGCGAGAGGCGCGCGACGAACCGGTGCAGCACGTGGGCAGCCTAGCCTTGGCCACATGCCCGCACCCGAAGGCTTCGACTACGACGTACGCCGCGCCGGCGAGGTGGTGATCACCCACCACGGCCGGCAGGCCGGCGTGCTGCGCGGCCGCCGGGCCGCCGAGTTCCTCGACGAGGTCGACGACGACCCGCAGGAGGTCATGGCCCGCTGGACCGGCAACTACAGGCACGGCAACGAGCGCCAGGCCCGGCAGCACCCGCGCAACCGCGGCCGCTGACAGCACAGCTCACGGGCGGCGCCGGACCTTGGCCGTGGCGAGGGCAGAGGCGACCAGGTCGCCCGAGGAGTCGCGGAGGTCGCCGGCCAGGAAGGCGATGTCGCGACCGTTGCGCACGACGCGCCCCCGACCCACCAGCCGTCCGGGCATCACCGGCGCGAGGAACTGCACGTGGAGGTCGATCGTCGGCGCCCACTCGCCGGGTCCCAACGTCGCGACCAGGGCCGGACCCAGGGTGTCGTCGAGCATGGCCGCGAGCATCCCGCCCTGCACGGTCCCCGCCGGGTTGAGGAACTGGTCGGTCGCGGTGAACCCGACCTCGATCGTCATCGCGTCGGGGTCGACATCCAGGAGCTCCCACCCCAGCAGCCTGGCCACGGGGGAGCCCGGTCCACGGCCCTCGACGAAGTCCCAGAACGGTCCGGATCGCATGCCGGCGACGCTAGCCGCGCCCAGGGACAGTGCGGAGGAAGCCTCAGGCGTACGACGGAGCCAGCGCGAAGTCGGCGAGCGCCGTCGCGTGCGCCTCGGCCGAGTCGATGAGCGGGAGCGGGCTGTCCTCGTGCGAGACGAGCAGGCCGATCTCGGTGCAGGCGAGGACGACCGCCTGAGCACCGCGCGCGGCGAGCCGCTCGATGACCTCGACGTACGCCGCCCGCGAGGCGTCCTCGATGCGGCCCTGGGTCAGCTCGTCGAAGACCACCCGGTCGACCAGGTCGCGGTCGGCATCGCCCGGCGAGAGTGCCGCGATGTCGTGGCCGGCCAGCCGGTCGGCGTAGAACGTCTCCTCCATCACCCAGCGGGCGCCGAGGACGCCGAGCCGGTCCCAGCCGTGCGGGGCGGCCACGCCGGCCACCGCGTCGGCGATGTGGAGCAGCGGCACGCCGACGCCGGCCTCGACCTGCGGGGCGACCTTGTGCATGAGGTTGGTGCAGATCGCGACCACGTCGGCGCCGCCCGCCACACAGGCCCGAGCCGCGCCGGTGAGCAGCGCGGCGGCCCGGTCCCAGTCGCCGTCGAGCTGACAGGCGCGGATCTCGGCGAAGTCCAGCGACTGCATCGCGATCCGGGCGGACGAGTGGCCGCCCTGGCGGGCCGCGATCGCCTCGTTGATGATCCGGTAGTAGCTCGCGGTCGAGTGCCAGCTCATGCCGCCGATGAGTCCGATGGTCTGCATGCGTCCAGCATGACGGTCCACGGCGATCCAAGGTAGTCGTATTCTCGTTGCCCGAGGCATAAGCAATACTTGGACTATGGACCCTCGTCGCGTGCTCGTGTTCCGGGCCGTCGCCCGGGCCGGCTCGCTGAGCGCCGCCGCCCGGGAGCTCGGCTGGACCCAGCCGGCCGTCAGCCAGCACCTCCAGCGCCTCGAGCGTGAGGCGGGCGTGCCGTTGCTGGTCCGCAGCACCCGCGGCATCACCCTCACCGAGGCCGGCCAGCTGCTGCTGGCCCGGGCCGACATCGTGGCGGGCCAGCTGCACATGGCGACCGAGGAGATGGCCTCGCTCGCCCAGCTGCGCGGGGGCCGGGTCCGGCTGATCGCCTTCCCGTCGGCTGCTGCCACGCTGGTCCCCGCCGCCCTGAAGCTGCTGGCCCGCGACCACCCGTCGATCGAGGTCGGCATGGTCGAGGCCGAGCCGCCCGAGACCTGGCGAGCGGTCCGCGAGGGCGAGGCCGACCTCGGCCTCGTCTTCGGGTACGGCGGCCCGCCGCCCGACGACGGCGACCTGACGTGGATCCAGCTCGGCGTCGAGCCGGTCGACCTGGTGCTGCCGCCGGACCACCCGGCGGCCGCGCGCCGCGCCGTACGGTTGAAGGACCTGGCGCACGACACCTGGATCGGCGGCTGCCCGCGCTGCCGGCAGCACCTCGTGGCGCGCTGCCGGGAGGCCGGCTTCGAGCCCCGGCTGGCCCACGAGTCCGACGACTACGTCGCCGTACAGGCGCTGGTCGCGGCCGGGCTCGGGGTGACGCTGCTGCCGCGGTCGGCGCTCCAGGCGTTCCAGCACAGCGATGTCGTGGTGCGGTCGTCCGCAACGCTAGGCACCCGGCACGTCGGTCTCGTGCACCGTCCGGGAGCGGAGAACGTGCCCGCCACGCGGGCGCTCATCGACCGGCTGAGGAGCGCTGGATGAAAACCCCCAGGACATTCTCAGGGCATACCCCGATGCACTCCGGCCCCGGATGCGGTGGAATCTCCTCATGAGCCTCCGCTCCCGCATCACGTCCCGCATCGGCCGCATCCTCCTGAAGCGCTCCATGAAGGGCGGCCTGGACCTGCGTGCGCTGCGCCGGATGCCCGACCGGCTGACCTTCCCGTTCCGTCGCGACGGCCTCGACCCCGTGGCCAAGATCGGCGAGCTGCGTGCGGAGTCCCCGGTGGCCCGGCTGGGGGACTTCTTCGGTCGCGGGGTCTGGCTCGTCACCGGGTACGACGACAACCGGGCGCTGCTGGCCGACGGTGCGTCGTTCTCCAACGACCTCGGCCAGTTCGTGCCGCAGGAGGGACGCAGCGACGAGGAGCAGATCGGCGGGCTCGGCATGCAGGACCCGCCGCTGCACACCGAGCTGCGGCGCTACCTCACTCCCGAGTTCACCAAGCGCAAGCTGGCCCGGCTGGAGCCGCTGATCGAGGGCATCGTGGCGAGGCACCTCGACACGATCGAGGCGCAGGGCCCCGAGCTCGACCTGGTGAGCGACTTCGCGTTCCCGATCCCCTTCGAGGTCATCTGCGAGCTGCTGGGGCTCCCCGTCGAGGACCGCGAACGCTTCGGCACCCTCGGCGTCGCGCGCTTCGACCTCACCCAGGGCGGCGCAGGCTCGTTCGGCGCGGCCGCGGCCTCGCGCGAGTTCCTGATCGGCGCGGTGGCCCGGCAGCGCGCCGAGCCGGGCCCCGGCCTGATCGGCGGGCTGCTCACCGAGCACGGCGACGAGCTCGACGACGTCTCGCTGGGTGGCCTGGCCGACGGCGTGTTCCTCGGCGGCTACGAGACCTCGGCCAGCATGCTCGCCCTGGGCTCCTACCTCGTCTCCGGCAACCCGGTCGCGCGCGAGATGCTGCTCGCCGACCAGGGCTCGGCCGAGCGCGTCGTCGAGGAGCTGCTGCGCCATCTCACCGTCGTCCAGGTCGCGTTCCCGCGGTTCGCCCGCGTCGACGTACCCCTCGCCGACGGCCGCGTCATCAGCTCCGGCGACATCGTCGGCTTCTCCCTCGTCGCGGCCAACCGCGACCCGGCGCTGGCCGCCGATCCCGACACCTTCGACCCGACCCGCGTGCCGACCCGGCACCTCGCCTTCGGCCACGGCATCCACCGCTGTGTCGGTGCCGAGCTGGCCCGGATGGAGCTGCGCATCGCGCTCACCGAGCTGGTCCGGCGCTTCCCCGACCTGCGTCCGACCGCCAGTCTCGACGAGCTCGAGTTCCGCAAGCTCTCCGCCGTGTACGGCGTCGCCTCGCTGCCCGCGACCCTGGCCGGAGTGCACTCGCCAGTGTGAGCCGCACCCGGACGAGGGCTGGTCGCCGATGCCTTCCCATGCCATTCTGAGTGCCGGAACACCGTCGCACGGGGTGGGAGGCTCGGGTGTCGCGGAGGGGCGCGCTGTTCGTCGCGGTGATGCTCGGGGTGTTGGTCGTGGCCGCCCCTGCGTTCGCGATCACCGACCGCTGGGCCGCCTGGGACCCGATCACGGGGTCGTCCAACAACTTCTCGACCACCATGCGCCAGCAGTCGCCGGGCTTCCCGGCCGCCACTGTCGCCACCGACTCGCGCAGCAACGTGCAGCTGCCGTCCGGGGTCTCGACGTTCCTCAACGCGACAACCCCGCCGGGTGCGAAGTACGGCTCGAGCGTCGGCAACCCCTACCTGGTGCTGCGTCCGAGGGCCGACACGTCCAGCACCCCGTCGACGACGACGTACACGTTCGACGCTCCGACGCCGGACACGGGCTGGGGGTTCGTGCTCGGTGACATCGACGCGGACCAGGTGCGGGTCACCGCCACCGACACCGGCGGCAACCCCTACTCGCCGGCGGAGGTGGCGAGCTGGTTCGCAGGCACCTTCAACTACGCGGGCGGCGCCGACCTGCCGAGCTGGAACCCCGCCACCTCGACCCTCACGGGCAACACCGGCGCTCTGGACACCGACGGTGCCAGCGGCTGGTTCGAGCCCGACGTACGTCTCACCAGCCTGACCTTCACCTTCACGCGTCGAGCGGGCTTCCCCGTCTACCAGGCCTGGTTCGTCAGCCGGGCGCGACCGATCGGGGGTGTGGTGTCGGCGGTCGGTGGCTGCACGCCGGACCAGGCCACGCTGACGCTGGTGTCGCCATCGGGTGTGCAGCTCGGACCTTCGGTGACTCCTGCTGCCGGCGGCGCCTACTCCTTCGGCGAGTTCGCGACCCAGGACGACTACGTGGTGCGCATCGACGTGCCCGACACCTGCGTCGTCGTCGGCGACGCCGAGCAGACGGTGTCCAACGCCGGCAACGACAACGACCCGCCCTCGCGCGCCGACTTCGACATCCGCGCGGTGATCCCGCAACCGATCAGCGGGACCGTGCGCGACGACTCCGGCGCTCCAGTCGCCGGCGTCGAGGTCACCATCACCAGACCGGGGGGCGGTGGCACGTCGACGACGACGACCGGCGCCGACGGCAGCTACCTCTTCGACGACAACGCCATCGGCACTGGCTACTCCATCGAGATCGGGGTCCCGGACGGGTACGTCGCCGGGCCGGGCGGCACCCAGATCACCGGCATCGACGTGGCCTCCACGCCCATCACCGGCCAGGACTTCGTCGTCGTCGACCTTCCGTCGGTCACGGGCACGGTGAACGGCGGCGGCGACGGCCTCGGCGGCGTGCAGGTGAGGCTGACGCCGGTCGGCGGCGGCCCGCCCGTCACCACCACGACGCTGGGCGACGGCAGCTACGTGCTCGACGACCTGGCGCCGGGCGACTACAACCTCGTGGTCGTGGCGCCACCGGGCTACACCGCTCCTCCTGCAGTCACCATCACTGTTCCGGCCGGCGGCCTCACCGGCCAGGACGTCGAGCTCACCCGTCCGGGCTCGGTCGCCGGGGCCACGACGCGTGACGGGGCACCGGTGCCGGGTGTTGAGGTCGTCGTCGACGGCCCGGGCGGCCCCCGGATCCTCACCACCGACGCCGACGGACAGTATTTCGCCGACCAGCTCACCGCAGGCACCTACACCGTGACCGTGCGCGTGCCCGCCGGCGCCGTCGTCGTGGGCCCGGCGATCCGGACCGTCGTGATCACCGCCGCCGGCGAGATCCGTGGCGGCCAGGACTTCGCGCTGACCGCCGCCCCGCCGGTCCCGACGCCCACCCCGACGCCGACGGCGACACCGAGCCCGACGGCCACTCCGAGCCCGTCCGACGACCCGACGTCGTCACCGACCGATGGCGGCGACGACGACGGCGGCGACACCGACGACGACGGCACGCTCCCCGACACCGGTGGCCCGAGCGGCCTGCTGGCGGCCCTGGGCGGCGGCGTACTGCTGGCCGGGATCGCCCTGGTCGCGGCCGGTCGTCGCCGCGGCCAGCACGAGTGACCGCTGGTTGAGGAGCGCCGGCCTCGACCGCTGGTCGAGGAGCGCCGGCGTCGACCGCTGGTCGAGGAGCGCCGGCGTCGACCGCTGGTTGAGGAAGGCGCTCTGGCGCCTGTCTCGAAGCCAAGGGGTTGGAGGGCGTGGGTTTCGAGGCGGTTGCTAGCGCAACCTCCTCAACCAGCGGGAGTTTCAGGTGACGGTGGCCGCTGGTTGAGGAAGGCGTCCTGGCGCCTGTCTCGAAGCCAAGGGTTTGGAGGGCGCGGGTTTCGAGACGGTTGCGAGCGCAACCTCCTCAACCAGCGGGAGTTTCAGGTGACGGTGGCCGCTGGTTGAGGAAGGCGTCCTGGCGCCTGTCTCGAAGCCAAGGGTTGGAGGGCGCGGGTTTCGAGATGGTTGCCAGCGCAACCTCCTCAACCAGCAGGAGTTTCAGGTGACCGTGGCCGCTGGTTGAGGAAGGCGCGCTGGCGCCTGTCTCGAAGCCAAGGGTTTGGAGGGCGTGGGTTTCGAGGCGGTTGCGAGCGCAACCTCCTCAACCAGCGGGAGTTTCAGGTGCCGGTGGCCGCTGGTTGAGGAAGGCGCGCTGGCGCCTGTCTCGAAGCCAAGGGGTTGGAGGGCGTGGGTTTCGAGGCGGTTGCTAGCGCAACCTCCTCAACCAGCGGGAGTTTCAGGTGACGGTGGCCGCTGGTTGAGGAAGGCGTCCTGGCGCCTGTCTCGAAGCCAAGGGTTTGGAGGGCGCGGGTTTCGAGACGGTTGCGAGCGCAACCTCCTCAACCAGCGGGAGTTTCAGGTGACGGTGGCCGCTGGTTGAGGAAGGCGTCTCTGGCGCCTGTCTCGAGACCAAGGGGTTGGAGGGCGCGGGTTTCGAGACGGTTGCCAGCGCAACCTCCTCAACCAGCGGGAGTTTCAGGTGACCGTGGCCGCTGGTTGAGGAAGGCGCGCTGGCGCCTGTCTCGAGACCAAGGGTTGGAGGGCGCGGGTTTCGAGACGGTTGCGAGCGCAACCTCCTCAACCAGCGGGAGTTCCAGGTGACCGTGGCCGCTGGTTGAGGAAGGCGCGCTGGCGCCTGTCTCGAAACCAAGGTTTGGAGGGCGCGGATTTCGAGACGGTTGCTAGCGCAACCCCCTCAACCAGCAGGAGTTTCAGGTGACCGTGACCTCCGGGCCGCGGAGCAGCGCCTCGGCGCGGCGGCTGCGCTGGTAGTCGACGACGTTGCCGCGGCGTACCCGGGTGACCAGACCGCAGTCGTGCAGGATCTGGAGGTGGTACGACACGGTCGCCGCGCTCAGCCGGTGCCGCTCGCTGAGCACCGCCGTGCACCGGGGAGTGGTGAGGTCGTAGAGCAGCCCGACGCGGGTCTCGCCGATCAGCTTGCCGAGGGAGCGCCGGCGTACGGCGGGGGTCGGATCGCCGATCGTCCGGACGGGATAGCGCAGCACCGCCTGGCCGGGGCGGCACAGCTGCGGTGACACGCGCGGCCGGTCGAGCAGGGCGGGCGAGACGACCAGCTCGGTGTCGTGCAGCACGCCGGTCTCGTCCCACGGCGGCATCCACACCTGCAGGCAGGTGCCGTCGTAGGTGACGTGCGGGTGCAGGCTGTCGAGCATCGCGGTCACGCCGGCCCGGCCCTGGAGTGCCGACAGCCGGGCGATGTCGGCCTCGACCAGGTGCCCGAAGGCGCCCCAGACGTCGCCGACCGCCCCGCGCCAGAGCGACTCGAGACCGAGCGCGGCCTGACGGGCGAACGTCCCGGCGTCGACGGCGCGCAGCACCGATGCCGGAGCAGGCCCGTCGGCGTACGTCTCGGTCAGCACCTGGTGCCGGACCTCGTCGCCGGACGTCGCGGCCACCTCCGCCAGCTGGGTCTCGAGGACGTCGGCGGCCCCGGGCTTGGGGGTGAGGAAGTCGGGCAGGTAGCCCCGGGAACTCGTGCGCACCAGTGTGGCCAGCAGCCCGACGTCCGGGTCGCGGGTCAGCGCGCCGGACACGCGGGCTCGGCCGACCAGGGAGTCGCGTCGGCCGGCGACGGCCAGCCGCAGCCAGGCCATCGTCTCGGCCGCGGGCGACGCGGCCAGCCTGACCCGCGAGGCCGTGGGCGCATCGAGCTCGGCGACGATCACGGCCGCCCTCCGTCGAACCTCATCGAATCCCTCCG
The DNA here is from genome assembly GCA_963825755.1 of uncultured Actinomycetota bacterium. GTDB lineage: Bacteria > Actinomycetota > Actinomycetes > Propionibacteriales > Nocardioidaceae > Nocardioides. The sequence goes on along the minus strand of CAWGUS010000005.1, from coordinate 685,561 downwards.
CATCGCGGGCCGGCCGGCCCTTCACTGACGGTCCGGCACCATCCCCGAGAAGGAGCAACGTATGTCCATCCGCACTCCCCTGTCGACGGCACTGTCGACGGCCCTGGCCGCCACCCTGCTCGCCGGCGTGGCCGCGATCGGCGGCTCCGCCGCCGTGGCCGCCCCCGCCGACCGTGGCGGTCGCGACCACGGGTGCGACCGGCAGTTCGACCGGGCCGTCCGCACCTACGTCCGGAGCACCGACGCCCGCGACGCGCGCAGCTTCAACGCCCTGCTCCACCGCGACGTCACCGCGGTGCTGCCCGGCGGCTTCACACTGCTCGGGAAGGACGCGGTGGCGGGCTTCATCGACGGCTTCTTCGCGCGCACCGACTGGACGCAGACCCTGGAGGTCCGGCACACGGCGGTCGCCGACTGCGACACCGCGCTGGTGCTCTTCGACTCGATCTACACCGACGGCGACGGGGCGGTGCCCCTCGCGATCATCATCACGTGGACCTACGACCGCGGGCAGTGGAAGGTGCTGGTCGACCAGAACACCGTCGTCGGCTGACCCGCCGCGCGCCGACGAGGATGTCGAGCGCGCTGATGAGGCCCGTCGGTTGAGGTGTCCCGGCTCGGCCGGGCACATGGCAGGCTGAAGCCGTGACCCGCCCCCCACCGCCCGCCGGCTTCGCGCCGCCGCGCTTCGCCGATCCGCGCCGGATCGGCGCCCTGGTGGGGCTGGTGGGCGCCGTCGTCTTCGTCTTCTCCTACACGCCCGACCTCGACGGGCGGGTTTCGACGATCGCGCGGGTGCTGGTCGTGGTGCTGGTGGTCGGCGCGCTCGTGCTGCTGTTCGCGTTCCCGCGGTGGCTGGGCGAGTTCGTCGTCCCGACCACGATGGCGATGGTGGTCTACGGAGCGTGTGTGGTGGGCGAGCTGCTGCTCATCCGCCTCGGCACGGCGGCACTCAGCGACAACGGCCACGGCTCCGCCCGGCCGGCCCTGATCGCCGCCGTCGTCGGCCTGCACTTCCTGCCGTTCGCCTGGGCCTTCAAGGAGCGGATGTTCTACTGGCTCGGCACGGCCCTGCTGGGCCTCGGCCTGGCCGGGCTGGGTGCCGAGCTGGCCGGGTTCGGCGACACGGCCTCGAGCGCCGCCGTACTCTCCGGGCTCGTGATGGCCCTGCTCGTCGCGGTCTACGCAGCAGGCCTGTTCGCCCTGCCCCTGCGCGCCATGGGTACGGCGATCCTGCAAGGCCCCGAGCGATGACCGTCAGCCGCGCAGTGTCCGCCAGGCGTCGGCGAGTCGCTCGGCTCCGAGGCGCAGGTCGGCCCTGGACGGCTCACTGAACGAGAGACGGACGTGACCGGTGAGGTCGGTGGCGGGGTCCGCCGCGAACCACTCGCCGCGCTGGTAGGTCACGCCGCCCTCCTGGGCGAGGTCGAAGAGCCGCTGGGAGTCGAGCGTGGTGTCGCGCAGCCGGCCCCAGAGGAAGAAGCCGCCGTGCGCCTCGTCGAGCTCGAGCGCGTCGCCGAACTCCTTGGCCAGGACGTCTCGGAGCACCCGGCTCTTCTCCTCGTACGCCGCCCCGGCGGCCGCGATCCGGTCGGCGTACTCCGGCCGGCTGATGATGCTGAGCACGATCTCCTGGAGGACCCCGCTGGCCTGGCCGTCGAGCCGGTTGCGCAGCTTCACGAACTGGGGCGAGAGCGACTCCGGTACGACCACCCAGCCCAGCCGGAGCGCCGGCCCGAGCGTCTTGGAGAACGTGTTCACCCCGATCACGCGATCGCTCGCCCGCAGGACGGAGTGGTCGGGCGCCGTGTAGCCGGGGAAGCCGATCTCGCGGTAGGGGTCGTCGAGGTAGATCGTGAATCCGTAGTGCTCGGCCAGCTCGGCGAGCCGACCGGCCCTCTCCTCGGAGAGCACGGCTCCGGTCGGGTTCTGGAAGGTCGGCACGGTGAACAGGGCCGCCGGGCGCAGCCCCGCCCGCAGCTTGTCGGCCAGCACCTCCACGTCGATGCCGTCGCCGGTCACGGGCACCGACTCGATGGTGGCGCCGACGAGGTCGAGCACCCGCGGGAAGAGCGGGAAGATGGGGTCGTCGACGAGCACGACGTCGCCCGGGTCGACGGTGCCGAGCGCCGCGAGGGCGAGTCCGTGGATGCCACCGGACGTGACGATGACCCGGTCGCGGCCGACGCCTTCGCGGGCCGCGAGGAACTCGCGGAGCGAGTCGATGCCGGCCGCGGGCGTGTAGCGCAGGGAGTTCGCGAACCTGGCGCTCTCGGTGACCTCGCGGACGGCGTCGCGGTAGAGGTCCGTGGGCAGCAGGTCGGGGTCGGGGTTGCCCCCGCCGAGGTCGACACTGCCTTCGCGCAGCTTGATCAGCGTGGCGTCGCCGAAGCCCTGCCGGTCGGGCAGCCCGGCGAGCAGCGCGCTCGCGCCGTACAGGTCGTCAGCAGGCATCTGCGTCCTTCGTGTCGGAGGTCGGTGGGTCGGGTCGGAACGGCTCGAGCTCGCTGTGCGTCGTGCCGCCGAGCTCGTCCGCGACCAGGCCGGCGAGCATGGGCGCGAGCGTAACTCCGCTGTGGGTGAGCACGAGATACGTCTCGGGTGCCAGCCAGCCCACGGCGGGAAGGCCGTCTCGTGCGTGCGGCCGCTGGGCGGCGCTGATGTCGAAGCGGGCGTCGGCAGGCAGGTCCACGCCCAGCTCGTCGCGGACGAGCTCGCGGAGGCGCGCCTCGATGGCGGCCACGGGCGCCGGCTGCCCCGGTGAGAGCAGCTCGCGCTCGAGCGGGAGCGACTGCAGGGCCACGCCGCCGTCACCGTCGGGGCGCACGTTCAGCCGGTCCGAGGCGAGCACCCCGTGCTCCCAACCAGCCAGTGCGGCACCGGGGTTGGGCACCCGAGCCAGGAAGCCGGGCGCGCCGGCCGCGTCGCCCACCCTCTCGGCGGCCGGGAGGTCGCGCACGAGGGGGCCGCAGCCGACCCCCGCGGCCAGGACGACGAGGTCGGCGGCGATCCGCTCGCCGACCGTCGTGGTGACGACCGGCTCGATCGAGCCGGTCCCGATCGACCGGACCTCCGTCGACACGCGTACGACGGCGCTCGACGCGGCCAGCACCCGCAGGTGGGAGTCGGTCACGGCGGCCGTGTCGAGCCAGCCCTCGTCGGGATCCACCACGCCGTCGAGCGTCGCGCCGCTGCGGTGGAAGCCGTCGCCGGCGCCGGCCAGGTAGAGGTCCAGCCCCACCCGGCCCAGCGCGTCGTACGACGCAGGTCGGCGAGGCCGTGCGTTGACCCACGCGAAGCTCGCCCGGGTGGCCAGTCCACCGACGCGAGCCTCACGCTCGAGCACCGTCACGGCCGCTCCGCGCGCCGCCACGGCGGACGCCACCGACAGGCCGATCAGGCCGGACCCGATCACGACCACGCGCCTGCCTCTCATCCGGTAAGCGTACAAGTTCAGTGCTATTACCCGACTCGCGCTGTGGTGCTGCCGCTAGATTCCCTCCATGACTGAGGCTGTGACGGGCCGGGCCCTGGTGCTCGGCGGCGGTGGCATCACCGGCATCGCGTGGATGCTCGGCCTCCTCACCGGACTCCAGCGCGACGGCGTCGACCTCACCACCGCCGACACGGTGATCGGCACGTCCGCGGGCTCGGTCGTCGGCGCGCAGGTCACCAGCGGACTGACCCTCGAGGCGTTGTACGACGAGCAGCTGCAGCCCGCCGACCGCGAGATCGGCGCCGAGCTCGGCACGATCTACCTGCTGCGGATGGCCGGCGCGATCCTGCTGCCCGGCTCGCCGCAGGCCAGGCGCCGTCGGCTCGGCCGCGGCGCGATGCGCACGCATCCCGGCAACGGGGAGGCCCGCGTCCAGGTGATCCGCGACCGGATCGACATCGAGAAGTGGCCCGACCGCGACCTGCGGGTCACGACTGTCGAAGCGCGCACCGGCCGGTTCCGGGTGCTCGACCGCGACAGTGGGGTGCCTGTCGTGGAGGCTGTCGCGGCCAGCTGTGCGGTGCCGTTCGTGTGGCCCGCTGTCGAGTACGCCGGCACGTCCTACATCGACGGCGGCATGCGGTCGCCGGCCAACGCCGACCTGGCGACCGGAGTCGAGCGGGTCGTCGTGCTCGCCCCACTGGTGAGGTCGTTCAGCAGGGCGTCGCGTCCCGACCGGCAGCTCGCCCGCACCGGCGCCGCCCACTCCGTGCTCGTGTCGCCGGATGCCGAGGCGCTCGTCGCGATCGGCAAGAACGTGCTCGACCCGGCCAAGCGCGCCGACGCCGCCCGCGCGGGCCTGCAGCAGGCGGCCCAGGTCGTCGACGAGGTGCGGGCGACGTGGGGCTGACCACGACCGAGGCCTGGACCAACTGGGCAGGCAACCAGCACGCCACCGGCATCGAGGTGCTGCACCCGCGCGGCACCGCCGGGATCGCCGAGGCGATCACCACCGCCGGTGCCCAGGGCCGGGGTGTGCGCCCGATCGGCAGCGGCCACTCGTTCACGGCGATCGGTCGGCCCCGCGACGTACAGCTCCGGCTCGACCGCCACGACCGGCTCCTCGCCGTCGACCGCGACTCCGCGCGCGTCACGGTCGAGGCGGGCATGCCCCTGCACCGGCTCAACGAGCTCCTCGACGCCGCGGGGCTGGCCCTGACCAACCTCGGTGACATCGACAGGCAGACCGTCGCGGGAGCGATCTCCACCGGCACCCACGGCACCGGCGCGGGGTTCGGCGGCATCGCCACCCAGGTGCGCGCCCTCGAGCTCGTCACCGCGACCGGAGAGGTGCTGGCGTGCTCGGCCGACGAGAACTCCGACGTCTTCGAGCACGCGCGGGTCGGGCTCGGCGCGCTGGGCGTGCTGGCGACGGTCACCCTGCAGGCGGTGCCGGCGTTCGCGATCCACGCCCACGAGTACCCCGCGCCCCTCGACGAGACCCTGGCCCGCTTCGACGAGCTCAGCGCCGGCCACGACCACGTCGAGTTCTACTGGTTCCCGCACACGCGCCGTACCAACGTGAAGGTCAACACCCGAGCAGCGATCGCCGACGGACTCCGACCCCTGTCGCGGACCAGGGCCTGGTGGGACGACGACTTCCTCTCCAACACGGTGTTCGGTGGCCTCGTCGCGGCCGGCCGCCGGGTGCCGTCCCTGGTCCGGCCGGGCGCTCGCGTGGCTGCCGCGGCCCTCGGCAGCCGGGAGTTCACCGACGTCTCGCACCGGGTCTTCGTGTCGCCGAGGCGGGTCCGCTTCGTCGAGATGGAGTACGCCGTCCCGCGCGAGGCCCTGCTCCCGCTGCTCACCGAGCTGGTCGCCGCGGTCGAGGCCGGCGACTGGCGGATCGCCGTACCCGTCGAGGTCCGCACCGCCGCCGCCGACGACATCGGCCTGTCCACCGCATCCGGGCGCGACACCGGCTACATCGCGATCCACGTGGCCCCCGGCAGTCCCGACCAGGCGGCGTACTTCGCGACGCTGGAGCGGCTTGCCGGCCAGGTCGGCGGCCGCCCGCACTGGGGCAAGCTGCACTCGCTCACCGCCGTCGAGCTGCGCGACCGCTATCCGCGCTTCGACGACTTCGTCGCCGTGCGCGACCGCCTCGACCCGGCCGGCGTGCTCGCGAACGACCATCTCGACACCGTCCTCGGCGCACGCCGTTGAGCACGGTCGCCCCGACGGAGGCCGTCACCCGCCGCTGGACCGTCGGCTTCACGCTGGTCTGGCTCGGCATCTGGATGGCCTGGCTGGTGCCGGTGCAGCTGCTCCTGCCCGACCAGCTGTACGACGTCGACCGGGCCCACCGGGTGCGCGACTTCGCCGTCGTCAACGGCCTCGTCGGGGTCGTCTCGATCGTCGCCCTGCCGCTCTTCGGCGCGCTGTGCGACCGCACCAGGTCGCGATTCGGCAGGCGACGGGTCTGGGTGGCCCTCGGCACCGTGGTGTTCGCGGCCGGGCTGGTGCTCACCGGTCTGCAGACGACCTGGACCGGCGTGGCGGCGTCCTGGGTGCTGGCCAGCCTGGGCTACGCGATGGTCTCGGCGGGCCTCACCGCGACCATCGCCGACCGGGTGCCCGAGGCCCAGCGCGGGATGATCTCCGGAGCGATGTTCGGCCCGCAGGCGCTGGGCATCGTGCTCGGCATCCTGGCGGTGGGTGCGGTCGGCCCGACCGTCGGCCGCTACGGCCTGCTCGCCGTCGCGCTCGTGCTGCTGACCCTGCCGTTCCTCGCGGTGCACCGCGACCGCGACGGCGCAGCCGGCGAGCCGCTGAGCCTGCGCGCGGTCGTCGGCAGCCTCTGGGTCGACCCGCGCGCGAACCCCGACTTCGGCTGGGCGTTCGCCGGCCGGCTGCTGGTCAACCTCGGCAACGCCTTCGGCACGACGTACCTGCTGTTCTTCCTGCGGGACGCGCTCGAGGTGGCCGATCCCGAGGGCGCGCTGCTGCAGCTCACCCTGCTCTACCTCGTCGGCACCGTCGCCGCGACGCTGGTCGCCGGCTGGCTCTCCGACCGCACCGGCAGGCGCCGCGTCTTCGTCGCGGTCGCCAGCGCGACCCAGGCGGTCGCCGCGATCCTGCTGGCGGCGTTCCCGTCGATGGACACCGCGCTGGTCGCGGCCGGCCTGCTCGGTCTCGGGTACGGCGCGTTCCTGTCGGTCGACCAGGCGCTCGTGACCGCCGTGCTCCCCGACGCGGCCGACCGCGCCAAGGACCTCGGCATCCTCAACGTCGGGTCGTCGACGCCGCAGGCCCTGGGACCGCTGCTCGCCGGGCTGGTGATCTCGTCACCCGGCGGCTACTCCGGCCTCTTCTACCTCGCCGGCGCGGTCACGCTGGTCGGTGCCGCGCTCGTCTACCGGATCCGGTCCGTACCCTAGGACTCCAGTCGGGCGAGCGCAGCCTGTGCGGGCTCGTCCAGCTGCAGGCCGTGGAGCCGTGCCTGCTCAACCGCTGATCGTGCGCGCGCACTCGGCTCGCGCCCGCCGGCGTCGAGGAGCCGGCGCCGCAGGTCGCCACCACCGTCGGGCGCAGCCTGTACGGCGAGCATGGTCACGGTCCGCGCTTCGTTGCGCGGGGTCTCGCCGGTCACCCCGGCGGTGATGCCCTCGACCACCATGCCGACGAGCATGCCGAGCAGGTCGCCCCGCGGCAGCACGGCGCTGAGGGCTGCCGGGTCACGGGTCGACGCCCCGGACGCGTCGACGGCCACCCCGTCGGGCAGCTCGTAGCCCTCGTCACGAGCACGGTGCACCTCCGCCATCGTCGCGGCCGACGACGCGAAGTCCAGCACGAGGGGGTCGCCGTCGACCGATGGCAGACCGAGGGCGAGCGGGTTGGTGCCGACGAACGGAGCATGGCCGCCGTGCGGTGCCACGGCCGGGCTGGACGCGGCCCCGACCAGTCCGAGCACACCTCCGCGCGCCACGCCCTCGGCGTACGGCGCGAGCCGGCCGGTGCGGGCCAGCGACCGGGCCGCCACCAGCGCGACTCCGTGCTCGCCGGTCAGCTCGCCGAGCAAACGGACGCCCTCGGCCAGCACCAGCGGACCGAAGCACCCCGAGCCGTCGAGGACGACGCGGCCACCCCGCTGCTCCACCACGCGCGGACTCGGGAGCACGGCACCGGGATCGAGCGCACCCAGCAGGCCGAGCCCGAACCGGCTGTTGCCGAGTGCCTGCCCGTCGACCAGGGCGGTCGCGGCGAGCTGCACGACCTCGGGTGGCAGGTCGCACCTGCAGCACCCGGCTCACCCGGGCATGGAGCTCGTCGTACGGCGTCGTGTGCATGGCAGGTCAGTACAGGAACCGACGCGCCAGGCGGTTGCCCAGGAACTGCACCAGCTGCACCAGCGCGATCAGCACGATGATGATCAGCAGCATGATGCCGTAGTCGAAGCGCTGGTAGCCGTAGGTGAGCGCCAGGTTGCCCAGACCGCCGCCTCCCACGGCGCCCGCGACAGCGGTGGCGTCGATGAGCGCGACGAAGATGAAGGTGAGCGACAGCAGCAGCGGGCCGAACGCCTCCCGGACCACGAAACCGAACAGGATGTTCAGGGGGCGGGCGCCGACCGCCCTGGCCGCCTCGATCACCCCCGGGTCCACGGCCACCAGGTTGGACTCCGCGACACGGGCGATGCCCACCGATGCCGCGATCGTCAGCGGCAGGATCGCGGCGGAGGGCCCGATGCTGGTGCCGATGATCGAACGGGTGACCGGGGTGAGCGCGATCAGCAGGATGATGAACGGGATCGGTCGCAGGGTGTTGACCACGAGGTTCAGGACCGTGTTCACGACCTTGCTGCCGAGCAGCTGGCCGGGCCTCGTGGCGAAGAGGAAGATGCCGAGCACCAGCCCGACGACGGTGGCGAACGTGAAGGCCACCGTCACCATGTAGAGCGTCTCGAAGAGCGCATCCGCGATGCGGTCGACGTTGCGGGCGTTGAAGAGGTCGTTCACCAGCGGGTCACCTCGGCACACGTGGACAGCTCGTCGATGAAGGTCTCGGTGGCCGCGTCGTCGCCGTACACGACGAGACTGAGCACGCCGTACGGCTTGCTCTTCACCCTGGACACGCCGCCCTGGACGACGGAGAAGTCGACACCGGCCTGCCGGGCCAGCCGGGTGAGCACGGGGCCGTCGAGCAGTCGCTCGTCGACGGCCACCGAGATGTTGACGCCGTCGTGCGCCTCGGCCAGCTCCTTGCGCTCGAGGTCCGTCAGGGTGGTGCCGGTGTAGGAGCCGACGATCCCCGCACTCACCGGGTGCTGCGGGTGGGCCAGCACCTGGTGGATGTCGCCGATCTCCACGACCTCGCCGTGGTCGAGGATCGAGACGCGGTCGGCGACGCGGCTGATGACGTCCATCTCGTGCGTCACCACCACGATGGTGATGCCGAACTCCCGGTTGGTCGCCTTCAGGAGGTCGACGATCTCGGTGGTCGTCTGCGGGTCCAGGGCACTCGTGGCCTCGTCGGAGAGCAGGATCGACGGCCGGGTGGCGATCGCGCGGGCGATGCCCACGCGCTGCTTCTGCCCGCCGGAGAGCTGGCGCGGCCGGACGAAGGCCTTGCCGCCGAGACCGACGAAGTCGATCAGCTCCGCCACCCGCTTCGCGATGGCGTCGTCCTTCCAGCCGGCCAGCTTGAGCGGGACCGCGATGTTGCCGTAGACCGTCCGGGAGTTCCACAGGTTGAATTGCTGGAACACCATGCCGATGCTGTGCCGCAGCTGTCGCATGTCCTCGTTGCCCAGGGTGCCGAGGTCGGTGCCGTCGACTAGCACCCGTCCCGACGTCGGCCGCTCCAGCTTGTTGATCATGCGCAGCAACGTCGACTTGCCCGCGCCCGAGCGACCGATCATCCCGTAGATCTCGCCGGCCTCGATCGACAGGTCGATGTCCTTCAGCGCTGTGACCGTCCTCCCCTTGCTGGGCACGAACTCCTTGCAGAGCCTCTCCAGCCGGATCCGCTCCGTCACGAGGAGGTGAGCTCCTCCAGCGCGTTGCGGATGCCCTCGACCGGGACCTCGACCTCGGTGACCTGGCCGCCCTTCTCCTCCTGGAGCGCCTCGAGGACCCGGGGGTCGCGCCAGGTCTTCTCCAGCAGTTCCCACGCCGGGTCGTCGACACGGTCGGGCATCGTCGCCGTGACGATCACGTAGGGGCTGGACGAGTCGGCCGCGGCGTCCTCGAGCTGGAGCGCCTGATCCGCCGTGACGCCGAGCTCGGGGTCGAACTCGTCGACCCCGTCGATGACGCCGTCGATCGCGGGATCCTCGTAAGTGGTGTGGGTGGCCTCGTGTGCGACCTGCACCAGCTCGATGTCCTTGGGGTTGCTGACGATGTCGTCGTCGGTGGGGAAGACCCCCGCGTCCGGGTCGACCTCGAGCAGGCCGGCGCTCTGGAGGATGTACAGCGAGCGGGCGAGGTTGGACGGGTCCTGGGGTACGGCGATCCGGGCGCCGTCGGGCAGGTCCTCGATGCTGTCGTGCTGGTCGGAGAAGAGGCCCCACGTCGAGATGAACATGGAGTAGAGCGGGGTCACCTCCTCGTCGAACTCCATGTTGAACTGGCTGAGGAACGCCACGTGCTGGAACGCGTTGGCGTCGACCTCGCCCTCGACCAGGGCCGTGTTGGGCAGCACCGGGTCGTCGAAGTTGATGAACTCGATGTCGAGTCCGTTCTCCTTGCCGACGTCGACCATGGCGTCCTGGTAGTCGCTCTGGGCGGTGTCGGCGATGCGCAGCTTGATCGGCTCGTCACCGCCGGCCGCCGTGCCAGCGCTGTCGTCGTCGCGGAGGGCGAGGAAGTAGGTCATCACGGCGGCGATGATCACCACCGCGCCGACGGTGAGGATGATCGCGCGGCGTCGCTTCGCGGCCGACTCCGAGAGATGGGCCTGGATCTCGTCCTGGCTGCTGACTTCGTCGTTCATCGCCGAGCTCCTTCAAGGGGGTGGAGTCTCCATGGTCCTCCATCCGGCGCGGGGGCCGGCCGGATGATCGCTCGGTGGAACCGGTGCGAGCGAACCAATGTCTACTAATCCAGTATGACAGGGAGTAGTCAGCCGAGACGGCGCCGGCGCCTGAGACGATGACTGCCCATCTGTCGACACTGCCGGAGGACGCACCCATGGGCGAGATGTTCGACCCCGACATCGACCGCTGGCTGCGGCACTGGGCCGCCGAGCCGAGTGCGGCGGACACCACGGTGGCCGGAGCGCGACAGCACGCGCGGATCACCAACGCCGCCGCGCGATCCCGCCTCGAGCTTGCCGCGACCTCCGAGGACGACGTCAGCGCCGGTGGCGCGCCCGCCCGCGTCTTCCGGCCCACGTCCGGTGACGTCGCGGGCACCCTCCTCTACCTCCACGGCGGTGGCTGGATCTTCGGTGGCGTCGACACCCACCTCCACCACGCCCGGCGGCTCGCCACCGAGGCCGGTGTCGTGGTCGTCTCCGTCGACTACCGGCTGGCCCCGGAGCACCCGTTCCCTGCCGCGTACGACGACTGCCTGGCCGCCACCCGCTGGGCGGCCGACTCGCTCGACGAGCTCGGCGGTGTCGCCTCCGGGCTGGTCGTGGGCGGCGACAGCGCGGGCGCGCAGCTGGCCGCGTCGGTGGCCATCGCCTGCCGTGACACCGGGCTCGACCTCGCGGCCCAGCTGCTCGTCGTACCCGTGGTGGACGGTCGTGGTGCCTACCGCGACCCCGCGCGCAACGCGGAGTTCCCGTCGCGGGAGCAGAACGCGACCGGCTACGGACTGCTGCTGACCACGATGGGCGCGTTCGTCGATCACTACGCGCCGGAGTCCGCCGACGACTGGCGGGTCTCGCCGATCCTCGCCCAGTCATCGGCGGGGTCCCTGGCCGGGCTGGCGCCCGCGATCGTGCACCTCGCGGGCTTCGACGTGCTGCGTGACGAGGGCAGGGCGTACGCCGACGCCCTCGCCACCGCCGGCACGCCGGTGACGCTGCGCACCTGGCCGACCCTCAACCACAGCTTCCTCGGCCTCGGCGGGGTCAGCGCGGCCGCCGACACCGCCGCCGCCCAGGTGTCGGCCGACCTCCGCACCGCACTGTCCGACTGGCATCTCAAGTAGCGCGAGCGCCCAGCGATACGGGTGGTTGCGCGGTCGGTGGTGTGCGGCACCATCGAGACATGGACGTGAACTGGCTGGCCTTCGTCGGCGTCGTGTTCGTCGCCTACCTCGTGCCGGGGCCCGACTTCGTGGTGATCCTCCGGGCGGCGACCCGTGGGTGGCGGTCGGGTGTCGCGGCAGCCCTCGGTGCGCAGCTCGGCCTGTGCGTGCACGTCGGGCTCTCGGTCGTCGGGCTCTCCGTGCTGCTCGCCCGCCACCCCGACCTGCTCACGACGATCCGGGTCCTGGGTGGGCTCTACCTCCTCTACCTCGCCGGCCGCATCGTGATCCCGACGTTCCGTTCCCGGCCACGTGCCGTGGTCGAGGCGCGTCGGGACCAGCCGGACCGGAGGTCGGTCTTCGGGCAGGCGTTCATGACCAACCTGCTCAACCCCAAGGCGGTGTTGTTCTTCGCCGCCGTTCTCCCGCAGTTCGTGTCCGGGTCCGCGCCGGTGTGGGTCCAGGTCACGGTGCTGGGCGCGCTGGACGTCCTGCTCGGATTCGTCGCCTGGGCGGCTGTCGTCGTCCTCGGAGCGCGGCTCGGCGGCCTCCTCACGCGCGGTCGGGTGCGGGTGTGGTGGGACCGCTCGGTCGGCGCCGGGCTGGGCCTGCTCGGTGGCGGCCTGCTGGTCGCCCGCGACTGACCCGCCGGACGGCGCTACAGACGGGTCAGCAGCTCCCGCAACGCCGCGAAGTGCCGCTCCGTCGCACCTTCGTCGTACGACGACGTGTCCGACATGGAGTAGCCGTGCGCGGCATCGGCGAACACGTCGTTCGAGTGCTCGACCCCGGCCGCGACCAGCGCCTCGCCCAGGACGGCCACGGCCGGCGGCGCCATCGAGCGGTCGCTGTCGGCATGCCCGAAGGAGTACGCCGCGTGCGTGCCGTCGATCAGCCGGTGCGGGCTGTCGTCGGCGTCGGTGGCCAGGCCGCCGCCGTGCCAGCCGCCCACCGCGGCCACGTCGTCGGGGAAGAGGGCGGCGGTGCGGATCGCGAGGCGGGCGCCCATGCAGTAGCCGGTGACCCCGATCGGTCCGGGTGCCGCGTGCCCGCGCAGCGTCGCCACCCAGGCCGGGGCGTCGGCGTTGGAGAGGTCGGGGGTGAGCCCCTGCACGCGCTGCATCGCGCCCTCGAAGAACTTCTCCCGCTCGCCCGGCTCGCGCAGGTCGGCCTTCGGGGCCAGCGCGTCGGCGGTGCCCCAGCGGTAGAAGACGTGCGGAGCCAGCACGACGTACCCCCACGACGCGATGCGGTCGGCCATCTCCTCGATCCGCGGCCGCAGCCCGATCGCGTCGACGTAGAACAGCACGCCGGGCAGGGGATCCGTGCCGGCAGGACGGGTGAGGTACGCCTCTGCGGGGCCGTCGGCGGCCGCGACCTGGACGGTCGTCATGGCTGCACCGGCGCCACGAAGTCGAACGTCGTGCCCAGCAACCAGAGGAAGAACAGCACCACCGGTAGGTGGAACACGAACTGCAGGAAGGTGAACCCGACCAGGTCGCGGGCCCGCAGCCCCAGCACCGCCAGCAGCGGCAGCATGAAGAACGGGTTGACCAGGTTGGGCAGCGCCTCGGCGGCGTTGTAGATCTGCACGGTCCAGCCGAGGTTCATGCCGACGTCGGTCGCCGACTGCATGACGTACGGCGCCTCGACGAGCCACTTGCCGCCGCCGGACGGCACCAGGATGCCGAGCACCGCGGTGTAGAGCGCGATCACGACGGCGAAGGCGCCACCGCTGCCGATGTCCGTGAACAGGTTGGCCAGGTGGCTCGCGAGCGTCTCGCCGCCCCGGCCCTCGGCGCGGGTCAGCACGGCCGCCATCGCGGCGTACAGGGGGAACTGCACGAGCACGCCGGCGGTCGCGGGGACGGCACGGGTGACCGACTGGAGGAAGTTGCGCGGCGTCTTGTGCAGCACCAGGCCGAGGATGAGGAAGACGAGCAGGTAGCCGTTGAGGTTGCTGACCACCGTCAGGAACGGCTTGTCCATGAACTGCACGACCAGCCAGCCGAGGGTGAGCAGCCCGATCAGGATCGGCAGGAGCGGGGAGTACTCCAGCCACTCGCCCGGCCGCGTGCGCTCCCTCGGCGGCTCGACGTCGTCGGTGAGGTCGACGTCCATCTCCTCGGCCGTGCGGATCGCCGCGCCCTTCGGCGCCGACGCCCACGCGATCAGGACCGACAGGGCGATCAGGATGACCGTCAACGTCATCGACTGCCACGTGAAGATCGTCGCGCCGAAGTCGAGCACGCCGGTGATGTCGAGCAGCTCGGGAGGCAGCGACTCGGGCGTCGCCTGCAGCTGCGCGGCCGACGACGAGAGGCCCATCGCCCAGACCGCACCGAGGCCGAGGTACGCCGCGGCGCCGAGCGCACGGTAGTCGACCTTGAGGTCGTCGCGCCGGGCGATGGCGCGCGCGAGCAGGCCGCTGAACACCAGGCTGAGGCCCCAGTTGAGCAGCGAGACCGAGCACGACAGCAGCGCGACGAACGCGACCGCGCCGCGGGCGGTCGACGGCACCACGGCGATCCGCTCGATCAACCGGGCTACCGGCGGCGAGGTCGCCACGACGTACCCGGTGAGCACCACCATGGCCATCTGGAGGGTGAACGCGGTGAGGTCCCAGAAGCCGTCGCCGAACGCACCGGCCACCACCTTCGGGCTCGAGCCGTTGGCCATCGCGGCGAGGGCGATCAGGACGACGCCGCCGAGCGCGAAGACGTAGGCGTCGGGGAACCACTTCTCGGTCCACGAGGCGCTGCGCTGGGCGAGCCGGGCGAGGCCCTTCTCGGGTGCCGTGTCGTCGGACGCGGCGGTGGGGGCGGGGGAGGACATGGATGACTCCTTGTCGGGGGGTCCCACCGGTTCGGTGGTCGAATGGCGAGCGTGTACCTCTCGGTGGTCGAGTAGCGAGCGCTGCCTCTCGGTGGTCGAGTGGCGAGCGCCTGTCTCTCGGTGGTCGAGTAGCGAGCGTGTACCTCTCGGTGGTCGAGTAGCGAGCGTGTACCTCTCGGTGGTCGAGTAGCGAGCGCCAGCGAGCGTATCGAGACCTGGCCGGGTCTCGATACGGGCTCGCTGCGCATCGCCCTACTCGACCAACGAAGGGATGTCGGTGGTCGAGTAGCGAGCGTGTACCTCTCGGTGGTCGAGTAGCGAGCGCCAGCGAGCGTATCGAGACCTGACCCGGCTCTCGATACGGGCTCGCTCCGCCATCGCCCTACTCGACCAACGAAGGGATGTCGGTGGTCGAGTAGCGAGCGTGTACCTCTCGGTGGTCGAGTAGCGAGCGCCAGCGAGCGTATCGAGACCTGACCGGCTCTCGATACGGGCTCGCTCCGCATCGCCCTACTCGACCGACGAACAAGGACCCATGTCGGATCCGGGCGACCCCGATCGTCGTAGGTTCGTCAACGCACCCAACGAAGGAGCCGTCATGAAGTACCTGATGTTCGTCTGCACCGAGCCCGCCACGTCGCCGCACGCGGCCACGGCGGCCGACCGCGAGGGCGCGCCCGATGTCGAGAAGTGGTGGAGCACGGCCAACGAGCGGGGCCAGTGGGTCATCGGCGACCGGGTCCGCCCGGGCGCCGACGCGACGTCGGTCCGGGTGCGCGGGGGTGAGCTGATGCTCACCGACGGGCCGTACACGGAGACGAAGGAGGTCATCGTCGGCTTCGACGTGCTCGATTGCGCCGACCTCGACGAGGCGATCGAGGTCGCGTCCGGTCACCCGATGGCGCACACCGGCGTGCTCGAGCTGCGCCCGTTCTGGCCGCTCGACGACGACTGAGTGACATCCGAAGCGGCCCTGGCTGCCGCGATCCGCGCCGAGAGGCTGCGGATCGTGGCCGGGCTGATCCGTGTCACGGGCGACTGGGGCCTCGCCGAGGACTGCGTCCAGGACGCCGCCGAACGGGCGCTCGCGACCTGGCCGCGCGACGGCGTGCCCGACAACCCTGCCGCGTGGCTGGCCACGACGGCCCATCGCCGCGCGCTGGACGTGCTGAAGCGGCGGCGTACGGAGTCCGCGAAGCTGAGGGAGGTGGCCGCGATGGCCGAGCGCGCCACCGGTACGGCCGACGAGGGCGGCGGCTACAGCGACGACCGGCTGCGGCTGCTGTACACCTGCTGTCACCCGGCGCTGCCGCTCGCGGGCAGGGTCGCGCTGACCCTGAGGACCGTCAGCGGGCTGTCGACCCGCGAGATCGCGCGCGCGTTCCTCGTCAGCGAGGCGACGATGGGGCAGCGGCTGCTGCGCACGCGCGGCAAGATCGAGCACGCCGGCATCTCGTTCGCCGTGCCTCCGCCGCACCGGATCGCCGAGCGCACGGCCGGGGTGCTGGCCGTGGTCTACCTGCTCTTCAACGAGGGGTACGCCGCCACCGAGGGCGCCGGGCTGCGCGACGAGCTCGCCGACGAGGCGATCACGCTGGCCGGGCTGGTGGCGCTGCTGCTGCCGCCCGAGGACGGGCTGTCCGACGAGGCGCACGCGTTGCGCGCGCTGCTGCTCCTTCAGCACTCGCGCCGGTCGGCCCGTCTCGACGCGGCCGGCGACCTGGTGCCGCTGGAGGAGCAGGACCGCACCCGCTGGGACCGCCCGATGGTCGTGGCCGGGCTCGAGAGCCTGGCGATCGCGCGGGAGTCGGGCCGAGACCCGGGGCCGTACCGCGCGCAGGCCGAGATCGTCGCGCTGCACGCGACATCCGACGACGCGGCGTCCACCGACTGGAGCGGCATCGTGGGCTGGTACGACGCGTTGCTGGCCGCCCAGCCGTCACCGGTGGTCGAGCTCAACCGGGCGGTGGCAGTGGCGTTCCGCGACGGACCGGACGCCGGACTCGCCGCGCTCGAGGTGGTCGAGAGCGGCGGCCGGCTGGCGTCGTACCCGCTCGTGCCGGCGGTGCGAGCAGACCTGCTGCGCCGGGCCGGCCGCACCGGGGAGGCGCTCGCGGCCTACCGCGAGGCACTCACCGCGGCACCGACCGACGCGGAGCGCCGCCACCACGAACGCCGGATCGCGGAGCTCGGCGATATGTGATCGCGCCCCGCCAGGCGTTGGGCCACGATGGGAGGCATGTCCTACCCACCACCGATCTACGACGGCGACACGGGCGAGCTGACGGCCACGGTGCGCCTGCACGGCACCGACCCCGAGCTGGCCTACCCCAACGGCAACACCATCTCGATCCTGTCGACGGGCGAGACGACCGGCGGGCTGTACGGCCTCTACCGCTACGACTTCGCCGGCCCGCGCAGCGGCCCCGACTCGCACTTCCACAAGACCATGACCGAGGCGTTCTACATCCTCAGCGGCGAGGTGCGCGTGTACGACGGCCGGGCCTGGCAGACAGCGCAACCCGGTGACTATCTCTACGTCCCTGCCGGCGGGCTGCACGGCTTCCGCAACGAGAGCGGGGCGCCGGCGTCGATGCTGCTGCACTTCGCGCCGGGTGCTCCGCGTGAGGAGTACTTCGAGGGCCTGGCCCGGCTCGCGGCCGGCGAGACGATGACCGACGCCGAACGCGACGCGTTCATGCGTCATCACGACAACCACTGGGCCTGACGTGGCTTGGTTTCGAGTAAGGCGCCAGCGCGCCTTCCTCAACCAGCGGCCTGCGGCGGTGCGAGCTACTTGACCAGCTTCGAGCCGCTGGGCCTCACGACCGTCTCGTAGCCCTTCTTCTTGAAGCGCACCTGGACCTGGATGTAGGTGCCGCGGTCCTTCTTCTTCACCTTGTAGCTCCGGCCCTTGGCGCCCTTGATCTTGACGCCGTTGCTGTACCAGGTGAACGACAGCTTCGAGCGCGGCTTCGACTGCTTCACCTTGGCGACGAGGCGCTTGCCGGCCTTGGCCTTGCCCTTGAGCTTCGGGGTCCGGGTCTTGCGCAGCAGCTTCTTGGTGACCTCGACCGGGACACTGCCGACCGTGACCGGGGCGTACGACGCGGCCGTGCCGGTCACGCCGACCGTCAGTGCCTTGTGGACGTACTTGCGCTTCATCTTCAGCTTCCGGCCGGTGGCGCCCTTGATCGCCTGGCCGTCGACGTACCACTGGATGGCCAGGCTGGCCGTCGGCGTCCAGGTGCCCGTGTCGACCTTCGCCTTCTTGCCCAGGACCGCCTTGGTGACCAGCGGCTGGACGGGGTAGAGCTGTGACTGGCGGAAGCCGGCCACGGCCGCCGCCCGACCCTCGATCACGGAGGCGTTGTTGGCCTCGGCCGTGCCGGTGGGCACGCCCTGGTAGGCCACCGCCGGGTTGGAGTAGAAGGGGATCACCGAGCACCGGGCGCCGGCCTGGGCGCTGCACGCGTTCGGGTAGCTCATGATCGTGTGCCAGCGGCCGGGCGCGTAGAAGTAGCCACGGGCAGGCAGCGGCGCGTTCGGCGAGGTGGCCGGGTCGTGGTCGGCGCCGAAGACATGGGCGGTCTCGTGCGCGAAGTTCATCAGCGTGGTCGCCAGGTCGCGATGGGTGACGGCGAACGCGGTGTCGGCCCTCGCCCCGACGTAGGCGTAGCCGCCGCTGGGGTCGCTGGGGTCGCCCTCGACGAGCAGGTGCACGATGTCGGCGTGGGTCGCCTCGCGGATCCCGTGTACGTCGTCGAAGCGGCCGTCGCCGGGCGTCCGGACTGCTGCGAGGTCGGTCTCCACGCGCGTCGACTCGGGCGTCGTCGTCGCTGCGGCCGCGACCAGGCGCACTCGGGTGGTGACACCGGAGTTGGCGAAGGACGCGTTGGTCTGGTCGACCGCCGACTGGGCGAAGGTGTTGAAGCCTGCCGCGCCGCCGGTAGCGGCGATGACGCGCGGCGTGCCGATGACGGCGATGTCCACGATGCCGCGCGGGTCGCCCGGCGCGGTGGCGTAGCCCTGATCGCCCTGACGCGGTCGCGCCGTCGGTGCGGGTGGGGGCTTGAGCGTGTCGTCGGGCGAGAGCCTGGCTCCCGGTTCGTAGCTGATGGCGCCCGGCAGGTCGCCGTCCGGTTCGGCCCCGGCCGGGCTGTTGCCGGCCACGAGCGTGAGCGTCAGACCGGCGGCCAGGAGCAGGCCGGCGTACTTCCTAGTTCTGGACATGCCCGCATCCTGCCCCGAGGACCCGCCGGCAAACCGGTCCGGCGGGATGACACGCCGTCCGACGGGTGGCAGGGTCGGGGCCATGGCCAGGTATGCCGTCAACACCGACGCGGTCGCCGCGACCCGGAAGCTGATCGATGCGAAGCAGTACGTCCTCGACAGCGACTGGGGCGACGTACAACCCGATGCCGACGCGCAGAACGCCTATCTCGAGAGGCACAGCTGGTCCGACTACGCCCTCTGGCACCTCGGCCTCACCGAGGGCGCCAACGACGAGACGAAGGCCCGGCACGCGTTCGTGGTCGGCGACTTACGCCGGGTGCACCGCTCCGGCCTGATCGCCTGCGTCTACCGGGCCGCGGAGTGGCGGCACAAGAAGATCGAGTTGGCCGCCCACGAGCTGCTCCAGCGCCTCGACGAGGTCGCCGGCATCGACTGACCGGGTTCGTCGGTGGTGGTCTCGATACACCTCGCTCGTCCCTCGCTCGGCACTCGACCACCGATGTTGTTCGGCGGTCGAGTAGGGCCGCTGGGCCCGTGGTTGTTCGGTGGTCGAGTAGGGCCGCTGGGCCCGTGGTTGTTCGGTGGTCGAGTAGGGCCGCTAGGCCCGTATCGAGACCCGGTCGGCTGTGGTCTCGATACACCTCGCTCGTCCCTCGCTCGGCACTCGACCACCGATCTTTCGGTGGTCGAGTAGGGCTGCTGGGCCCGTATCGAGACCTGGTCGTCGGTGGTGGTCTCGATACACCTCGCTCGTTCCTCGCTCGGCACTCGACCACCGATCTTTCGGTGGTCGAGTAGGGCTGCTGGGCCCGTATCGAGACCTCGGTCGGTGGTGGTCTCGATACACCTCGCTCGTCCCTCGCTCGGCACTCGACCACCGAAGGTTCGCGCTAGCCCTCGAGCAGGCGGAGCCAGATCTCGCTGGAGGTGGGATAGCTGGGCACCGCGTGCCGCAGTACGTCGAGCGGCACCTGCCCGACGATGGCGACGGTGGCGCTGTGCACCAGGTCGGCGATCTCGGGCCCGACGAACGTCGCGCCGATCAGGGTGTCGGTGTCGTCGTCGACCACCAGCCGCGCCTCTCCGGCGAGGTCGTCGCGCAGCAGCGACGCTCCCGAGGCGCCGTTCAACGGCTGGTCGAGGGTGTGGAACGAGCGGCCGGCCTCGGTGGCCTGCCGGGCGGTCAGGCCGACCGACGCGACCTGCGGGTCGGTGAAGACGACCTGCGGCACCGGCACGTACGCCGGTGCGGTCGGCTGGGTGCCGTGGGTCGCGCGGGCCGCGATCCGGGCGCCGACCTGGCGGGCCTGGTACTTGCCCCAGTGCGTGAGCGGCGCCTCGCCGTTCACGTCCCCGACCGTGTGCAGCCAGCCGGGCAGCGACCCACCCGAGGCGAGGTCGTCGGCGGTGAGCCCGACGGTCTCCAGCCCGAGGTCGTCGGTGGCCGGCCGCCGCCCGGTCGCCACCAGCACCTCCGAGGCCTCGACCTCGGCACCAGACGCGAGGGTCAGCCGCACCGGGCCGCCGTGGACGCGACCGAGTCCGGTGTCCGCGGCGTCGGAGCGAACGGCGCCGGTCACCTCCGCATCGAGGAGTACGACGACCCCTTCGGCCCGCAGGGCCTCCAGCACCAGCCCGCCGGCGAACGGCTCGAACGCCGCGAGCAGCCCCTGGCCGCGCACCACCATGGTGACCTCGGCGCCCAGTCCCCGCATCCAGCGGGCGGCCTCGCAGGCGACGACGCCGCCGCCGACGATGACCAGGTGGTCGGGCACCTCACGCACGCCGGTGGCATCGCGCGAGGTCCACGGTGCCAGGTCGGCGAACGCCGCCGGGATCACCGCGACGCTGCCGGTCGCGACCACGACGGCCTCCCGGGCGGTGAGGGTGCGGCCTCCGACCGCCACGGTGCGCTCACCCGTGAGCCGGCCGCGCCCGCGCACGACGGCGATCCCGATCCCTTCTGCCCAGGAGGCCTGGCCGGCGTCGGAGTAGTCGGAGACCCAGTAGTCCCGACGCGCCAGCAGGCCCGCGACGTCGACGTCGGGCACCCCGGTCAGCCCGCCGACGTGGGCGGCCGCCGTGCGGACATCCAGCGGACGCAGCATCGCCTTGCTCGGCATGCACGCGTAGTAGGAGCACTCCCCGCCCAGCAGCTCGGCCTCGATGATGGCCGCCGTGCGGTCGCTGCCCTGGATGGCGTGCTGCGCGGCGTTCTCACCCGCGGGACCGCCGCCGATCACGATGACGTCGTACTCGTCGTTCTCGCTCATGCCCTGAGACTAGACAGCACCGCCGCCCGGGCGAGCCGGGCGGCGGTGCGTGGTGAGACTGGTGTCAGTCGGCGGTCAGGGAACGACCGTCACGACGATCGGCGACGAGTAGATGTAGTCGGCGAAGGCCGCGTCGTCGGTGTAGAACGCCTGGTAGGTGTAGGTACCGGGCGCCTCGGCCGCTGCGACGCGGCCGAGGAAGTTGCTGCCGTTGAACTCGAAGGCGCCGTTGTCGTCGACGGACTCCATGCAGCAGTAGTCGGGCGAGTTGCTGCCGCCCTTGACGTTGCCGTTCTTGTAGATGTCGACGTAGCCCTCGGTGCCGACCTTGCCCTTGAACTTCACGGTGCCCGTCACCGACGGGACGTCGTAGATGGGCGTGGACTTGGAGACGGTGAACGCGACGCCGGACAGCGAGAGCGACGAGTCGTAGACCGTGACCTTGGTCTTGGCGACCGACTTCTTCCACTTCGCCTTGATCTTGTAGACGCCGGGCACGTTGGCCTGGGGCAGCTGGATCGTGGCCTTGCCCTTCTTGACCTTGACCTTGCCGAGCTCGGCGCCGTTCTGGGTGAACTTGACCTTGCCCTTCGCCTTGCCCTTGAACTTGGCGGTGACCTTCACGCCCTCCTGGCCGTAGTGCGAGAACTTCTTGTTCTGGCTGAGCGACATCTTCTTCGCGGCGAGCGCCTGGGTGGGCGCGGCGGCGGTCGTCGTGGTGTCGGCGTTGGCCGGGGCGATCGCGATGGCCGGCGCTGCGAGCAGCGTGGCGGCGACCGCGGAAGCGGCGAACTTGGTGATGGTGCGCATGTGGAGTCTCTCCCTCGTGGAATATCTGTAGTGACGCTGGGGGCACCGTGCCCACGTTTGGGAGGGGTAAACGTCGGATCGGCGGGATCTCATGGATGTTGGAACGTTCGCGCAACGGGCGTTGCGCGAACGTTCCAACAAGTGAGCTGCTTCACGCAGCGACCGGCTCCTCGGCGTACGACGTCTCGCCGGTCTCGTCGACCTCGACCGTAGGCCGCTCGCCCAGGACCCGGCGGACCAGCAGGGCCGCGACCAGCAGGGCGACCCCGCCGACGATGCCGACCACGTTGAAACCCTCGGTGAAGGCCACCCGGGCGGCGTCCAGGACTCCGGGGGTCGAGACCACCGACGCCGAGCTGATGCCCTCGCCGGCCGCCTGAGCGGCGGCGGACGTGGTGTCGGCGGGCAGCAGGCCGGGGAGGTGGCCGCGGTAGATCGCGGTGACCAGCGATCCCAGGGTCGCGACGCCGAGCGCGATGCCCAGCTCGCCGCAGGTCTCGGCCAGGGAGGCGGCCGAGCCGGCCCGCTCGGGCGGGGTGGCGGCCATGATCAGGTTCATCACCAGCGACATCGGGACGCTGACGCCGCCGGCGGCCAGCACCATGGCGACCACGTGGATGCCCAGGGCGTCGGTGTCGACGGTGCCCAGGAGCAGCAGGCCGGCGCCGGCGACCACCAGTCCGCCCCAGACCAGGACGACCGTGTCGAACCGCTGGTCCAGCCGCGGCGCCGCGAGGGTGCCGGCGAGCATCACCAGGTTCTGCGGGACCAGCCACAGGCCGACGTGGAGGGGGCTGAGGCCGAGCACGTTCTGGAGGTACAGCGCGGAGGCGAACGACGTACCGGCCATCACGACACCGGTGATCAGGAACGTGGCGAGGCCGACGGTGAAGCGGCGGTTCTCGAACAACGCCAGGTCGACGAGCGGGTCGGCGAGGCGGCGCTGGCGGCGGACGAACACCACTCCGGCGGCGATGCCGACGAGGACCGCGACACCGGCTGCGACGCCGCCGTGACCGCGGGCGATCTCCTTGAGGCCGTAGACCAGGGGGAGCAGGGTGGCGAGGGAGAGTACGACGCTCGCCGCGTCGGGCAGCGCGCCGCCCGCGGCACGCGGTTGGTCGGGCAGCAGGCGCGGGGCGACGGCGACGAGCAGGGCCATGACCGGCACGCCCATCAGGAACGCGGAGCCCCAGCCGAAGTGCTCCATCAGGAAGCCGCCGACGATCGGGCCGGCCGTCATGCCGCCCATGAAGCAGGCGAACCACACACTGATCGCGACCGCCATCTTCGCGGGGTCGGGGAACATGTGCCGGATCAGGGCCATCGTCGAGGGCATCAGGGTGGCCCCTGCGACGCCCAGCAGCGCCCGGCAGGCGATCAGCATCTCGGGGCTGGTGGAGAACGCCGCGACGACCGACACCGCGCCGAACGCGGTGCCACCGACCAGGAGCATCCGGCGGCTGCCGAGCCGGTCGGCGAGTCCGCCCATGGTGACCAGCAGCCCGGCCAGCAGGAACGAGTAGATGTCGAGGATCCACAGCTGCTGCACGCCGCTCGCGCCCAGGTCGCTGCTCAGCGACGGCAGCGCGACGTACAGGACGCTCACGTCGATGGAGATCAGGAGGGTGGGTAGGGCGAGTACGCCGAGACCGATCCAGGCGCGACGGCTGTCGCTGGCCGTGTCCCGGTCCGCTTCGATGGTGTGCATCTCGAGTCCTTGTCTGGGAGCTGTCCGTGGGTTGCTGTTACTGACACCACGAACGGGCAGCGGCGAATACGACATCGGCTGGCGGGAAAGTTTTCGGCGACTGAGAAGGTGGGCGCGTGGAGGGACCGGTGCTGCGCGTACGTGGGTTGTCCCGCACGTTCGGTGAGGTGCAGGTGCTGACGGGGTTCGACCTCGACGTCGCGGCAGGATCGGCCGTGGCGCTGGTCGGCCGCAACGGGTCGGGCAAGTCGACGGCGCTGCGCTGCATCACCGGCACCGACGAGCCGACCGCCGGCACCGTCGAGCTGGACGGGACGCCGTACGACGAACGGGAGCCGCGCGTACGCCGCGACGTCGCCGCCGTGCTCGACGACCTCGACTTCTTCCCCGACCTCAGCGTGGTCGAGCACCTCGACCTGCTGGCGCGTGCGCACCGGGTCGCCGATGCCGACGAGGTCGTCGACCGGATCCTCGACGACCTCGGGCTGATCCCACAGTCGGGCCAGCTGCCCGGCACGCTCTCGTCCGGCCAGCGCCGCCGGCTCTCGCTGGCGAGCGCGTTCGTCCGGCCCCGCCGGCTGCTGGTGCTCGACGAGCCCGAGGCCCGGCTCGACACCGACGGCGTCGCCTGGCTGTCCCGCCGGCTCGCCGAGGAGAAGCAGGCCGGACTCGCCGTCGTGTTCGCCAGCCACTCGACCGCTCTCGTGGAGGCGGTGGCCGACCAGGTCGTCGAGCTCGGGACGCCCTGATGACGGCGGAGCCCTCGATCGGCGACCTGCGTGCCGACATCCGCGACTGGCGGCGCGGTCGCGCGACCGCCTCGGTGACCGACGTGCTGCAGGACGTGTACGTCGCCGCTTTCGCCGTCCTGATGATCGGTGCCATGGGCACCAACGTGGTCGTCGGGTTCCGTCGCGAGGCCGACGACCTCTGCACGGCGGTGGGCTGTGTGGACGCGCGGGCGGTGCTGCCGTGGCTGACGGTCACCGCCACGCTGGCGGCGGTGCTGGCGATGGCGCGGCTGCTGGGTCCGGTGTTCACGACTCCGGCGATGGGCGCCTGGCTGCTGAGCACGCCGGTAGACCGGGCGTCGCTGCTGCGGCGGCGGTTCGTTGCGGTGTCCGCAGTCGCTGCCCTTGCGGTGCTCGCGGTGGCTGTGCCCGCGTCGGCCCTGGCCGGCCTCGCTGTCCAGGTCGTCGTCTTCTCGGGCGCGGCTGTGGCGGTCGCCGGCGTGGGTGCGGTCGCCCTGGCCGCGGTGTCGCAGGAGCGCGGGCAACCGCAGTCGCGGTGGCTGCTCTGGCTGCTGCTGGCCGTCACCTGGGCCGGCCTGCTGTCGCTCGCCGTCGACGAGTCGCCGACGCGGCTGCACCTTGATGTCCCTGCGACCGGCAGTGCCCTCGTGGTGCTGGCGCTGCTTCTCGTCGCCGCGGTGCCGCTGGCGGTCGTCGGCTGGCGCGGGCTCGCCGCGCTCCGGCGCCGCGAGCTCGAGCCGGGCGGCAACCTGTCGTCGGGCCTCTCCGGAGCGCTGGCCACCCTCGACCTCGCCCTCGCGTACGACGTGGTCGTCGCCCACACCACCCGCGCCCGGGCCGTCGTCCGCTCGCGTCGGGGCGGACCGCGTGGACCGCTCGCCCTGGCCTGGCGCGACGTCGTACGACTGCGGCGTCGCCCACAGCCCCTGCTGTCGCTCGCGGCGGTCGTCGTCGCGCCGTACGCCGTGGCGCAGGCGGGCGGTGGCCGGCTCACGGCGCTGGTGGCGGTGCTCGTCGGCTTCGTCGCCGGAGTGCCGCTGTGCCTGGCCCTGCGCGTCGTCAGCCGTACCCCGTCGCTGGCCCGAATGTTCCCGACCCGGAGCTCGGTGACGCGCGCGTGCACCCTCGTCGTACCCGCGGTCGCCATGGCCGTGTTCGGCCTGGCGTGCGCACCGGCGTTCGGCACCGCGATGCAGACCGAGGCAGGCCTGGCCGTCGCCATCGGTCTCGCTGTGGGCGCCGGGTCCCTCACTGCCGTGGCCTGGTGGATGGCGGCGCGGCAGGTCGACTACGGCGCCCCCGCGGTGTCGAGTCCGATGGGTGCCATCCCGCCGGGCATGATCGCGGGTGCCCTCCACGGCCCCGACATGGTGCTGCTGACCAGCGTGCCGCTGCTCGTCTCGCCCACCGGAGCCGGCGTCGTCTTCTCGGTCTTCGTCAGCGCCGCGGTGCTGGCTTTCGTGGTCTTCCGGCGTTGACGCCGCCGCGTCCGCCCGCCCCCGCTGGTTGCCCTTCGAGACGGCGCTGGCGCGCCTCCTCAGGAACCGGAAGGCGGCTAGCGCACCCCCGCTGGTTGCCCTTCGAGACGGCGCTGGCGCGCCTCCTCAGGAACCGGAAGGCGCGCTAGCGCACCCCCGCTGGTTGAGGAAGGCGCGCTAGCGCACCCCCGCTGGTTGAGGAAGGCGCGCTAGCGCCTGTCTCGAAACCAAGGGCCCGGATCTTGGTTTCGAGACGGTTGCTGCGCAACCTCCTCAACCAACGCAGACGGCGGGGTCGTTGGCGTCGCAGGGGCCGCGTGGTGAGCGGACCCTCAGCCCTCCGGCGTACGCCGAGGCACGTGCGGCCCGGTGCGCGGTCGCATCTCGGACGTCGGCGGCAGGTGGGAGAGCGCGTCGACGACGTTGCGCAGGTTGACCAGCACGCCGCCGTACTCCTGCCAGGCGTCGCCGAGGCCGCCGGTCGTGATCGAACCGGCGGTCTCGCGCAGGGAGGCCAGGACCGGCTCGAACCGCTGGGGGTCGTCGTCGTCGACGACCCGGGCCACCTCGCGCAGCGCCTCGACCAGCCGCGTGCGGAACCCCTCGTCCCAGCTGTTGCCGAGGGAGGCGCTGATCACGACCGTGCGGACCAGGCTCTGGGCGTCGGCGACCACGTGCTCGAGCCGGTGCAGCACGTCGACCAGGTCGTCGAGCGGCGACCAGTCCTTGCGGCGCCGCGGGTTGAACCGGCTGCCCTCCTGGGCCTGACGGAGCAGCCCCCAGCACTGGTCGATCCGGACGTCGATCTTGCGCAGCAGCGCGAGCAGGCGCTCGGTCTCGGCGGCGTCGACCTCTGGGGAGATGTGGTCGGCGATCTCGTCGAGCGCCTCGCCGATCGCGCCCGGGATCCGAGCCACCTCGGCCCACGCGGCACGGTCGCGCAGCGGCGGCCAGACGACGACATTGACCACGAGGCCGACGAGGATCCCCGTCGTGGTGTCCAGCAGGCGGCTCCACAGCAGCGTGGACTCCGCGATGGAGTTGGTGGCGAGGACGACCACGCCGGTGGTCGCGATGGTGGTGGCCTCGTCGCGCACCCAGTGGAGCTGCCCCAGGACGACCGCCGCGACGAGCAGGACCGCCATGCCGACGACGCCGAGCCCGAACAGGTGCCCGGCGATCGAGGCCAGGAGTACGGCGAGCAGGGTCGCCGCGATCTGCTGACCGCCGCGGGCGAATGTCCGGTAGACCGTCGCGTGCACCACCAGGATCGCCGACCACGGCGCGAGGAACGGCTGCTGGAGACCGAGCGCGTCGCTTGCGATCCACCAGGCGAGCACCCCCGCCAGCACCGTCTTGGCCGACTGGACGAGCTCCACCCAGAACAGCGCGTCGTCGAACCTGTCCCTCCACGTTCGGCGTCCGGTCATCTCCGCATTGTCCAGACCTGCGGGCCGGAACAGGACACCCACCTCACTCCCGTGCGGCCGCGGCTGCCACCTGCAGGTCCGAGACGAGCGCTCCGAACGCGTCGGCGTACCCGTCCCGTCCCCGCTGCCTCAGGAGTGCCGAGGGATGGGTCGTGAT
This sequence comes from uncultured Actinomycetota bacterium, assembly GCA_963825755.1. Lineage (GTDB taxonomy): Bacteria > Actinomycetota > Actinomycetes > Propionibacteriales > Nocardioidaceae > Nocardioides. The sequence continues at coordinate 658,245 of CAWGUS010000005.1, read as the reverse complement.
CACCGTCGCTCGACCCGCGTCGTCGTGCAGCACCACGCCCCGCTCGGCTCCGATGCGGACCGGGCGACCGAGCACCGCTCGCCCGGCCGTTGCACCCAGGCAGACAACCACCGTGGGGTCGACCACCGCCAGCTCGGCCTCCAGCCAGGGCCGGCACGCCACGAGGTGCCGCAGCTCCGGCTTCTGGTGCAGCCGGCGCTTGCCACGCACCTCGTGCCGGAAGTGCTTCACGGCGTTGGTGAGGTAGACCTCGGCCCGGGCGACGTCGGCCGCGTCGAGTGCCTCGTCGAGCAGCTTGCCGGCCGGTCCGACGAACGGTTCTCCACTCCGGTCCTCCTGGTCGCCCGGTTGCTCGCCGACCAGCATCAGCGAAGCCTGGGCCGTCCCGTCGGCGAACACCGGCTGCGTTGCGTCACGCCACAGCTCGCAGCCACGGCAGTCCTGCACTGCCGTCTCGAGGCGACCCACCGTCGGCCGAGCCGGCACCCAACGGCGTGCGTCCTCGGCCTGCTTCTTGCTCGATGACGGCATGGCACGCGGTACCCCGGTTGCCTGCCCGTGATGCGGCCGCTGCGACGGCGTACGAGACGGATGTCAGCGGTCGTTGCGCAGTCGCACCCGCACGTGCCCGCCGTCGGTGTCGGTCTCGGCGATGTCGGCGCGCGACTCGAGGAACGCCTTGAACGAGCTGAAGCCGAGCGACTTCTCCCTGAACGACGAGTCCATCCGCTGCATCTGGCTCTTCACGCCGCCGCCGTAGAGCCACTCGTCGTCGGAGTCGGAGTTGCGCAGCGCGCGGACGAGCAGGTTGGTCGCCTCCTGCTGTCGGGTCTCCTCGGCGGTCGGCGCGGCCTTCTGCGACGCCCGCTTGGCGGCGGTCTTCTTCGCCGCAGCCTTCTTCGCAGCGGGTGCCTTCTCGGCCTTCGTCCCGGAGTCCTTCTGCTCGGCGGCCGCGGTCGCGGCGGCCGGGCGGCGGGTCGGGATCGGGCTGACGCCCGGCAGGTCGTCGTACTGGCTGAAGACGTCGCACGCCGCGATCAGGGCCCGGCTCGTGGATCCGGTGACGCCCACCCCGATGACGGAACGGCCGAGCTGCTTGCAGCGCTGGGCGACGGCGATGTAGTCGGAGTCGCCGCCGACGATCAGCACGTGCGTCAGGTCGGTGTAGTGGAGCAGGTCCTCGATCGCGTCGACCGCGAGCCGGATGTCGGCGCCGTTCTTGGTGCCGCTGACCGGGAAGAGCTGGGTCAGGTCGACGGCCTGGTCGACGAGCTGACGGCGGTACGCCGCGTTGGCCGGCACCGACCAGTCGGCGTAGGCGCGGGCGATCGCGACGGTGCCGAACGACGACGCGTAGTCGAGCAGTGCGCCGACGTCGACGCGCGCCTCGGCCAGCTTCACCGCGATCGGGTCGTCGCTGTCGGCGTCGGCCGAGTGGTCCTTGGCGTTGTCGCTGCGCCAGGCGTCGCTGCGGCTGCGCGCGGGGTCGCGGTGCACCTGGTCGTAGCGGGAGATGACGACATTGTCGAAGTCGATGTAGACCGCAACCCGCGCGGGAGTGGCCGGGAGGGCGAAGTCGGTCGCAGGCATGCCCTGAGCGTAGGGCGTGAGCCCGTGGGGGACGATGGCCGCATGCTCGACCCGCTGCCCGTCGTACTCATCGTCGCCTGTCTCGTGCTGGCACTCGTCGTCGGCGTGTACGTCGCCCTCGGCCGGCCGGTCGACGACCCGCTGCTCGGCGGGCTGGCCGTCATCGAGCTCGGCTTCCTGGCGCAGGCGGTCATCGGCATCGTCCGGCTCGCCGGGACCGACCGCGACGTCAACGGGGCGGTGTTCGTCGGCTACCTGCTCGGTGCTCTCGTCGTGCTGCCCATCGGTGCCCTCTGGTCGTTGGCGGAGCGCAGCCGCTCCGGCACCGCCGTACTCATCGTCGCGGCCCTCACCGCCGCGTTCCTGGTCGTCCGGCTCACGCAGATCTGGGGCTGAGGTGTCGTCGACACGAACCGGCCCGGGCCGCATCCTGATCGCGGTGTACGCCGTGTTCGCCCTCGCCGCGACCGGCCGCTCGAGCGTCCAGCTGATCCAGAAGGCCGGCGAAGCGCCGCTGGCGTACGCCCTCTCGGCGCTGGCGGCCGTGGTCTACATCGGTGCGACCCTCGGCCTGGCTGAGGTCGGCCCGCACCCGCGCCGGGTCGCGTGGACGGCGTGCCTGGTCGAGATGGCGGGCGTGCTGGTCGTCGGCACGCTGAGCCTGCTCGAGTCCGACTGGTTCCCCGACGACACGGTGTGGTCGCGCTTCGGCAGCGGCTACGGCTGGCTGCCCCTGGTGCTGCCGTTCCTCGGCGTCGCCTGGCTCTTGCGCAACCGCCCGTCCTCGGTGGTCGAGCCGGCCGAGCGCTAGCGAGGCCGTGTCGAGACCCCTTGCGCAACCGCCCCGCTCAGCGAAGGGTGGACGCATGAGCAATCCGTCCATCGATCCCGACGTGCCGCCGTCCGGCGTCGGGTGCGCCGAGTGCCTGGCCGAGGGTGGCTGGTGGGTGCACCTGCGCCGGTGCGCGCAGTGCGGCCACGTCGGCTGCTGCGACTCGAGCCCGGCGCAGCACGCCTCCGCGCACTTCCGGACCACGGGGCACCCGGTCGTGCAGAGCTTCGAGCCCGGCGAGGACTGGCTGTGGGACTACGCCGAGGAGACCTTCGCCCGCGGCCCGGCCCTCGCGTCGCCGACGTCACACCCCGACGACCAACCGGCGCCCGGTCCGCTGGGCGCCGTACCCGACGACTGGCAGCGGCAGATCCACAGCTGACCGGAACAACCGCAGCCGCGGGTCCGTTGAGAAGAGTGCGGACACCGTCCGCCTCCACCGCACCATCCCGAGGGGGAACCCGATGCCCATCTCCGACAACCTCAAGCAGAAGATCGACGAGCTCGAGATCGAGCGCCACGTCACCGAGGCCGCCGCCGAGATCGAGCGCACGGTCATCGAGGCCGTCCAGAAGGCCGGCAGCGTCACGCACGAGCGTCGCGGCGACATCGACGGCTGGCTCGACAAGGCCACCGAGGCCATCAACAGCCGCACCGAGGGTCGGTACGCCGACCAGCTCGCCCACGTGCGCGGCCAGATCGAGTCCGGTGTCGGCAAGCTCGCCGACCAGCGCCCCGGCCCCCGCGTCGCCCCGCCCATCGACGAGATCGAGACCCCTCCCCTCGACTGAGCTCCCGCTGGTTGAGGTGAGCGCACCCGCCCGCCGGTTGGGGTGCGAGCGCATCCGCCCGCTGGTTGAGGTGCGAGCGCATCCGCCCGCTGGTTGGGGTGCGAGCGCATCCGCCCGCTGGTTGGGGTGCGAGCGCATCCGCCCGCTGGTTGGGGTGCGAGCGCATCCGCCCGCTGGTTGGGGTGCGAGCGCATCCGCCCGCTGGTTGGGGTGGGAGCGCATCCGCCCGCTGGTTGAGGTGCGAGCGCATCCGCCCGCTGGTTGAGGTGCGAGCGCATCCGCCCGCTGGTTGAGGTGCGAGCGCATCCGCCCGCTGGTTGAGGTGGAGCGCATCCGCCCGCTGGTTGAGGTGCGAGCGCATCCGCCCGCTGGTTGAGGTGCGAGCGCATCCGCCCGCGGTTGAGGTGGGAGCGCGCCTCCGCCCGCTGGTTGAGGTGCGAGCGCAGCGAGCCTCGAAACCAAGGGCTTCATCGCCTCGGTTTCGAGGCTCGGCGCTAGCGCGCCTTCACACCTCGACCAGCGGCGGGTCGCTAGCGCGCCTTCACACCTCAACCAGCGGCAGGTCGGCGACTCTCCTCAGACGACGCTGAACCCTGCCGGCAGCGCGCGACGCCCCGTCAGAGCCAGCAGCACCTCGGCCCCCTGCCCCCGCCGGGCCGCGCTGACCGCGGCCAGCGCGGTGGCCTCCTCGAGAGCGGGCGCGGGCAGGTCGAGCGGGACACCGGTCGCAGCGGCGATGTCGAGCCCGTGGACGCACAGCTCGAACGTCCGCGTCGGCAGGTATGCCGCGGTCCGCATGCCGCCCACGAACGTGGGGACCACGAGGTCGGGGTCGGTCGCCTCGGCTGTGCGGACCGCCTCGTCGACGAGTTCGCCGAAGCGGCCGACCGGGTCGTCACCGAGGGCCCGACCGGCCTGACGACCGCGCTCGACGACGTCGGCCGGGACGACCTGGTCCCCGGAGATGGCGATCAGGTACGCCGCGGCGAGGGCACGACCTCCTCGTGCACCGGCCGGGCGAAGTACTCGATCACCGTGACCAGCGAGCGGCTCGTGTGCCCGACGAGGTCGCGCACGGTCCAGTCGCCGAGGCCCGGACCGTCCCACGCGTCGTCGGGGATCCGGGCCACGCTGTCGCGCACGGCGTACGCCGTGGCCGTGTAGCTGGAGACGGTCGTGCTCATGCCCTCAGTGTGGCAAACGACTCAGGCCGCAACCACGGCCGAACGCTCTCCGGAGAGGGCGCCGCGCACCACGTCGAGGACGTCGCCGACCACATGGACGGTGAGGGCCTCCAGCACATCGGCGGGTACGTCGTCCAGGTCCGGCTCGTTGCGGAGCGGGACGAACACCTCCGTCAGCCCGTTGCGCTGGGCCGCCAGCAGCTTCTGCTTGAGCCCGCCGATGGGCAGCACCCGGCCGTTGAGCGTGACCTCTCCGGTCATGCCGACCTCGGACCGCACCGGGCGACCGGTGGCGAGCGACGTGAGGGCGGTGACCATCGTGATGCCGGCCGACGGCCCGTCCTTGGGGGTCGCACCGGCGGGAACGTGCACGTGGATCGCCCGGTCGAAGAAGACCGGGTCGACGCCCAGCTCGGCCGCGTGCGAGCGCACGAAGGTGAGCGCGATCTGCGCCGACTCCTTCATCACGTCGCCCAGCTGGCCGGTCAGGGTGAGCCCGGGCTTCCCCTCGTGCGCGGACGCCTCGATGAAGAGCACGTCCCCGCCGAGCCCGGTCACGGCCAGTCCGGTTGCGACGCCGGGCACCGACGTACGCTCGTGCGCCTCCGGGGTGAACCGCGGACGGCCGACCAGTTCCTTGAGGTCGGCGAGGTCGACATCCACCTGCGAGGCGCCGGTCGCCAGACGGATCGCCGCCTTGCGCAGTGCCTTGGCGAGGAACCGCTCCATCTGCCGTACGCCGGCCTCGCGCGTGTAGTTGGCCGCGATCTCGCGGAGCGCCGCGTCGGACACGGTCACCTCGTCGGCGGTCAGCGCAGCCCGCTCGAGCTGGCGGGGCAGCAGGAAGTCGCGGGCGATCGCGACCTTGTCGTCCTCGGTGTAGCCGTCGAGGGTGACCAGCTCCATCCGGTCGAGCAGCGCCTGCGGGATCTGCTCGACCACGTTGGCCGTGGCGATGAACAGCACGTCGGACAAGTCGAGGTCGAGCTCGAGGTAGTGGTCGCGGAAGGTGTGGTTCTGCGCCGGGTCGAGCACCTCGAGCAGGGCAGCCGCCGGGTCGCCGCGGTAGTCGGCGCCGACCTTGTCGACCTCGTCGAGCAGGACCACCGGGTTCATCGAGCCGGCCTCCTTGATGGCGCGTGCGATGCGGCCGGGGAGCGCCCCGACGTACGTCCTCCGGTGGCCGCGGATCTCGGCCTCGTCGCGCACGCCGCCGAGGGCGACGCGGACGAACTTCCGGCCCAGCGCGTGGGCGACGGACTCGCCGAGCGAGGTCTTGCCGACTCCCGGAGGCCCGGCCAGCAGGATCACGGCGCCCGATCCCCGGCCGCCGACGACCTGGAGGCCGCGGTCGGCGCGACGGGCGCGGACGGCGAGGTACTCCACGATCCGCTCCTTGACCTCGTCGAGGCCGTGGTGGTCGCCGTCCAGCACGGCGCGTGCAGCGACGACGTCGGTGGAGTCCTCCGTGGTGACGTGCCACGGCAGCTCGAGCACGGTGTCGAGCCAGGTCCGGATCCACGCGGTCTCCGGGCTCTGGTCGCTGGAGCGCTCGAGCTTGTCGACCTCGCGCAGCAACGCGGTGCGTACGGCGTCCGGCACGTCCGCCGCCTCCACCCGGGCGCGGTAGTCGTCCGACCCGTCGGGCTCGCCCTCCCCGAGCTCCTTGCGGATGGCGGAGAGCTGCTGGCGGAGCAGGAATTCGCGCTGGCTCTTCTCCATCCCCTCGCGCACGTCCTCGCCGATCTTGTCGGTGAGCTCGGCCTCGGCGAGATGGTCGCGGGTCCAGGCGATCAGCGTCTCGAGGCGCGACTCGACGTCGGGGTTCTCGAGGAGCTCGCGCTTGCGGTCCGCCGAGAGGTACGACGCGTAGCCGGCCGCGTCCGCGATCGCGCTCGGGTCGGACATCTGGTGGACCTGGTCGATGACCTGCCAGGCCTCGCGGCGCTGGAGCACGGCGACGACCAGCCGCTTGTACTCCTCCGCGAGCTCGCGGGCGTGGTCGGTGACGTGGTCGTCGACCGGCTCGACCTCGACCCAGAGGGCCGCGCCGGGGCCGGTGACCCCGCTGCCGATCCGGCCGCGCTGCTCGGCCTTGAGCACCGCCGCCGGACCGCCGCTGCTGAACCGGCCGACGCGCTCGACGCTGGCGATCACGCCGTACGACGCGTAGCGGTCCTCGAGCCGGGGCGCGACCAGGATGCGGCCGTCGCTGCCGGCGCGGGCCGCGTCGACGGCGGCCTGGGATGACTCGTCGAGCTCGAGCGACACCACCATGCCCGGCAGCACGACGAGGTCGGAGACGAACAGGACGGGAAGACGGCTGTGGGACATCGGGTGCCCTCGCTTTCGGAAACCTTGAGTGGTTCCGACTCAACCTCCGGCGACGACCCGGTGTTCCGGTGTTCGTTGAGAGCGAAACCCGCCGTACGCCGCTGGTTGAGGAGGTTGCGCAGCAACCCCCGCTGTTGAGGAGGTTGCGCAGCGACCCCCGCTGGTTGAGGAGGTTGCGCAGCACCCCCGCTGGTTGAGGACTTGCAGCAACCCCCGCTGGTTGAGGAGGTTGCGCAGCAACCGTCTCGAAACCAAGGGCTATACGCGCCTGGTTTCGAGACAGGCGCTAGCGCGCCTTCCTCAACCAACGGCGTGACGCGCGCCTGCTCGCTGGTTGAGGAGGTTGCGCAGCGACCCCCGCTGGTTGAGGAGGTTGCGCAGCAACCGTCTCGAAACCAAGGGCCCATACGCGCCTGGTTTCGAGACAGGCGCTAGCGCGCCTTCCTCAACCAACGGCGTGACGCGCGCCTGCTCGCTGGTTGAGGAGGTTGCGCAGCATCCCCCGCTGGTTGAGGAGGTTGCGCAGCAACCGTCTCGAAACCAAGGGCTCATGCGCGCCTGGTTTCGAGACAGGCGCCAGCGCCTTCTTCAACCAACGGCAAGCCCGCGGAAACTCAGGGGACATCGCCAGCGGCGACAGGAGAGAATCCCGGTGATGTTCACTGCGCTCCTGCGGCAGGCGCGCCCGCCGTCGCCCCTGGCCGGCCGGCTCTCCGTCCAGTCCCTCCTGTTCGCCCTCGGCGAGGGCACCTTCATGACGGGCTCGGCGGTCTTCTTCACCCAGATCGTGGGACTGTCCGCGGCCCAGGTCGGCCTCGGCCTGACGATCGCCGGCGTCGCCGCGTTCCTGGCCGCGTTGCCGATGGGCAAGCTGGTCGACCGCTTCGGCCCGAAGAAGATGTGGGCCGTCAGCGCCACCGGCCAGGCGGCGATGTTCAGCGTGTGGCCCTTCATCACCGACTTCCGGGGCTACGTCCTGATGGCGGTCGGCATGGAGGTCATCGGTGCCCTCGGTGGCGCTGCCCATGGCGCGTACACGATCGACGTACTCCCTGCAGACGAGCGGGTGAAGTCGCGCGCCTACATGTACTCCGCGCTCAACGTCGGCTTCACGCTCGGCTCGCTCCTGGGAGGCATCGCGCTGGCGTTCGACTCCAACGACCTCCTGCACGCGCTGCCGTGGTTCACCGCGGCGGTCTTCCTCGTCAACGCCCTCGCGGTCACCCGGCTGCCGCGGGCCTCACACGACGAACGCACGCCCGAGGAACGCAAGATCAAGGTCCCGGGACCGGGGCCGCTGCGCAACTGGGGCTGGCTGCTGACGACGTTCCTCAGCGGCGTCTTCTGGACCAACCAGGTGCTGCTCAACATTGTGATCCCGTTGTGGCTGGTGCAGGAGACCGACGCCCCGCGGGTGCTGCTGGCCTTCCTGTTCGGCACCAACACGGTGATGTGCATCTTCCTGCCCATGGCCGCCGCCCAAGGTGTCGAGGACGTCCCGACGGCGTTGAAGGCGATCCGGGTGTCGTCCACCTTCTTCGTGGTCTCGTGCCTGATCACGCTGGCGACCCATGACACCGTCGGCTGGACGACCATCGCGCTGGTATGGCTGGGCCACGTCACCGTCACCGGCGCCGAGCTGTACCTCTCCGCCGCCAGCTGGTCCTTCGAGGCCGAGCTGATGGACCCGCGCCAGCGCGGCGCCTACCAGGGGGCCGCCGAGCTGAGCAGCACCCTGGGCCGGGTCTGGGCTCCGGCGCTCTACACCTTCCTCGCGCTGACCTGGGGCGCCGGCGGCTGGCTGATCATCGCCGGCATCATCGTGGTCGCCACGATCGGCGTACACCCCGCCACCCGGATGGCCCGCCGCTTCCTCGAGCAGCACGTCCCGGCCGACGTGCTCGCGGACGCACGCGCGTCCACCCCCGGTCCCGAGGAAGGCGTCGCAGCAGGCCCGCCCTCTCTCATCGACGCCGACGCGCCGGCAACCGGACCCACGGGCTGACCCGGCTGAGACTCGGCCGGTTACGGACTGTCGGCGATGGCGCGCGCATATCTCTCGCTCACGACGCGGAGGTGGTCGACGAGCTCGTGGGGCGACTCGACCCAGAAGTCGATGCCCAGCATGCCGATGTAGACGGCCACCGTCTCGACCGTGTCAGCGCCCGTGACCAGGACACAGTTGTCGTCGTCGACGGGTTCGACCACGCCGACAGCCGCGTGGATGCGCGACAGCACCTCACTCGCGGAGGCCCGAACGTGGATGCGCGCATGGAACGCCCAGCCGGTGGTCGCGACCGTGCGCAGGACGAGGTCGGCGTACTCACCCTCCTCGAGCGGCTGTGGGATGAAGCGGCGGCCGTCCCGCGGCCCCAGCGTCAGCCAGTCGACGCGGTGGATCGTCCAGTCGCGGGTGCGCGGGTCCCGGGCCACGAGGTACCAGCGGCGCCACCAGCTCACCAAGCGATAGGGCTCCACCAGCGTGCGCACGTCGTGCTGGTCGAAGCGCAGCAGCTCTGCGTCACGGATGGCGGCGGCGATCGTGCCGAGGGTCACCGGGTCGACGTCGGGATCCTCGGCGTTCGTGTCGGTGTTCTCGGGCCCACGGGACACGGCGGACTGGATGGCCGAGACCTTGCGGTGCAGGCGGTGCGGCAGCACCTGCTCGAGCTTGGCGAGGGTGCGGGTGGCGGTCTCCTCGATGCCCGCGACGCCGGCCGCGACCCGCAGCGCGACGGCGAGACCGACGGCCTCCTCGTCGTCGAGGAGCAGCGGCGGGAGCTTCGCACCGGCGCCGAGTCGGTAGTGACCCGTGGGCCCGCGCTCGGCGTCGACGGGGTAGCCGAGCGCGCGCAACCGCTCGATGTCGTTGCGGACCGTGCGGGTGCTGACCCCCAGTCGCTCGGCCAGCTCGGGCCCCGACCAGGCCGGCCGGGACTGCAGCAGCGACAGCAAGGAGAGCAGCCGTGCGGACGTTTCCAACATGTCCGAGATCGTGCCAGCAATCAGGAACGAAGTGTTCCTATACGGCTCTTAGCGTGTCCTCATGACCACTCAGACGAACACCTCAGACAGCATCCGCCCCTTCACCGTCGACATCGCCCAGGCCGACGTCGACGACCTGATGAACCGCCTCTCCCGCACGCGTCTCCCGCAGTCCGCTCCCGGCGACGACTGGGTGTACGGCGTCCCCAACTCCTGGCTCCGCGACGCGATCGACCAGTGGACGACGTCCTTCGACTGGCGGGCCCAGGAGGCGCGGATGAACGAGTACCCGCACCACCTGACCGAGATCGACGGCCGGACCGTCCACTTCCTGCACATCCCCTCCAAGGAAGAGGACGCGACGCCGCTCCTCCTGGTGCACACGTACCCAGGGTCGTTCGTCGACTTCCTCGACATGATCGGCCCGCTCGTCGACCCGGTCGCCCACGGTGGCCGCGCCGAGGACGCCTTCTCGGTCGTGATCCCGTCGGTGCCCGGCTTCGGCTTCAGTCCCGCGGTCGACGAGCCGGGCTTCACACTCGCGAAGGTGGCGGCGATGTTCGACACCCTGATGCGCCGGCTTGGGTACGACGGCTACGGCGTGCACGGCAGCGACTGCGGCGCCCTGGTGGCCCGCGAGCTCGGCCTGCTCAAGCCCGAGGGATTCCTCGGCCTGCACGTCCTCCAGCTGTTCTCCTTCCCGTCCGGCGACCCGGCCGAGTTCGAGAACCTGACGCCGGCCGAGTACGCCGGCCTGGCGCACATGGAGTGGTTCCAGTCCGTCGGCGGCTACAACGCGATCAACGCCAGCCGGCCGCAGACCATCGCCGTGGGCATCTCCGACTCTCCGGCCGGCCAGCTCGCCTGGAACGAGCTGTTCATGTCGTTCGGCAACGGCACCAGCCTCGTCTCGACCGAGCAGATCCTGACCGAGGTGTCGCTCGAGTGGTTCACGAACACCTCGTCGAGCGTCGGTCGCTACCACTACGAGGAGGCCCGCGCCCAGGGCGAGACGGTCGTCAACGACTCTCCGACTGGAGTCGCGGTGTTCGCCGACGACTTCCAGACCATCAAGGTGTTCGCCGAGCGCGACAACAGCAACGATCGTCCACTGGAGCACTTTCGAGGGCGGCGGCCACTACGCCTCCCTCGAGGCTCCCGAAGTGTTGGCCGACGACATCCGCACCTTCTTCGCCGGGCTCCGCGAGGCCTGACCCTGGCCGTTGACACCAGCCGCTCGAGCCACCGGACGTGGCTCGAGCGGCTGCCCATTCGTTCAAGACCACCCGGGGTGTTCGTGTCACGGTGCTCGCATGACGACGAACCAGGTACGCCCCAAGCTGGTGCTGGCCGACGCCGACGCGGCGCTGCAGTTCTACGTGCAGGTGCTCGACGCGAAGCAGATCGCGCGGTACGACGTGCGAGGGTCGGTGGTCTTCGCCGAGGTCGAGCTCCTCGGCACCCGCATCACTCTCAAGGACGCCGACGACGCCGACCCGGCACCGATGGGGCCGGGCCCGATCCTGGACGTCGTGCACGACGACCCGGACGCGCTGGCGCAGGCCATCGTCGAGGCCGGTGGCTCGACCGTGTTCGAGATGTCCGAGCAGCCGTTCGGCGGTCGCTGGGGCCGGGTGCGGGACCCCTTCGGAGTCCAGTGGCTCGTGCACACCGAGCCGACGATGAGCCCCGAGGAGATCCAGGAGGTCGTTGCCCGTGAGTGACCGGCCCCGATCGCGGCCGGTTCGACGGCGGTAGGCCCGGCAGGGCTCGGGCGAGACCGTCGCCGGCCCCGTGGTTCAGCGCGCGTTCAGGATGGATGGGTGAGACTGGCGTCCCCGACCGTCCGGAGGCCACCATGCGCGTACTCGTCGTCGACGACGAGCAACGGCTCGCGCGTTCCCTGCGCGTGGGCCTGGAGGCGGAGGGCTTCGCCGTCGACGTGGCGCATGACGGCACCGACGGGTTGTGGCTGGCCCGCGAGAACGAGTACGACGCCATCGTGCTCGACCTGATGCTGCCCGGGATCAACGGCTACAAGGTCTGCGAGACCCTCCGGGCGGAGAAGGACTGGACCCCGATCCTGATGCTGACCGCCAAGGACGGGGAGTGGGACCAGGTGGAGGGTCTCGACACCGGTGCCGACGACTACCTCACCAAGCCGTTCTCGTTCCCGATCCTCGTGGCTCGGCTGAGGGCGGTGGCCCGTCGGGGTGCGCGCGTGCGGCCCACGCTGCTGGAGGCGGGCGACATCCGCGTGGATCCCGCGGCGCGTCGAGTCTGGCGCGGGGACGTCGAGATCGAGCTCACCGCCCGGGAGTTCTCACTGCTCGCCCTCCTGACCCGCCACCAGGGCGACGTGCTCTCGAAGCGGCAGATCCTCGAGGGAGTGTGGGACGTCGACTTCGAGGGCGACCCGAACATCGTCGAGGTCTACGTCCGTCATCTCCGCAACAAGCTCGACCGCCCGTTCGGGCGGGAGGCCATCCAGACCCTGCGTGGCGCGGGCTACCGGTTGGCGAGCGACGGTGGCTGAACGGGGCTGGGGTCGCGCCTCGGTCCGGCTGCGTACGACCGCCGCGGCCGTGCTGGTGGTGGCGATCGTCCTGCTCGTCGGAGCCCTCACCCTCGTGGCCCTGGTCCGCGGGTCGCTGACGGACGGGCTGGAGACCACTGCCGAGCAGCGCGCCTCGGCCCTGGCCGACCAGATCGAGGCCTCGGGACTGCCCGCTGAGACTGCCACCGACGACGAGGACGACGACGAGCCCGACGAGCTGGTCTGGCAGGTGACGGACGCCGACGGCGCCGTCGTACGGACTTCGCAGCCCCTGGGCCGGCCGTTGCCCGTCGTCGACACCGACGAGGTGAGGCTGCCGGGCGCCGACCACCCCTACCTCGTGGTCACCGAGGAGGCCGAGTCCGGCGGCGAGGACTACGACGTCGCGGTCGGCGCGTCGCTCGAGGAGGTGGAGGACTCGACGTCCGCGCTGGTGGCGCCACTGCTGGTCGGACTGCCTCTCGTCCTCCTGCTCGTGGCCGGCACCACCTGGCTGGTGGCCACCTGGGCGCTGGCGCCGGTCGAACGGATCCGGCGTGAGGTCGACCAGATCACCGGTGACCGGCTGGACCGCCGGGTGCCCGAGCCGCGGTCGCGCGACGAGATCCACCGGCTGGCGCGGACCATGAACCAGATGCTGGGGCGCCTGCAGGACTCCCGCGAAAGACAGCAGCAGTTCGTCGGTGATGCCTCCCACGAGCTGCGCTCGCCCCTGGCCAGCATCCGCCAGACCGCCGAGGTGGCGCGGGCGCACCCGGGCGCCCTGCCCGAGGGCGAGCTCGCCGATGCCGTGCTGGAGGAGTCCGCGCGCATGCAACGGCTCGTCGAGCAGCTGCTGCTCCTCACTCGGGCCGACGAGGGCGCGCTCGAAGGGCCGCGCCACGACGTCGACCTCGATGACGTGGCCCTGGCCGTGGCGAAGCGGGTACGCCGCCCCGGCCTCACCGTCGACACCGCAGGGATCGGCCCGGGACGGGTCCGGGGCGACCAGGTCGCGCTCGCCCAGGTGGCGCAGAACCTCGTCGACAACGCCGCTCGCCACGCGGACGCGACGCTGGCGGTCGCCGTACGCGAGACCGACGGAGGTGTCGAGCTCGTCGTGGAGGACGACGGTCCCGGGATCCCGGAGGGAGGCCGGCAACGCGTCTTCGACCGGTTCGTGCGGCTCGACGAGGCACGCGCCCGTGACGCCGGCGGCAGCGGTCTCGGGTTGGCGATCGTCCGGGACATCGTCGCCGGCCACGGTGGGAGCGTCGAGGTCACGACGTCGGGGCTCGGCGGTGCCCGGTTCGTCGTACGGCTTCCTGCGCCCAGCTCGGACAGGCCTACCTGAACGGGCTTTCAGACACGTTCAGGTGGGCTTCAGCGGACCGGATGCACAGTGGTGACAGCCAGTGCAGAACACCGCAGAAGTCGAGAAAGGCACCACTCATGAACCTCACCCAGCTCCGCAGGAAGCGCGTCATCCTCCCCACGATCGCGGCCGTCGCCATCCTGGGCGTCGGTGGCACGGTGTGGACCGCCACGGCCAACGACGACCTCCGGGGCAGCGAGCGCGACCGCGTCGGAGCCGCGGCCACCAAGGTCGCCGGTGGCGGCACCGTGATCGACATCGAGACCAGCGACGACCGCGGCGAGGCCTACGAGGCCGAGGTCCGCCTCGACGACGGCACCGAGGTGGACGTCGCCCTGGACAGCGACCTCAACGAGGTCAGCAAGGACGTCGACGCGGACGACGACAGCGATGACAGCGACGCCGACGACGCGACTCCCGACGCCGACGACCGCGCCCTGAGTGCCGAGGAGCGCGCGTCGGCCGAGCAGGCAGCCCTGGACGCCGTCGGCGGCGGGACGGTGAACGACCTCGAGGCCAGCGACGACCCCGGCGTGGCCTACGACGCCGAGGTCCGCGACGCCGACGGCACGGAGTGGGACGTGGAGCTGGACGCCGACTTCAAGGTGCTCACGAAGAACGCCGACAGCTGACCTCCGCACACCAGCGCGTGGCCCCCGCCGAGCAGGCGGGGGCCTTGCCCATTTTCAGGAGCATCCTGTCCTGACCGAGGCCGGCGGCCGGGGTCCTTCACGCGATGAAGAAGCACCGCGACGTCGAGGAGAACGTAGCGATGGTCTCCGACCTGGCGATCGGTGTGCCGATGCTCGTCTACGTCGTGTCGTAGTGGTGACAACGCGCGATCGTTGACGGATGTTGCGGTGGCCAGGAGTCCTACTCCGCCGCAGCCTCACGCACCGCGCTTGCGAACGCAGAAGGGTCGTACTCCTGGGGCACGCCTTCGACGAGGATGATGTCGGCGGCGATGTGACGTGAGCGGAGCGGTGCGATCGCCTGATAGGCGGGCGAGTCCCACCATGACCGGGCCTCGACGATGCCTGGAAAGCCGATCATCACGACATGCCCCGGCCAGCCGCCCTCCTTCACCTCGTGAGGCGTGGCGTGCACGAGGAACCGGCCGCCGTACGGCTGGAAGGTTCCGGTGATCCGCTCGATGTACTCGGCGATGTCGGGGTGCGCGGCGGCGTCTTGCAGGTGAGCTATCGCGTAGGCGGACATGGTGATACTCCCGTCGGGTGAGTTGCTGATGGCATGGGTTCGTGCCCGGCGCCGGTGCGTCGGGTGTGCTCGAAGGTGGCGGCGAACTGCTTCAGGTGAGGACGCGTACGAGGACCGCGAACATGACCACGAGTGCGGTGGCCACGGCCAGCACCGCCGTTGTCGGCCAACCTCCGCCAGGGAGGCGGCGGGCGGTCGTGCGTGGGTCCACGACCGGACGGTAGAGCCGTTGCGCGGCGAACGCGGCGCCTCCGGCCAGGGCGAGCGCCTCGACCACCGCAAGCCACGTGGCCTGACCGTAGACCTCCGCCTCCCCGTTCACGATCGCGAACACCACCTGGGTGAGCATCCACCCCGAGGCGCCGCCCAGCACGATGGCGAGCCAGGTGCTGGAGTCCTCTGCAACCCGGCGACCAGCCACGGCGACGGCGTACTGCTGAGGGGTGCCGAAGGCTTCGCGCGGGTCTTCGCCGGTCTCGGCGACGTGGCTCTCGACCTCGGCCACGACCTCACCGATGCGCTCGCTCGACACGTGCCGTACCCGCAACGCCAGCATCAGCGCGCGCGTGTAGCGCTGAGTGCGCTCGGACTCTTCGGTGCTCATCATCAGGTTCTCCCGTCGTTCATCAAGTCTCCGGCCCGCAGGGTGAACGCCTGCCATGCTGCGGCCCGCGAGGTGAGGTGGTTCCGGCCGGCATCGGTGATGACGAACGTCTTCCGTCCCGGGCCACCTTCGCCCGCCGCCCAGGTCGAGACCACGTATCCGTCCTCCTCGCAGCGGTTCAGGAGTGGATAGAGCGTGCCACCCTTCACGTGTCCCAATCCGCCTTCGGCCAACCGCCGTGCGATCGCGTACCCGTAGGTGCCGTCCGCACCGTGCGTGGCGACCACCGCGAGCACGCACAGGGGCAACACTCCCCGCAGCCACTCCGCGGGCCATTGTTCTTCTGTCACAACTAGATGTTACGCCGATCTAGTTAGGCATACAACCTAGTTACTGACGCAGAGGACTCTGGCTGCAAAACCATGGTGTGGTTTCGGGCGGTCGTCACTAGGGTGCGGTCCATGTCGAGCCCCGAGGCATCCACTCGGGGGCTTTCGGTCCCGCCGTCAGCCCCTTGACCCACTGAGGTTCCAGCCCGCGCCCCGCGTCCGCGTGGGCGCTCGTTCGGGCATCCCTGAGTGCTGGCGGCGGTGACAGACGCCGTCCGTCCGTTCTCTTGCCTCGGAGTCCTCGATGCCTCTCGCCCTCTACCTGCTTGCCCTGGCGGTCTTCGCCATGGGCACCTCGGAGTTCATGCTCGCCGGCCTGGTGCCGGACATCGCCACCAGCCTCGACGTCTCGGTCGGGACTGCTGGCCTGCTCACGTCAGCCTTCGCCGTCGGGATGGTCGTCGGCGCGCCCACCATGGCCGCCCTGGCGCGTCGTTGGCCCGCCCGGGCGACGCTCCACGGGTGTGTCGTGGTCTTCGCTGCCTGTCACGTGCTCGCCGCGCTCACCCCGACCTTCCCGATGCTGTTCGCGACCCGCGTCGTGGCCGCAGTCGCCAACGCCGGGTTCCTCGCGGTCGCACTCGGCACCGCAACCCGTCTCGTGGCCCCGGACCAGAAGGGCCGAGCCCTGGCCATCCTCTTGTCCGGTACGACGATCGCCACTGTCGCGGGCGTACCCGCAGGTGCACTCCTCGGCGGAGCACTGGGGTGGCGGGCCACGTTCTGGGCGGTCGCGGTGCTGTGCGTGCCAGCAGCACTCGGCATTGCCCGCGGCATCCGCTCGGAAGCAGCAACGGTACGAACGGCTGATGTTCCCTCCCTGCGCCGCGAGCTCGCCCAGCTTCGAGCGCCACGCCTGGCCATCGCGATGCTGCTGGGAGCGCTGGTCAACGGTGGCACCTTCGCCGCTTTCACCTTCCTGGCACCCATCGTGACCGGTACCGCGGGGCTAGGAGAGTGGTGGGTGCCGCTGGCACTGGTGCTGTTCGGCACCGGCTCCTTGGTCGGGATCACCGCCGCGGGACGTCTCTCCGACCAGCACCCTCGCCTGACCATCGGCGTGGCCTCGCCCGTCCTGCTCATGGGCTGGCTGGCGCTGGCGCTGCTCGCGGAGCATCCGGCGCTGCTGCTCGTCCTGGTCTTCGTCCAGGGCGCCCTGGCCTTCGCGGTGGGGAGCGCCTTGATCGCACGGGTGCTCTACGCAGCATCCGACGCCCCGACGATGGGTGGTTCGTACGCAACCGCCGCCCTCAACATGGGGGCGGCCGCCGGTCCGGCGATCGGGGCGTTCACGCTGTCTGGCTCGAGCGAGCTGGGCCCTGTGTGGGTGGCGGCTGCGCTCACCGCAGCCGCCTTGCTGATGATGGTGCCGTCGCTCCACCTGGTCGCACCGCGGGACCGGAGAGCGGAGCTTGTCAGGTGACCCATCGGCATGTCTCGGCAACGTGCCGGTGGTCTCAGTAGGTCTCCGAGGATCGAGTCGTGGTCTGTCCGGCCACGCAACGCCACGCTCCTCCGCGCCGCACGTAGACGAACGTGGACCTGAAATCCCCCTCGAACGGCTCGCCCCGCCAGGTCGCCCGGTCGTGCACATCAAGAGTCACGACGGCGGCTTCGCCGTAGATGCGGACCAGCAGCGCGGATGGCTCCTGCGACAGCCAGACCAGCTCGGAGGACCCGACGTAGGACGCGACGTACTCATCGAGGTTGCACGAGACGCCGCTGGCGTTGGTGTAGGTGAAGTCGGGCGCCAAGATCTCACGCATCCGCTCGGCGTCCCCGCGCACCAGGGCGTCGGCACGGGCAGACACCAGCGCGGCCACGGCCTCCTCGTCGGTACCCACGTGGTCATTCTGGCGGGCGGACGGCCGACCGGGCCAGCACCGGGATCGACGGCGACCATGAAGCCGTCCGCGGCTCCGCACTGACGGTGACGTGGCTTGCTGCTCATCGTGTACGACGCGTAGTCGCAAACCGCGACCACAGCAGACACCCGCAGATCATGGTGTCCTTGGTGCGTCCGGCGGCACGGGACGTCAGTGTCCGACGAGAGATCACAGGCCGAGCATCACCGGCGTCCCCGGGAGGCCACCGGCGATCAGGACCACCAGCGGGGCGGCGAGGTCGCGAGGTGAGAACAGGTCGGGTCCGCCGTAGTCGGCGATCTCGCCGCGCCGCCACCATCGCATCTCGGCGATGTGCTCGGCGGTGAGGTCGGCATCGGACAGCGCGCCGCGTGGCTCGAAGCGCGTGGTGCGGACGAGGAAGTAGTCGTTGACCACCCCGTCGTAGCCGTCCGCCTGAAGGGGAGCGGCGACCTCCTGGTGCCAGACGTGAGGCGGGTCGGCCTCAAGGACCAGCCCCGTCTCCTCGTGCAGCTCCCGGCACAGCGCCTCCAGCGGCAGCTCACCCGGCTCGACGGCACCGCCGGGGGCCGCCCCCGCCGTGGCAGGCGTCTCGGTCATTGACAGATCCTCGTGGCGCCAGGGGCCGGGCCGCCGGTCCCGATCGCGGACCCGGTAGGTCCTGGGCGCACTGTCGACGACTCTGACAGGAGTCACACCTTGTCGAAACCTGCACATGCGGCGGCTGGACCCGATAGACACGGCGGAGTAGGGCGCCCACCGAGCGCGTCCCGTGAAGGCGAGGAGACCGGGGCATGGAGTACGTGGTGATCCAAGTGACTCTCAAAGAGAAGTTCCTCGGAACAGGCTCGGGAAACCTCTCGGAGCTCGAGGGTGAGCTCAACAAGCAGGCGTCGAAGGGGTACCGCCTCCATACGATCACGACCGCGTCAGCGAAGAGCGGCGGCTTCGGTGGTGGAGACCGAATCCAGGCGACGATGGTCTTCGAGAAGCTGAGCTGAGCTGAGGCGATGGCTCGCGACTGGGCAGCTGTGTCGCAGCGCACTGAGGGGTTCACGTCGCGCGTGCACCCCTCGGACTCCTTCTGGTCAGCAGCGACGGGACCAACAGTCCTACGACGGCCGCGACGGCCACCCCGAGATGGTCTCCAGCGCCCGTTCCCAGAAGCGCGACGAGGCGTCGGCGGGGCTGTCGACGAGCAGCATCACGAACATCAGGAACGTGGTGGACGCCGGCGCGACATACCAGCGACTGCCCGCCGTCCCGGTCACCAACACCCACCGCCACCACGACTGCGATCGCGTAGACCCTGGCGGGTGCTCCGAGTGCGATGAGCGCGATCGCGACGGCCGCGCCGACGACGACCTCCACGACCCGAGCGACCGACCGGTCCTGGTGGACGCGTGGAGCGGCACGCATCACCAGCGGGGCCGCCCCGGTCGCCCAACCAACGTGCTCGAGGTCGAGCGCGAAACCCGACCGCGGCGCAGATCGCCCCAGCCACACCGGCTGGTCAGAACCACTACCTCGTGCCCATGGGCTTCGAGGTCTTCGCAGATCCGACGCCCCAGCGCACCCGAGCCTCCAGCGACTACAACCTTCACCTCGGTGAAGGTATGCCACTGCCGGCGCAGTCACCGGAGGCGCGAGTGTCCGTCAGCGCCAGCCCAGCTCCGGCGCGACGTACCTGACGATGCTGTCCAGCAGGTGCGCGTTGTAGTCGACGCCGAGCTGGTTCGGGATCGTCAGCAGCACGGTGTCCGCAGCAGCGATCGCCTCGTCCTCGGCGAGCTCCTTGACGAGTTGGTCCGGCTCACCGGCGTAGGTCTTGCCGAATCGGGCCGTCCCGCCGTCGATGAACCCGACCTGGTCCTCGCTCCGCGACTCCCCGCCGAAGTACGCGCGGTCGGTGCCGTTGACGATCGGGAAGATGCTGCGGCTGACCGACACCCGCGGCTCGCGCTCGTGGCCGGCGTCCTTCCATGCGTCTCGGAACATCTGGATCTGCTCAGCCTGAAGCTGGTGGAACGGCACGCCGGTGTCCTCGGTGAGCAGCGTCGAGCTCATCAGGTTCATCCCCTGTTCCCCCGTCCAGGCGGCGGTCTTGCGTGTGCCGGCACCCCACCAGATCCGGTCGCGCAGGCCGGGCGACTGCGGCTCGATGCCCAGCAGGCCGGGCGGGTTGGCGAACATCGGCCGGGGGTTCGGCTCGGCGAACCGCTGCCCGTCGATCACGTCGAGGAACACCCGGGCGTGCTCGCGCGCCATGCTGGCGTGGTCGTTGCCCTCGCCCGGGTCGTGGCCGAAGTACTTGTAACCCTCGATGACCTGCTCCGGCGATCCCCGGCTGATGCCGAGCTGCAACCTGCCGCCGGCGATCAGGTCTGCGGCGGCGGCGTCCTCGGCCATGTAGAGCGGGTTCTCGTAGCGCATGTCGATCACACCGGTGCCAAGCTCGATACGACTCGTCCTCGCGCCCGCCGCCGCGAGGAGCGGGAAGGGCGAGGCGAGCTGCCGGGCGAAGTGGTGCACGCGGAAGTAGGCGCCGTCCGCGCCGACCTCCTCCGCCGCGACCGCCAGGTCGATGGACTGCAGCAGCACGTCGGAGGCCGTCCGCGCCTGCGATTGGGGCGAGGGGTTCCAGTGGCCGAAGGACAAGAAGCCGATCTTCTTCATGCTGTCTCAACCGGCATCGGCGGCACCTTCTTCCCGCGGCCCACCGACGGTCAGGCGGGATCACCCAGTGGTCGCCGCACCACGCGCCGCCGCAGGGTGGGGGAGGCCACCACCTCGTAGCCGGCCTCGAGGAAGACCTGCACCAGTCCGACCGATGCCTCGTCCCAGATCACTGTCTTGCCTGGCGGGGGCTCGATCGGGTAGCCCTCCAGGACGCCGGCGCCGACCTGCTCGCCGTACTCGACGGTGGCCGCGGCGAGCTCGTAGGTCAGCCCCGACTGACGCCACCCCTTGCGCACGACGAAGCAGGTCACCGACCAGACGCCGGCCAGCTCGGGGTCCATGCGCATCCACGGCTGCTTCCGGCTCCACAGCCTGGGGTAGTTCTCGCGCTGCTCGACCGCCACCCAGCCGGCCGCCTCGCCGTCGACGTACCCGATCAGCCCGGACGTCGGGCCGCCGGTGCCGCAGGCGGTCTGCTCGAGCAGCGCGGCGTCGCGCTCCTCCTGGGTGGTGTCGCGCCAGATCCAGCCCGGCACCTTCAGGGCCTGGCAACGGCACTTGCGGGCGCCACTCGTGGCGAAGACCGCCTCGACGTCCTCGGCTGCTGCTCGGTTGGCCGGGAGCCAGGTGAACTCAGGCATGCGGCGACTCTAGGACCAGCCGGGCTCCGTGCACCGGAGATCCTGGAGCTGAACGCGTCCGTAAGGAGGCGGAGCGGTGCAGGTGACGGATGGTCAACGCCGAGAGTGCCGTGATCGCGGTGGATTGACGCTCCCCTATCGCCCCAGGTCACGGGTCAGCGACCGTGGTGGCGTGAGCGGGTGCGGCTGGAGGTCGACGCGACGCACGCCGCAGCCTGCGCAGCGCACGTAGATGACTCGGCCCTCCGAGGTCTGATGGCTGGAGTCGGTGAGCCAGCCGTGCTCGTGGACGGCGTCCGCGCGCCGGGACTGCTCAGCTGCGATGTCGGTCATGATCACGACTTTGATGTAATGGTCTTATGCACCTCAACCCTTACGGCGAGTACGCCGTGCTCATGGCTGCCTCGCTCGCCGACGACTGGCCCGGCGACCGGGCGGGCATCGAAGCACGGACCCGGAAGTTCGGCATGACGATGGACTTCGCCGAGTCATCAGATGACCACTGGCGCACGCTCCGGGTCATGGACGAGTGGCTTCGCGTCGTCGACGCACCGGAGCCGGGTGAACGGGCGCGATTGCTCAACGACCTGATGGCGCAAGCGACCGCGTACCCGCGGCTGACCGACCACGGGCGGGAAGGATGGCACCTCCACTACCGCGACGACGCCAACGATTCCCTTCCCGACGTGCTGCGAGCGGTGATCAGCGTGGGCACGGCGCTGCATCTGACCACTCGGGGCATACATCGCCTGAGCCGGTGCGCTGCGGGGCAGATCGAGGGCGACTCATGCGTCTCGGTGGTCGTGGACGTCACCCGCAACGGACGTCAGCGCTACTGCTCGGTCCGCTGCGCCAACCGCGCCGCGGTCCGTCGGCACCGCGCCAGACGCTCCACGACCGCTCAGTGAGCGGTTCACTGCGCGAACCGCACTGTCGGCCGAGCGCCTCTCACTTGACGCGCGTAGCCCGTACGCGGCCGAGGACGCACTCACAGCGGCAGATCCGGATGGCCGGTCAGATGATGGCATCGGGGAGGTCGCGGTTGAGAAGCCGCTCGTGAAGCTCCCAGAGAGCAGTCACGTTGCTCTGGTAAGCCAGTCGAGACCGGGCCTCTGCATAGGCGAGCCACTCGAAGGCAGTGTGCTCGTCTGAGATTTCGAGATCGAGATCGGTGGCGTCCGCTGCGAAGGTGAACTGTGGAACGACGTACAAGCCGGACGGCCACGCTTCGCGCCCGCGGAAGAGAGCCGCTGGAACGGTGTCCGTCGCCTGAAGTGGATACAGAGGCGCGGTGGGGGGAAGGCCAGCTCCTTCCGCGGATTCGCGCCGGGCGGCCATGTAGGCCTTCTCGTCGTCCTCCGCGCCGCCCGCAATGGGCTGCCACTTGGCATCATCTGCCCGCCGGAACAGCGAGAACTCAGGCTCCCCGTAACGTCTCACTCGGAATGGAGAAACGACGACCTGCATTGGGGCTCGGGCTACGGATGGATGCTAGGCGACGACTTCCTCAGGTTGGCTCTCACACTGTCGCCCGCCCAGCCCGTGCACGAGGTCACAGCGGGAAGGAGACAACAAAGGGTGCTCGGGATGCATCACATCCAGGCAAGGTGCGCCACGCGGGTCCAACGTGCGGCGACTGCTCTTACGGTCGACGGGTAGACGTACCGTCAGCACGCCGCTTGGAGCAGTCACCGCGAGGATGAAGCCGGCCGCACAGTCACAGACGTCCGGAAGGAACACCATGCGCACGCCCCGCCTCATCGCCGGCCTCATCGCCAGCTTGGTCTGCCTAGCCACGCTTTCGGTGAGCGCGCCCGCGCAGGCCACCGAGAACCTCACCACCACGTCCGAGATCACCGCGGTGACGAAGAAGGTCTCCTACGGCGACGGGAAGCTGACCCTGTTCGGCGGGGTCAAGGGCAGTGACGGCAACCCAGTTCCACGAGGGACGGCGGCCCTGCAGGAGTTCACCGCCGCGAAGCCGGTGTGGACCACGGTCGCCACCGAGGCATACCCGGGAGGGTTCGCCTACTACGGCGTCCCGATCCTCAGAAACACCCGGTACCGGATCGTGTATGAGGGGTACACCGCCACCTCGCCGACCGAGAACAGCTACGCACCGAGTGAGTCGGCACCGGTCGCCGTCCGTGTCTCCCGCGCCATCAAGGCCAAGACGTTCGGGCGCCGCCTGGTAGGCAGGGTCACCCCCGACTACACGAACCGCAAGGTCAAGGTCCTGCTCAAGGCCGGCACGAAGTACGTCCCGTTCACGAAGGTGCGGACCGACCAGGACAGCACGTTCCGCGTAAAGCTGCCCGCAGGCCAGCCCGGCGCTCGGCTGCGGTACCGGCTCTACATCCCCGGCAACGTCAACTTCGCCGTCACCGTAGAGGACCACACACTCAAGTACTGAACGCATCCCTCTGCACGTGAAGGTGGGCCGCCGTCTCACAGCAAGCCGAGGTGCGTGCCCGCGGTTGCGGTGTCATCGCGCGGCTCGGGGCCAGGCGCTGACACGCCTCAGGGACCGCGCCGTAGTCGAGACAGCTCGGTTGGATTGCGCCCCACATGATGCAACTACTTGTAGCCGCGCTGTTCGTTGTTCTTGCCGCGCGCTACGCCGGGAAGAGCGGTGCGCGCCGGTACAACGCCTTGCCCGACGACCGCGCGCGGCAGCAGCACGAGGTGTTCGCCTCCCGCTCCTTCGGGTGGTTCATTCTCGTCGGCATCGCCGCCGCCACGGCCGACGCCGCACTGGCCGGCTTCTTCGGTCCACGGAACGGCGTCACCGTCGCGGCCAGCGCTCTCGCCCTCTGGCTGCTGGCCCTGGTCCTGGACCGGTCGGCACGCGCCAACGTGAACGCCGGGTTCGCTCAACGACAGATCGAACCTATGCCACGACTTGAGGCAAGTGCCCGCCGCGAACGACGCCAGAAGCAGTTCGCGCTCGTCGCAATAGGCGGTTACCTGGCCGGCCGGGTGCTCAGCGTCGCAGCCGACGAAACCTCTCAGACGTGGCTGGCCGTTCCAGCCGCCGTTGGCCTCGTTCTCGCGGTCAGCGGAGCATTGGCCCTGGTCTGGGCGATGGCGTAGCGGTTCGGAGACGAACGACCAGCGTGACCCGGTGACTGGCCGCGACGCATCTCGCCAAGACCACGACCATCGCCTACCGCGAGACCCTCAAGAACCTGTGCTGCTCGACCCGGTCCCCGGCTCTGGACACTCGGGCATGGACACCTCGGCTGCCTCGGGCAGGCACCCAAACACCACCTCGTCGACCCGGCCCTGTTGCCGACGACCTCGCCGAGGCGGGCGCCGCGCAACTCGCGTCCTTCATGCACAGCGCTTGACGCGTGAATGGGGAAAGCGCGATCAGCCGCTGCCGTCCACCCGTGTGTAGACAATGGGCTCGGTCGCGTCAGGCGGATCCCCTTCGGGATAGTGCCAGGTGCCGGTGTACTGCGATTTGTCTTCGTTGAGGGTGGCTTGGAAGTAGGTGTTCGAGTCGTGATCGTCAAGGCTGACGCGGATCGTCTGCTCCTCCAGCGTCCATGCGTACGTGGCCTCGTCGCCCATGGTGTCCATGTACCGAGCGATCAGGGTGTCGCGGTCTTCGTGGTGGGTGATGTGCTGGATGACTCGCATTCTTGCGCCGCTCACGCTGAAGTCGACGTAGGCGACCAGGAGGCGACCGCCGTTCCTTGAGTGGTACTCGGCTTGGCCGGTGATGCCTGGTCCATCGACTAGCCATGTGCCGACCAAGAGCTCGCTCAGCTCGACGAGTCTCGGGTGTGGTTCTTCTGCCGAGCTTCGGACTTGTGCGTCCGGACGGTCTGCCACGGGAAACACCTCTCTTCCGGCACGAGCTTTCGGATGTGCGCTTCTTCACCAGCCTCACCCGCCATGTTGGTTGGGCGCGGAGGAGGCTGGTTGCTCAGCCCGCGCCGAGCTACTTCGACCCCGTGGCCGCGAGGCGTCTGGAGATGGGCTCGAGCACCGCGATCAGCTGGTCGAGCTCGCGCGACTCCAGATGGGCGTACGGCGCTTCTGCGAGGGCGTCGGTCAGTGACTCGATGCGGTCCTTGGTCGCACGCCCGGCGTCGGTGAAGCGGCCGGAGGCGTCGAGGAGGCCACGGTCGCGCAGGCCGTCCATGACTTCAGCCAGGCGGGCCCGAGGGAGGTGGTGTATCCGGCCGAACGACTCCGCCGGGTAGGTGCCGCTGGCGAGGGCGCTGAGCACGTGAGCCTCGGTGCCCCCGATTCGCTCCGATACGAGGGCTGCGATGTGGCCGTCCCCACGGTGCTCTCGGAGCATGTTGGCCGCGTGCCAGAGCCGGGCCACGGGCTCCTCGGGCATCGGGAGCGTGCGGAGGGCGGCGTACATGACCCTTCCCTCCGTCGGCGCGCTGGTCGAAGCCTGGGCTATCAGCTCAGCGGCGAGCGCCAGCCCCGGCATCTCGACAAGGGCGCCGAGGATCCTCCGCAGCGCCGCGACACAGCCCTGCACACGCGCGGCGTATGCCGCCTGCGGTGTGGTGGTGTCCCACACCTGGGGGATGTGGCGGGCCACCTCACCTTCGGCGAAGCTGTAGAAGGCAGCGTGGACCACCTCGGCCGGGACCCGGCCGAGCGGCGCAGAGCGTCCCGCGAAGTAGCCGTCCCAGTAGCCACTGAAGCCGAGCGCCGCCATCGAGTCGTTGGGCTCCGACGAGAAGAAGTTCACCAGGCAGATCGGCTCGGTGAGCTCGAACAGACGGCGGGCAACAGGCTCCGGATGCTGCATCAGTGTCATCTCCTGTGATCGTGACGGCGCGTTCATGGGTGGCCGCTCACCTGTACTACGAACGGACCCACCGCCATACGACAGAGTCGCAGCGATCTTCCCTTCGCCGATCACTCGTCAAATCGTCCGCGAAGCTCGCCAGCTCTGACCGACAAGCGCCGGCGTGACGCGGGTTTCGAACGCGAGCATCGCGGCTAGTTCCGGTGGGCCCCTCGGCCCTCGAGGAGGCACGCTGCGCGAGCGCACATCGCGGCGGTGGCCGCTGTTTGTGGGCACCGCGACTGATCAGTGGGGTGGTTGGACGGAGCGGGCCGTCGTCTCGCATGGCGTGGGCCCCCTGTTCGGCCAGCGCCTACGATTCCCAGATGTGGCGGATGCTCGCGTGCGCATCCCTCGGACTCGCGCTGATGGCCTGCCAGTCATCTTCCGATCCGACGAATCCGGGCACGCCTGTGCTGCCGGTCGGTGTGGGTCCGCTCGCCACTGATGCCGTCCTGTGGGCCGTCGGTGACACCATCCATGTCGATGACAGAGTCATCCGCGTGGGCAAGCCCGTCCGGGCGATGGTGGAGGCGAGCGGCCGGATCTACTTTCTCCAGGGCCGCTCGGATGTCGTCCGAGTGACCGATGGTGGTGCGGTTCGCTCCACGAGCCTGCGCGCCGACGCGCTCATTGTCTCCGAGAGCGACCGGTACCTGGGCCTGCTGGACAAGTCCGACGGGATGCCTTGGTCGACCGTGATCGTCGACCTCGAAACCGGTGAGGTCGTCGTCCACGACGACGCCGGCATGGGTGACGCAGATGACGACCTTGCGGACCTCTATGAGGACGCAGAGCCCCAGGTCCTGGGGTTTGACGGCGACGAGCTCTTCGTCCGGACCGCTTCGGGCGCCGTGATGTCTTGGGATCCGCGGACGGGTAGGGCGACCGAACACCACCGCCCGTACGACCTGTTCTACTTCGCCCGCCGCGATCCCGGTGGCGGTCAGCGGCTGCCCGCGCTGGTGCGCGACGGCCGGCTGGTCGTTCCGCGGGATCCCTACCGGTCGACACAGCCGGGCCACGTGTCACCTGACGGTTCGGTGGCGCTGATGCCGGTCGACAGCGGCAGCCAGGTCTTCGACATGCGTAGCGGCCGCCGGCTGCCGGCCGACCTGCACGGCCGGAATTTCATCCTGGGCGGCTGGACCGACGTGGAGACCGCGTACGGTCTCGCCTTCGACGGCAGCCCCTTCGGACCACACATGGTTCGCCTCGTGGCGTGCCGGATAAGCCTCGAGCAGAGACGGTGTCGAGTCTTGCGCACCATCCGCGCCCCCGCTCACGAACTGGTCCTCTTCCCGACCGGCTCACCTGCAAACGACTACTGATGGACACCCTGGTCAGCATCGCCCTCTGCGCGTTGGCCCGTAGTGCCTCGTGGTGCTCGGCGAGCGCAGCATGTGAGCCACGTACCCGACCGGGCAGCGGCCGTGCCGGGCAGCCCCTGGCATTCTGACGTATTTCCGGGCGAGGTGCGTGGGTGCGCCGACCGTCGGGAGACTCAGAAGGTCTGCACGCCCAGTCGCAGCGGAATGCCCTACCTGTCACCGACGGCCAGCAGCTCACCAGGGACTGGGGCGGTAGTCCTTGACGAAGCAGCCGTACAGGTCCTCGCCACGCTCGCCCAGCACGATCGGGTCGTAGACGCGGGCGGCACCGTCGACGAGGTCGAGGGGGGCGTGCCAGCCCTCGGCGGCGATGCGGAGCTTGTCCTGGTGCGGGCGCTCGTCGGTGATCCAGCCGGTGTCGACGGCGGTCATCAGGATCCGGTCGGTCTCGAACATCTCCTCGGCCGAGGTGCGCGTCAGCATGTTGAGGGCGGCCTTGGCCATGTTGGTGTGCGGGTGGCCGGCGCCCTTGTAGCGGCGGGAGAACTGGCCCTCCATCGCCGAGACGTTGACGACGTACTTGCGGGCGGCGGTGGCCGCGGCCATCGCGGGCCGTAGTCGCGAGATCAGCAGGAACGGCGCGATCGAGTTGCAGAGCTGGACCTCGAGGAGCTCGAGGGGGTCGACCTCCTCGACGGTCTGGGTCCACGAGTTGTTGGTCTGCAGGTCCGGCAGCAGGCCGCCGGCGTCGACGGCGGTGCCGGCGACGTGGGCGTCGAGCGAAGCGTGCCCGGCCTTGAGGGCGAGCGCCGTCATCGCGGCCGCCGAGTGCGCGGCCCGTGCGTGTTCCAGCGACTCCCCCTCGTGGTGGGCCACCGGGTCCGCCGCCAGGGCGCCGGCGATCGAGGCGGGGTGCGCCTCCGAGATC
This sequence comes from uncultured Actinomycetota bacterium, assembly GCA_963825755.1. GTDB lineage: Bacteria > Actinomycetota > Actinomycetes > Propionibacteriales > Nocardioidaceae > Nocardioides. The sequence goes on along the minus strand of CAWGUS010000005.1, from coordinate 630,141 downwards.
CGGTCGAACGTCAGCATCTCCGGCAGGTCCACCCCCTCGGGCAGCGGCGCGCGCTCGGCGTCGACGAGCGGCGCGTACGCACCCGGCGTACGACGCACTGTCTGGCACGCGTTGTTGATCAGGATGTCCAGCGGGCCGGCCGCCGCGACCTCGTCGGCGAGCGAGACGACCTGTGTCGGGTCGCGCAGGTCGATGCCGACCACCTTGAGCCGGTGCAGCCAGTCGGCGCTGTCTGGCAGGGACGAGAAGCGTCGTACGGCGTCCTTGGGGAAGCGCGTCGTGATCGTCGTGTGGGCGCCGTCGCGGAGGAGGCGCAGGGCGATGTACATGCCGATCTTGGCCCGCCCGCCGGTGAGCAGTGCGCGTCGTCCGGACAGGTCGGTGCGCTGGTCGCGCTTGGCGTGCGACATGGCAGCGCACTCGGGACACAGCCAGTGGTAGAACGCGTCGACGAGGGTGTAGTCGTTCTTGCAGATGTAGCAGCCGCGCGGGTTGATCAGCTCGCCTGCGAACGCGCCGGACGCCGTCGACACCAGCGCGATGCCGGCGGTCTCGTCGTCGATGCGGATCGGCGAACCGGTCGCGGTCAGCTCGGTGACCGCGCGGTCATGGGCCAGCTCGGCCTCGCGCTTGCGGGTGCGGCGCTCCTTCTTGAGCGCCTTGTACATGTGCGACGCCGCGTGCTTGACCGCCTTGATGTCGGGGTGGTCGTCGGGGAGCTCGTGCAGCATCCCCAGCACCCGGACCGTCGTGGCGAGGTCGTCGGGGTCGACGCGGTCTTCGGGAATCACCGGGCGATGGTACGGCGAAGGTGTCGGGTCCTTGGTTTCGAGACGGTCGCTAGCGCGACCTCCTCAACCAGCGGACGAAGCGACCTCCTCAACCAGCGGACGAAGCGACCTTCTCAACCGGCGGACGAAGCGACCTTCTCAACCGGCGGGCGAAGCGACCTCCTCAACCAGCGGACGAAGCGACCTCCTCAACCAGCGGACGAAGCGACCTTCTCAACCGGCGGGCGAAGCGACCTTCTCAACCGGCGGGCGAAGCGACCTCCTCAACCAGCGGACGAAGCGACCTCCTCAACCAGCGGGACGGGTTCGAGGCTCGCTACAGGTCTCGATCCTCCTCGCTCGTCCCTCACGAGGCACTCGACCACCGAGGGCTGCGGCGAAAGCGTCGACCATCGAGGTGGTACGCCAAGGCGTGGGAGGCTGCGCGCATGTACTTCGTCGGACTCGACCTCGCGTGGGGCGAGAACAAGCCCACCGGGGTCGCGGTCCTCGACGACCGCGGGCACCTGGTCCACATCGACGCGGCGCGCACCGACCAGGAGATCGGCGCGAGCATCGCGGCGTACGTCGCGGGCGACTGCCTCGTCGCGATCGACGCGCCGCTGGTCGTCACCAACGCCACCGGCAACCGGCCGGCGGAGCGTGCGCTGAACAAGGACTTCGCGAGGTACGACGCGGGCGCGCATCCCTCCAACACCGCGAAGCGCGAGTTCGCCGACGTGCCGCGCGGCGCAAGACTCAGCGCCATGCTCGGGCTCGACATCGACCCCGACTCGCGCGGCCCGCGGCGGGCCATCGAGGTCTACCCGCACCCCGCGATGGTCGCGCTGTTCGAGCTCGGCCGCACCCTCAAGTACAAGGCCAAGCCCGGTCGCTCGCTGGCCTCGATGCGCGAGGAGCTGCTGACCCTGACCGGGCTGCTCGAAAGCCTGGCCACCGCCGAGCCGCCCCTGCACCTCGTCGACCGCGACGCCTGGCGCCGGCTGGTCGACGACATCGGGTCCGCCGAGCGCAAGGCCGACCTGCGTCGCGCCGAGGATCCCGTCGACGCCGTCGTGTGTGCGTACGTCGCGCTCTTCCGGCAGCGCCGACCCGCCGACACGACGACGTACGGCGACTTCAAGACCGGCTACATCATCACGCCGACGTTGCCCGCCGGGCAGCTGCCGAGCCCGCGGCCGCCGCGCCCGGTCGCGGACCCGGTCGCCGCCGCGGTCCGCACGTACGCCGCCCGCCAGCCCGCACTGCGCAATGCCGCGACCCAGGCGACCTCGCTCGTCACGACGGTCCTCGACGAGGCCGGCATCAACTACCTGACCGTCACCGGCCGCGCCAAGAGCGTGGCATCGTTCGCTGCCAAGGCGGGGCGGGTGGTCGACGGCGAGCGTGCCTTCGCCGATCCCGTGCGGGACATCACCGACGTCATCGGCGTGCGCGTCATCACCTACGTGCACAGCGATGTCGAGGCGGTGGCCGAGCTGCTCGACAACGAGGCCGTCGTGCTCGACGACCGCGACATGGGCCGCGAGACCGCGAGCGAGGGTCGCTTCGGTTACGCCAGCCGGCACCTGCTCATCGAGCTCGACGCCGAGGACGGCGAGGCGGCCGAGGCGCACCCAGACCTGGTCGGGCAGCGCGTGCAGGTGCAGATCCGCACCGTCCTGCAGCACGCGTGGGCGGAGTTCGAGCACGACATCCGCTACAAGGGCAGCATCCCGGCCGAGCAGCGGGCCGAGTTCGACCGGCGCTTCACCCTCGCCGCCGGCCTGCTCGAGCTCGCCGACCGCGAGTTCTCCACGATCCGCGACCGGCTGCGAGGTGATGCCGACGCAGTGCGCGAGCAGGCACGTGACGACGACCCGCGCATCGACGCCCAGGAGCTGGCGGCCTTCCTCGCCGGGCAGTACGCCGACGCCGGCTGGTCGCGCGAGAGCCATTACGCCTGGATCTCCGGGCTGTTGCTCGAGCTCGGCATCGCCTCGCTCGAGGAGCTCGCGGACGTGGTGCGCGGCGTCGACTCCGTGGACCTCGATCGCCGGATGGGCTACAAGAGCCCGACCGGCGCCGTACGCCGTCTCGACGACGCCCTGCTCGCCAACTACGGGGACGAGTACGTCGCGCTGCACGGCAACGCGCACCGCACCGACCGGCTCCGGGCCCGGCTGGACAAGCTGACCGCCCCCGCTGGTTGAGGAGCTCGTGCCCTCCCCGCTGGTTGAGGAGGTTGCGTCCTCCCGCTGGTTGAGGAGGTTGCGTCCTCCCGCTGGTTGAGGAGGTTGCGCTAGCAACCGTCTCGAAACCGAGGGACAAGTGCGTCTTGGTTTCGAGACAGGACTTCGTCCTTCCTCAACCAGCGGTGGGAGGGGTGGTGCGTCTTGGTTTCGTGACAGGACTTCGTCCTTCGTCAACCAGCGGTGGGAGGGGTGGTGCGTCTTGGTTTCGTGACAGGGCTTCGTCCTTCGTCAACCAGCGGTGGGAGGGCGCTGGCTGCGTCTCTGGGTTTCGTCGAGACAGGACTTCGTCCTTCCTCAACCAGCGGTGGGAGAGCTGGTGCGGTTGCGGCTACCCATGGGTACGCCACGGTTCGGTAACACCGGACGTCGCGGACTGGTGCGGACCCGAGTCGTAGGTAGGTTGTCGGACGGTTCGGAAGGGGACAACGGGGTGTCAGCAGATGCAGTCGACGTGCGCGTGCCGGACCCGCGCCCCCGGGGAGTCGGCGTGCGGTGCCAGGGCGTCGTCCACCTCTACCGCACGTTCGAGGGTCACGACGTCGTCGCCCTGCGGGGGGTGGACCTCGAGATCGCGCCCGGTGAGCGGGTGGCGTTCCTCGGCCCCAGCGGCTCGGGCAAGTCGACGCTGCTGCAGCTGCTCGGTGGCATCCAGCGTCCCAGCGCCGGCCGGATCTTCCTGGGCGACGAGGAGATCTCGCGGATGGGCGAGCGATACCTCGCCCGCATCCGGTCGCGCAGCGTCTCGACGATGCTCCAGGGCGCGACGCGCAACCTGCTGCCCTACGCGACGGCCCGCCAGAACATCGGCTTCGCGCGGCTGGCGCTGTCGTCGGCCGACCGCCGCGAGGCGCTGCTCGACAGCGAGCTGCTCGCCCGCGTCGGGCTCGAGGCTCAGGCCGACCAGACCGTCGCCACCATGTCGGGCGGCCAGCGCCAGCGGCTGGCTCTCGCGTGTGCCGTGTCGACCGGTCCGGAGCTGCTGCTCGCCGACGAGCCCACCAGCCAGCTCAGCCACGAGGACCGCGACCACGTGCTGCACCTGATCCACTCCGTCGGCGACGACTTCGGCACCACCATCGTCGTGGTGACCCACCAACCCGAGGTGGCGGCGACGTTCCCGCGCACGGTCACCATGAAGGGCGGCCGCGTCGGTGCCGAGGGTCGCGACGGGTCGGAGTACGTCGTGATCGGCGCCGACGGCGACCTGCACCTGCCCGGTCACCTCTCGACCGAGTGGCGCCCGGGCACCCTCGTGCGCATCGAGGAGGACGACGCCAACCGGCTGGTCATCTCGCGAGCGGACGAGGCAGACCCAATGACCGACCTCGTCGCCAGCGGCATCACCTACACCGTGGGCCGCCCGTTGCTCGACGACGTGTCGGTCACCTTCCCGGCCGGCACCCTCACCGCCCTGTCCGGCCCGTCCGGATCCGGCAAGACCACCCTGCTCTCGATCGCCGGTGGCCTCCTCGAGCCGACCGCCGGCACCACGACGTACGCCGGCGCCTCGATGTGGCAGGGCACCGGCGACCCGCGTGCCGACGTGGCGTTCGTGCTGCAGGTCTACGGCCTGGTGCCGATCCTGTCGGCGCGGGAGAACGTCTCCATCGCGCTGCGAGCGCGCAACGTCGACCCCGCGGAGGCCGACGAGCACGCCGAGGCGGCGCTGGCCCGCTTCCACATCGCCGACCTCGGCGACCGCCAGGTCGAGGAGCTGTCGGGCGGCCAGATGCAGCGCGTCGCGTGTGCCCGCGGGTTCGTCGTCGGCGCCGGCATCCTGCTCGCCGACGAGCCGACCAGCGAGCTCGACGACGGCAACCGCGGGCTCGTGCTCGCCGAGCTGCGGGCCGAGGCCGAGCGCGGCAGCGTCGTCGTGGTCGCCACCCACGACCCGGCCGTCGTGGCGGCCTGCGACCTCCACTACGCCCTCGACGAGGGCCGACTCGCATGACCCGGCTCCTCCGCGGCGCGTGGTCGCGCCGCGGAACGCTGCTGTCCCTGGTCGCGATGACCCAGGTCGTGGTCGCCGGAGCCGTGAGCGTCACCAGGTTCGCCGAGGAGGCGGGCACGTCGCCGTGGCTGGCGCTGCCCCTCTACCTGCTGGGCGCGGTCGCGATCGCCGAGGTCGGTCGCGCGCTGGCCTCGCGCAAACGGGAGGAGATCGGGCTCTACCGACTCCGCGGCGTGCACGGGATCCGGCTCCGCATCGCCCTCCTCGCCGAGCCCGTGCTGGCGATGCTCACCGGCCTGCTGGGTGGTCTCGCCCTCGGCGCCCTCACGACCGACGTCACCACGCGGTGGTGGCTCGACGACGCCGCAGCACCGCTCGATGCCCGCGCCGTCGCGGTCGGTGCGCTGGTCGCGCTCGGCGGCCTGGGGTCGGTGGGCGTGGGCTTGGCCGGCGGCCTTCGGGAGCCGCTGTTCGCCCAGGTGAGCATCGCCGAACGACCTCGCAGGGCCGGCACGACCGCGGTGTTCCTCGCGGTCGTCGTGGTCGTGGGCGCGGTCGTCGCCGCCTACCGCGCCGCCGCCGGAGACTCCGGCGACCCCGATGCCGTCGTGCTCGCCGGGCCCGCGCTCGTCGCGCTCTCCGCAGGCCTGCTGACCGGCTGGCTGGTGCGCTTCGCCGCCCAGCGGCTGGCCGGTCGCACGGTCGGCTCGGGTCTCGCGCCCTTCCTCGCCGTACGCCGTCTCGGCAGGTCCGCCGACGGCACCGGCCCGGTGCGACTGCTGGTCGCGGCGAGCGTGCTGGCGGCGCTGACCCTCACCGGGGCGCTGGCCGTGTCGGGCTGGGCCGACGACAGTGCCCGGCTCAGCGTGGGCGGGGCCCGGTTCGTGCCGTTCGACGGGGGTGGGCAGGCGGCGCTGACGACCAGCCGCACGCTCGACCCGGACGGCCGGCACCTGATGGCGGTGGCCACCGTCACCGACCCAAGGGAGGCCGGCGACCGGCGGGCGTTCGTCGACACCAGCCGCTACGAGGCGGTCGTCGGCGACTACCTCGGCAGCACGCCGGCCGCCGACTCGACCGGGCTGGTCGACGGGCTGGCGACCGGCGAGGAACCCTTCGTCGTCACGGGCGACACGTTCGAGGTGGCGGTGACCAACCAGCGGGACCTTCCGTACCGCAACGGCCTCTACGTCGCGGTGGACTACTTCGACGACGACTCCGCGACGGCGACCGCCGAGACCGAGATCCGCTTCCCGGAGGGCGAGCGCTCTGCCGAGTTCTCGATGCCGGTCGACGACTGCGCCAGCTCCTGCGTCGTGCGTTCGGTGCGTGTCGAGTCGGTCATCCGGTTCCGCTACCAGGACGGCTACCGCGGAGGGCCCGCCTTCACCGCGTGGGAGCGATCCGCCGATCCCGACATGTCCGTCCTGGTGACCCGGCTGACTCTCGGCGACCACGACCTGCTCGACCAGGTCTACGTCCCCAGCCCCGACCTCGTGATGGGCGCCTACCAGGCTGCGGTCGTCAACCGCCCCGACGGGCTCGAGGTCCATGGCCTCCGCAGCTCCTCGACGGAGGTCGTCCCCGAGACCGGGTCCGGCCCCCTGCCCGCCCTCGTGACGACCGGCGCCGGCCGGGTCGGGGTGGTCGCCACGCCCGGTGCCCGCGACCGCGTCCTCGACCTGCGCGGGACGGTCGACGCCCTGCCGTTCGTGGCGACCGGCGGGGTGCTCGCGGACCTGCCGAGTGCCCTGGTCGGCGATGACCCGGCGGCCGTCGCCGCGCAGTTCGGCATCGTTGCCGGCCCCGGCACCCCCGACGCCATGGTGGCGCAGCTGCTCGACGCGTCCGGCAACCCCGCCCGCACCGCCGAGTCGGCCCGGCAGGCGGCGTACGACGCATCGGGCGCGCAGCAGGCGAGCGTCTACGTGCTGATGGCGGGTGCCTGCCTGCTGGTCGCACTCATCGCCCTCGCCAGCTCCATCGGCCGGCAGCGCGCCGAGCACCGTGCGCAAGTGGCCGCGCTCCGCGTGGTGGGCGTCCCGACCGGGACCGCCCGCCGCGCGGGTCGGCTCGAGCTGGGCCTGCTGGCGACGCTGACCGGCATCGGCGTGCTGGCCGGTGGCTGGGTGTCGGTCCGGCTGCTGCTCGCCCACCTGCGGCTGGTCGCCGTACCCGCCTTCGACGTCCCCGTCGACACGTCCGTGCAGTGGCTGCCTCTCGTCGGCGCCGCCCTGGTCGCCGCGCTCGTGGTCCTCGTCCTCGGCGGACGTTCCCGCGACGTGCCCGAGCGGCTGACCCGCCCGGCCACCCTGCGCACCGGCGCCGGGACGGTGCATCCGTGAACACCCCACGGAGATCTCAGCTCCCTCCGCTGCGCTCCCCCCGCGCACAACTCCGCGGGGACCCCGTATGAGCACCATCGCCGGCACCGTCCTGCGCGGCATGCGGGCCCGCGCCCTGCTTTCGCTCGGGTCGGTGCTGCTCACCGCCCTGGCGGTCGGCTCCGCGGTGCTGGGGCCGATCTTCGCCGAGGCGGTGACCAACTCCTACGTCGTCGCGCGGCTCAACGCCGCCCCGCCGCTGCTCACGGGGGTCACCTGGTCGCTGGACTCCGAGGGCACCGTCGGAGGTCCGTCGGAGGTGCTCGAGCAGGCCGAGCAGGTGGCTGCCGACGAGACGCTCGGCCCGTACGGCGACCCGGTCGGGCGGCTGACGAGTCGTCGCTACACCAGCCTGGGCGCCGTCGAGCTCGCCTTCAGCTCGCGACCCGGCCAGTGTCAGTACCTCGACATCGAGGGCCGCTGCCCGGCTGCGGCGGGCGAGGTACTGCTGCTCGTCAGCGACCTGCAGCAGCTCGGGCTCGAGATCGGCGAGGAGGTGCCGCTGCCGATCGGCACACCCCGGCCCAGCGCGGAGGACCCGCTGGCCAGCCCGGTCCGGTCGATGACCGTGGTCGGCAGCTACAGCGCCCCCGACGAGGAGCAGGCCGTCTGGTGGTTCGACCCGACCAGACTGGCCAGCACCCCGCCGTTGTTCGACAACCGCACGGAACTGGTGATGCCCGGCCGGCTCGCACCGTTCCTCACCGTGCCCGCCACCTTCGACGCCATCCCGAGCCGTCAGTGGGCGGCGTCCGTCGACCTGCCGCTCGTCGTACCTCCCGACGCGACCGTCGCCGACCTGCGCCGGGCCAGGTCCACGGCGGCGACCTCATTGGAGACCACACTCGCCGTGGCCGGTGGCTCGATGACCGGCGTCAACGACTTCAACGACCTGCCGGCCATCAACCGTGAGGTGCTGCAGCAGCAGGCCACCGCCCGTTCGTCGATCGCACCGGCCGTGCTCTCGCTGCTGCTCGTGGCGCTGGCCCTGCTGATGCGGCTTCTCATGGCGGCCTGCGAGCTGCGGGTGCCCGAGCTGGCCCTCGCCTCCCTGCGTGGCCTCGGCTCGCGCCAGCTCTGGGCGCTGGGTGTCGCCGAACCTCTCGGCCTGGTCGCCCTCGCCACCCCGCTCGGTGCCGTGCTCGGCTACGCGCTGTCGTGGGCTCTGGCGCGCGCCTGGCTGGTGCCCGGCCTACCCGTGCCCCTGCCATGGGTGAGCATCGTCGCGGGCGTCGCCGTGGTGCTCGGTGCGGCAGCGGTCAGCGTGCTGGCGGTCCGCCTCGTGCTGGTGGTGTCCCTGGCGTCCCAGCTCACCGGCGTACGACGTCCGGCCCCGTCCGGCCGGATCGGCCTGATCGTCCAGCTCGTCCTCGTCGCGCTGGCCGGCGCCGTGCTCGCCAGCAAGCTGTGGGGAGGATCCGCCCAGGCCGACCCCGACGTCACCGACCTGGTCCTGCCGGTGCTGCTCGCTGTGGTGGCGGGTCTGGGCGCGACCCACCTGATCGCCCGGACGGCACGCTGGTGGACGCGGCGTCGCAGCGGCAGCCGCTCGCTGAGCGGCTTCGTCTCGTCGCGGGCCATCTCGCGTCGGCAGGAGGGCACGCTGGTGATCCTGCCGCTGACCGCCGCCATCGCGGTGGCCGTCTTCGGCGTGGGCGTCTTCGACTCGGCCGCGACCTGGCGGGCCTCCGTCGCCGCGACGGCGTCGCCCGCCGTTACGGTCTGGACGTCGCCGCTGCCGATCCGCGACACCGTCGCGCTCACCCACGACATCGACCCCGACGGCCGCTGGACGATGGCCGCGGCCAGCGTCGCCGCCCCCGGCGTGGGGCTGTCGGTGGTCGACGCGCCGCGACTGGCCACCGTCGCGGAGTGGCCCGAGTCGTGGACCCCCGGTCGCGACGCGGCGGCTGTCGCCGACCTGCTCGCCCCGGGCGGTGGCATCGTGCCCGTCGTCGTGGGCCGGGAGCTCTCCTTCACCGTCGACAACCAGCTCGGCGCCCCGGTCTCGGTCGAGGCCCGGCTCGGCGAACGGGCCGGCGTGCCCGAGCGCACGTACCTCGGCCCGTTCGAACCCGGCACCAGCACCATCACCCGCCGAGTGCCGTGCCGCGACGGCTGTCTCCTCGAAGGGCTCACCTTCGGCGGTGGGGCCGCCACCCCGCTCGAGATGAGCGGCAGTGTCACGGTGAGCGACATCTCGGTCGACGGGGCGAGTGTGCCGGGCGCCATCGACGGCGCCGGCTGGGTGCCCTCGCCCGCCCTCGCCGACGGGGTCGACGCCACCGTCCGCGTCGACGGCACCCTGACCGCCGACATCGACACCGGCGGGGTGCCCCAGGTCGCGCGCCTCGCCACCGGCGGCCTCGCGCCGGCCCGTCCGGTGCTCCGCGGGGTCGAGGTGGAGCAGGCACAGGTCCGCGGCTACGCCGGGGTGCCGGGCGGCGTACCCCTCGCTGCGGTCGGCACGGCCGAGAGCACGCCCTTCCTCGGGCCCTCCGGAGTGCTCGTCGACGTGACGCAGCTGACCAGCGACGAGGGCATCTACGACGACTTCTACGACGTCCGCGTGCTGATGCAGGAGGGCGCGCCGGCCGACGTCCGGGAGGCTCTGTCGGCCGAGGGGCTCACCGTCGCCTCCACCCTCTCGGAGGAGATCGACACGCTCAACCAGGGCGCCTACGCGCTGGCGCTGCGCCTGTACGCCGTCGTCGCGGCGCTGGTCCTGCTGATGGCGCTGGCCGGGCTCGTCGTGTCGACGGCGGTGCAGCTGCCCGCCCGGCGCCGTGACGCCGCCGCGCTGCGGGTGGTCGGGGTGCCCCGTAGTGCGGTGATGTCCGCGGCCGCCCGCGAGTTCGCGGTCGTGCTCGGTGGCGCCGCGGTCGCCGGCATCCTCGCCGGAACGCTCGCGCAGTACGTCGTGCTCCGCACCATCACCCTGGGCTACGTCGACGAGCTCAGCACGCCGCACCTCATCGCCAGCATCGATCCGCTCCGGCTGGTGGTCCTTGCGGCCCTCGCCGCCGCCGTACTCGGGATCGTGGCGTTCGTGAGCGCCGCCCTCACCGTGCGCGGAGCCCGGGGCTCGACGCTGCGCGAGTCCGCCCGCTGACTCGCCCGTTCCCCGCTGGTTGAGGTGCGAGCGCAGCTTCCCCGGCTGGTTGAGGTGCGAGCGCAGCGAGCCTCGAAACCAAGGGGCACCTGTCGCCTTGGTTTCGAGGCTCAGGCGCCAGGGCGCCTTCGCACCTCAACCAGCGGCGGGTCTCCGGCGCCCCTTCCGGTTCTGAGGAGGCGCGCTAGCGGCGCCTTCGCACCTCAACCAGCGGCGGGTCTCGGGCGCGCCTTCCGGTTCCTGAGGAGGCGCGCTAGCGCCGCGTCGAAGGGCAACCAGCGGCGAGTGTTAGTCGGCGAAGAGGCAGAACGGGTGCCCCGCGGGGTCGAGCAGCACCCGGACGTCGGGCTGCGGCTGCTGCTCGGCCAGCGACGCACCGAGGCTCTGCGCCGCGGACACCCCGGCCGCCAGGTCGCTCACGGCGATGTCGAGGTGCACCTGCATCTGCTGGTCACCCGGGCCGGCGGGCCAGGCCGGCGGCACGTGCGACTCCTCCAGTTGGAAGGACAGCCCGCGGCCGCCGTCGCGCGGGCCGATGCGGACCCAGTCCGGCTCGGACTCCCGCACGTCCCACTCCAGCAGGGTGCGGTAGAAGTCGGCGAGGCCACGCGGGTCGGGCGTGCCGATGACGGTGGCGGCTAGTGAGAACGACGCTGACATGCTTGGCACCCTAAGGTGTCGGCGCGCGAGGCAAAACTGTTGCGAATCGCGGCCGCCCGGCGGTCTCGTGCCCCATGATGCATCTCGTCGAACGGAGACTCATGGCTAACTGGTCGGGCAGACGCGCGCTGGTCGTTGTGCTCTGCCTTGTCATGATCGGGCTGCCCCTGTCCCTCGAGGGCCTCGACTTCCGTGAGTACGGCGGCTACCCCGCCCTCGGGTTCGCCGTCGGCCTCCTCGTGTACGCCGGCCCGCGAGGCGTGTGGTTCGCGTTGGCCGCCGAGACCCTGGTCATCACGGGGGCGCTGTCGCGCACCTACGACCTGCCGCTGCTGCTCGGCCTCGTCGGGAGCGCCTCGCTCACCGTGCCGGCGTACCTCGTGTGGCGGGTCATCACGCGCACGGGCACCGTCCGCTTCGAGATGGACTCGGTGTCCGGTGAGCGCCGGTTCCTCGCGGCCACCGCGGCCGGCGCCGCCCTGTGCGCCCTGATCGGCGGCAGCCTGTCGCTGTTCGAGGTGACCGTCGGCGATGCCCTGCTCACCACGTTGATGGCCTTCGTGAGCGCCCTGGCCGCGCAGCTCAGCGTGCTGCCGATCCTCAGCGACGGGTCGCGCACCGCGGCCGGTCCCGTGGGCGAGCAGATCACCCAGTGGGTCGCGCTCCTGGTCGTGTCGGTCCTGGTCTTCTGGCCGAGCGGGCCGCTGACGATGCTGTTCCTGATCCTCACGGCTCTGGGCTGGGGCGCCAACCGTGGCTCGCCGAGGTCGTCGCACCTGCAGGTCATGCTCGTGTCGATGGTGGCCTACGCCCTGACGTTCACCGGGCACGGTCCGCTCGCCGACACGCCGTCCGGCATGCCCGAGAGCTTCAACCCGATCCTGCTCTACACGTTCATCATCTCGAGCGCCTACCTCGCCATCCCGATCTCCGCGAGCCTCGCGCGCCAGCAACTGTCGGCCGCCGAGGCCACCCGGTCGGCGTCCACGATGGAGCGCCTGCTCGAGTCGGCGAAGCAGACCCTGATCATCACCACCGACCCGTTCGGCCGCATCACCCGAGTCAACCGTGGGGCGGAGCTGATCTTGGGCTACGGCGCCCGCGAGCTGCTCGGTCGCAGCCCGGCCGTGCTCCACACGAAGGAGGAGATCGCCCGGCACGCCCGCCTGCTCGGCCTGCCCGAGGACGACTTCATCCAGATCGCGCTGGCGATGGCCGAGTCGGGGGAGCGCTGGGACTGGGAGATCATCACGCTCAGCGGCCGTCGCTACCTCTCCCTGGCCCTCACCCGCATCGACGACGACGACGGCTCGGTGCTCGGCTACGTCGCCGTCGGCGACGACACCACCGAACGGCACGCCGCCCACGAGGCCATGCGGGTCGCCCTCGAGCACGAGCACGCGTCCGTCGCGCGGCTGCGCGAGGTCGACCGGGTCAAGCAGGAGCTGGTGTCCAACGTCAGCCACGAGCTCCGCACGCCGATCACGAGCATCAACGGGTACGCCGAGCTGTTGACCGAGGGCGCGATCGGCGCGCTCACCGAGGACCAGCTCGAGGTCGTGGCCCGCATCGACCGCAACAGCCAGCGGCTGATCCGGCTGGTCGAGGACCTGCTCACCCTCTCCAAGCTGGAGTCGGGCGCGCTGGTGCTGCACCGCACCCCGACCGATCTCGGACGACTGGTGCAGGAGATCGGGCTGCTGCTCGAGGAGCCGCTGCGTCCCCGGTCGCTCGACCTGGGCCTGCACGTGCCCGCCGTACCCGTGATGCTGCGCGCCGACGGCCACGAGCTCGAGCGGGTGCTGGTCAACCTGGTGGGCAACTCGATCAAGTTCACCCCCGACGGCGGGCGCATCGACGTGACCCTGCGCGCCGACCCGGACTGCGCCTACATCACCGTCGCCGACACCGGCCTGGGCATCGCCCCCGACGAGCAGGAGCAGCTCTTCGGCCGGTTCTTCCGCGCCTCGTCGGCCATCGACAACGCCATCCAGGGCACCGGCCTCGGGCTGTCGATCGCGCACGCGATCGTCACGGCACACGGCGGCACGATCGACGTCGAGAGCGCGCCGGGGGAGGGCACGACGATGCGGGTCTGCCTGCCGCGCGAGGACGACGAGGTCGCCGACGAGCCGTTGTTCCGGCACTGACCGAACCGTCGCCCCGTCGAGATTCTTTGGCAGAGTTGTCGTATCGGCCCGATCCCGTTCGTGGGACGGGTGAAGGGAGGCCACCGGGGCCTCTCCCCTCAAGGAGGATCACCATGACCCAGTACCTGCTCTCCGTCCACGGCTCGGTCGACGACCCGGAGCCGGACATGGAGGAGATCCAGCCCGTCTACGACGCGGTCGAGCGGTTCAACCAGGAGGTCCGCGACGCCGGCGCCTGGGTGTTCGCCGGCGGCCTGCACCCGATCGAGGCCGCGACCACCGTCGACGGCATGGGCGACCAGACCGTGGTGATCGACGGGCCGTTCGCCGAGAGCAAGGAGTACCTCGGCGGCTTCTGGATCATCGAGGCCGCCGACCTCGACGCCGCGCTCGACTGGGCGGCCCGGGGCTCCAAGGCCTGCCAGGGCAAGGTCGAGGTCCGGCCCTTCCAGGAGGAGCCGGCCTGATGCCGCCGGGCGACGCGGACACCTCCGAGGAGATCTCCCGAATCTTCCGCGAGGAGTACGCCGTCGTCGTCGCCTCCCTGGCCCGCCGCTTCGGTGATCTCGACATCGCCGAGGAGGCGGCCGGTGAGGCGATCGTCGCGGCGATGGAGCGATGGCCCGGGGACGGCGTACCCCCCAACCCTGGCGGTTGGCTGACCACCACCGGCCACCGCAAGGCCATCGACCGCATCCGCCGCGAGTCCCAGCGCGACAGCAGGCATCGGCAGGCAGCCATGACCTACGACGACTCCCCACCACCCGACACCGGCGCGGTCGAGGACGACCGCCTTCGCCTCGTCTTCACCTGCTGCCACCCGGCGCTCGCGCCGGCCGCGCGGGTCGCCCTCACCCTGCGGCTCGTCACCGGGCTCACCGTGCCCGAGATCGCCGCGGCGTTCCTCGTGCCCGAGACGACGATGGCCCAGCGCATCACCCGCGCAAAGGCCAAGATCAAGGCCGCGAAGGTGCCCTACCGGGTGCCGCGGGCCGAGGACCTGCCCGCGCGTACGGCGGGCGTCCTGGCTGTGGTCTACCTCGTCTTCAACGAGGGCTACCTCGCCACCGCAGGCGACGAGTCGGTGCGCGACGACCTCTGCGAGGAGGCGATCCGACTGGCGAGGCTGCTGCGCGTGCTGCTGCCTCGCGAGCCCGAGGTCGCCGGCCTGCTCGCGCTGATGCTGCTCACCCATGCCCGCCTCCCCGCGCGCGTGAGCAACGGTGTGCTCGTCCCGCTCGACGAGCAGGACCGCACCCTCTGGCGCCGAGACCTCATCGAGGAGGGCCACGAGCTGGTGCGCGCCTGCCTCGCGCTCAACCGGCCCGGGCCCTACCAGATCCAGGCCGCGGTCAACGCCGTCCACACCGACGCCGCCACGGCGGCCGACACCGCCTGGTCGCAGATCGCCGCCCTGTACTCCCAGCTCGCCCGCATCGACTCCTCCCCCGTCGTCGCGCTCAACCAGGCGATCGTCGTGGCCGAGCTCGAGGGCGCGGAGGCCGCGCTCGAGCTGGTCGACCGCCTCGACCTGGTGGCGTACCACGCGTGGCAGGCGACCCGCGCCGACCTGCTGCGACGGCTCGGCCGGCATGCCGAGGCCCGGGCGGCGTACGACGCTGCGATCGCCCTGATCGACAACGAGGCGGAGCGGGCCTTCCTCGACGGGCGGCGGGCCGAGCTGATGTGACGGCGGTCACTGTCCGCTAGGGTGCAGCGGTTCCGTTCTCTCGGAGGTGGCTATGAACCGCACGTGGGCCCTGATCTGCCTGCTGCTCACACCGGCAGTCGTCCTGCCGTTGCTCGTGGGCATCTACGACAAGACCGATCCGACCCTGCTCGGATTCCCGTTCTACTTCTGGTTCCAGTTCGCGCTGATCCCGATGGCGGCCGTCCTCACCGTGGCGGCCTACTACCTGGCCAAGAGCACCGACCGTGATCGGAAGGTGCGCTGATGGACGGCATCGCGGTCAGCATCTTCGTCTTCTTCTTCCTGCTCGTCACCGTGCTCGGCTTCGCGGCCGCGCGCTGGCGTCGTGCCGAGAAGCTCGACAACCTCGACGAGTGGGGCCTCGGTGGTCGCGGCTTCGGCACTTTCATCGCCTGGTTCCTCATCGGCGGCGACCTCTACACGGCGTACACCTTCATCGCCGTGCCCGCGACGCTGTACGCCGGCAGCGCGGTCGGCTTCTTCGCCGTGCCCTACACGATCGTGGTCTACCCGCTGATCTTCCTGTTCCTGCCCCGCCTGTGGTCGGTCTCGCACCGGCACGGCTACGTCACCCCGGCCGACTTCGTGCAGGGCCGCTACGACAGCCGGCCGCTCGCGACGGCCGTGGCACTGACGGGCATCCTCGCGACGATGCCCTACATCGCGCTCCAGCTCGTCGGCATCGAGGTCGTCCTCCAGGTGATGGGCCTGCAGGCGGGCGAGGACGCCGCCTGGGTCATCCAGCACCTGCCGCTGTTCATCGCGTTCGCCGTGCTCGCGGCGTACACCTACTCCAGCGGCCTGCGGGCGCCGGCGCTGATCGCGTTCGTCAAGGACATCCTGATCTACGTCGTGATCATCGTCGCGGTGTTCTACCTGCCCTCGCAGCTCGGTGGCTGGGACTCCATCTTCAGCGCCGCGCAGGACAACTTCGACGCCTTCAACGCCGAGAACGCCGACGCCATCGCGGCGGGCGACGCGGCGGGCAAGGCGATGATCCCGCCCGCGGCCGCGCACTGGGCCTACGCGTCCCTGGCGCTCGGCTCGGCGCTGGCGCTGTTCATGTACCCGCACTCCGTCACCGCCGTGCTGTCCACCAAGAACCGCTCGGTGATCCGTCGCAACGCGGCCCTGCTGCCGGCGTACTCCTTCCTGCTCGGGCTGCTCGCCCTCCTCGGCTTCGTCGCCATCGCGGCGGGGGTCAAGGTCGACAACGCCCAGCAGGCGGTGCCGCAGCTGTTCGAGAACGAGTTCCCGAGCTGGTTCGCCGGCGTGGCGTTCGCGGCGATCGGCATCGGCGCGCTGGTGCCGGCGGCCATCATGTCGATCGCGGCGGCCAACCTGTGGACCCGCAACCTCTACAAGGCCTACATCAACCCGGCCGCGACCCCGCAGCAGGAGGCCCAGCAGTCGAAGGTGATGTCGCTGGGCGTGAAGCTCGGCGCGCTGGTCTTCGTGCTCGGCCTGCCCAAGCAGTTCGCCATCAACCTGCAGCTCCTCGGCGGGGTGTGGATCCTCCAGACGATGATCGCGATCGTCGCGGGCCTCTACACGCGCTGGTTCCATCGATGGGCGCTGCTCGCCGGCTGGGCCGTCGGCATGGTCTACGGCACCTGGACGGCGTACGGCGTCGAGGTGCCAGGCGACCCCGGCTCACACTTCGGCGGACCGCTCACGACCCTCCCGTTCACCGAGACGAAGGTCTACATCGCCCTGGTCGCGTTCCTGCTCAACCTGCTCGTGGCGGTCGTGCTGACCGTCGTGCTGCGGGCGATGGACGTCGACGAGGGCGTCGACCAGACGGCCGACGACGACTACCACGCCGACGCCGGTGACGAGGGTGTCGAGGAGGAGCTGGACCCGCACACCCCCGCCCACCCCTGACCGGATCCCCGCCGGTTGAGGAAGGCGCGCTGGCGCCTGTCTCGAAACCGAGGTCGAGGTGCCCTTGGTCTCGAGACAGGACTTCGTCCTTCCTCAACCAGCGGGAGAGACCTCGATGGCGCGGTTCACCCAGACACTCGTGACCTCCATGCCGACCTTCTCGTAGAGCGGCAGGGCACCGGTCCTGGAGTCGGTGGACAGGCACGAGGCGACCGCGCCGTGCGCGCGGCCGACCGCGAACGAGTCGACGAGCAGGGCCTGGGCCAGGCCCCGGTTGCGCTGGTCGCGGCGGACGGCGAGCTGGTCGACGTACGCCTCGTCGCCGGCCTTCACGACGAACGAGACCCCCACGACCTCGCCGCCCGAGTCGGCGACGACCCGGATGTTCCACGGCTCGAAGCCGGGCCGCAGCCACATCCGGGCGGCACAGTCCTCGAACGACTGCCGGTCGCGGTCGGACCACTCGAGGAACGCGTCCTCGACCACCGTCCACACCGTACGACGTTCGGTCTCGGTGGCCTCGCGCACGACGTAGCCCTCGGGCAGTGGCCGCTCGACGATGTCGCGTCCTGCAGGCAGCTTGAGGACCCAGCTCGTCCACCGCACGTGGTAGCCGAGCGCCGCCAGCAACCGGTCGCCGGCCGACCCCTCGGGCACCGGCATGCCGATGCGCAGGCCGCCGCGGGCGCGCACGAGCGACTGCATCCAGTGGGCCAGTGCGGTGCCGATGCCGCGGCCCTGCATGTCGGGTTGCACAGCCGCGTCGCCACGGTCGTGGCCGGACACCTCGGCGTACCCGACCAGCCGGTGGCCGTCGAAGACGCCGACCGTCGAGCCGGCGAGGTCGAAGCTGGGTCGCTGCCAGTCGGCGACGATGTCGGCCTCCTCGATCTCGACCTCCCCGATCTCGGCCAGCTCGACGGCGGCCATGATCTCGAAGACCGCCCGCGTGTCGGCGGTGGTCAGTGGGCGGTTGGTCAACCCCGGCGGCAGGTCGTCCAAGGTGAGGGAGCTCGTGTTCACCGGCCAAGTGTGCGACCGGCATCGCCGGGCTGTCGCGCGGTTTTCGCCACGGTAGGGCCCGGACGTAGCGAGGCACCCGCCTCCCGCCCCGACGCACTGAGCCGCGCCATCGCCGCCCGCCGGCAAACCTGCAGGGGGCATCTCCGCGAGCTGACCTACGAGGAGCTGGTCGGCCCCCAGGTGGCGGCCATGGTCCGCGAGCTCGGCTTCCCCGATGGCGCCCGCGCGACCGAGGTGAGCAGCCACAGCATCATGGACATCCGCGCCGACGGGACCCTGGACAGATCACCTGGCGGCGTGTGGCGCGCCGACGTCGACGGTGTCGACCGCGTTCCGCAGGCGGTCACCGCCGAGTCCTACGACGAGCAGGCCGGTCCCGCGCTGGTGATCCCGGTCTTCGGCTGCCGGGTCGGCCGGATGGTCCCCGACCCCGACGCGTGCGCGCATGCCTACGAGCTCATCCTCGACCGCCCGCTGCTGAACGCGAGACGACGATCATCGAGTACGTCATGAGCGGGCTCGTCGAGGTGCGCGACACCGACTTCCACGCGTCGATCAAGCGCCGGATGCACGATCTGGTGCTGTGGGTGCGATTCCATCCCGACAGCGGCGCCCACGGCTTCGAGTCCTACCCCCTCGCCGGCGGCGAGGAGGCCATCACGCCGCTGGGCCAGCCCGGCGACACCGCCCACCCCGTGCTGCGCGGCTTCGGGCCCGGGCTCGCCGGGATCCGCTGGTCGCTCGACCCTGCGTGAGCGGGGTCGCACACTGCACGAATCCCCCGCGGAGCCGATCAGCCACTACCGTTGACGGGTGGATGAAGACCTGAGCACCGACCAGCCGACCTTTGCCGACCTCGGACTGGACGCCCGGGTGCTGAAGGCAGTGACCGACGTGGGCTACGAGCAGCCGTCGTCGATCCAGGCCGCGACGATCCCGCCGCTGCTCGAGGGCCGCGACGTCATGGGCCTCGCGCAGACCGGCACGGGCAAGACCGCCGCCTTCGCGCTGCCCATCCTCTCCAACATCGACATGCGCCAGAAGACCCCGCAGGCCCTGGTGCTCGCGCCCACCCGCGAGCTCGCCCTGCAGGTCTCCGAGGCTTTCGAGAAGTACGCCGCCAAGCTGCCCGGGCTCCACGTCCTGCCGGTCTACGGCGGCCAGGGCTACGGCGTACAGCTCTCCGCCCTGCGTCGCGGAGTGCACGTCGTCGTCGGCACGCCGGGCCGGATCATGGACCACCTCGAGAAGGGCACGCTCGACCTCTCGGACCTGCGGTTCCTGGTGCTCGACGAGGCCGACGAGATGCTCAAGATGGGCTTCGCCGAGGACGTCGAGACGATCCTGTCGGGCACCCCGGACACCAAGCAGGTCGCGCTGTTCTCCGCGACGATGCCGTCGGCGATCCGCCGCATCACCGCGAAGCACCTCAAGAACCCGGTCGAGATCTCGGTCAAGAGCAAGACGGCGACCGTCTCGACGACCACGCAGCGCTACATGATCGTGTCCTACCCCCAGAAGATCGACGCCCTCACGCGCATCCTCGAGGTCGAGAACTTCGAGGGCATGATCGTGTTCGTCCGCACCAAGAGCGAGACCGAGGTCGTCGCCGAGAAGCTGCGGGCCCGGGGGTTCTCGGCGCAGGCGATCAACGGCGACGTCGCCCAGGTGCAGCGCGAGCGCACCATCAACCAGCTCCGCACCGGCAAGCTCGACATCCTCGTCGCCACCGACGTGGCCGCGCGCGGCCTCGACGTCGAGCGGATCAGCCACGTCGTCAACTTCGACATCCCGACCGACACCGGCTCCTACGTGCACCGCATCGGCCGCACCGGCCGGGCCGGCCGCAAGGGCGACTCCATCGCGTTCGTCACGCCCCGCGAGCGGCACCTGCTGCGGGCGATCGAGAAGGCCACCCGCCAGCCGCTCACCCAGATGCAGCTGCCGACGGTCGAGGACATCAACGAGACCCGGCTCAACCGCTTCGACGACGCGATCACCACGATGCGCGCCGACGCCGAGCGCCTCGACTTCTTCCGCGAGGTCGTCGGCCACTACGTCCGCGAGCACGACGTGCCCGAGATCGACGTCGCCGCCGCGCTCGCCGCCGTGATGTACGCCGACAGCCCGTTGCTGCTCGACCCCAAGCACGAGCCGCAGCAGAAGTCCTTCCAGGGCAATGAGCGCCCGGAGCGCAGTGGTCAGCGCCGCGACAAGGGCGGCCCGCCTGCGCGCGGCCGTCGAGCGGGCAACGACGCCAACCTGGCGACGTACCGGATCTCCGTCGGGCGCCGCCACAAGGTCGAGCCCCGCCAGATCGTGGGCGCGCTGGCCAACGAGGGCGGCCTGGGGCGTGCCGACTTCGGCCGGATCGACATCCGGATGGACCACTCGCTGGTAGACCTGCCCGTGGAACTGCCCGCCGGCGCGTGGGACCGGCTCCGCGACACCCGCATCTCCGGCAAGCTCATCGAGCTGTCGAAGGACACCGGCGCCCCGCCCCGCCGCGGCGGCGACGACCGACCGGCCCGCAAGCCCCGCCACAAGAGCTGAGTGACCGCTGGTTGAGGTGCGAGCGCTGTGCCCGCTGGTTGGGGTGCGTGCCTGTGCCCGCTGGTTGGGGTGCGAGCGCTGCGCCCGCTGGTTGAGGTGCGAGCTGTGCCCGCTGGTTGAGGTGCGAGCTGTGCCCGCTGGTTGAGGTGCGAGCTGTGCCCGCTGGTTGAGGTGCGAGCGCTGCGCCCGCTGGTTGAGGTGCGAGCGCCAGCGAGCCTCGAAACCAAGGGCATATCCGCCTTGGCTTCGAGGCTCCGTCGCTGGCGCTCCGTCGCACCTCAACCAGCGGCGAGGTGCGCGACTGGAGCTCAGGAGTTCTTGATCGCCGAGACGTCGAACTCGAGCACGATCTTGTCGGAGACGAGCACGCCGCCGGTCTCGAGCGCGGCGTTCCAGGTCAGGTCCCATTCCTTGCGGCTGATCGTGGTGCGGCCCTCGAAGCCGATGCGCACGTTGCCGAAGGGGTCCTGCGCGGAGCCGGTCTCCTCGAAGGGGATGGTGATCGACCGGGTCGTGCCCTTGATGGCGAGGTCTCCGGTGATGTTCCAGTCGGAGCCGTCGCGCTCGACGGAGGTCGAGGTGAAGGTGATCTCGGGGTTGCTCTCGGCGTCGAAGAAGTCGCCGGACTTGAGGTGACCGTCGCGGTCGGGGCTGCCGGTGTCGACCGACGCGGTCTGGATCGTGACCGTCACGGACGAGGCGGACGGGTCCTGCGTGTCGACGTGGGCGGTGCCGGCGAAGTCGGTGAACTGGCCGCGCACCTTGGTCACCATCGCGTGCCGAGCCGTGAAGCCGAGACGCGAGTGCGAGACGTCGAGCGTGTAGTCGCCGGTGATGTCATCGATGGCGGTCGTGGGGGCGTCGAAGTCCTGCTGGGTCATGTGGGGAGTGCTCCTTAGATGGTTGGGTATTCAACTATCCCAACAACGACGGCGCCGATTCATTCCCGACCTTCAGTCCCAGGACATGACGAGACCGCGGCCCCACGGAGTCGCGGTCTGCGTGTCTGGCGGCGGCGCTGGTCAGGCAGCGTGGGTCTGGTGCAGACCCGTGGTCGGCGAGTCACTGACCCAGTGCGCCTCCATCCGGGTGCGGCCGGCCTCGTCGCGGACCTCGACCCACTCCATGTGCAAGCCATTGGCCTGGCCCTGCAGAGTCATCTGCGAGTTGCTCATGTGACACCTCCCGTTCACTTCCTGTTCACCAGAGTACGCCGATCCCCACCCGCGCGCCAATCTTTCGCTGAAACACCGGGCAGATTCCCCACCTGACCAGGGGAACCGCGTCCGACACGCGGTACGGCGCTCCACGAGGTGCGTGGCGCGGTCGCCGTACACCGGGTTTGATCGCCACCGAATAGGCCACCTCTGCCCGAATTCGGGCAGAAACTTGCGCATCCCGCCTTCCGGGCGGACCATCGGGGGGTGCCTGATGCCCGAACCAGCTCAGACGCCCTTCTCGAGCACGTCGTGGCGACGACTGGCCTGACCGGCGCAGAGGCGCGTCGAGTGATCGACGACGTGGTCGACTTCCACCGCGAGAGCGCCGACGCATTCGTCCGGCGGCGGCACGCCGAGCTGAAAGCCTACGGCGCGAGGAACGCCGACACCTACGACCAGATCGCCACCGAGCTGGCCCAGCGCGTCGTCGCTGCGCCCGAGCTCACGGCCCGGCAGATCCGCCGGGTCATCTACGGATAGCGCGACCGACGTGTCGAGACCCAGACCCAGTAAGAGGAAGGAAACCCACAGATGTGCGGCATCGTCGGCTACATCGGAGCCCAGCAGGCACCACCGATCCTGCTGGAGGGGTTGAGCCGCCTCGAGCACCGCGGCTACGACTCGGCCGGGCTCGTGGTGCGCGCCGACGGCCGCAACGCTCGGCAGCTCAAGGTGGCCAAACGGGCGGGCCGGGTGCGCGACCTGGCCGAGGGGCTGCCCAAGCGGTTCGCCGGGACGGCGGGCATCGGGCACACCCGATGGGCGACGCACGGCCCGGCCAACGACGTGAACGCGCACCCGCACACCGATGCCGCCCAGCGCGTCGCCGTCGTGCACAACGGGATCATCGACAACGCCGGTGCGTTGCGTGATCGGCTCACCGCCGACGGCGTCGAGCTGGTCTCCGACACCGACACCGAGGTGATCGCCCACCTGGTTGCGGGTTCCGACGCCGACACCCTGGAGGGCAAGGTGAGCGACGCGCTGTCGGTGATCGACGGCACGTGGGGACTCGCCGTGCTGCACGCCGACTTCCCCGACCGGATCGTCGTCGCCCGCAACGGCAGCCCGCTGATCGTCGGCGTGGGCGACAAGGAGATGTACGTCGCCTCCGACCTGGCCGCCCTCGTGCGCCACACCACCACCGTCGCAATGCTCGACGACGGCGAGCTCGCCACCGTCACCGCCGGCGGCTTCACCACGTTCCGCCACGACCTGACCGCGACCGCCAAGGCCGCGACCCTGCTCGACGTCGACCCGGACGCGTACGAGGCGGGCGAGCACGCGTCGTACATGCACAAGGAGATGCTCGAG
Organism: uncultured Actinomycetota bacterium; assembly: GCA_963825755.1. Classification (GTDB taxonomy): domain Bacteria; phylum Actinomycetota; class Actinomycetes; order Propionibacteriales; family Nocardioidaceae; genus Nocardioides. The sequence goes on along the minus strand of CAWGUS010000005.1, from coordinate 607,154 downwards.
CAGCCCGCCGCCGCCGAACGGATGCTGCGCGGGCGGCTCGACGAGCGGTTCGGCGCGGCCCACCTGGGCGGGCTGAACATGGAGCCGCGAGAGTTCCGCGCGATCCGGCGGGTGAAGATCCTGGGCTGCGGCTCGGCGTACTACGTCGGGCAGATGGGCGCCGGCCTGATCGAGGACCTCGCGCGCATCCCGGCCGACGCCGAGGCGGCCAGCGAGTTCCGCTACCGCAACCCGATCATCGAGCCCGACACGTTGTACGTCGTGGTCAGCCAGTCCGGCGAGACCATCGACTCGCTGCTCGCCGTGCAGGAGATCCGGCGCAAGGGCGGGCGCGTCATCGGCCTGGTCAACGTCGTCGGCAGCGCGATCGCCCGCGAGTGCGACGGCGGCATCTACCTGCACGCCGGGCCCGAGGTCGCCGTCGCCAGCACCAAGGCGCTGACCAACATGTTCCTCGGCTTCGCGTTGCTCGCCATCCAGCTCGGCCGGGTGCGCGACCTCTCCATCGCCGACGGCAAGCGACTGGTGACGGCGCTGGCCGCGCTGCCCGGGCAGATCGAGCAGATCCTCGCGAAGGAGGAGGAGTTCGCCGAGGTCGCCCGCGCGCTAGCCGAGGCGCCGAGCCTCTTCTTCATCGGTCGGGTGCGTGGCTTCCCCGTCGCGCGCGAGGGCGCGCAGAAGTTCAAGGAGATCAGCTACCGGCATGCCGAGGCCTACCAGACATCCGAGCTCAAGCACGGTCCGCTGGCGCTCATCGAGCCGGCGCTCCCGACCGTCGCGGTCGTGCCCGCCGACGACCTGACCGAGCGCAACGTCGGCGCGCTGCACGAGATCGCCGCCCGGCGCGGGCCGCTCGTCGTGGTCACCCACGAAGGTGTCGACCTCGGCGGCGTCGCGGCCACGCGCCTCGACGTACCTCGGAGCGAGCCGGAGCTCGACCCGATCCTGATGACCCTGCCGCTGCAGCTGCTGGCCTACCACGCCGCGCTGCACCTGGGCCACGACATCGACAAGCCGCGGAACCTCGCCAAGTCCGTCACGGTGGAGTAGCCGCGGGCCCGGCCTCGATACGCTCGCTGGCGCTCGCTACTCGACCAACGAACATCTCCTCGGTGATCGAGTCGCGAGCACCGAGGGTCGCTTTGATAGACAGTCCGCATGCATCTACGGACCGGTTCGGCGGCCCTTGCCCTCACTGCCCTCGCGGCCACCCTGACGGGGTGCGACCTGCCGTGGTCCGACGGGCCCGACCCCCAGCCGGTGCTCGAGAAGCTCGCCGAGGATCTCGAGGCAGGCGACGTGCCGGCCGAGCTCGAGCCGGTGCTGGCCGGGATCGTGGATCTCCCGCACTCCGTGACGGCGGCGACTGCGAAGGTCGAGGAGAACACCGCGACGTCCGCGCTGACCTGGCAGTGGGAGGTGGCCGGCGAGCCGTGGCAGTACGACGCACCCGTCGAGCTGACGCGGGTCGAGGACGAGTGGGAGTACGACTGGACTCCGGCGCTCGTCCACCCCGACCTGGCCGACGGCGACACCATCGGCACCACCACGATCAACCCGGCGCGCGGTCCGATCACCGGTGCGGGTGACCTGCCGCTGGTGACCGGACGCGACGTCGTCCGGTTCGGCATCGACCGCACGCAGGTCGACCCGGCGCAGGCCGATCCGTCCGCTCGGGCGCTGGCCGCGCTGATGCAGGTCGACCCCGAGCGCTTCGCGACGTCGGTGAACGCGGCCGGCCCGAAGGCGTTCGTCGAGGCGATCGCGCTGCGTACCGAGGACGTCGACCCGGCGATCACGACGGGGCTCGAAGCGATCCCCGGCGCCCGCGCCGTACCCGGCACCCAACAGCTCGGACCGACCCGCGGCTTCGCCGCGCCCATCGTCGGCACGGTCGGTCCGGTGACCGGCGAGATGGTCGAGGAGAGTCCCGAGAAGTACGCCGTGGGCGACGTCGCCGGACTCTCCGGACTCCAGTCGAGGTACGACGACCAGCTGCGCGGCACGCCCGGCCTGGTGGTCAACCGGGTCAGCGCCGACGGGGCGGAGGAGGAGCTGTTCCGCGTCGACCAGGTCGACGGGGCGCCGCTGGCCACGACCCTCGACGAGAACCTCCAGGTCGCGGCCGAGGAGATCCTCGCCGACGTGGGACCGGCCAGTGCGCTGGTGGCGATCCGGCCGTCCGACGGGGCGATCCTCGCGGCGGCCAACGGGCCCGGCACCGGCGGCTACAACATGGCGACGTTCGGCCAGTTCGCGCCGGGTTCGACGTTCAAGATGGTCAGCAGCCTGGCGCTGCTGAGAGCCGGACTCACCCCCGAGTCGCCCGTGCCGTGCACGGCGTCGGTGGTCGTGGACGGCAAGCGCTTCGAGAACTACGACGACTACCCGGGCGACCGGCTCGGGACCATCCCGCTGCGCTCCGCGTTCGCCAACTCCTGCAACACCGCGTTCATCGCGGCCCGCGGCGACACCCCGAACGGCGGGCTCGCCGACGCGGCAGCCTCGCTCGGGCTCGGCGTCGACCACGACCTCGGCTTCCCGGCGTACTTCGGCCAGGTCGAGCCGCCGGCCAGCGAGACGGAGGGTGCGGCCGACATGATCGGGCAGGGAAGCGTGCTGGCCTCGCCGATGACGATGGCCGCGGTGGCCGCGTCGGTGCAGGCCGGCCATACCGTCGTCCCGCGGCTGCTGACCGCGACCGCGGCGACCGAGCCGACGCCCGTCCCCGAGGCCGAGGCGGTGCGCGCGATGATGCGCGGCGTCGTGACCGACGGCAGCGGCACCTTCCTCCTCGGCCTGCCCGGACCACCCGTCATCGCGAAGACCGGGACGGCAGAGTTCGACCGCGACGGCAAGCGGCTGCTGCACGCCTGGATGGTTGCCGCGCAGGGCGATCTCGCGGTGGCCGCGTTCGTCGAGGAGGGCCTCGGTGGACGTCGTACGGCGGGGCCGCTGCTCGAGGCGATGTTGCGCGCCGCGGGCTGACGCCCTTCCGCTTACCGCCGAGTAGCAATAGCGTGACGTGGGCCACACCTCGTGGCGATGTCGTTCTGATTCTCGGAGGAACCATGTCGTTCTCATCCATCGCGCGCTCGCTCGGCGTCGCTGTCGCGGCGGCCGCGGTCGCCGTACCCCTGCTCTCCGCGCCCGCCCAGGCCGCCGGTGAGGAGTACGTCGCCCTCGGCGACAGCTACTCCTCGGGCACCGGCACCCGCAGCTACATCGACGACGGCACGTCGTGCCAGCGGTCGACGGCGGCGTACCCGTCGCTGATCGCCTCGGCGCGCGGCTACGCACTCAACTTCCGCGCGTGCTCGGGCGCCCGCATCCCGGACGTGACGGCCACCCAGGTCTCCGCGCTGACCGCCGCGACCAGCTTCGTGACGGTCTCGGTCGGCGGCAACGACGCCGGCTTCGCCGACGTGCTCACCGAGTGCGCGCTGCCGGGCTGGATGAGCGACTGCAACGGGGCCATCGACGGAGCACAGGCGTTCATCAACAACACCCTGCCCGGCCAGCTCGCCGGTCTGTACGCCGACATCCGCAGCCGGGCGCCCTCCGCGCAGGTGGTCGTCGTCGGCTACCCGCGGATCTTCATGGGCGAGGACTGCAACGCCGCGACGTTCTTCTCGCCCGAGGAGGAGGCCCGGCTCAACCAGACCGCCGACCTCATCAACAGCCGCAGCGCCGCCCAGGCCGGCGCCGCGGGCTTCGGCTACGCCAACCCCACGTCGGCCTTCATCGGGCACGCGGTCTGCGACGACGTCGAGTGGCTCAACGGCTTCTCCAACCCGATCGGCGAGAGCTACCACCCGAACGTCTCGGGTCACGGCAGCGGCTACACACCCACCGTCAGCGGCGTCCTCACCGGCGTCGCGCTCCAGGTGAACGGCGCCCTGCGGCGTACCTCCGCGGCCAGCGCCGACTCGCTCGCGGCCTCGCAGCGGAAGTACGCCGTCGCGGACCGCACGATCCGTCCGAAGGAGTTCACCGCCCCCGACCTGACCTCCAAGGCCGCCCGTAGCGCGGCCCGGAAGGCCGGGATCGACCTGGACCGGTGGCTCGCGCGCCACTGACACCTCGTTGGTCGAGTAGGCCGCCGGGTCTCGATACACCTCGCTCGTCCCTCGCTCGGCACTCGACCACCGGAGGAGATCTCGGTGGTCGAGTTGGCCGCCGGGTCTCGATACACCTCGCTCGTCCCTCGCTCGGCACTCGACCACCGGAGGAGATCTCGGTGGTCGAGGTTGGCCGCCGGGTCTCGATACACCTCGCTCGTCCCTCGCTCGGCACTCGACCACCGGAGGAGATCTCGGTGGTCGAGTTGGCCGCCGGGTCTCGATACACCTCGCTCGTCCCTCGCTCGGCACTCGACCACCGGAGGAGATCTCGGTGGGCGAGTCGCACCGCTCGTCCCTCGCTCGCCGCTCGGAGCCGCCGGGTCTCGATACACCTCGCTCGTCCCTCGCTCGGCACTCGACCAACGGTTCTTCTCGTTGGTCGAGTAGGGCCGCCAGGCCCGTATCGAGACCCGCCGACCGGACGGGAAATCGCGGAGCCCCTTGCCGCATGGGGTCGGCAAGGGGCTGTCGCTGACCAACCTTGCGGTGGGCCGTGAGAATGTTCCCACGACGGGACGTGCGACGTCACTGGCTCCGTCAAATGGCAAAGCAAAATCCCGACCGGTCCAGACGAGGTGAGGCACATGTCCGACTTCAAAGACCTGCTGTACATCGGCGGCGAGTGGCGAGAGGCCGCAGGACGGCTCGACGTTCGAGGTCATCGACCCTGCCGACGAGTCGGTCCTTGCGCGCGTCGCCGACGCCGGCGAGGGCGACGCGATCGACGCCCTGGACGCTGCTGTCGAGGCCCAGGCGGCGTGGGCCGCCACCGCCCCGCGCGAGCGCGGCGAGATCCTGCGGGCGGCGTACGAGCTGCTCGTCGAGCGTACCGACGACCTGGCCCGGGTGATCAGCCTCGAGATGGGCAAGCCGATGGCCGAGGCGGCCGGCGAGGTGACGTACGGCCGGGAGTTCCTGCGGTGGTTCAGCGAGGAGGCGGTGCGGATCCACGGCCGCTGGATGAGCGCCCCCGACGGCAAGAGCCGGCTGCTGACGCTGAAGAAGCCGGTCGGGCCGTGCCTGTTCGTGACGCCGTGGAACTTCCCGCTCGCGATGGGCACCCGCAAGATCGGCCCGGCGCTGGCCGCGGGCTGCACGATGGTCGTCAAGCCCGCCCAGCAGACACCGCTGACGATGCTCGAGCTCGCGTCGATCTTCGCCGAGGCGGGCGTGCCTGCCGGGGTCGTCAACGTCGTCCCGACCAGCTCGTCCTCCGAGGTCGGACAGGCGATCATGGGCGACGACCGGCTGCGCAAGCTGAGCTTCACCGGGTCGACCGGGGTGGGCAAGGTGCTGGTCCGGCAGTCCGCCGAGAACCTCCAGCGGGTGTCGATGGAGCTGGGCGGCAACGCGCCGTTCATCGTCTTCGACGACGCCGATCTCGGCGCCGCGGTCGAGGGCGCGATGATCGCCAAGATGCGCAACATGGGTGAGGCCTGCACGTCGGCCAACCGGTTCCTGGTGCACTCGTCGGTGGTCGAGGAGTTCGCCACCCGGCTGGGCGAGCGGATGTCGGCGCTCACCGTCGGCCGCGGGCAGGACGACGGGGTCGACGTCGGTCCGCTCATCGACCCCGACGCGGTCGAGTCGGTCGGCCAGCTCGTGACCGACGCCGTCCACGACGGCGCGCGCGTGGTCACCGGGGGCGAGGCTCCCGACGGGCCGGGCTACTTCTACCCGCCGACCGTGCTGGTCGACGTACCCGCCGAGGCGCAGATCAACACCGTCGAGATCTTCGGGCCCGTGGCACCCGTCACCAGCTTCGAGACCGAGCAGGAGGCGGTCGCGGCGGCCAACGCGACGGAGTACGGCCTGGTCGCCTACGCCTACACCCGCGACCTGGCGCGCTCGCTGCGGCTGGCGGAGTCCCTGGAGTTCGGCATGGTCGGCATGAACACCGGCCTCGTCTCCAACCCGGCCGCGCCGTTCGGCGGCGTGAAGGCGAGCGGCTTCGGCCGCGAGGGCGGGTTCGAGGGGATCGAGGAGTACCTCGAGACCACGTACGTCGCCCTGCCGGTGACCGAGCTCGACTGATGGATCCGTTCGCCGACGTGGCGACGCAGTACGCCGACTTCGCCGACTCCGCGAGCGACTCGCCCTGCTTCGAGGCGTGGGCCCGGGGCGTGGTCGACGACCCGGAGGTCCAGGCGTGGGTGGCGACCCTGCCGGGCATCAAGCGGCAGCCCAACCTGGTCTTCGCGGCGGCCCGGTGGCACGGCGTACCCGCTCCCGGGCCGTACGCCGGGCTCCGCGACGCGCTGCTGTCGGACGAGTCGACCGGGGGCACCATCCGCGCCACGATCATGGCGCGCGCCACGCAGACCAACGAGGTGGGCCGGCTGGCGACCCTGGTGCCGGTCTTCGCCGCGGTGGCTGCCGGTCGGCCGCTCGCGCTGCTGGAGGTCGGGGCGTCGGCCGGACTGTGCCTGTTCCCGGACCGCTGGTCCTACACCTGGCCGGGTCTCGGGTCACTGGCCGGTCCCGGCCCCGAGCTGACGTGCAAGGTCACCGGCGACATGCCGGTGCCGGCGGTCATGCCGGAGGTCGCGTGGCGGGGTGGCCTCGACCTGCATCCGCTGTCGGTCACCGACGCCGACCAGATGGCGTGGCTGGCCAACCTCGTGTGGCCCGAGCACGATGACCGGCGCACGCGGCTGCGGCAGGCCATCGCCATCGCTGCGTCCGACCCGCCGCACATCGTCACCGGTGACCTGCTCGCGGATCTGCCCGCGCTGGTCGACGAGGCGTCGGCGTACGGCGAGGTCGTGGTGTTCCACAGTGCCGTGCTCGCCTACGTCGACGATCCGGGCCGGCGTCGCTTCGAGGCGTTGATGGCCGGGCTGGTCGCTGACGGCCGGTGCCACTGGGTCAGCAACGAGGGCTCGCGGGTGCTGCCGTCGGTCACCGCCTCCGGGCCGGAGATGCCGGCCGATCTGGTGTCGTTCGTGCTCGGCCTCGACGGCCGGGCGGTCGCGTGGACGCACGGTCACGGAGCGTCGATGCGCTGGCTCTGAACCTCGGTGGTCGAGGGGGGCGAGGACGAGCTGGTGAACGAGACCTTCGCGCACCGGCCGGGTCTCGATACGCTCGCTGGCGCTCGCTACTCGACCACCGAGGTCACGCGGGCTTGGAGTTGAGGGTGACGCGGTAACGGACGAAGCTGGGCACGGCGATCGCCGCGACCACGGTGAGTACGACGACCAGCACGCCACCTCCGGCGGCGGCGGCGGCCGTACCGACGACTGCGGCGGTCGCGCCGTGGGCGACGTCGGCGATCCGCGGACCGCCGGCGACCACGACGATGAAGATCCCCTGCAGCCGGCCGCGTACGGCGTCGGTCGCGACGGTCTGCAGCATGCTCATCCGGAACGCCGCGCTGGCCATGTCGGCGGCGCCGCCGATGACCAGCATCAGCAGGGCGATCACGAGCATGGCGCGCGGCGACACGTCGGCGAACCCGACCGCGAGGCCGAACCCGGCCATCGCCAGACCCCAGACGACGATGGCGATGATGACCGCCCGGCCCTGCGCGGAGACCCGCGAGACCCAGCCCGACAGGACGCCGCCGATCACGGCACCTGCGGGGATCGCGGCGAAGAGCAGGGCGAACGCGATGCCGCCCTCCTCAGGTCCGGCGAAGCTCTCGTGCGCGACCTCGGGGAAGAGTGCGCGCGGCATCCCGAACACCATCGCGATGATGTCGACGAGGAACGACATGAGCAGCACGGGCTGGCCGCGCAGGTAGCCCAGGCCCTCGATCACCGAACGCAGGCCGGGAACGCCGGCGACGGCCGCCTCGACCGGCAGCGCCGGCAGCCGGACGACCGCCGAGAGCGTGGCGAAGAGGGTGAGCGTGTCGATCAGGTACAGCCACTCGAAGCCCAGCACCGGGATCAGCGCGCCCGCCACCAACGGCCCGCCGATGGCGCCGGCCTGCATGACAGTCATGTTCAGCGAGTTGGCCGCCGGCAGCAGCTCGTCGCCGACCAGCTTCGGGATCAGCGCGCTGCGCGTCGGCTGGTTGACGGCGAAGAACGCCTGCTGGACGGAGAAGAGGCAGAGCAGCAGCCACACGTTCTGCATGCCGAGGGCCGCCTGGAGCCAGAAGAGCGCGCTGGTCCCGATCAGGCCGAGCGTGGTGATGATCAGCATCGTGCGCCGGTCGAAGACGTCGGCCAGCGCGCCGCCGTACAGGCCGAAGACGACGAGCGGCACGAGGCCGAAGACACCGGTGAGCCCGACGTACGCCGACGAGCCGGTGTCGGCGTAGATCTGCGCGGGCACCGCGACCACCGTGAGCTGGGCGCCGATGACGGTGATGATGTTGGCCGACCAGAGCCGGCGGAAGTGCGGGTTCCTCAGCGGCCGGGTGTCGGCAACCAGGCCGCGGATGTGCACGCGAAGGACGATACGACGGAGCGTCAGCGCCGTTCGAGGTGGTCCAGCACGTCGGCGTTGTGCCGGTGCCCGACCAGCTCGTAGCCCACAACCGTGACCCACGGAGTGGCGGCGAGCACGACCAGCGCCCACGTCACCGACGTGCCGGCGAGCAGCACGGCCGCCACGATGCAGACCGCCGAGCCGGCGACCAGCAGCATGTGGAACGGGTCGAACGTCCGGGTGAGCGTGGAGTAGATGACGTAGAGCGAGGCGACGTAGACCGCTACCGGGACGGCGACGGTCAGGACGGTCGCGGTGACGCCGAGCTCGGTGTGGTGCTCGAGGTAGTACGCCGCCACGTGCAGGCCCGCGCCGACGGCGACGATCGCGCCGAACAGCACGATGTGGCCGTAGCCCCATCCGAACGCGCGCTCCTCGCGCCGGGCGGCGAGCAGCTCGCCGCAGGGCACGACGAAGTACGTCCACCAGATGCCGAACGTGAGCGTCACGCCGGCGAACGCGAGCAGCGCGACGTCGAGGGACCAGCCCGGGCCCTCGGGCCCGACGAGCGCGGTGAGCGAGGCCATCGTGCCGATCAGCCCCTCGCCCAGGGCGATGATCACCAGCAGGCCGTAGCGCTCGGCGATGTGGTGCGGGTGCCACGGCGTGCCGCCCAGGCGCAGCTCGGCGATGGCCGGGCCGGCGACCTCGATCGCGTACGGCACGATCGCGAGCAGGAAGAACATCCCGATCGACAGCTCGAGCACCGCCGCGCCGACCCAGAGGACCTGCGCGACGACGATGGTGGCGACGTAGACCTTCGCGACCCTGCGACGAGACGGGTCCTGGTGCGCGGCGCGCAGCCACTGGGCGACCATGGCGACCCGCATGATCACGTAGCCGACCACCACGACCACGTTGTCGACGTGGTCACCGTGCAGGAGCGACTCGAACGTCGCGGGGATCCCCAGCGCCAGCACCAGGACGCCGATCATCTGCACCATCGTCGTCAGCCGGTAGACCCAGTCGTCGGTGTCGTAGGCCGACGCGAACCACGAGAAGTTGATCCACGCCCACGAGATCGCGAACACCGAGAACGCGAACCCGATCAGGCCCTCGCGCACGTGGTCCTCGGCGAGGAAGTGGGCGAGCTCGTTGGCCGCCGTACCGAACGCGATCACGAACGTGAGGTCGAACAGCAGCTCCAGGGGTGTCGCCGCCCGGTGGGTCTCGGAAGGGTCGCGCCCGCGCATCCGGGTGATGCCGTGCCTCAACGATCCGGCGTGGTGCTCGCTCATGCCGGAAGGCTAGTCCGAGCAGAGCCCGCTGTTGACGTGCGAGCGCAGCGAGCCTCGAAACCGAGGGCTACATGCCTTGGTTTCGAGGCTTCGTCGCTGGCGCTCCTCGCACCTCAACCAGCGGCGGGTCCGCTCCTCGCGCCTCAACCAGTCGCCGCGGCGTTTCGCTCCTCGCGTCTCAACCAGCGGCGGGTTCGCTCCTCGCACCTCAGCCAGCGATATCGCGCGCTCGGCGGCGGGCACGGCGAGGGCCCGGTCTGCGGCGATCAACCCCACGCGGGTCCGCCGGTCGAGCAGGTCGCCGACGTCGACGGCGCCTTCGTGGGTGACGCCGAAGACCAGCTCGGCGAGGGTCACCGGCACGCCGTCGGCCACCGGCGCGATCAGCTCCGCGTCGTCGAGGCCGGTGACCTCGCGGGCGTTGTCGATCACCAGGGCGGCGTCGGTGCCGTAGCGGCGGACCAGCCTGGCGGGCAGCTCGAGGGCGGCCAGCTCGGCGCGGGGAGCCGCACCGAGCAGCGGAGTGCGCGCCGTGACGCACGGGCCGGCATCGAGACCGATGGCGTCGATGGCGTCCTCGGCCATCCGGCGGTACGTCGTGAGCTTGCCCCCGACGACCGTGACCACCCCGCTGGCCGAGCGCAGCACGGCGTGGCTGCGCGAGAGGTCGGCCGTGGTGCCGTCGCCGCCGTCGATGAGCGGGCGGAGCCCGGCGAACGCGCCCACCACGTCGCTGCGCCGCAAGGGCCTCGCGAACGCGGCGGCGACCACATCGAGGAGGAAGCCGATCTCACCGTCGGTGGGCTGGGGTACGTCGGGCACGTCGCCCTCGACGGGCTCGTCGGTGAGGCCGACGTAGATCGTGCCGTCGGGCTGGGGGAGCACGAGCACGTAGCGGTTGGTCTCACCCGGCACCGGTGCGGTCACCGCGACCCGCAGTCCGGGGAGGGTGTCGGCGCGCAGCACGAGGTGGGTGCCGCGGCTGGGTCGGAGCCGGACCTCGTCGACGAGCGTGCCGGCCCACACGCCGGTGGCGTTGACGACGGCGCGCGCGGTCACGGTGTGGGTGGCGCCGGTGAGCTCGTCGCGCAGCTCGACGCGGTGACCCGTCGCCGACAGCACGCGGGCGCGGGTGCGCACATGGGCGCCGTACGACGTGGCGGTGCGGGCGATCGTGGTGACGAGCCGGGCGTCGTCCTCGAGCTGGCCGTCCCACGACAGGAGGCCGCCGCGCAGGCCGGCCGGCCGCAGGTCGGGCGCGAGGGCGAGCGCCTCGTTCGCGGAGATGCGCCGCGGTTGCGGGAGGGTCTCCGCCGAGGTGTGGGCACTGCGGCGCAGCAGGTCGCCGGCCGCGAACCCGGCCCGGGTCAGGGCGCCCTGGAGGCCGCTGACGCTGGAGTTGAGCGGAGCCAGCAGCGGCATGGCGTGGGTGAGGTGCGGGGCGGTGACCTCCATCAGGATGCCGCGCTCGACGGCGCTCTCGTGGGCGACCCCGACCTGTCCCCTGGCGAGGTAGCGCAACCCGCCGTGCACCAGCTTCGACGACCAGCGGCTGGTGCCGAACGCCAGGTCGTGGGCGTCGACCGCCAGCGTCGTCAAGCCGCGGGTGACCGCGTCGAGCGCGCAGCCGGCGCCGGTGACGCCGAGTCCGATGACCACGACGTCGACCTCGGTGGGTACGCCGGCCAGGCCGGCGGCGATGCGCGGACTCATGGGGCCAGCGCCCGCTCGACGAGGGTGCGCAGCTCGGCCTCGAGCTCGGCCTCGGTGACGTCGTCGTCGACCATCGTGTGCGCGCTGAGCACGAAGCCGTGCGCGGCCAGCACCAGAGCCCGCGCGATGACCTGCGGGTTGCCCGTGCGGATCGTGCCGTCGGCCTGGCCGTCGACGATCGCCTGCTCGATCAGGCCGAGGATCGCCTCCTGCGAACGGCCGCGGCGGTTGAGGACGTAGGGGAGCAGGAGCTCGGGGTCGAGCTCGACGATGCGCAGGAACAGCTCGTTCTCGCGCAGCGCCCGCACGGTCGTCAGCACGCTCTCCATCAGCGTCTTGCCGTGGCTCCCGGCCACGACGCCCGACCACTCGCGGGTCATCAGGTCGCCCAGCAGCTGCGACATGTCGGACCACGCGCGGTAGATCGTCATCCGGCTCACTCCGGCGCGGCGGGCGACCTCGGTGAGGGTCGTCCGCCGCCACCCGACGTCGAGGATGCAGTCGCGGGCGGCGTCGAGGTAGGAGTCCAGCTGTTGTCGGTGGTCGAGTGACTCGCGAGGAACGAGCGAGTCGTATCGAGACCCGGGTGTCTCTCGGGCTCCCCGCTGCTCGAGACCGTTGTGACGAAGTGACGCCATATGTCACACTGTAACACATGACCCACGTCGACGACCGTGAGATGCACACCAACCGCTGGGGCGATCCGGCCGCCGCGACCGCCCTGCCGGAGGCCGCCCGGGGCCTGATCGAGCTGGCCTTCGGCCTGGCCGAGACGCCGGCCGTCGAGACCTCCGAGGTGCCGGCCCGGCGCTTCCCGGCCGAGGCGCTCGGCGAGCTCCGTGGCTTCCTCGGCGACGACCACGTGCTGACCGACGACGACACCCGGCGGCGCCGTACCCGCGGGAAGTCGACGCCCGACCTCCTCAAGGCCCGCGCCGGCGACTGGTCCGACGCCCCCGACGTGGTCGTGCGGCCGGCCACCCACGACGACGTGCAGCGGGTCCTCGACCTCGCCGTCGCCCACAAGCTCGCGGTGGTGCCGTTCGGCGGTGGTACGTCGGTCACCGGCGGCCTCGTCGCCCGGCGCGACGGCCACGCGGGCGTCGTCTCCCTCGACCTGGTCCGCATGAAGGCGCTGCGCGACGTCGACACCGTCTCGATGACCGCCACCCTCGAGCCCGGCCTGCGAGGTCCGGAGGCAGAGGCGCTGCTGGCCGAGCACGGTCTGACGCTGGGGCACTACCCGCAGTCGTTCGAGTACGCCTCCATCGGTGGCTTCGCCGCCACCCGTTCCTCCGGGCAGTCGTCGGCCGGCTACGGCCGCTTCGACGCCCTCGTCGTCGCCCTCACCGCGGCCACGCCGTCCGGCCCGCTCGACCTCGGCACCGCACCCGCCACCGCCGCCGGCCCCGACCTCCGGCAGTTGTTGCTCGGCTCCGAGGGCGCGTTCGGGGTGATCACGTCGGTGACCGTGCGCGTGCGCGCACTGCCCGAGACGACGGCGTACGACGGGTGGCGCTGGCCGTCGTTCGAGGCCGGCGCGGCGGCCATGCGCACGCTCGCCCAGTCGGGCCTGCTGCCGACGGTGATCCGGCTGTCCGACGAGTCGGAGACCGCCCTCAACCTGGCGCGACCCGACTCGATCGGGGCCGCCGGCGCCGAGGGCTGCCTGATGATCGCCGGGTTCGAAGGCACTCCCACCTCTGTGGAGGCCCGGCGCACCGCCGTGACCGCGGTCCTCACCGGTCTCGGCGGCGCCCCGCTCGGCGAGGAGCCCGGCGCGGCGTGGGTGCACGGCCGCTTCCACGCGCCGTACCTCCGCGACTCGCTGCTCGACGTCGGCGTCCTGGTCGAGACGCTCGAGACCGCGACGTTCTGGTCCAACCTCGACCATGTGTACGCCGACGTGAAGGCAGCGCTGACCGGCGCCCTGAGCGACGGGGCGATCGTGCTCTGCCACATCTCGCACGTCTACGAGACCGGCGCCTCGCTCTACTTCACCGTCGCCACCAAGCAGGCCGACGACCCGCTCGCGCAGTGGCAGGCGGCCAAGACAGCAGCCAGCGACGCGATGGTCGACGCGGGCGCCACGATCACCCACCACCACGCCGTCGGCACCGACCACAAGCCGTGGCTGGAGCGCGAGATCGGCCCGGTCGGCGTGCAGGTGCTGCGCGCGGTCAAGGAGTCGCTCGACCCGGACGGCGTGCTCAACCCGGGGGTGCTGATCCCGTGACGCGGTCGTTCGCGTTCCTCGTCAACCCGGCCGCGGGCGGCGGTGCCGCACCCGAGGCGGTCGTGCCGGTCGCGCGCGTGCTGCGGCAGGCCGGGTCGTCGGTCGAGGTCGACCTACTCGCCCGGCCCGCAGGCGATGCGGGCGCTCGCGACGGAGGCGGTCGAGCGCGGTGACGTGGTCGTCTCGGTCGGTGGCGACGGCATGCTGTCGTCGCTCGCCGGCCTGGTGTCCGGGCTCGACGGCACGCTCGGGATCGTGCCGGCCGGTCGCGGCAACGACTTCGCCCGGATGCTGGGGCTGCCGGTCTCGCCCGCCCAGCAGGCCGAGGTCCTGCTCGCCGCCGAGCCTCGCAAGGTCGACCTGCTGCGCGTCGGCGACCGGCTGGTGGCCGGGTCGGTCTACGCGGGCGTCGACGCCCGGGCCGCCGCGATCGTCGACCGCGCGAGGTGGGTGCCCCGATCGCTGCAGTACCCGCTCGCGGCGGTGCGTGCGCTGGCGTCGTACACACCGGGGCGCTACCGACTGACCGTCGACGGCGTGGCCCACGAGCTCTCGGCTGCAACGGTGGTGGTCGCCAACTCGGCGTACTACGGCAAGGGCATGAAGATCGCCCCCGACGCCGGCATCGACGACGGCCTCCTCGACGTCGTGATCATCGAGGCGGCCTCGCGGGTGGCGCTGATCCGCGCGCTCCCGAGCGTGTACGACGGCTCGCACGTCGCGCGTTCCGGGGTCACCGTGCTCCGTGGCCAGCGGGTCGAGCTCGCCGGCCGGGGCCGGCGACCGATCACGGTCGGTGCCGACGGCGAGCCGCTGGCCGACCTGCCCGAGCCCACGGACGCGCCACTGGTGGCCGAGGTGGTGCCGGGAGCCCTGACGGTCCTGGCCTGATCCGCTCCCGGTGGTCGCGTGCCCCGCCGTCATTTCGTTGGTCGAGTGCCCCGCGAGGATCGAGCGGGGTGTGTCGAGACCCGGGTGTATCGAGACCAGGACGGGTCTCGATACGGGCCTGGCGGCCCACCCGGCCACCGAGAGAACCCGTCAGCTGGCGCTCGCTACTCGACCAACGAACGACCCGCGCCCGCGGTGCGGGAGGAGAGCAGCACGAACCCCGCCGCCACGACGGCGGTGGCGCCCATGACCGGCCACAGCAGGCCCGGTGCCGCGTCGTAGATCAGCGTGCCGATCGGGCCGGCCAGCATCATGCCGCTGGTGGAGGCGCCGTTGTAGAGGCCCTGGTACTGACCGATGAGGTGGTCGGGCGCCGCATCGAGCACGTGCGCGGTGGCGGTGGTCTTGTAGAGGATCTCGCCGGCAGTCAGCACTGCCATCGCGGCGACCACCGACACGACGGTCACCGGCAGCCCGAAGATCAGGGTGCCGACGCCGACGAGGGCGTAGCCGGTCGCGATCACCGGGTACGCCGACCGGTGACGCAGCCGCTGCGTCGCCGGGATCTCGAGCAGCAGGATCAGCCCGGAGCCGACGGCGATGACGGTCGCGTAGAGGCCGACCGGGGCACCCTCGTCACGCAGGTGGAGCGGCAGCGTCGTGTAGAGCTGGCGGTAGACGATGTCGACGAGCACGACCCCGACGAGAAGCACGACGAGCGACCGGTCGGCGCGCACGGTGCGCCACAGGCCGGGCCGCGGACCCTCGTCCACGATCTCGGTGGCCGGCTCCTTCGGCAGCGCCCTGCTGAGGGCGACCCGGATCGCGAGCACGGCCAGGCCGTCCAGGATGAACAGCGCGTCGTAGCTCCACGTGAACACCAGCGCCCCGAGCAGCGGGCCGATCACGAAGCCGGCGTTGGAGGCCGCGCGGTTGATGGCGACCGCCGTACGCCGGTTGCCACGGGGTACGGCGAGAGCGGTGAGGGCGCCGGTCGAGACGCCGCCCGTGGCGCTGAGGTAGGCGGCAGCCGGCAGGGCTGCCGCCATCAGCCAGACGGGGAGCCACGGAACGGACATGAGTACGACGGCACCCACCGACGACGCGATGAGGAGCACCCGGCGATGGCCGAACCGGTCGCCCCAGCGGCCACCGGTGAAGTTGCCGACCAGCAGCGCGACCCCGATGACACCGGAGATCACGCCGGCCGCCGGCGCGCTCAGGTCGCGGGGCCCGGTCAGGTAGAGCGTGAGGAAGAGGAAGACGAACGCGGTGGCCGACCCGACGAACCGGGAGGCCGCCAGCACCCAGACGACGCGGGGCATCTCGCGGAGGTCCACGGGCAGCACCCTCTCATCCGTTGCGTCGTCGGCCGTGGTTTCGAGGCTCGTCGCTGGGGCTCCTCGCACCTCAACCAGCGGCGGAGCACGCTCTCATCCGTTGCGTCGTCGGCCGTGGTTTCGAGGCTCGTCGCTGGGGCTCCTCGCACCTCAACCAGCGGCGGAGCACGCTCTCATCCGTTGCGTCGTCGGCCTTGGTTTCGAGGCTCGTCGCTGGGGCTCCTCGCACCTCAACCAGCGGCGGAGCACCTCTCACCGTTGCGTCGTCGGCCGTGGTTTCGAGGCTCGTCGCTGGGGCTCCTCGCACCTCAACCAGCGGCGAGCGCGACCGTCCGCTGGTTGAGGTGCGAGCGCAGCGAGCCTCGAAACCGAGGCGACGTCGACCTTGGGTCTCGAGACAGGCGCTAGCCCGCCTCCTCAATCAGCGGCGGACCCGAATGCCCAGACGAGCAGCAACCCCGGCGCCTCCAGCGCGAGCTCCCGACCGGGCTCGTCGCGGATCCGCCACGCGTCGCCGGAGACGGCGTCGAAGACGTGGAGCAACGGAGCCTCCGGCAGGACCACCGACGACACCGCGCCCACCCAGAACGACGCACCGGCCACCCCGAGGGGCAGTGCCGACCCACCGGCCACCTGCACCAGCCCTGCGTCGACGACGGGCGACGACACCTCGCGCGACGGGGTACCTCCGGGGGAGTCCGGCCGCACCCACGCCTGCACGAATCGGGTCGGCCCGGAGGCCGGGTCCGCGATCTCGGAGTGCGTGATGCCCGATCCCGCCGACTGCACCTGGACGGTCCCGGGTTCGAGCGCCGAGCTGTGCCCGAGAGAGTCGGTGTGCACCAGCGCGCCCGACAGGACCCACGTCACGATCTCGAGGTCGCTGTGCGGATGCGTCGGGTAGCCGCCGCCGGGCGACACGACGTCGTCGTTGTGGGCGATGAGCGGCCCGAATCCGAGGTTCGTGTGGTCGTAGTGCTCTCCGAACGAGAACGAGTGCGCGGTCTCGCGGTCCGACCGTCTTGTCATCGGCCTCGACGAAGCGGCGTACAGGTCGAGGCTCATGCGGATATCGTCTCCGGGTGACCGACCCGGAGACAACTGCGCGCGACCTCCCGTTGCTCCCGGCGGGGTTCACGTTCGGCACCAGCACGGCGGCGTACCAGGTCGAGGGTGCGGCCACCGCGGACGGCAAGGGCCGCAGCATCTGGGACACGTTCACCCATGCCGACGGCCGCGTCGCCGACGGCAGCACGGGCGACGACGCGTGCGACCACTACCACCGGGTCGACGAGGACGTCGCCCTGATGAAGGGGCTCGGCACGCGCGGCTACCGCTTCTCGATCGCGTGGCCGCGCATCCAGCCGACCGGCACCGGCCCGGCCAACGCCCGGGGCCTCGCGTTCTACGACCGGCTCGTCGACACGCTGCTCGACAACGGCGTCGCACCGATGGCCACGCTCTACCACTGGGACCTGCCGCAGGCGCTCGAGGACGACGGCGGCTGGCTGAACCGTGCCACCGTCGACCGCTTCGCCGAGTACGCCGACCTCGTCGGCGCGAAGCTCGCCGACCGGGTCGCGCACTGGATCCCCGTCAACGAGCCCAACGTCGTCACCATGCTCGGCTACGGCCTCGGTGTCCACGCGCCCGGCAAGGAGCTGCTGTTCGACGGCATGCCGGTGGCCCACCACCTGCTGCTCGCGCACGGCCGCGCCGCGATGGCACTGCGGTCGCACGGCGCCGAGAGCATCGGCTGCGCCAACAACCACGCGCCGATCTGGCCGGCCAGCGAGGACCCCGCCGACACCGGGATGAGCAAGATCTTCGACCAGCTGTGGAACGGGGTGTACCTCGAGCCGATGCTGCTGGGCCGCTACCCGATCGACATCGAGCCGCTGCTCGAGCACGTCGTGCTCCCCGGCGACATGGCGACGATCCGCCAGCCGCTCGACTTCTACGGCGTCAACTACTACAACCCGATGCGTGTCGCGGCCGCCGAGGAGGGCGCGACGATGCCCTTCGAGATCCGCGACATCCTCGGCTACCCGACCACCGACTTCGGCTGGCCCGTGGTGCCCGACGCGCTGCGGGAGTGGTTGATCATCTTCCGCGCGCGCTACCGAGCCGCGCTGCCGCCGATCGTGATCACCGAGTCCGGTTGCTCCTACAACATGGGGCCCGACCAGGACGGGGTCGTCGACGACCAGCCGCGCATCGACTACCTCGACGCCCACATCCGCGCCGTCGCCGACGCCGTCAACCGCGGCGTGGACATCCGCGGCTACTACTGCTGGTCGCTGATGGACAACTTCGAGTGGGCCGAGGGCTACACCCAGCGCTTCGGCCTCGTGCACGTCGACTTCGAGACCCAGAAGCGCACCACCAAGCGCTCCTACGACTGGTACGCCGACGTGATCGCGGCCCAACCGCCCGCCGACGCCTAGCTCGCCGCGTGGCGACCTGCCGGGTCGCGCCGGGTCCGGGTCACCCGCGCCAGCCAGCGGGGCATGGTCCAGTTCATCGGACCGAGCACGGCGACCAGCGCCGGCGCCAGCAGACCGCGCACGACCACCGCGTCGATGACGATGCCCAGGGCCAGCGTGGTGGCCAGGATCTTGACCTCGGCACTGGGCACGGTCGAGAGCGCCACGAAGGCCAGGAAGAGGATCAGCGCGGCCGACGTCACCAGGCGCCCCGTGTGCGCGATCCCGTCGACGACGGCGCGGTCGGTCTCGTGGTGCTCGTCGTACGCCTCGCGCATCCGGGCCAGGATGAAGACCTCGTAGTCCATCGACAGCCCGAACAGGAACGAGAACGCAGCGATCGGCACCCACGTGGTGATCACGCCGGTGGCGGCCTGGCCGAAGAGCAGCTCGGAGCCGAACCCCTCCTGCCAGACCAGGACGGTGATGCCGTACGCCGCGGCGATCGAGATCACGTTGAGCACGAGCGCCTTGACGGGCAGCCACAACGAGCGCAGGGCCCGGGCGAGCAGCAGGAAGGTCACGACGACGACCGCGAGGATCACCCAGACGATGTCGCCGTAGACGGCCGACACGAAGTCGGCGTCCTCGGCCGGGCTGCCACCGAGACGGGCATCGCCCTCGCCGGCCTCGATGGTCGCGCGTACGTCGTCGAGGGCGGCGCGACCGGGATCGCTGGCCGGGTCGTCGGCGAGCCAGACCTGCAGCAGCCGGTCGCCTCCGTCGACCCATCCCTCGCCGGCCGGCGCCACCGCGGCGGCGACCCCGTCGAGCTCGCCCAGGGCGGCGACCGTCTGCTCGGCCGACGCCTCGGAGGTCAGCACCTCGAACGGCCGCAGGACCCCGTCCGGCACGCCGGCGTCGACGGCCCCCGTGACGGCGCGGGACTCCGCGCTGTCGGAGGCCACGCCGGTGAGCTGGGGCGAGCCGAGGGTGAGGGTCAGCACCGGTGCGGCCAGTGCGAGCAGGACGACGGTGGAGCCGACGATCGTGGCCCAGCGACGGGCGACCACCGCCCGGGCGATGCGGGCCCAGGCCGGGCTGCGCGTCTGCACCGTTCGGCCGCGCCGGGGCCACTGGAGCTTCGGGCCGGCCGCACTGAGCAGGGCCGGGACGAGCGTGAGGGACGTCGCGACACTGAGCAGCGGGATCAACAGGCCGCCCAGCCCGATGCTGCGCAGGAACGGCAGCGGGATGAGGATCAGCGCGGCCAGTGAGACCGCCACCGTGACGCCGCTGAACAGCACCGACCGACCGGCGGTTGCCATCGCCTTGCGCACGGCGTCGTCGTTGCCGAGACCTCCGGCCAGCTCTTCGCGCCAGCGGGTGACCACGAGCAGGGAGTAGTCGATCGCGACACCCAGGCCGATGAGGGCGACGAGGTACTGCACGACGAACGACACGTCGGTCAACGCCGTCAGCCCCAGCAGGCTGAGGAAGGTGCCGAGGATGGACACGACGGCGACGAGCAGCGGCACTCCGGCCAGCAGGGACCCGAACACGAGAGCCAGCACCACGAGAGCCCCGAGGCCGCCGAGCAGTGCCTCGACGAGCACGCTGCGGTCCTCGCTGCCGCCGCCCTCGCCGAGCAGCACGAAGCTGGTGACCTCGAGCTCGACGTCCGATCCGCCTGCCTCGCCGACGATCTCTTCGACCTGCGGCAGCGCGGCGGCGTACGGCTCGGGGCCTGCCACGACGGGCGGGTAGAGCAGCGCCACCGAGACCTGTCCGTCGGACGCGGTGAGCACGTCGGCGCCGGGGTCCTCGGCGGTGACCACCCGCGTCCGCTCGACGCCCCGGGCCACCGCAGCGGCCACGTCGGTCGCCGCCTGCTCCGCGCCCTCGCCCCTGGCCACGACCACCAGCGGGTCGTCGGAGCCGCCGCCCGCAAATCGCCTGGCGATGTCCTGGTTCGTCTCGTACGCCGGCTGGCCGGGCAGGGCGAACTCGTAGGTGAGCCGGTCGACCGTGGTCGGCGCCAGCGCCCCGCCCGCCACGGCCACGAGGAGCCATGCGGCCGCGACCCACAGGCGGTGGCCGAGCACCCAGTCGGCGAACCGGCTCATGATCGGGCCGCCGCACCGGATGCGTCGCGTGCGACTGTGTACCCCTCAGGCATGCATGACCCGTTCCGTGATGATCTTAAACGTTGCGTATAGGATTAGTTGAACATGACGTACGGTACCGAACCATCCGCCGATGGCGCCGACGGGCTGACCATCAGCGACCTCGCCTCCCGCACGGGCATCTCGGCGGGGACACTGCGGGCGTGGGAGAGCCGGCACGGCTACCCGACGCCCCAGCGCCTGGCCGGGGGGCACCGCCGGTACTCCCCCTCCGTGGTCACCGTCGTCAAGGAGATCGCCCGACGCCGCGACGCCGGCCAGAAGCTGGCAGCGGCCATGGAGGCGGCGCTCGCGATGGACGCCCGGCCCGAGCTGTCGGTCTTCGCCGGGTTGCGCCGGCGCCATCCAGAGCTGGCGGTGCGCACGATCCGGAAGGCCACGATGCTGGCGCTCACCCGGGCCATCGAGGACGAGTGCTGCGCCCGCGCCGAGGACCCGCTCCTGTTCGCGGGCTTCCAGAAGGCGAAGTTCCTGGCCCAGTCCGGGGCCCGGTGGGACGAGCTCGCGCGGACGGCCGCGGCTTCGGCGGTCTTCGCCGAGTTCGCCGTGCCTCCCACCGGCACTGCTCCGTTGCACGTGCCCATCACTGCGGACTCGCCCCTCCTCCGTGAGTGGTTCCTGGTGTGCGATGCGCCCGACTACCCCGCGTGCGTCAGCGCCTGGGAGCTTCCCGGCCAGACCGGGGTCCGCGACGACGAGCGGGCGTTCGAGGTGGTGTGGACGGTCGACCCGCGCGCCGTGCGTGACGCCGCGCGGGTCGCCGCCGGCCTGGCCGAGATGCTCGTGCCCGGCACGGTGTTCCTCACACCCCGGCTGGGCGACGTACCCCCCGCAGCGTCGGCGGATCTGCGCCGGGCGGCCGGCCTGCTCGACCGGACACTCGGCTACCTCGACGCCCGCTGACCTCACCCCAGCTGCTGGAGCCTCTTCTCGAGGCTGGCGGCGACCTGGTCGGCCAGGATCTTCAGGGCCGCCGGCATCACGGGTGTGGCCAGCTTGGCGGCACCCTCCGGAGTGAACTCGGCGTGGTAGGTCACCGAGGTCCCCGTGCCGTGCGGCTCCACCGTGATGGTGTCGAGCAGCTTGATCGACCCGGCGTCGCCGGCCAGCTGCAGCCGTGAGCCCTCGACGTACTCGGTGACGACGTAGTCGACCTCCTGTTCGGAGCCCAGGAGCTTCGAGACGTTGTGGTACGTCGTGCCGACCCCTCCGTCACCCGAGGTGCGCTCGGTGCGGACGGTGGGCGGGTCCCACTGCTCGGTGGTGCGGAAGTCGGACAGGTAGTCCCACACCGTGCCCGGTGCGGTGTCCACGGTGACGGTGCGTTCGACGCTGGGCATGTGAGGTCCCTTCGGGGTGGGTGCGGTCAGGAGCCGGCGTCGACGTCGCCGCGCCAGGCGCCGGACTCGTGGCCCTTGCCCTCGATGAAGTCCTTGAAGCGGTCGAGGTCCTTGGCCACCTGGCGGTCGTCGACGTTGATCATCGATCCGACCTTCTCGACGAGGCCGGACGCGTCCCAGTCGATCTGGACCATCACGCGGGTCCTCGCCTCGTCGAGGCGGTGGAAGGTGACCACGCCGGCGTGCTTGGTGTCGCCACCCACGCTGTGCCACGCGACCCGCTCGTCGGGGTGCTGCTCGCTGACCTCGGTGTCGAACTCGCGCTCGACGCCGGCGATGTTGGTGACCCAGTGGCTGCGGGTGTCGCCGATCTGGGTGATCGACTCGACGCCCGACATGAACTCGGGGAAGGACTCGAACTGCGTCCACTGGTTGTAGGCCGTGCTGACCGGCACGTCGACGTCGATGGACTTCTGGATCTGGCTCATGGGTGGACCTTTCGTGGTGGGTGGGAGGAGGGGTGCTCGTTCAGAGCTCGACCGTCTGGTTGTCGCCCGGGAACTTGTCCTTGTCGCCGCTGACGGCGGCCCGGGCCATGCCGAGCAGGCGGACCACCTTGCTCGACGGTCCCTCCCAGTACTCCGCGCTGTCGGCGTGCACCTTGATCAGGGTCAGGCCCGGCGTGTCGAGGCCGTCCTCGAACCAGGCCTTGAGCGGCGGTGACCACAGCTCCTCGGCCTTGGCGCGGTCGTGGACCACCGTGGCCGTGCCGGAGACTGACGTCCACTCGCTCTGCTTGTCGTTCGTGAAGCTCACGTTGACCGCGGGGTTGGCGCGGATCTCGGAGACCTTGGCGGAGTCCTCGTAGGCGAAGAACCAGAGGTCGCCGTCGAACTCGGTGGCCTGGAGGGCCATCGGCCGGCTCACGTGCGTCCCCTCGGCCGTCATCGAGGTCAGCATGCCGATCTCGGCACGCTCGACCAGCTCGGCCACGTGCTGCACGGGGTCCTTCTCACTCATCGCATGTTCCTTCCCTCGGTCAGTGCTTCACCGGCCGGTACCCGCCGGAGGCGCTCATACACAGGCTGTGGAGAAATTGTTGATCATGATGCCTAAGCCGGCCCGGCGACCCGCCGCCCCGTGCGGGCGGCGAGCCCGGCGATAGGCTGCGCGGCATGTCGAGCACCCCGGACCAGCCGCGCCGGATCGTCTTCGTCGCGGGCTCGGGGCGCAGCGGCACCAGCGTGATGGCGGGCACGCTCCGCACTCTCGGCCTGCACGTGCCGCAGCCCGAGGTGGCGGCCGACTCGACCAACCCCAAGGGATTCGGCGAGCCGCAGTGGGTGGTCGACCTCCACGACGAGCTGCTCAGGCGCAGCAACGTGCAGGTGTCCGACGCCCGGCCGCAGGCCTGGCTCGAGGCCGGCAAGGTCAGCGCCGACCACGCCGTCCGCGAGCGGGTGACGCAGTGGCTGGCGAAGCAGTTCGAGGCCGGCGACGAGCTGGTCGTCAAGGACCCGCGCGCCGCGTGGTATCTCGGCCTCTGGCGCGCCGCGGCCGACCGCAACGCGGCCACGTCGTCGTACGTCACGATGCTCCGGCCGGTCACCGAGGTCGTGGGCAGCAAGCAGGCCTACTACGACGCCCGCCAGGGCGGCGTCACCCGCACCGCCGCGTGGATCAACATGATGCTGCACACCGAGCGTGCGACGCGGGGCGAGTCGCGGGCGTTCGTGCGGTACGCCGACATGCTGGCCGACTGGACCATCCCGGTGTTCCGCATCGGTGACGCGTTCGACCTGCACGCGGTCAAGACGGCGATGGCCAACGACATCCGCGAGGTGCACACGTTCATCGACCCCAACCTCCGCCGAGTCACCCTCACCTGGGACGACGTCGACGTGCCGCCCCGGCTGCGCGAGCTCGCCGACGAGACGTGGCACGCCCTCGACGGGCTGGCCGACGAGGGCGGCGACGACGCGAAGGCCCACGAGACGTGCGACCAGCTGCGGGTCGCCTACGCCGACATGTACGCCGAGGCCGAGGCGTTCGCGCACTCCACGACCCTCGCCGCCCGCCGCGAGGGAGCCCGCGGTGCCGGTGGCCAGCCGCCGGCCACGCAGAGCCGGGTCGACAGGGTGCCGCACGCCGTACGCGCGCTGGTGCCACCGGCCGCGCGCCGGAAGCTCCGGAAGGCGCTGGGGCGTGAGCGCTGACATCACCACGCTCGAGGGCCTTCCCGAGTACGACGTCAGCTGGCCCTGGCGAGCCGAGCGGCTGCGGCCCGGGCTGACGTGTGTCTTCCGGGTCCGCAACGAGGCGCGCAACCTGCCGTGGGTGCTGCCGCCGATCCTCGACGCCGTACAGCACGTGGTGTTCGTCGACAACGGGTCCGACGACGGGACGCCCGACCTGGCCGCGCAGATCGCCGAGGAGCGCGGCGCGGCCGACCGCTTCACCGGGCTGACCTACCCGCACCAGGTCTCGCGCGCCGGCGCCGAGCATCTCTCGACGCCCGCAACGAGCGTGCACTCGCTGACCCACTTCTACAACTGGTCCTTCAGCCAGGTCCGCACGTCGTACTCCATGAAGTGGGACGGCGACATGGTGCTCTCGCCCGAGGGCGTGGCGATCCTGCGCGACCTGTCGTGGCAGCTCGAGACCAGCCGCGCGATCGTCGCGATGCCCCGGCACCCGCTGACCGTGGTCGACGACTCGACCGGGTGGATCGACCTGAGCCTGAATTTCCTGGAGCCGTGGGTCTACCCGATGGGGCCGGAGTTCACGTTCGTCAAGGCGTTCGACTGGGAGCTGCGCGAGTACCCCGCCGACACCGAGCGGATCGTGCTGCCGCAGGGCCTGTGCGTCGAGGTGAAGTGGCACGACGCCGACGAGTTCGCGCACTGGCGCAGGGACGGCGTCGACTTCACCAACACCCGGCTCTACCGCAAGCTGCGCGAGTTCGAGGTCGACGACGCGATCCGGTCCGGCAGCCCGCTCAACGGTCTGGTGAAGGTGACCGCCCCGTCCGGCGTGCACATCATCGACCACGTCACGCACACCTGGCTACGCGAGCAGCCGCGTCCACTGGTCAAGCACTCGCTCCCGGAGAATCTGGCTCTGCGCAAGGCGAAACCATGACTCACCCTCTCGACAGCTTCTTCGCCAACGCCCCTGCCCCGGTGCTCGTCATCGCCGCAGACAACCCGGTCGTCGCCACCCTCCCGACCGACTTCGAGGGCTCCCTCCTCGCCCTCTCCCAGGTCGACCCGGCCACTCCGGTGAAGCGCGGCTGGAAGTCGGTCCTGCTCGTCGCCTCCGACCGGGCCACTCTGCGACAGGCGGCGTCGGCACTCCCGCGCGTCGGCATGTGCCGCACGATCGGCGTCTGGCTCCCGGAGGGCACCGCTCCGCTGGTGCTGCACCCGCGGGGCCAGTGGCCGCCGCTGGCCAGCCTCAACGCGCGGCCGCTCAGCGCGGGCTTCCTGACCGTCGCGCGCTTCGACGGCGCGGTGGGCGCGCACTCGGTGCTGGCGGAGTTCGCCCGGCAGGCCGTGCCCGGCGCCGACACCACGCACGGCGGCGTCGTCATCGCGTACGCCGGCCGACCGGCGGCCCCGGGCATCGACGTACGCGCGCCGCTGCTGTCCTCGGTCGAGGAGGCCGGGGATGCCGAGCGCGACGTCCCACCGGACGTGGTCCTCTCACTGGTTGAGGAAGGCAGGGACGCCGCTTCGCTGGTTGAGGAAGGCGCGGGCGCCGCTTCGCTGGTTGAGGAAGGCGCGGGCGCCGCTTCGCTGGTTGAGGAAGGCGCGGGCGCCGCTTCGTTGGTTGAGGAAGGCGCGCTAGCGCCTGTCTCGAAACCGAGGGAGCCTGGTTTCGAGACGGTTGCTGCGCAACCTCCTCAACCAACGGCTCACCACGTCATCGACCGCGCCCCCACGATCGTCACGGACCCCGGGCTCGACCCGGTCGACGAGCTGGTCTTCAACCCCGTCGGCTGGCGCAAGGACTGGGACAGGCCCGTCATCGACCTGCTCAAGCTGGCGCCCGGCCCCGCCGGCGTCACCGAGGCGGTCGTCGAGAACGCGCGCGCCCACCAGGGCGTGCGGGTCGACCTGGGCCGCGACACCCCGGCCGACGTGCTGCGCCTGGCCTTGGCGGGCGTGCCGTTGCTCGTCTCCGGGGACGGCGTCGTCGCACCCGAGCTTGCCGAGCTGCTCGAGAGCACGCCCGACCTCGACGACGCCCTCGCTCGCGAGGAGTACAGCCTCCGGGTCCGCCGTGCGACGTTCGACCACCACTCCACGCTGGCCTGGCGTTCCGGCCTCGCAGCGCGCGCCGGCGTACGCCATGCCGGGCTGCCGGCGGTGAGCGTCCTGCTCGCGACCATGCGGCCGCAACAGCTGGACTTCGCCCTCGGCCAGGTCGCCGCGCAGCGGGATGCCGACGTCGAGCTGGTGCTGGCCACGCACGGCTTCGCCGCCGACGAGGAGCAGGTGAAGGCGGCGCTGGGCGAGACGCCGTACGTGCTGCTGGAGTTCGAGGAGGACGTGTTCTTCGGCGACGTCCTCACCGGCGCGGCGCGCGCGGCGTCGGGCGAGGTGCTGCTGAAGATCGACGACGACGACTGGTACTCCCCGCACGCCGTGCACGACCTGCTGATGGCGCGCCGCTTCACCGGCGCGGACGTGGTCGGGATGCCGTCGGAGTTCGTCTACCTGAAGCAGGACGACGTCACCGTGCGGCGCAACCACCCGTCCGAGACCTACAACCGCTTCGTCGCGGGCGGCACCATCCTCATCGACCGCGGGTTGCTGCGCGCGCTGGGCGACTTCCGCACCGTACGCCGCTTCGTCGACACCCAGCTGCTCGCCGGTGTGGAGGCGGCCGGCGGCCGGATCTACCGCACGCACGGGCTCGGCTACGTGCTCAACCGCACCGGTTCCGGGCACACGTGGGCGATGGACGACGACCAGTTCCGGCGGGCCGAGATCACCGAGACGCAGTGGCCCGGCTTCCACCCGAGCAGCGAGATGCGAGCCGACTGATGCCGCGGCAGACCGTCGTACGCCACAACGACTGGAGCGTGCTCACCCCGCCGGCGCTGGGGGAGTGGGAGCCGACGAAGACCGTCACGATGGTGGTGCCGGCGTACAACTATCACCGCACGCTGCCCTACGTGCTGGCCGCGCTGTCGGCGCAGAGCTATCCGCAGCACCTGATGGAGGTCGTCGTCGTCGACGACCAGAGCACGCCGCCGCTGGAGCTGCCCGAGCTGCGGCCCGACAACACCCGCATCCTGCGCATCGAGTCGGGCTGGGGGCGCGCGAACGCCTGTCACCAGGGGGCGTTGGCGAGCGACGGCGAGGTGCTGCACTGGTACGACGCCGACATGCTCGCGCACCGTGAGGAGGTGGAGGCGCAGCTGCGCTGGCACCACCTCGTCGACTACGCGGTGCCCGGTGGCGACAAGCGGTTCGTCGACCCTTCCTCTCTCTTCGCCCGTACGCCGACCGACGTGCGCGACCTCGTCGCGGCCGGTGGCGCGGGCGACCTGTTCCCCGGCGAGGAGCACGAGCTGCACACCTGGGTCGAGGGCTTCTGGAAGCGCACGTCCGATCTCACCAAGGCCGGTCCCCGTGCTCAGCGCGTGCACATCGGCATGACGGGCTCGGTGTCGCGCGACCTCTACCTCTCCTCGCGCGGCTTCGACCCGATGCTCCGGCTGGGTGAGGACATGGCGGTCGGGCACGAGCTGGCACAGGCCGGTGGGGTCTTCGTCGTCGACCGCGAGGCGATGAGCTGGCACCTCGGCCGGTCGCAGGTGCTGCGGCGCGCCGAGCAGGTCAACCGCTACAACGACCCCTACCTCGCCAACCTCGTGCCGGCGATGCGGCCCAAGCGCAACCGGCACGGCCGCGCCTACGAGGTGCCCTACCTCGAGGTGGTCGTGCCGCTCGGCCCGGCCGACGAGACCGTGCGCGTCGTCGACGCCCTGCTCGACTCGTCGGTGCCCGACCTGCGCGTGGTCGTCGTGGGCCCCTGGGACGACGTGCACGAGGACCGCATCCAGCCCGTCGAGGACCCGGTGCTGGAGACCCGCATCGTGCACCGGTCCTACCGTGGCGAGCCGCGCGTGCGGCTCGAGTCGTCGGCGCCGTTGGCCACCGACGCGGAGTTCCGGCTGACCCTGCCCGGCGTCGCCTTCGCGCCGTCGTACGACGCGATGGGGGCGCTGCTCGACGACCTCGAGCGCACCCACCACGGCGAGCGCGTCGTCACCTTCCCGGACGGCTCCGCCGCACGGTTGACACGGATTGCGGCATCGTCCCGTGTCGCGCGCCTGCTGTCCGAGGGCGACGACCCCGACGAGCTGATGGACGACGCCTTCGGCTCCGCGACGTACGACGCGGCGCGCGCCGGCTTCGTGCCCGTGGCCGAGCGGGAGGTCGAGCGGTTCGAGCTGCGCGCCAAGCCGGCGATGGATCCGGCGGAGTCGTCAGCGCTGCTCGACGCCGCAGTGCGTCCGCAGGCAGAGGACGGCGACCCGCCGCCCCGCCGCTGGTTGAGGAAGGCTCGCTAGCGCCCGGCCGCTGGTTGAGGAAGGCGTCGCTTAGCGCCCGGCCGCTGGTTGAGGAAGGCGCGCTAGCGCCTGTCTCGAAACCAAGGCACCCTCAGTCCGACCCGAACAGGTCCCGCGTGTAGACCTTCCTCTCGACGTCCTTGATCTCCGTCGACCATCCGGTTGGCCACGATCACGTCGCGAGACCTGCTTGAACTCGTCGAGGTCGCGCACGACCCGCGAGCCGAAGAACGTGTCGTCGGGCAGCTCGGGCTCGTAGACCACGACCTCGATGCCCTTGGCCTTGATGCGCTTCATGATGCCCTGCACGCTGCTCGACCGGATGTTGTCGGCGGCCGCCTTCATGATCAGCCGATGGATGCCGACGACCCGGGGCTTGCGGGCGAGGATGTCGGCCGCGACGAAGTCCTTGCGGGCGGTGTTGGAGGTGACGATCGCCTCGATCAGGCTCTGCGGCACGTCCTGGTAGTTGGCCAGCAGCTGCTTGGTGTCCTTCGGCAGGCAGTAGCCGCCGTAGCCGAACGACGGGTTGTTGTAGTGCGTGCCGATGCGCGGGTCGAGCCCGACGGCGTCGATGATCTGCCGCGTCGACAGGCCGCGGGTGATCGCGAACGAGTCGAGCTCGTTGAAGAACGCCACCCGCATCGCGAGGTAGGTGTTGGCGAACAGCTTGATCGCCTCGGCCTCGGTCGGCTGCGGTCAGCAGGATCGGCACGTCCTTGTCGAGGGCGCCCTCGACGAGCAGGTCGGCGAAGCGCTGGGCGCGTGGGCTGTCCTCGCCGACGACGATCCGCGACGGGTGCAGGTTGTCGAGCAGGGCCTTGCCCTCGCGCAGGAACTCCGGCGAGAAGATCACGTTGTCGATGCCGAGCCGGGCGCGCAGGTCCTCGACGTAGCCCACCGGGATCGTCGACTTGATGACCATCGTGGCCGCCGGGTTGGCCGCGAGCGACGTCGGCGATGACCTTCTCGACCGAGTCGGTGTTGAAGTAGTTGGTGACCGGGTCGTAGTCGGTCGGCGTGGCGATGACGACGTACTCCGCGTCGCGGTAGGCCGAGTCGCCGTCGAGCGTGAACGTGAGATCGAGCT
The DNA here is from genome assembly GCA_963825755.1 of uncultured Actinomycetota bacterium. GTDB lineage: Bacteria > Actinomycetota > Actinomycetes > Propionibacteriales > Nocardioidaceae > Nocardioides. The sequence goes on along the minus strand of CAWGUS010000005.1, from coordinate 577,544 downwards.
CGCGGGTGGTGAGGTACTCCTCGATCTCGGCGTCGCTGATCGGGCTGATGCCGCGGCCGAGCCGGTCGACGCGGTCGGCGTCGACGTCGACGCCGATGACCTCGTGACGCTGCGAGAGGAGTACGGCGATGGACAGGCCGACATAGCCGAGGCCGACAACGGCGATCTTGGTGCTCACCCCGGCATTGTGCCCGACCGGGCCCGGTTCAGTGGACGAGACCGGTGGCCATGCGGTGAACGATCTCGGTCAGCCGCTCGGGCGAGGTCGCGATGTTCAGCCGCACGTGGCCGGTCAGGCCCGGCTTGGTAGTCGCTTCCCTCCATCACCCACACCCGCCCGCGCTCGCGGATCACCCGGGCCGGCTCGTCGTGGCCGTAGGCCCGCAGGTCGAGCCACACCAGGTACGTCGCCTCGAGCGGCCGCATCCGCGCGAGCGGCAGGCGCTCGGCCAGCAGCCTCGTCAGCAGCGACCGCTGCTCGTCGAGCCGCTGCACGAGCGCCGCCAGCCAGGCGTCGCCGTGCGTGTACGCCGCCACGGCGGCCACCACGCCCAGCGACGACCACGAGTCGTTGAGCAGCATCGGCACGCCGGTGAGGCGATCGCGGGTCGCCGGGTCGGTGGTCACGATCTGGGCGCAGCGCAGCCCGGCGGTGTTGAACGCCTTGGACGACGCCACCAGCGCCACCGCGTGGTCGGCGGTGCCCTCGATCTCGAGGTACGACAGGTGCGTCGCGCCCGGCAGCACCAGCGGTGCGTGGATCTCGTCGCTGATCACGCGGGCGCCGTGGTGCAGCACCACGTCGCGGATGCCCTCGAGCTCGGCGCGCGTGAACACCCGCCCCCACGGGTTGTGCGGCTGGGTCAGCAGGAGCGTGCGCGCGCCGTCGGCGAACAGCCGGTCGAGGTGGTCGAGGTCGATCTCGGCCCGTTCGGCGTCGGGGTCGAGCAGCAGGTCGACCCGCTCGCGCCCGGTGGCTTGCGCGACGTCGAGCTGCGGCGAGTACGCCGGCCCGGGCATCACCATCGGCGCCGGGTCCGACAGCACGTCCAGCGCCAGGCGCACTCCCGACGTCACGTCGACCACCGGGATCACCTGCCCCGGGTCGACGTCCTGGTCGTACTGGCGCGCCGCGAACCCGGCGTACGCCTTGCCCAGCTCTCCGCCCGTCTCGAGCGGCGGGTAGCCGGTGACGCCCTGCGCGACCGCCTCGGCCAGCGCCTCGGCGACCGGCGGCGCCAGTGCGTAGTCGGTCTCGGCCACCCAGGCGGGGATCTCGTCGGGCGCAGCCAGCCCCCACTTGAGCAGCAGCGCCCGCCGGGCCTCGTCGTCGGTGAAGTCGCGGATCATGAGCGCCACGCTAGCCGCCGCTGGTTGAGGAAGGCGTGCTAGCGCCTGTCTCGAAACCAAGGCACAGGTCACAGACCAGCCACGACCTCCGTGCCCTGCCGGATCGCCCGTTTGGCGTCGAGCTCCGCGGCCACGTCGGCGCCGCCGATGAGGTGCAGCGAGGGGTGGTCGAGATCGTCGTACACCGAGCGCACCGACTCCTGGCCCGCGCACACCACGACCGTGTCGACGGCCAGCACCTCCGGCTGCCCGTCGACGGTGACGTGGAGGCCGGCGTCGTCGATGCGGTCGTACGTCGCCCCGCTGACCTGCCGGATCCCCGACTGCCTCAGCACGGCCCGGTGCGCCCAGCCCGACGTCTTGCCCAGCCCGATGCCGATCGGCGTGGTCTTGCGCTGCACCAGCGTCACCTCGCGCAGCGGCGTACGCGGCTTCGGTGAGGTGAGCCCGCCGACGTGCAGGGTCGGGTCGCCGACGCCCCAGTGCGACATCCAGTCGTCGAGGTCATCGGCCGGGTCGTGCGTCAGGAACACGCTGACATCGACGCCGATGCCACCGGCGCCGACCACGGCGACGCGCGGACCGGGCACCACGGTGCCGTCCAGCACCTCGGCGTACGACGCCACGCTGGGGTGGTCGATGCCGTCGATCTCGGGCAGCCGGGGGTCACACCGCTCGCGACGACCACGTGGTCGAAGTCGGCCAGGTCGTCGGGCGACGCCGTCGTCGAGAGGCGTACGTCGACGCCGAGCACGTCGAGGCGGCGGGTGTAGTAGCGCAGCGTGTCGGTGAAGTCCTCCTTGCCGGGCACCTCCATGGCCAGCCGGAACTGGCCCCCGAGCTCGCGCGGACTTCTCGAACAGCGTCACCGCGAAACCGCGCTCGGCAGCGCTGACGGCGGCCGCGAGACCGGCGGGACCCGCGCCGACGACGGCGACGGTGGCCGGGCGGCGTACGGGCATCAGCACCAGCTCGGTCTCCCGGCACGCGCGCGGGTTGACCAGGCAGGACGCCCGCTGGTTGGCGAAGACGTGGTCGAGGCAGGCCTGGTTGCAGGCGATGCAGGTGTTGATCTCGTCGGCTCGGTCGGCCCGCGCCTTGGCGACGAACTCCGGGTCGGCCAGCAGCGGCCTCGCCATCGACACCAGGTCTGCCTCGCCGGAGGCCAGCACCGACTCGGCCAGCTCGGGGGTGTTGATGCGGTTGCTCGCGCACACCGGCACCGACACCTCGGCCTTGAGCCGGGCGGTCGCGCTGCGCCACGCCCCGCGCGGCACCTGCGTGATGATCGTCGGCACCCGCGCCTCGTGCCAGCCGATGCCTGTGTTGAGCACGCTGACGCCGGCCTCCTCCAGCCGGAGCGCCAGCTCGACGACCTCGTCCCAGCTCTGCCCGCCCTCGACCAGGTCGAGCAGCGAGATCCGGTAGACGATCGGGAAGTCCGGGCCGACCTGCTCACGCGCCCGGCGGACGATCTCGACCGGCAGCCGCATCCGCTTGACCGGCGTACCTCCCCACGCGTCGGAGCGGTCGTTGGTGCGCGCGGCGAGGAACTGGTTGATGAGGTAGCCCTCGGACCCCATGATCTCGACGCCGTCGTAGCCCGCCTTCTTCGCCAGCCGCACGGCGTTCGCGAAATCGCTCGCCGTGCGGTCCACGCCCTTCGCCGACAGGGCCGACGGCTTGAACGGCGTGATCGGCGACTTCTTCGTCGACGCGCTGACGCTGAACGGGTGGTAGGCGTAGCGCCCCGCGTGCAGCACCTGCAGCGCGATCGCGCCGCCCTCCTCGTGCACCGCGTCGGTCACCCGCCGGTGCCGCATCGCCTGGAGCCGGGTGGTCATCTCGGAGCCGAAGGGCTTGAGCCAGCCGCGCTTGTTCGGCGCGTAGCCGCCGGTGACGATCAGCCCGACCTCCCCCCGGGCCCGCTCCGCGAAGTAGGCGGCGAGCTTGTCGATGTCCCACGGGTGGTCCTCGAGCCCGGTGTGCATCGAGCCCATCACGACCCGGTTGCGCATCGTCAGCGAGCCGATGGTCAGCGGCGAGAGCAGGTGGTCGTAGGTCATGGGTTGCCTTCCGGGAGGCCGCGTGGTGGTGAGTGCCCCCGAGGAACGAGGGGGTGTATCGAGACCCGGGCGTATCGAGACCCACATGTGCAGAGAGGTACTCGTCGAGCCAGTCGATCCAGAACTTCTCCAGCCGGATGCCCCCGCGCAGCACGAGGTACTGGTCGAGCTCGTGCTCCGTCAGCCGCGTGGGCTCCGGGTAGTCGCGCTTCGCCAGTTGCTCGTAGTGCGCGAGTCGGGTCCGGTGGTCGGCCACCGCGTCACGGACCGTGGCGAGCACCGCCTCCCGGTCGCCGTACGACGCGCCGCGCAGCTTCACGGCCAGCGCACTGCGGAACGTCTCGGCGGGGGTCGGCTCGGCCAGCCAGTCGGCCAGCACCCGCTCGCCGGCCGGCGACACGGCGTACACCTTCTTGTCGGGCCTGCCGGTCTGCGCGACCGCCTCGACGCTCACCCAGCCGTCGGCGTCCATCCGGGCGAGCACCCGGTAGATCTGCTGGTGCGTGGCGTGCCAGAAGTAGCCGATCGACTTCTCGAACCGCCGCGCGAGGTCGAGCCCGGACGCGGGCTGTTCGCGCAGGGCGACGAGGAGGGCGTGTTCGAGGGCCACGGGAGGGAGTGTGGCACCCCTATGCAACTAGTTGCAAGCCCTCAGCGGTCCTGCTCGTGGAGGCTGGTCTCGGCGTCGATGATGAGCTCGTCCTTCTCCTCCTCGGTCAGCGAGTCCCAGTAGTCCTGGTACTGCTGGACGCCTGCGCGGGTGAGCTCCATGAACGCCGGGTCGGCCTCGAGGTCGCGCACCGTACGGCGGCCCGCGAGCACGTCGCGCACCAGCTGGCCCATGGCCGTGCCCTGGTGCTGCTCGGCGATGGCGGTCAGGTTGGTGCGCAGCAGCCGCGCCGCCTCGGGGTCGCCGGTGAGCTCGGTGAACGGGTCGGGACGGTCGGGGTTGCCGAGGGTGCCTGCGTCGGTCATCGGCTCAGCCCGGGAAGTCGGGGACGTACAGGTCCTCGCGCGGGATCTCCCGGCCGGTGGCGGTCTCCACGATCTTGATGCCCTCGCCCTCGTCGACGATCTGGAGGTCGGAGCCGACCGGGAGGTCCCAGATGCCGATGACGGCGGGCTCGAGCTCGCAGACCAGGTTGAAGTCGACGATCTGCATGTTGTCGGCGTCGTGGAGGTACTCGCTGGTGTCGATGTCGCTGAAGATCCGCCAGCCGTTGTCGGCCGCCGCCCTCGACTCCTCGCGGACCATCCAGCGGACCCGGCCGGCGCCGGTCACGACGTTGTTGGACACCAGGCACGCGCCGGCGTCGGGGATGAACTCGATGGTGCTCGACATGTCGCCTCCGTGTCGGGTGCTACTCGGGGATCGGGATGCCGCGCGCGGTGAGGTAGGCCTGCGCGCGCGCCAGCAGGTCGGCCCGCTTGGCCGAGACCTGCTTGAGGTTGGCGTAGACCGACTTGTCGAAGTTGCCCTGCTTGAGCAGGTCGAGGTCGGGCCGCTCGAAGATGACGTCGTAGAACGGCGCGAGCGTCGCGTCGCTGAACTTGAACACGTCGGACAGCGCCTCGAGCGGGGTGCCGAACTTCGGGACGACGCCGTTGACGTCGGCCCCGGCGTCGAGCATCCGCTTCAGCAGCGCCGGCTCGGTCTCGAAGTCGTGCGCGGTGGCACCGAGCAGGATGTGCAGCTCGTTGCCGTGCTTGGAGACGTCGGCACCGTCGTCGAGCAGCCGGTTGGCGATCGCCACCCGTGCGGCCGGGTCGTCGTTGCCGAGTGCCAGGCCGAGCAGCGACCTCCCGGAGAAGTCCAGGGTCGCGTCACCGGCCTCGTAGGCCGCGTCGAACTCGTCGTACGAACCCCGCGACGCCGCGCCGTAGACGGCGGAGTCCTCGCCCTTGCTCTTCTTCAGGAAACCCATGCCGCGACCCTAACCGGTGGCTACGGGGCTTCGTCGACGTGCGAGCGGTTGCGGCCCGGATGCTCCACCCGGTAGTTGCCGGCCTTCTGGACCTCCGCGACGAACTCCTCCTTGGAGATCTTGCCGCTGAGGTAGTCGTCTCTCAGGTCGCGGTACTCGCGGCCCGCGTTGTGGCCCATGTCCCACTTGCCCTCGCGAGGCTGGCCGGGCTTCCAGTCGATCTTGACCAGCTCGCCGTCCTTGTTGCGGACCCAGACCTCGCCGGCCTCGTCCTTGGCCTTGTTCCAGACCTCGTCGACCTGGCCCTTGCCGTACGACGGCCGGCTGTTGGCGTACGGCATCCGGTTGCCGGACTTGTCGTAGCCGTAGGAGTTCGGCTTGCCCTTGGGAGGGAGCTTGCCGGTGGGCTTGTGGCGCAGCTTGCGGGCGCTCTGGAACCTGCGCAGGACGGTGCGGACGCCCTTCACCTTCGACGCCGCGCGAGCCAGGGTCGCGATGGCCTTGATGGCCTTGATCGCCTTGATGGCGGCGATGACGCGGCGGGCGCACGAGATCGCGCGCTGGACCGCGACGCCCGCGCCGACCACGGCCGCGCCGCCGAACGTGACGAAGCTGAGGACGCCGCTGACGACGGCGGTGGCGCCGATCTCGATGGCCAGGTCCTTGAGCAGGCCGATGACGACCTCGCGCGTGGTCTCGACCTTGGTGGCGTACTCGTCGCACGACTCGGCGAGGCTCTTGCACTCGGCGGCCAGGTCCTTGGATGCCTGCTTGATGTCGGAGATCGCACTGGTCGCCAGCGAGATCTCGGGCGACTTCTGAGTCGTGAGCTGGGCCTTCGCGCCGTCCGCGTGTCCGGGCGCGCGCTCGAGGTCGCCGGCCATGGTGCGCCACGCCCCGGCCGCCTCGCGCAGCTTGTCGACGTCGGCGCTGGGCCACGCCCAGCCCTGGAGGTGGTCGACGATGAGGTTCCAGAACTCCGGCATGTCGGAGTTGTCGGAGCCGAGCGAGCTCGGCGGGGTGAACGAGCTGACGGTCTCGGGGGCGGGCGCCTTGTCGGAGCCACCCGGCGCCGCCCCTTTGTAGACCGAGCCGGCGTTGGCGTTGCGGTGGTTGTTGCCCGACTCGGCGGTGACCTCGGCCAGGGTGCCGAACGCCGTGGCCAGCTCGGCGATGCCGGCCACCACCTCGGCGGCCGCCGGGTCGTAGTTGTTGACGAAGTCCTCGGACGACTTGTCGTCGCCGCCCATCGCGCCGTACCCGCCGAGCTTGGACGTCAGGGTGCCGTAGCCGCCCGCGACCAGCTTGTTGCCGCTGACGAACGCCTCTGCCGCGGTGTCGTAGCCGCCCGCGTCGACCTCGAGCTTCACGACAGGCTCTCCCACATCGACACGTTGGACGTCGCCGCCCCCGTGTAGTTGCCGTGGGCCTGGCGCGCCGCCTGGCGGAGCTCGAGCAGCGCCGTACGCATGGCGGCCATGCCCTGGTCCCACTCGCTCTGGGCTGCGACCTGGGCGTCGGCGGCCAGGCCCTCCCACACCGACTGGAGCGCCTTGATCTGCCGCTCCAGGTCGTCGGTGAGGGTCTGGAGGGCTGACTCGGTCTTCTCGACGTCGGCGATGACGGAGTCGAGCTCGTCGGAGTCGACGGTGAAGCGGTTGGCGTCAGCCATGGCTAGCCTCCGAGCCGGTCGATGAGTCGGGCGGACAGCTGGTCGAGCTGCTGCTGGGACGACTCGTCGGACTCGATGAAGTCCTTGTGGGCCGCATCGAGGAGCTCGCCCATGGCGGTCAGCCCGTCGAGTACGTCGGTCGCGGCGAGCCGCCAGTCGCCCCAGGCGTCCACGAAGGAGTCCGCGGCGACCCCCGTCCAGCCGCTGCCGAGGAAGCCGGTCACCCGCTTGTCGATCGCGTCGCGGTCGGTCTTGAGCCGGCTGCAGCCCTCGGCCACGTCTGACTTGGCCTGGGCGAACGCCTGGTGGATGACGTTGATGCTCATCGGGTCGTTCCCGTCATGGGAGCCACGTTCCCTCGTTCGGCACCCTTCAAACCGGGCGAACGGACTTCTTCAACCCTGACAGTGGTTCTGTCATGATCGCGGCATGGACTACGCGCTCGGACAGGGCACCGGACCACTGCGCGGGATCAAGGTCGTCGAGATCGCCGGCATCGGCCCGGGCCCGCACGCCTGCATGATCCTGGCTGACCTCGGAGCCGACGTGATCCGCGTCGAGCGCCCATCCGGCGGGGTCTTCCCGGCCAACGACCAGGACGTGACGACCAGGGGCCGGCCCAGCGTCGCGCTCGACCTCAAGGACCCCGCCGCGGCGGGCGTCGTGCTCGACCTGGTCGAGGGGGCCGACGTGCTCGTCGAGGGGATGCGGCCCGGCGCGATGGAGCGCCTCGGGCTGGGTCCCGACGAGTGTCTCGCGCGCAACCCGCGACTCGTCTACGGGCGGATGACCGGGTGGGGCCAGGACGGTCCGTTCGCCCAGGCAGCCGGGCACGACATGAACTACATCGCCATCACCGGCGCCCTCTTCGGTCTCGGCCAGGACCGCGACCGGCCGCACTTCCCGAGCAACCTCGTGGGCGACTTCGGCGGTGGCTCGACCTACCTCGTGATCGGCGTGCTCGCCGCCGTCCTCGAAGCCCGCGTCAGCGGCCAGGGGCAAGTCGTCGACGCCGCGATCGTGGACGGTACGGCGCACCTCAACGCCATGGCGGTCACTCTGTCGGCCGTGGGGCTCCAGCGCGAGCGCCGGGCGTCCGGGCTCCTCGACGGCGGCACTCCCTACTACGACCTCTACGAGACGTCCGACGGTCGGCACATGTCGGTGGGGGCCCTCGAGCCGCAGTTCTACGCCGAGCTCGTGCGGCTGCTCGACGTCGACCTGCCCGACCGCGACGACCCGGCCAACCTGCCGGCCCTGCGCGAGGCGCTGACCGCGCGGTTCAAGGAGAAGACGCAGGCCGAGTGGGTCGCGCTCCTCGAGGGCACCGACGCGTGCGTGGCGGGCATCATCACGCTGTCCGAGGCCGCGAGCCACCCACACCTCGCCGCGCGCCGTACCTTCGTCGAGGCCCACGGGCTCACCCAGCCCGCGCCGGCGCCCCGCTTCTCGCGCACTCCGGCCGAGCTCGGCCACCCGCCCCCGCCGGCCGCCGGCACCCACACCAGGGCCGCCCTGGCCGCGTGGGGCATCGACGGCGTCGACGACCTGATCCACCACGGCACGGCGGTCCAGGCATGACAGACCACGTCGACGTACTGCTCGTCGGCGCCGGCCTCTCGGGCATCGGCGCGGCCTGCCAGCTCAGCCGCGAGCACCCGCACCGCAGCTACGCGATCCTCGAGCGCCGCGAGGCGAGCGGCGGCACGTGGGACCTGTTCCGCTACCCGGGCGTCCGCTCCGACTCCGACATGTTCACCCTCGGCTACCGCTTCAAGCCGTGGCGCGGCGACAAGGCGCTCGCCGACGGGCCGTCGATCCTTGAGTACGTCCGCGAGACCGCCCGCGAGTACGCCGTCGACGAGCACATCCAGTACTCCACCCACGTCACGGGCGCGTCGTGGGACAGCGACACGGCGCGCTGGACCGTCACCGGCACCCGCGACGGCGCACCGTTCGCGATGACCTGCGACTTCCTCTGGTGCACGAGTGGCTACTACGACTACGACCAGGGCTTCACGCCGCACTTCGAGGGCATCGAAGACTTCGCGGGCCGGGTGATCCACCCGCAGCTCTGGCCCGAGGACGTCGACTACGCGGGCAGGAAGGTGGTCGTCATCGGCTCCGGCGCGACCGCCGTGACGCTGGTCCCGGCGCTGGCCGACTCCGGCGCCGGGCACGTGACGATGCTGCAGCGCTCCCCGACGTACATCCTGTCGCTGCCGGCGGTCGACAAGATCGCGCGCGGGCTGCGCAGGGTGCTGCCGGAGCGGGCGTCGTACTCCGTCACACGGTGGAAGAACGTCGGCGTCGCCACCGGGATCTACCAGCTCTCGCAGCGGCGGCCGGCCTTCATGCGCGGGCTGATCCGCAAGGCGACGGTCAAGGCGCTGCCCGAGGGCTACGACGTCGACACGCACTTCAAGCCGGTCTACGACCCGTGGGACCAGCGGCTGTGCCTGGTGCCCGACGGCGACCTCTTCCGGTCGATCTCGCGCGGCGACGCCTCGGTGGTCACCGCGACCATCGACCGCTTCACCGAGAAGGGCGTGCTGCTCGAGTCGGGCGAGCTGCTGGAGGCCGACATCGTCGTCACCGCCACCGGCCTCAACCTGGTGGCCTTCGGCGGCATCGACCTGGTCGTCGACGGGTCGCCCGTCACGCTGCCCGACACGATGGCCTACAAGGCGCTGATGCTGTCGGGCGTGCCGAACTTCGCCTACACGATCGGCTACACCAACGCGTCGTGGACGCTCAAGGCCGACCTGGTGGCGGAGTTCGTGTGCCGCGTGCTCGGCCACCTCGACGAGCACGGCCGGCGCGTCGTCGTACCCGTCGACGACCCCGACGTCGAGCGGCTGCCCTTCATGGACTTCATGGCCGGCTACGTCCTGCGCGCGATCGACCAGCTGCCCAAGCAGGGCGACGTCGAGCCCTGGAAGCTGCGCCAGAACTACCTGTACGACGTCCGCTCGATCCGCCGCGCCCCGATCGACGACGGGGTGCTCTCCTTCAGCTGACTCGGCCGGTGGTGGTCTCGATACACCTCGCTCGTTCCTCGCTCGGCACTCGACCACCGATGTCTCTTCGTGGTCGGTAGAGGTGGGCTCATCGAGACCGGCCTCGTTGGTCTCGACATCGCGCCGCTCGGCACTCGACCACCGATGTCTCGTTGGTCGAGTACGCTCGTTCCTCGCTCGGCCTCGACCACCGATGTCTCTCGTTGGTCGAGTAGGGCCGCTAGGCCCGTATCGAGACCCGGCCGGTCTGGTGGTGGTCTCGATACACCTCGCTCGTTCCTCGCTCGGCACTCGACCACCGATGTCTCTCGTTGGTCGAGTAGGGCCGCCAGGCCCGTATCGAGACCCGGCCCACTCAGGTAACTGCTGTCTGCTCGACTGAACCTCGGGTCTAGGGCGCCGTCACTCGCCCTCGCGGGCACTCGACCGCGCGAGCCGCTTGGCGCGACTCCAGTTCTGGATCTGCTTCTCGCGGGCGAAGGCGGCACCGACGTGTTCGTGTTCCTCGCTCCAGACAAGCGTGACCGGCAGGCGCTCGCGGGTGTAGTCGGCTCCCATGCCGATCTGGTGCTGATGGACGCGGGCCTCCAGGAGGCGAGTGCTGCCGACGTACAGAGAGCCGTCCGAGCACTCGAGCATGTAGGCGTACGGCATCGCACGAGCGTGAGGTGCGGGAGGGTGGTCCGCAAGCGCCGTGCCGCCGGCCTGTGGATAACGACGGGTCTCGGTGGACCCGGGTCTCGATACACCTCGCTCGTTCCTCGCTCGGCACTCGACCACCGATGTCTTTTCGGTGGTCGAGTAGGGCCGCTGGGGCCCGTATCGAGACCCGGCCGGTCTGGTGGTGGTCTCGATACACCTCGCTCGTTCCTCGCTCGGCACTCGACCACCGAGGATTGCGCTCGGCACTCGACCACCGAGGTCGCTGCGGCACTCGAGCAACGAGGGGTGCAGTGAGCCACCGACCACCGGGGGATCGTCAGGCCAGCAGCCCGTCGCGCAGCGCTGCGGCGAGGGTCGGGGCCAGCGGCAGCCGGGGGATCAGGGTCGCCTGGAACGCGTGGTAGGTGTCGGGCTTGCCGCTCCACACCACGGCGCTGGGGCGGTTCTGCGCGTCGAGCTCGTGCCGCCACGAGCCGAGGTCGCGGTCGATGAAGACCTCGGCGACGTGGTCCCACCAGGTCGAGTACCACTGCGCGTACGACGCGTCGCCGGTCGCTGCGCAGCAGCGCGGCTGCGGTCGCGGTGGCCTCAGCGGCGACCCAGTGCATGCGCTCGCGCACGACCGGCTGCCCGCCCAGTCGACGGTGTAGACGAACCCGTCGGCGCCGTCGACGGCCCAGCCCTCGCGCACGGAGGCGTGAACAGGGCGACGGCGTCGTCCAGCAGCCACGCAGGGGCGGACGGGCCGAGCGCGGCCCGCAGGTGCAGGGCCAGCCGCGCCCACTCGAGCCAGTGGCCGATCGTCGCGCCGTACGGGCGGAACGGGTCGGCCGGGGCGTCGATGTTGTAGTCGAGCAGCGGCGTCCACTGCTCGTCGAAGTGCTCGGGCAGCCGCCACTCGTGGGCCGGGCCGAGCTCGTGCACGACCCGGGTCACGATGCGGAGCGCCTTGTCGAGCAGGGTGCGGTCGCCGGTGGCGTCGGCACGCGGCGAGCAGGGCCTCGACGGTGTGCATGTTGGCGTTCACGCCGCGGTAGGCGTCGAGCGTCGAGAACGTCTCGTCCCACTCCTCGACGACCATCCCGTGCTCGTCGTCCCAGAAGCGCGTCAGCAGCACCGACTAGCGCCTCGTCGAGCAGCTCGCGAGCCCCCGGCCGCCCGGCGCACGTGGCACTGGCGGCGGCGAGCACGACGAACGCGTGCGGGTACGCCGACTTCTCGCGGCCGGTCGGCCCGTCGCGCGTCACCGCGGCGTACCAGCCGCCGTTCGTCGGCGTCGCGGAAACGCCCGGCGAGCGCCGCCAGCCCGTGGTCGGCCAGCAGCCCGCTGCCCGGGCGGCCCATCAGGTGCCCGAGCGAGAAGACGTGCGTCATCCGGCAGGTGATCCACAGCTCGACGGGTCGGTCGAGGTCCGGCCGGCCGGCGTCGTCGAGCCACGCGAACCCACCCGCCGGGTGGCGCGAGGCCCGGCTGAAGTCGAGCAGCCGGTCGCCCTCGCCCTCGAGCCACCGGGCGTGCGCGGGAGAGCCGCTCATCGCCGCCCAGCCTGGAGTAGCGGGTCCCGACCTCGTAGGTGGCCACACCCAGCGTCGAGTCGCTCTGCCCGTAGTAGGCGAACCAGGTGCCCTTGAAGTGCACCAGGCCCTCGACGAAGGTCACGTTCGAGACCAGCCCGTGCGTGTCCTCGTACGTCGACGGCTCGAGCCACGGCTTGTTCATCTGGGCCAGGATCTCGGTCGGGGAGGCGGGGTCGAAGAGCAGCTGCCCGCAGGAGTAGCGCACCGACGCCGTCGGGATTCTTCACCGCCGCGTTGTGCAGCAGCAGGATCAGCCCGTTGTCGGTGATGACCGGCGGCGGCCCGACCTCGACGAGGAACTCGCCGAACGTGCCGGGTGCCGTCGGGACCATGATCGGCTCGTCGTTGGAGCCCGGGGTCCAGTGGATCAGGTCGTCGGACCACGCGTGGTAGATCGAGCCCTCGCCGAAGTACATGAGGTAGCGCCCGTCGATCGGCACCGGCAGGATGCCGCCGGCCTTGCTCCACGGCGCGTCCTGCCCGTTGCCCTGCGGCAGGAACGTGTTGAAGTCGGGGAACATCGGACCGTGCTTGGTCCACGTGACCAGGTCGGTCGACGTCGCCAGGCACAGCTGCGCGGACGTCCGGTCCCAGCCGGTGTAGGTCAGGTAGTAGGTGCCGTCGATCTCGCTGACGCGCGGGTCCTCGGCGCCGAACTCCTCGTAGGGCTCGCGTCGGCGAGAGCACCGGCTCCGGGTGCCGCTCGAAGTGGATGCCGTCGTCGCTGGTGGCCAGGCCGACGTAGGACACGATGTCGTCGGCGTGCGCGCGGTAGAGCAGCGCGACCTTGCCGTCCTTGACGATGGCGGCCGGGTTGTAGACGTTCGCGGACTCCCAGCCGTCGCCCTGCGGGCTGCAGGATCGGGTTCTGCGTCGTACGGCGTGAAGGGACCCAGCGGGAAGCTGGCCGGTGCGGTCGGTGAAGACATGGCTCCTCATTCGGTGCGTGCTGGAACGTGCAGGGGGCGGGCTATCGACGGACCAGGACGAACCCTCCGGCAGGTACGGCGACCGACACCCTGGTCGACGTGGCGGGCCGGCGCTCGACGAGCCTGCCACGGCCGTCGTACGCGCGACGATCGCGGGACCGGGTGCCGGGCACCCGCACCTGCACGCGCTCGGCCCTGGACGATGCGCTGCGCAGCAGCACGGTGGTGTGGCCGTTGCCCTCCAGCACCAGGCGCGAGACGAGCGGCTCCAACATCACGGCGTCGAGGGCGGCCGGGTCGCCGGCGCCGGTCGACGTGGTCGCGGTCAGCGTGGTCGCCCCCGCCTTGAGGGCCTTCGGCAGCGTCACCGGGAGCAGCGCGCCGGGGGCGGGCGAGTCGCCCTGCGCGCCGATGTCGCCGGAGTCGACGGAGCCCAGCCTCCTGTGGCCCGCGCGGTACGTCGTGACGGCTCGCTGCCCGGCCGCAGGTCGATCACCGGGATGACCAGCGAGCGGCTGTGCTCGGGCAGCGTCATGGTGACCGAACCGCCGTCGCCGAGCGCGGCGTAGCCGGTGCCGCTGAACAGCGACTCCTCGGTCCACAGTGACGGGGGTACGACGGCGGCCGCGTCGCCGGAGAGGGCGCCGTCCTCGGCCTGCACCGTCACGGTGCCCTCGCGATCCGTGATCGTCGCGGTCCGGGCCAGCTCGGCGACGGCGGGCTCCTCGTCGAGCGCGATCATCGGCGAGCAGCCCGTGGATCGTCGACTCCGCTCCGGAGTTGCGGTTGATCACGCCTTCGGAGGAGATGCCGTCGAACGTCCGGCCGGTGGCGGGGTCGTACATCGCCTCGCCGGCGGGGTTGGCGCCGAAGAACCAGGCGGCGACGATGCCGGCGAGCTGGCGGGCGGAGTCCTTGCCCGGTCGCGTCCGCTGTCGCCAGCAGCGACTGCAGCCGCGAGTCGGCGCCGTACGCGATCTGCGAGGCGTCGCCGCGGGTCGGCATCCGGCCGTTGTCGGGGCCGCCGGAGGTCAGCAGCCACGGGTCGAACGTGAACGAGTCCTTGATGGCGGGCCGGGCCAGGCTGGGGTCATCGAGCGTGACCGAGGCGCGGGCCAGCGCGGCCGGCATCTGCGAGCCCCAGCCGTGCCACAGCGAGCGCGAGAGCGCCCACGGGCGGATGCCGCCCACCGGCCAGGTCTGCGCGTCGCCGCCGGACAGATCGGCGATGCCCTTGCTCAGCTTCGCCAGGACGGTGCGGGCCTGTCGCCGAGCCGCCCGCGTCGACGTACGCCGAGAGCCCGAGCACGGCCTCCGCCGAGGCGTCGCGCGCCGTCGGCGATCAGCCAGGCGGGCGTGCGCTGGCCGTCGATGTCGAGGTGGTCGCCGTAGGCGTCGAGGACCTGCCGGTCGACGGCGTCGATCGACAGCTCGAGCCGGTCGCGCAGGAACGCTGCGAACTCCGGGTCGGATTCGGCGAACGCGGCGTAGCCCTCACCGAGGGCCCAGATCGTGCGCGCCACCCAGTAGGACGCGTCGCTGTCGGAGGGGTCGGGCAGCTCGACCGGCTCGGCGCTCGGGTTGAGCGTGCCGTCGGGCTGCATCCAGAGCACCACGTTGCCGGCGTTCGGGCCGGTCGCGGTCTGCAGGTAGGTGACGCCGCGCAGCATCTCGTACGCCGCGTCGCGGCTGGCCGCGGCGCCGGTGTCCTGCCAGTGGCGCAGGTAGACGACCGCCGCGCGGGTCATGTCGTCGGCGTTGAACGCGCCCTGGCCCCAGGTGTCGGTGGCCGGGTCGTAGGTGCCGCCGCCGACGTGGCGGTAGCTGCCGTCGGGGTTCGGCTCGGCGTAGGTCCACAGCGTCCCGATCGACGGCTCCTCCGCGAGGCGGTACGTCGTGTGGCCCTCCTGGGCGGGTGGCGTGACCGGGACGCTCAGCCAGTCGAGGTGGTCGAGGTTGGTCAGCGCCGACGAGGCGTGCTGGGGTCGGCGGTCGCGACGGTCGGCGTCGCGCCGGCCGACAGGGCGATGCCCAGGGCGAGCGTGGCCGGTGACCGCTGTGGCGCGGCGCCCAGCGGCGTACGGGATGGCGGTTCATGGGGTCGTCCGTTCGGTGGGAGCGGCGGGCTGCGGTGAGGCAAGGTCATCCCTTGACTCCCGACCCGATGTCGGAGGTCGTGAAGTGCTTCTGGAAGGCGACGAACAGCACGACCGCGGGAGCGGCGAGCACGACCGCGCCGGCCAGGATCGCGCCGTACGGGTTGTCGGCACGGCCGGCGATGTTGCTGATGTAGTTGGCCAGCGACACCGCGAGCGGCTGCATGTCGGTGTCCTTGGTGACCAGGAACGGCCACAGGAACTCGTTCCACGGCCCGATGAACGTGAAGCAGGATCGCGGTGAGCATCGCCGGGCGGACCAGCGGCAGCGCCACCGACCACAGGATGCGCAGCTCGCTGGCTCCGTCGAGCCGGGCGGCCGAGAAGAGGTCCTCGGGCAGCTGCAGGAAGAACTGCCGGAACAGGAACACCGCGGTCGAGTTGATCAGGAACGGCAGGATCATGCCGAGGTAGGAGTCGGAGAGCCCGTAGGTGCGCACGATCATCACGTAGATCGGGATGATCAGCAGCTGGAACGGGACGATCTGGACCAGCAGCATCACCGAGAAGAGCGTGCCGCGGCCGCGGAAGCTGCAGCCGGGCCAGGGCGTAGCCGGCGAGGACGCCGAACACGACGGTGCCCAGGAGTACGCCGCCCGTGAAGATCCCCGAGTTGACCAGCGACTGGAGCAGGTTGATCCGCTCGTTGATCTGCACGTAGTTGTCCAGCGTGAAGCCACCGGTGGGGAACACGCCCCGCGAGCGACGTGTCGGGCTCCTTCTGCACCGACGTGACGAACATGTAGTAGAAGGGGAAGAGGAACATCAGCGCGCCGAGGAAGAGCACCAGGTGCCGAAGGATCCGGGTCATGTCAGTCCCTCTCCAGCAGATACTTGTTGACCAGCGCGATCAGCAGGACGCCGATCACCAGCAGGACGCCGATCGCCGCGGCGGTGTCGGGAGTGCCCTGCTCGATGCCCTTCTGGTACATCACGAGGACCGGTGACGCGGAGGCGCCGCTGGGGCCGCCGCCGTTGGTGAGCAGGTAGGGCTCGGTGAAGAGGTTGGCGCCGGTGATGATCGCCAGGATGAGCACCAGCGTCGTGGCCGGACGGACGCCCGGCACGGTCACGTGCCAGAACGACTTCGCCTGGCCGGCGCCGTCGACCGCCGCCGACTCGTAGAGCTCCTTCGGGACGTTCTGCAGCGCGGCGAGGTAGATCAGGACGGAGAAGCCGAGCTGCTTCCAGGTCACGAACATCGCGATCACCGGCATCGCCAGGGCCTTGTTGACCAGCCACGAGGGGTCCGGCGCCAGACCCCCGAGCAGCTGGTTGACCATGCCGTTCTGGCTGAACAGGAACAGCCACACCGACACCAGCGCGACGCTGGCGGTGACGTAGGGGACGAAGTAGGCGACCCGCAGGAAGCCCCGGCCCCGGATGGCCCCGTTGAGCGCCGCGGCGAGGAGCAGGGAGAGCGCGACCGTCAGGGGCACGTTGATGACGAGGAACTGCAGGACGTTGAGGAACGAGCGTCGAACGGCAGGGTCGCCGAGCACTTCGGTGTAGTTGTCGAGCCCCACGAACGGCCGCTCGACGTCGGCTCCCGGCGCGGCGAAGAAGTAGTCGTGGAAGCTGATCCACACCGCGAGCCCCAGGGGGTACGCGAACACCGCGGCGAGGAAGATGGCGTACGGCGCCGCCAGCACGATCCCGAGGGGCTGGCGGCCCAGCAGGGCCGCCAGCCTGGTGCGGGAACGTGGGGGCGTGCCCGGGGGTGCACCCGTCCCCGCGGCCGCGCCGGTCGTGGTCATCGCGGTGTCGCTCAGGACTCGCCGGCGAGGCTGGTGGCTTCGTCGGCCGCTGCGGTCAGCCCCGCGTCGACGGGCTCCTCGCCGAAGATGACGGACTTGGTGTACTCGTCGCGGAACGCCTGCCAGATCGCGATGGAGTTCGGCACGTTCGGCACCTCGACGGTGCGCGAGGCCTGGTCCGCGAACGTCTCGTACTCGGGCTTCTCGGCGAAGTAGTCCGGGTACGTCGACTGCAGGTCGGTGCGCAGCGGCATCTGGCCGGTCAGCTCGAGGAGCTGGCCGTCCTGCTCCTCGCTGGTGGCGAACTTGAGCACCTCGAACGCGGTCGCCTGGTTCTCGCAGGCGGAGTAGAGGCCGATGTTCTTCGCGTCGGAGAACGTGTAGGTCTCCTCCGGGCTGGTGCCGGCCGACGTGGGCACCGGCGCGGCACCCCAGTTGACCGAGTCGCCGTAGACCGAGATGGCCCACGGGCCGACGATCGACATCGCGGCCTTCGCGTCGGCGAAGGAGTCGCCGTTGTACTTCTCCTTCTGCGCCAGGCCGTCGGCGTACATCGTGGCCCAGAAGTCGGCGACGGCCGCTCCCTGCTCGGAGTCGAACGTCGCCTCGCCGTCCTCGACCAGCTGCTGGCCGCCGGTCTCGGCGGCGTACAGCGGGTAGAAGTCGAACCAGGACTGGAAGAACTCGCTCGTCGGGGCCGGCCAGATGGCCGCCTCCGCGGCACCGCTGTCGACGATCTTCTTCGACGTGGCGAGGAACTCGTCGTACGTCGCGAGCGGCGGGTTCTCGGGGTCGACACCGGCCTGCTTCATGACGTCCTTGTTGTAGAAGATCATCACCGGGTTCGACTTCCACGGGATCTGGAAGTACTGGCCGTCGGGCGACTGGTACTGCTCGGCCACGTCGCCGCTGCGGGTCTCGACGTACTCCGCACCGCCCTCGAAGCTGTCGAGGGCGACCAGGCCGCCCTGCTTCTCGAACTGGGGTACGGCGGCCGGCGAGGTGTTGAACACCAGGCAGGGCGCGTTGCCGGCGGTGATCGCCGCGCCGATGACCTCCTCGGACGTCTTGCCGGCCGGGATCTCCTGGGCGGTGACCTCCTCGTCGGGGTTCTCGGCGTTCCAGGCCTCCACCATCTGCTTGCCCCAGGCGATCTCCTCGGGGTTGTTGGAGAGCCAGACCTTGATCGGGCCGGTGGCGGTGGCGGCTCCGTCGGAGTCTCCCGAGCCACCTCCGCACGAGACGGCGGTGATGCTGAGCGCCAGCATCGTCAGTGTTGCGGTGGCCTTCGATCTCATCTGCTTCTCCATTCGTGTGCTGCCTGGAAGGTGCGGTGCTGCTGCGGCGTCGTGGACGGGTCAGTCGGGCGCGGGGCCGGTCGACCCGCGCACCACCAGCCGGGGCGGTTGGAGCGGGACATCTGTGGGGTCCCTCTGCTCGACGAGCTCGAGGAGCCGTCGCGCGGCGGCGCGGCCCCAGCCGATGACGTCGGAGCTGACGGTGGTCAGGGGCGGCTGCACATGCGCGGCGAGCTCGGTGTTCTCGTAGCCCGTGATCGACAGGTCGCGCGGCACCTCGAGGCCCCGTGACAGTGCGACCGACAGGCCGGCGATCGCCATCAGGTCGTTGGCATAGACGATGGCGGTCGGCGGGTCCGCCAGGTCGAGCAGCTGACGCGTGGCGGACGCGCCCGCCTCGGCGGAGAAGTCGGCGTCGACGGAGGGTCCTTCGGCGAGGCCGGCCCTCATGAGGGTGCTCGCCCAGGCCTCGCGCCGCGACCTGCCGTGCACCATCTCGGGCGGGCCGCCGACGTGCGCGATACGGGTGTGCCCGAGCTCCACCAGGTGCTCGACAGCGGCCGTGATGCCGGGCTGGTCGTCGACGCCGACCGCCGGCCAGTCGTCGTCGAACAGGCCGGGGCCGACGATGACCGCCGGCAGCCCGATCTCGGCGAGGAGTGCGGGGCGCTCGTCGTCGACGTACAGGTCGGTGACGAAGACGCCGTCGACGCGACCCTCGTCGCTGAGTCGGCGGTAGGTCTGGTGCTCCGCCTCGTGCTCGGGCACCACCTGGAGGAGGAGCGCGTAGCCGTGCCGGGAGAGCTCGCTCTCGATGCCGGCGATGAACGACGGGAAGAACGGGTCGGCGCGCAGGGTCTCGGGCGGCCGGGCCATCACCAGGCCGACCGCGAGGGCCCGCGAGACCGAGAGGGCGCGGGCCCGGGCGCTGGGGGTCCAGCCCAGCTCGCGAGCCGTGGCGAGGATGCGCTCGCGGGTGTCGGCGGCGAGCCCCGGCCGGTTGTTGAACGCGAGTGACACCGCACCTTTCGACACCCCGGCCTCGCGGGCGACGTCGTTGATCGTGGTGGGCGTCACACTCCGACTAAACCGGTTTAGTACCGGAGTGTCAATGGTTCGGCCCCACGGGAACGGCGGCGATGCCACGCTTCGGGGTCGGACCTACTACAGTTGTAGACAGCAGTCCGGCCAGTCTTGCCCCGGACCGCAGCGCAGGTTCCCGACACGCTCGAGACGGCGCCCTCCCTCATGGAGGCACACGAACGCCAGGCCGAATTTTCGAGCCGGGCTCGCGTGTTGGCGAGACGCCAACCGAAAGCAAATCTCCTTGTCTTCCCAGACCTTCGCCGACCTCGGCGTGCCCACTGCCCTGTCCGCTCTTCTCGCCGACCAGGGCATCACCGTCCCCACTCCCATCCAGACCGCGACGCTGCCCGACTCACTGGCCGGGCGCGACGTGCTCGGCCGTGGCCGCACCGGCTCCGGCAAGACCTACGCGTTCCTGCTGCCGATGGTCGCCCGGCTCGACGCCGCGAAGCTGCCGGCGATGCCGCGCAAGCCGCGCGCGCTGATCCTGGCTCCGACCCGCGAGCTGGTCGGCCAGATCGCGCTGGCCCTCCAACCGCTGGCCCGGGCCGCCGGCCTCAGCACCCAGACCGTCTTCGGCGGCGTCGGCCAGAACCCGCAGGTGCAGGGCCTCAAGAAGGGCGCCGACATCGTCATCGCCTGCCCCGGCCGCCTCGAGGACCTCATCGGCCAGGGCCACTGCGACCTGTCGGCCATCGAGATCACCGTGCTCGACGAGGCCGACCACATGGCCGACCTCGGCTTCCTCCCGTCAGTACGCCGCCTGCTCGACCGCACCCCTCAGTCGGGTCAGCGGATGCTCTTCTCGGCGACGCTCGACAACGCGATCGACAGCCTGGTCAAGCGGTTCCTGACCAACGCGGTCACCCACCAGGCCGACTCGGCCCAGTCGCCGATCGCGACGATGGCCCACCACGTGCTGCACCTCGGTGGCCGTGAGCAGAAGCTGCCCGTGCTCGTCGACCTCACCAGTGGCCCCGGCCGCACGGTCGTCTTCACCCGCACCAAGCACGGCGCGAAGGCGCTGGCCCGCCAGCTCAACAAGCTCGGCGTGCCGTCGGTCGAGCTGCACGGCAACCTGTCGCAGAACGCCCGCACCCGCAACATGGACGCCTTCCACGCCGGCCACGCCTCGACGCTGGTGGCCACCGACGTCGCCGCCCGAGGCATCCACGTCGACGACGTCTCCCTCGTCGTACACGCGGACCCGCCGTCGGAGCACAAGGCCTACCTGCACCGCTCTGGCCGTACGGCGCGGGCCGGTGCCGAGGGCACCGTCGTCACGATGATGACCAACGAGCAGGTGCGCGAGGTCCGCGACCTCACCCGCGCGGCCGGCATCAAGCCGACCATCACCAAGGTCAACGGCGCGGGTCACCCGATCCTCGTCCACCTGGTGCCGGGCGACCGCACCCTGGTGCCCGGCGGCTACGTCGTCGAGGTGCCCGCCGGCTCCGGTGGCGGCTCGACGCCGACCGGCCAGGGCCGGGCTCGTCGCTCCGGCGGCGGTCGCAACCGGGCCCGCGGCGGCCAGAAGTCGGGCGGTCAGCAGGGCGGCCAGCGTCAGGGTGGCGGTCAGCGCCAGGGTGGCCAGAAGCAGGGCGCACCCAAGGGCCAGGGCGGCCAGCGCTCCCGCCGCGGCGGCTCGGGCAGCAGTGCCGGCGGCTCGCACAGCGCCGCGTCGTTCAGCTCCGGTCGCCGCTGACCCGCCTCACCGCTACGGACGGTTGCCCTCGACCGGTTCCGTGCTTGGCTGGACGTACCAGCCCCGACGAAAGGACCACTGATGGGACTCGCGGACAAGGCACAGAACAAGGCCGAAGAGGTCGGTGGCAAGGCCAAGGAAGGCACCGGCAAGGCCACCGACAACGAGCGGCTCGAGGCCGAGGGCAAGGCCGACCAGTCTGAGGCGCACGCCAAGAACGCCGGCGAGAAGGTCAAGGACGCCGCCAAGGACGTCAAGGACGCCTTCAAGGCCTGACGACAACTTTCGTACGCCGCCCCGCCACACACGCTGTGGCGGGGTTTCGTGCGTCCTATCGAGTACGCCGCGCGATGCTCTCGCGCTTGGTCTCGTCCATCGCGGCTTCGTACGCCGACACCAGCGAGGCGATCGAGAGCGGCTTGAGCTTCTCGACGACCTCGCGCAGCCGCTCGGGGCTGGTGCCCGACTCCTTGTACGCCGGCCAGACGGTCGTCAGGAAGAGCTCCTGGAGCTCGTGGGCGAGCGACCGCCCGTGCGCGGCGTAGATGTCTGCGGCCGCGACCGCCGCCTCCGTCGGAAAGCCCAGGTCGAGGAGGCCGACGCCCACGGAGAGCTGTGAGACCGCCACCTCGTAGCGGCCACGCTTGACCGGGAAGACGATGCCGAGCGCGTTGAGAGTGGCCAGCTCTTCGTCGGTCAGCGCGCGCCCGGCGCGGGCGGTGACCTCCTTGCGGCTCATCTCGACGGCTCGCTCGGCCTCCCACGGGGCCAGCATCGCTCGATGCAGGGCGATGTCCTCGGGGGTGGCCGAGGTGGGGATGTTGGCGACGTACTTCTCGATCGCAGACAGCGTGAAGCCGTGGCCCTGGAGCTCCTGGACCAGCTCGAGCCGGGCGACGTGGTCGGGGGAGTAGTAGCCCGACCGGCCGCGCCGGATCGGCGGCGGCACCAGCCCGCGGGTCGTGTAGAACCGCACGTTGCGCACGCTCATGCTGACCCGCTTGGTCAGCTCGTCGAGGGTCAGCAGGCCATGCGCCGCCTCGACGCTCTCGGGACTCGTGGGGTCGGAAGCCGGCTCGGACACGACCTACTCCTTCGTCGGGTGACAGGCGCCACACGGTCGCCCTTGACCATAGTGACAGTGATGATGTCACAATCGAGGCAGGTATCTCTCCTCCAAGGACGGTCATGGCAGAAGCATTCGTGTACGACCACATCCGCACCCCACGTGGGAAGGGCAAGGCCGTCGGCTCCCTCCACGAGGTGAAGCCCGTCGACCTGATCGTGGGCCTCCTCGACGAGGTGCAGCGCCGCAACCCGACCCTCGACACCCACCGGGTCGACGACATCGTCCTCGGCGTCGTGACCCCGATCGGCGAGCAGGGTGGCGACATCGCGAAGACCGCGGCCCTGGCGGCCGGCTACCCCGAGACCGTGGCGGGCGTGCAGCTCAACCGCTTCTGCGCCTCCGGTCTCGAAGCTGTCAACCAGGCCGCCCAGCGCGTACGCAGCGGCTTCGAGGACCTGATCCTCGCGGGTGGCGTCGAGTCGATGAGCCGGGTGCCGATGGGCTCCGACGGAGGCGCGTGGGCGATGGACCCGGCCACCGCGCTGACCACCGGCTTCGTGCCGCAGGGCATCGGTGCCGACCTGATCGCGACCCTCGGCGGCTGGGACCGCGGCGCCGTCGACGCGTTCGCCGCCGAGTCGCACCACCGGGCCGCGAAGGCGTGGGCCAACGGCTACTTCGCCGGCTCCGTCGTACCCGTCAAGGACTTCAACGGCCTCACCGTGCTCGACCACGACGAGCTGATCCGCCCCGACACCTCTCCCGAGGGCCTGGCCGGTCTGAAGCCGAGCTTCGCGCAGATGGGCGCCGACGCCGGGTTCGACGACGTGGCGCTGGAGAAGTACCACTGGGTCGAGAAGATCGACCACGTCCACCATGCCGGCAACAGCTCCGGAATCGTCGACGGTGCGGCCATCATGGCCATCGGCACCGAGCAGGTCGGCACCGACCTCGGCCTCACCCCGCGGGCCCGCATCATCGCCACCGCCGTCTCCGGCGCCGACCCGACGATCATGCTCACCGGCCCCGCCCCGGCCGCCCGCAAGGCGCTGGCCAAGGCCGGGCTCGAGGCGTCCGACATCGACCTGTGGGAGATCAACGAGGCGTTCGCCGCCGTCGCCATGCGCTTCATCCAGGACATGGGCATCAGCCACGAGATCACCAACGTCAACGGCGGCGCGATCGCCATGGGCCACCCCCTCGGCGCGACCGGCGCGATGATCCTCGGCACTCTCGTCGACGAGCTCGCCCGCCGCGACCAGAAGCGCGGCCTTGCCACGCTCTGTGTCGGCGGGGGCATGGGCATCGCCACCGTTGTCGAGCTCGTCTAGCACTCCCGCTGGTTGAGGAAGGCGCGCAGCGCCTGTCTCGAAACCATCGTCTCCGCCCCGCGGGTCTTCGAGACGGGACTCCGTCCCTCCTCAACCAGCGGCCGAACCGAAGGACACCTCATGAGCACCACCGAGACCCAGACCGCGGTCCGCTACGACCGCGACGCCGACGGCATCGTCACGCTGACCCTCGACGACCCGACCGCCAGCGCCAACACCATGAACGAGCTCTACCAACGGTCGATGGAGGCCGCCGTCGACCGCCTGTACGCCGAGCAGGACGACGTCACGGGCGTCGTCGTCGCCAGCGCGAAGAAGACGTTCTTCGCCGGCGGCAACCTCAGCCTGCTGTCGTCGGCGAGCAAGGACGACGCTCCCGACGTGTTCGCGTCGGCCGAGTCGATCAAGTCGGCGCTGCGCCGGCTCGAGAGGTTCCCGCGCCCGGTCGTGGCCGCCATCAACGGCGCCGCGCTCGGTGGTGGGCTCGAGATCGCGCTGGCCTGCAACCACCGCATCGCCGTCGACGACGGCCGTACCGAGATCGGCCTGCCCGAGGCCAGCCTCGGGCTGCTGCCCGGCGGTGGCGGCGTCACCCGCGTCGTACGCATGCTCGGCATCCAGTCGGCGTTGATGGACGTGCTGCTCCAGGGCACGCGCTTCAAGCCGGCCCAGGCGAAGGAGAAGGGGCTGGTCGACGAGCTGGTCGCCAGCCAGGACGAGCTGCTCCCGGCGGCGATGGCGTGGCTGAAGGCCAACGCGGAGTCGGCCGCCAACCCGTGGGACGTGCCGGGTTACAAGATGCCCGGAGGCGCCCCGACCAACCCCAAGCTCGCGGCGTTCCTGCCGGCCTTCCCGGCGCTGCTGCGCAAGCAGACCAAGGGCGCGGTCTACCCGGCCCAGCGCGCGATCCTGTCCGCAGCGATCGAGGGGGCGTCGACGGACTTCGACACCGCGTCGCGCATCGAGAGCCGGTACCTGACCAAGCTGATCGTCAACCAGAACGCCAAGAACATGATCCAGGCGTTCTTCTTCGACCTCCAGGCGATCAACTCCGGATCGCTCCGACCTGACGGGATCCCGCCGTACAACGCCGTCAAGGTCGGCGTGCTCGGCGCCGGGATGATGGGCGCCGGCATCGCATACTCGTGTGCGCGCGCCGGCATGGAGGTCGTGCTCAAGGACGTTGCGCAGGAGAGTGCCGACAAGGGCAAGGCCTACTCCGAGGCGCTGCTGGACAAGGCGATCTCGCGCGGCCGCTCCACCGAGGACAAGAAGGCCGAGCTGCTCGGCCGCATCACGGCGACCGCCGACCCGGCCGACCTGACGGGCTGCGACCTGGTGATCGAGGCGGTGTTCGAGGACCCGGCCCTGAAGCAGAAGGTCTTCGCCGAGATCGCGCCGTACGTCGACGACGACGCGTTGCTCTGCTCCAACACCTCGACGCTGCCGATCACCGAGCTCTCGGGCGGGATCGACCGGCCGGCCGACTTCATCGGGCTGCACTTCTTCTCGCCCGTCGACAAGATGCCGCTGGTCGAGATCATCCGCGGCCAGGAGACCTCCGACCTCGCGCTGGCGAAGGCCTACGACGTCGTGCGCCAGATCAGGAAGACGCCGATCGTCGTCAACGACAGCCGCGGCTTCTACACCTCGCGCGTCATCGGCACCCAGATCAACGAGGGCCTGCGGATGCTGGCCGAGGGCGTGCACCCGGTCTCGCTGGAGCGGGCGGCCACCCAGGCCGGCTTCCCCGTCGGACCGCTGCAGATCAGTGACGAGCTCAACATGGAGCTGATGAAGAAGATCCGGATCGCGAACGAGGAGGCCCTGCGCCACGCCGGCCGCGAGGTCGAACCGGACCCCGCCACCGCCGTGATCGAGAGGATGCTCGGGCTGGGTCGCCCGTCGCGGCTGAAGGGCGCCGGCTTCTACGAGTACGTCGACGGCAGGCGTGCCTCGCTGTGGTCCGGTCTCGCCGAGGAGTTCCCCGTGGCAGCCGACCAGATCCCGCTGCAGGACATGAAGGACCGGATGCTGTTCATCGAGGCGCTCGAGACGGCCAAGTGCTTCGAGGAGAACGTGCTCACCTCCGCCGCGGCCGCCAACATCGGCTCCATCATGGGCATCGGCTTCCCGCCGAACACCGGCGGCGCCGCCCAGTTCATGACCGGCTACGAGAGCGCCACCGGCGAGATCGGCCTGGCCGCCTTCGTGGCGCGGGCCGATGAGCTGGCCGAGACGTACGGCGAGCGGTTCCGGCCGACGGCGTACCTCACGGACATGGTGGCGAAGGGCTCGTCCTTCCCTGCCTGACACGGGGGTCATCCGACAAACGCCAGTCAGGCACCCCCACCAGCGGGCACACTTGGCCGGTGACCGAATTCGCCGTCGACGTACGCGGCCTCCACGTCCGCTTCGGCGAGGTGGAGGCCGTGTCCGGGGTCGACCTCCACGCCAGCGCCGGACAGGCGACGGCGCTGCTGGGGCGCAACGGCGCGGGCAAGTCGACGACCATGCGCGTGCTCGCGGGCGTGGTGCCGCCGACGGCGGGTCAGGCGCTGGTGCTGGGGCACGACGTACGCACCGAGACGCTCACGGTGAAGCGGCTGATCGGCTACTGCCCCGACGTCGGCGGGCTGGTGCCGCGCGCGACGCCGTGGGAGCACCTCCAGCTCGCTGCGCGGTTGCGCCGGATGCCCGCGTGGGAGACCGAGGCCCGCGAGCTGCTCGAGCGCTTCGAGCTCGGTGACGCTGCGCACCGGGTCACGGCCGGCTTCAGCCACGGCATGGGTCGCCGGCTGTCGGTGGTCCTCGCTGCGTTCCACCGTCCCGACGTGCTCCTCCTCGACGAGCCGTTCGACGGCGTCGACCCGATCGGCGTCGAGGCGACGTTCGAGGTCATCGCCGACGCCCGGGCACGCGGGGCCTGCGTCCTGGTCTCCACCCATCTGCGAGACCTCGCGGTCGAGGCCTGCGAGACCGCCGTCGTGCTCCGCGGCGGCGCCCGCGTTGCCGAGCTGGGGGCCGGGGAGCTGTCGGGGGAGGCCGGCGCAGATGCCTACCGCGCACTCCTTGACTGATCTCGCCGAGCTGCGCCGCGCTGTCGCCGAGACGCGCGAGCTGATCGCCTTCCGCGCCCGTTGTGTACGACGTCCGGGCGCTGCCGGCCGCTTCCTGGCCGTGCTGCTCGGGCTGACCGCCGCGGCGGCGATCGCACCGGCCTGGGCGCCGGGCGCCGGCGGTGACGACAACGCGTTCGGAGTGCTCCTCGTGCTGCCCTCCATGCTCGCCGGCTTCCTCGCCCTGGCCATCGTCTCGGCGGTCGCGTCCGGCGGCGGCCGCGAACTGCTCGCACGCGACCACGCTGTCGCGTTCCCGGTCAGTCCGACCACCGACCACCTCGGGGCGCTCGTCATGGCGCCCCTCAACATCGCCTGGATCCTGCAGGCCTGGACGCTGCTCGGCGCGGGCGCCTACGCCATGGGCCCGTCGGGCCTGCCGTACATCACGCCCACGATCCTGCTCTGGATCCTGGCCGCGACCGCGATCGCCCAGGTGGTGGCGTGGACGTCCGAGGCCGTACGCCGCGGCCGGCACGGCGCCTGGGTCGTCCGCGCCGTCACCGTGTCGGCGCTCACCGGTGCCGTGTGGCTGCAGCTGAGCGGTCGGCTGGCACCGTTCTTCGACGCGATGCCGACCAAGCACCTGCTGGTGACGTCGGTGTCGATGACGGGCGGCTGGACCTGGACGTGGCCGCTCGCGATCCTGCTCGAGTTCGTGCTGATCGTCGGCGCAGTGGTCGTCGGCATCCTGCCGGCGCACATCGCGGCGAAGCGGGTGCCCCGCGACGAGCTGCGGATCGAGTCCGGCGTGCACGCGTCGCGGCCCACCCCGCGCAGCGACTTCTCGATGCTCGTGCGCATCGACCGGGCCTCCATCTGGAGGTCGGTGCCGATGCGCCGCGGCCTCACCGTGCTGGCCCTCGGCCCCGGCGCGATCGCCCTCGCCGGTGGCCTCGCCTGGACCCAGATCACCGTGCTCCCCGGCCTCGTCGCGAGTGGCGGCGCGCTGCTGTTCGGCGTCAATGCGTGGTGCCTCGACGGCCGCGGCGCGCTGTGGAGGGAGAGCCTGCCCGTCGAAGCGTCGGCGGTGTTCTCCGCGCGTAGCTGGGTGCTGGCCGAGTGGCTGGCGCTCGGCGCCGTCGTGACCGTCGTACTCGCGTCGCTGCGGGCCGGGACGCCCACCACGGCCGAGGCCACCGCCATCGCGTGCACGCTGGTCGTGGTGATCGCCCAGGTCGTCGCGGTGGCGATGGGCTGGGCCGGGCGGCGACCGTTCTCCGTCGACATGCGCTCCGCCCGCGCCACCCCGGCGCCGCCCCTGGTGATGGTGGGCTACTCGACCCGCCTGGCCATCAGTACGACGCTCACCGGCCTCGTCTTCTCCGGCCTCGCGCTGGTGCCGAACTGGCGCGTCTCCGTGCTCGTGGCAGTGCCGTTCCTGGCCTGGTCGGCGTTCCGGCTGCTGCGTGCGCGGCGCCGCTGGCTCGACGCCCCGCAGCGGGCGCAGGTCGTGCTGACCGTCGCTGCCTGACCCGATCGGGCAGGGCTAGGGTCGCGGGATGGACTTCTCCCCCTCCCCCGCGCCGCCGAGCTCCGCGAGCGGGTGGCGGCCTTCATGGCCGCCGAGATCGACCCGGTCGAGGACGACTACCACCGCGACCTCGCCGAGCGTCGGCGTACGGGCGATGCGTGGCAGCCGCTGCCGCTCATCGAGGAGCTCAAGGCCAAGGCCCGCGCGCAGGGACTCTGGAACCTGTTCCTCCCCAAGGAGCACGCCGGCGAGTACGCCGCCCGGTTCGGCACCGACGGGGGAGAGGGGCTCACCAACGTCGACTACGCCCCGCTGGCCGAGCTGATGGGCCGGTCCGCGATCGCGCCGACCGTCTTCAACTGCAACGCCCCCGACACCGGCAACATGGAGGTGCTGCTGCGCTACGGCACCCAGGAGCAGCGCGACGAGTGGCTTGATCCCTTGCTGGACGGTCGGATCCGCAGCGCGTTCACGATGACCGAGCCCGACGTCGCCTCCTCCGACGCGACCAACATGGCCGCCACGGCGGTCGTCGACGGCGACGAGATCGTCATCAACGGCCGCAAGTGGTGGTCCACCGGCGTCGGCCACCCCGACTGCCGGATCTTCGTGTTCATGGGGCTGACCGATCCCGACGCCGACCGGCACCACCGGCACACGATGGTGCTGGTCCCGAGTGACACCCCGGGCGTGAAGGTCGAGCGGCTGCTCAACACCATGGGCTACCAGGACGAGCCGGTCGGGCACGGCGAGGTCAGCTTCACCGACGTACGCGTGCCGATCGCCAACGTGCTCTCCGGGCCCGGCGAGGCGTTCGCGATCGCGCAGGGCCGCCTGGGTCCGGGCCGCGTGCACCACTGCATGCGGCTGATCGGCCTGTCCGAGATGGCGCTCGAGCGGGCCATCAGGCGCGGCCTCGAACGTACGGCGTTCGGCAAGCCGCTCCTCAACCTCGGTGGCAACCGCGAACGCATCGCCGATGCCCGCATCGCCATCGACCAGGCCCGGCTGCTCGTCCTGCACGCGGCCTGGAAGCTCGACGAGGGCGGCCCGGTCAACGCGCTCAGCGAGGTCAGCCAGATCAAGGTGGCCGTGCCGCGGATGGCGCAGCAGGTCATCGACATGGCGATCCAGCTGCACGGTGGCGGCGGCATGTCCGACGACTTCCCGCTGGCGATGGCCTACGTCAACGCCCGCTCCCTCCGGCTGGCCGACGGCCCCGACGAGGTGCACCAGGGCATGGTCGCGCGGCTGGAGATCGGGAAGCACTCCTGATGGCTCGCGTGCTGGTCACCGGCGCTGCCGGCGGGCTCGGCGGTTCGCTGGTCGCGGCGTTCGAAGCGCGGGGTGACGATGTGCTGGGGACAGACCTGCCCTCGCTGGTCGAGGAAGGCGCGCTAGCGCCTGTCTCGAAACCGATGCTCGCACTCGACGTCACCTCCGACGACGACTGGGCGGCGGCGCGTGCGCACGTCGAGCAGACCTGGGGCGGACTCGACATCCTGATCAACAACGCGGGCATCGCGGGCGGCGGCCGACTCGACCACGACACCGTCGAGGAGTGGCAGCGCCTCGTCGACATCAACCTGATGGGCGCGGTGCGCGGCACGAAGGCGTTCGTCTCGATGTTCAAGGCCCAGGGCAGCGGCCACATCGTCAACATCGCCTCGCTCGCCGGCCTCGTGCATCCCGCGGGGATGGGCTCCTACAACGCCACCAAGGCCGCCGTCGTCGCCCTCACCGAGACCACCGGGCACGAGCTGGCCGGGTTCGGTGTCCGGGCCAGCGTGGTGTGCCCGTCGTACTTCCGCACCGGGCTCGTCGACCACATGGAAGGCAGCGACACCACCGTCGGCCAGGTGGTCGGCCGGCTCGTCAAGGAGTCGCCGTGGGGCCCCGACGACATCGCCCGCGCGGTCCTCGAGGGCATCGAGCTGGGCGACGAGCTGATCCTTCCCGACGACGCGTCGCGGGCGGCGTACACGCTGAAGACGACCGACCGACGGGCGTACGACGCCACGATGCGCGCGCAGGCGCGCAAGCTGCAGGAGGCGGCCGGTGAGTGACGGCAACCCCGCGAAGCCAGTGCGCGAGGAGGACGCGTTCGACGTCGAAGCGGTGGCGGTGTGGCTGCGCGAGCACGCGTCCGAGGAGGTGCGCGGCGACCTCACCGGCACCCCGGAGGTGAGCCAGTTCCAGGGCGGCGCGTCCAACCTGACGTACCGGCTGAGCTACCCCGAGCGCGACGTGATCCTCCGGCGGCCACCGGCCGGGGTGAAGGCGAAGGGTGCCCACGACATGGGCCGCGAGCATCGCATCCAGGCGGCTCTCGCGCCGGTCTTCCCGCTCGTGCCGACGATGGTCGCGTCGTGCGACGACGAGTCGGTCATCGGCTCACCGTTCTACGTGATGACGGCCGTCGACGGCGTGATCCCGCGGCGCGAGCTGCCCGCCGAGATGACCCCGGAGTCGACCGCGGCCCTGTGCGGCAACGCGTTCGACGTGCTCGTCGACCTGCACTCGGTCGATGTCGCCACCGTGCCCGCGCTGGCCGCGATGAGCAAGGGCGAGGGCTACGTCGCCCGGCAGGTCGGCGGCTGGACGACCCGGCTCGGCAACGCCCGCACCGACGACATGGGGGACTGGTCCGACATCACCGACTGGCTCGACCAGCGCCAGCCCGCCGATGTCGCGAGCTGCCTGATCCACAACGACTTCCGGCTCGACAACCTGGTGCTCGACGGCGACGACCTGTCGCGCATCGTCGGCGTGCTCGACTGGGAGATGGCCACCGTCGGCGACCCGCTGATGGACCTCGGCGGCGCGCTGGGCTACTGGGTGCAGGACGACGACGACGAGTTCTTCCGCCAGTTCCGCCGGCAGCCGTCGAACGCGCCGGGCATGTGGACGCGCGAGCAGATCGTGGCGCGCTACTGCGAGCGGATGGGCTTCTCCGTCACGCCCGAGCAGTGGCGGTTCTACGAGGTGTTCGGGCTGTTCCGGCTCGCGGTGATCGCCCAGCAGATCTGGTACCGCTACTTCCACGGTCAGACCCACAACGAGAGGTACGCCGTCTTCGGTCCGGCCGTCGGCTACCTCGAGCAGCGCTGCCGCGCGCTGATCGCCTGATGGGCCTGCTCCTGCTGGTGCGGCACGGCCAGGCGTCGTTCGGCGCCGACGACTACGACGTGCTCTCCGAGACCGGCTGGGAGCAGTCGCGAGTGCTCGGCTCCTGGCTGCGGGAGCACGGGGTCGCGCCGGACGCGGTCATCTCGGGCGGGATGCGGCGGCACCGCGAGACCGTGGAGGCCCTGCTGGCCGGGCTGTCGAGCGACGTGGAGTCCACCCACGACCCGGGCTGGGACGAGTTCGACCATCTAGGAGTCGTCGCCGCCCACCCCGACCTGGCGCTGGGCAACCTCGACCGGCGCGGCTTCCAGCGGGCGTTCGAGGCAGCGACCGCGCGCTGGACCTCGGCCGCCCACGACGACGAGTACGCCGAGTCGTGGGGCCAGTTCGTGACCCGAGTCGACGCGGCCCGTGAGTCGGCTGCAGTCGCAGCCGGGTCGGGCTCGACCGTCGTCGTGGTGAGCTCCGGAGGACCGATCGCGGTCGCGTGCGCCGGCCTCGTCGACCCCGGCATCGCCCTCGCCGGGCGGGCGCGGCTCTGGCCGGCCTTCAACACGACGTACGTCAACACCGGGGTCACCCGCGTGGTCGTCGGCTCGACGGGCGCCCGGCTGCTGACCTTCAACGAGCACAGCCACCTCTCGGGAGACCTGCTCACCTACCGTTGACGTCCGCTGGTCGAGGTGCGAGCGCAGCGAGCCTCGAGCCAAGGCCACCGACTCCTTGGTTTCGAGGCTCCTCGCTGGCGCTCGTCGCACCTCAACCAGCGGCTTCGGCCTTCAACACGACGTACGTCGACACCGGGGTGACGCGGGTGCCCGGCTGCTGACCTTCAACGAGCACAGCGAGCCTCGAAGCCAAGGCCTCCGACTCCTTGGTTTCGAGGCTCCTCGCTGGCGCTCGTCGCACCTCAACCTGCGGCTTCGGCCTTCAACACGACGTACGTCGACACCGGGGTGACGCGGGCGCCCGGCTGCTGACCTTCAACGAGCACAGCCACCTGTCGGGAGACCTGCTCACCTACCGTTGACGGCCGCTGGTTGAGGTGCGAGCGCAGCGAGCCTCGAAGCCAAGGCCTCCGACTCCTTGGTTTCGAGGCTCCTCGCTGGCGCTCGTCGCACCTCAACCTGCGGCTTCGGTCTTCAACACGGCGTACGTCGACACCGGGGTGACGCGGGCGCCCGGCTGCTGACCTTCAACGAGCACAGCGAGCCTCGAGCCAAGGCCACCGATTCCTTGGTTTCGAGGCTCCTCGCTGGCGCTCGTCGCACCTCAACCAGCGGAGACTTAGATCAGGCGCTTGAAGATCGGCATCGGGGCGTGCTTCATCACCAGCGAGAGCGGCGCCCAGGGCAGGGGCGGCACGCACGCCGAATCCTTCTCCTTCTCGATGGCCGACACCATCGCGCGCACGCCCTTCTCGGTGGAGACCATCATCTTGTTCTCGGCGGCGGCGACGCCGGAGTTCATCTCGGAGGCGATGTAGCCGGGGTAGATCACCGTCACCTTGATCGGCTTGCCGTACATCTCGGCGCGCAGGCCCTCGGCGACGTGCGCGATCGCGGCCTTCGTGGCGCCGTACGTCGTCATCGTCTTCGGCAGCCCGCGCATCGCCGACATCGACGAGATCACCACCAGGTGGCCGGCGTTCTGCGCGCGGAAGACCTCCATCGCCGCCTCGCACTGCGCCAGCCCCGCGACGAAGTTGGTCATCGCGGTCTCGCGGTTGACCTTGAACCCGCCGGTGCCGAGGGGGGCGCCCTTGCCGATGCCGGCGTTGACCACGACCCGGTCGATGTGGCCGAAGTCCTCCCGAAAGGCGCGGAAGACCGTGAAGACCTGGTCGTCGTCGTTCACGTCGAGAGCGCGCACGTCGACGCGGCGGCCGGGGTGGGCCGTCGCGATCTCGGCCGCGAGGGCGTCGAGCTTGTCGGTACGACGCGCGCACAGGGCCAGGTCGTAGCCGAGCGTGGCGAACTGGCGGGCCATCTCGGCACCGAGGCCGGCAGACGCGCCGGTGATCAGGATCGTCTTCGTCATGCGCTTCCTCCGGTGGTCGAGTCGCGAGAGCAGATGTTCGTTGGTCGAGTAGGGCCGCCAGGCCCGTATCGAGACCCGGCGTGGTGGCGGTCTCGATACACCTCGCTCGTTCCTCGCGAGGCACTCGACCACCGATGTTCCCGGCACCGATGGGCTGCCCTCCGCACTCCATCGAGGAGAGCGGAGGGACGCGCGTCAGGGCTTGAGCCGGTGGTGGATGTCCTCGCTCATCCTGACGATCGCGAGGTAGAACTCCAGCGTCATCCGGATGAAGGCGAGGTAAACGATGAGCCCCAGCGCGCCGACGACCAGCAGGACCAGCCCGCTGCCGGGACTGTCGACGAAGCCGGCGACCGTCAGGATGAGCCAGCCGAGCACGAGGGCGACCAGGGCCAGGACGTAGACGAGCTTGACGATCATCGGTGTCACGAAGTGTTCGAACTTGAAGTCGAAGAGGGCTCCGAAGAACCCCTTGGCGTCTGTGGTGCCGGGGCCGCCGCCATAGGGCGGCTGCTGGCCGTAGGGATTCTGGGGCGGTGGGTTGCCGTAGTCGGACATGTCTACTCCTCCGTGGATGGTGCGGGCGCCTCACCGTACTGACAGAGGAAGGGCGCCGCAGCGAGTCGCTGCGACGCCCTTGCGTGAAGCCCGGTGGATCAGTTCTTGGGCTGGTCGATCACGACGGTGCCCATGATCTTGTCGGCGAACGTCTGGCGCTTGGAGTCCCACAGCGGCCAGAGGTAACCGATGAGGCACGGCAGCGCGTCCAGGATGTGCAGGATGGCGCGGACGAACGACATGCCGGCGCCGATCGGCTGACCGGTCTGCTCCTTGATCAGCTTGATGCCGAGGACACCCTTGCCGATCGAGTAGCCCGGTGCGGCCCTGCAGGATGCAGGTGTTCCACACGAAGAACGCGATGCTGAGCAGCGAGCCGATCAGCACGAGGGGCAGCGCGATGCCGGGAGCGTCGTCGCCGCTGGCGTTCGCGCTGCTGATCATCGAGTTGCCGACGATCGCCGGGATGTTCACCACGACACCGATCAGCCAGTCGATGAGGAAGGCGCCGACGCGCTTGCCCCAGTGGGAGTAGGGGGCCGAGGCGCCGTAGGCGGGCTGGCCGTAGCCGGGCTGCTGGCCGTGGGGCTGCTGGCCGTAGGCCGGCGGCTGCTCGCCGTACGGGTTCGACTGGGGCGGCTGCTGGCCGTACGGGTCCTGAGGCGGCTGCTGGCCGTAGGGGTCTTGCGGCGGGTTGCCGTAGTTGGACATTTCTCTCCCTCGTGGGCGATCAGTGGCGCGTCACACCGTAGGCGACGCGTGACCACACGGTCATCCCCCGTCTCGCCTCGGCGAAACGCGGCCGGGATGAATCCGGCGGGTCGGCGGCGTTGACCAGGCGTGAGCCATGACCTGCCTGCCCTGTCCGTCCTCGACCTCGTGCCCGTCCGCAGCGACCAGACCACCGGCGAAGCGCTAGCGGCGACGCGGTCGCTCGCGCGCGTGGCCGACGACCTCGGCTACCGGCGCTACTGGCTGGCCGAGCACCACAACATGCCAGCGGTCGCGGCCACCAACCCGCCGCTGCTGATCGCGATGGTGGCGGCGGCGACCTCGCGCATCCGCGTCGGGTCCGGCGGCGTGATGCTGCCCAACCACGCGCCGCTGGTGGTGGCCGAGCAGTTCGCGCTGCTCGAGGCGGCGCACCCGGACCGCATCGACCTGGGCATCGGTCGGGCGCCGGGCACCGACCAGCTCACCCGCTACGCGCTGCGCCAGGGCGCGGGTGGCGACGACCCGGTGAACCTCTTCCCGCGGTACGTCGACGACGTGATGACGCTGATGAGCGCCGACGGGGCGTCGATGTCCGTCGCCGGTCGAGCGCACCCGCTACGGGCCACCCCGCACGCTGCGTCGGCGCCGCCGGTGTGGCTGCTGGGCTCGTCCGACTACTCCGCCCGGCTGGCGGCCGAGAAGGGGCTGCCGTACGTGTTCGCGCACCACTTCGCCGGGCAGGGCACGGCCGAGGCGCTCGAGCTGTACCGGTCGTCGTACCAGCCGAGCGAGAGGCACCCGGAGCCGCAGACCTTCCTGACCGTCAACGTCGCGGCTGCCGCCACGCAGGAGGAGGCCGAGCGGGTCGCGCTGCCACAGCTGCTCTCGATGCTGGCCCTGCGCACCGGCCAGCCGCTGACGGCCCAGCGCACGGTCGAGGAGGCCGAGGCGGTCGACGTACCCGCCGAGCACGCGGGCCTCGTGCGCGCGATGGCGCAGCGCTGGGTGATCGGCGACGGCGAGTCGGCACGCGGCCGGATCGCCGACCTCGCCGTGGAGTACGGCGTCGACGAGGTGATGGTGCACCCGGTCGCCGGCGCCCTGGCCGGCACGGCCGCGGACACCTCGCCGGCCCGCGAGGAGACCCTGCGCCTGCTGGCGAAGTAGGTCGTCAGCGGGACACCGCGAGGGCGTCGATCTCGACGAGCATCTCCTCGCGGGGCAGCCCGGTCATGACCGTCGTGCGGCAGGGCAGGACGCCGTCGCCGACGCGCGCGGTGACGAACTCGCCGTACGCGTCGTTCATCGCCGCGAAGTCGTCGCGGGTGGTCAGGTAGACCCGCAGCATCAGGACGTCGCCGAAGCCGGCGCCACCAGCGGCGAGGATCGCCTCCACGTTGCGCAGCGTGAGCTCGGTCTGGGCGCCCACGTCGCCGGCGTGGAGATACTCCCCGGTCGCCGCGTCGACGGGCCCCTGGCCCGAGACCTGCAGCAGGCCGCCGCGCACGACCCCCTGGGAGAACGTGTGGGCGGGGGCGGGCGCCTGGTCGGTGTCGATGCGTACGTCGTTCATGGGTTCCTCTCGTGGGTGGGACGGATCAGCGGGACCAGTCGTCGGAGATCGCCTCGGTCGCGGCGAGGAGTCGTGGAACGAGCTCCAGCACCTGGTCGTGGGTCAGGATCACGTCGGGCACCGAGACGGACACGGCGGCCAGGACCCGGCCGTCCCCGTCGGTGACGGGCGCGCCGACGCAGTTGATGAACGTCTCGTGCTCGGCGGCGTCCTCGGCCCACCCCCGCTCGCGCACCCGGGCCAGCTCGGCCCGGTAGGCGTCCGCGTCGGCGATGGTCCGCGCGGTGAAGGAGTGGAAGTCGATCGCCGCGATCGCGGTCTCCTGCTGGCGAGGTGGCAGGGCGGCCACCAGCACCTTGCCGACCGCAGTGGCGTGGAGGGCGGCGGGGAGGCCCACCCGGGAGTACATCCGCACCGGGGTGGTGGTCTCGACCTTGGCGACGTAGACCGCCGCGCCGTTCTCGAACGTGGCCAGGTGCACCGTGAGACCGCCGATGTCGGCGCTGAGACGCGCGAGGTGCGGCTGGGCCACGTCGCGTACGGCGCGCTGCTCCAGGGCCGTCTGGCCCAGGGCGAACAGCCGGGAGCCGAGCTGGTAGCGGTGGTGGTCGTCGCGGCGTACGAACTGCTCGGTCTCGAGCGTGTGGAGCAGTCTCATCACGGTCGTCTTGTGCACGCCGACGGACGCCGCCAGCTCGTCGAGCGACCGCTCGCCCTCGCCGAGCTCGATCAGCACCTGCAGTGCACGCGAGAGGCTCTGGCTCATCGCGGGCTCGCCCACTCGTCGGCCGAGCAGGCCAGGAGCCGGGCGCGGACCTCGGCGTCGGGAGGCGGCGCGTGGTCGCCGGGGACCACGAGGACGGCCGCTGCGGTGAGGTGCCCCTGCCGGAGCCGGGCGACCGGGTCGAGGCCCGAGACGAGGCCGGCCAGGTAGCCCGCGGCGAAGCCGTCGCCGGCGCCGACGTGCTCGACCACGTCGACGGTGAGCGCCGGGACCTCGGTCACGCCGCCGTCGGGTGCGTGCTCCGCAGGCGGCATGGGCGTCGGACTTGAGCACCAGCAGCGGCCGGGGCCCGAGCAGGGCGCGCAGCTGGTCGGCGGTGTAGGCGCCGAGGGCTGTCGTGGCCTCGTCGACCCCGGCCAGCACGACGTCGGCGGCTCGCAACAGCTCGACGAGGGTCGCGTGGTCACGGCCTTGCCACAGCGAAGGTCGCCAGTTGAGGTCCACGCTGAGAGTGAAGCCGAGCCGGTCCCGCAGCTCCAGCAGCCGGGTGAAAAGTCGGGCTTCGGGACGCAGGATCCCCGCGGTGATGCCGGACGTGTGGACCAGCCCGGCCCCGGCGAGCGCCTCGGCGACCGCGGGCCGGTCGAGCAGGTCGGCGTCCATGGCCGCGGCGGCCGACCCGGCACGGTAGTAGTGCATCCGGCTGCCGCCGGACGACGTGCGGTCCTTGAGGTAGAGCCCGGTCGGCCGCTCCTCGTCACGATCGGCCAGCACCCGTACGCCGCGTCGGGCGAGGTCGTCGGCGACGACGTCACCGAAGGGGTCGGCGCCGAGGCGGGAGACGAAGGTCGCCGGGATGCCGAGCCCGGCGAGACCACCGGCCACGTTGGCCTCGGCCCCGCCGACGGAGCGGCGCAGCAGGCTCGAGGAGGCGAGGTCGCCCTCGCCGTGGGGATGGAGCACCACCATCGCCTCCCCCAGGCACAGCACACCGGAGACCGTTGACGTCGACACGAGAGTGATGCTAGACAAGCGGTGCAAGGAACGCAACCTACGTTGCAAAATACGCAATCCGGAGGTTTGGCATGCAACACCCCGCCGCCCGTATCGACGCTGACGCGCTCGCCGCGCTGCGCCACGAGCGGGTCGACTGGCGGCACAAGGCCCTGCCGCCGGCGTACTGGGGACACACGGTCGAGGAGGTCGTCGCGGCCGCACCCACGCTGTCCGACCTGCCGACGCCGGTGTTCACGTTGTCCCGCATCGCCCTCGACCGCAACCTCGCCACCCTCGGTGGCTGGTGTGCGGAGCGCGGTCTCGCGCTCGCTCCCCACGGCAAGACCACGATGGCTCCGCAGCTCTGGGCCGAGCAGCTCGCGGCCGGTGCCTGGGCGATCACGGTGGCCAACCTGGCGCAGCTCGGCGTCGCCCGGGCGTACTCCGTCAGCAGGGTCATGGTCGCCAACACGGTCGTCTCGCCGCTGGCCCTGCGCTGGATCGCCGACCAGCTCGCCGATGACGCCGACGTCGAGATCATGGTCTGGGCCGACTCGCCGCGGACGGTCGAGCTGATGCACGACGCCCTCGCCGCGCACGGCACCGCGCGACCGCTCGCCGTGCTGGTCGAGCGTGGTGCGACAGGAGGCCGCACGGGAGCCCGCGACGACGAGACGGCCCTCGAGGTGGCCCGGGCCGTCGTGGCCAGCCCCCACCTCGAGCTCGCCGGAGTCGCCGGCTACGAGGGGGCGCTCGCGCACACCACCGACGCCGACGCGCTCGACACCATCCACGCGTACGTCGAGGCGCTCGCCGGACTGCACCGCAGGGTGGCCGACCTCGTGCCCGACGACCGGGTGCCGGTCGCCTCGGCCGGTGGCAGCGCCTACTTCGAGCAGGTCGCCGACGCCCTGGCGCCGCTGGCCTCCGAGGGTGCGCGCGTGGTGCTGCGCAGCGGGGCATACGTCGCCCACGACGACGGCTTCTACCGCGGCGTCTCTCCCCTCGGCGAGGCTCCGCGCACCGACGGGCCGCGGCTCCGCGCCGCCATGCACGGCTGGGTCAGGGTGACGTCGCAGCCGGAGCCGGGCCTGGCGCTCGCCGACGCGGGCAAGCGCGACCTCCCCTTCGACGAGGGCCTCCCGGAGGTGCAGAAGCTCCGGGTGCCCGGAGCGGCGCCCCGGTCGGTCGAGGGCGTCACGGTCACCGCGCTCAACGACCAGCACGCGTTCCTGCGCTGGGACCCCGACGCCGTGCAGCCGCTGCGCATCGGCGACGAGCTGCGGCTCGGGCTCTCCCACCCGTGCACGGCCTTTGACAAGTGGACCCTGGTGCCGATGCTCGACGACGCCGACGCAGACGACCCCGTGGTCGTCGACCTCGTGCGGACGTGGTTCTGATGACTGACCTCCTCATCCGGGACGCCCTGGTCGTCGACGGCACCGGCGCACCGTCGTACGCCGCGGCTGTGAGTGTCGACGCCGGCCGGATCGCCGGCATCCACCGGGACGGCTCCGCTCCGGCCGCTCGCCGGACCGTCGAGGCCGCAGGCCGCGTGCTGGCTCCCGGTTTCATCGACATGCACGCGCACTCCGACCTGCAGATCCTGGCCAACCGCGACCACACGGCGAAGGTCAGCCAGGGCGTGACGATGGAGGTGGTCGGCCAGGACGGGCTGTCGTTCGCGCCGATCGACGACGTGTCCAGGACGGCGCTGCGTCGCCAGATCGCCGGCTGGAACGGTGAGCCGGACGACTTCGACTTCGACTGGGACACCGTCGCGGGCTACCTGGACCGGCTGGACCGCGGCATCGCCTGCCACGCGGCCTACCTCGTGCCCCAGGGCACGCTGCGGCTGATGGTCGTGGGCGCGGACGACCGCCCGGCGACCCCGGACGAGATCGCGGAGATGTCCCGGCTGCTCGCCGACGGGCTGGCCCAGGGCGCTGTCGGCATGAGCAGCGGGCTGACCTACCCGCCGAGCATGTTCGCCGACGACGAGGAGCTGGTCGCCCTCTGCCGGGTGGTGGCCGGTGCCGGCGGCTACTACAGCCCCCACACCCGGTCGTACGGCGCCGGGGCGCTCGAGGCGTACGCCGAGATGGTGCGCGTGGCCCGCGACTCCGGCTGTGCCCTGCACCTGACCCACGCCACCATGAACTTCGAGCCCAACCGCGGCCGGGCCGGCGACTTCCTCGCCCTGGTCGACGGCGCCCTCGCCGACGGGGTCGACGTCACCCTCGACACCTACCCCTATCTTCCCGGTGCGACCACGCTGAGTGCGGTGCTGCCGAGCTGGTCGACCAGTGGGGGCATGGACGCACTGCTGGAGCGGGTCGCCGACCCGACCGACCGCGCGCGGATCGCCCACGAGCTCGACCACGTCGGCACCGACGGCTGCCACGGCTGCGTCACCGAGTGGGACACGATCCAGATCAGCGGCGTGCGCAACCCGGCACTGTCGTCGTACGTCGGCCGGACCGTCGCCGAGATCGCCGAGGAGTCCGGACGCGCGGGCACCGACGTCTTCTTCGAGATCCTCGTCGAGGACCGGCTCGCGACGACGATCCTCCAGCACGTCGGGCACGAGGAGAACGTGCAGGCGATCATGCGGCACCCCGCGCACTGCGGGGGAAGCGACGCGATCCTGGTCGGCGACCGGCCGCACCCGCGGGCCTGGGGCACGTTCCCCCGCTACCTCGCCCACTACGTGCGCGAGCTCGGGGTGCTCGACCTCGTCGACTGCGTCCACCACCTCACCGGCCGCCCGGCCGCCCGGCTGCGACTGCGCGAGCGCGGCCTGGTGCGGGAGGGGTACGCCGCCGACCTGGTGCTGTTCGACCCCGACACCGTGCAGGACACCGCCACCTTCGAGGAGCCGCGCCAGCAGGCACTCGGCATCGATCACGTCTGGGTCGACGGCACCGCCGTGATCGACGACGGCGTCCGCACCGAGGCCCTGCCGGGCCGGGCGATGCGGCGTACGTACTCCGGGACGGACGCAGCATGAGCGCCGAGACCGTGATGGCCGCGCTGGCCGCCGACCGCGCGCTCGTGGTCGTCCGGGCCACCCGGCTCGACGACCCCGCCGGCCTGTGCTCGGCGCTGGTCGCCGGCGGCATCCGGGTGGTCGAGCTGACCTACACCACCCCGGGGCTCGTCGACCTGCTGCGCCGGGCGACCGCTGCCGACACCGGCGCCCTGGTCGGCGCAGGCACCGTGCTCACCCGCGACCAGGCGCTGGCCGCGGTCGACGCGGGGGCCGACTTCCTGGTCACCCCCGGCCTGAGCCCCGACGTCGGGGGCATCGTCGCAGCGGCACACGACGCCGGGGCGGCCGTCGTGCTGGGCGCGATGACGCCGTCCGAGGTGGCCACGGCACTCGCGCTCGGCGCTGACGCGGTGAAGATCTTCCCGGCCCGCGCCGTCGGGCCGCGCTACCTCTCCGACCTGCGCGGCCCGTT
Source organism: uncultured Actinomycetota bacterium (assembly GCA_963825755.1). Taxonomy (GTDB): domain Bacteria; phylum Actinomycetota; class Actinomycetes; order Propionibacteriales; family Nocardioidaceae; genus Nocardioides. Next base: position 536,148 of record CAWGUS010000005.1, on the reverse strand, counting down.
CCCCGGGGTCCACCTCGTCCCGTCCGGCGGAGTCGACGAGCACAACGCCGCGGACTACCTGCGCGCCGGGGCGCTGGCCGTGACGGCCGGCACGTCCGTCGTACCGCCGGAGGCCGTCGACGAGGCCCGCTGGGCAGACGTCACCGCCCGGGCCGCCCGATTCTGCGCAGCACTGCGCTGACCACCAACCCCGACAAGACCGGAGTCATCGACATGAACTGGCTGCAGACGAGCACCGGAGGACTGCTGCTGCTGTGCGCGGCGGCGATCGCGGTGCTGCTCGTGCTCATCATCAAGGTCAAGCTCGAGCCCTTCATCGCCCTCTTCCTCGCCGGCATGGGCCTCGCCGTGGTCGCCGGTCTCTCCGTCGAGGAGATGGTCGGCTCGGCACTGAGCGCGAGCGAGTCGGTGCTCGAGACCGGCTTCGGCGGCGTGCTCGGCCACATCGCGCTCATCATCGGCCTGGGCAGTGTGCTCGGCTCGCTGCTCGAGCGCTCCGGTGGCGCCGACGTACTCCTGGCCAAGCTGGTCGACATCTTCGGCGAGACCCGGACCCCGATCGCGATGGGCCTCGTGGGCCTGGTCTTCGGCATCCCGGTCTTCTTCGACATCGGCATCTTCGTGCTCGCACCGCTGGTGTACGTCGCCGCACACCGCGGCGGCAAGTCCCTGGTGCTCTACGCGCTGCCGATGCTGGCCGGCCTCTCGATGACGCACGCGTTCCTGCCGCCGCACCCCGGCCCGACCGCTCTCGGCGGTCTGCTGGGCGTCGACCTCGGCTGGCTGATCATCATCGGCTTCCTCTGCGGCCTGCCTGCCTTCGTCGTGTCCGGCCTGCTCTTCCCCTACTGGATCGCCCCGCGCGTGCCGGTCGCGGTCTCGGCGGAGATGCTCGCCGGGGAGTCGGCCGCCGAGGAGGACGAGACGGAGCCGGTGTCGCTCGCCGTGGTGCTGCTGGTGATCGCCATCCCGCTGTTCCTGATCCTGGGTGCCACCTTCGGCACGATGATCCTCGACCCGGGGCGGCTGCTCTCGTTCCTCACGTTCGTCGGCAACCCGGCCGTCGCGCTGACCGTCGCGGTGCTGCTCGCCTACTGGCTGCTCGGCGCGCGACGGGGCCTGAGTCGCGACGAGATCGCGGAGTTCACCAGTGCCTCGCTGCGCCCGGTCGGCATGATCCTGCTGGTGGTGGGTGCGGGTGCGTTCTTCGGCAAGGTGATCGCCACGACGGGCGTGGGCGAGGCCCTGGCGGGGGTGCTCTCCGACGCCGGCCTCCCCGTGCTGCTGCTGGCCTACGTGATCTCGTGCGGGCTGCGCATCGCCCAGGGCTCGGCGACCGTCGCGATCGTGACCACGGGTGGCATCGTCGGCCCGACCCTGGACACGTCGTACTCCCAGCCGCAGCTGGCGGTCATCGCCGTGGCGATCGCGGCAGGCTCGATCATCCTCAGCCACGTCAACGACGGCGGCTTCTGGATCATCTCCCGCTACTTCAACATGACCGTCAAGGAGACCCTGATGACGTGGACGGTGCTGGAGACGATCCTCTCCGTGGTCGGGTTCGCGGCGGCGTCGGTCGCGTGGCTGCTGGTGTAGCCACCGAATCGCTGAAACAGTCAGGCTTGACTGTTTGTTGGTCGGCAGCCACGATGTCGGGGTGACGACCACCCGCGTGCCGCAGGAGGAGCGCACCCGTGCGATGCGGGCGCGCCTCCTGGAGGCCACGGTGGACTGCCTGGTCGACCGCGGCTTCAGCAGTACGTCGACCACGATGGTCAGCGAGCGTGCCGGTGTCTCCCGCGGTGCCCAGCTGCACCACTTCCCGACGAAGAACGCCCTCGTCCTGGCGGCGGTCGAGCACATCACCGCCCTGCGCGGTGCCGAGCTCGAAGCCGCGCTGTCGGGCGTCGCGGCCGGGCCGCGGCGTACCCGCCAAGTGCTGCGGGTGCTGGCCGACCACTTCACGTCGCCGGTCTTCACGGCGGCGCTCGAGCTGTGGGTCGCGGCGCGCACCGACGAGCAGCTGCTGGCGATGGTGGCGCCGCTCGAGCAGCGCGTCGGCCGCGAGGCGCACCGGCTGACCGTGCTGGCGCTCGGCGCCGACGAGTCGCAGCCGGGCGTGCGCGAGCTCGTGCAGGCCACGCTGGACCTGGTGCGCGGCCTCGGCCTCGCCACCACGATCACCGACGACGCCCGGCGTCGCGGCCGCATCCTCGACCGCTGGGCGGTCACCCTCGACGCCGCCCTGGACCAGTCGGCACAGCAGGAGTCCTCGTGAAGTCCGTGCTCGACTCCGTGCTCGCCGACCTCGCCATCGAGGGCCAGCGGCTCGACACGCTCGTGTCCGCCCTGGACGCCGACGGCTGGCGCACGCCGACGCCCGCAGCCGGCTGGGACGTCGCCGCCCAGATCGCCCACCTGGCCTGGACCGACGAGGTGGCGGTGGCCGCTGCCACCGACAAGGCCGCGTGGGACGAGGTCGTCACCGAGGCGATCGAGGACCCCGAGGGGTACGTCGACACCGAGGCACTCGCCGGCGCCCTCGTCGACCCGGCTGTGCTGCTGCTCCGGTGGCGCGAGGCTCGCCTGGCGCTGGTCGAGGCCCTGCGCGAGCTGCCCGACGGGCAACGGATCCCGTGGTTCGGCCCGCCGATGTCGGCCGCGTCGATGGCCACCGCGCGGTTCATGGAGACGTGGGCGCACTCGCTCGACGTGCACCAGGCGCTCGAGGTCGAGCCCGAGGTCACCGACCGGATCCGCCACGTCGCCCACCTCGCCGTACGCACCCGCAACTTCGCCTTCACCACCCACGGACTGGATGCGCCCGCCGAGGAGTTCCGGATCGATCTGGTGTCTCCGTCCGAGGACGTGTGGAGCTACGGACCGGAGGACGCTGAGCAGACGGTGACCGGGTCGGCGTACGACCTCTGCCTCCTCGCCACCCAGCGCATCCACCGTGACGACACCGACCTGGTGGCCGGCGGCGCCGATGCCGAGACGTGGCTCGGGATCGCGCAGTGCTTCGCGGGGTCGCCGGGCGAGGGGCGGGAGCGGCGATGACCGGTCTCGATGGTGTCGAGGGTCTCGATGTCTCGATACACCTCGCTCGTCCCTCGCGAGCCACTCGACCACCGAGGAAGTCGCGAGCCACTCGACCACCGAGGACGTGGCGATCGGCTCGACCACCGGAGGACTCAGGATCGGCAACTGTTCCGGGTTCTACGGCGACCGGCTGGGCGCGATGCGCGAGATGTTGTCGGGTGGACAGCTGGACGTGCTCACGGGCGACTACCTGGCCGAGCTGACCATGCTGATCCTCGGCAAGGACCAGCTGAAGGACCCGTCGCTGGGCTACGCCCGCACGTTCGTGCGGCAGCTCGAGGACTGCCTCGGCCTCGCCCTCGAGAGCGGCGTGCGCATCGTCAGCAACGCCGGCGGGCTCAACCCCGCGGGCCTGGCCGCCAAGCTGCGCGAGGTCGCCCGGGCGCTCGGGCTCGACCCGGCCATCGCCCATGTCGAGGGTGACGACGTGCGATCGCTCGGATTCGCGGGTGCGCTGACGGCCAACGCCTACCTCGGCGGATTCGGCATCGCCGCCGCGCTCAGCCAGGGCGCCGACGTCGTCGTCACCGGCCGTGTCACCGACGCCTCCCTGGTCGTCGGTCCCGCGGTCGCGCACTTCGGCTGGACCCCCACGTCGTACGACGAGCTGGCCGGCGCCGTCGTGGCCGGGCACGTGCTCGAGTGCGGCGCCCAGGCGACGGGCGGCAACTTCTCCGGCTTCGGCGGGATCGACCGGTCGAGGCCGCTCGGCTTCCCGCTCGCCGAGATCGAGGCCGACGGGTCGAGCGTGATCACCAAGCACGACGGCACCGGTGGTGCCGTCAACGTCGACACGGTGACGGCGCAGCTGGTCTACGAGGTCCAGTCGGCGCGCTACCTCGGGCCCGACGTGACGACTCATCTCGACACCGTCGAGCTCGCGCAGGAGGGTGTCGACCGCGTCGCGATCGGGGGCGTGCGGGGATCGCCCCCGCCGGCCCTGCTCAAGGTCTGTGTCAACGAGCTGGGTGGCTACCGCAACCAGGTCGAGTTCGTGCTGACCGGCCTCGACATCGACGACAAGGCAGCGTGGGTGCGCGATCAGCTCGAGCCGGTGCTCACCTGCGAGACCGTCGCGTGGTCGGCGCCCGCGAGTCCGGCCGCCAACGCCGACACCGAGGAGGCCGCGTCCGTGCTGCTGCGCTGCACGGTCCAGGACCCGAAGCCCGACCCGGTCGGGCGGGCCTTCACCGCCGCGGCCGTCGAGCTGGCGCTGGCGTCGTACCCGGGCTTCACGATGACGACACCGCCCGCCCAGCCGACGCCGTACGGCATCTACCGCGCCGAGTACGTCGACCGCGGCCGGGTCCAGCACACGGTCGTGCACGCCGACGGCACCCGCGAGGTGATCGCCGATCCGACCGACTTCGGCACCGCCGATCCCGACCAGGGGCTGCGCCCGTCGCCGTACCCCGCCCCCACCGACACCCGCACCCGCCGGTTGCCGCTCGGGACGTTCGTGCACGCGCGGTCGGGCGACAAGGGCGGCGACGCCAACCTCGGGTTGTGGGTCGCGCACGACGGCTCCGACAAGCGAGGGGCCCGCGTGACGTGGCTGTCCAAGCTGATCACCCCGCAGAAGGTGCGGGAGCTGGTGCCGGAGGCGGCCAACCTCGAGATCGACGTCTACAACCTGCCCAACCTCGGCGCAGTCAACGTGGTGATCCGCGGGTTGCTGGGCGCCGGCGTCGCCGCGTCGACCCGGTTCGACCCGCAGGCCAAGGGCCTCGGTGAGTGGGTGCGCTCGCGGCACGTGCACGTGGAGACGGGGCTGCTCTGATGGGTGTCGATGGTCTCGATACACCTCGCTCGTCCCTCGCGAGCCACTCGACCACCGAGGACGGGGCGTCTCTCGCGAGCCACTCGACCACCGAGGACGGGGCGTCTCTCGCGAGCCACTCGACCACCGAGGACGGGGTTGCTCTGATGGGTACGCCGCCGGTTGAGGTGCGAGGAGCCCTGGCGACGAGCCTCGAAACCAAGGCACTCCGCGAGACCGTAGGCGAGTTCGTCCGTCGCGAGGTCACCCCGCACCTGCAGGAGTGGGAGGACGCCGGAGAGGTGCCTCGTTCCCTTCATGTCGCGGCCGCCCGGCAGGGGCTGCTCGGGCTGGCGTTCCCCGAGGACGTCGGCGGCCAGGGTGGGTCCCTGCTCGACAGCGTCGAGATGCAGGAGGCGTTCTTCGAGGCCGGTGCGTCGAGCGGACTGATGGCGGCGCTCTTCACCGGCGGCATCGCGCTGCCGCACATCGCGGCGGCCGGCAACGCCGAGCTGGTCGACCGGTTCGTCCGGCCCGCCCTGGCCGGCGAGAAGATCGGCGCGCTCGCGGTCACGGAGCCGGGCGGGGGGTCAGATGTCGCGGCGATCCGCACGACGGCCCGGCTGGACGGCGATCACTACGTCGTCAACGGCACCAAGACGTTCATCACGAGCGGGGTGCGCGCCGACTTCGTCACCACCGCCGTGCGCACGGGCGGCCCCGGCCATGCGGGCATCAGCCTGCTCGTCGTCGAGAAGGGCACGCCGGGATTCACCGTCGGCCGCGGGCTGGCGAAGATGGGCTGGCACTGCAGCGACACCGCCGAGCTGTCGTACGTCGACGTGCGAGTGCCCGTGACCAACCTGGTGGGCAAGCAGGACTCGGGGTTCGCCCAGATCGCGCAGCAGTTCGTGGTCGAGCGGATCGCCCTGGCCGTGCACGCCTACGGCATCGCCGCCCGCTCGCTCGCCCTCGCCGCGGCGTACTGCCGGGAGCGCGAGACGTTCGGCAAGCCGCTCATCGCGCGGCAGGCCGTGCGCCACACGCTGGTCGAGATGCACCGGCAGGTCGAGGTTGCGCGCACCTACACGCGATCGGTCGCCGCCCGGCATGCCGCCGGTGAGGTCGTGGTCGCCGAGGCGTGCCTGGCCAAGCAGACCGCGTGCGACACCGCGACGTACGTCTGCAACGAGGCCGTGCAGCTGCACGGCGGCACGGGATACCTGCACGGGACCGAGGTCGAGCGGCACTACCGCGACGCCCGGATCCTGCCGATCGGAGGAGGTGCGACCGAGGTGCTGACCGATCTGGCCGCGAGGCTGCTGGGGTACGCGTCATGACTGATCTCGATACGGGGCCTCGTTCCTCGGCCCCTACTCGATCACCGAATGCCGAGGCGATGCTCAGCAAGCTGGCCGACCTGGAGGCCGAGCACGCGAAGGCGGTGGCCGGTGGCGGGGAGAAGTACGTCGCCCGTCACCATGCCCGGGGCAGGCTGCTGCCGCGGGAGCGGATCGAGCTGCTCGTCGACGAGGGCTCGGCCTTCCTCGAGCTGTCGCCGCTGGCCGGCTGGGGCTCGGACTTCGCTGTCGGCGCGAGTCTGGTCACCGGCGTCGGCGTCGTCGAGGGCGTGGAGTGCCTGATCACCGCCAACGACCCGACGGTGAAGGGCGGCGCGAGCAACCCGTGGACGGTGAAGAAGGGCTTCCGGGCCGCACAGATCGCCGCCGAGAACGGCCTGCCCACGATCTCGCTCGTCGAGTCCGGCGGCGCCGACCTGCCCACGCAGAAGGAGATCTTCATCCCTGGCGGCAAGGTCTTCCGCGACCTCACCCGGTCGAGCGCCGCGAAGGTCCCGACGATCGCGCTGGTCTTCGGCAACTCCACCGCCGGGGGCGCCTACGTGCCCGGCATGAGCGACTACACCGTGATGGTCAAGGAGCAGGCGAAGGTGTTCCTCGGCGGCCCGCCGCTGGTGAAGATGGCGACCGGCGAGGAGTCCGACGACGAGTCACTCGGAGGCGCCGAGATGCATGCCCGCATTTCTGGTCTCGCTGACTATCTGGCAGCCGACGAGCTCGATGCGATTCGGATCGGGCGGCGGATCGTGGCGCGGCTGAACTGGCGGAAGGCCCGCCCGGACACCCCGGCGTTCAAGGAGCCGGATGCCGACCCCGACGGCCTGCTCGACCTCATCCCGACCGACCTCAAGGAGCCGTTCGACCCGCGCGAGGTGATCGCGCGCATCTGCGACGGGGTCAGCGCCGGCAACGGTGCGGTGTTCGACGAGTTCAAGCCGCTGTACGGCGCCTCGCTGGTCACCGGCTGGGCGAAGCTGCACGGCCGGCAGATCGGCATCCTGGCCAACGCACAGGGCGTGCTGTTCAGCGAGGAGGCGCAGAAGGCGACCCAGTTCATCCAGCTGGCCAACCAGATCGACGTACCCCTCCTCTTCCTGCACAACACCACCGGCTACATGGTCGGCAAGGAGTACGAGCAGGGCGGCATCATCAAGCACGGCGCGCAGATGATCAACGCCGTCTCCAACAGCCGCGTCCCGCACCTCAGCGTGATCATGGGCGCCTCCTACGGCGCGGGGAACTACGGCATGAACGGCCGCGCCTACGACCCGCGCTTCCTGTTCACCTGGCCCAGCGCGAAGTCGGCGGTGATGGGACCGGCCCAGCTCGCCGGTGTGCTGTCGCTGGTCGCGCGCGCGGCTGCTGAGGCCAAGCAGCTGCAGGGGGGACCGGCGTACGACGAGGAGGCCGACGCGGGCATGCGCGCATTCATCGAGCAGAGCGTCGAGGAGCAGAGCCTGCCCTTCTTCCTCTCCGGCATGTTGTACGACGACGGCGTGATCGATCCGCGCGACACCCGCACGGTGCTGGGCATCTGCCTCTCGGTGATCGACACCGTGCCGTACGCCGGCACCGACCGGTTCGGGGTGTTCCGCACGTGATCAGGCGAGCAGCGGCGTGCGAGGGGAGGAGCTTGGTTTCGAGGCTCGTCGCCGGGGCTCCTCGCACCTCAACCAGCGCCGACTTCCGCCGGTTGAGGTGCGAGCGCAGGCTCGTCGCCGGGGCTCCTCGCACCTCAACCAGCGCCGACTTCCGCCGGTTGAGGTGCGAGCGCAGCGAGCCTCGAAACCAAGGAAGCCACACGTGATCACCAGACTGCTCGTCGCCAACCGGGCCGAGATCGCCAGCCGGGTCCTCCGCACCTGTCGCGATCTCGGCATCGAGACCGTGGCGGTGCACTCCGACGCCGATGCGGAGCTGCCGTACGTGCGCGAGGCCGACCGGGCCGTGCACCTGCCGGGCAACGCGCCGGCCGACACCTACCTGCGCATCGACCTGCTTGCTCGAGGCCGCGCGCGGGAGCGGTGCCGACGCCATCCATCCGGGCTACGGCTTCCTCTCCGAGAACGCCGAGTTCGCCCGGGCCGTGATCGACGCCGGGCTGACGTGGGTCGGTCCGGCGCCGGAGTCGATCGAGCAGATGGGCTCGAAGATCGCGGCGAAGAAGCTCATGGAGTCCGCGGGCGTGCCCGTGCTGGGCAACCACACCGTCGCGACCGCGACCGAGGCCGACCTGCCCCTGCTGGTGAAGGCCTCTGCTGGTGGAGGTGGCCGCGGCATGCGGATCGTGCGCTCGCTGGCCGACCTGCCCGGCGAGATCGCCGCAGCCGAGGCCGAGGCGGCGTCGGCGTTCGGCGACGGCACCGTGTTCGTCGAGCCGTACGTCGAGCAGGGTCGCCACGTCGAGGTGCAGGTCCTCGGACACCACGACGGCGTACTCGTCCTCGGCGAGCGTGACTGCTCGATCCAGCGTCGGCACCAGAAGGTCGTCGAGGAGGCGCCTGCGCCCGGCCTGCCGGAGCCCACGCGGGCCGCTCTGCACGAGGCGGCGCGGGCGGCCGCGGCCGCGATCGACTACAGCGGCGCGGGGACCGTCGAGTTCCTGTACGACGCCCCGGCCGACCGCTTCTTCTTCCTCGAGATGAACACCCGGCTCCAGGTCGAGCACCCGGTCACCGAGCTGGTGCACGGGGTGGACCTGGTCGCGCTGCAGCTGGCGGTGGCTGAGGGATCCGGGGTTTCGAGGCTCGCTGCGCTCGCACCTCAACCGCCGGACGGCCATGCGATCGAGGTCAGGCTGTACGCCGAGGACCCGGCGGCCGGGTACCAGCCGCAGAGCGGGGCGCTCACGACGTTCGACATCCCGGCTGGTGAGGGCATTCGGGTGGATGCCGGCGTCGAGTCCGGGTCCGCTGTGTCGACGCACTACGACGCGATGCTGGCGAAGGTGATCGCGTGGGCGCCGACCCGCGAGCAGGCCGCCCGCCGGCTGGCCTCCGTGTTGCGTCGCGCACGGATCCACGGTGTGGTCACCAACCGCGACCTGCTCGTGCAGATCCTCACGTCCCCGGAGTTCCTCGGTGAGCGAGTGAGTACTGCGTTCCTGGATGGTTTCGAGACGGTCGCTAGGGCGACCTCCTCGACCGACGACGGTGCGGCCGTAGCGGCGGCGATCGCGCTGGCCGAAGGCGCCCGGCTCTCGCGCACCGTGCAGCACGGCGTCCCGGTGGCCTGGCGCAACGTGGTGTCGCAGCCCCAGCGCACGGAGTTCGAGGGTGACCTGGTCGTCGAGTGGCTCGGCGGTCGTGGAGGTTACACCGTCGACGGGTGCGTCGTGGTCTCCGCGAGCCCGACGCGTGTGGTGCTCGAGGTCGACGGCGTCCGGACGTCGTACGACGTGGCTGCCGGCGCGACCAACTCGTGTGACGTCGACTCTCCGGAGGGACACGTGCGCCTCACCCGGTTGCCGCGGTTCACCGACCCGGCCGACGCCATCGCCAGCGGGTCGCTGCTCGCGCCGATGCCAGGCACTGTCGTCAAGGTGGCTGTCGAGCCGGGCGCGTCCGTGGCCGCGGGCGACGTCGTACTCGTGCTCGAGGCCATGAAGATGCAGCACACCGTGGCCGCGCCGACCGACGGCACGGTCACCGAAGTCAACGTCCAGCAGGGATCCCAGGTCGCCGCCGGCGAGGTCCTGGCCGTGGTCTCGACAGGCTCGACCGCCGAAATGGAGAAGCAATGACCACGTACACCCCAGCAAGTTTCGTGGAGTCCGACGAGCGCCGCGAGCTGCGCAAGCAGGTCGCCAAGCTGGCCGGCACGTACGGCCGCGAGTGGTTCACCGAGAAGGCCCGCGCGGGAGAGAAGACCACCGAGCTGTGGCTCGAGATAGGGCGCAACGGCTACCTCGGCATCAACCTCCCCGAGGAGTACGGCGGCGGTGGTGGCGGCATCGGCGACATCGCGGCGGTGTGCGAGGAGCTGGCGGCCCAGGGCTGCCCGCTGCTGCTGATGGTCGTCAGCCCGGCCATCTGCGGCACGATCATCAACCGCTACGGCACGGACGAGCAGAAGCAGCGGTGGCTGCCCGGCATCGCCGACGGCACCGGCACCATGGCGTTCGCGATCACCGAGCCGGATGCCGGCACGAACTCGCACAACATCACCACCACCGCCCGCCGGGATGGCGACGAGTGGCTGCTGACGGGCCGCAAGATCTACATCTCCGGTGTTGACGAGGCCGACAACGTGCTCGTCGTCGCCCGCACCGAAGATGCGAAGACCGGCAAGCTCAAGCCCTGCCTGTTCGTGGTGCCGACCGACGCCGAGGGCTTCGAGGCGCGGTCGATCCCGATGGAGATCGTCTCGCCGGAGCTGCAGTTCCAGGTGTTCATCGACGACGTGCGGCTGCCCGCCGACGCGCTCGTGGGCGACCCAGAAGCTGACGGAGACGCCGGACTTCGACAACTGTTCGCCGGCCTCAACCCCGAGCGGATCATGGCCGCGTCGTTCTCGACCGGGCTCGCCCGGTTCGCGCTCGACCGGGCCGCGGCGTACGCGAAGGAGCGGGTGGTGTTCCAGACCCCCATCGGCGCCCACCAGGCCATCGCGCACCCGCTGGCTCAGTCGCACATCGAGATCGAGCTGGCCAGGCTGATGACGCAGAAGGCGGCCGCGCTGTACGACGCCGGCGACGACATGGCGGCCGGCGAGGCGGCCAACATGGCGAAGTACGCCGCGGCCGAGGCGGCATGCGACGCCGCCGACCGAGCGGTGCAGGCGCACGGCGGCAACGGCATCACCCAGGAGTACGGCATGGCCGGCCTGCTCGTCGCCACCCGTGCTGGCCGGATCGCCCCGGTGAGCCGCGAGATGATCCTCAACTTCGTGGCGATGCACTCGCTGGGGCTGCCCAAGTCCTATTGAGTCCTAGTGAGCGCCGGTCGTGCCGAGCCTCTGCGAGAGCTTCAGGAGATGGCTGCTCACGACATCGTGCGCCTCCTCGGGGCTGAGCCGGCCCGTGCACACCGCGAGCGTCAGCCCGTCGACCAGCGCGCGCAGGACGGGGCCGGGCTCGTCGCGCGAGCTCTCCGGCACCCGCAGCAGGTCGAGCACTCCGGCGAGAGTGTCGACGACCTCCTGCTCCCGTCGTTCGGTGTGGTCGTCCAGCGTCGGATCGCCGGGCTGTCCGGCGATCATCAGGCGCAGCCACACCAGTTCCTGGACGGCGCGCGTCTCGTCCTCGGGGACCAGCCGCATCACCAGCCTGACCGCGACCTCCAATCCATCGCCCCTGGGTGGGAAGAACCGGCCCGTCCGTCGTCGACTGACCACCTCGTCGGCGGCGAGTCGCTCCAGCCTCGCGTCGCCATCGACGAGGCGGCGGATCACACCGTCGGAGACGCCGAGCTGCGCCGCTACCGAGCGGCGGCTCAGGTGGTGCACGCCGCGCTCGTGGACGATGGCGAAGGAGGCCTCCCTCACGAAGGCGAAGTGGGCTGCGAAGTCGACGCGTCGTGGCATGACCATGTCCTACCCCGTCTCGCCGACCGGCGTCGGGCCCTCTCCACAGGCGACGCGGGGTGCGTCGTCAAGGGGTGCGTCGTGGGGCGGTTGTGTTGCGGGGTGCGTCGTCATGGGTGCGTGGTGGGGGCGGTTGTGTTGCGGGGTGCGTCGTCATGGGTGCGTGGTGGGGGCGATTGTGTGGCGGGCCGCAACGGAACCTCGTGGTGGGGCACCGGTTGGCGTGGCGGGCCGCAACGGAACCTCGTGGTGGGCCACCGGTTGGCGTGGCGGGCTGCAACACAACCTCCGGAGGGCTTCCTTCATGGCGTGGCGGGCTGCAACACAACCTCCGGAGGGCTCCTTCCATGGCGTTGCGGAGTGCGTCGCTCAGCCCGGCGGGATGTTCGCGTTCCGGTTGAAGAAGTTCGTCGGGTCGTACGCCGCCTTCAGCGCGGTCAGCCTGGTCCACTGCGCCGGGCTGTAGGCCTGTCGGACGCGCTCGGCCGCGTCGTCACTGGTGAAGTTCACGTAGACGCCCCGGCTGTACGGCGCCAGGTCGTCGAAGAACTCCCGCACCCACGCCCGGTGCCGGTCGGCCTCACCGGCTTGCTCCGGCAGCCACGAGGCCACGATGTTGATGTCGTGGGAGGCGTCGCGGTGCGGGAACGCCGTGACGTCCTCGGGCACCCGCGCCATCGCGCCGCCGAAGCTGAAGATCGGGACCGACGACATCGGCGAGCTGATCGTCTCCAGGTGGGCGCAGACGATCGCGATGACGTCATCGGTCAGCGGCCCGAGGCGGTGCGACTTCCAGTAGTAGTGCCGACCGTGCGGCACGGCGGGGTCGAGCATCTTCTGGTGCGCGACGTACGGCTTGGTCGTGACCGCGTCGACCAGCGGAGTGCCCAGAGCGCGCAGCGGGCGCAGCACCGATTCGCCCTCCTCGATGTCTCCCGCCCAGGTGACGATCAGCCCGATGATCGGCTTGCCGTGCACGCTCTCCGGGAACACCGGCAGCGGCGGCGCGAGGCGCAGGTTGGCCATCAGCCCGAGCTCGTCGGGAGCGTCGGCGATGAAGTCGCGCAGGAACGCGAGCACCGCTGGCGCCTGGTCGGCCGGCCACGCGATCAGTCCGGCCAGGACCATCGGGCCGAGCGGCTGGAGGTCGAACGTGAAGCTGGTGACGACGCCGAAGTTGCCGCCGCCGCCCCGCAGCCCCCAGAAGAGATCCGGGTTCGACTCGGCGTTCGCGGTGAGGCGGTCGCCGTCGGCGGTGACCACGTCGCACGAGCGGAGCGCGTCGATCGCCAGGCCGAACTTCCGCATCAGGTGCCCGATGCCGCCCCCGAGCGTCAGCCCGCCGACGCCGGTATGACTGACGAAACCGCCGGTGACCGCCAGCCCGAACGCCTGGCTCTCCCGGTCCACGTCCGCGTTGAGGCAGCCGCCCTCGACCTGGATCGTCCGGGCCACCGGGTCCACCCGGGTGCCCGTCATGGTCGACAGGTCGATGACCAGGCCGTCGTCGATGACGGCGTGGCCGGCGACCGCGTGGCCGCCGCCGCGCACGGAGACAGCGGTTCCGCTCTCCCGTGCGAAACGGACGGCGGCGACCACGTCGGCCGTCCCCCGGCACCGGGCGATGACGGCCGGCCGGCGCGAGATGTCACCGTTCCAGACCTGCCGCGCCACGTCGTACGACGGGTGGTCGGGCGTGATGAGCTCGCCCATGAAGGTGGGTGCGAGGGCCTCGACGGGTGTGGTCGCGAGAGTGGTCATGACGGGCTCCTTGTGTTCGGGTCTGTGTGTCCACCGTCGAGCAGCCGGGGACGACCCGCGAGTACCGAATCAGTACTGGTACAGATCCCATACCGGCCCTACCGTCAGGAGATGACGACCTACGGCCAGTTCTGTCCGGTGGCGATGGCCTCCGAAGTGCTGACCGAGCGCTGGACACCGCTCGTCGTGCGCGAGCTCCTGTGTGGCAGCACCCGGTTCAACGACCTCCGCCGCGGGGTCCCGCTCATGTCCCCTGCCCTGCTGTCGAAGCGGCTCAAGACGCTGGAACGCGTCGGCGTGGTCGAGCGTCGTGGCACCGACTACCTCCTGACCCCGGCCGGCGAGGAGCTGCGCACGGTCATCGAGTCGCTCGGAGTCTGGGGACAGCGCTGGGCTCGCGGCGACGTCGTCGCCAAGAAGTACGACGCGTCGCTGCTGATGTGGGACATCCACCGCAACGTCGACGTCAGCGCGCTTCCGGAGGAGCGGGTGGTCGTGCACTTCCACCTGCAGGGCTCCAGCGACCGCAAGAGCCACTTCTGGCTGGTGCTCCAGTCGCCGACGGTCGACCTGTGCCTCACCGATCCCGGCCACGACATCGACGTGGAGGTCGACGGCCACATCAAGACGATGGTCGACTACTGGATGGGACGCGTCGACCTGCTCGCCGCGGTGCGGGCGGGCGAGCTGACCGTGGCCGGGCCGCGGCCGCTGGTGAAGGCGCTGCCGACGTGGTTCACGCGCAGTCTCTTCGCGCCGGTGCCCCTGCCCTGATTGGGTGGGGGCATGGACGCCCGCCCCCTGGAGACCCTCTCGATCGACGTGCTCGTGGAGGCCTGGAACGGCGTCTACTCCGACTACGTCGTGCCGATGCAGCGCGATGCCGAGAGCCTGCGCGACCACCTGGCCACCGGCTCGGTCGACGCCGGACTGTCACGGCTGTGGCTCGAAGGCGATGACCCGGTGGGGTTCTCGCTGCTGGGCGTGCGCGGCGACCACGGCTGGATCGGCGGGTTCGGCGTCGTGCCGACCCACCGGGGCGCCGGGCTCGCGACCCGGATCATGCGCGACCAGCTGGACGTGGCGGCCGGGGCCGGCCTCGCGCGGGTCGGCCTCGAGGTGCTCGCCGACAACCCGGCCCGGCACCTCTACGAACGCGCGGGCTTCGAGACCACCCGACTGCTGCACGTCCTCGCCGGGCAGCTGAAGGGCACGGCGACCGGGGACGCCTGGTCGGCCGCGCTCACTCCTGTGTACGCCGCCCGGCTGGACACGCTGCTCCCGACCCCGGCGCCGTGGGGCCGCCAGGGGTCGTACCTGCCGGTCGGCGCGACCGTGGTCGGCGCCGGTCCACCGGACGCCCCGGCCGCACTCGTGGTGCTACGCCAGGGGCCTACGGCGTGGTCGGTCCTCGCGGCGTCCGCGGCCTCGCGGGCCGATGCCGCCGCCGTCGTCGGTCGGCTGGCCGTCGAGGTCGAGGGGGGCGCCGTACGCATCGTCAACGAGCCGGAGGGCTCGCCACTCCTCGACGCGTTCGAGGCGGCCGGTGCGACGCGGACCCTGCTGCAGCACGAGATGTCGGTGGCGCTGCCGGGGGAGCGCTAACCGCTGTCGGTGCCTCATGGAAGGCTGACCGCGTGGCCGAACGACCCCTGGTGCCGAGCGCGATGGTGCGCCGTCTCGACGACATCATGTCGGCGCTGCCCGAGTGCCGCCAGGAGGACGCATGGGTGGGGGTGCGCTGGCGGGTCGGCGGTGCGACGGTCGCGCACGTGTTCGGCGGCGAGGACCAGCTGTTTCGCATCACCTTCCGTGCCGAGCTCGACGAGGTGATGGCGTTCGAGCACCTCGGCGAGCCCTACTTCCGGGGCTCCTGGGGTGGCAACGTCGTCGGCCTGCTGCTCGACGACGGCACCGACTGGGTCGAGCTCGAGGAGCTGCTCACCGACTCGTTCTGCCTCCAGGCACCGCAGCGGCTGGTCGACCAGGTGTCGCGTCCGGGCTAGGGCGCACGAGTCCTCTCACCCCAGGTCACCTCAGGGGCACGAAGCGGTAGCGCCCGTGCTCGGTGACCTCGACGTCGCCGCCGTGACGACGTACTCGCAGCATCACGCTCGCCACCGGGATGACCAGCGCACCGTTATCTGCGAGCTGGTCGACGAGCTCCTCGGGGAGCGAGTCTGGCTCGGCCGACACCAGCACCCGGTCGTACGGCGCCCGGTCGGGGGCCCCGAGGACACCCGGTGCGGCAGCGGCGATCGACGCCCACGGCTGGTTCGTCGCAGCCAGGTTGGCCGCCCCGAACCTCACCAGCGTCGGCTCCAGCTCGACCCCGACCACCGAACCGCTGGGCCCGACTAGATGGGCGAGCAGAGCCGTGGTCCACCCCGAGCCGGATCCGACGTCGAGCACCCGCTGGCCGGGATGCACGTCGAGGAGGCGCAGCATGTCCTCGACGGTGCGCGGCTGCGAGTTGGTCTGGCCCCGTCCGATGGCCAGCGGGCCGTCGTACTCCACGCGGTGCCGGGCCTGCGGCGGCAGAAAGCCGGCCCGGGGCACGGCCGCGAACGCGGCCTCGACGGCGTCCATGGTCGGGCTCAGTCGCGTGGTGTGCCGGTGGCGCCCTGATCGTCTCCCGACCGCGGGTCGAGACTGGGCAGGTCGGCCTCCGGCGAGAGACCGTCCGGATTCCTCTCGGCTCCGCCGGCGGCCTGCTCCGGTGGCGCCTCGGCCTCGTCAGCCACCGGTGAGGTGTCGCGAACCCCGGTCGATCCGTACTGGTCGGGGCCGGTGGGCCCGACGCGCTCGCTGCTCACTCCCATCCCCTCGTTCGGGTCGGGCTCGCGTTCGTCGTGCGGCATCCCAGCTCCATTCCTCGTGCGTGCTTCGACCCTACGCCGCTCCGCGACGGTCCAACTTCTGGTCCCCGCGCATGAGGTGGTGAGGGGTGGGCACCGGGACGGTATGACCGACACACCCGACATCGACAGCGGGCCGATAGCGCCGCCCGGCAGCGCGGCCCGCGCGACCGCGTCCGTGCCCGACTCCGATCCGGCGGACGCCACCACCGGCCAGCTCGTCGCCCGCCTCTCGCACGAGGTCTCCGAGCTGGTGCGCGGAGAGCTCGAGCTCGCCAAGGTGGAGATGACCGGCAAGGCCAAGGCAGCCGGCATCGGCGCCGGGCTCTTCGGCGGTGCGGGCGTCATCGCGCTGTACGGCGTCGGCGTACTCATCGCGGCTGCCGTGCTCGCCCTCTCGCTGGCGCTCGACGCCTGGCTCGCCGCGCTGATCGTGGCGGTGGTGCTCCTCGCGGTCGCCGGCATCGTTGCGCTGATGGGGAAGAAGCAGGTCGACCAAGCCACGCCGGCGGCGCCGGAGCACACGATCGAGAGCGTCAAGCAGGACGTCGCGGCCGTGAAGGAGGCACGCGGACGATGAGCGACCAGACCCCGGGCGTCGACGAGATCGAAGCCGACATCGCCCGCACGCGCGAGGCCCTCGCGGGCACCGTCGACGAGCTGGCCGGCCGCCTCGACGTGAAGGCGAGGGCCAGGGCACGGATCGAGCAGACCCCGCCCGCCACGCTCGGCGCCGTTGCGTTCGCGGTGACCGCCCTCGTGGGGCTCCTCGTCTGGCGACGCCGCCGCTGACTAGCGGCCCGTCGGCGGCCATGGGAAGAACATCGATGTGCGCTCGGCGTACTCGGGATACCCCGGTCGCTGCATCATCGACCGCTCGAGCAGCTTCGCGCCGGTGGCGAACACCAGGAAGTACGTCATGGCGAGCGGCGAGACGACCGCCAGCAGCCCGGGCAGCACGCCCGAGGCCACCGCACCGGCGAGCCACAGGCCCCACCACACGCACGCGTCGCCGAAGTAGTTCGGGTGCCGCGTCCAGCCCCACAGGCCGCGGTCCATCACGGGCGGCCGGTCGGGATCGGCCCGGTACGCCGCCAGCTGCGCGTCGCCGACCGACTCGAAGACCAGGCCGACCAGCCAGAGCGCCACGCCGACCCACACCAGGGGCGACCACTCGACGTCGAGCGCGGCACCGACGGCGACCGGCACCGAGATGAGAGCCATCGCCAAGCCCTGCACCACGAACACGCGACGTACGACGACCGCCATGCCGACCTCGGCGAGCGAGCCGCCGAGCATCTTCTCGTAGCGTGGGTCCTCGCCCGCGCCGACCGCGCGCTTGCGGATGTGCCAGGCCAGTCGCAGGCCCCATGCCGCGACCATGCCCACCACCAGCCACCGGCGGCCGGCGTCACCGGCGTCGAGCGACTGGCCGACGACGCCCGTGACCAGCGCGACGAGCACGAAACCCGCTCCCCATGCGACATCCACGACCGCGACGCGACCCTGAGCCCTGGCCGCCAGGGCGGCGAGCGCCATGACGAGGGCCGCGGTCAGCAGCGCGGCGAGCAGGGTCCAGACGACAGGGCTCACCAGGCACGCACCGGCGCCAGCGAGTGCGCAGCGCCGGGTCGGACCATCAGGATCTGGTCGACCCCCATCCGGCCGTCGCGGAAGGCCATCGAGCCGCCGACGAGATAGAGGCGCCACACGCGCACCTGTTCCTCGCCGACCAGCGCGGTCAGTCGCGGTACGGCGGCCTCGAACCTCTCCAGCCAGCCCGCGACGGTGCGCACGTAGTGCTCGCGCAGGGCATGCACGTCGCGCACCTCCAGGCCGCCGGCCTCGAGGAGCGCCACGGTCTCGCCGACCGGCCGCATGTGCATGTCGGGGGCGATGAAGCTCTCGATGAACCGACCGCCGCCGGGGTGGCGGCCGCCGCCCTTGCCGGGCCGCGACATCTGCTGGACCAGCACGCGCCCTCCGGGCCTCACGCGGTCGTGCAGGACCGCGGCGTACGTCGGGTAGTTGGCCTCACCGACATGCTCACCCATCTCGAGCGACGCGACGGCGTCGAAGGTCCCGGGCACCTCGCGGTAGTCCTGCAGCCGGATCTCGACCCGGTCGCCCAGGCCGCGCTCGGCGATCCGGGCGTCGATGAACGCCTTCTGCTCCTTCGCGATCGTCACGCCGGTGACCCGCGCGCCGAAGTGCTCCGCGGCGTGCAGGGACAGCGAGCCCCAGCCGCACCCGACGTCGAGGAAGGTCATGCCGTCGGCGAGCCCGACCTTGCGGCAGACCAGGTCGAGCTTGTCGCGCTGCGCGTCCTCCAGCGTGTACGACGCGTCGTCGCTGGTGAAGTAGGCGCACGAGTAAGCCATCTGCTCGTCGAGGATGGCGGCGTAGAACTCGTTGGAGAAGTCGTAGTGGTGGCTGATCGCCGCCCGGTCGCGCAGCTTGCTGTGAAGGCGTCCGCGCACCCGCGCCTGGCTCGCCGGAGGTGCCGGCGGGCGGCCGAGTGCGCCGACGCCGTACGCCGAGCGGGCCGCCGCAGCCAGCGTCGACGGGGTGGGACGGATGCCACTGAGGTCGCGCTGCGCGATGACGTGCCAGACGTGCGTGAGAACAGCATCCAGGTCCCATCCAGTGTCCTCGGCGACGTCGATCTCGCCGGTGACGTAGGCCTGGGCCGCACCGAGCTCGCCCGGGTGCCACAGCAACCGGCGTACGGCGTCGCTCGACCGCACCCGCACCACGGGTGCGTCGGCGGGGCCGGCGGCCGAGCCGTCCCACGCCAACAGCCGGACCGGCAGCTCGCCGCCGACGAACGGGGCGAGCGCGTCGGCGAGCAGCTGCGCGACGCCGTCGACCTGCTGCCCGGTGGTGGACCGGTCGGTGATCGTCACTCGTGCTCCCCGGGTCGGGTGAGCATCAGCTGCGCGACGTCGAGGTAGCCGGACGCGAAGCCGGCGCGGGAGTACTCCAGGTAGAAGTGCCACATCCGGACGAACGTCTCGTCGAACCCGAGTGCGTGGACCCTTTCCACAGCCGCCATGAAGCTGCGGTCCCACTGTCGGAGGGTCTCGGCATAGTGCTGACCGAAGGACAACCGGTCGGTGACCCGCAGCGTGGTGTGGGTGCGGGTGACGTCGTCGATCGCGTCGAACGAGGGGAGGAAGCCACCTGGGAAGATGTACTTGTTGATCCACGTGTAGGAACCGCGCGTCGCCAGCATCCGGTCGTGGGGCATCGTGATCGCCTGGATCCCGACGCGTCCGCCGGGGGCGAGCACCCGGTCGATGGTGGAGAAGTACGACGGCCAGAACTCCGCGCCGACGGCCTCGATCATCTCCACCGAGAGCACCGCGTCGTACTCCTCGGGGCTCGGTGCCGAGGTGTCCTGGCCCAGGGTGCGGTAGTCGCGCAGCTCCACCGACACCTGGTCGGCGACGCCTGCTGTGGCGACGCGCTCGCGGGCCAGCTGCTGCTGCTCGACGGACAGCGTGATCGAGGTGACGGTCGCGCCACGCCGGGCGGCCCGGATCGCGAGCTCGCCCCAGCCGGTGCCGATCTCGAGGACCCTGCTGCCGGCGGTGACGCCGGTGCAGTCGAGCAGCCGCTCGATCTTGCGCGCCTGCGCCTCGGCGAGGTCGGGGGGTCCGGTCAGGCCGGGCTCGAACAGGCCCGACGAGTAGCTCATCGTCGGGTCCAGGAAGAGCGCGAACAGGTCGTTCGAGAGGTCGTAGTGGTGGGCGATGTTGCCCTGCGAGTTGTCCTCGGTCGGTCGGTGCGCCGAGGGCGGGCGCAGGCTGACGACCTTGCGCAGCCTCTGCAGGGGCTCGGGCACCAGGGTGGCCATCCGCTCGGCGAGCACCGTCAGGAACCCGGCCAGGTCCTCGGCGTCCCACGCGCCGGTGAGGTAGGCCTCGCCGAAGCCGATGAGTCCGTCGCGCCCGATGCGGGCGAACATCTCGTCGGGACGGTGCACGGTCATGGCAGGTCCGCCGCGGCCGAGGACGGCGTCGTCACCGATGCGCACGCTGACCGCCAGCCGCCTCACGGCGGCGGTGAACAACGCCCGGGCGACAGGGGCCGCCACGACATTGCGCGGGCCTGCCGGCACGTGGGTGAGCCCGGGCCAGGTGGTGGCTGCGGGAGGGGCGACGGGTCGCGCCGGGGTGAGGGTCATGGGTGACTCCTGGCTGGTGATGTGACGGGCGGGGCCGGACGGGCAACCGGCGGGCCCACAGCCAGATGCCGTGGGCACGGATCAGCACCGATCCGGTGAGGGCGGCCGAGGCGGCGCGCCACGGCCTGACGCGGGTACGCCGTCCGTCGAGGCGCGCGCTGAAGACGGCGCCGTCGTCCGAGTGCAGGGTCACCGAGATGCTCAGCCGCTCGCCGGGCACCGGCACGGCCAGCTCGTAGCGGCCGTCGGTGCCGTGGAACGGGGAGACGTACATCTGCTTGTCGGTCGTGGCGCGGCCCCGGGCGTCGGGGTGGACGACGTACGCGTGCCGGTCGCCGTAGGTGTTGTGCACCTCGACGACGGTGGCCAGCGGCTGTCCATCGGCGCCCTGGCACCAGAAGACGGAGATCGGGTTGAAGCAGTAGCCCAGGGCCCGCGGCAGCGCCGCCATCAGGATCCGGCCGCCGGTGGCGTCGATGCCCTCGCGCTCGAGGAGGCGCTCGACGTTGGTGCGGATCGGCAGGTCGGGCTCGCCGAGGTGGTCGCGGGCCTCGAAGCGCGCCACGACCCCACGGTCGGGCAGCGCGTCGAGGTCGACGAGCCACATGTGCGAGCGGTGGGTGAAGTGACGCTTCCACGGCGTGCGTCGGGTGTGGGTGATCGTGGTCGTGTAGATCGCGTCACCGACCGGCAGAGAGGCCTCGCTCTGCGACTCCGGACCCCAACCGAAGCCCAGCCGCTCGGCCGCGGCCAGGCCCGATCGCGCGCCGTCCTCGTGGAAGCCCCAGCCGTGGTAGGCGCCGGCGAAGGCGAGCCGGTCGGTGGCGATCGCGGGCAGCCGGTCGCGCGCGGCGACGGAGTCGGGCGTGTAGAGCGGGTGGGTGTACTCCCGCCGGGCGATCACGGTCTCGGGGTCGACGAGATCGTCGCCGCCGAGTGTGACGAGGTAGTGGATGTCGGTCTCGAGCCGCTGCAGGCGGGTGAGGTCGTAGGTCACCGTGACCTGGCCGCTCGACTCCCTCGGCCGGCGGAAGTTCCACGACGCGCGCGCCCCGGCGGCCCGGGGCAGCAGCGACTGGTCGGTGTGGAGCAGCGCCGTGTTGGCGCTGTACGGCAGCGCGCCGAGCACCTCGCGCTGGTCGGCGGTCGGCTCGGCCAGCATCGCCAGCGCCTGGTCGGGATGGGTGGCGATCACGCAGGCGTCGTACGTCGCGAGCTCGCCGTTGCCGTCGACCACCTCGACCCCGGTGGCGGTCTCGGCCACCGACGTGATCTTGGTGCCGGGCCGGACGTCGTGGAGCCCGGCCACGACGCGGTCGACGTAGGCGCGCGAGCCGCCGGTGACCGTGCGCCAGGTCGGCGAACCGAAGACGCCGAGCATGCCGTGGTGCTCGAGGAACGTGAAGAGGTAGCGCGCCGGGTAGTCGAGGGCGACGTCGGGGTCGCACGACCACACCGCGGCGACGACCGGTTCCATGAAGTGGCGCCGGAAGTAGGCGGAGAAGCCACCGTCCTCGAGGAACGCCCCGAGGGTCTGCTCTCCGCCACCCCCGTCAGCGCCGAGCAGCGCCCTGGCCCGGCGGTGGAACCGGGGGATCTCGGTGAGCATCCGGAGGTACGCCGGCCGGCGCAGGTTGGCCGAGGTGGGGAACAGGCCGCGACGACCGAGCGCGCCGGCCCACTCGAGCCCGGTCTCGTCGTCGCTGACCGACAGCGACATCTCCGACTGCTGGGTGGCGACCCCGAGCTCGCGGAAGAGCCGCAGCAGCGTGGGGTAGGTGCGCTCGTTGTGCACGATGAAGCCGGTGTCGATCGCCAACCCGTCAACGTCGTGGGTGTCGGCGTGCCCGCCGATCCGGTCGTCGGCCTCGTAGAGGGTGACGTCCGCCGTACGAGCAGCGACGTGGGCAGCGAGCAGGCCCGCCACTCCTGACCCGACGACCGCTACGCG
The DNA here is from genome assembly GCA_963825755.1 of uncultured Actinomycetota bacterium. GTDB lineage: Bacteria > Actinomycetota > Actinomycetes > Propionibacteriales > Nocardioidaceae > Nocardioides. The sequence goes on along the minus strand of CAWGUS010000005.1, from coordinate 513,644 downwards.
GCGCCGGGACGGGGCGGCGGTCACGCCGAGGCCTCGTTGAACTCGAACATCGCGATCGGAGACGTCTTGGGGATCTCGGAACCGCCGGCGGGCTCCACGGTGATCCCGACGCCGGTGGCCTCCGTCGCGTCGCCGGTGAGCACGATCGTGTTGTCGGTGCCTTCCGGCATCAGGCCGGCCGGGCTCAGGTGACCCGTGTCGTCCTGCAGCCAGGCCTGGTAGACCTTCCCGTCGGGCGGCGGGGGCATGTCCTTGGTGACCAGGACGGCCTTGCCCTCGCTCCTGGAGCGGACGACCGTGGCCGACGCCCCGTCGATCTCGAGCGAGAACTCCTCGGCGTCGGGTGCCTGGAGCACCCGCTCCGTCGCGGTGAGCGTCACCGACGTGCCGGGATCGTCGTCGTTCCACGGTTGCCAGGTCACGCCGACTCCGCCGACGATCACGGCCGCCGCGGCGGCGGCCAGAAAGGGGGCCCACCGGCGACGCCGGGAGTGCGAGGTGGAGACGACGGGCGGCAGTGGCCGCACCTTGGCGATGTCGGCGAGCACCATGTCGCGCATCGCGGGAGGCGGCACGACGGGAGTGGTCGAGGGGAGCGTGGCCGCAGCGGCACGGAGTCCGTCGAGCTCGGCGCGGCACTCCGCGCACTCGGCGAGGTGCTGCTCGAAGCGGGCTCGTTCGAGATCGTCGACCGCATCGACGGCGTACGCGCCTACGAGGGCGTGGCTGTCAGTCATGTCCCACTCCCATCGTGTCGCGCAGCCGGATGAGACCATCCCGGATGCGGGTCTTGGCGGTGCCCACTGGCAAGTCGAGCATCGTCGCCACCTCGGTGTGCGTGTATCCGCCGAAGTAGGCGAGCTCGATCGCCGAGCGTTGCGCCTGTGTCAGGTCGGTCAGGGCCTTCCTGACCCGCTGACCCTCCATCACGGTCGACGCCGACTCGGCGGTGGTGTCGTGGGCGACGGTGTGGCTGTTCTGGTGGTACGACGTGTCCCTGCGGCTGGCGGCCTCCGCTGACCTGACCCGGTCGACCGCCTTGCGGTGCGCGATCGTGAGCATCCACGACATCGCGCTTCCCCGGTCGGGGTCGAACCGGGAAGCCGTCCGCCAGGTCTCCAGGAACGCTTCCTGGGTGACCTCTTGGGCCTGTGCCGGATCGCGGACCACCCGGAGCACGAGTCCGTAGAGCCGGCTCGAGGTGGCGTCGTACAGGGCGGCGAATGCGGCCTCGTCCCCACGAGAGGACTGCCTCAGCAGCTCGCCCAGGTCGGGCACATCCGTGCCATCCGGTGACTTCTCACCGGACGGCACGGACGAGAGACCAGACATGCGAATCATTCTGCCTGAGAATCAGGAGGGCATGAGCACGGAGTCGACGATGTACACCGTGGCGTTCGCAGTCGGGACGTTGCCGCAGATGACGTTGGCCATGTTGCCGCCGCCGGCGTCCACGGTGAACGCGTCGCCGCTGCCCTCGACGGTGACCTGGTCCTTGTTGAGGGTGTCGTGCTCACCGGCCAGCGTGTCCGGGGTGAGCGCGCCACCGACGACGTGGTGGGTCAGGATCTGCGTGAGCAGGGCCTTGTCCTTGAGGACGGCCTTCAGGTCCTTCGGCGGGAGCTTGGCGAACGCGTCGTCGGTCGGGGCGAAGACGGTGATGTCCTCGGCCGAGTTGAGGGTGTCGACGAGGCCGGCCTCGGTGACCGCCGCGACGAGCGTCTTGAGGAGCGGGTTGGCCGAGGCCGCATTGGCGACGGGCTCGGTCGCCATGCCGTCGAACGAACCGCCACCATCGGCGGGAACGGCCGCACAGCCTTCGCCGAACACCTGGGCGGCTGCACCCTCGGCGGCGGGCTCGCTCTCGGCGGGCTCCTCCGGGGTGGGCTCCTCGGCCGGGGCCGACGACTCGGTGTCGGTGCCGGTGGCGGCAGCGGGCTCGTCGTCGCCGCCGCAGGCGCTCAGGCCCAGCGACAGGGTCAGTGCGAGGGCGGCGAGGGAGCCACCCGTTCGGATCGTGGTGCGCTTCATGGTGAGACCTTTCGTTGGGTGATGCCTTGCTGCGGTGATGTCAGGGATTCGGTGCACTCGTCGAATCGGATTGGAAAGAGGTCGCGTCTCTTTGCTCCATGGCCTGCTGCGCGCCGCCGAGAGCAAACAGACACGAACTACTCGACGAAGATCGTGACTTCCTGGATGCCGCTAGAGCCCTCGGGGAACGGCGTCATCCGGGCGGCGGTCTGCACCTCGCCGTCGAGGGTCGTCGCGCGGACAGCGAGCATGTGCGTGCCCTTCGGGGCGTCCCACGGCAGGTACCACTGGCGCCAGTACTCGAGGTTGACGTCGGGGCCGAGCTCGGCCGGCTGCCACGCGCCGCCGTCGATGCGGACCTCGACTGTCTCGATGCCGCGGGTCTGCGCCCACGCCACCCCGCCGATCGCCGTCATGCCGGGCTTGATGCGCTCGAGCGGCTTGGGGGTGTCGATCCGGCTGGACACCTTGATCGGTGCGTCGGTGGCCCAGTCGCGGTCGGTCCAGTACGCCGTCTGCTCGGCGTACGTCGTCAGCGTGAGCCTGGTCAGCCACTTGGTGGCGCCCACGAAGCCGTAGAGGCCGGGGGTGATCAGCCGACACGGGAAGCCGTGCTCGCGGGGGAGCGGCTCGCCGTTCATGCCGACCACGACCATCATGTTGCGGCCGTCCGTGGCCGCCTCGAGCGGCGTGGAGATGGTGAACCCGTCGACGTCGGTCGAGAGGATCTGGTCGGCCCTGGACCCGACGCCCGCCTGGTCGAGCAGCGTCGCGATGGGCACGCCGAGCCAGCGAGCGGCGCCGATGTACTTGCCGCCGACGTCGTTGCTGACGCAGGTCATGGTGATGTCGTGCTCCTCGAGCGACATCTCCAGAAGCTCGTCGAACGTGAAGGTCAGCTCCTTGTCGACGTCGCCGTCGATGGTGAGCGTCCAGGAGTCGACGTCGACGAGGGGAAGCGTCAGGCGGGTGTCGACGCGGTAGAACGTGTCGTTCGAGATGCGCAGCGGGGTGATCCCCGGGTACTTCGCGTCGAGGCCCACCGGCAGCGGCTTGGCCGCCTTGGCCGCCCGGGGCAGCGCGATGTCGCCGATCCTGGTGCGGGCCCTGGTGATCCACTCGCCGGCGCCGCCGATGAGGACGACCGCGCCGGCGACGGCGCCCATGCCGAGCACCCCGCGCCGCGACATCTGGGGCCCTTCCCTCGCCTCGGCGGAGGTGGCCCGGGTGCGGAAGATCAGTGCGAGGGTGAGGACGCCGACGATCGCGGCGACCGCGGCGGGGACGACGTCGGTGACGGTGGCGGTGGGGCGGGCCAGAGCAGCCGCGCCGGCGAGGGCGGTGAGCGCGACGAGCAGGCCCGCACCGAGGGCGAACCGGCGACGGGCGAGGATGCCGGCGACGCCCGCCAGGACGAGGGTGCCCGCGAACACGGACCCGATCAGGATCGGCTTGTCGGCGGTGCCGAAGTTGCTGATCGCCCACTCCTTCACGGGGGTGGGTGTGAGGTCGATGACGGTCGAGCCGACGGAGACGACCGGGCTCGTGGCGGGGTCGGTGAAGGCCGCGGTGAGGTGCGCGGCTCCCAGCCCGGCCAGGGTGGCGAGGACTCCGCCGGCGGCGGCAGGGATGCCCGTTCTCAGGGACGAGCGAAGTCGGTTGGCCATACCGGGTGTTCGTCGCGAAGCCCCACGCGGATTGTCGGATCAGGCGAGGGCCCTGCGGGTGTCCGCGGCAGTCCAGTCGGCGAAGTGCTTGACGAGGTCTGTCGCGACGCTTAAAGTGCTACTTAATTTAGATCCAAAGTTAGGGGCGGATCGATGCCGGAGCAGATGCAGGGCAGTCACGCATCCGCCTCGTTGCTGGCCGCCCTCGGTGTGTCCGGCCCGATGTCGCGCACCGACCTGGCTCGCCGGCTCTCGATGAATCCGGCGACCGTCACCCAGCTCACGAAGCAGCTGCTCGCGAACGGCGTCGTACGCGAGGTGGCGTCCGTGCCGTCGGCCGGTGGGCGACCCGCCACCCTCCTGGGTCTCGCCGGCGCAGGTGGCGGTGCGCTGGGGGCCAAGGTGAGCGCCGACAAGGTGACGATCGTGAGGGTGGGTCTGGACGGCGCGGTGCAGCAGGTCGCCGAGCACCCGGTCGACACCACTCGTCCGCAGGCGCTCGACCAGGTGGCCACCCTGCTCCGCGCAGCCGTGGAGCTGGCGCCCGACGCCCTGCTCGGAGTCGGGGTCGGGCTGCCGGGCTCGGTCGACGACCAGGCCGTCGGCACCGTCGACTCGCCGACCCTCGGCTGGCGTGAGGTGCAGGTGGGCGAGCTGCTGCGGCGCCATCTCGGACTCCCCGTCCTCGTCGACAACGACGTCAACACCCTCGCCGTCGCCGAGCGCCTGCTCGGCGCCGCACGCGACTATCTCTCCCCGATGATCCTGACGATCGGCCGCGGCGTCGGATGCGCGGTGATCGCCGAGGGCGCCCTGCTGCGCGGCGCACGCGGGGGCGCGGGCGAGATCGGTCACGTGCCGGTCGCCGAGGGCCCGCCGTGCGCCTGCGGGGCGAGCGGCTGTCTCGAAGCCTGGGTCGGTGAGCAAGCGCTCGTGACGCGTGCTCGTGCCGCAGGCGCGATCGGTCGTAGGGCTGGCAAGCCCGCCCTCGACGCCGCCGCCGATGCCGGTGATGCCGCTGCCCGCGCGGTGTTCGCCGAGGCCGGCACCCTGCTCGGCAGGGCGGTGGCCGGCGCCGTTCACGTCGTTGCCCCCGACGCGTTGATCGTCCTGGGTGAGGGGACGGTGTCCTGGTCACACTGGGAGCCCACGTTCATGGCCTCGCTGCGACGCCATCTCATGCCCAACCGGCGCCACCTACCGGTCCACGTCGAGTCCTGGACCGACGAGAAGTGGGCCGTGGGCGCGGCGTCCCTCGTCCTCTTCAGCCCGCTCGACTCGGCCGGGGCGAGCGGCGAGCAGGGCCGCGTCGTCGGGGCGCGACTGCATGACAGCCTCGCGAGGAGGACGGTCCGGTGACCCTGCTGGACGCTCGTCCCTCCGAGCTCACGGCCCGGCCGCCCGCCCCCCGGCGGCCGGGCCGGCTCAGCCGGCTGCGCAAGGCCGGATGGGTCGCCTTCTTCCTGCTGCCGAGTGCGGTGCCCCTGGTCGTGTTCACCCTGGCGCCCATGGTGACCTCGCTGTGGGTCAGCCTGCACGACTGGAACCTCATCTCGCCGATGGAGTACGTCGGCCTCGACAACTACCGCGACCTGCTCACCGACGATCGCGCCCACGCCGCGATGCTCCACACGCTGCTCTACATCGCCGGCTACCTGCCGCTCGTCTACGTCGGCGGGCTGTTGCTGGCCCTCGCGCTCAACCGGGCGATCCCGGGTCGTGATGCTCTGCGCACGGCGTACTTCCTCCCGGTCGTGACCAGCTGGGTCGTCGTGGCCCTGGTCTGGCAGTGGCTGTTGAGCCCCTCGAACGGTCTGGTCAACCAGCTGCTCGGCGTCGTCGGGATCGACGGCCCCGGGTGGTGGACCGACCCGGCATGGGCGATGCCGTCGGTGATCCTCGCCTCGGCCTGGAAGGATCTCGGCTTCGTCATGGTGATCCTGCTGGCAGGCCTGCAGGCGGTTCCGAACGATCTGCTGGACGCGGCGCGGGTCGACGGCGCGTCGGCGTGGCAGCGCTTTCGGCACGTGACGTTCCCGCTCCTGTCGCCGGCCACCTTCTTCGTGGTGGTCATCTCCCTCATCAACGGCTTCCAGGTCTTCGACCAGGTGCAGGTGATGACGGGGGGTGGACCGGCCGGCGCGAGCCAGGTCGTGGTCGGCGAGATCTACGACCTGACCTTCCGCTACGGCGAGGCCGGCGACGCCTCCGCCCTCTCGTGGCTGCTCTTCGTCGTCATCCTCGCCGTGACGCTGCTGCAGGTCCGCGCCCAGCGGAGGTGGGTCGTCCATGCCTGAGACCACGACCCGCACGGCGCGACGGGCCGACCGGAGCGGTCTGTTGTTGTCCGCACTCCTCGTGGTGGGTGCGGGCGTCATGCTCTTCCCGTTCCTGTGGACCGTGGTCACGTCCATCACCCCCGACGGCACGCTGGCGTCCGGGCCGTCCCTGTGGGTCGAGGACCCGACGCTGGCGGCGTACCGCACCCTCAACGAGTCGTTGCCGATGCTGCGGATCGTCGCCAATTCCTTCGGCGTCGCGGTGGTGGCCACGCTGCTCCAGCTGGTGACGGGGTCGATGGCCGCCTACGCGTTCTCCCGGCTGGACTTCCCGGGCAAGTCCGTCGTCTTCGCCGCCTACCTCGCGACGCTCATGATTCCCCTCCAGGTGCTGGTCGTGCCGCTGTTCATCCAGATGACCAGGCTCCAGCTGAACGACACGTACCTCGCGCTGCTGGCGCCGACCATCGCGTCGGCGTTCGGGGTCTTCCTGATCAGGCAGGCCATGGACCAGGTCCCACGTGAGCTCGACGAGGCCGCGACCCTCGACGGTGCCGACCACCTGCGGATCTTCGTCTGGGTGGTCCTGCCGCTGGTGCGGCCCGCCCTCGCCACGGTCGCCGTCCTCGCGTTCATGGGCTCGTGGAACAGCTACCTCTGGCCCCTCGTGGTCACCCGCTCGCCCGAGCTGATGACCCTGCCGCTCGGCCTCGCCACGCTCCAGGGGCAGTACACGACGCGGTGGGACGTGATGATGGCCGGCTCGGTCGTGTCCATCGTCCCCATCGCGGTGGTGTACCTGCTCGCTCAGCGGCACGTGATCAACGGATTCGCCCACAGCGGGCTCAAGTGAGCACGCACACCCCAGAGAAAGGCACCACCATGCTCCATCTTCCGCGGCTCCATCGTCCGCGCCGCCTCGGGGTGGCTCTCCTGGCCGTGACCGGCCTGGTGCTCACCGGGTGCTCCCAGGGCTCCCGGACCAACTCCGACGCGGGCGACGCCGCAGCCGGTACCACCACGATCCGCTTCATGAACTTCACGTCGAGCGGCGGGCACGAGAAGGATCTCGACACCATCGTCGCGGGCTTCGAAGCCGAGCACGACGACATCGACGTCGAGCTCGAGACACTGCCGTACGACGACTACTTCACGGCCCTGCAGACCGCCGTGGCCGGGGACACCGTGGCAGACGTCTTCGAGCTCAACTACGAGAACTTCGTGACCTACCGGGAGAACGGCTCGCTCGCGCCCCTGGAAGACGTCGACGGCAGCGCCTTCGTGCCCTCGCTGCTCGAGTCTTTCGCCGACGACGGCAAGCAGTACGGCCTGCCGGAGTCCTTCTCCGACGTCGTCCTGTACTACAACAAGGACCTCTTCGCAGAGGCGGGACTCGACGCACCGACCGTCGAGTGGACCTGGAAGGACGAGCAGGAGGCCGCCGCGCAGCTGACCGGCGGCGGCGTGTGGGGCGACTACCAGCCGATCACCTACAACGAGTTCTACAAGGTCGTCGCGCAGAACGGTGGTCAGTTCCTCAGCGACGACGGCAGCGAGGTCGCGTTCGACTCGCCCGAGGGTCTCGAGGCGGCCGAGTGGCTGGTCGGGAAGTCCGGCACCACGATGCCGACGACCGAGGACGGCGCCGGGACCCCGGACTTCGACACCAACCTCTTCAAGGAGGGCAAGCTCGCGATGTGGCACACCGGCATCTGGATGTTCGACGCCATGGCCGAGGTGCCGTTCGAATGGGACATCGTCGTGGAGCCGGGCAACACCGAGTCCGCGTCGGCCATGTTCGCCAACGCGGTCGTGGTCTCCGCGGGGACCGAGGAGAAGAAGGCCGCGCAGGAGTTCGCCACCTACCTCGCCGGCTCGCAGACCTCGGCCGAGACGCGGGTGGAGACCGGCTGGGAGCTGCCCCCGATCGCCGACGAGGGCGTCCGCGAGGCCTACCTCGAGAAGGCCTCCCCGGCGAATCGACAGGCGGTCTTCGACGCCCTCGACTCGGTCGTGCTCCCGCCCGTGATCGAGAAGCAGCAGGAGATGCAGGACATCGTCACCGAGGAGCTCACCGAGGCGGCCGCCGGCCGCAAGAGCACGAAGGAGGCGCTCTCCTCCGCTGCCGAGCGGGTCCAGGGCCTGCTCTGACCCGCCGCCCCCACCGTTCGCCCGCCTCGTCGCACGACGATCAGACCGGAACCAGGCAGGAACCGTGACCCTCTCGATCAGCCACCGACCCTTCGGGCTCGAGCACCCGTACGCCGACTCCGCCGACCAGCGCCGCCCGCCGCGGCCGCTGGCGGGCGGGTCGGTCAGTCTCGGCGCGACGACCGAGGGTGAGGTCGACGATGTCGTGTGCGTGTGGAACGACGCCGGGGGCGAGCGGCGGCTGCCGCTGACCCGTGCCGCTCCGGACCCCGCCGAGGCGGCGGCCCTCGTCGGCGGCGACGGTCACCTGGCCGAGGCGCAGGCCGCGGGTCTGTCGTCGGGCGGCGGCGGGTGGTCGATGGAGACCCCTGCCGTCAACGGTCCGGTCGACTACCGTCTCGAGGCGACCGGGGCGGATGGGACGGCGGTCAGCACGCCGTCCTTCCGCGTGCTCCCGCTCGTGGAGCGTCCCGTGGGGACGCTCCACGTGCACGGCCCCTCCGACCGGTTGGTGGGAGAGCCGGTGTGGTTGGGCGACGATGACGGCCTGCACCTGGTGCACATCGTCCTGAGGCTCGACCCCGGCGAGCACGTCGTCGGCTTCGGTGAGCGGTTCGACGCCCTCGACCAGCGCGGCCGCGCGCTCGACGCCGTCGTCTTCGAGCAGTACAAGGGGCAGGCGGCCGCCGGGCGGACCTACCTGCCGATGCCGTTCGCCCACGTCGTGCCCGAGGATTCGTCCGCCGTGCCGTGGGGCCTGCACGTCGCGACCACCCGACGCACCTGGTACGACGTCGGCCGCGCGGCGTCGGACGAGCTCCGGGTGACCGTCGCCCTGGGCGGCACCCACGACGAGCAGGTCGACCTGCACGTGTGGCAGGGCGAGCCGACCGAGGTGCTCCAGGCCTTCCTCGACGACGTGGGCCGGGCCGAGGAGCTGCCGTCATGGGTCTTCCGGCTCTGGGCCTCGGGCAACGAGTGGAACACCCAGGCCGCCGTGCTCGCCCGCATGGACCGCCACGCCGAGCTCGACATCCCGGTCGGCGTCGTGGTGGTCGAGGCGTGGAGTGACGAGCAGGGCTTCGCCGTCTTCCGGGACGCGGTCTACGACGTCCGGCCCGACGGGGATCCGCTGTCGGCGGCCGACCTCGCCTACCCCGCGGACGGGGCCTGGCCCGACCCGGCCGCCCTGGTGGCCGACCTGCACGACCGTGACATCCGGGTGCTGCTCTGGCAGATCCCACTCCTCAAGACCGGGGCCGACCTCCCCGACGACCTGCCAGACGATGCCCAGGTGCTCGCTGACGGCCGGCTGCTGGTCGAGCGTGGTCTCGTCGTCCGCGAGGCCGACGGGTCGCCGTACCACAATCGCGGCTGGTGGTTCCCCCAGGCCCTGATGCCCGACTTCACCTCCGCCCGGGCGCGGCACTGGTGGACCGAGAGACGGCGCTACCTGGTGCGCGACCTCGGCGTCGACGGCTTCAAGACCGACGGCGGCGAGCACGCCTGGGGCCACGACCTGCGGTACGCCGACGGCACCCGCGGTGACGAGTCCAACAACCGCTACCCCGTCCTCTACGCGCAGGCCTACGGCGACCTCCTCCGCTCGGAGGGCAAGGCGCCCGTGACGTTCTCCCGCGCCGGCTTCACCGGCATGCAGGCCCACGGCGTCGTGTGGGCGGGCGACGAGGACTCGACGTGGGAGGCGTTCCGCGCGTCGGTGACGGCCGGGCTGACCGCCGCCAGCTGCGGCGTCGTCTACTGGGGCTGGGACCTGGCCGGCTTCTCCGGCCCGGTGCCTGACCCCGAGCTCTACCTGCGGGCCACGGCCGCGTCGGCGTTCATGCCGGTGATGCAGTACCACTCCGAGTTCAACCACCACCGCAGCCCGGCGCGCGACCGCACGCCCTGGTGGGTGGCCGAGTCGCACGACGCGGCGTACGTCGTGCCGGTCTTCCGACGGTTCGCGCACCTGCGCGAGCGACTCGTCGACTACCTGACGTCCTCGGCGCGTACGACGATCGAGACGGGGCGGCCGTTGATGCGACCGCTCTTCTTCGATCACCGTGCACATCCGGAGGCGTGGGACCGTCCCCTGCAGTGGAGCCTCGGCGACGACCTGGTCGTGAACCCCGTGACCGATCCCGGCGCGACGCGGTGGGAGACCTGGTTGCCGCCGGGCGAGTGGGTCGACGTCTGGACCGGCGATCCGGTCGTGGGCGGCGTCGTGGTCGATCGGGAAGTGCCGCTCACCCAGGTGCCGGCCTACGCCCGCGCGGCTGCGTGGCCCGGCCTGCACCACGTCTTCACCGACCTGCCCGAGGCCGGGACCCCGTGAGCAGACCGTGGTGGCGCGGGGGCGTGATCTACCAGGTCTACCTCCGATCGTTCGCCGACGGCGACGGCGACGGCGTGGGCGACCTCCGTGGCCTGCTCCAGCGAGTCGACTACCTCGCGGCTCTGGGGGTGGACGCCGTGTGGGTGTCGCCGTTCTACCGGTCCCCGCAGGAGGACAACGGCTACGACATCAGCGACTACGACAGCATCGACCCGGTCTTCGGCACCGACGCCGACCTCGACGAGCTCGTCACCGCCCTCCATGCCCGCGACATCCGGCTGGTCGTCGACCTGGCGGTCAACCACACGTCCGCGCAGCACGCGTGGTTCCAGGAGTCCCGCCGGCCCGGGTCCCAGCGACGCGACTGGTACTGGTGGCGGTCGCGCCCCACCAACTGGTCGTCGTACTTCTCGGGCTCGGCGTGGGAGTGGGACGAGCTCGCACAGGCCCACTACCTGCACGTGTTCGGGGCGGGGCAGCCCGACCTGAACTGGGAGAACCCCGCCGTCCGGGCCGAGGTCGCTGCGCTGATGCGTCGCTGGCTGGATCGGGGAGTCGACGGCTTCCGGCTCGACGTCATCAACTTCGTCTCCAAGGTGACCGACGACGCCGGCGACCCGCGTGACGCACCGGTAGGTGACGGACCGTGGGCCGACGGACGGAGCGAGTTCGTCAACGGCCCTCGTCTCGAGGAGTACCTGCGCGAGCTCGACGAGCGTGTCCTCTCGCTCTCGACTCGCCGTGGGGAGCCCGTCGTGAGCATCGGCGAGATGCCCGACGTCACCCTCGACCTCGCCCGCCGGGTCACCGACCCGGTCACCGGCTCCCTCGACATGGTCTTCTCGTTCGACCACGTCGACCTCGACCACGCCCCCGGTGACAAGTGGTCGCACGTGCCGGTGCGGCCGGCCGACGTCGTACGCCGGCTGGCCCGCTGGCAGGACGGGCTCGGGACCGGCTGGAACAGCCTGTACTGGAGCAACCACGACCAGCCCCGTGCCGTCTCACGCTGGGGCGACGACGAGCACAGGGTCGCGTCCGCCAAGACCCTGGGCACCGTGCTGCACCTGATGCGGGGCACGCCGTTCGTCTACCAGGGCGAGGAGCTGGGGCTCCCCGGTGCCGGACTGCGCGACCTCGCCGACATCCGTGACATCGAGAGTCGCAACCACTACGAAGCAGCAGTCGCCGCGGGCACCGACCCCTCGGTGGTGATCGACGCCATCGCCCGCACGGGCCGTGACAACGCCCGCACCCCGATGCCCTGGGACGACGGCCCGGCGGCCGGCTTCACCGAGGGAGAGCCGTGGCTGCCGGTGGCCGCCGCGCACCGGGGCCTCGACGTGGCTGCCCAGCGCGACGACCCGGGCTCGGTGTGGACCCACTACCGACGCCTGATCGAACTGCGGCACAAGCACGACGTCGTGGTCGACGGCAGCTTCACGCTCGTCGAGACGGGGGAGCCGGACGTCGTGTGCTACCTGCGCGAGCTCGAGGGCGACGTACTCGTCGTGTTGGCCCGGCTCGCTGCCGGGGACTGCGAGGTGCCCCGTGCGGTGCTGCCGTTCGTGACCGGTGCCGAGCCCCTGCTCGCCAGCCACGGCACCGCCGTCGCCGGCGCGCCGCTGCGCGCCTGGGAGTCGCGGGTGATGCTGCGGCAGGGACTGCCCTGATCGTGGCTCGCTGGTCGGGGAAGGCGCAACGGCGCCTGCCTCGAACCCAGGACGTTCAGTCGCCGCCTCCGCCTCCGCCGCCGTCGCCTCCTGCGCCGTCGAACCCGCCCCACCCGCCGCCGCCCCAGCCACCCGAGCCGCCGCCGTCGCCCATGCCGCCGATGCCGTAGTCGCCACTGCCGAGGTCCCCCGCCCCGCCGTCCCACCCGCTCCACTGGCCGTCCGCCGCACCCGTGCCGGTGGTGCCGATCATCGAGTCGGCGATGAACACGGGGAAGGCCCCGCTGGCGACCCACGTGCCGTAGTAGCCGTCCGCGTAGGGGCCGTAGGCCGGGCCACCCTGGTACCACGGGACGATGCGGTCGCCGACCCGCACCATCCGGGTCCGCGGCTGGTCCCCGGCCTCGATCCGCTCGGCGTCCGCGAGGCACACCGGGATGTCGCGGGCCACGCCACCGGGTGGGCTCCAGGAGATGTCGGTCCGCGCCGGACCGTGTGCCGGGTTGAAGAAGCAGGGAGGCCGCCGCTCGGGCAGCGAGCTGCCGTCCTGCCGGGCGAGTACGCAGGCCATGGAGTAGCGGCCGTCCCCGAGGGAGCTCGTCACCCCGGTGACGTCCTCGGGTCTCGCGACGACACCGAGCTGCCTCTTGGCCGCCTCGTAGGAGTCGAGGGCCCGTTGGTAGTCGTCGCGCATGGGCTCGTCCAGCTCGGTCGTCAGCGTGTCGACGTGCAGGGCCGTGAGCTCCTCGCCGAAGCGGGTGACGTCCTCGTCTGCGACCCGACGTGCGAGGCGCAGCATCCCGACCTGCTCGAGCTGGCGCGCTCTCCGGGCTCGCAGCTGCCTGCGCGCGACGAGCGCAGCGACGGCCAGGACGACGAGGATCGCGAGCCACACCATGGCTCAGGGTAGGCGCGAGGCTGACAGGATGGTACCCATGACCGAGCTCGTGCAGTACGCCGTCACCGGGCCCCGCGCCACCATCACCCTCGACTCGCCGCACAACCGCAACGCGCTGTCGCGGCAGCTGGTGACCGAGCTCTTCGGCCGGCTCGAGCAGGCGGCCGGGGACGACGAGGTGCGGGTGGTGCTCATCCGCAGCAGCGGCACGGTGTTCTGCTCGGGAGCCGACCTCACCGAGGCCACGGCTGACGGGATGGAGGAGGGGGCGCGGCGCATCGTCGCGCTCCAGCGGCTCATCACCACCATGGACAAGCCGGTCGTGACGGCCAACCTGGGCGCCGTCCGCGCAGGCGGCATCGGCATCGTCGCCGCCGCAGACATCGCGATCAGCGCCGAGGACGCGACCTTCGCGCTCACCGAGGTCAAGCTCGGCCTGGCCGCGGCGATCATCAGCCTGACGGTGCACCACCGGATGGGCCCACGGGCGGCGGCGCTGACCACGCTCGGCGGTGAGGTGTTCAGCGGCAGCGACGCGGCGGCGTACGGACTCGTGACGACGGCCGTGCCCGCCGCCGACCTCGACGCCGAGGTCGACCGCGTCTGCGAGAGCCTGGCCACCGGCGCGGCGCAGGGGCTGCGCGAGTCGAAGCGCATCCTCAACGCCGACCTCGTCGCCAGGATCGACGCGCGCGGTGCCGAGATGGCCGAGCTCAGCGCCCGGCTGTTCGCGACCGACGCGGCCCGGGCGGCGATGACCGCGTTCCTGTCCCGAAAGCAGTAGGTGCCGCCGTGGGCGGGTAGAGTTCTTCTCTTGCCGGTTTGGGGAAGTGTTGGGGGAAGCGGAGTTGGCTGATCAGCTCGAGCAGCGGGAGATCGCTGCCGAACAGGCATATGTCGACCGGGTCTACGTCCAGCTGGAGCGCTCCGCCACCGCGGCCGCCCAGCTCGCGACGGAGGGCCACGGGCGCGCCCGTCTCGGGCACGAGGGCGGACTCGTCGAGCGCGACGCGATGGTGTTCCAGGCGGCTCGCCGCATCGCCCAGCTCGACGCCGCGCACGAGGGGCTGGTCTTCGGCCGCCTCGATCTCGACCCCGGCTTCGACCCGGAGCCGCGCTACATCGGCCGCATCGGTCTGCGTGACGACCAGCGCGACTCGATCCTGATCGACTGGCGCGCACCGGCCGCAGCGGTGTTCTACCAGGCCACCGCCGCCGAGCCGCAGCAGGTCGTACGCCGCCGCGTGCTGCGGTCCGACCACCGCACGGTCGTCGGTGTCGAGGACGAGCTGCTCGACGCCGACCACCCGGCCGCCGCCGACCTGCCCGTCGTCGGCGAGGGCGCGCTGATGGCGCAGCTGTCGCGGGCCCGCGACCGGTCGATGCACTCCATCGTCGCCACGATCCAGGCCGAGCAGGACAAGGCGATCCGTGCACCCGGCCGCGGCGTCGTGTCGATCTCGGGTGGACCGGGCACCGGCAAGACGGTCGTCGCGCTGCACCGGGCGGCGTACCTCCTCTACTCCGACCGGCGCCGCTACGAGGGCGGCGGCGTCCTGGTCGTCGGCCCCAGCGGTGTGTTCATGCGCTACATCGAGCGGGTGCTGCCGAGCCTCGGTGAGACCGCGGTCGCGCTGCGCAGCCTCGGCGAGGTCGTCGACGGCGTGCGCGCCACCCGCCACGACGAGCCGGCCGTCGCCGACGTCAAGGGCTCGGCACGGATGGCCGAGCTGCTCCGGCGTACGGCGCGGCAACAGGCACCGGGCAGCCCGCGCGAGTTCTCGGTGTTCTGGCGCGACGACCGCATCCGGCTCGACCAGTCCACGCTCGGCGGGGTCCGCCGCCGGCTGATGTCGCAGGGCCGGCGCAACCGCCAGCTCTCCCGCGTGGCGCCGAGCCTTCTCGACGCGATGTGGCGCCAGGTCCGCGGCGAGCGCGGCCGGGAGCGCGGTCGCGAGTACTTCGACGACGAGATGCTCTCCAACCAGGCGTTCGTCGACTTCGCCGTCTCGTGGTGGCCGCCGCTCGACGCGATGGGCGTGCTCGGCTGGCTGCGCGACCCGGAGTTCCTGGCGCGCGTCGGCGACGGCGTCGTCAGCGACGAGGACCAGCGCCTGCTCGCGAAGTCCTGGGCCTCCGGCAACGGGCTCAGCGTCGAGGACGTGCCGCTGCTCGACGAGCTGCGCTACGCCATCGGCGACGTGCCGCACCACCAGGCCGACGACGACGACACGCTCACCGCCGCCCAGGGCGGCGTCGACCTCCAGGAGCTCACGACCGCCGCCGACCGCGAGTACGCCCCGAGCGGCCGCTCCTGGGCGCCACCCACCCACCGCATCGAGGACGACGGCTTCGCGCACGTGCTCATCGACGAGGCGCAGGACCTCACCCCGATGCAGTGGCGGATGCTCGGCCGGCGCGGCCGCGGTGCCAGCTGGACCATCGTCGGCGACCCGGCGCAGTCGTCGTGGCCCGTGCCCGCGGAGTCGGCGCAGGCCCGCGCCGAGGCGCTCGAGGGCAAGGCCCTGCACGAGTTCCACCTCTCCACCAACTACCGCAACTCCTCCGAGATCTACGAGTACGCCGCGGCGTACGCCCGTCGCGTCGGGCTCGACGCCGACCTGCCCACCGCCGTGCGCTCGACCGGGGTGCCGCCACGCGAGGTCGACGCCGGCGACGACCTCGAGGGCGCGACCCGCGAGGCGGTCGCCGACGTGGCCGGGCGCGTCAGCGGCACCGTCGCGATCGTCGTGCCGGTGGCTCGGCGCAGCGAGGTCAACGCCTGGCTGGCCGGCTGGCCCGAGGTGGCCGACGACGCCGCCGGCGCGCGGGCCGCGATCGACTCGTCGGTCACGCCGAGCGGCGACGACCGCATCGTCGTGCTGACCGGCGTCGACACCAAGGGCCTGGAGTTCGACGGCATCGTGGTGGTGTCGCCCGAGGAGATCGAGGCCGAGTCGGCGACCGGGCGGGCCACGCTCTACGTCGTGCTCACGCGTGCGACGCAGCTGCTCACCGCCGTGTCGTGACGGCGCGGCGCCCGACGTGGCGCTGACCTAGCATGATGCCCCCCGACCCCGAACGGAAAGTCCTGCCGTGTCACCGCCCCGCATGGTCGTCCTGCTGATCGCCCACGACTCCCGCCCACACCAGGGCGAGGCCTGGCACGAGCTCGCCGACGGGCAGCAGGTAGACGTCGTGGTCGTCGACCGCGACGACGAGTGGTGGACGACCACGCCGGCGCTCCATGGGCTCGACGGCGACGACCTCGTCGTGGTCGCGGACGCCTCGTGGATCCCCGGGCCCGACCTGCTCGCCCGGCTGAGATCCGCACATCGCCCGGGCGCGCTCGTTGACGCGCGGGTCCTCCCGGTCGAGGTCGTGCAGGTGGAGGACCACCGTCGACCCGATGAGCGCGCCGAGCCGGGCGATCCCCACGAGCAGGACGATCTCGCCGAGCGCGTGATCTCCCTGGCCCCGTCGCTGCGCGTCTCCGGGGCGTGCTGCCTCGTCCCGAAGGCGGACCTGCCCGAGGTCGGCGCGTTCTGGCGGACGCCGGTCCTCGCCGAGCGTGGCCGGTTGCTGGGCGAGTGGTCGGCCGCCGCGGGTCGTGACGTCGTGGTCGAGGTCACGGCCACGGTCTTCCTCGACGTTCACGTCGACGAGGACGGAGTGCCGGTGCCGGCGCCCGACCCGTCGCCGCAGCAGCACGACGCGTATCGCCCCCCGGCCAGCCTGCATCCCGCCGCGCTGCCGTCGACGTCACTCGGTGCGGTGCTCGCTGCCGTGGGCCTGCCCTGGTCCGGCGCCGTGGACGACCCGGTTCACGACCGGCCCTTCCTGAGCATCGTCACGAGGACGCAGGGTCTGCGCGAGCAGTGCCTCGAGGAGGTCTTCACCTGCCTCGCCGGCCAGACCGAGCGCGACTTCGAGGTCCTGGTCATGTGCCACCGCGTCACCGACGACGCCCGCGCCCGCGTCCAGCGGGTCGTGGACGCCCTGCCGGCCTGGCTGCGCGAGAAGGTGCGCACGATCGATGTCGAACGACCGGGCCGCGCGGCGCCGCTCAACGACGGCTTCGAGGCCGCCCGTGGGCGCTACATCTCCATGCTCGACGACGACGACACGGTGCTCTCCCACTGGGTCGAGACCTTCGCCGGTCTCGAGCGCGAGGCACCCGGGTGCCTCCTGCGTACGGCGACCGTGCGGCAGGACGTCGTACCCCTCGGGGACAGCGAGCGACTGTGCGCCGTGCCCGTCGGGAACCTCATCCGTGAGTGGCCGTTGACCTTCGAGCTGATCGACCACCTGCGCGCCAACTACAGCCCGTGCATGTCGATGGCGTTCCCGCGTGGGGTGTTCCACGACCTCGGGCTCCGCTTCGACGAGTCCCTCGACACGACCGAGGACTGGGACTTCCTGGTCCGCACGGCCGGCCTCGTCGGCGCGAGCTCATCCCCGGAGGTCACCAGCGTCTACCGCTGGTGGCTCGACCAGGCGTCGTCACGCGAGGTCCACACCAAGGAGGAGTGGGACGACGCGCGCGAGCGAGTGATCGACAAGATCGACCAGTCAGTGATCCTGCTCCCGCCCGGCATCGCGAAGAGCCTGCGTGCGGCGGTCCAGGAGGGCTGGGACGAGGCGAACGCCGTGGCCACGTCGCAGCACCACATCATCCTCGAGATGAGCAAGACCGCCGAGGCGCACGACCAGGCCGTGGCGAACTGGCAGGCCGCGGAGGGTCGTGCCAAGGCGGCGCGTGCTGCCGCAGATCAGGTCAAGGAGCGCCTTGCCAAGCGCACCAAGAAGTTCCACCAGCACGTCGCGCTCATGAAGAAGGTCGAGGACAGGGTCCGGCAGGGCAGCCTCGCGCCGACCGAACGCGCCGTCGCCGACCTCACCATGTCCGAGCTCCGCGCGCTGCTGGCCGAGCCGCCTGCGAAGCCGGGTGCGCTTCGCGCCCTGCGTTCGCTCGCGGTCCGCCGCCCCCGGGGCTGAAAGGTCTCTAGGAACGGCGGTGCGGGCGGAGCCTCGACCCCAACCGCCGGACGACGCTTCGTCGTGGCGCGGTCTGCCGACCCCCGCCGCCCGCGGCTCGGCGCTGCAGCTTGCGCACCCGGCGCTTCAGCTGTCGGGCTCGCTGTCGCTGGGACTGCAACCGCGCGGTCAGGTCCGCCACTCGGGTGCGCTCCGTCTCCAGCATCGCCTCGATGTTGGCGATGTGGTTGTCCTTGAGAGCCAGCTGTTCGTCGAGTCGCTCCTGGAGCTCCTGGGCCAACTGTCGGTCCTCCACCAACCGCATGGTCCCGCCGGCGGTGAGCAGGTAGGGGCGCTCGTGGATCCGCTCGACGGCGGGTGTGCGGCCCTCGCTCGGTCCGGTCGACGGCGCCGCGTGGTCCGCTGCCGAACGTGAGATCGCCACCGGCTCGGCGAGGTCGGCCACGCCGGCCAGCTCGGCGCCGTGCAGGAGGAAGGCGAGCACGTCGGCGTCGTCCGGCGTCCCGTCGAACACCAGACCGAGATCGGCGTGGAGGGAGCGGGGGAAGGCGAAGGAGAGCGGGCGACACACCTCGGCCGTGAGGTGCTCCGCGAGCGAGAAGTCGACGCCGTACGCCGGCAGCGGCGCCGCCAAGGACTTCACGCCGGTGTGCGGCCCCACCGTCGCCCGCGCGGCGACCTGGTCAAGGGGGACGCCCCGGATGATCCGGCCCTGGAAGGCGCCCGCCCCTTCCCGGAACCTCTCCACCCAGTTGGCGAACACGGTGTCGCCCTCGCTCAGGAGGGCGATGTAGGCACCCTGTGCCCCGCGTACGCCTACGTTGAGGCCCGTGGCCGGCCCACCGCCGGTCGACGCGACCAGCCGGGTCCGCTGTCGCAGCGGCGACGGCTGCTCCTCGATCAACGAGGTCAGCTGCTGGTGTTCCTCACTGCCGACGTCGTGGGCCACGAGCAGCACCTCGAAGTCACTGACCGTCTGGGCCGCCAGGCAGAGCAGCGCCTCGCGCAGCTCCTGGGGACGCTGTCCCTGGGTGAGCAGGACGACGCTGAGGAAGGGGGTCCCGGGAGTCTCGTCATCGGACGTCGCGGCGTCATGGGGCAGCTCCGTGACGGTGGGCTGGAGCGCCCAGACGAACTGGTTGGTGAAGGCGTGCGGCTCGACCCGCTCACGGACTGCGTGCAACCACGCGCCGAGCGAGGTCGTCCTCGAGAGGCCCAGGTGCCCAGCCGGGAAGGCCTGGTCGCTGGCCGCCATCTCGACGTCGTACTCGTCGACCACGTCGAGGCCGGCCGTCGCGAGTGACTCGGTCAGGCCACGGGCGCTCCACAACTGGTAGTGCGTGCGGTCCAGCAGACCCGACTCTGTGTAGTCCCACGATCCCAGCACAGCCTTCGTGGCGACGTCGAGGTGGGTCACGTTCGGGACGGAGAGCACGGCGACGGCGCCCTCGCCACGCACGAGGTGCCGCACGGCCGCCAGCGCCGTGGATCCGTCGGTCAGGTGCTCGAGCCCGTCGAGGAAGGACACGGAGACCACGCGCCGGCCGGCCACCACCGAGTCGAGCCGGGCGGTCAGGTCGTCGGCCATCAGGTCGACCGTGTGCGCCTCGAAGCCACGACCCCGGACGGCGGCCAGCTCCTCGTCGTCGATGTCGGTGCCGACATAGGTGAGCCCCAGGTCGTCCCGGACGTGCTCGGCGATGTTGCCGAACCCGCAGGCGAGGTCCACGTGGATCCCGTCGGCGGGAGGGTCGGCAGCGTGTCGCCTCAGCAGTTCGAGGGTGTGACCGTAGACGTTGTCCGGGTGCACCTGGTTGTCGTACCTGTGGCCGGTCACAGCGGATACCGGTGCTGTGCGTAGTAGCCGTCCAGGAACGTGCCGACGCGGTGCTCGGGGTCGTGCTGGGTCACCAGCTCGCCCCCGGCCCGACGCCGTTCGAACTCCTCCAGTGCCTCCCGGAACTGGGAGACCTCGGACTCGGCGTAGGCCCGGGAGATCTGCTCGACGACATCCTCGCGGGACCACTTGTGCGCGAGGAGCAGGGAGGCCTGGGCGGAGAAGTAGTGCTCGGCGTCCGTCGGCTGCCAGTGCCCGTCGTTGGTGAGCCGCTTGTCGTGGAAGACCACGGCCGCAGGCTGGAACCTCACCGCGAGGCCGGCTTCCCGGACGAGCCACGAGTAGTCCACGTCGTCGCAGTACATGAAGTAGGTCTGCTCGTCGAACCCCCCGACCCGGTCGAAGGCCGCGCGCGACGTCATCGCGAAGGCGGTGGCCGCCCAGCTCGTCTCGCCCGTCACCTCGTCGTACTCCTTGGGGTGCTCGACGGGCAGCTGCTTGGCCTCGACCATCCCGGTCGCGCCATCGTCGAACAGCTCGAGCATCCGCCACAGGGCACGCGGGTCCGGTACGACGTCCGGGTTGGAGGTGACGATGAAGTCGCCGTCGTGCTCGCGGGCCAGCCGGTTGTGCCCGCGGGCGGTCCCGGTGTTGGCGTCGAAGAAGTGGTAGTCCAGCCCGGCGAGGTGCTCGAACCGGCCGGCCAGCCGGCTGACCTCGGCGTCCGTCAGCACGGCCTCGGGCGAGGCATCGCCGAGGACGACCCGGAGGCTCTCGCACGAGCCCTCGGCCAGGCCCAGTCGGGCGGAGTTGTCGAGGGCATCCAGCGTGCGCTCGATGGCCGCGGGGTCGGTCCTGTAGACGATCGACTGAATCGTGACCCTGCTCGGATCCGATGTGCTCGCAGGCACGCTGCTCCCAACGCGGTGCTCGTGTCGTCCCGGCATGCAGGTCGCGCGAGCGCGCGCCCGGGCCGTCCGGAGGACGGGTTGAGTCGCGTATGCTACTACCTTCTCTCGGTCCGTCCGCGACCGACGGTTGACCACGCAGGCCCCGAGTCGAACGGAATCCTCACATGTCTCAGCGGCTCGGTCGCGTCCTCGTCACAGGCGGGGCCGGCTTCATCGGCTGCGAGCTCTCGCACCGACTGGCCGAGGCTGCCGACCGCTGGGTCGTGCTCGACAACCTCCACCCCCAGGTCCACGCCGAACGCCGTCGGCCGCCGCGCCTGCACGCCGCCGCCGAGCTCGTCGAGGGCGACGTGACCGTGGCCGCCGACGTCGAGCCGGTGATCGCCGACCTCCGCCCCGACGTCGTGGTCCATCTCGCTGCCGAGACCGGCACCGCGCAGTCCCTCGACGAGGCCACCCGGCACGGCCTGGTCAACGTCGTCGGCACCACCGTCCTGCTCGACGCGATGACCCGGGCGACGCACGTGCCCCGTCACATCGTCCTCACCAGCAGCCGCGCGGTCTACGGCGAGGGCGTCTGGCGGCGTGCCGACGGGACGACGTACCTGCCCGGCCTGCGCACGCACGCCGCGCTCGAAGCGGCCGACTGGGACCACGACGGACGAGCGGTGGCCCACTCGGTGGCAGGCAGCCAACCCGCGCCGATCAACGTGTACGGCGCCACCAAGCTGGCCCAGGAGCACATCATCGCGGCCTGGGCTGGCGCTCGCGACACCACTCTGACGGCGTTGCGACTCCAGAACGTCTACGGCCCCGGCCAGTCCCTGACCAACTCCTACACCGGCATCGTCGCGCTCTTCTCGAGACTCGCGCGAGAGGGCCGGTCGATCCCCCTGTACGAGGACGGTGAGATCACCCGCGACTTCGTCTACATCTCCGATGTCGCGGAGGCGCTGGCCACCGTCATCGAGTCGCCCGGCACGGGCGTCCGCCGCTTCGACGTCGGCAGCGGAGTGGCCACGACGATCCGCGGGCTGGCCGAGACCGTGGCCGAGTTCCACGGCGCCCCCGCACCCGAGGTGACCGGACAGTTCCGCGACGGCGACGTGCGCCACGCGGCCAGCGCGCGTGACGAGGGGCTGGCCGCGCTCGGCTGGCAGCCGCAGTGGGAGCTCGCTCGCGGCGTCGCCGCCCTGCAGGAGTGGATCGCCGAGCAGGAGGCGATGGTCTCGTCGGCATGACAGCCCACCGCGCCAACAACCTGGACGCGCTGCGGCTCGTGGGAGCCCTGTCGGTCATCGTCGGGCACGCCTACCACGCGCTCGGCAGGGCGGCCGAGGTGCCGGGCATGATCGGCTACTCGGTCTCGACCCTGGGCGTGGTCATCTTCTTCTCGATCAGCGGCTACCTCATCACCGCGTCGTGGAACCGCACCAGGGACCCGGTGTCCTACTTCGCCGCCCGGTGCCTGCGGATCTTCCCGGCCCTGGCGGTGGTCGCGCTGGTGTCCGTGCTCGTGATCGGTCCCCTGTTCACGACCCTGTCGATGGGCGACTACTTCAGCAACCCGCGCACCTGGAGCTACCTGGACAACGTGCGGATGCTTCCCCAGTACGACCTGCCGGGGGTGTTCACGGACCTGCCCTATCCGAACGTCGTGAACGGGTCGCTGTGGACCCTGGCCGCGGAGTTCTTCTGCTACCTCGCCGTTCCCCTGCTTCTGGTTGGGCCGCGCGTGCTGCGTGCTCCCTTGGTTGCTGCCGCGCTGCTGACGGCGGTGTGGTTGTCCTCGACGCCCGCGCTCGAGTCACCGGTCATCTACGGCTCGCGGCTCAGCGACGCCGCGGGCATGTGGGCGTTCTTCGGGGCCGGCGCCCTGCTGCGCCTGGCGCACGAGCGGTGGTCGGGGCTCTTCCGCACCGACGTCGCGGTCGCCCTGATCACCGGCTACGTGTGCTTCATCTCCGTGTGGGGCAGCCACCTCGGCAAGGTCGCCTGGATCGCGCTGCCCTACGCCGTCATCACCATCGGCCTGGCGACCACGCCCTACCTGCGCCGGGCCGCCCGCTTCGGCGACCTGTCCTACGGCCTCTACATCTGGGCCTTCCCGGTGCAGCAGGTCGTCGTGCACCTGCTCGGGGTGCAGCGCATGGCGCTCAACCTGCTGCTCGTCGTCACGATCACCGCCGCGCTCGCCTGGCTCTCCTGGCACGTCATCGAGAAGCCGAGCATGGGTCTGAAGGACAGGCTGCGCGGGCGCTCCGGGGCGCGGCGCCGGATCGTGGTGCCGGCCACTCCGGCCGGGGTCTGAGCAGGTGGCCGCGGCAGCGCCGTCGATCACCTTCGCCATCCCCTACTACAGCAACAGGGTGCTCCTTGCCGAGGCGATGGCGAGCGTCATCGCGCAGAGCGTCGACGACTGGGAGCTCGTCGTCGTCGACGATGCCGGCCCCGAGCCCGCCGACGACCTGGTCGCGGCCTACGGCGACCCGCGGATCCGCTACGTGCGGCACCCCGAGAACCTCGGGATGACCCGCAACTGGAACGCCTGCCTCGACCTCGCCCGTGCAGGCCTGGTCACGCTCCTCCATCAGGACGACCGGTTGTTGCCGACGTACGCCGAGCGCGTCGTGGCAGCTGCCCGGGCGCACCCGGGCGCCGCCGCCTACTTCACCGACGTTCGCGTGATCGGTCCCGACGGTGAGCCGGCGACCACGGCTGCCGACCTGGCCAAGAAGCTGGCCCGACGGCCGCGTCACGACTACTCGCTGGCGGGCGACGGGGGCCTCGCGGCGATCATCTCGAACAACTACATCTACTGCCCGAGCCTGTGCCTCAACCGGGAGGTCATCGGTCCCGAGCCCTTCGACGTCCGGTGGCGGATGGTGCAGGACCTCGACTTCACGACCCGGCAGCTGCTGGCCGGCCGGACCCTGATGTGCGTGCGGGAGGTGCTCTTCGACTATCGCCGCCACACCGGGAACCAGACGGAGGCCTACACGCGAGACGCCTCCCGGTTCCGCGAGGAGGTCGACCTCTACAGGTCGCTGGCCACGGCTGCTCGACGGCAGGGGTGGCGCCGGTCGGAGCGCGCCGCACGTCGCCGGTGGATGCTGCGCGGACACCTGCTGCAGCGGGCACTCACGGACGTGTCCGCGGCGCGCTGGGCGGGCGCCCGCACCAAGCTGGGCCTGCTGGTCGCGGACCTTCGCAGAGGGGGCACCGGGTGAGCAGGGCACCGGTCAGCCGCGTTGAGGCCGGCGGCCAGCCCGCCATCTAGGATGCACAGGATGCCAAGCCACACCGCCCGTCTCGACGCGACCCTGGTGATCGTGCCCGCATGGAACGAGCAGACCGCCCTGTCGGCGACCCTTGCGGAGCTCCAGCGGGTCCATCCCACGGTCGACGTGCTCGTCGTCGACGACGGGTCCACCGATGCCACGGGTGCCGTCGCCGAGAGCGCGGGGGTGCCCGTCGTCCGCCTGCCGTTCAACCTCGGGGTCGGCGGTGCGATGCGCGCCGGCTACCGCTACGCCCTGCGGCACGGCTACGAGGTGGCGGTCCAGATCGACGCGGACGGCCAGCACGACCCGAGCTTCCTGGTGCCCCTGCTCGCCGGGCTCGAGCACGCGGACATCGCCGTGGGTGCCAGGTTCGCCGGAGAGGGTGACTACCTGGTGCGCGGCCCGCGTCGCTGGGCGATGCGGATGTTGGCGGTCGTGCTGTCCCGCATGGCCGGCACCCGCCTCACCGACGTGACGAGCGGCTTCAGGGCGGCGAACCTCAGGGCGACGACGGTCTTCGCGGCCCACTACCCGGCCGAGTACCTCGGCGACACGGTGGAGTCCCTGGTGATCGCGATGCGGGTCGGATGCACGGTGACGCAGGTGCCGGTCCGGATGCGTGTGCGACAGGGCGGGCAGGCGAGCCAGAGCTCGCTCCGCGCGGCGCTCTACCTCGTCCGCGCGGTGATGGCCCTGGGGCTGGCTCTCGTACGCCGCTGGCCCGACGCCCTCGAGGCGACTCCTCGCGTCCATCCCCCCGACCCCACGACCGCCTCCTCGTCCCCGCGATCGGGGCGAGCGCGATGACGGCCAACGTCGTCCTGGGGCTGGTGGGCGCGATCGTCACGATCGTGGTCGTGTTCGAGATGCTGCGCCGCCGCCGGCTTCGCGAGAAGTACGCCGCGCTGTGGATCGTCGTGGCTGCCGTGACGGTCGTCGTCGCCGTCGCGCCCGGAGTGTTGTCGTGGGTGTCGGAGATGCTCGGCATCGCGGTGCCCGCCAACCTCCTCTTCTTCGGCGCCTGCATGCTGCTGCTGATCGTGAGCATGCAGCACAGCTACGAGATCGGCCGCCTGGAGGACCGGACCCAGACGCTCGCCGAGGAGCTGGCCCTCCTGCAGCTGGAGCAGGATCGACTCTCGGGCCGGGATCGCGCCACGCGTCGCGACGCCGCGAGCGACGTACCGGACGACGGCGCGCAGCCCGACGCCTAGGCCGAGTCCTCGACCGAGAAGTCCGCGTCAGGACAGGCCCTCCGCAAGGTCCGGTCCCAACCCGGCTTGGTGGTCTGCACCTCGACACCGGCGCCCCACTGGGTCAGCACGGCACACACGCTGGCGGCGTCGTGCGGGTTGAGGCTGTAGCTGAGGCCACGCAGCTCGTCGAACCCCTCGACCGCCGGTTGCTGCAGGAGGAAGAAGTTCGCGAAGGCATCGCGTGAGGGGTCGGTGAAGTAGTGGGAGAACAGGACCTTGCGGCGGGGATCCGAGTGGGCGACCAGGGCCGCCGCCGAGTCGTCGAAGTCCGACGCGCCGTCCTCGTCTGCGACCGACAGGATCGGGAACACGGACGAGAGGCGGTAGTCGGGCATCGCCCGCGGTGCGGGGTTCGTCTCGGGTGACGCGGGTCGCGGGTCGAGTGGGGGGAGCTGGCACATGGCGATCGCCGCGACGATCGCGCCGGCGACCAGGACGCCGAGACCGCCGAACCGTCGCTGGGGCCCCTGTCCGGCCGACACGGCTGTGGCCGCCAGCACCACGAGCACGGAGAAGATGATGACCAGCCAGGCGAGCTTGGCCGGGTAGTAGCCCCACAGCCCCGTCGGCGACTCGTGCCGTTGCCACATCAGGTAGGCGACGCCCAGCCCGCAGGCGGCCAGGCCGGCCACCGCGCCGATGAGGAGCCACCTCCCGTCGCGACCGTGCCGCGCGGCGGTGGTCGCGGCCGCGAGCGCGAGGGCCGCCGCCAGGACGCACACGCTCAGCCGGGGTGCGAAATAGGCGCCGTCGAACGAGAGCGCCGTTCCCTGCGCGCTGAGGTCGGCCAGGGTCACGACGCCGAGGTACGCCGCCACGGCAGCGTGGGCGACCAGCCACACGGCGAGTCTGGGGCCACGGAGGCGCAGGTGCTGCCGCAGGTGGGTCGCGACGAGCGCGCACCAGAGCCCCCCGGGGACGGTCACGAGCGGAGCCCACGTCGCGACGAGCCCGAGTGCACTCAGCGCCAGCAGGGCCGAGGCCATCGTCGGACTCCGCCGGGCATCGAGCCACACCAGCCAGGTGGCGGCGAGGAGCACGGCAGCGAAGATGGCGTTCCAGAAGCCGTACTGGAACGAGTAGCCCGACACCAGCCAGGTGAACGGGAAGAGCCCACCGAGGACCGCCGCCACGACGGCCGTACCCGGCCTCGTGGCCAGGCCGCGGGTGGCGATGACGGCGGTCAGCACGCCGAGCACCGCCATCGACAGCACGAGCACCTGGCCGCTGCGCGAGAGGTCGAGGGCCAGGACGTCGGCCGGCGAGACGTCACTCCGGCCAGGCGCCAGAAAGGCGCTCACGGCACCAGCGGTCAGGGGCGCGGGGTTCGGGTTGATCGCCGCGTCGACCCCGTTGTCGAGCAGCACCATCCGGCTCTGCATCAGGTTCCAGACGCTGTCGTTGTACATCCGCCAGGAGACCTTGGGCAGGGTCGACGCGGCCTGCACCCAGGTGGTGGTGACCAGCCACGCCACCGGCGTCGCCACACAGGCCAACGCCATCAGCGCCTCGCGGCGGGAGAGCAGCCGAACGGCGGACGAGCCCACGAACAGGCTCGCGACCGCTGCCGCGCCCAGCGACCCGAGGACCACCGTGACGAGCACGGCGTACGGCAGGTCGACCATCGGGTTCAGCTTGAGGAGCCAGCACAGCACCGCTGCCAGCAGGATCGTGGTCCCGCCCAGCGACATCGGCCACGACCAGCGCCGGGCCAGGGCGACGACGAGTGCTCCCGCGGTCGCGACGAGCAGGACGAGGGGCGAGCTGCCCGTGGCCGACAGGAGCACCCCGGCAGTCACCGGGAGAGCCAACAGGGCGGCCGTTGCGGCGGTACGTCGCCGACCCGTGTCGGCGCCGGCCAGCACCGGGCTGCCGGCACGCCGCTTGGGCGCGCGGCGCTCAGTCAGGGCGGGCACGGACTGTCCTCCCGGTGGTCGGCCATGGACGGCGGCGACTCTACAGACCAGCGCACGGCGAGCCGCGGTGCGGACGCCCGGGCCGGGACGCCGCCCGTCGGCCGTAGGGTCTCCGCCATGACCGCCGCCGACGCCCGCGCCGCCATCGAGGCGATCCAGGCGCACGAGGCGTGGGCGATCATCAGGCGCTCGACGCGCGCGGGCGACCGCGACACCGTGGGCGTCGTGGGCGGCCGGCGGAGCGTCGTCGAGTCGATCCTGGACGTCCCCCTCGAGACGGGCCCGCCGAGCGACGGCCACATCGCCGACCGGCTGCTGGCCGTCCCGTTCCGGCAGGTGCGCGAGCGGGGGTTCGAGGCGCACGACGACGGCGCCCCGCTGGTGGTCGTCGACGTCGAGTCGGAGCTGGAGTTCTCCGTCGCCGAGGTCCTCGACGCGATCGACGACACCGGCATCGAGTTCGCCGACCGGGGCGGCTTCGAGACCGACGACGACGAGTACGGCGAGATGGTCGGCTCGATCATCCGCGACGAGATCGGCCAGGGCGAGGGCGCCAACCTGGTCATCGGCCGGCACTACCGCGCCGCCGTCGCCGACTGGGGCGCCGACAAGGCGCTGACCGTCTTCCGGCGGCTGCTCGAGCGCGAGCGCGGAGCCTACTGGACCTACGTCTTCTTCACCGGCGACCGCTACCTCGTCGGCGCCAGCCCGGAGCGGCACGTGACGATCCATGGCGGCGACGTCCGGATGAACCCGATCAGTGGCACGTTCCGGATCCCGCGCGACGGCGACGTGCACGACAAGCTCCTCGACTTCCTCCGCGACGAGAAGGAGATCTACGAGCTCTTCATGGTCGTCGACGAGGAGCTCAAGATGATGTGCGACATCTGTTACGAGGGCGGTCAGGTGCTCGGCCCGTTCCTCAAGCCGATGAGCCACCTCGTGCACACGGAGTACCTCCTCGCCGGCCACACCACCCGCGACCCCCGCGAGGTGCTGCGCGACACGATGTACGCCGCCACCGTCACGGGCTCGCCGGTCGAGAACGCCTGCCGGCTGATCAAGCAGTACGAGTCCGTGGGCCGCGGCTACTACGGCGCCGCGCTGGCGATCCTCGGCCGCGACGCGTCCGGCGGGCCGGTGGTGGACAGCCCGATCGTCATCCGTACGGCGGACGTCGGCCTCGACGGCCGGCTCACCGTGACCGCCGGAGCGACGCTGGTGCGCGACTCCGACCCGGCGTACGAAGTGGCCGAGACGCATGCCAAGGCGGGCGGCATCCTCAGCGCGTTCGGCCTCGTGCCGTCGGCGCCCACCCCCGACGTCAACATCGCGGAGCTGGTCGCCGACGAGGACGTCCTGCTCGCGCTGAACGCACGCAACCGCCGCCTCAGCACGTTCTGGCTGACCGACCAGGCCGGCGCGCCGCCCGACCCGTCGCTCGCCGGGCAGCGGGTCGGCATCCTCGACGGCGAGGACGACTTCGTGAACATGCTGCGCCACGTGCTCGGCGTGCTCGGGCTCACCAGCGAGGTGATCCGGCACGACGCGTACGTCGACGGCGCGCTCGACGACTACGACCTGGTCGTGGTCGGCCCCGGACCCGGGGACCCGCGCGACGACACCGACGCGAAGATGGTGCGGATGCGCTCTGCGGTCGACCGGCTCCTCGAGCGCGGCCAGCCGTTCCTCGCGGTCTGCCTCGGCCACCAGGCGCTGTGCCGCCAGCTCGGCATCCCGCTCGCGTTCAAGGACATCGTGTTCCAGGGCACCCAGTCGCCGGTCGACATCGACGGCCGGGTCGAGCGGGTCGGCTTCTACAACACCTTCGTCGCCAAGGCCGGAGGGCCCGTGCCCGACGGAGTCACGGTCGAGTCCGACGAGGCCACCGGCGACATCCACCTGGTGCGCGGCCCGCACTACCGCGGCATCCAGTTCCACGCCGAGTCGATCCTCACCGAGCACGGCCGCGACCTCATCCACGACCTGGTCCGCGACCTCGTCGGCGCGCCCAGCACGCCTGCTTCCCGCAGCTGATCCAAAATAGTTGGCGTTCGGGGGCAACCTCCTTGGTCCGGGGTGCGTCTACAGCAGTGGAGACCGGTTTCGAGGGGGACACCGCCAGCATGCGACGTCACGGGGGCATCGCAGCGCTGATCGGCCTGACGGCCGGCTCGGCGTTGCTCGCGGGTTGCGGCGCGCTCGGGGTCGATCCCGAGCGCGCTGTGGATTCCCCTCGGCCGGTCTCCGACCAGTCCTCGGGCGAGGTCGCCCCGGCTGCCGGCGGCGCCGTGGCCCCGGCCGGCACACCGGCCCGGCGAGCCGACCGCCCGAGCATCGTGTTCGTGCTGATGGACGACTTCTCGCTCGACCTGCTCCAGACGATGAAGGGGGCCAAGCGGCTCGCGCGCCGGGGCGCGTCGTACCCGCACTCCTTCGTCGTCGACTCGCTGTGCTGCGTCTCGCGCAGCAGCATCTTCACGGGGCAGTACCCCCACCAGACCGGCGTGCGCACCAACACCGCCGCCGGGCCGGCCACGGCGGGCCCGATGGGCGGCTGGGAGGCGTTCGACGGCTACGGCAACGGCGAGCGCAGCTTCAACGTCGGCCTGCAGGACGCCGGCTACACCACCGGCTTCGTCGGCAAGTACCTCAACGAGTACGAATACGTCCCCGGCCGCAAGCCGGTCCCGCCGGTGCCGTCGGGCTGGTCGCAGTTCAACGTGGTCTTCGGGTCGGCCTACGACGGGTGGGATTTCGACAGCACCACGATCGTCGACGGCCAGCTGCAGCTGCGCTCGCACCCCGCCCCGCCGGTCGGCTCGACGGCGGAGGTCCTCGACGACGCCTACGCCGGCGAGATCATCGAGGACTACGCGCTCGACTTCATCCGCGAGCACCGCGACGACGCGGCGCCGTACTTCCTCGAAGTCGCGCCCTACGCCACCCACAGCCGCACCAACGCGCAGGGCGCCTATCCGGGCGAGCCGCTCTTCCCGCCGATGTTCCGCGACCGGCCGGGCGGCACCAAGGCGACCGGCAACTGCGGCATCCCGTGCCGCAAGCTGACCACCGCCGACCTGCCCGGCTTCGGCGACAACCGCGCCGACAACCGCCCGCGCCGGGGCGACGGCAGACCCGCGACAGCCTGGAACACGCTGCCCCAGCGGCTGTCGACCGCGACGTACGTCGACTCGTTGCGCACCCGCGCGCAGATGGCGCAGTCGGTGGACCGCACGCTCCGCAAGATCATCAAGGCCGTCGGCGACGACACCTACGTCGTGCTCACCTCCGACAACGGCTTCCACCTCGGGCAGAACGGCCTGGGTCGCGGCAAGGGCACCGCCTACGACACCGACGTGCGGGTGCCGCTGCTGATCGCCGGCCCCGGTGTCGCGCCCGGCAGGCGCGACGAGATGACCAACAACATCGACCTGGCCCCGACGTTCGAGGATCTCGCCGGCGTGAGGTCGCCGCGCTACCGGTCCGGCAGCTCGCTGGTGCCGTCGCTGCGCACGCCCGGCAAGGTCGAGCGCAGCTTCGTGTTCTTCGAGCACACCTCCGCCACCAACGGCGACGACCCCGACCAGGCGTTCACCGGCGACGAGCTGACCCGCATCCCGTCGTACGTCGCGGTGCGCAGCCGCACCGGCCTGCTCGTCCGCTACGACCTCGACCCCAGCGCCGGCGGCGTCGAGCGCGGCTTCGAGTTCTACTCCTACAAGAAGCGGGCGTGGGAGAAGAAGAACGACTTCGCGAACCCGCGGCACCGGGCCGAGGTGGCCCTGCTGATGGGCAAGCTGAAGGCGTTCGACCGGTGCGCGACGGCGACCCGGGGCGCGGCAGTCACGCCGGCCTGCCGCGACCTGACCCGCTGACAGCTCCCCGCTGGTCGAGGTCGAGCGCAGCGAGCCTCGAAGCCGAGGCAGGACCGCCTCGGTCTCGAGGATCGTCGCTGGCACTCCTCGCACCTCAACCAGCGGCTACGGCCGCTACGTTGAGCGCGTGCCACACGTCGTCGTCGTCGACCACCACGACTCCTACACCTGGAACCTCGTGCACCTCGTCGCCGGCGTCACCGGTCACCTGCCCGAGGTCGTGCAGCACGACGAGACCACGCTCGAGGAGCTGAGCGGATTCACGCACGTCGTGCTCTCGCCCGGCCCCGGGCACCCCGGCACACCG
Source organism: uncultured Actinomycetota bacterium (assembly GCA_963825755.1). GTDB lineage: Bacteria > Actinomycetota > Actinomycetes > Propionibacteriales > Nocardioidaceae > Nocardioides. Next base: position 482,220 of record CAWGUS010000005.1, on the reverse strand, counting down.
GCCGACTTCGCGGTAGGCACCGAGCTGCTCCGTCAGGCGACCAGGCCGGTGCTCGGGGTGTGCCTCGGGATGCAGGGCCTCGTGACGGCGTACGGCGGCCGGGTCGAGCGGGTCGAGCCGGCGCACGGCGAGGTGGCCCACATCCGGCACGACGGCCGCGGCGTGTTCGCGGGGCTGCCGCAGGACTTCGAGGCGGTCCGCTACCACTCGCTGGCCGCCGTCGACCTGCCCGGCGAGCTGGTCGCGACCGCCTGGTCCGAGGACGGCGTGGTGATGGGGGTGCGGCACCGTGAGCGGCCACTGGCGGGCGTGCAGTTCCACCCCGAGTCGATCCTCTCGACGCACGGTGCCGAGCTGGTCGCGAACTTCCTGGAGCACCCGTGACCGACCCGGAGGAGTTCTTCACCGGCGTCGCGGCCCGCCACCCACGCTGCTTCTGGCTCGACGGTGGCGGCGCCCGCGAGTGGTCGGGCCGTCGGTCGATCATGGGCTGGCTCGACGACGACGACGTCTCGCTCACCTACGACGCGACCCGGCGCACGGTCACCCGGCATGCCGCCGGCCGGTCGGACGAGGTCGGCGACGACGTGTTCGGGGTGCTCGAGCAGGAGCTGGCTACCGGAGACGCCGACGACCAGTGGTTCGGCTACTTCGGGTACGCCGCCCGCCCGGACCTTCCGGCACTCACCGGCCCGGGACTGCCCGACGCGGTGTGGATGCGGGCCCGCCACGTGCGGCTCTTCGACCACGAGCCGGGCCCGGTCGCCGGCGGAGGGCCACCCCATGGCGAGGAGCCGCCGGTGCCCGACGAGTACGTCGCCGGGTTCTCCCAGGTGCAGGAGGCGCTGCACGCCGGCAACTCCTACGAGGTCAACCTGACCTACCGACGCGAGCGAGAGTCGGAGTCCGGCCCGGTCGAGGTCTACCGCCGGCTCCGCCGGGCCAGCCCCGCGCCGTACGCGGGATTCCTCCAGCACGACCTGCCCGGCCACCGGGCCTGGCTGCTGAGCTCGTCGCCGGAGAGGTACGCGCTGATCGGCGCCGGTCGCACCATCGAGACCAAGCCGATCAAGGGCACCACGCCGCGCGGTCGCACGCCCGACGAGGACGACTGGCACAGAGACCTGCTGGCCGGGGACCCGAAGTTCCGCGCCGAGAACCTGATGATCGTCGACCTGCTGCGCAACGACCTGTCGATGGTCTGCGAGCCGGGCACGGTGGAGGTGCCGGCGCTGATGCAGGTGGAGTCCTACGCGTCGGTGCACCAGCTCGTCTCCACCGTCCGCGGCCGGCTCCGCGACGACGTCTCCACGGTCGCGGCGCTGCGCGCGCTCTTCCCGGCCGGCTCGATGACCGGGGCGCCGAAGCTGCGCACGATGGAGGTGATCGGCGCCGTCGAGTCGACCCCGCGCGGGGTGTACGCCGGCGCGTTCGGCTGGGTGAGCGCCGACGGTCGCGCCGACCTCGGTGTGGTGATCCGGTCGCTGATGACCTCGGGGGACGGTCGCTGGCTGCTCGGGACGGGCGGCGGGATCACCGTGCGCTCCGACGTACGCGAGGAGTGGGCGGAGTCGTGGTGGAAGGCGCACGCCCTGGAGGCCGCGCTCGGGTCACTTTTCTGACGTTGAGAAATATCAGTTGCGTGGAGTCAGAATAGTGGCACCAGCCCGGCCACCTTCGGGTGCTGGTCCGTTTGGCTGACCACGGCATCGTCATCGCTGAGCCAACGAACAAGGGGCACATGTACCGCCTCAACCGGCAACACCTCCTCGTGCCGGCCCTGATGAGTGCCATGAACGTCCGCCGGGAACTGCTCGACCGGATGACAACTGCCGTCGGCCGGCTCGAACCCACTCCGCTCCACGTTTCCTTGTTCGGTTCTCTCGCTCGGCGGGAGGGCACTGAGCACAGCGACATCGACCTGCTCATCGTGACCTCCGAAGATGTCGACGAGTCTGCGCGGTGGCACGACCAGATGCGTGGGCTCGAGGACCAGGTCTTGGCCTGGACCGGCAATCGCCTGGAGACGCTGGTGTTCTCGGCGAACCACCTCGGGTTCCTCGCTGACGCTGGTGAATCAGTCGTCGAAGCGTTCCGCAACGAAGCACTCACGATCTACGGACCCGAGTTCCACACGCTCCTCGAGGAGACCCGAGGAGCACGTCGGTGAGTCCCGGCAAGGTGCCCACCCGCACGGCGGAAAGGGCTTGGGCTGGAGGGAGGCGAGTGATCGGCGAGAAGCACCTGAGGTCGCGGTGGTGGCGTCGACCGAGGATGGGGCGGCCGTGAATGTCGCCGTGGGGTTGTGTGTTCTAACCGGCATCGCGGCGGGCGACGCGATCTGCGCGGTCGCGCTCGGTGAGCGCTATTCGGGCCACGACCACGCTGCAGCTGCCACCCTGCTGGGACGCGTCGATCGGAGGCTCGGTGACAAGCTCAGAGCACTGGTCGCGCTCAAGCCCGGAAGTCACCATGGGATCGCGCTGCTCACGACGGGGCAGCGGGATGTTGCCTTCAGGGCGGTTGAAGCACTCGTGGAGGAAGCCCGACGCCGAACGTCCTGACCCGGCTGGGCTCAGGCTGACGCGCCCGGCAGCCACATCGAGACGCGGGCACCGCCGGTCGGTGACTCGTCGGCTCGCACCGCGCCGGAGTGCCGCTCGACCACCTGGCGCACGATCGAGAGCCCCAGTCCGGAGCCGGGCATCGAGCGCGACTCCTCCGACCGGTAGAACCGTTCGAAGACGTGCGGCAGGTCGGTGTCGGAGATGCCGGAGCCCTCGTCGTCGACGGTGAGCACGCCCTCGGAGAGTCGCACGGTGATCGTGCCGTCGGGCGGGCTCCACTTCGCGGCGTTGTCGAGCAGGTTGGTCACCGCGCGCTCCAGGGCCGCGGACTCGCCGCGCACCGGCCACGGCTCGAGCTCGACGTCGAAGGTGGCCGCCGGCGCGCGCCGGCGTACGCGCGCGACCGCTCGCTCGGCCACCTCGGCGAAGTCGATGCGCTCGACCACGTGGTCGATGGGCTCGTCGCGGGCGAGCTCGACGAGGTCGCCGACGAGGGTGGTGAGCTCCTCGGTCTGGGCGCGTACGTCGGACATCAGCTCGGCGCGCGCGGACTCGGGCAGCCCGTCGCCGGCCTGGGTGAGCAGGTCGATGTTGGTGCGCAGGCTGGTGAGCGGGGTGCGCAGCTCGTGCCCGGCGTCGGCGACCAGCTGACGCTGCCGGTCGCGGGAGGCCGACAGGGCCATCAGCATCTGGTTGAAGCTCGTCGCCAAGCGCGCCACCTCGTCGTCGCCCTCGACCGCGAGCGGGGTGAGCCGCTCGGTGCGGGCGATGTCCTCGACCGAGTCGGTCAGCCGGCGGACGGGGCGCAGGCCGTTGCGCGCCACCCCCCAACCCGCGACACCGGCGGCGAGCACTCCGGCGATGCCGAAGAACGTGAGCACGAAGCCGAGCTTGCGGAGCACGAGGATCTGCGGTTGGAGGGACTGGGCGACGACGATCGCCTGACCGGGCTCGGTGGGCACCGTCACGACCCGCCAGCGATCGCCGGCCGCGCTGATGGTGCGGATCGAGTGCTTCGTCCTGCCGGCCGCGACGTCGACCTCGCGCTGACCCAACTGGAGGGGCGGCAGCTCGTCGGCCGACCGGAACTGACCTCGCTCGTTGATGAAGATGATCCGGATGTCCGCGGCGCCGAGCGCCTCCGACGGGATCCGCACCTGGTTGGTGATGTCGGCCAGGGCGCCGCTCGATGCCACCGCCTCGGCCCTCTCGAGCAAGGACTCGTCGAGCGTCGACTGCATCTGCACGCGGACGGTGAAGTAGCCGACCAGCGCCACGGCCGCGACGGACAGCCCGACCGCCAGCGTCGTCAGCAGCGCGACCCGGCTGGCCAGGGAGCGGCGGTAGTGCCACCGCCCGTCCTGAAGGCTGCGCAAGGCTCACGCTTCCTTGAGGACGTAGCCCACGCCGCGCACGGTGTGCAGCAGCCGCGGCTCGCCCTCGGCCTCGGTCTTGCGGCGCAGGTAGCCGACGTACACCTCGAGGGAGTTGGCCGTCGTGGGGAAGTCGTAGCCCCACACCTCCTCGAGGATGAACGACCGCTCGAGCACCCGCCGCGGCCGCCGCAGGAACATCTCGAGCAGGGTGAACTCCGTGCGGGTCAGCTCGATCGAGCGCTCGCCGCGGCGACACGACGCGGGTGGCGATGTCCATGCTGAGGTCGCTGAACGTCAACGTCTCGTCCGGGTCGTCCTCGTGGGGCACGACGCGGCGCAGCAGCGCCCGGAGCCGGGCCAGCAGCTCGTCGAGGGCGAACGGCTTGGTGAGGTAGTCGTCGGCGCCGGCGTCGAGGCCCTCGACCCGGTCGCCCACGGCGTCGCGGGCGGTCAGCACGAGGATCGGCACGTCGTTGCCGGCGGTCCGCAGCGCGCGGGTCGCCTCCAGCCCGTCGAGCCGGGGCATCATCACGTCCATGATCACGACGTCGGGTGAGGTCGCCGCGATGCCGGCCAGTGCCTCGGCCCCGTCGGCGGCCAGGGCCACGGCGTACCCGTTGAACTCGAGGCTGCGGCGCAGGGACTCGCGCACCGCCCGGTCGTCGTCGACGACGAGGACACGCGGGGAGCCGGCGGCCGGGCTCGTCGGGGTGGCAGGACTGGGCACGCCCCCATGCTGCCAGCCGCCCCTGAACCGCGCCTGAGAAGTGCCGGGCGGCACCGGCGCAATGGCCCGTTCGTGTCATTGCCCGCGGGCGCCGGCGTTCCTAGGCTTCGGTCAGCACTTGGGGATCACCGAAGGGATCACCCATGTCGCGAAATGTCTGGAAGTTCATTGCAGCCGTCGGACTCCTCTGCCTGACAGCAGGACTGTTGTCGGTGCCGCCCGCAGCGGCCGCACCGCGAGGAAAGCCAGCAGCGGCCCGACTCACCGTGGTCATCAAGACGCCGTCAGGCGTGCCCGCCACCGTGACCCTGAGCGGCAAGGGCAGGGCGGTCGCGACCAAGGGCCGCACCGGTGGCAAGGCCTCGAGCAAGCTGGTCCTGAAGGCCGGCAGCTACCGGGTTGCCGCGCCGGTCATCTCCTTCGACGGTCGCCTGTACGCCGCCCGCGTGACGCGTAGCCGACTGAACCTCGCCAAGGGCACCTCGTCCTCGGTCAACGTCACCTACAAGGCGATGAAGGCCGCCGACCGGATGGGCGTCGCGTCGGTCGCGGCGACGCGGATCGTGCTGGAGTGGAAGCAGAAGAAGAGCATGAAGACCGCGCTGCGGCGCGTCACCGGCGACGTACCCGCGCGCAGGCCCGGTCAGGGCGCCGCAGTCTCCGCGAAGAACGGCGCGGCGACCGACACGAAGGTCGCGGCGGGCAGGGTCTACTCGTACTCGCTCTTCACCAAGGTGCGCGGGAAGTGGGCTCCGCCCGTCTCGATCACGGTCGGCACGCCCTCGGGCGACAGCAGGCAGGCGACGTACGTCGCGCCGGCCTCGACCACGATCGTGGCGCCCGGCGACAAGGACGTGCCGGCGGCCACTGGCTCGGGTGTCGTCGTGAAGCTGGCGCCCGGACGGCCCACCCCGCTCCTCGGGTCCGGCTTCGTGCTGCCGCAGTCGGCGGCCCTGCCCGGCGGCTTCCTCGGCGTGGTCACAGGGCTCTCGCCGGACGGACGCACGGTCACCCTGGCCGCAGGCGGCCTGGCCGACGCGTTCGACTACTACGACATCGCCACCGACCTCGGTGACCTGCCGTCCGTGGAGCTCACGCCCCTGACCGACCCGGTCGCCGGCAGGAGGGCGCTCGACGCCTACGCGCGCCCGCAACCACGGGCCGCAGCGCTGGCCAACTGCCTGGGTGGCAGCTACTCCCAGCAGCTCTCGGTCAAGCCGATCCTCAAGCCCGGCGGCCATTTCAACGCCGGCATCAAGAAGAAGTGGGGCGTGCCGGTCGGCGGCCACTTCGACGTCGAGGCCAAGCTCACCGCCGGGGTGAGCTTCCAGTTCCAGACGTCGCAGAGCCTCACCTGCGGCCTGCCCTTCAAGCCGGTCATGACGACGCTGACGACCGCGCCCCTGCCGATCTCGATGCTGTTCAGCCCGGTGGCCGAGGTCGCGGTGACCGGGGACGTGACGGTCTCCAACGTCGGGTTCGCCATCACCGGCGGCTTCTGGGCCAAGGGCAAGGTCGGCTTCAGCAACGCGATCGACGGCGGCATCATCAAGGAGCTCAGCAAGACCTCGCCGACGGTCAAGAGCGTCGGCGGCGTGAGTGCTTCCCTGGGTGGTGAGCTGACGATCGGGCCCGGCATCGGGACCGCCGCGGCCGGTGTCATCGCCGGCGTCGGTGGCAGGTTCGTCCCGCTCAAGCTCGGGATGGGGGCCGTCTTCGTCGAGACCGACTCGCGCAAGGACTCCTGCATCACCGCAGCGGCCGGGCTCGAGGCCGGGCTCTCGCTGAACGCCAAGGCCTGGGTGGGCAACTGGAGCGTCGGCAAGACGCTCACCCTCGACGCGCTGCAGAAGCAGCACACCTACGGGTCGCCGTGGTTCTGGCCGAACAACTGCGAGAAGGGGCCGAAGACGCCGACGGACACGGTGACCGGGGACGGCGTGACGGTCGTGGACAGCTCGACGATCGGCAGCCCCGGCCAGGCGGCGTACGTCGAGGGGTTCGTGCCCGGCGAGAAGACGTGGGTGCTCAGCACGGGGCTCGTGGCCGGCGCGGCGGGCTCTCCCGGTGAGGAGGCGAGCACCGACCTCGGTGGTGAGGGCAGCCCCACGCTGAGCGCGCTCGCCGGTGGAGCGGAAACCCAGGACGCGGTGGGCTACCACCTCAGCCTGGTGCCCTCGGGTTCGCGCCTGCACGTCAGGTTCATGTTCGCCTCCGAGGAGTACCCGGAGTGGGTCAATGCCGGGTTCAACGACGTGATGGCCGTCTTCGTGAACGGGCAGAACTGCGCGTTCGTGCCGGGCACGTCGACGCCGGTGTCGGTCGACTCCATCAACTCCGGGTCGAACTCCGGCTACTTCGTCGACAACCAGGGCGGCGCCGCGGGCTACTCCACGAGCATGGACGGTCTCACCGTGCCGCTCGAGTGCGTCGCCAACGTCACGCCCGGCTCCACGGTCAACGTGTCCATCGCGGTCGCCGACGTCGGCGACGGCATCCTCGACTCCGCGGTCGGCCTGCTCGACCGCGGCATCTGGTCCGACTGAGCCGGGGAGGGGAATGGTGCGGGACTACGAGCGGCCCCTCCCGCGGGAGGTGCCCGGGTTCGCCCGGGCGCAGGCCGCGGGGGAGACGCCGGCCCGCCCGGCCGGGCCGCCGGAGGTGACGGTGACACCGACGGCGGCCCGGCGCCAGCTCGTCTTCGCGGGAGCGGCGGTGGGTTGTGTGGTGGCCTTCTTCCTGATCGTCACGCTCGTCCTCGACGATGACAGCGCACTCGCCGCCGCGGTGGTGGTCGGGATCGCCGGCCTGCTCATGCTGGTGCTGCTGCAGCAGACCTGGGCCTGGGTGGGCCGGGGGGCGCTGGCCGAGCTGCACCGTGGCTACAGCACCGTCACGATGATGTACGGCGGCTACGGCTGGGGCGCGCAGCGCAGGTTCCGCGCCTCGGGCCGGCGCCCGCCGTGGGACTACAGCGCCGTCTGGCTCCTCACCGGCCGCCCCGGCCCTCCACCGGACCTGATGAAGGACCCGCCGGGCTTCTACCCGTCACCGCACCGGGAGGGCGAGTTCGAGCTGTGGAGCGGGCAGGTGTGGACCGGGGAGTTCCGCAAGCCCGACCGGGTGCCCCGATAGCGGTCCGTGAGTCAGGCGAAGCGGCGGGCGAGGTCGGCGGCCCGGGTGCCGTAGGAGCCGCCGAAGTGGCAGGCGTGCACCAGCAGCGGGTGCAGCTGGTGGATCGCGAGCCGGTCCTCCCAGCCCTCGGCGAGCGGTGTCGCCTCGTCGTACGCCGCCATCACGCGCGGCAGGTGCGGCAGCCCGAACAGGGCCAGCATGGCCAGGTCGAGCTCGCGGTGCCCGCCGTACGCCGCGGGGTCGACGATGTGCACGTGCCCGTCGAGGCCCCAGAGGCAGTTGCCGTTCCAGAGGTCGCCGTGCAGGCGGGCCGGCGGCTCGTCGGGCAGCAGTGCGGCCAGCTTGCCGATGATCGCCTCCACGGCCGCCGCGTCGTCGGGGGTCACGGCGCCCCGGTCGCGGGCGATCTTGAGATACGGCAACACTCGCTTGGTGGCGTAGAACTCCGGCCACGACGGTGCGGGACGGTTGGGCAGCGGCAGCTTGCCGATGAAGCCGTCGCGCTCCCCGCCGTGCGCCGCGGCGCCGGCCTGGTGCGTCACGGCCAGCCGCTGCCCGAAGTCGACGGCCGCCTCGAGCGTGGTCTTGCCGGGCTCGACCCAGCGCAGCACCACGCACTCGTGGTCGACGCCCAACACCTCCGGCACTGGCACGCCGTCGGGCACGTCACCGAGCCACCGCAGCCCGGCGGCCTCGGCCTCGAAGAACCCGTCGGGCGCGTGCGGCAGCGTCTTCATCAGCGCGGTGGTGCCGTCGTTGAGGCGCAGCCGGGTGGCGGTGGCGATGTCTCCGCCGGCGACCGGGGCGGTGCTGACGACTGACACCCCGATGAGGTCCTGGGCCCGGCGGGCCACGAGGGGCTGCCGCGTCATGGGCGCGCGCCGATGCGGGCGTCCTGGAGGGCGGCGACGAGCGCCGCACTGGTGCGTTCGACCATGGCCAACACCTCCCTGAACCGGTCCTCACCACCGTAGTACGGGTCCGGAACCTCGCCCCCCGGGTCGACCGGGTCGAAGTCGCGGAACAGGCGCACCCGCTCGTCCTCGCCCCCCAGCGCGCGGACGTCGCGCAGGTTGTCGGCGTCCATCACCAGCACCAGGTCGTGCTCGAACCAGCTCGCGTCGAAGTGCCGCGCGCGGTGCGCGGATCCGTCGTACCCACCGCCGATCAGGGCTGCGGCGGCGCGGTTGTCCATCGGCTGTCCGACGTGCCAGTCGCCGGTGCCGGAGCTGGACACCTCGACCTGGCCGGACAGCCCGGCGGCCTCGAGCGTCGAGGCGAGCACGACGTGCGCCATCGGCGACCGGCAGATGTTGCCCAGGCAGACCAGGGCGATCCGGTAGGGACCGGACCCGGTGGGCGGCGGGACGTCGGGCATCGCGCGCCTCAGTCGTCCTCGAGGACGGCGATGTCGATGAAGCCGTTGACGATGGTGATGATGATCGACCCGAGGAGCGCGGTCCAGAAGCCCTCCACGTGGAAGCCGATGTCGAGCTGCCCGGCTATCCACCCGGTGAGCATGAGCATCAGCGCGTTGATGACGAAGAGGAACAGCCCGATCGTCAGCACGATGAACGGCAGCGACAGGAACTTGACCACCGGCTCGACGAAGACCGTGACGACGCCGAGGATCAGCGAGACCAGCAGCAGCGGCACGATCTTGTGCTGCACCTCGTCCATGCCGGCGTTGGGCCCGTCGAACCAGATGTCGTCGAGGAACCAGGCGGCCACCGCGACGGCGGCGGCGGTCGACAGCAGCCAGGTCACGAAGCGCATGCCCTCACAGTAGTGGCACCGCTGGTTGACGAGCTCGCGCTAGCGACGGTTCCGGAACGGACCCGACGCCGACTTGCTGAGAGTCGCGACCAGCACCTCGAGCGGCCCGCGATGCCGGGCGAGCGCGTACAGCGCCCCGATCACGAGTACGACGACCACCTGGGGCAGGTAGCTCGACGGGACCTCCCGCGGCGGGATCTCGGGCGTGAGCATGACGATGTGGAGCGAGTAGAGCGTCAGCGTCATCGCGCCGGCACCGAACACCACCGCCCACAGCCGCGGCAGGGTGCGGGCGAGCACCACCGCGACGCCGACCACGGCCATCGAGCATCCGATCGTGTGCACGAAGGTGAAGGCGGTGCCGGAGTGCGGCGCGATCGGCACCAGCCACCACCACGAGTCGGTGGGCGTCGTGCCGAACGACCCCAGGTCGAGCTGCGCCGCAGCTCCGCCCACGTGCTGGCCGAGCCGTCGTCGGTGCGCAGCAGGGCGCGGCGTACGGACGCGTCGCCCGTGAGGTCGTTCGACACCACCCACGTCACCGCGGCGATGCCGGCCCCGGCGATCGCCAGCCGGGCGGCGACCACGGGCCGCCGCAGGTCGAGGCGGCCGATCGCGAGCCCGGCCAGCAGGTAGGCGAACCAGCCGATCGCGGGGTAGTAGCCGGTCAGCAGCAGGCTCTGGAACAGGTCGCCCGGCGTCGACAGGTGCTCGAACGTCGGCACGAGCCGGGCCGGTGACTCGAGGTCGGCGCGGAGCACCATGCTGGCCATCGGACCGGCCACCGCCCACACCAGCGCGAGCAGGGCGAGGGGCCGCCAGCCGAGCCCGAGGAACGGCAGCGCCATCACGAACAGCACGGCGTAGTAGACGAGGATGATCGCGATGTTCGTCGGCAGCGCGCCGAGCAGCAGGCCGATGAAGCCGATCAGCAGGGCGCGCACGACGATGCCGGCCCGGTCACCCGTCAGCAGCCGTCCGCGGTGCGGGTGTCGTGCCACCGGTGACCAGGGCGAGCGACACCCCGGCGAGCAGCGCGAAGAGCCCGGACGCCCGACCCGACGCGATCGACTGGACGGTCGTCAGCTGTCGCCGCCGGCGTCGACCTCGTCGAGGACGTGGGTCGCCATCATGCCGAGCAGCGCGAGGCAGCGGGCGACGTCGACACCGACGATGCGCCCGGTGGGTGACGTCACGGGAGAGGGGACTCGCCCGAGGGCTCCGATGATGGCGACCTCATCATCGACCAGGTGGCTGCGCCAGGTGGTCGGCGGCCATCTCGATGTCTCCCTCCTCGAGCGTCTGCACCAGGTGCGAGTGTTACCCGGCCCGGTCGTGCGCGTTGTCGCCGCACCCGTTCGACCTGGGCGAGCGCGAGCCGGAGCTCCGCGCTCAGGCTATCGGCCACGGCGTCGAGCCGCGTCGAGCCGAGCAGTCCGACGAGGGACGCGTGCACGGCCAGGTGGAGCTCGTTGAGCTCTCGTACGACGTCCCTTCCGCGACCGCAGCGGTGTAGTCGACCAGCGTCGACCGCACGTGCTCGCGAGCCTCCTCGGTCGCCGCCCGCCAGTGGCGTACGCCGGCGACCTCGAGCACCGCTCGCGCCCGGAAGACGTCGCGCACCGACTCGGGGTCGGGCTCGGCGACGCTGACTCCGCGGTTCGGCTCGCGGGTGGCCAGCCCCGTGGCGACGAGGGAGGCCAGCGCCTCGCGCACCGTGGGTCGCGAGACACCCAGCGACTCGGCGAGTGCGACCTCGCGCAACGGCGCACCTCCCTCGACCTCGCCCTCGAGGAGCGACCGTCGCAGCTCGTCCGCGACCCGGTCGACGGTCGAGCTCTGGTCGGGCGGCACGACCTGATCTGCCATGGGGCGCGTCCTTCCAGCCGCCCCACCAGCGTGCTCGTCGAAACGTGATGCCTGTCGTGCTCGCCACCCAAACTGGCGCGCTTCAGATTGTCCGACGATCACCGATCTCAGGCAGTCGTCGGCGCCCAGTTGCCGTGGAACCCGGCCGGCACACGGCCCGGGTAGCTCGACGCCGCCGACGTCCTCGAGCGTCGCCGCATCGAGGACCGTCAGGCTGCTGCGCCCGGCGGCGAGGTCGTGCACGTAGCCCATCAGCACGCCGTCGTCCTCGGCCGTCCCGCCCGGCCGCGGGACGAAGCAGAACTCGCTCGCCTGCCGACCCGAGCCCAGGCTCCGGACCTGGTGGGTGCCGGCCGCGAGGTCGTGCCGGATGACCGCGTCGCCCGTGACGCCGTCCTCGAAGCCCACGGCGTAGCCGTAGCGGTGCCGGCGCCCCGTCAGTCGCTCGTCGTGCCGCGGGAACTCCTGCGCGCGCTGGTCGAACCGGTGCTCGCTCGCCCGGCCGGTCGTCAGGTCGAGGGTGAACCGGGTCAGCGTCGAAGGTCCCTCGTTGGGCCCGTCGAGCACGGTCGCGAACATCCGGTCGTGCCGCACCACGTCGACGATGACGCTGTCGCCGTCGTCGTACGCGTTGAGGGTGTGGAAGACGTAGCACGGGTCGATCTCGAACCACCGCACCTCGCGAGCCGTCGCCGTCCCGGTCGAGGAGCCCGATGCGTGCCGGGTAGTCCGGGTTCCACGAGTACGGCAGCGTGGCCGGGCCGCTGTCTCCACGGGCGACCAGCGCGATGAGTGGCTCGGGGAGCGGGTTGCGGCCGATGACGCGGTTGAGGGCGGCCCGGACCAGCGGCTGCACCAGCCGTGGCGCATCGGCCGTCGCGCGGCGTACGTCGAAGGTCACGGGCAGGTCGAAGATCACGACGTGCCGCTCGGTCAGGGCGAAGTCGTGCATCATCGGGCTGCCGTGCACCTCGATCTCGACGCTGCGGCGGATCCGCCCGGACGTGTCGAGCACCGAGTAGTCGACCCGGTTGCCGCGCGTCCAGCGGTAGGAGACCGCGTGCAGCTCGCCGGTCTCGGGGTCCTCGTGCGGGTGCGCGGTGTAGCCCGAACCACCGGCCGACGTCGGCAGGGTGCCGCCGAAGTCGCACGGCCCGACGGTGTCGAGCTCGGCCGTCAGCTCGTACGGCGGCGCGCCGGCCTCGACGAGTGCGAGGGTGCGCCCGGCGTGCTCCAGCACGTTGGTGTTGGCGGCGAAGTCGTTGGCGCCGGGCCTGCCGCGCACCGGCTCCCCGAGCTCGGTGGCGACGTCGGACGAGCGCACCCAGCGGTTGCGGTACCACTCGGCCCGGCCGTCGCGGAGGCGCACGCCGTGGACCATGCCGGCCCCCAGGAACCAGTGGTAGTCCTGGCCCGGGTCGTGCAGCGGGTTGGGTCCGATGCGCAGGTAGCGGCCGTCGAGGAAGTCCGGCAGCACCCCGGTCACCGCCAGCTCGGTCGTGGTGAGCTCCTCGCGCACCGGGGCGAAGTTGTCGCTGCAGGTAGCGGCTGGTGGCCGGCCGAGCGCTGGCGATGGTCATGACGTCCCCTCATAACGGTGTTATCAGATGCACGATAACGCTGTTATGACAGGATGTCGAGAGTGAGCTCCGACCGCACTGCCCGACCGGCCCGACGTCCGCCGCCGCCTCATCGAGGAGGCGGCCCGGACCCTCGGCGAGGAGGGCCCGTCGGCGCTCTCGGCGCGGCGGCTGGCGGCGGACGCGGACACCTCGACGATGGCGGTCTACACGCACTTCGGAGGCATGGCCGGCCTGGTCGTCGAGGTCGTCCGCCGAGGGCTTCCGCGCGGCTCATCGACCACGTGGCGGCGGTGACGACCACCGACGACCCGGTCGACGACCTGCGACGGATGGCGGCGGCGTACCGCGCGAACGCCCTGGAGAACCGGCACCTGTACGGCGTGATGTTCGGCTCCACGAGCGTGGCCGGCTTCCCGCGCGAGGACTCCGAGGTCAGCCACCAGGCGTTCGAGCAGCTGGTGGCCGGCGTCGCGCGGGCGATGGACGCCGGGGCGCTGCGCGCCGATGAGCCGGCGGTCGTCGCCGCCCAGTTCTGGAGCGCGCTGCACGGCTTCGTGATGCTCGAGCTCACCGGGTTCGCCGGCGTCGTCGAGCGACCGGAGGAGCAGGTGCTGTGGCCGATGCTGACCCACCTGCTGGAGGGACTGGCCTCCTGAGGCCTGGGTAGCCTCTGCGCCGTGGCGGAGTTCGAGGGCACCAGGACCATGGTGCTGGGCGCGCTCGCCGCCGGGCTCGTGCTGGCTCTGGTCGCCGCCGTCGCGCAGCGCCGCCTCGGCTGGGTCACCTCCTGGTCCATCGCCGGCTTCGTGTGGTCGGTCGTCGTGATCGGCCTGGTCACGCTGCTGCCGGCGGAGGCCTCGGTCGGTGTCGTGCCGATCGAGTCCCGCCTGCCCGAGTGCTCGATGGACTACGGCGGCCCCGCGCCCGACGGCTTCTGGGTCTTCCAGGGAGGGCAGCGCACGCTCAACACCCTGCTGTTCATGCCCGCGGGCGCGTTCCTCGTGCTGGCGGTCTCGCGGTGGCGGGCCGGGCTGGTGCTGGCGCCGCTCGGCCTCGTGGGGCTCGCGGCCTACTCGCTGCTCATCGAGAAGACGCAGTTCGAGCTGGCCCGCATCGACCGGGCCTGCGACATCACCGACGTGGTCGACAACGTGTCCGGTGCGGTGATCGGCTTCGGCGTCGGCCTGGTGCTCATGCTGGTCCTGCGACCCTGGCGCCACCGCAGCACCGCCGCCGGGTGAGGTGCGAGCGCAGCGAGCCTCGAAACCAAGGGCACCTGCCACCTTGGTTTCGAGGCTCCTCGCTGGCGCTCGTCGCACCTCAACCAGCGGTTAGGGTGACGCGCATGTCGCAGTCGCCCACCTCCCCGTCGCCGCGCCGCAACGTGCTCGAGATCCCGACGTACGTCGCCGGCCGGCCGCCGGCCCCGCGGCCGGGGCTCACGTCGTACAAGCTGTCCTCGAACGAGAACCCCTACCCGCCGCTGCCCGGCGTGGTCGAGGCGGCGCTGGCCGCTGTCGAGCAGATGAACCGCTACCCCGACATGGGGAACGCAGGCCTGTACGACGCCCTCGCGGCGAAGCTGGGCGTGCCGGTCGCCGACCTGGCTGCCGCCACGGGGTCGGTGGGCCTGATCTACCAGCTGGTGCAGGCCTTCTGCGACCCCGGCGACGAAGTGGTCTACGCGTGGCGCTCGTTCGAGGCCTACCCGATCGCGGTGGCCGTGGCGGGCGCGAGGTCGGTCCAGGTGCCCGTGCGCGACGACGGGCACCACGACCTGCTCGCGATGTCGGCGGCAGTCACGGAGCGCACCAAGGTCGTCATCGTCTGCACCCCCAACAACCCGACCGGGCCGGCGGTGACCCAGGGCGAGCTCGACGCGTTCATCGCGAGCCTGCCCTCCCACGTGGTGGTCGTCGTCGACGAGGCCTACATCGAGTTCGTGCGGATGGACGACGCCGTCGACGGGGTCTCGACCTATCAGGGCCACGAAAACGTCATCGTGACCAGAACCTTCTCCAAGGCCTACGGACTGGCCGGGTTCCGGGTCGGCTACGCCATCGCCCAGGCGCCGCTGGCCGCGGCTCTACGCGCGGTGTCGCTGCCGTTCGGCGTCTCGGGCGTGGCCCAGGCCGCGGCCATCGCCTCGCTCGCCGCGGAGCCCGCCCTGCTCGCGCGGGTCGACGAGCTCGTGGCCCGGCGGTCCGAGCTGGTCGCCGGCCTGGCCGGCGTCGGTTGGCGCGTGCCCGACCCGCAGGGCAACTTCGTCTGGTTCGGCCTGGGGGAGCGCACCGGCGAGTTCGCCGCGGCGGCCGACGAGCTCGGCATCACCGTGCGCCCGTTCGCCGGCGAGGGTGCCCGCGTCTCCGTCGGCGAGCCCGAGAGCGTCGAGCGGGTCGTCGAGCTGGCCCGGAGGTTCACTCCAGGCGGGTGAGCAGGCAGGGCCCGCCCTCGTAGATGCCGCCGTCGATCGCCAGCACCAGCCCGTCGGCGTACGACAGGGCCTCGGTGACATCGGTGTAGGGCACGCCGGCCAGCTCCGCGGCGATGCTGTGGCCGTGCACGACGCGCTCGCCGCCGAGGGTGTCCAGCATCGCCCGCGCGGCGTCGGCTCCGTCGTCGCCGCGGAACGCATAGCGCTCGGTCAGCTGACGCCACAGCTCCCACCAAGCGCCCAGGTCGTCGCTGAGCAACGTCTCGCGGCCGGCCGCGTTGACGGCCTCGACCGAGCCGCCCCACTCGAGGTAGTTGAGGTTGTCGCTGTGCACGAGCAGGTGGTCGCCGTCGAGGCCCACGAACGGCAGCCCCAGCAGCCACTCGACGCGGTCGTCGGTCAGCCCGTCCTGGTCGGCGGCCAGCCCACCGTTCATCACCCAGCTGCGCTCGAAGCTCCGCGGCCCGCCCTCGTCGTGCGGCACGTCCGCCGCGCCGAACGCCCGCATGCCCAGGGCGAGGATCTCGTGGTTGCCCAGGAGCGCCGACACCGCGCCGCCTGACTCCTCGACCAGACGACGTACGAGGTCGAGCACGGCGATCCCGTCGGGACCCCGGTCGAAGAAGTCGCCCAGGAACCACAGGTGTGCGTCGCGCCCGGTCCAGCGGTCCTCGTCGTCGACCAGGCCCTCGTCGACGAGGGCGGCACGCAGCTCGTCGACGTGGCCGTGAAGATCGCTCACGGCGTACAGCACGGTCATCGGCACCAAACCTATCGGCAAGGGTGAGCGCGCGACCCGCCTGTGCGCGCTACGGTGAACCGGATTTCGGGAGGACACGACATGACGATTCCTTCGGTGACCACCCAGGTCACCGCCATGGCCAACACCATCATCGATGCCGACTTCGTCGACTACCTGATCGTCGGCATCTACTTCGTGGCCGTGCTCGGCATCGGGGTGATGGCCCGCCGGCACATCTCCGACTCGGTCGACTTCTTCCTCTCCGGCAGGTCGCTGCCGGCGTGGGTGACCGGCCTGGCCTTCATCTCGGCGAACCTCGGCGCCGTCGAGATCATGGGCATGTCCGCCAGCGGCGCCGAGTTCGGCCTGCCGACAGTCCACTACTTCTGGATCGGCGCGATCCCGGCGATGCTGTTCCTCGGCGTCGTGATGATGCCGTTCTACTACGGCTCCAAGGTGCGCTCGGTCCCCGAGTTCATGCGCCGCCGGTTCGGGACCGGCGCCCACCTCGTCAACGCGATCTCCTTCGCGGTGGCCCAGCTCCTGATCGCCGGCATCAACCTTTTCCTGCTCGGCTCGATCATCCGGGCGCTGCTCGGCTGGTCCCTGTGGGTCGCGCTCATCGTGGCCGCCGCCATCGTGCTCTCCTACATCACCCTCGGCGGGCTCAGCGCCGCGATCTACAACGAGGTCCTCCAGTTCTTCGTCATCGTGGCCTCGCTGGCTCCGCTCACCCTGATCGGGCTGAACCGGGTCGGCGGCTGGGACGGCCTGACCGACAAGATCACGTCGGCCGCGGCGAGCAACCCGGACGGCCCATCCGCCGCCGACCAGCTCAACTCGTGGCCGGGCAACGTCCTGAGCGGCTTCGACTCCGACATCTGGTCGGTCGTCGGCATCGTCTTCGGCCTCGGCTTCGTCCTCTCCTTCGGCTACTGGACGACCAACTTCGTCGAGGTCCAGCGGGCCATGGCGTCGAACTCGATCTCCTCGGCCCGCAAGACGCCGATCATCGGCGCCTTCCCGAAGATGTTCGTCCCGTTCATCACCATCGTGCCGGGCATGATCGCCGCCGTCCTGGTCACGGAGATCGCCGACGTCAAGGCCGGCGGAGACGGTCGCCGGCGGCGCGTCCGGCGAGGGCGTGGCCTACAACGACTCGCTGCTCTACCTGATGCGCGACCTGCTGCCCAACGGCCTGCTGGGGCTGGCGATCGCGGGCCTGATGGCGGCGTTCATGGCCGGCATGGCGGCCAACATCTCGGCGTTCAACACGGTCTTCAGCTACGACCTCTGGGAGCGGTACGTCGTCAAGGATCGCGCCCGACGACTACTACCTGAGGATCGGCCGGCTGGCGACGGTCGGGGCGACCGTCGTCGCGATCTTCACGGCGTCCCTGGCGTCGAACTTCTCCAACATCATGAACTACCTACAGACCCTGTTCGGCTTCTTCAACGCGCCGCTGTTCGCGACGTTCATCCTGGGCATGTTCTGGAAGCGGATGACCCCGACCGCCGGCTGGGTCGGCCTGGTCGCCGGCACGGTCTCGGCGGTCCTGGTCGCGTTCCTGTCCGAGGACGCCTTCGGGTCCGCGAGCACGGGGTCATCCCCATCGGCGGGCAGGGGGCGGCGTTCCTGGCCGCCTCGATCGCCTTCGTGGTGGACATCGTGCTCAGCATCGTCGTCTCGATGGTCACCAGGCCGAGGCCCGCCTCGGAGCTGGTCGGCCTCGTCTACTCCGAGACCCCGAAGGAGCAGCGCACCGACCCCGAGGAGCACACCTACCCGTGGTACCGCCGCACCGTCCCGCTCGCCGGCGTCGCGCTGGTCATGGTCATCGTCCTGAACGCCGCGTTCTGAGGAGGAACGGATGTCTGAACAGAGCACTCCCGACCGCGAGTCCGCTCCCGAGGGCGGCACCCGGACCGCCGGCGCCCTCGACGTCCGCAACATCATCGGCGGGCTGCTGTCGATCTACGGCGTGATCCTGCTGGTGATGGGCCTCTTCGGCGACACCGCGCCCGAGAAGACTGGCGGCGTCAACGCCAACCTGTGGGCCGGGATCTGCCTGCTGGTGGTCGGTCTCGGTTTCGTCGCCTGGGCCCGGCTGCGGCCGATCGTGGTGCGCTAGACGGGCACTAGACAACCGCTACCGCATTTGGGGGATGTCCTGCGGAGGGCCTTCTCCCGGCCCGCGCGATGACGCACTCTCGTGGCGTCCGGGGGCTCGGGGGCGGACGACGGGAGGGCGCAAGGGGCGCCCTGTCTCAACGTTTGTGGGGGTCATCATGCGGAACATCAAGCTCTTGCTCATCGGGCGCTCGCGGCGCACCTCGTCGCGTCACAAGGCCAGCCGCCAGGCGATCCGCGCCATGCGGGCCGCGCAGGCCGGGCGCCGCGACCTGTCGTCGTCGCGGGCGCAGCTGCACCGCGCCTGAGCCCGGACGGCGAGCTCGGAGATTGGTTGAAACTTCGACGGTCGCCGTTTCGTCTGGGACAGTGGGTGCATGGGTGCCCGCGGTGACGACCTGACTCCGACGTACGTCGAGAGCGGCGGCTTCGACCGCGACATGAACTACCTGACCGACCGGATCACCCGCGACGGCGCCGACGGCTGGCCCGTCGAGCCCGGCCGCTACCGGCTGGTGGCCGCGCGGGCGTGCCCGTGGGCGAGCCGCGCGATCATCGTCCGCGGGCTGCTCGGCCTGGAGGACGTCATCTCGCTGGGCACGCCCGGCCCGACCCACGACGTCAACAGCTGGACGTTCGACCTCGACCCGGGCGGTCGCGACCCGGTGCTCGGCATCGAGCGGCTGCAGCAGGCCTACTTCGCCCGCGAGCCCGCCTACCCGCGCGGCATCACCGTGCCGGCGATCGTGGACATACCCACCGGCAGGTCGTCACCAACGACTTCCCGCAGATCACCGAGGACCTGTTCTTCGAGTGGCGCGAGCACCATGCCCCGATGCCCCCGACCTCTGGCCCGCGGAGAGCCGGGACGAGATGGACGCCGTGATGGAGCGGATCTTCGAGGACGTCAACGACGGCGTCTACCGCTGCGGCTTCGCCGGCTCCCAGGAGGCGTACGACGAGGCGTACACCTCGCTCTTCGAGACGCTCGACTGGCTGGAGGAGCGGCTGGCCGGCCGCCGCTACCTGATGGGCGACGCGATCACCGAGGCCGACGTGCGGCTGTTCACGACGCTGGTGCGCTTCGACGCCGTCTACCACGGCCACTTCAAGTGCAACCGCAACAAGCTCACCGAGATGCCGGTGCTGTGGGCCTACGCGCGCGACCTGTTCCAGACCCCCGGCTTCGGCGACACCGTCGACTTCGGGCAGATCAAGGAGCACTACTACGTCGTGCACAAGGACGTGAACCCCACCGGCATCGTGCCTCTCGGCCCCGACCTGTCCGGCTGGGAGACCCCGCACGGCCGTTCATGACCGTGACGCCGGCTGCTTCCTGACGCGCTCTCCGGGCACGGTGTCGGGCCTCGCGTGACGGCTCGCGTCGTACGCCGCCGCGCGAGCCGACGCGAGCCAGTCGGGCACGAGCCGCCAGCCCCTGGGGTGGTGCAGCACCGGGTCGAAGTCGACGGGCTCGAGCTGGGGACCGTCGACCACCAGCTCCCCGGCCTGGTGGTCGCGGTGCCGGCCCGCCACGCGCACCCCGAACCGCACCGGGAGCCGGGATGCGACGGTGCGGACGTCGGGAGAGGGAGCGCCCGGCCCGGCCATCTCGAGCAGGACCTGCACCCGCGTGCCGTCGTCGGACTCCCAGGGCATCAGGGAGGAGAGCCGGGCCTCGCCCCAGGACCGAGCCGGCCAGAGGGCGAACCTCCGCCACCCGTGCGTGGCCGGGCAGCTGGCGGCGAGCACGTCCACCGGCTCGCCGTCGACCTCCAGCCGGATGCCGACGCCGAGGATGTCGGGCAGGTCGCCAGGCGTGCCGAGCGCCTTCGACATCCGGATCAGGCAGGCGTGCTCCCCGACCGGCAACGGGCCGTCACCGGTCAGGTCCAGGCGAGCCGCGAACGTGATGCCGCGCGGATGGAAGAGGCGCGCGTGACGGAGCCTGGAGCCGAGCCAGAAGGGCGCGCGGACCGGTAGGTCGAGCAAGGAGGACTGCATCCCTGTCCGTACCCAATCCCTCACGGTTTCACCCATCCGCCGAGCCGGGGCAGGCCGTCGGTCCAGCGCAACCGGGCGGCGTACATCGAACGTACGGCGCGCTGCCGCTCCCGCTTGGACCAGCCGAAGCCGCTGCGGCACGGCTTGGCCTTGCCGTGGCAGGTCCAGCCGTGGAGGAAGATCCGCTGCTGACCGCCGGGCCCGTCGGCGACGTCGGCGCCGCCCGGTCCGCAGAGCCTGGTGCCGGCGGTGTCGAGGAGGGTGCCGTACTCCACGATGCTCCAGTCGAGCAGCGAGGGCGAGCGGTACCACATCGTCCGGTAGGAGCACCGGGTGTAGTCGCCCTCCGACACCAGCATCACCCAGCCCTGCGGCCGGTGGACGAGCACCGGGTTCTCGATCACGCCGGGCGAGCGCATCAGCTCCTGGCTGACGGCACCGTCGGCGATCCGGCGGCCGTTGGCGCTCAGCTCGACGATCCGGATCGTCGAGGGGATGCGGTCGGTCTTGTACAGCAGGAAGCGGCCGCCCGACGGGTCGACGTACACCGACGGGTCGATCGTGCCGGCGCGCGGGAGGGTCGGGTCGCGGGGCAGCAGCTGGTCCTGGGCGGCCGTCACGTTGGCGTACGCCGGGCACACGAGCGGGGCGTCGCCGACCGGCGCGAACCCGCGCTCCGGGGAGCGCGACCTGGCCACGCCGGTGCAGCGGCCGTACTCGCCGAGGCCCGCGACGGGAGCAGAGAAGTAGAGCAGCCACCAGCCACCGACCCGATGGATGTCGGCGGCCCAGATGTCGCCCGGACGCGCCCAGCCGGGCAGCCGGCGCAGCGCCGGGCCGGAGCGGGCCCAGGTGCCCTTCGACGTGCGGGTCCAGGCCCGCGGAGCGCGTACGCCGGTGGCGATGCCGACGTAGCCCTTGCCGTAGCGCTCGACCGCCGGATCGGCGAAGTTGCCGCGCAGGATCGGCCGGGGAGCGCCCCGCCCGTCGACGGCAGACGTCGCCGGCGGCAGTACGACGAGCAGTGCGAGCACCAGGGATGCACCCAGCACGACCACGGACCAACGCCTCAGCTGCTCGAACATGCGGGTCACCCTAAGGGCGCTGGACCACCTAGCCCGGATTGGCGGCGGGGCGAGCCTCGCCGGTAGGTTTGGTGCGCGGACATGTGGTGGCGGTCACACCCCGACTGGCACGCTGTCCGACGAAGGTGCAGGGTGGCGCAGCGGTGACCCCGCGTCGTCCCCGTGACATGAAGGAGCCCCACGTTGAGCCACCACGGATTCGGCCCCGACCTCGCGGAGGTCTTCGGCCCTTCGCAGCAGGACGGCGGCCCCGAGCTCGTCCAGCTGCTGACCCCCGAGGGTGAGCGCGTCCACCACCCCGAGTTCGACCGCGACTTCAGCGCCGAGGAGCTGCGCGGCTTCTACCGCGACATGGTCCTCACCCGCCGCATCGACACCGAGGCCACCGCGCTCCAGCGGCACGGCGAGCTCGGCATCTGGGCCCAGCTGCTCGGCCAGGAGGCCGCCCAGATCGGTGCCGGCCGCGCGCTCCGCCCGCAGGACTACGTCTTCCCGACCTACCGCGAGCACGGTGTCGCGTACTGCCGCGGCGTCGACCCGCTCAACCTGCTCGGCCTCTTCCGCGGCGTCGACCACGGCGCGTGGAACCCCAACGACAACAACTTCGGGCTCTACACCATCGTCATCGGCGCGCAGGCACTGCACGCCACCGGCTACGCGATGGGGATGCAGCGCGACGGCGACGTCGGCACCGGCGACCCCGACCGCGACTCCGCGGTCATCGCCCACTTCGGTGACGGTGCCAGCAGCCAGGGCGACGTCAACGAGGCGTTCATCTTCGCCGCGTCCTACAACGCGCCGGTGGTCTTCTTCTGCCAGAACAACCAGTGGGCGATCTCCGAGCCGATCGAGCGCCAGAGCCGCATCCCGCTCTACCAGCGCGCGCTGGGCTTCGGCTTCCCGGGCGTGCGGGTCGACGGCAACGACGTGCTCGCGACGTACGCCGTCACGCAGGCCGCGCTGCAGCGCGCGCGTGACGGCCAGGGCCCGACGTTCGTGGAGGCCTACACGTACCGGATGGGTGCCCACACCACCACCGACGACCCGACCCGCTATCGGCTGTCCGACGACGTCGAGAACTGGAAGCTCAAGGACCCCATCGCCCGGCTGGAGGCCTACCTCCGGCGCAACGGCCTGGCCGAGGACGAGTTCATCGACGCGCTCAAGGTCGAGGCCGACGAGCTCGGCCACTACCTGCGCGAGGGCTGCAAGGCGCTGCCCGACCCGCAGCCGCTGAGCATGTTCGACCACGTCTACACCGACGAGACGCCGGAGATCGCCGCCCAGCGTGAGGGCTACGCGGCGTACCTCGAGAGCTTTGAGGGAGCACGCTCGTGAGCGAAGCGAGAGACCGCGGCGGTCTGCACCCGGCCACGGACCGTGACGCTGCGGTCGAACTGCGAGTGAACGGAACAAGGCGATGACCACGACCAAGATCACCCTCGCCAAGGGCCTCAACATGGGGCTGCGCAAGGCGATGGAGGACGACCCCAAGGTCCTCATCATGGGTGAGGACGTCGGCAAGCTGGGCGGTGTCTTCCGCATCACCGACGGCCTCCAGAAGGACTTCGGCGAGGACCGGGTCATCGACAGCCCGCTGGCGGAGTCCGGCATCGTCGGCACCGCGGTGGGCATGGCCCTGCGCGGCTACCGGCCCGTGGTCGAGATCCAGTTCGACGGCTTCGTCTACCCGGCGTACGACCAGATCGTCTGCCAGGTCGCGAAGATGACCTACCGGTCCAAGGGCCGCTCGAGGATGCCGATGGTCATCCGCATCCCGTTCGGCGGCGGAATCGGCGCGGTCGAGCACCACTCCGAGTCGCCGGAGGCGCAGTTCGCGCACACCCCGGGGCTCAAGGTCGTGGCGTGCTCCAACCCGGTCGACGGCTACTGGATGATCCAGCAGGCGATCGCCAGCGACGACCCGGTGATCTTCCTCGAGCCCAAGCGGCAGTACCACGCCGACAAGGCCGAGCTCGACGAGGCGGCCACCCCCGACCCGCTGTTCACCAGCCGCGTCGTGCGCGCCGGCACCGACGCGACCGTGCTGGCCTACGGGCCGACGGTGAAGACGGCGCTCAAGGCCGCCGAGGCGGCCGCCGGTGAGGGCAAGTCGCTCGAGGTGATCGACCTGCGCACCCTCTCGCCGCTCGACATGGGCCCGGTCTTCGAGTCCGTACGCCGCACCGGCCGCGCGATCATCACCCACGAGGCGCACGTCAACCTCGGCATGGGCGCCGAGGTGTCGGCCCGGATCACCGAGGAGTGCTTCTACTCGCTCGAGGCCCCGGTGCTGCGCGTAGGCGGCTTCGACATCCCCTACCCGGCGTCGCGGATCGAGGAGGACTACCTCCCCGACCTCGACCGGGTGCTCGACGCCGTCGACCGATCCCTGGATTTCTGAGCCACGTCGCTGGTTGAGGAGGCGCGCTGGCGCCGTCTCGAAACCAAGACAAGGAGAGCTGTCAAGTGTCCGAGTTCAAGCTGCCCGACGTCGGCGAGGGCCTCACCGAGGCCGAGATCGTCACCTGGAAGGTCAAGGTCGGCGACACCATCGAGATCAACGACGTCATCGTCGAGATCGAGACCGCCAAGTCGCTGGTCGAGCTGCCGTCGCCGTACGCCGGCACGGTGCTCGCGCTGATGGTCCCCGAGGGCGAGATGGTGCCGGTCGGCACGCCGATCATCTCCATCGGCGACCCTGCCGCGCTGGTTGAGGAGGTTGCGCAGCAGCCGTCTCGAAGCCAGGCGGCTTCCGACATGGTGATCGACCTGTCCAATCCCGCCGCCAGCGGCAGCGGCGAGGGCGAGTCGCTCGTCGGCCGCATGAAGGCCGACCGCGGCCCGCTGCGCCGGCCCCGCAAGGGCTCGGCCTCGCCGTCGACCGAGTCGGCGGCCGCCACCCAGATGCAGGTGCAGGGCGCGTTCGCGCCCGGCGGCGCCCAGAGCGAGCCGGTCGTCGAGTCCGACGAGCCGGCCGTGCCCGCCACCTCCGCGCGGCACGCCGCCACCGAGCCCGCACCGGCCCTGGTGCCGTCGGGCGCCCAGACGCCGTCCGAGGTGCGCGCGCTGGCCAAGCCGCCGGTGCGCAAGCTCGCGAAGGATCTCGGCATCGACCTCGCCACGCTCGCCGGATCGGGTGCCGGTGGCGTGATCACCCGGGCCGACGTCGAGGGTGCGTCCTCTCTCGTTGGTCGAGTGGGCCCGAGGGACGAGGGCCGTATCGAGACCGGCTCTGGTCTCGGTACGCTCGCTGGCGCTCGCTACTCGACCAACGAACGTGGCGAGACGCGCGAGCCGATCAAGGGCGTCCGCAAGATGATGGCCGGCGCGATGGTGGGCTCCGCCTTCACCGCGCCCCACGTCACCGAGTGGATCACCGTCGACGTGACCCGCACGATGGAGTTCGTCGACCGGCTGAAGAAGCGCCGCGAGTTCAAGGACGTCAAGGTCAGCCCGCTGCTGGTGCTGAGCCGGGCGGTCATGCTCGCGATGAAGCGCACGCCCGAGATCAACTCCTTCTGGGACGAGCAGGCGCAGGAGGTCGTCCTCAAGCACTACGTCAACCTCGGCATCGCGGCCGCGACGCCCCGAGGGCTCGTCGTACCCAACGTCAAGGACGCCGACATGCTCGACCTGCTCGGGCTGGCCGGTGCGCTGAACCAGCTCACCTCGACTGCCCGCGACGGCAGGACGCAGCCGGCCGAGATGAGCGGGGGCACGTTCACGATCACCAACGTCGGCGTCTTCGGTGTCGACGCCGGCACCCCGATCATCAACCCGGGCGAGTCGGCGATCATGTGCTTCGGTGCGGTGCGCAAGCAGCCGTGGGTGGTGGGCGATGACATCGTGGCCCGCCAGATCACCACGCTGGCGCTGTCGTTCGACCACCGGCACATCGATGGCGAGAAGGGCTCGCGGTTCCTGTCCGATGTCGCCGGCATCCTCGAGGACCCTGCTTCGGCATTGCTGTTCTAGTTTCGTCCACCGGCGCCGGGGGTAGGACGCGTGGGTGAGTGCTGCCCTCCAGGTCTATCCGCACGCCGGTGAGGAGATCGGTCCGTTCCGGATCACCCGCCGGCTCGGTGGTGGCGGGATGGGCGTCGTGTACGCCGCGAAGCAGGGCGGTCTCGACCGCGACGTCGCGCTCAAGGTCATCTCCCCGCACCTGGCCGACAACCGCGACTTCCGGGTGCGCTTCGCCCGGGAGGCGCGCGCGATGGCGGCACTCGACTCGGGCAACGTCGTGCACGTCTACACGTTCGGCGAGGACCGTGGCCGGCTCTACATAGCCAGCCAGCTGATCCCCGACGGCGACCTCGACTCGATGCTCCACGAGCGGGGCGCTCCACCGCTCGGTCTCGCCCTCGAGCTGATGGCGCAGGTGACCGGCGGGCTGGCCGACGCCCACGTGGCCGGCGTCGTGCACCGTGACATCAAGCCGGCCAACGTGCTGCTGCGCGAGCGCCCCGACGGCTTCACCGCCTACCTCGGCGACTTCGGGATCGCGGGCACAGCGGACGCCGCCCCCGGCACCAGCTCCCACGCGGTCGGCACCTCGCTCTACATGGCGCCCGAGCTGCACCTCGGCGCCCCGGCGGGTGTCTCGTCCGACATCTACGCCATGGGTTGCCTGCTGTGGGCGACGCTGAGCGGCTGGCCGCCGTACGCCGGCACCACCGACTTCCAGATCGTCTCGGCGCACTTCGACAGTCCGGTGCCGCGGATCATGGGCGACTCGCCGCAGACGCAGTGCGTCAACCGCATCCTCGAGATCGCGATGGCCAAGGACCCGTCGCAGCGGCATCCCACGGCGATCGCCCTGCGGGACGACCTCCGCTACGCCCTGTCGCTGCCCGGCCCGTCGGCGTACGTCGCGATGCCGGCGCCCCCGCAGCCTCCTCGCCGCCGGCGTGGCCGCGCGGGGACCCTCGTCGCGGCGCTGGCCGCGGCCCTGGTCGTCGGCATCGGCGGTGCCGTGTCGGCGGGCATCGCGATGCGAGACAACGACTCCGCGGGTGCGGCGCGTGCGTCACTCCCGCCGCAGACGTCGTCGTCCGACCAGCGCCGGGCCGTCGCCAACATCGCCCACGCCTTCGAGTCGCAGCTCTTCGTCGGGCCCACCCGGGCCCGGTGCATCGCCGAGGGCTGGATCGACGAGGTCGGCCTGGACTCGCTGGTCGACGTCGGCTTCCTCGACGAGCAGATGAACTTCTACGACCAGGACCTCGACACCGTCGACACGCGGATCGGCGACGCGCTCACCGCGGCCACGTCGGAGTGCATGAGCTGACGCTTGTCCAACTCCGGCCCCTCGAGCCTTGCTTCATCAAGGTATGCAGGTGGGGTGTGACTTCCCACGGCGTGCCCGCCATGGGAAGCCCTGCTTCGCCTACATACCTTGATGAAGCAGGGGCAGGCGGGCCTCAACCAGCGGAGCTCGCGTGCCAGGCGGCGAGCACCCGTGCCTCCGCCTCGGGAGAGAGGCCGGTGCGCGCGGCGTCGGGGGTCTCGCGCAGCCAGGCCAGGGTGTCGCGGGTGGTGTCGGCGATCGGGCGCACCCGCAGGCCGGCATCGAATGACGGCGTCGGGTCGTGCGCCAGCATGCCGTCGTACTCGGGGCGGGGGAGCCACAGCGGCAGGCCGTTGTCGCCGGCCCACGGCTCGACCCCCTGCTCCGCAAGGAACTCCTGGTCGACCCAGGTGAAGGTGACGTCGGCGCCTGCACCCTCGGCGGCCTGCGGCAGGAAGTCGCCGAGGCGGTGGACCTGGCCGACGCCGTCGAAGGTGCCGGTACGACGCGACTCGGCGCTGTCGACGATCCAGGCCGCCAGGTCGCGGACGTCGATGATCTGCACGGTGTCGTCGGGAGTCCCGGGCGCCAGCACCTCGCCGCCGCGGTCGAGTCGCCACGGCCAGTAGGTGAACCGGCCGGTGCCGTCGTCGGGCCCGGAGATGAGCCCGGGCCGGATCGACATGCTGGACGCCGCGCCGTCGGACACGACCTGCTCGCACGCGACCTTCATCGCGCCGTACGCCTCGGGGCTCTCCTTCGGGTCGCCGTCGTCGGTCATCGGCTCGTGCAGGCGCAGGGTCGCGGGCGTGCCGGGTACGTCGTTGTCGGGGTAGACGTTGACGGTGGAGACGAACACCCAGTGCGCACCGGGCGTAGCCGCGACCGCGCGGCGTACGTGGGAGGGCAGCCGGGCCACGTCGACCACGGCCTCCCAGGAGGTGTCCGTGATGGCGGCCGGCGCCTCGTCGTCGCGGTCCCAGGCGATGTGCTCGACCCCTTCGGGCAACGGCCCGGAGACTCCGCGGCACGCGCAGGCCACGTCGTGGCCGCGAGCCACCGCCTCCACCGCCACCGCGCGCGAGAGGAACTGGGTGCCACCGAGCACGAGGAGCTTCATGCCAGCCACCCTCGCGGCACGGTGCGTGGGCGACAAGGGACGTTCGCTACGGGCGGACGCGTCTACTCGACGGTGACCTCGGGCATCGTCGTGCCCACGATCCAGCCGTCGAAGAACTTCGTCAGCTCGAGCCCCGTCGCCTTCTCCCAGTGCTCGTAGAGCTGCTCGCGGCTGGCCGACGTGCCGGCGTTGTCGTCGAGCCAGCTCCGGGCGACCTTCCAGAACTCGTCGTCGCCGAGGCGCTTGCGCAGCTCGTCCCACATCAGCGCCGGGCAGTAGTAGATGTTGCCCGCGCCGAAGCCCGCGGCGTCGTAGGCCCCCGCCGGCCCGTCGCTGGCGAGCGACGACCGGCAGGCCTGCACGTAGTGGGCCAGCTGCTCCGCCACGGGGATGCCCGCCTGGTCGGCCTCGTAGCGACCCTGGAGGTACATCGTCATGCCCTCGTTGAGCCACACGTCGCGCCAGTCGGACGGGCTGACGAGGTCGCCGTACCACTGGTGCGCGATCTCGTGCATGATCACCGGCTCCGACAGGACGTACTCGTTGGTGCCGAGCGTGATCATCGTCTGGGTCTCCATCGCGCTCATCGCCGGCGTGACGACGAGGCCGAGCGTCGAGAACGGGTAGGGGCCGAGCTTCTGCTCGATCCAGTCGACCGCGCCCTCGGCCTTGCGCAGCTTCGGCAGCAGCTTCGGCGCGCCGCGGGGGTACCAGTAGTCGATCGTCAGCCCGCTGCTGGTCGTGCCGGTCGAGTGCTGGTGGTCGCCGATCGCCAGCGTCGTGAGGTACGACGACGCGGGGGAGTCGAGGTGCCACGTCGTCGTGGTGCGGCCGCCGGTGGTCTCGGTGCTGACGAGCTCCCCGTTGGCCACCCCGGAGTAAGGCGCGTCGGTGGTGATCGTGAAGTCGTAGAGCGCCTTGTCGGCGGGCTGGTCGTTGACGGGGTACCACGAGTAGGCGCCGAACGGCTCCTGCATGGTCCACAGCCCACCGGCGTCGGTGACGGTGAGCCCCAGCGTGCTGAAGTCGCCGCGGCGCGTGGGCGCGGGCACCGGCGCGGGCTTGCCGCGGTAGCTCACGACGAGCTCGTACTCCTGGTCCGCGACGACCGGTGCCTCGACGACGAGATCCTTGCCCGGGTGGGTGAACGGCACGTCGGCGCCGTCGAGCGTGATCGAGCGCGGCTTCAGCCGCGCGCCGAGGTCGAGCTGGAGACGGTCTGCATCGGCGGTGGCGCGCAGGGTGATCGTGGCGACGCCGACCAGGCGCCGCTTCTTGGGCGTCCAGTCCAGCTCGAGGCCGTAGTGCAGGGCGTCGACGCCCGGGTCGCCGACGTCGGGGTAGACGCTGTCCTCGAGGGGCGTGCTCACGGCGGAGAGGTCCGGCTCGTCGGCTGGAGGGCTGGTCTCGGAGGCGCCGCCACCGGCGGGCTGCGCGGCGTCGACGCCGTCGTCGTCGTCAGTGCCGGAGCACCCCGTCGCCAGCAGGAGTACGACGGCCAGCGCCGTGCCCGTCGTCTTCCTCATGGTGCATCCTCCCCCGTGCGCAGCTCGGTCGCATGCCCTTCGAACGTAGCCACCAGCCGGTCACCGGCGCGGACCTCGACGTCGTACACGCCTCGCCGTTCCGCACGCGATCGCTCGACCGCGACGGAGGTGAGCACGTCGCCGACGTGCACCGGCGCGTGGAAGCGGATCGACGCGCTGTGTGCCACGGTGACCGGGCCGTGCGAGTTGCAGGCGAACGCGAACGTCGAGTCGGCGAGGGCGAACGTGAGGCCGCCGTGGCCGATGCCGTGGCCGTTGGCCATGTCGTCGCGCACCGCCATCGACATCTCCGCGCGGCCCGGCGCGACCGACACCAGCGTCATGCCCAGCGCCTGCGAGGCCCGGTCGTCGTCCCACATGCGTCGGACGTGGTCGGGCAGGTTCACGCGTTGCCCCGCAGCATCGGCCGGACGAGCTTGCGGCCGGTGTGGATCTGCGCCTTGACCGTGCCCAGCGGGAGGTCGAGCAGCGTCGCGATCTCGTCGTACGCCATGCCGTAGACGTCGCGCAGCAGCAGCGGCTCGACGAGCTGGGGGCTGGTGCCCTCGATGTTCTCCATCGCCTCGAGGAGGTCGAGCCGGGTGCCGGCGATGACGCTGGTGGTGCGCGGGTCGGGCTTCTCGAGCGGGAGCACGTCGGAGGGGGTCGCCTGGCTCTTCAGCTTGCGGTACGTCGTCCGCGCGCTGTTGAGGGCCACCACGTGCAGCCACGTGGTGAACCGGCCCCGGCCGTGCCACGTGCCGATCTTCGTCGCGACGCTCAGCAGCGCCTCCTGGCAGGCGTCCTCGGCGTCGGAGGAGTAGGGCAGGACACCCCGGCAGACGTTGAGCGTGCGAGGCCGGATCACGCCCAGCAGGGTGTCGAGAGCGTCGCGATCCCCGTCCTGCGCGCGTCGCGCCAGGTCGTCGATCTCGTCAGGCGTCGCGGCCGCTGCCTGCATGCCTCACCTCACTTCCGGGTCCCTTGCAAGATAATGCAGTGGTGTCGTCACCCTCTCGTCTCGGTCGCTACCCGGTGCGTCGTCGCATCGGCGCGGGCGCGTTCGCCACCGTCTGGCTCGCGCACGACGAGCAGCTCGACAGCGATGTCGCGATCAAGGTGCTGGCCGACAACTGGTCCGCCGACCACCACGTGCGGCAGCGGTTCGTCGACGAGGGACGCTATCTGCGCAAGGTCGAGTCGCCGCACGTGGTCTCCGTCTTCGACGCCGGAGAGCTCGACGACGGGCGGCCGTTCCTGGTGATGACGTACGCCGACCAGGGCACCCTCGCCGACCGTCTCGAGATCGAGCCGCTGAGCGCCGCCGAGTCCCTGGGCGTCGTCCGCGAGGTCGGCGAAGGGCTGCACGCGCTGCACGTGCGCGGCATCCTGCACCGCGACGTGAAGCCGGCGAACGTGCTCTTCCGCACCGGCTCCGACGACGAGGTGAGGGCGATGGTGGCCGATCTCGGCCTCGGCAAGACCCTCGACATGTCGTCGCGGCTGTCGATGATCGCCGGCACCCCGTCGTACGTCGCGCCGGAGCAGGCCCGCGGCGAGGGTCTCGACGCGCGGGCCGACCTCTACTCGCTCGCCTCCCTGACCTACCTCCTGCTCTCCGGCCGGGCGCCCTATGCGCACGCGTCGCTGACCGCTGCGGCCGAGCCGGGGCCACCGGCCCCGATGGGCGAGTCGGTGCCCGCCGACGTCGAGTCCGTCGTACGGCGCGCCCTGGCGCCCACGCGCGACGACCGCTTCGCCGACGTGCCGTCGTACACCCGGGCGCTGACGGAGGCGTACGGCGACCAGGCCCCGACGTCGCCCCCGGCCTGGCCGACTGCCGAGCGCGAGCGCACCCAGGTCGTGCCGGCCTCTCTCGAGCCGGCGTCCGCGCGAAGGCGGGTGCCGGCGTGGGTGGTCGCCACCCTGGCCGTGGTCATCGGCGTGTCCGGTGGCTACGGTGTGCACCGCTTCGCGACGCGCACGGTCGAGGTCGCCGACGAGGACGGGCAGCTGACGGTGCAGGTGCCCGCGTCCTGGACGCGCGTCGAGGCGATCGACGGCTGGACGCCACCGGGCCAGTCGAACGCCCAACCTGCCCTGTCGGCAGGCAGCGGGTCCGGACTGGCGCGACGACGGCGAGGGCGTCTTCGTCGGCTTCGTGGCCGCCCGCGCGTTCCCGTCGACCCTGCCGAGACACCTCGAGTGCGGCAACGCGAGCCAGGTCCAGGAGAACACCGTCGACGGCATCGAGCGGCGCACCGTGAGGCACACCGACTGTCCCGGCGTCATCGTCGAGCGCGTCATGCAGGTGACCACCGACCGGCTGCTGTGGGTGCAGGTGCGCAGCGACGACCCGGCAACCGCCAACCGGGTGCTCGACTCGGTGCGCACCAGCGGCCTGTAGACAGGGCCCATGGATCCCCGTGCCGCCGGTCGCACCGCGCGCCTGCTCGAACCCCTGCACTCGTTGAGCTACTTCGCCCCCGAGGTGGGCTCGGCCCTGACGGACGTGGGCCTGCGCCCGGGCCGGATGACCTACTTCGCCTCGAGATCCGCGGCGATGGGCCGCGTCGGGGCGGGCCCGGTCGCGGCGACCTTCTACGTCTTCAACCCCGGCCTGGTGGCGCACTTCGTGCCCGCGTGCTGGGAGGCGGCGAGCCCGGAGCAGGTCACCGAGGCGCGCTACCGGGGTGTCTCCGCTGCCTACGAGCGGCTCCTCGGCGCCGACGCACTCGGCTCACCTGAGGTCGCCGAGGCAGCCGAGCTCGCGCGCACGGCCACCGAGGGTGCGCACGCGCCGGGCCGTCCGCTGTACGCCGCGCACGCGGACCTGGCATGGCCGACGGAGCCGCACCTGGTGCTGTTCCACGCCCTCACCCTGCTCCGCGAGCACCGCGGCGACGGGCACGTCGCCACCCTGGTCTCGCAGGCGCTCAGCGGGCTGGAGGCCCAGATCACGCACTGCGCGACGGGGCACGGCTTCACCGTCCCGGCCGCCCAGAGCACCCGGGGTTGGTCCGAGGAACAGTGGGCCGACGGCATCAGCGGCCTGACCTCCCGCGGTCTCATGACCGAGTCCGGCGAGCTCACCGATGACGGCAGGGCGTTGCGCTCGTCGATCGAGCGGGCCACCGAGGAGCTGGCCGCGGGCCCGTGGGACGCCCTCGGCGAGCGCGGCACCGACCGCCTGCGCGAGCTGTGCCAGCCGCTGGTGACCCGGGCCCTTGCCGCAGGCGCCTTCCCCGACGGGGTCTTCGCGCGACGTTAGAGCCGGGCTTCGATGCCCGCCGCGACCGTGGTGATCATGTCGACGAGACCGGGCTGGTCGCGCTCGCGGCCGGTGGCACTGATCTCGACCAGCGCCTGGTCGACGTCGGGGTCGGGGTTGGCGATCCAGCGGATGTTGCCGTACTTGGTCAGCCCCGTCTTGTCGACGTAGACGACCTGGATCCCGGTGTCGGTCTCCTGCACCAGCCGGAAGTCGCGGGTGACGAGCTGCAGGTCGATGATGCGCTGGGCCTTGATGACGTCGATCGACTGCCTCTGGCTGTCGACCTGCTCGATGCGGAGCTGGAAGGTGTTGAGCCGGTTGTCGGGCACGACCCACTTGGCCTCGTCGGAGGCCAACGGGATCCGCTTCCAGCCGACGGGAGTCCGCACCGTGATCTCGAAGCCGTTGGCACCGAGCAGACTGCTCTCGTACTCCAGGCCCGGCTCGAGCGCTGCGGTGTTGGGGTCGGGCCGTGGCCCCGGCGTCGCGTCCACGGGGATCGACGGCGACACCGCCGGCACCGGTGCCGCGGTCTCCGACCCGGGCTCGGCCTGCGCCATCGAGAGCAGTACGCCGGCCACCGCGCCGCCCGCGAGCGCGGCGACGCCCACGACCCCCACCACTGCGCCCCGCATGCGCATCACCCTAGTTGGCCGAGGAGGGCCTCGAGCCGGTGCCGGTTCGCGGCGAGGTCGAACTCCCACGGGGACTGGTAGGCGTCGTAGTAGCCGCCCGGGGCGTCGGGACGCAGGTCGGCCCGGCTCCAGAAGTAGTGGACGTCGGCGTTCATCAGCAGCGCCATCAGGTGCTCGTTGCGCGCGGCGTACGCGTCATGGTTCAGGACGATCACGTCGGTGAGGCCGGAGGCGTGGACGAGGTTGAACATCCCGGTGCCCCCGAAACCGGCGACCACCCGGGCATCGGCGAACGTGTGTGCCTGCTCCGCCGGCGTCAGGCCGCCGGGCCTGACGACCGTGAAGCCGTGGTCCGCGAAGATCCCCTCGACCCGGTCCACGTTGCGGCACGGGCGGTTGCCCTCGCGTCTGGTCACGAAGACGAGCTCGGGCCCGGGTGGCGCGCCGGGATCGGCGAAACCGCGCCGCAGGCGCGACCAGACCTCCCGCATGTCGGGGTGCGCGTGGAAGGGCTCGTTGTTGTGCCACATCGGTGTGGCGCCGACCAGGCGGTCCACCCGCACGGGCCCGTCGACCCAGGTCAGCTCCGACTCCGGGATGCCGTACGCCGCCAGCACGGCGGCGTCCGGGCGGGGTCGGCTGCGCTCGGCGTCCCGGGGATGGCGCCGCAGCAGGAGGCGGAGATCGGGATCGTCGGACCGGGCCCGCTCCCAGCCCCAGAGCTTGGCCAGCGCCTCGGTCATCAGGTGCCCGTAGTGGCCGGGGTGTGCGTAGTCGAGGAAGTAGAAGCTGCCGTCCAGGCGCTGTGGCGCCGGCTCCGGTTCGGTGACCCGGCCGTACGTCCCCTCGACCACGCGCACCCGCGGCTGGTGCAGCTTGGCGCCCTGCCACTTGAACGACTCGGGCAGGGCGAGGTGGTCGGTGTGCACCAGTCCGGCTCGTCCCAACGTGACCGGGCCGTCGTACCGCCGCAGCGTCATCCGCGGGAAGTCCTGAGCACCGCTGGTCTCGGGTCCCGTGCCGTCCGGCCACGACGAGACCTTCGTGGTCGAGGTGAAGGCGCCGGCCGGTCGTGTCTCCAGGACGCGCACCGTCAGGTCGTTGCGCCGCTGGAGGACGGGGATGACCTCGTCGTCCCGGAGGAGGGCCAGGTGCGGCACCCGCTTGTCGATCCGCAGCCCCGCACGAGTCGTCGTCACCGGACCGATGCCGCGCGCCAGCTCGCGGGCCCATTTGGGCTGGCGCTCCCGAGACTGCTCGCGAGCGACGACGTCGGCCACCGACAGCTGCAGCGCACGAGCGCGATCAGGCGGACAGAGCACCAGCAGACGCCCACCCTCGCGGACGGCGGGCGCGCATCGGGCCAGGGTCCTGAGGAGTCGCTTGACGGGCCTGGTGTCCGCGATCACGACCAGGTCGGCGCCGGTCGTCCACGCCGGCGGCGGGTCGGGCACGAGCTCGACCCGGTCTGCGCGCAGGTCCAGCCGGTCGAGGGGACGCGGCGCATCCGCCACCACCACGGCGTACGTCGCTCGCACGACCTCACGGCGTGCCCACCCCCATCTCATGGCGTCATCCTGCACCGGTTCCAACGTGTGACAGGCATGCGCCCGTCTTGCATGGCGCTGTTACACGCGGGAGGCTGTGCCCATGACGTCTGCTGCCGACCTGTTCGCCACCCACCGCACCCGTCTCGACGAGGCCGTCGCCGCCTGCGCGAGCCGGGGCTACTACTCGGCCTTCGACGAGTCCCCGTCGCCCCGCGTCTACGGCGAGGACGCCGCGGCGCAGGGCAAGGCGGCGTACGACGCGCTGCTCGGCACCGAGTTCCCGATCGAGACGCCGGGCAGCGACGGCACCGTCGCGACCGAGCGGTCGCCGTACGGCATCGACCTCGGCGTGCGCTACCCGCACGCGTCGGACGTCGACGCGCTGATGGCCGCCGCCCAGGCGGGCATGAAGGACTGGCGCGACGCCGGTCCCGACGGCCGCACGGGCGTCTGCCTCGAGATCCTGCACCGGCTGCACGGCCGGGTCTTCGAGCTCGCCAACGCCGTGCAGCACACCAGCGGGCAGGCCTTCGTGATGGCGTTCCAGGCCGGCGGCGCGCACGCGCTCGATCGTGCGCTGGAGGCGATCGCCTACGCCCACACGGAGATGACCCGCACCCCCGCGACGGCGCGGTGGGAGAAGCCGGGCAAGCACCCCATCACCATGGAGAAGACCTTCACCGTCGTGCCGCGCGGCGTCGCGCTCGTCATCGGCTGCAACACGTTCCCGACGTGGAACTCCTGGCCCGGCCTCTTCGCCAGCCTCGTCACCGGCAACCCCGTCGTCATCAAGCCGCACCCCGGCGCCGTGCTCCCGCTCGCGATCACCGCGCAGGTCTGCCGCGAGGTGCTCGCCGAGGCGGGCTTCGACGCCGACCTCGTCACGCTCGCCGTCGAGGAGCCCGCCGACAAGCTGGCCGCGACGCTCGCCACGCGGCCCGAGGTGCGCCTGGTCGACTTCACCGGCGGCAACACCTTCGGCGACTGGCTCGAGGACAACGCCCGCCAGGCCGTCGTCTTCACCGAGAAGGCCGGAGTCAACACCGTCGTCGTCGACTCGACCGACAGCTTCAGGGCGATGTGCCAGAACCTCGCGTTCTCGTTCGCCCTCTACTCCGGCCAGATGTGCACGGCCCCCCAGAACGTCTACCTGCCCGCCGACGGCATCGAGACCGACGAGGGCCGCAAGAGCGTGGCCGAGGTCGGCGCCGGCATCGACGCGGCGTTCGGCAAGCTGCTCGGCGACGACGCCCGCGCGGTCGAGCTGCTCGGCGGCGTGGTCAACGCAGGCGTCCTCGACCGCCTCGCCGACGCACCCGGGAAGGGCGAGGTGCTGGTCGCGTCGCGCGAGATCACCCACCCGGCGTACGCCGACGCGACGGTGCGCACGCCGACCCTGATCGCCCTCGACGCGACCAAGGACGCCGAGGTCTACGAGGCCGAGTGCTTCGGGCCGGTCGCCTACCTGATCGGCACCGACGGCACCGACGCGTCGATCACGCTGTTCCGCGACACCGTGCAGCGACAGGGCGCGATGACCGCCGCCGTCTACTCCACCGACGCCGGCGTCATCGACGGGATGCGCGAGGCCGCGCTCGACGCCGGTGTCGCGCTCAGCGAGAACCTGCTCGGTGCGGTGTTCGTCAATCAGTCGGCGGCATTCTCAGACTTCCACGGCACCGGCGCCAACCCGGCCGCCAATGCGTCGTACACCGACGGCGCCTACGTCGCCTCCCGCTTCCGCGTCATCCAGTCACGCCGTCACGTGTGACTGATCGTGCATCACTTCCCATGCGCAATGCATGCATGGGTGTGCTGCTCCAGATCCGCGATGCCGACGCAGCCGTGCGCGACGAGTTGTAGGCGCGGGCCGCGGCCAGCGGTCAGTCCCTCAACTCCTGCCGGCGCGCGCTGCTCACCGAGTCGGTTCGGCGGCCCTCGCGCAGTCGCGTGCTCGAACGGATCGAGCGGCGGCTCGAGAGCTCCGGCATCTCGTCGGTCGACGTCATCAGGGCTGACCGAGACGCTCGGTGAGAGATGTCGTGCTCGATGCGTGGGTCGTCACCGACCTGCTGGTCGCGGCCGACGGGGCACGGCTCCGCCCCAGGCTCGCCGACGACTGTGGCATGCTCCCGCGCATCTGGAGGTCGACGAGGTCTGAACAGCAGACGCCCCCGGGCCATCCTGGGACCCGGGGACGCCGCTTGGGGGCCTAGAGATCGAGCGGCCGCAGTACCCGGTTGATGCCGTGGGCGATCTGCCGGTTGCCCTTGTTGATGTCGAGGACGACGACCTTCGCGTTGCCGGCATCCGGGTCGAGGTCCACGAGCTTCACGGACGCGCCCCTCACCTTCACCGTGACGGAGGCATCCTCCAGGGCGGTCGGCACAGCGGCGCCGTCGGCCTTGACGACCTTCGGCGACGTGAGCGTCTTGCCCGGGATCACGTGGTAGAGCAGCACCGTCTCGACGGTGTCGATGCCGAGCCCGGCCACCGCCTTGAACACCTTCCTCTCAGTGCCGAGCTTCCTGCCCGTCAGGTCCTTCACGAGCCTGCGGAAGGCCCGGTCGGTCGGGGCGAACGCCGTCAGCCGGGTCGTGCCGTCGGCCAGCAGGGCCACCGGGCTGTCGGGGTTGGCGTCGATGACGGCGAACACCGCGGCCTCGACGATGTCGAAGTCGTGCCACTCCTCGTCGAACTTCACGCCGTCCGCGCCGAGGACCTCGGCCAGGCTGGTCGTGCCGCGCGCGGCGGCCGGGCTCGCATGGGCAGTTGCAGGCACCAGCAAGGCGCCTCCCAGTGCGAGCGAGAGCGCCACGGCGCCCAGGTGCTTCTTCATCTCGTGCTTCCTTTCTCGGGGGCTGATAGGTCGGTCAGGGGTAGCTCGCCCGGAGGACCGACGTGGGCGAGTGCTGCGGGTCGCCGTCGTCGTCCTCGAGGCTGACGTCGATGGCGGAGTAGGCGTCGACGAGACCGTCGGGTACGTCGAAGCTCGCGTCGCTCGACGTGCCCACCTGGCCGAGCGGCAGCATCTTGTTGGTGGCCGGGTCGAGCAGCCAGGCGTAGTAGAACTGCCCGTCGGAGAGCGCCGGCAGGTCGTGGACCTCGAACACCATCCGCGTCGACTCGCCCTCGACGCCGGTCATCTCGACGCTGCCGCCACCGGTCGCGCCGAGCGGCTCGAGCGTGGCCGAGACCGCCTCGGCGACGGGCGGGGTGGTCTCGGGGTCGTCGCCGGGCCGCAGGACGCCGACCAGGATCGCCACCAGCGCCAGGCAGGCGGCGGCGACCAGCACCGGCACCCGCGCCCACCGGGCGCGGGGGCTCGGCAGCTCGGGCAACGTCTCGTCGGTCCGCTGTCGGGGCGGACGCGCTCCCGCGTCCAGGGTCATGGCCGTGCGGCCCAGGAGGGCGTGCCCGGCCACGACGTCGACGAGCTCGGCCCGGCACTCGCCACAGCCGTCGAGGTGCAGCCGAGCCAGGGCGACGTACGCCGTGTCGAGCTCGCCCCGGACCAGTCCCACGAGGTCCACGTGCTCGTCGGGAGCTGTCATGAGGGGTCCCCTTCCCCGATGGCGGTCATGAGAGTGGCGAGGTGCCGCAGGCCACGCGACGACCGTGCCTTGACGGTGCCGATGGGCACGTCGAGACGGGCAGCGATCTCGGCCTGCGTCAGGCCCTCGAAGTAGGCGAGCAGGAGCGTCTGCTGCTCGTGGTCGGGCAGCCGGGTGAGCGCCTCACGCACCTCGGCGGCGTCGGCGAACCGGTCGACCGTCTCGCGGCCGTCCTCGCCCGTCAGGCCGTGCAACACCGACACGTCGACCACCGGGTGCCGCCTGGTGCGCAGGGCGTCGACCGCCCTGCGGTGAGCGATCGTGAACAGCCATGTGGTGAACCGCTGGTCGGGGTCGTAGCGCGAGGCATGGCGCCACACGTCCAGGAACGTGCGCTGCAGGATGTCCTCGGCCTCGTCGACCGCGACGTACCTCCGCAGGTAGGCGAGCACGCTCGGCCCGTACGTCGCATAGGCGTCCTCGAGCGCCGACTCTTCGCGTTGCGCGAGCCGGACACCGATGCTGCGACCACCGTCCACACCTGATTGTTCGTCCGGGACGGCCGGATGGTTGCATCCGCGCCGAGATCACATGTAACGCGGTGTTACTCACTCTCCTGCGGTCACCGATGGGTGCGGAAGTGTGAGTAACACCGCGTTACAAGTGCGGGCGCGCCGAAGACTCAGGCCAGGGCGACCGTCAGTGCGAGCACGGTGTCGGGGTCGTCCAGCGCGTCGCCGTACGCCTCGCGCAGCTGGCCCATCCGGTAGCGCACCGTCTGCGGGTGCACGAACAACGCGGTTGCGATCTCCTCGCGCCGTCCGTGGTGCAGGAGCCAGGCGCGCAGGGTCTCCGTGAGCTTCTCGCGGGTGGATGGGCGCAGGTCGTCGAGCGGCGCCAGCACCCTGCGGCGGAGGTCGGCCAGCGCGTCGGGGTCCGCGCCCACGACCAGGTCGACCAGCCTGTTCTCGGTGTCGACGGCGCCCGGGCCGGTCGAGGTCAGGTCGAGGGCGCGGACCGCACGGAGGTACGACGTGCGCACCTCCTGCCAGGGCCGCTCGGGTCCGGCGACCGCGTGTCGGCCGGCGAGGATCTCGAGGAGGCGAGTACGCGACGGCCCGCCCAGCTCGGCCACGAGCAGCACCGCAAGGCCGTCGGGCAGGGTCGGCGTCGCCTCGGTGGGATGCAGCGTGCGGCTGTCGACCAGGCCGAGCACCGGACGCACCTGCGCCTGCGGCAGGAGTACGGCGGTCAGCGTGCGTGCCGGCTTCCAGTCGGCCCGGTCTGCGGCCTGGTCGAGGGCTTCGGGGTTGTCGCCGCGCAGCAGCGCCTGCCCGAGCTGGTCGAGGCGCTGGTTCAGCACCCGGCCGGTGGTCTCGAGCTCGTCGGCGTGGCCCGCGACGCTGGCCGCCGACAGCTCGTCGATGTAGGCGAAGACGAGCTCGGCGAACGACGCCACCACGTCGGCCTCCACCCCCGACTCCACCGCGATCGCCGACAGCTCGCGCCACGCCACCCGCGCGCCTACCCGGTAGGCGGCGAGCAGCGCATCGGCCGACCGCCCGCTGCGGGCCTCGCCGCGGCCGAGGGCGTAGGCACCGTCGAGCGCGGGCATGAGCGGGGTGCCGGGGTCGCTGGTGGCCCCGCGACCGGCCAGCCGGAGGAAGCCGGCCAGCGCCATCTGCACGGCGTTCTCGATGTTGGCGGCGAGCGGGCCGCCGAAGTCGCGGGTGTACGCCGGCACCTCGTCGCGCACCGCGTCGATGGTGTGCGTGGCCACCTCGGGCAGCTGGGTGCGCAGAACCTCGATCAGGCGGAGGTCGAGGCGAGGGGTAACGGGCATCTTTTGTCCTCTGCGAACAATTAACGGCAACAGGTTCACGCCGGTAGGTCAGGGATTCATCCTAGAAGTCAGACAGCATGGTTGTCATGAGCCCGAGCCTTCGCGATCGCGTGACCCGCGTCGTCGAGGCCGCCACCACCCCGCTGGTGCCGGCCGACTTCCTCGACCTCTTCGCACCCCTCCGATCCGGCGCTGACCTGCGAGGACGCATCGTCTCCGTGCACCCGGAGACCGCCGACGCCGCCACCATCGTCATCCGTCCGGGTGCCGACTGGGCCGGTCACCTGCCCGGTCAGTACGTCCGCATCGGCATCGACGTTGACGGCGTACGCCAGTGGCGGGCCTACTCCCTGACCCACGGCCCCCGCGCCGACCGCAACATCTCCATCACCGTCAAGGCCGTTCCCGAGGGCCTGGTCAGCAACCACCTCGTGCACCGGTCGCAGGCCGGCACCCTCGTGCACCTCGAGCAGGCGGCCGGCGAGTTCGTGCTGCCGACCGACGGCGGCAAGCTGCTCTTCGTCACCGCCGGCTCCGGCATCACGCCGGTCATCGGCATGCTCCGCAACCTGTTCCCGTCCACCGACGAGGGCGTGGTGCGACTCCCGCGCAGCGCCGACTACGACATCACCGTGGTGCACGTCGCGCCCACCCGCCCCGACTCGATCTTCATCCGCGACCTCGAGGCCCTCGACGCGGCCGGCGCCATCTCTCTGGTCGCCCGTTACGACGACCAGCACGGCCTCCTCGACGTCGACCGGCTCACCGACCTGGTCCCCGACCTCGGCGCGCGTACGACGTTCGCATGCGGCCCCGCCGGCCTGCTCGACGCGCTGGCCGACCACCACGACCGCGCCGGGCTGGCGTTGCTCACCGAGCAGTTCCGCACCGCCCGGGTCGCCCCCGGCGACGGCGGCACCGTCTCGTTCGTCCGCAACGACACGCACGTCGAGGCCGACGGCGCCACGCCGATCCTCGACGCGGCCGAGGCCGCCGGCGTACTCATGCCGAGCGGATGCCGGATGGGCATCTGCATGGGCTGCGTGCTGCCGCTGCGTGAGGGCAGCGTGCGCGACCTGCGCAACGGCGAGATCACCACCGCCGTCCCCGGCGAGAGCAACGACATCAAGATCCAGACCTGCATCAGCGCCGCCGCCGGCGCGTGCCACATCGACCACTGACCATCACCGCTGGTTGAGGAGGCGCGCCAGCGCCGTCTCGAAGCCGAGGAGAAGGAGACGCACATGACTGTCATCCAGAAGAAGGCCGACAACCCCATCGCGCACCTGACGCGTGCCGACATCGAGCAGATCGGCGTCGAGCTCGACGCGATCCGCCAGGAGGTCATCGACTCCCGCGG
This sequence comes from uncultured Actinomycetota bacterium, assembly GCA_963825755.1. GTDB lineage: Bacteria > Actinomycetota > Actinomycetes > Propionibacteriales > Nocardioidaceae > Nocardioides. The sequence goes on along the minus strand of CAWGUS010000005.1, from coordinate 440,636 downwards.
CGCAGCCGACGCGGCGTACATCCGCCGGATGATCACCACCCAGCGCTCCCTCGAGCTCGGCTCGCGCGCAGTGCTCCTCTTCAGCATCTTCCCGCCGGCGTGGGTCGTCGGCACCGCCGGGCTCAGCGCCGCCAAGATCCTCGACAACATGGAGATCGGCCACAACATCCTCCACGGCCAGTGGGACTGGATGCGCGACCCCAAGATCCACTCCACGACCTGGGAGTGGGACTCCGCGACTCCGGCCGCGCAGTGGAAGCACAGCCACAACGAGATCCACCACACCTACACCAACGTCGTCGGCAAGGACAACGACCTCGGCTACGGCATCATGCGCGTCGACGAGGACCAGCCGTGGGTGCCGTTCCACATGGGGCAGCCGCTCTGGAACCTCATCAACGCCCTGTTCTTCGAGTACGGCATCGCGGCCTACGACCTCGAGCTCGGCGCGGCCACCAAGAAGGGCACGACCAAGACCCCCGAGTTCAAGAAGAACCTGAAGGGCGTGCTGGCCAAGATCCGGCGTCAGGTCACCAAGGACTACGTCGTCCACCCGACGCTGTCGCTCGCGACCGGCTCGTTCCTGTCGACGATGCTCGCCAACTTCACCGCCAACACGGTCCGCAACCTGTGGAGCCACTCGATCATCATGTGCGGTCACTTCCCCGAGGGCGTCGAGACGTTCGAGCGGCGCTCGATCGACGGCGAGACCAAGGGCGACTGGTACATCCGCCAGATGCTCGGCTCGGCCAACATCTCGGGCTCGAAGTTCATGCACGTCATGTCGGGCAACCTGTCGCACCAGATCGAGCACCACCTGTTCCCGGACCTGCCGTCCAACCGCTACGCCGAGATCGCGCCGAAGGTCCAGGCGCTCTTCGACAAGTACGACCTCAGCTACTGCGCCCGCCCGCTCGTGCCGCAGGTCTACTCCGCCTGGCACAAGGTGGTGCGCCTGTCGCTGCCCAACGGCTGGCTGGCGACGACCAACGCGAAGAACGCGCCGGAGAAGCTGAAGATGCTCTACAAGATGTCGACCGGCACCCCGAAGGTGCGCCGCGCCATCCAGGCCCGGCTCAACCAGGAGGCCCGCCGCGCGCAGGAGTCCCTCGCCGCCTGAGCCTCGACGTTGTGGTCGCTCACCGCTCGTCGGCAGGATCGGCGCTGCCGGCAGTCGCCCGTCGCTGCTCGAGCTGCTGGCGACGACGCCTGATCTCGCCCCGGGCCACCGCGAAGGCGACGATCACCGGCACCACGTACTTCGCGTGGTCGAGCACCCAGCGCACCCAGCCGGGCAGCTGCCAGTCGGGCAGGCTCACGTCTGGCCAGGGGGCCGACGGCAGGTTCGGCCACGGGATGTCGGGCAGGTCGGGGAACGGGATCGACGGCAGGTCGGGCCGGGGGATCAGGCCGAGCAGCGGGATCAGGATCGCGACCGCGACGATGGGTACGACGACCTTGGCCACGCCGCCGAGAGTGGCGATCAGTGTGTGCCGGCGCGGGTGGTCGATGATCCGCTGCTCCCAGGCGGCGGCGCGCGAGCCCGGCTCCGGCACCAGGTCGGTGCCACCGATCCCGACCAGCGCCGTGGCCTGGTCGTCGTACAGGCTGGCGCGCCGCGGCGAGCCAAGTCCCGAGTGACGGATGGTCAGGGCCTGCCCGCCGTCACGCGTGACGGTGAGCTTGTCCTCCATCGACTTCTTCTCGAGGGCGAGCTCGTCGTCGACGTACCAGCGCACGGTGCGGTTGACGTCGCCCGTCACCTCGACCCGGTGGTGGACGCCGTCGTCGGTGAGCTCCCACACCTGACGCTTCATGGCTCGACGGTAGGCGGCACCGAGCTCCCGGCACATCGAGCCAAGGTCGAGCACCGACGCGACTTTGGTAGGGGCGCAGCCTTGACCCCGACAGCGATCGGATGTGCAATATATTGCATGCCCATCCCACAGGACGCACCCGCGATCAACCGCTCGCTGCTGCGCGACGACGTGCACCGACGGCTGCAGGACGCGATCGTCGAGGGCACGCTCGCGCCCGGTGAGCAGCTGCGCGACCTCGAGCTCGCCGACTGGCTGGGCGTGAGCCGTACGCCCGTGCGTGAGGCCCTGCTCCGGCTCGGCGAGGCCGGCCTCGTGGCCGCCAGCCCCGGCCGCTCGACCGTCGTCACCGACCTCGACGTGCGCGCGGTTCGCGAGGCCCGTGACGTCGTCGCCGCGATGCACGAGGTCGCGGTGCGCGAGTCCGTTGCGAGCCTCACCGCCAAGGACCTCAAGCTGATGCGTGCCGCCAACCGCCGCTTCCGAGCCGCGCTGAGGGCCGGCGACGTGACGGCCGCCCTCGACGCCGACGACGAGCTGCACGCGCGTCCCTGTCGTGGTGGCCGACAACCGCGCCATCGCCGCCGTGCTCGCGCAGTTCACCCCCGTCGTACGCCGTGCCGAGCGGCTGCGCTTCGCCGGCCTCACCGGCCGTGACTCGGTCGCGCTGCACGACGAGCTCATCGGGCACTGCCAGGCCGGCGACGCCGACGCGGCCGCCCGGGTCGCCTTCGACACCTGGCACTCCCTCGACACCGACTGATGTCTGGTTTCGAGACAGGCGGGTCTCGATTCACCCACTCGTCCCGCGCGGGCACTCGACCACCGAATACTGCGACTCGACCAACGAGAGGCACGACATGTCCATCCACGACTACCCCCGTTACCCGCTGACGTTCGGGCCGAGCCCCGTTCACCGGCTCGATCGGCTGACGGCACACCTCGGCGGCCCGCAGATCTGGGCCAAGCGCGAGGACTGCAACTCCGGTCTCGCGTACGGCGGCAACAAGACGCGCAAGCTGGAGTACCTCGTCCCCGACGCGATCGCGCAGGGCGCCGACACGCTGGTGAGCATCGGCGGCTACCAGTCCAACCACACCCGTCAGGTCGCGGCCGTCGCGGCGCGGATCGGCATGAAGGCCGTGCTGGTGCAGGAGAACTGGGTCGACTGGCCCGACTGTGTCAACGACCGGGTCGGCAACATCATGCTGAGCCGGATCATGGGTGCCGAGGTGCGGCTGGACCCGGCCGGCTTCGGCATCGGCTTCAAGGACTCGTGGAGCCAGGCGATCGAGGACGTCGAGCGCCGTGGCGGGACGCCGTACGCCATCCCGGCCGGAGCCTCCGACCACCGGCTCGGCGGGCTCGGGTTCGCCAACTGGGCCTACGAGGTGGAGCAGCAGGAGAAGGAGCTCGACCTCTTCTTCGACACCGTCGTGGTGTGCTCCGTGACCGGGTCGACGCACGCCGGGATGATCGCCGGCTTCGCTGCGCTGGAGGACGCCGGCGGCCGACCGCGTCGCGTGATCGGCATCGACGCGAGCGCGAAGCTGGAGGAGACCCGCGACCAGGTCGAGCGCATCGCCCGCAGCACGGCCGAGCTGATCGGGCTGGGGCGTGAGCTGCGCGACGACGAGATCACGGTGCTGGGTGGCTGGGCGGGCGACCTGTACGGCATCCCTGTGCGGTCCACGCTGGATGCGATCCGGCTCACCGGCCAGCTGGAGGGCATGATCATCGACCCGGTCTACGAGGGCAAGTCGATGGCCGGGCTCATCGATCTCGTCGGGCGCGGTGACATCGACCCGGGCTCGAACGTCCTGTACGCGCACCTCGGCGGGCAGCCTGCGCTCAACGCCTACTCCGGCCTGTTCACCCACACCGAGGCTCTGGAAGTCTGACCCCATGCCTGCCGCGCCCGACCACGCCGTCCTCGACGAGATCGCCCAGAGAGTGCTGTGGCTGTCGACCCGCATCGTCGACGCCGCCAACCGCGAGCGCGACACCGGCGACGGGGTGAAGGTCGGCGGACACCAGGCGTCGAGCGCGTCGCTGGTGACGACGATGACCGCGCTCTACTTCGCACACCTCGACGCCCCCGACCGGGTCAGCGTGAAACCCCACGCCAGCCCGGTCTTCCACGCGATCCAGTACCTCCTCGGCAACCTCGACCGCTCCTACCTCACCCGGCTGCGCGAGTACGGCGGCCTGCAGTCCTACCCCAGCCGCACCAAGGACCCCGACCCGGTCGACTTCTCCACCGGCTCGGTGGGTCTCGGCCCCGCGGCGCCGCTGTTCGCCGCGGCCGCTCGCCGCTACGTCGACGCGCACTTCGGCCCGCGCCCGGCCAGCAGGTTCGTCGCGATGCTCGGCGACGCCGAGCTCGACGAGGGCAACATCTGGGAGGCGCTCGCCGACGACGCCACCACCGGGCTCGGCAACGTGATGTGGATCGTCGACTTCAACCGCCAGTCGCTCGACCGCGTCATCCCCGGCATCCGCATCGAGCAGTGGCGCGCCCAGTTCCAGGCTGCCGGCTGGCACGTCGTCGAGGTGAAGTACGGCCCCCGCCTGCAGAAGGCGTACGTCGCGTGCCCGGAGCTCGAGACCTGGATCGACGTGATGCCCAACGAGCGCTACCAGTCGCTCTTCGGCCTCCCACCCGCCGAGGTCCGCACCCGCTTCGTCAACGGCGCGCCCGCGGCGGTGACCGACTACCTCGCCGACGTGCCCGACGACGAGCTCGCCCTGCTCGTGACCGACCTCGGCGGCCACGACATGGGCGCGATGCTCGAGGCCTTCGCCCAGTGCGACGCCGAGACGACCCGGCCGAGCGTGGTGTTCGCCTACACGGTCAAGGGCTGGGGACTGCCGATCGCCGGCAACCCGCGCAACCACAGCGCCCTGCTCTCGGGCGACCAGGTCGACGAGCTGCGCGCCCGACCGGGCTGACGCCCGACGACGAGTGGGACCGGCTCGACCCGACCACGCCCGCGGGCCAGTGGGCCGGCGTGCGCGCCGAGGCGCTGCAGAAGCCGGCGCGGACGCCGCGCCCGGCGGTCGTCGTACCGTCCTCGACCGACTTCCGCTCCGGCAAGCCGATCTCGACGCAAGAGGCGTTCGGCCGGATCCTGGTCGGGCTGTCGCGCGACGAGAGGTCGGCAAGCACCTCGTGACGACCGCGCCCGACGTGGCGACCAGCACCAACCTGGCGGGCTTCATCAACCGGGCCGGGGTGTTCGCGCCGACCGACCGGCCGCGGTGGGCCGAGGACCCGATGGTCAAGTGGCACGAGGGCCCGACGGGGCAGCACATCGAGCTGGGCATCTCGGAGATGAACCTGTTCCTGCTGCTCGGCCAGCTCGGCCTCACGTGGGACCTGTCCGACCAGGTGCTGCTGCCGGTCGGCACGCTCTACGACCCGTTCGTGCTGCGCGGGCTCGACGCGTTCATCTACTCCGTCTACTCGGGTGCGCGCTTCGTCGTCGCCGGGACGCCGAGCGGCGTCACGCTCGCGCCCGAGGGCGGGGCGCACCAGTCGACGATCACGCCGGCGTCGGCATGGAGCTGCCCAACGTCACGCTTCTCGAACCGGCGTACGGCGTCGCGCTCGACTGGCTGCTCTGCTCGGCCCTCGGCGACATCGCCGCCGCGGCCGCGCCCGGCGGCGCCAAGGCCGACGCGGTGGGCCAGGTCGAGGACGGCTCCTACTACTTCCGGCTCACCACCCGGCCGCTCGACCAGGCACCGTTCGAGGCCGCCCGGGCGCGCATCGGCGATGCGACCCTGCGCCGTCAGGTGCTGTCGGGCGCCTACCGCCTCGTGGAGTCGCCGCGCGGCGACGGCGACGGGCCCGTCGTACAGATCGCAGCGTCCGGTGCCACCGTGCCCGAGGCGCTGCTCGCCGCCGCCGAGCTCGAGAGCGAGGGCGTGCGCGCGCACGTCGTCGACGTCACCTCGGTCGACCGCCTGTACGCCGCGTGGCAGCGCACCCTGCGGCAGGGCATCCGCACCGCCACCACACCCTCGATCGCCGGCGCGCTGCGGCAGGCGTTCGACATGAACGCACCCGTGGTCACCGTGCACGACGCCAGCTCGCACACGATGTCGTGGCTGGGCTCGGCTCTCGGGTGCCCCGTGCGTCTCGCTGGGCGTGGACTCGTTCGGCCAGTCGGGCACCGTCGCCGACCTCTACCGGGCGCACGACCTCGACGCCGGGTCGGTCGTCAACGCCGCCCTGGCGGCGCTGGCGCTGCGCTGACCCGAGCTGTGGCGTCGTTCCCGTCGCTGTGAGTGGGTTGCAACGACGCCAAGGCGACGTGTTGCCCGGCTGGCCGGGTAGCACTGCAACCCGACGTTACCGACGGGTCACCTAGGATCCCTCCATGGCTTCCGTGACCTGCACCGTCTCCGACGGCGTCGCCGACGTCCGGCTCGACCGTCCCGACAAGCTCAACGCGCTGACGCTCGACACCCTGCGCGAGCTGGTGTCGACCGCCCGGTCACTGAGGAACGACCGGACCCTGCGCGCGGTGGTGGTCTCGGGCGAAGGCGACTCGTTCTGCGCGGGGCTCGACTTCGGCACCGTGATGAAGGACCCGAAGGGCATCGCGGCGGCGTTCGTCCCCCGGCCCTGGCGCGGCACCAACACCTTCCAGGAAGCGTGCTGGGCCTGGCGCCGCCTGCCGGTTCCGGTCATCGCGGCGGTGCGCGGGACACTGCCTCGGCGGCGGCCTCCAGATCGCGCTGGCCGCCGACTTCCGCTACGCCACCCCCGACTCGTCGTGGTCGGTGCTCGAGGGCAAGTGGGGGATCATCCCCGACATGTCCGGGGTGCGCAGCCTCTCCGAGCTCGTCGGCATCGACACCGCCAAGCGGCTCACCATGACGGCCGAGACGTTCACCGGCGCCGAGGCGCTCGAGCGGGGCCTGGTCACGGGCGTCTCCGACGATCCGTACGCCGCGGCGTACGACCTGGTCGAGCGGCTCAAGGTCCGCTCACCCGACCAGCTCGCGGCGGCCAAGCGACTCTTCGAGGACACCTGGCACACCAGCGCCCGCCGCACCTTCAGCCGCGAGCGCATCGAGCAGCTGCGTCTCCTGATGAACGCCAACACCAAGACCGCCCGCGAGGCGGCGTACAAGAAGGTGGTCCCGCAGTTCGCTCCCCGGCAGCGCTGAGGCTCACGGCCAGCGCAGGCCCACGGCTTGCTCACTGATCTCCCACAGCCTCTGTTGCTGCGCGGCGTCCTGCGCGAGCGAGCTGCAGCCGACCAGCCGGGGGCGGCCGCGCGCCTCGCGGAAGCCACCCGGCCCGCAGTACGTCGACCCCGGGAGGTCCGCGGTCGCCGCCATCAGCGTCGGCCACGCGCCGGCGGCGGACGACTGCGACACGGCCTTCATCCCGGCGTCCAGGATCGTCGCGACCCCGCCGCGCGACCGGCCGGTCTGGCCGTTGGCCATCAGGTGGGTGCCCGCGAGGCCGGGGTGCGCCGCCATCGCCTTCACCGGCAGGCCGGCCGCGGCCAGCCGCCGGTCGGCCTCGAAGGTGAAGAGCAGGTTGGCCAGCTTCGACGCGGCGTACGCCGGCCAGCGCCGGTAGGGGCCACGCTCGATGCGCGGGTCCTCGACGGGTGCCGAGCGGGCCAGACGGTGCATGGCCGACGACACCGTGACGATGCGCGCGCCACCGGACTCGACGAGCTGTGGCAGCAGCAGGCCCGTGAAGAGGAACGGCCCGTAGTGGTTGGTCGCCATCTGCGACTCGAACCCGTCGGGCGTCCGGCGGTACGGCGGCGCCATCACGCCGGCATTGTTGACGAGCACGTCGAGGGCACCGATCGCCTCCGCGCGCCCGGCCGCCGAGCGCACCGAGTCGAGGCTGGCCAGGTCGACGACGAGCGACTCGAGCTGCGCATCGGGAACCTCGCCGCGAATCACGGCTGCGGTCTCGTCGAGCTTCTCCTGGCCACGCCCGGCGAGCACCACGCGAGCCCCGCACCGGGCCAGCTCGAGAGCCGTGTGGTGGCCGAGCCCGCCCAGCGTCGTCCCCGTGACCAGCATCGTGCGCCCACCCTGGTCAGGGATCTGCGCCGTCGACCACGAGCCACTCACGGCGTCACGGCCAGCATGTCGAGCACCCGGCGGCCCAGGTCGGTGTCGCCGGTGAGCACGACCCGTCCCTCCTCGGGTGTACGACGTCCGCCGGCCAGCACGATGAACGACTCGCGATCGGTGCTGATCGTGACGGTCGGGTCGCCGGGCACGTCGACGAGGGCCTCGCCGCGGCCCGCGTCGTTGACCGCGACGGCGGTCACCTCCTGGCCGGAGACGTCCAGCACGACGGTGGTGCCGGGCGCCGCGCCGACCCGCTTGGCGACGACGAGGCCGAGGCTCTCTGCGAGGTAGACCGACGTGTGCTCGGCCGGTGCCGAGTCGAGGTTGCCCGGCCGGTCGACGGCCCGGCGGATGTCCTGCTCGTGCATCCAGATGTCGAGGGGGCGGTTGCGCAGCAGGGTCGCCCAGCTCCAGCCCAGCGCCCCGAAGACGTTGTCGGGCTTGGCGGCCGGGTCGGTGGGCGGCCGCTCCAGCAGGGTGGTGTGCCGCTTCGTGGTCGACACCGCGGATCTCGTTGATGATCGCGTCGGGTGCAGCCGTGGCGCGGGCGACCACGCCCTGCTCGGTGTAGGCGCCGATGAGGCCCTTCACATGCTCGCGCCGGCCGACGTCGACCGTCTCGTCGGGAGCCCCGGCCAGGACCGCCTCGAGGTGGGCGGTGTGCGCGGCGATGGCCCGCACGTCCCAGCCCGGCAGATCCGTCTCGCGGTCCCAGTCGTCGGGGCCGAGCTCCTCGAGCAGCTGGGTGAAGTCGTCGACGGCCCGCCACCACACGTCGACGTAACCGCGCAGCGTGTCCTCATCGGTCATGGCCGCAGCCTATTCACCCCATCGCCAACGTCACCGCGATGGCCAGCATGGTGACTCCGATCAGCACATCGAGCACTTGCCAGGCGCGCGGCCGCGCGAACAACCGGGAGGCCGCACGGGCGCCGTACCCGAGCCCGGTGAACCACGCGACGCTGCCCACCGATGCCCCCAGTGCGAACCACCAGCGCCCGGTGCTCCCCTCGTGCGCGGCGATGGAGCCGAGCAGGAGCACGGTGTCGAGATAGACGTGCGGGTTGAGCAGGGTCAGCGCCAGAGTGCGTACGGCGACGCGCGAGGCCGACGACGTAGCGGCCGTGGCGGCATGGAGTGACTCGCCCCGACGGGCACGCAGCAGCGCGTTCACGCCGTACCAGGTCAGGAACGCCACGCCGATCCAGCGCACGACGGTCACGGCCCAGCCGGCCTGCTCGACCAGAGCGCCGATGCCCGCGACCCCGGCCGCGATCAGGACGATGTCGGCGACCGCACAGATCGCGACCACCAGCCCGACGTGCTCGCGCGCGAGTCCCTGGCGCAGGACGTGGGCGTTCTGGGCGCCGATGGCGATGATCAGCACGAGCCCGCTGAGCAGGCCCGCTGTCGCGGAGGAGAGCACTGCACGAACCTAGAGGTGCCGGCGGCATCAGACCAGCGAATGTTTCTACATGATCATTAGCATTGCTTCATGCAACCCAACGCCCAGCACCTCGAAGCCCTGGTCGCCGTCGTCGAGCAGGGCACGTTCGACGCGGCGGCCGCGAGCCTCCACGTCACTCCCAGCGCGGTGAGTCAGCGGATCCGTGCCCTGGAGTCGGAGGTGGGCCAGGTGCTCGTTCGCCGCAGCACGCCGTGCACGGCCACCGCGGTCGCCGAGCCGTTGCTGCGGCTGGCCCGGCAGACGAGGTTGCTGCAGGAGGAGGCGATCGCCTCCCTCGGCGCCGTCACCGGCACGACGCTCGCCGTCGCGGTCAACGCCGACTCGCTGGCGACCTGGTTCCGCGACGTCCTCGACCACGTGGCCGGCTGGGACGGTGTCGCCCTCAAGCTGTACGTCGAGGACCAGGCGTGGTCGGCCGGCCTGCTGCGCAGCGGCGAGGCGCTGGCCGCGGTGACGTCCGACCCGACGCCGGTGCAGGGCTGCTCCGTCACCCGCCTCGGCACGCTGCGCTACGTCGCGGCCGCCACGCCGTCCCTGGTCGAGCGGCACCGTCGCGGTGGCCGCATCGACTGGGCGACCCTGCCGATGGTCGACTTCAACGAGAAGGACAGCCTCCAGCTGGCGACGCTGCGCCGCCGCGGCCGGGCGCTGCCGGCCGTGGTGCACCGGGTGCCGACGTCGGCCGACTTCCTCGAGGCCGTACGCCGCGGCCTCGGCTGGGGGATGCTGCCCGAGCCGCAGCTCGCCGAGGTCGCGCGCGACGTCGTACCCCTCACGTCGCTGGGGCGGCTGGACGTGCATCTCCACTGGCAGCGGTGGCGGCTGGAGTCGGCCCTGCTCGACCAGCTGACCGACGCTGTGCGCGTGGCCGCTGGCGCAGGGCTGCGCCCCTAGGGCGTGTCTCTTGACTCCCGGCCGTCGCGCAGCAGGCCACGGAAGTTGGGAGTCACGCACTAAACCGGCGGGGTCCCGTCGGTGCGACGCTCCTCGACGTGCGTCGTGCGACTGCGCTGCTGGTTCATCACGAGCGCGAGGACGACGGCGAGCCCGCCGACGATCACGAGGATCCAGCCGAGCGTCGACGAGTCGACGACGTCGTCGACGCTGGCAGGCAGGTCGACCGCTCCGGTCACGAGGATGAGGCCGAGGACGAGAAGGACGATGCCGAGACCGATGCCCATGGTGACTCCCGGGGGTGGAGTGAGGAGTTGCTCGAAGCCGCCACCCTACGACCCGACGGCTCGAACTCCGGACATCAGCGCCCCTGATCGCGGCTTTGGGAAATCGTGGCAGTCTGGGCCGGGACACCGGTACGACACAGGGGGATGCACCATGAATCGACTGCTCACCGTCGCCGCGGCGGCCATCGCGCTGGCCGCGCTCGCCGCCCCGGCCGACGCCGCGCGCGACGTCATCGTCGACCCGCCGGACGACACGCTGACCACGTCGAACGCCGACCTCAAGAAGGTCAAGATCAACAACGGCGAGTCGAGCGTCAGCCTCCGGGTGAAGTTCCACGAGCTCGATCCTGAGCATCGGGCCCGCGTGAAGGTCCTGGTCGACCCGGCTCCCAAGGACACCATCCAGTACATCGTCGAGTCGGTGAAGCGCCCTGGCCAGACCGGTGAGACCAGGCTGCTGCTGGCCGTCGGGCAGGAGTTCGGCGGCACCCCGATCGAGTGCGACGGCATCGACGGTGCATGGGACTACGACGGCGCGCTGGTCAAGCTGCGCGTCCCGCAGTCCTGCATGCCCGAGCAGGGCAGCCTCGCGAAGTTCAAGGCGACCACCATCTACGGGCAGAAGGACGGCGACTGGACCGACTTCGCCCGGGTCCGCAAGGGCTCGTCGACGACCGCCTGAACCCGCCGAACGACGAAGGGCCGCCCCTACCGGGAGCGGCCCTTCGTCGGTTCGGCGCAGCGGTCAGAAGGACGCCTCGTCGAGGTCCATCAGGGCGAGATCGGTGCCCTCGGCGATGACCCGCTCGGCGGTGAGGCGCGGCAGGTTGGTCTGCGCGAAGAACTGCGCGGCCGCCACCTTGCCCTCGTAGAACGCCTGGTCCTTGCCGGCGTCACCCGCCAGCTTCTCGAGCGCGACCTCGGCCTGGCGCAGCAGCAGCCAGCGCAGACGACGTCTCCGAGCACCATCAGCAGGCGCGTGGTGTTGAGGCCGACCTTGTAGATGTTGCGGAGGTCCCCGCCCTCCGCCGACGCGTCGGCCGACATCAGGTCGTTGATCATGTGGCCGACGATGGCGTTGGCGTCCTCGAGCGCGGTGGCCAGCAGGGCCCGCTCGACCTTGAGCCGCCCGTTGCCGGCCTCGGAGGCGATGAAACCCTCGATCTCCTTCGCGAGGTGGCCCAGCGCGCGGCCCTGGTCCTTGACGATCTTGCGGAAGAAGAAGTCCTGGCCCTGGATCGCGGTGGTGCCCTCGTAGAGGGTGTCGATCTTGGCGTCGCGGACGTACTGCTCGAGGGGGTACTCCTGGAGGAACCCCGACCCGCCGAACGTCTGCAGCGACTCGGTGCCGAGCAGCACCCACGAGCGCTCCGAGCCGTAGCCCTTGACGATCGGCAGCAGCAGGTCGTTGACGGCCGCGGCCAGGTCGTCCTTCTCGCCACCCTCGATGCCAGCGTGCTCGGCCACCATCACCCGGTCCTGCCAGGTCGCGGTGTAGAGCACCAGCGCCCGCATCGCCTCGGCGAACGACTTCTGCGTCATCAGCGAGCGGCGTACGTCGGGGTGGTGGGTGATGGTCACGCGCGGCGCCGTCTTGTCGGCGGCCTGGGTCAGGTCGGCGCCCTGGACACGCTCCTTGGCGTAGTCGAGCGCGTTGAGGTAGCCGGTCGAGAGCGTCGCGATGGCCTTGGTGCCGACCATCATCCGGGCGTTCTCGATCACCTGGAACATCTGCGCGATGCCCTCGTGCACCTCGCCGAGCAGCCACCCCTTCGCGGGCTCGCCGCCACCGACGGACGAGTCGCCGAACGTGAGCTCGCAGGTGTTGGACACCTTGATGCCCATCTTGTGCTCGACGTTGGTGACGTAGACGCCGTTGCGCTCGCCGGTCAGCTCGCCGGTCTCGTGGTCGAAGTGGTGCTTCGGCACGATGAACAGCTACAGGCCCTTGGTGCCGGGGCCGCCCACGCCGTCGACGCCCACCGGGCGGGCGAGGACGAGGTGGATGACGTTCTCGGAGAGGTCGCTCTCGGCCGAGGTGATGAAGCGCTTGACGCCCTGATGTTCCACGAGCCGTCGTCGTTGGCGGTGGCCCTCGCCCGGCCGGCGCCGACGTCGGAGCCGGCGTCGGGCTCGGTCAGCACCATCGAGGTGGTCCAGCCGCGGTCGACGATGTGCTGGGCGATGACCTTGTCGCGGTCGTTGCCGTTGCGGTGCATGACGCTCGCGAACGCCGGGCCGGCGCCGTACATCCAGACCGGCGCGTTGGCGCCCAGCACCAGCTCGCCGATGGCCCAGACGAGGCTGGACGGGGCGGGGGTGCCGCCGAGGGCCTCGGGGATCTGGAGGCGCCAGTATTCGGCGTCCTCCAGGCGGCGTAGCTCTTCTTGAACGACTCGGGCAGCGGCGCGGTGTGCGTCTCCGGGTCGAAGACCGGCGGGTTGCGGTCGCTGTCGACGTACGACGCCGCGAGGTCCTCGCGCGCGAGCCGGTCGACCTCCGCCAGGATCTCGCGGGCGGTCGCACCGTCGACCTCGGCGAAGGGGCCGTGACCGAGGACGTCGTCTCGGCCGAGCACCTCGAAGAGGTTGAACTCGATGTCGCGCAGGTTGCTCTTGTAGTGGCTCACTGACCCACCCATTCCATCTCGGGATGTACGTCTGGCACGGCAGCAGCGCTGCGCTACTGACCGGTAACAAAATCATGCCTCGTCGTCCCCGGTCGCGCAACACGAACGGCCGAACTGTGACGGACCAGTCGCCGATGGGAGCGGGCTTTCACCGCAGAATCAATGCGTGCTAATTTACTCGACATACAAACTCACTAGACATTGAGTACAGCTCGCTCAGACGCTCAGTCCAGACGCAAGGGATGCAACCAATGCGCAAGATCATCGTCCTCGGAATCGTGGGCCTCATCGCCCAGCTCATCGACGGCTCGCTCGGCATGGCGTACGGAGTCACGTCGTCGACACTGCTGCTGGCCACCGGCATCGCGCCGGCTGCCGCCTCGGCCGCGGTCCACTTCTCCGAGATCGGCACGTCGCTGGTCTCCGGCTTCAGCCACCACAAGCTCGGCAACGTCGACTGGCGCACCGTCTCGATCCTGGCCGTGCCCGGGTTCGTCGGCGCCTTCGCCGGTGCGACGTTCCTCTCGAATCTGCCCGGCGACGAGGCCAAGCCGTGGATCGCCGGCATCCTGATGGCGCTGGGCATCTACGTGATCTGGCGCTTCCTGGTGCTGGGCGGCCGCCGCCCGACGTTCAACCCGCACCCGTCGGCGTACTTCCTGGCCCCGATGGGTCTGTTCGGCGGCGCCCTCGACGCCATCGGCGGCGGCGGCTGGGGCCCGGTCGGCACCACCTCGCTGCTGTCGTCGGGCCGCCTGGAGCCTCGCAAGGTCGTCGGCTCCATCGACACCTCGGAGTTCGTCGTCGCCGTGGGTGGCTCGCTCGGCTTCATCCTGGCGCTGGGCAGCCAGGGCATCGACTGGTCGATCGCCGGCGCGCTGCTCGTCGGCGGCGTGATCGCCGCCCCGTTCGCCGCCTGGCTCGTCAAGCACCTGCCGGCCCGCGTGCTCGGCGTCGGCGCCGGTGGCCTGATCGTGCTGACGAACTCGAAGACGATCGCCGAGTCGCTCGGCGCCTCCGGCCTGACCGTCGGCCTCATCGCATCGGTGATCTTCGTGCTCTGGGTCACCGGCATCGGCTGGGCCGTCACGCAGGACCGCCGGGCCGAGGAGCTCGAGGCCCGCGAGGAGGAGCCGGCCCGGGTCTGACCGGGCCCCACGGACCGCGGCCCGGCGGCTGCATCCCCGCCGGGTCGCGCCTCACCCCTCGCGCCGGGGGGTGAATACTCGACTTATCTGACAAACTGGGTGCATGCGAGTCTCCGCCAAGTCCGACTACGCCCTGCGAGCCCTCATCGAGATGGCCGGGCGCACCGACGGGCACCCCGTGAGCGCCGAAGAGCTGGGTCGCCAGCAGAACATCCCGCACGGCTTCCTCCAGGCGATCCTCGCCGACCTGCGCCGGGCCGGGGTCGTGGTCTCCCAGCGCGGCCAGTCGGGCGGCTGGCGGCTCGCGCGTCCTGCCGACGACGTGTCGGTGGCCGACGTGATCCGGGCGGTCGACGGGCCCCTCGTCTCGGTCTACGGCCTGCGCCCCGAGGCGGTCGAGTACAACGAGTCCGCCGAGGTGCTCCAGCACGTCTGGATCGCCGCCCGCCGTTCACTGCGCGACGTCTTCGAGAAGCGTCTCCATCCAGCAGCTCTCCGACGCGAAGCTGCCCACCGCCGTCACGTCACGCACGGCCGACGAGGACGCCTGGCAGCCGCACTGACTCACTCCTTGCGGGTCTCCTCCGGGTAGGGCTGCAGGAACGACAACAGGTTGTAGGTACGCCGTGAGGCATCGCGGCCGCGCGTGCGCTTCGCCCACGACTGCATGACGGCATCCAGGTCCTGGGCCATCTCGACGGCCTCCTCCTTGGTGAGCCTGATCGTGTAGTCGCTGACGGAACGCAATGCGTCGGGGTCCTTGTCGGTCGTGTAGGCGACGTCGACGACGTGGTGGGCCCAGGTCTGCGCGCTCTTCTGGAAGACCCGGACGGCCGCCTCCCCTCCGGGGCTCTTGGCGAGGTCGCCGGTGTTGATCGTCAGGCCCTCCTCGTTGACGAGCCTCCAGACCCGGTCGCGCCGGTCACGGGCCTCGCCGGCGGCCTCCTCGATGAGGCCGTACTTCGCGAGCTGGCGCAGGTGGAAGCTCACCGAGTTGGCCGGGAGGTCGAGGTCACGGGCCAGGTCGGCGGCTCGGGTGGGACCGGTCGCGGACATCTCGCCGAGGATCCGGTTGCGGATCGGGTGTGCGATGGCGCGGAGCGCGGTGGCGTCGTGCAGGGCGCGGGACTGGCGGGGCATGCTTCCACCTTATCCGCACGTTCTATTGCGCAATGAATCGTGCGCAAGTTATGGTGCGCATATGACCGGTTACCGCACCCTCGCCCGCAACCGCGACTTCACGATCCTCTGGACCGGTGAGGTCGTCAGCCAGCTCGGCTCCGCGACGAGCATGTTCGTCTTCCCGCTGATCGGCTTCGCGCTCACCGGCTCGGCGACCGAGTGCGGCATTGCCTGCCGCGGCGCTGATGCTCGGGATGGCCGTGGCCCTGCTCGCCGGAGGCGTGCTGGCCGACCGCTGCGACCGGCGTACCGTGATGCGGGCGGCGAGCGGTGCCGGCGTACTCCTCTACGGGTCGCTGGCCGCGGCCACGCTGCTGGACGCGCTGACCCTTGCCCAGCTCGTGGCCGTGGCCTTCGGCACGGGCGTGGCGACCGGCGTGTTCGCCCCTGCGGAGGCGTCCGCCGTGCGCAGCGTCGTCACCCGCGAGGAACTGCCGACGGCGATCAGCCAGAACCAGGCGCGCCACCACATCGCCACGCTGCTCGGCGGGCCGCTCGGCGGTGCCCTGTACGGCGTCTCCCGGGCGCTGCCGTTCCTCCTCGACGCGCTCACCTTCGCGCTGTCGTTCGTGATGCTCGGCCGGCTGCGTGCCGACCTCTCGCCCACCCAACGGAGCGAGCAGCGGGGCTGGCGCGCGGTGCGTCGCGACCTCACCGAGGGTGTGCGCTACGTCTTCGCGCGGCCCTACTTCCGGGCGATGGTCGCCTTCGGGGCGGCCTGCAACCTCGTCGTCAACGCCGTCTTCTTCGTCGCGATCATCCGGCTCGTGCAGCAGGGTGTGCACCCGGCCACCATCGGGGTCGTCGACGCGCTCGCCGGCGTCGGCGGGATCCTCGGCGCGCTCGCCGCGCCGTACGTCATCGACCGGATGCGCACCGGCCGGCTCACGATCCTGGTGGCCTGGAGCTGGGTGCCGCTGATAGTGCCGCTGCTGTTCTGGTCGTCGCCGGTGCTGATCGGCGCCATGCTCTTCGTCGGCCTCTTCCTCAACCCGGCGGGCAACGCGGGTGCGCAGAGCTACCGGGTCGCGATCACCCCGGCGCACCTGCAGGGCCGGGTGTCGTCGGCCAGCCAGTTCCTCGGCATGACCACGATGCCGCTGGCGCCCGTGCTCGGCGGCTTCCTCCTCGAGCAGTACGGCGCGACCGCGGCGACGGTGGGCCTGCTCGTGGCTGCCGTTGCCACCGCACTCATCCCGACGCTGAGTGCCGCCGTGCGCGCGGTGCCGCGGCCGCGCGACTGGCCCGTGCTGGACGAGGACGTCCGCGAGCGGGTGGCGGTCCGAGCATAAAGTCCGGCCGGCCACGCAACCTTCCGGCCGCCTCCGCCCTCGATCATGGGTGAAGGCAACCACCGGAGAGGGGCGACATGTTCGGGTCGGGGCGGCGCGACGCCGAGTTCGGCGAGTTCGCGCAGGGCGCTCAGCAGCGGCTCTTCCGCCAGGGCTACCTGCTCACCGGCAGCCGTGAGGCCTCGCAGGACCTCGTGCAGGCGACGCTCACCGCGATGTACGTCGCGTGGCCGCGCGTCGACAACCCGCCGGCGTACGCCCATCGGACCCTGTTGAGGGCGTTCCTGGACAGCCGGCGGCGCAGCGACCGCGAGCGCGAGCTGCATGCGCTGTCGGAGGCCGCACCGGGTCATCGCGACCCGGCGCAGGCGATGACGGTGCTGGCTGCGCTGGCCCGGCTTCCGGAGCGGATGCGGGCCGTCGTGGTGCTGCGCTACTGGGAGGACCTCAGCGTCGAGGAGACCGCGCTCGCGCTGGGCACGAGCACCGGCACGGTGAAGTCCGCATCCAGCAGGGGACTCGACAGGCTCCGGGAGCTCCTCGGTGAGGCCTTCGAGGAACGGATGACCACCACACACGAGGAGACCCGCCGATGAGCCCGACGACCGAAGACCTGCGTGACCGACTGGCGCGCGAGCTCGACAGCCTCGCGCCGATGCCCGACGTCGTACCCGCTGCTGCCTGGGCAGGCTCCCGACGACTGCGTCGCCGCCGAGCCGGTGGCAGCGTCGTCGCAGCCACAGCCGTGGTCGCCTGCGCCCTGGCGATCGGCAACCTGCGGGGTGGGGCCGAGGATCGTGCTGGAGAACCCGCCTCGTCCGGCGGGCAGGCCCGGGAGGCGAGCGACCCGGTCGCCCTCGCGCTGCGCGACGGTGTCGTCACCCAGGGCGAGTGGGTCGAGGCGCAACGGGCCACGTTCACCGACGTCCTGCCGACGCGCTTCGTCGACGTGGCTCTGGTCGAGCGCTCGGGCCAGCCCCCGTCGCTCAAGGCCCGGGTGGGCGACCAGGACGTCGAGTTCCACTTCGGCGTTCAGGGCTTCCGCGGACCCCGCGACCTGCAGCCCGGGACCGGGGGCTGCGCCGGTCTGCGACAGGTCGCCGCCGACTCGCCGTTCCGCTGGGACATACTCGACTGCGCCGAAGGCACGACCGGGCCGGGTATCACCGTGCTCGCCGACTCGGAGTGGTCCGTCGCGAGCGACAGCCAGGCTGGCTCGCACGCCTCGGCGGTGGTGATGGTCGGCGACGGCCTGTTCATGGAGATCGGACTCCTCGCCGACGGCGGGCGCTCGCCCATCGACCTGACGGCTGACGAGATGGTCGCCATGGTGCGCGAACCGGAGTTCCTCGAGCTGGCCGAGCTCGGCACGACCTACGCCGCGGACCTGCCGCGGCACCCCGACGAGGCGACGGTCCCGGCGCCCGACCCGGTGTGGCCCTCAGGCGCCGACGGGGGAGCGGACGTCGACCAGCGGCAGTGAGCCGACGCCGGCCGCGGCGGCGTACTCCTGCCAGGCGCGCGGCCAGTCACCCGGTGACACAACGACGAGCGTGACCTCGCCCTTGACGAGCCGCGAGCGCCAGTGCGCGAGCGCGTGGTCGAGCGTCTCCGCGGCCTCCGGGCTGGCCACGGCGGGCACGGTCGCGACCAGGTGCACGCGGAGGCCGGCCAGGCTGTCGAGCAGGAGGTCGACCTGCTCGGGCGCGCAGGCGCCGAAGCCGGGCACGCTCACCAGCGGAGTCTTGCGGCCCTTGTGCGCCCGTCGGCAGATCTCGGCCCAGGCGCCCTCGACCTGTCGGCGCTTGAGACCGTGCTCCTTGTGGTCGCGGCGCATCTCGGTCGCGGCGAGGAAGGGCCGGCCGGACTCCTTCACCGGCACCTTGAAGCCGCGCGCCCTGAGCTCCTCGCGGTGCGCCATCAAAGACTCGGTGATCTCGTCGCCGACCAGGCCCGTGAAGTCGACGTGGAGGTGGATCGTGCGTCGTCCCATGGCTCCACGGTGACGCGCGCAGGAGGCGAGCGGATGAACCCGACACGACGGGCGCGTGACGGGTAGCTTCCCAGCGCGCGCGTGTGCAGCCTGCACGGGAGGGCGCCATGTCGACGTCGTACACGTCGGATCTGCGTGAGGCCGCGGCACTCCTGGGGCGCGCCGACCTGCCGCACCGGCAGCCGACCCCACGACGTGGGCAAGCGTCGCAACCTCGTGGAGTCGAGTCTGGGCAGAGCGGGTTCAGTCGAGCACCGACGCCAGGTGCTCCTCGAGCCGCGCCAGCTCGGCCGCGTCGGTGAACAGGCCCTCGACCCCGGGTGGCGGCAGGAAGCCGACGGCGTCCATCACGTCCCAGTAGGCGTCGGGCTCGCGGCCGCACAGCGCGACGTACGCCGCGGCGAACCGGTCGGCGACCGCGGACCCGTGCCGGATCGCGAGGTTGGTGCGGCAGTGCGCGACGTCGAGCCAGGCCGGGCCCCACGAGGTCTCGACCCAGTCGACGACGCCGCTGATCTCACCGTCCTGCCAGAGCACGTTGCGCGCGTGGAAGTCGCGGTGGAGGAAGGTCGGCTCGAAGGCCGGTGGATCCTGGGCGAGCACTTCGAAGGCCTGCTGCCACACGGCCGGCCGCGTCGCCCAGGGCGGCACGACCCACTTCGCCGGCCAGGCCCACGACTGGTAGTCCCGCGGCGGCTCGGGCGGTCGTGTCGCGTGGATGTCGACGAGCAGTGACGCGAGCCGTCGGAGGGAGGCGTCGTCGATGCGGTCCTCCTCGACCCTGCCGGGCAGGAGGCTCATCAGGTGCGCGGGATGCCCGGCCCGATCGCCCTCGGCGTCGAGTGCGAACGACGTCGGCACCGGCACGGCGGAGCCGGCCAGCAGCTGCTGCACCTCGCGCTCGCGGGTCGTGAGGCCGGCGCCGTGGGTGCGCCATGGCTCGTTCGTCATCAGCCGCAGCACGAAGCTGGCGCCTGACTCGTCGTCGAGGCGCAGCATCGTCGAGGTCCAGCCGCCGGTGAGCGGCGTCGCCCGTGTCACCGGGTGCCCGAGGTGTGACGCGGCCCAGGCGACGCCCCGTGCGGTCACCGGTCTCGACCCTGCCGTCGCGCCGGCTGCGCCGTCGCGGGCCCTGCTCGACCTCCTCGCGTCACTCGACCCGCGCTCCGCGCGGTCCGACTCGCTCGGACGGTCGCGCGGCGAGCCACTCGACGAGCGGACGCAGTGCTCGCCAGTCGGCACGAACGCGGTCGACGAGACCGGGTCCGATCGCGTCCTCGTCGAAACCGTAGGGGCGGCCGACGAACAGCTGCTTGCGCCGTAGCAGGTCGATGCGGGGATGCGTGACGTCGTACCCGCGCGGGGCGGTCTTGAGCCGGTCGCCGCCGATCTCCCAGCCGTCCCTGTCGTACTTCCTCATCAGCCTGACGAGGCGGGCGCCCTCCTTGTCGTCGGCCATCGCCTCACGGATCACCGCCAGCCTCGGACCGGTCGCGTCGTAGAAGCCGCCGCCGACGCGTACGCCGCGCGGGGAGAGGTCGACGTAGTAGCCGGTCGCCGGCGCCACGCCGACGAACGCACCCTGATGGGTCTTGTACGGCGTCTTGTCCTTGGCGAAGCGCACGTCGCGGTGTGGCCGGAACACCTTCGCCTCGCCGAACTCCGGGGCGAGCTCGGCGCACAGTGCCTTCATCGGTGCCGCCACCGCCTCGGCGTACACGGTCTTGTTCGCCTCCCAGAACGACTTGGTGTTGTCGATCTCGAGGTCGTCGTAGAAGTCGAGGGCGGCGGTGGGGAAGCCGGTGAACGTCACGCGTTCGACCCTACGACCTAGGGCGCGACCGCGGTCACCTGCTCGTCGCCGTCGGCGCCGAACGCGCTGACGGTGAGCACGTTGCCCGCGCACGCGGGCGCGCTGATGAAGCCGGGACCGTCGCCGGGTGCGGCGTATGCGATCTCGAGGGTGGCGTCGGGTGTCCAGCGCAGCAGCTGCGCGGGCTGGCCGCCGGCGGCGTTGCGGGCGAAGTAGACCGAGTCACCACACGGAGTGAGCGTGCTGGTGGCGCCCGCGCCCAGGTGGTACGTCGCCCCGTCGGCGATGGCGGAGAAGTCGCCGGCCTCGACCTGCTGCTCGTCGGTGACCACCGACCAGACGGCGCCGGTGTCGGTCGCGGCGATGTCCCAGCCGGTGCACTCGGGCACGTCGTCGACCGGCTCGGCGACGCCGTCGGTGAGGGCGGCGAGGGTGCGGCACGAGACGGGGCGCGTGTCGTCGAACGTCATCAGCGCGGTCGTGGTGCTGCTCGCGACGACGTTCGAGAAGCCGTGCTGCGGCGGACTGCAGTAGTCCACCTCGCCCTCGCCTGACGCGAGGTCGAGGGCCGCGAGGCAGTAGGTGTCCTGGGGTCCGGTCGTCGGGTAGTGCAGGGTGCCGCCGAACATCGCCCAGTCACCGCCCGGCGCGGGGGTGGGCGTCACCTCTCGGGAGTCGCTGGTCGTCAGCTCGAGCACGGTCGCCCGGGGCGGCCGGGTCTCCTGCTTGTCCTGCGCGACGACGACCAACCACTCGTCGTCCAGGAGCACGTCGTCGATGCGGCGTCCCTGGCCGGCCTCGATCGTGCGCGCTTCGCCGGGGCCGCTGAGCTCGGCGCTGGCCCCGTCGCTCGTCACCTGCACGCGCCATTCAGCGCCCGTGACCACCTCGTCCTCGGGGCCGGCGCCGGTGTCGGTCCAGTCGAGCAGCGCGGTGGTCGGGGAGACCTCGTCGGCCGGTGACACGATCGTCGACGGGCTCTCGGTCGGGGTCGAGGTCAGGGTCGGTTGCACCGTCGGCACGTCGTCCGGCTCGTCGTCGGCGCAGCCGGCGAGCAGCCCGGCCAGCAGCGACGCCCCCGCGGCGTACATCGCGAGGACCCGCATCAGACGCCGACGTTGTGCTGGAAGTGGGCCTGGTTGGCGCGGAACTGCTGGTAGGCCGACTGCCACTGGACGCGCTCGATGTAGGGCTCGCTGGGGTCGAACTTCTGCTGGTTCCACGGCTCGAAGTAGCCGAGCAAGGGCTCGCCGGCCGGGTTCTGGTCGTAGCCGCGGCCGACCTGGAAGTGCCCGGACGCGTTGTCGTCGAGGTAGGGGTAGTACTTCTTCTGCAGCACCGGGTGGAGGATCACCGGTGCGGTGTAGTCGGTGACGTGGCGCATCATCAGCAGGTACCACTCGTCGAACGTGAAGTCGCCGATGTCGAGCGTGACGAACGTGCCGGCGTGCTCGGTGCGGTCCCACCCGGTGTTGTTGTTGATGACGCGCACCAGGTCGGTGATCGCCGAGCCGGCGCTGGAGGTGCGCAGCTTGCGCGCCCACTTCTTCTGCGGCTGCCGCTTCTGGCGCCAGCCCCACGCCATCATCTGCGTCGTGCTCGGACCGCACCAGTAGCTCCGGTTCTGCTCCGTCACCTGCGTCTCGTCGAGCACGGTCGCGGCCTGCGGGTAGTCGGCGGCGGTCTTGAGCACCGCCGTGCCCTCGTTGGCCGCGACCGTCGGGGGCGTCGACGGCGTCGTCGTCGTGACCGACGTCGGGTCGCCCTGTCGCGCGGCCTCCGGGTGCGCGGCGGCGAACCCCTCGGGCAGGGGTGCGCCCTGGATCTCGTGGCGCAGGAGCCAGACCTTCGCGACCGAGCGGGCGGCCTGCGTCAGCTCGGCTCGCTCGCTGCGGGCCCGGGCCGCCGGGCTCAGCTTCGCCGATCGGGCGAGCAGGGCTGCGGCGTCGAGGTCGCCGGTGGTCTCGACCGCGCTCGGGCGCCGGGCGGCGATCGCCTGGGCGGCGTACGTCATGCGGGCCTGGACCTGCGGTTGCGACTGCGTCGTCCAACCCACGCCGAGGCAGTACCGCTGCCCGTCGAACGTCGCGCAGCGGGCGCTGCCTTGGGCTGGGCGCGCTCCAGGGCGTACGGCGCCAGCGGCGACAACGCGCTCGATCTCGGCCCGCATGGCCGGTGTCACCCGGCCGGGGCCGGCCGTGCTGCTCGAGCGGCCCGCTGAGTCGCGGCCCGACGCGACGATGCCCGGTCCGGGGGAGCCCGCGTCAGGGAGGAACGGTGCGATCGCGACGACCAGGGCGAGGGCACCCGAGAGCGATGGCCGCGGGCCGGGAGAACCTGCGTGGGGACGGGTCGGAATGAACCGGTGAGCGGCGGAGCATCTGGGGAAGACCTCGATCGGCGTGGAAGGCACTGACGCCTCACTGTCCCCGACAGCCACAAAAGACGCAAGTGTCCCACCAGTCACACGGATTCGTGGTAGCGACACGCTGTCGGTCGCTCGCTGGGTCGAGCCGCGAGCGCCGAACGAGCGTGTCGAGACCAGGGTGCGTGCGCGTGGTCTCGACGCGGGCTCGCTGGCGCTCGCCCGGCTCGAACACCGAAGGGTCTGGAGCGGATGACGAGACTCGAACTCGCGACATCGACGGTGGGCAGGGTGTCGCGCTCGGCGCGCTGGTCGATCGTGGAGCGGATGACGAGACTCGAACTCGCGACATCGACGGTGGGCAGGGTGTCGCGCTCGGCGCGCTGGTCGATCGTGGAGCGGATGACGAGACTCGAACTCGCGACATCGACGGTGGGCAGGGTGTCGCGCTCGGCGCGCATGGCCAGGAGCGCTCGGATCGTGGAGCGGATGACGAGACTCGAACTCGCGACATCGACGGTGGGCAGGGTGTCGCGCTCGGCGCGCTGGTCGATCGTGGAGCGGATGACGAGACTCGAACTCGCGACATCGACCTTGGGAAGGTCGCGCTCTACCAACTGAGCTACATCCGCAGGATGCGCCGCGATCGTATCAACGCTCGACGGCGACGGGCGCCAGGGTCGGTCGCTTCGGGAGTACGCCGTCGCCCGAGGACCGCCCGGTGACCCGGCGGTGCACCCAGGGGCCGAGGAACTCGCGGGTCCAGCGCACGTTGGCGGCGACCTGCGCGCGGCGCCCGAGCAGCGGCACCAACCGTGTCGGCAGCGGCGCCAACGAGTGCTGCACGCCGAGCGCGTCGAGCACCGCCATCGCCAGGTGCTGGTGGCCGGCGGCGTTGAGGTGCATGCGGTCGGTGTCCATGATCTGCACCAGGTCGGCGTCGCGCATCCGCCACATGTCGACGAGGGTGGCGCCGTGGTTGTCGGCGATCTCGCGGACCCACTCGTTGAAGATCGCCATCCGGCCGCGCACCGGCGCGTAGAGGCCCGAGCCGCCCGGGTCGAAGATGGTGAACATGACGACGCGGGCGCCGGAGGCGGTCAGCCTGCCGATCGCCTCGTCGTACGCCGTGGCGAGGGAGTCGAGGTCGACCTTGGGCCGGAGCACGTCGTTGCCGCCGGCATGGATGGTGACCAGGTCGGGCGCCAGGGCGAGCGCGGGCTCGAGCTGCTCGACGAGGATCGGACGCAGCTTGCGGCCGCGGATCGCGAGGTTGGCGTAGCCGAAGTCGGGTCGGTCCTGAACTCGGTCGCGAGCACCTCGGCGACCCGGTCGGCCCAGCCGCGCAGGCCGTTGGGGCGCGTCGGGTCGGGGTCGCCGACTCCCTCGGTGAAGGAGTCACCGATGGCGACGTAGCGGTGGAAAGGCATGGCCCCATTCTGTCGGGAGGGGCCACGTGGTCACCGAGTAGGGTGCCGTCGTGCTACTCAGTGACCGCGACATCCTTGCCGAGATCGACGCCGGCCGGGTGGCCATGGACCCGTGGGATCCCGGCATGCTGCAGCCGTCGAGCATCGACGTCCGGCTGGACCGGTTCTTCCGGGTGTTCGAGAACCACCGGTACCCCCACATCGACCCGGCCGCCGACCAGTCCGACCTGACGCGCGAGGTGGAGCCCGACGGCGAGGAGCCGTTCATCCTGCACCCGGGCGAGTTCGTGCTGGGCTCGACGTACGAGGTCGTCTCGCTGCCCGACGACATCGCGGCCCGGGTCGAGGGCAAGTCGTCGCTGGGTCGGCTCGGCCTGCTGACCCACGCCACCGCCGGCTTCGTCGACCCGGGGTTCTCCGGCCACGTGACGCTCGAGCTGGCCAACGTCGCGACGCTGCCGATCAAGCTCTACCCGGGCATGAAGATCGGCCAGTTCTGCTTCTTCCGGCTGACGTCGCCGTCCGAGCATCCGTACGGCTCGGAGAAGTACGGCTCGCGCTACCAGGGCCAGCGCGGCCCGACACCGTCGCGCTCGTTCCAGAACTTCCACCGCACCAGCATCTGACCCCCGCTGGTCCCGGAGTACGTCGCGAGGTTAGGGTGACCTAAGTAAGGCGAGCCTCACGTCGAAGGGTCCACCATGTCGAGCACGACCACCGAGCACACGACCTCAGCGCAGCTGCCCATGATCCTGGACGCCGTCGAGGTGACCGCTGTCGAACGGCTGTCGCCGAGCTTCGTCCGGGTCGAGCTGGGCGGCGACTGCCTCGCCGACTTCGGCGTCGACGGGCCGCTGCTGGACCAGCGCTTCAAGCTGGTGTTCCCGGGGTCGAGCGGCACGCTGCCCGACTTCACCGGCGCCGACGAGTCCTGGTTCGACACCTGGCTCGACCGGCCAGAGGACGAGCGCGGGCACATGCGCACCTACACGATCCGCGAGGTCCGCGGCTCCGGCGCGGAGACCCGCATCGTGGTCGACATCGTGCTGCACGTCGAGCCCGGGTCGACCGGTCCGGGCGCTGCCTGGGCCGACAACGTGAAGGTCGGCGAGCAGCTGGTGACGATGGCTCCCAAGGCCGGTGCGCCGTTCGGCGGCATCGAGTTCGACTCGAGCTCCGCGGGCCACGACCCGCGGCTGCTGATCGTGGGCGACGAGACCGCCGTACCCGCCATCAGCGGGATCCTGCGCGACCTGCCGGCCGGGTCCCGGGGTGCTGCGTTCCTCGAGGTGCCGGTCGCGGGCGACGTCCTCGACGTCGAGTCGCCCGAAGGTGTGCAGGTCGTGTGGGTGCCTCGCGACGGGGCTCCGCTCGGGGAGAAGCTCCATGCCGCGGTGCTCGCGCATCTCGGTGCGGAGGACGCGCTGGTCGAGACCGACCCCGACGACGTGGACGTCGACCTGTGGGAGACCCCGACCTACTCCAGCTCCGGGGAGGAGCTGCCGCAGCCGGCGCCGAGCCCCGACGCCGACCTCTATGCCTGGATCGCCGGCGAGGCCGGCGTGGTCACCGGCCTGCGCCGCCACCTGGTGCGCGACCGCGGCATGGATCGCCGCCAGGTGGCCTTCATGGGCTACTGGCGACGCGGTGTCGCCATGCGCTCCTGATCTCCCCCTGACAGCCGAGTCGTCCGCCTGACACCGGGTTCTGCCCCGGTGTCAGGCGGACGACTCGGCTTCAGTTGTCGATGCGGTCGGCGACGCGGCGCAGGCTGCGCGCGATCGACGTACGGCGGCGGGGCCGGGCGGACCGGGTGAGGACCCGGGCCTCGGCGATGCGCTCGTGGATCTGGTTGCGGGCGATGCGTTCGACTTCGAGTGCGCTGTCGTGCATGACGGTGTCCTGTCTGTGTGATGCGTGGATGGGGTCAGACCTGGCGCAGCACGATGTCGCCGCTGGCGGTCTTGGCTCGGACCTCGATGTGGTCCTGTCCTTCGGCGGGTGCGCCGGTGCCGTCGAGGTCGGAGACGATCCGGCCGCTGAGGGTGTTGATGTCGGTCCAGACGGGGGTGCCGGCGGGGATGCCGAGGCGTACGTCGCCGGAGGCGCCCTTGATCGTGAACTTGCCTCGCCGGGCGGTCGCGACGACCAGGTCGCCGCTGCCCGTGGAGAGCGAGACGTCGCTGTCGGCCTCGGTGACCATGACGTCACCGGAGCCGGTCTTCACGGCGACCGGGGCGGCGCTGGTGCCGACGGTGACGTCACCCGAACCGGTCGAGACGGTGGCCTGGGCCCGGGCGTGGTCGACCTGGATGTCGCCCGAGCCGCTCTTGACGCGGAGCTCGGCCGACGCGGTCGCGATGCGTACGTCGCCCGACCCGGTCTCGATGGTGCCGGGACCGGCGAGGTCGTCGATTCGGATGTCGCCCGAGCCCGACTTGAACTGGGCCTCGGCCAGCTCGCCGTGGCAGGTGATGTCGGCGCTGCCGGTCTTGACGTTGGCCCGGCTCTGGTGAGGCACGGTGATCTCGACGTCGAGGTGCTGGTCGGAGCCGCCGAAGAGGCCGTGCTTGCCCTTCGGGCCGATCACGTGGACCGCCTTCCCCTGCTGGCTGACCTCGACCTCGTCGGCGTCCTGACCCTCGACGATGACGGTGGTCTCGGTGGTGTCGGCGGTGCGGATCGCGACGTTGCCCTTGCCGATCTCGACGTACAGGTCGACGGGCGTCTCGGTGGTGAACGTGTGGTCGGTCATCGGGTCTCCTTGAGGCGTGCTCGGTAGACGTGACCAGCCTGGGTGCTGGCCCGTGGCGGGGCTTGATGTGGGTTGCGGGGTGCTGGTCAGACCCAGCCGGACATGCGGCGATGGTTCTTGCCGGGGTTGCCGAACGGGTCGTTGCCGCCGAAGAACGGGATGCTCGAGAGGTCCACGTCGACCCGGATGGCCGAGTCGTTGGTGGCGGCCCGCACCAGGCCGACGAGCCAGGTGTTGAGGCTGTGGCCGGTCTGCGCCGCCTTCTCCTCGGCGCGTGCCTTGACCGACTCGGGGATGCGGAGCGTGACCCGGGCCAGCCCGCCCTCGTCGGACTCCTCGGGGGTCGGCGGCGCGGGCGGCGGTGGGGGCGTCGGAGCCGCGGTGGGCGGCGCGGTCTGAACGACGAAGTCGAGCTCGCGGCCGTTGAGCCGCACGTCGACGCTGCCCGACGGGAGCTCCGTGGTGATCTCGGCGGCGGCCTGGCTGATCGCCTCCATGAGGGCGAGTCGGGCGGCCGGGTCGAGCGCGAAGGCCAGTCGCTCGGCGGCGTTGCGGAGCTCGTCGCCCCCCGAGTCGGCCGCGGCCACGAGGTCCCGGCGAAGGCTTTCGACGTACGGCGTGATGTCCATGTGCATCACGATGACATCATCATGACGTCATGTCAAGGGTGGGTGACGCCAGGTGATGTCACCGTGGCGTCGCGGGCTCAGAGCCAACCGTTGTGCCGGGCCACGAGCGCGGCCTCGACCTTGTTGCGGGTGCCGGTCTTCCCGATCGCGGTCGAGAGGTAGTTGCGCACGGTCGACTCCGACAGGTGCAGGTGGCCTGCGATGTCGGCGATCGTGGAGCCGCCCTCCGCCGCCGCGAGCACGTCGCACTCGCGGCCGGTGAGCGGCGAGCCTGCGGTGCGCAGGGCTGCCCCCGCGAGCTCCGGGTCGATCACGGTCTCGCCCGCGACCACCCGGCGGATCGCGTCGGCGAGCCCGTCGGCCGGGCCGTCCTTGACCAGGAATCCGCGGGCGCCGGCGGCCATCGCCCGCTGGAGGTAGCCGGTGCGGCTGAACGTCGTCACCATCACCACCCGGCACTCCGGCAGCCGTGCCGTCAGCTCGGCCGCCGCCTCGAGCCCACTGACATGCGGCATCTCGATGTCGAGCAGCGCGACGTCGGGTCGTGCTGTCAGCGCGCGCGGCACGACCTCGGCGCCGTCGGACACCTCGGCGACGATCTCGATGTCCTCCTCCAGGCCGAGCAGGACGGCGAGCGCCCCGCGCATCATCGCCTGGTCCTCGGCCAGCAGCACCCGGATCATCAGGCCTCCAGTGGGAGCCGCGCAGTGAGCCGGAAGCCGGTCGCCGCCGGCTCGACGTCGAGCCGGCCACCCGCGGCCGCCAGTCGGCGACGCAGTCCCTCGAGCCCGCCCTGGCGTCCGGGCGACGTCGCCGGCCCGCCCACGCCGTCGTCGGACACGGTCAGCACGAGCTGGCCGCCGTCGTCGTCCCGGACGTCGAAGCTGCAGTGGGCCGCGGCCGAGTGGCGCAGCACGTTCGTGGCACCCTCGCGCACCACCCACGCGAACGCGTCCTCCGCCTGTGCGGGCAACCGGCCGTCGTACGTCGAGACGTCGGTGCGGATGCCCGCGGCATCGAGCGCCCGGCGGGCGCCGTCGAGCTCGTCGCCCAGGCTGAGGGAGCGGGTGGCGTCGACGGCCTCGCGCACCTGGACGAGGGCGTCCCGGCCCACCTGCTCGATGTCCGCGGCGTGTGCCGCAGCCGCCTCGGGGTCGCGGTCGACCAGGCGGCCTACGGCCTCCGCCTTCACGACCATCACCGACAGGGTGTGGCCGAGCAGGTCGTGGAGGTCGCGCGAGAACCGTTCGCGCTCCTCGGCGACCGCGCTCCGGGCGAGCTCCTGTCGGGTGCGCCGCAGCTCCTCGATCGTGTCGATCAGCTTCAGCACCGCGGTGTTGGCCAGCCCGGCGAGCAGCACGACGAACCCCTCGCTCCACACCCGTTCGGCGGAACGGGGCTGCACCAGCCACGCCGCCCACATGGAGGCGGCGGTGACCACCGGCAGCGCGACGGCGATCCACCGACCGCGCAGGACCGACGGCACGGTGAGGGCCAGCAGGATCCAGGTCGGCAGCCACTCGCCGCCGTGCTGTGCGCCGGCGAACGTGGCCGCGGCCAGCGTCGTCAGCGCGACGTAAGGCGTCCTGCCGGTCGTCAGCACGACGCCTGCGGCGCAGGCGGCCATCACCGCGACCAGGCCGAGCTTGAACGCGACCATCGGCGCGCCACCGCCGACATCGAGGACGGGACCCAGCAACAGGACCGGGGTCCACAGCAGGACCGACGCGTTGCGCTGCCAGGCGCAGCCGAACGAGATCGCCACGGCGGTCACGCTACGCCGAGGCGCTCGGGACGGTGTGCCCACCGGAGGCCGAAGAGCACGATGCCGCCGACGACCAGGTGCAGCGAGAGGAGCGCGATCCGGGCCGAGGAGTCCTCTGCGCCGAGCGGGCCGAGGAACGAGAGCAGCCAGACGGCGGCCGCGAGGACCGTCCACCACGTGCGGCCGCGCGCCGCCTTGCTCTCGAACGCGCGCAGGGTCAGCGCGCCGGCGACCGCCACGACGAGGGCGGTCGCGAGCACCCCCGCCACACCGACGTCGCGGGCTCCGCTGCCGGTCCCGACGGTGAGCTCCACGTCGCCCACCGCGGTCCAGAACGTCCAGGCCACGAGTGCGGCCAGCGCCGCCTCGATGGCGATCCCCGTCTCCTTGAGCAGTGTCTGCCGTGTCATCGTTCCTCCTTCTGGGACGCCCGCTCTGGGCGACACCGCCGACGCTAGGAAGCGGGGACTCCCGCGTGCAGGGGACCTTGTCGTGCCTTGGCGAGGACAAATGTCCCGGCCGCGAAACCCCGTTGCAGGCGGTTCTCCGGTGCGCGAGCGTGGTCGTCATGGATGGATTCGACCCGGCCACCAGCTTCCACGGCGAGACGGCAGAGCGGTACGACGAGGAGCTGCGCGGCGACGAGGACGAGACGGTCGACTTCCTGTCCGGCCTGGCCGGAGCACGCCCGGCGCTCGAGCTTGCGATCGGCACCGGCCGGGTCGCCGTACCCCTGGCGGAGCGGCGTGTCGAGGTGCACGGCATCGAGCTCTCCGAGGACATGGTGGCCCAGCTACGTGCCAAGCCAGTGGGCGCAAGGCTGCCGGTGACCATCGGCGACATGTCGCGGGCGGATGCGCCGGGCGAGGGCTACGGGCTCGTCTACCTGGTGTTCAACACGATCCACAACCTCCTGACGCAGGACGACCAGGTGCGGTGCTACGAGAACGCCGCACGGCACCTCGCGCCCGACGGTGTCTTCGTCGTCGAGACCGGCGTGCCGGAGGCCTGGCTGAAGGGGCGCCGGCAGTTCGTCGACGCGGAGCGTGTCACCACCGGCGAGGTCGTCCTCGACGTCGTCCGCTACGACCCGGTGACCCAGCGCGCGGACGAGAACCACGTGACCCTCAGCGCCGACGGCGTACGGATGGGCCCGATCTCGCAGCGGCTGTCGTACCCGACCGAGCACGACCTGATGGCGCGCCTCGCCGGCCTGCGCCTCGTCGATCGCTGGGGTGGGTGGCGTGGCGAGCCGTTCACCGCCGACAGCGACCGGCACGTCAGCGTCTACGCGCGCTGAGCCCCTGGCGCCGGCTGGCTGCGGGCGTCCCGGGCGTGGGGAACCAGTGCCAGACCACGGCCGACTGTCCCAAGGTCCACGTCGAGTTGCAGACCCAGTAGACGAGGAGCGCGAGCGGGACGACGCCGCCGGCGACGATCAGGCCGATCGCCGACAGGGCGGGCATCAGCTGCTGGGCACGGGCGACAGCCTCCGGCAGCCCCTCGTACGTCGTGTTGGGAGCGACGAGGTACCTCTGCGTGACGAAGGAGAGGGCCGCGGCCGTGAGGGCCACGCCCGCCACCACGGCGAAGTGCATGACTCCAGCCCCGAGGTAGCCGCGCTCAGCCAGCGGCACGCCCAGGAGGGTCGCGGTGCCGAGCGACGCGACGAGCTCCGGGCTCATCGCCCCGACCGAGGCTCCGCCGGCCACGTCCGCGAGCAGGTGGTACAGCGACAGCCAGATGGGCAGCTGCACGAGGATCGGCAGGCACCCGAGCCGCGGTACGCCGTGCTCGGCGGTGATGCGGCGGCGTTCGACGAGGTGACGGCGGGTGCTGTCGGCGTCCTTGCGGTCCCGGTACCGGTCGGCGAGCGCTCGAAGATCCGGCCGCGCGCGGGCGACGGCGTGGGCATGGCGGACGCCCTGGACGACCAGGGGGAGCAGTGCGACGCGGACGACCGCGACGACTGCGGTGATGCTGAGGAGCCAGGTGATGCCGGCGGCGGGATCGGCGCCGAGGGACGTCAGGGCTGCGTGGGCTGCCGCGATGACGGCGGCGAGGGCGTGCGACAAGGGGTCGAGAACGGACATGGGTGTACTCCTGGGTTGGTGGGAGGTGGTCTGACGGAGGACGCCGAGAGGCGTCGGTCAGACCAACCCAGGAGCGCGTGGACGCAGCGGGTGACGCGCGGCGTCGGTGACCCGCTCGGCCAGGAACGAGGGTGCCTCGTCCGCGTTGCGCGCCGGCAACCCGTGCAACCCGCTCATCACCGTCATCAGGGGACGGTGCAGTCCGATCACGGCGGCGACGGTGGCTGCCGCTACGGCGGCCAGCACGGCCGTCGACGGTGTGGTCAGCAGCGACGGCTCGACGAGGGCCACCGCGGCGGCGAGCAGGACCGCGAGCGCGAGGCGGCCACGCGCTACGGCCTCACCACGTCCTTGGCTCACGTGGCGATCGTACACACGGCGCGACCGGCCGCGACCTGAGCAGACCAGCGCGATATCGCTTGCCGGCACGCGTGCGCGTTGGGAGTCTCGCCGTATGACGCCCAGCATCCTCGGCCCTCCGATCGACCAGCTCCTGGCGACCGCGGAGGCCGTCGCCCGGGCGCGGCCCGAGGTCGATCTCGAGATGGCGCGTGAGGTGTTCGAGGAGGCGGCGACCCTGCTCCACAACGGTCTCGCCCTCGATGGACTCGACGAGCACGACGCCGATGCCGTGGTCGCCGGGCTGTGCATCGACCTGGTGGCCGAGGATCCCGGCTCGGCGCTCGTTCCCGGGAGACCTTGGAGGCTCCCGGCGACCTGCACGAGCCGGCGGCCGTGTCCGCGGCGTACCTCGTCTCTGCGACGATCCTCCAGCTCTGACGGGCATCCGTCCGGCGGCACGTCATCCGGACGGACCCTCCGGCGGCTCCATCCGGATGACGTCCCTGCGAGGTACTCGGTAGGTCAGAGGTCGAAGAGGGAACGCGACTCGTCGATGTCCACGTCCGTGCGAGTCGTGTGAGAGTCAGCGGACTTCTTCGGCTGCTCGGCCCCGGCCTCGGGCTCTGCCTCCTCGGGTCCTGGCTGTTCCTCCGGCTGGGCGTCCGCATCGGCGTCGTCCTCGGACTCGTCGCCGGCGGCCTCGGGCTCGGGGGCTGCCTCCTCCTCGGGCTCGTCCTCCGTATCCGTGTCCTCGAACGAGAACGTCGCGGCCTGGCTCAGGGCTGCACCGCCCGACAGGGAGTCCCCGGACTTCTCCGACTCCGAGTCTTCGTTCGCCTCCGCCTCGTCACCCGCGTCGTCCTCGGGTTCAGGTGTCGGCTCGACCTCTGCCTTGTCCACGTGCCCGGGGTCGGTGCCTTCCGGCTCCGGAGCCGCGGCCGGGGTGGCGGGTTCCGGCGCGGTGATGTCGAACAGCGAACCGCCCTCGGGGATGGACGTCCGGGGTGCGGCAGCCGGTGCCGGGGCCGGGTCGGCCTCGGCTTCCGGTTGGGTGCCCGGCTCGGTCTCGTCCTCGGCCCCCGCCTCGGCTGCGTCCGCAGTCGCGTCGGGCTCGGACTCCGCCTCGTCAGTGGCCTCCGATTCCTGAGCCGCTGGTGGCGTGGCGGGATCGGGCGCGGAGATGTCGAACAGCGAGCCCGATTCGGGGATGGTGGCCTCGGGCTCGCCAGCGGCCTTCGGCTCGTCGGCCTTTGCTTCGGGCTCCGGCTCCGGCTCCGGCTCTCGGCCGCGGGCTCCGTTGCCTCGGCGTCGGGCTCGGCTTCGGCAACCGGCTCGGGAGCTGCGATGTCGAACAGCGAGCCGGTCGACGTGGCGGGCTCCGGAGCCGGGGCGGCGTCCTTCGCCGCCGGCTCGGGAGTGGACTCGGCGGTCAGTGCGGGAGCGTCGTCCGACCCAATGTCGAAGAGCGACCCGCCCGATGCGGCGGCGGGTGCGGCCTTGCGGCTCCTCCACCTTCTCGGGTCCGCCGGCCTCGGCCTC
This sequence comes from uncultured Actinomycetota bacterium, assembly GCA_963825755.1. Taxonomy (GTDB): domain Bacteria; phylum Actinomycetota; class Actinomycetes; order Propionibacteriales; family Nocardioidaceae; genus Nocardioides. Next base: position 407,078 of record CAWGUS010000005.1, on the reverse strand, counting down.
GGCCTCGGCCGAGGGCGGCGGGGTCGAGTCCGACTCACCCAGGTCGAACAGCGACGAGCCTCCGCTCGCCTTGGCGGCCGGGCCGACGTCGGCGGTCTCGGTGACGGTCTCCTCGGTCTGGGTGACGTCGCCCGCTTCGGGCTCGGCCTTCGTCTCCTCGGCCTGGGAGGGTACGGCGGTCGGCCGCGGCCGGCGCGGCGTCGGACTTCTTCGACCCGGGTCGCCGACTCGCCCTTCACCGACGCCAGCAGCATCTGCGCGACGTCGAGGACCTCGACCTCCTCGCGGGCGTTGCCGGAGGCCTGCTCGGCGGTGAGCCCGTCGGAGAGCATCACCCGGCAGAACGGGCAGCCGACGGCGATCTGGTCGGCGCCGGTGCCGACGGCCTCCTTGGTGCGGTTGAGGTTGATCCGCTCGCCGATGTTCTCCTCCATCCACATGCGGGCGCCACCGGCGCCGCAGCAGAAGGACTTCTCGGAGTTGCGCTCCATCTCGGCGAACTCCGCGCCGGGCAGCACCTGGAGCAGGTCGCGCGGCGGGCTGTAGACCTGGTTGTGGCGGCCCGAGGTAGCACGGGTCGTGGTAGGTGATCTTGCGCTTGCGCCGCGCCCGCGCCGTCGGCGACCGGGGTGAGCTTGCCCTCGCGCACGAGCCGGTTCAGCAGCTGCGTGTGGTGCACCACCTCCAGCTCGACGCCGAACTCCTTGTACTCGTTCTTGAGCGTGTTGAAGCAGTGGGCGCAGGTCGAGACGACCTTCTTGACCTTGTACTCCTTGAACGTCTCGGCGTTCTGGGTGGCCAGGCCCTGGAACACGAACTCGTTGCCGGCGCGACGCGCCGGGTCACCGGTGCAGGTCTCCCCGTTGCCGAGTACGCCGAAGCTCACGCCCGCCATGTCCAGCAGCTCGGCCACGGCGCGGGTGGTCTTCTTGGCGCGGTCCTCGTAGGCACCGGCGCAGCCGACCCAGAACAGCCAGTCGACCGTCGTCCAGCGACTCGAGTCCTCGCCGACCACCTTCACGTCGAACGGCAGGTCCTTGGCCCAGTCCATCCGGGCCGAGGCCGCCATGTTCCAGGGGTTGCCCTTGTTCTCCAGCCCCTTGAAGAGCTGGTTGAGCTCGGCCGGGAAGTTGGACTCGACCAGCACCTGGTGCCGCCGCATGTCCATGATGTGGTCGACGTGCTCGATGTCGACCGGGCACTGCTGCACGCAGGCGCCGCACGACGTACACGACCAGAGCACGTCGGGGTCGATGACGGCCGAGCCGTCGTCGGGCTTGTAGAACCACCCGTCGCCGGTGTCGCCGACCAGCGGCCGCTCGGCCTCACGGGTCAGCGTGTCGTTGCCCTCGAGCAGCGCGGCCTTCGCCTCATCGGATCCGGCCTGGACGTACGGCGCCTTGGCGTACGCGTGGTCGCGCATCGCGGTGATCAGGAGCTTGGGCGAGAGCGGCTTCTCGGTGTTCCACGCGGGGCACTGCGACTGGCAGCGGCCGCACTCGGTGCAGGTGGTGAAGTCGAGGATGCCCTTCCACGAGAAGTCCTCGACCCGGCCGACGCCGAGCGCGGAGTCCTCGTCGAGCTCCTCGATGTCGTCGAGGGTGACCGGCACGCCCGCCGACGTCAGCGGCTTCATGGCGCCCAGCGCGGTGCTGCCGTCGGACTCGCGCTTGTAGAAGATGTTGAACCACGCGGTGAAGCGGTGCCAGGCGATGCCCATGGTGAGGTTGCGGGCGATCACCATCAGCCAGATCATCGCGAGCGCGATCTTGAACATCGCGATGAAGTAGATGAGGTTCTCGAGCGAGCCGACCGAGACCGGGTAGAGCGCGTCGCCGAGCCACGACGCGATCGGGTAGTGCGCCCGGCCGCCCTCCTCGTCGAGCTTCCACTCCGCCGCGCGGACGAACAGGATCGCCGACCCCTCCAGCAGCGCCAGCGCCTCGACGAAGTAGGCCTGCCAGAAGTTCGAGCCGAAGAACCGGCTGTTGCGCCCTTCGCTGCGCGGGTGGTGCCGCTGGCGGTAGACGATCAGGAAGACGATGCCGACGGTGCTCAGCAGGCCGATGAACTCGCTGAACCACTCGAACGGGTACCAGTGGCCGACGATCGGCCAGGCGAAGTCCGGCTTGAAGAGCTGGAAGTACGCCGCGAGCACGGCGGTGCTGAGGAAGATGAACGCCGCGAAGACGAACCAGTGCATGACGCCGACGACGGTCCACTGGAGCATCCGGGTGTGGAGCACCGTCTCCTTGAGCATCGTGACCAGGCGGCCGCACCGGGTTGTCGCTGCGACCCGGCGCTGGCTGGCCGATGCGGATGACGCCGAGCATGCGCGCGCACGGCGGGCACCAGCAGGGCGATCGCGGCGACGGTCAGGGCCAGCGAGACGACGATGGCAAAGATCTGCATGTAGGGCAGGGCTCCTCGTTCAGGCGGCTGACGCCCGGAGGCCGGACGTCAGGCGGAGCCTATTGCGAGGTACGACGGTGCGGCAGGCTCCGCGAGGTGAGAAGAATCCTACGCGTGGGTAACTTCGGCCTGCCGACGCCACTGCTCGTCACGGCGACAGTGGCGCCGGTCGAGGCGGGCGTCGAGGAGGTCGCGCGCCTCGTCGTACCGCCCGGCGCGCAGGAGGGCAGCGATCCGCGCCTCCTCGATCAGCTCGCGCTGAGCGTCGGACCCGCCGAGCCGCCAGGTCTGCGGTGCCAGGTCGCGCAGGCCGTCGGCGGCCCGGTCGCAGGAGCCGTCGAGCATCAGCCGCAGCGAGCGCGCGAGCGGCGCGATGACGCCCGCCTGGGTCGGGTGCGCGTGCGTCGCCGCCCAGCGCTCCAGGGAGACCAACCGCTGCGGTCGTCGGCGGCCAGCAACGCGACCGCCGCGTGCATCGCGAGGAACGGGCTCGCCGGCCGGCGCAGGGTCTGCTCCTCGAGCCGCGCGGTCACCTCGCTCATCGCCGGCACGTCGACGGCTCCGGGCGTCAGCGCCCAGCGGAACAGCAGGGACCCGGAGTCGACGAGCGAGCGGCAGCCGACCGTCGAGTCGGGGCTCAGCTGGGTCTCGTAGCGACGGCGTACGGCGTCGAGGTCGCCCATCGACAGCTCGTGCAGCGCGGCGTGCCACGAGAAGTGGCTGAGGCTGTCGGTGCTGCCGCCGTCGCCGGTCACCCAGTCGGACATCCACGTGAGCCCGGCCGCGTGGTCGCCGGTCTCGTAGTGCGCGTGCGCCCGCGCATGCGCCGAGTGCCCGGCCCGCGGCTCCACGGCCAGCGACGCGCGCGACAGGTCCATCGCCTCGTCGAAGCGACCCTGCTCCTGGCGCACGAACGCGAGCAGTCCGGCGTACCACCAGTCGTTGCCGTACGCCGGCTCCGCTCGCTCGACGATCCGCCAGGCCTGCTCGGGCACCTCGGTCACCCCGGCGAACGCGATCGTCGGCATGGCGGTCGACAGCAGCAGGGCGTCGACCGGCCAGCTCTCGAGGTGCCGCACGAGCGGGGCCGGGTCGCCCTGCAGGTGGCGCTCGATGGCGTGCACGTGGCTGCGCTCCCGCGCGGTCGCGGTGGACGCAAGCCGGCGCGCATCACGCAGCCGGGCCGCGATGTCGACCGGCGCGCACATCTCGTGGCCCATCAGCGCCAGCGCGGAGTGCCCCAGGGCGAAGCCGGGCTCGAGGGCGATCGAGCGGGCGAACGCCGCGGTCGCGCCCTGCCCCAGGCGCAGCACGACACGCAGCCCCTCGTCGTACGCCGCAGCCGCGTCCCGACCACAGGTCAGGGCGAGGCCGTAGGTGTCGCGCTGGAGCATGTATCTAGAGTAACTAACTCCAGTTAAGGCACAACAATCCCCGCCGCCGGGAGTGTCAGAACTCGTCCTTCTTGCGCAGCGGCCCCGGCCGGCCGTCGGGGTCGTGCATGACCAGGTACGCCGGCAGTGCCAGGGTGCGCTTCACGAACCCGAGCTTCGGCGGCTCGATGGCGCGCAGCCGCCCGGCCGGCTTCGGGCCGACCCGGCCACCGGCGTGCCACGCGTCGAGCCGGGCGGCGCTGTCGCGGAACGCGGCGTACATGTCGTGGGGGTCGACGCAGTCGTCCAGGCTCGGAGACGTCCCGGTCGAGGTGCTCCCCGGCCAACGCCAGCCGCAGGTCGCGGGCGTAGTCGCCGTCGCTGTCGATCACGATCGCCGAGAGCTCGGAGTCGTGCGTCCACGACCGCCGGTTGAAGTTGTCGGAGCCGATCGACGCCCAGGTGTCGTCGATCAGGCACGTCTTCGCGTGCACGTAGATCGGCGTGCCCGCGGCGTTCTCGATGCCGTAGACGGACACCCGGTCCGGACCGGCCTCCGCATGGCGAGCATGGCGCGGCGCCGGCCCAGCTGCTCGGGAGTGCGGCCGAGAGCGCCCGTCAGGTCGGGGAAGAGCGGCACCACCGCGATGACGTGCAGGTCCGGGTGCTCGCGCAGGGCCGTGGTGAAGACGTCCGCGACGTGGCGACCCCAGAGGTACTGGTCCTCCACGTAGACCAGCCGTTGCGCCTTCCTGACCGCCTTGGTGTAGCCGCGGGCGACGCTGCGCTCGCCGCCGCGGGCGAACGGGTAGTCACGGCCGTGCCTCAGGTTCGGGTACGTCCGCAGCAGCTGTACGGCGTGCGTGCCGCCCTCGACGGGTGGGGGTGGCGGAGCCTGGGCGGGCATCGGGTCGGGACTCAGGTCCATGCCGAGGACCCGGTCCTTGACAAAGAGGATCGGGTTGCGGCTCAACGGGGTCGGGTCCTCCCACCTCTCCCGGAACACCGTCTCGACGTCGTGCACCGCCGGCCCGCTGATCGCCGCCATCATGTCGTGCCAGGGCGGGGTGTCGCCGTACTCCGGCGCCATCGACTCCAGCGCCTGAGGATCTCCGCCATGATTGATGTCATCGCGACGTGAATGACACAGGTCGATGCCGCCGACGTAGGCGACGTCGCGCGTGGGGTCGTCCCGGTAGCGGATCACCACCATCTTCTGGTGGTGGGATCCGCCGAGGCGGATGCGCATGTCGAGCAGGGCCTCGGCCCCGCGCTTCTGCAGCTGCTTACCGAGCCGCGCGTTCTCCTCGGCGGTGAAGCCGAGCAGCTGATCGTGCGACCGCCAGACCAGCCCGCGTACGTCGACTCCGCGCTCGTCGGCCCGGCCCAGCACCTCGACCACCTCACTGCCGGGATCACCGGTGAGCCGTTCGTCGGCGTCGCCCTGCCAGTCGGTGAAGAGGACCAGGTCGCCCTCGCGGGTCTCCTCGATGCGCTCGAAGAGCTCGGCGAAGTACGTCGCCCCGTGGACCAGCGGCCGGACGAGGTTGCCCTCGGACCACGCCTGGTCGCCCGGGTGCTGGTCGTCGAGGACGGTCTGCGCGTTGGCGCGCTCGGTCTTGCCGAGGAACCACGCTGCGGCGTCGTGGGTCGGGGGCTCGTTCACGTCACCCACTCTGCCCGACTCCGTCGGCGGCGAGGATCCGGCGGGCCCGGTCGACCACCGGCTTGTCCACCATCCGCCCGTCGACGAGGGCGACGCCGCCGGAGCCGGCGGCGTCCACGACGGTCCGCGCCCACGCCACGTCCTCGGCCGAGGGCCGGAGGGCCGCCCGAGCCACCGGCACCTGGCGGGGATGGATGCAGAGCTTGCCGCCGAAGCCGAGCCGTACGGCGTGGGCGACGTCGTCGGCGAGCCGGCCGTCGTCGGTGACGTCGGCGGTCACCCCGTCGACCGGGGCCGGCAACGCGGCCGCGGCCGACGCCAGGACCAGTGCGCTCCGCGCCGACTGGAGAGCCAGCCGGTCGTCGGGCGAGACGCCGAGCTGCGCCGCCAGGTCGAAGCTGCCGAAGACCAGCCGCTGCACCGCGTCGACGGCGGCGATCTCGGGTGCCCGGAGGATGCCGGTGGCGGTCTCGATCAGGGCGAGCAACGCGGTGTTCGGACCGAGCAGTCGGGCGATCTCCCGCAACGACCGGGGGTCCTCGGCCTTGGGCACCAGGACCGGGCGCGCGAGGCCGGCGAGCGCGGAGACGTCGTCCGCATGCTCGTCGGTGTCGCTGGCGTTGATGCGCACGGCACCCGACCCGCCCCCCGACAGCCAGGCGACGGCGTGCGCCCGGGCCTGGTCCTTGTGCTCCTGAGTCACCGCGTCCTCCAGGTCGACGACCACGAGGTCGGCACCCGCTGCCGCGGCCTTGTCGAAGCGCTCGGGCCGGTCGCCCGGCACGAACAGGAGGGTGGTCATCGCGTGGTTCCCTTCGCTACACGGATCCCCGGCCAGGCATCTCCGGCGGCCAGCTCGGCGACCACCTCGATGATCGCCTGCTCGACAGCCGCGACCGCGTCGTGCGGGGCGGACAGGTCGCCGGCCCGGCAGAGGGTCACGTGTCGTGACACGACCGGGTCGACGATGCGGCGTACGGCCGGTGTCGCTCGGCCGGGTTCGATGGTCGACAGTGGCAGGATCGCGCAGGCGTCTCCGCTCTCGGCGATCCTGACCATCGTGCCCAGCGACTCGACGTCGGCCACCACGGTCGGCTCGAGGCCGCGCGAGGCGAACGCCCGGTCGATCAGCGACCGCAGGCCGCTGCGCACGCCCGGCGTGACCAGCGCGATGTCGGCCAGGTCGGCGAGCCGGACCTCGTCGTCGGGAGCGTCGGCCAGCCCGGGATCCCCGACCAGGTAGAGGTCCTCGGCGTACAACGGCGTCTCGTCCTTCGACGACGTGGACTCCGTGCGGTAGCGCAGCGCGAGGTCCATCCGGCCCCGGCTGAACAGCTCCTCGATGTAGCCGCTCATCGACTCGAAGAGCTCGAGCCGCACCCCGGGGAAGGCGCGCAGGACCCGGGCGTACAGCGGTGCGGCGAGGTGCGCGGCCGCGGCCGAGGGCAGGCCGACGGAGACCAGGCCGCGCACCGGGTGGCGTTCGGCCACGCCGCGGGCCAGCTGGTCGAACTGCCGCAGCAGTCGGTGCGCGTCGCTGTAGAGCTCCTGGCCGATGCCCGTGGGGCGCACACCGCGCGGGCCGCGGTCCAGCAGGCGTACGCCGAGGTCGCGCTCGAGCTGCGCCATCCGCTGGCTCAGCGCCGGCTGCGACACGTGCAGCGCCGTCGCCGCCTTGCTCAGGCTGCCCGCGTCGACGACGGCGACGAAGTAGCGCAGCTGCGAGATGTCCACGAGGCCGTCACACCACTCCGTCGCGTTCGAGCTCGTCGACCCTGTCGGCCGTGAGGCCCAGCCCGGTGAGGATCTCGCGGGTGTGCGCGCCCAGTGCGGGCACCGCGTCCATGCGCGGCTCCCCCGTCGTCAGGCCCGGCAGCTCCAGGGACGGTACGACGCCGGCTGGCGTCGGCAGGTCGTGCCACCGCCCGCGGGCGCCCAGCTGCGGGTGGGCCCAGACGTCGGCCATCGTGTTCACCCGGGCATGAGCCACCGGCACCGCCGCCAGCGCGGCCGTCGCCGCGTCGCCGGTGAGCTCGGCGAAGCGGGTCGCGATCAGGGCGCCGAGCGGGACGCGGTGCGCGTGCCGGGCGGAGTTGGTGGCGTAGTCCGGCGTCGTGGCCAGCTCGGGCCGGCCGAGGAACCGGTCGCAGAACGCCAGCCACTCTCGCTCGTTCTGGATCGCCATCATCACGGTCACGTCGTCGCGCGTGGTGAAGGGGCCGTAGGGGTAGATCGTCGCGTGCGCGGCCCCGGCCCGCTGCGGCGGCTCGGCGCCCTCGTAGCTGTAGTAGAGCGGGAAGCCCATCCACTCCACGGTCGCCTCCAGCATCGACACGTCGAGGTGCGCGCCCTTGCCGGTGCGGCCGCGCTCGATCAGGGCCGCCAGGATCGACGAGTAGGCGTACATGCCCGCGGCGATGTCGGACACCGAGATGCCCACCTTGGCTACCTCGGCGTCGGTGCCGGTCACCGACAGCAGCCCGGCCTCGCTCTGCACCATCAGGTCGTAGGCCTTCATCGTCTCGTAGGGCCCGCCGACGCCGTACCCGGAGATGTCGCAGACGACCAGCCCGGGATTGGCCGCGTGGAGCTCGGCCGCACCCAGCCCGGCCCGCGCCGTCGCGCCCGGCGCAAGGTTCTGGATGAACACGTCGGCCGTGGCGAGCAGCTCGCGGATGACCTCGAGGCCGCGCGGGTCCTTGATGTCGAGGGTGAGCGACTCCTTGTTGCGGTTGGTCCAGACGAAGTGCGAGCTGAGGCCGTCGACGCGGGTGTCGTAGCCGCGGGCGAAGTCGCCGACACCCGGCCGCTCGACCTTGATGACGCGGGCGCCGAGGTCGGCGAGGTGCCTGCTGGCGTACGGCGCGGCGATGGCCTGCTCGAGCGAGACGACCGTGGTGCCCCTGAGTGGTTGCACGCCCGGGCCCTCAGACGAACAGGCTGAGGACGGTGATCAGCGGCAGCGCCACGACCGACGCCATGGCCGTCACGAACGTCAGCGCCTTCAGTGCACCGCGCGTCGAGACGCCCAGCAGGGTCTGGAACATCCAGAAGAAGTTGCTGTTCACGTGCAGGGCGAACAGAGCGCCGGCGCCGATGGCGAGGCCGATGATCGCCGCGGGCACGTCGAGCTGGCCGAGGATCGGTCCGAGGATGCCGGCCGCGGTGATGGCGGCCACCGAGATCGAGCCGATCGCCAGGTGCAGCACGGCGGCGATGAGCCAGGCGATCAGGATGCTCACGATCACCGGTGCCCCGGCGTCGGCGGTGAAGAGATCGCCGAGCACCTGGTCGAGGTCGGTCGCGGCGATCACCGCGCCGAGCGAGCCGCCCACGCCGGTGACGAGGAGGATCTGGCCGGTCGTGTCGAAGCCCTTGCTGAGCGCCTCGTTGGTGTCGTCCTTGCCCAGCGTGCGCTGGGCCAGGGCGAAGGCGCCGACGAGTCCGATGAACAGCGCGAGGATCGGGTTGCCGAGGAAGGCGATCACCTTGTTGGAGAAGCCCGCCGTGTCGGCGATGGCCCCGAACGCGATGAGGAGCAGCGGCACCAGCACCGGGAGCAGTGAGACGAAGAGGGAAGGCAGCTTCGCGGTCCCACCCTCGTTCTCGCGGTCCTCGGCCTGCGCCTGGGCGAGCGCCTCCTCCTCCAGGAGCGACTCGGAGGCGTGCTCGTCCTTGTCGGGGTCCCAGAAACCGCGCTTCAGGAGCTGGCTGTAGAGGAAGACCGTGATGACGGCCGTCAGCGGTCCGATGAGCAGGCCGTAGATCAGCATCGTGCCGAGCGGGATGCCGAGGAGGCCGGCGATCGAGACCGTGCCCAGGCCGGGGATCACGAAGACGTAGCCGACCAGGATGCCGGCGGTGATCGCGCCGCCCATCAGGCCGAGCCCCTGGCGGCCGAGCTCCGGCGCGGCCGACCGAGCCAGTGGCGACGCGAGGACGAGCTGCACGTCGACGTAGATCGAGGGGAAGAGCGTCGTCATGGTGGCGGCGAGGGCGTACGGCAGCCGTCGGGCGCCGAGCACCTTGAGCAGCAGCGCGACGAGCCGGTGCAACGCGCCCATCGCGAACAGCAGCGACCCCATCAGCACTCCGAAGCCGATGAGCAGCCCGACCTCGGCCATGATCTCGCCGAACCCGGCGCCGATCGCCTCGATGGTGCCCTCGAATCCGACACCACCGGCGAGGCCGAGGTAGAGCGAGCCGACGATCAGCGAGATCACCGGGTCGATGTCGAGCACGAGGATCAGCAGGACGACGGCGAGGATCGCGATGGTGGCGTGGAGGACGATCATGCCCCGATGAGACCACGGTCACAGCCATCGCCGGAAGGGTCGGATCGGCGAGGCCGTCATAAGGGCTGCCTATGGGTCACCGGCCTCAGCCGACGATGGCGACGTTCTCGACCTCGATCTCGCGCGCGTCCTCGCGGTACGGCACGGCGTTCGGCGAGACCGTGACGGCGCTGCCGGTGAGGGAGAGATGCCGGCCTTCGCCGACGGTGAGGACGAACCCGAGCCCGGTCTTCCGCACGGTCCACTCGGTCGCCGGGCTCGGGCCCGCGACCATCCTGGCCGGCCCGGTCGTGGAGGGGGAGCCGACGAAGTCGGACGCGGTGCCGAAGAGCAGGTAGATGCCGAGGTCCGCGGCCCGGAACGTGAACGGCTCGGCATCGCCAGGCTGTAGCAGCCGCCCGCCATCGCGTAGCGGTCCTGCGGGACAGCCCGGCGCTTCTGCTTCACCGGCACGGCGGTCAGCCGCGGGTCGGGCAGGGCGCGCTCGCGGGCGACGTACGCCGCGTTGGCGGCGGCGTCCTGGCGCGACGTCGGGTCGACGGTCTCTGCGGAGACCTCGCCGCCGCGGCTGATGGCGTTCTTGGTGGCCGGGTCGCCGTGGTTGTGCGGCACCCCGGCGACGTCGGGCCCGACCGCGGCGACCTTCGATGCGTCGTACGCCGTGAGGAGGCTGCCGCCGCGAGTGTCGCTGTCCGCAGGCAGGAGGAGCGCTCCGACGACGAGGGCGACCGCCGTGAGACCGGTGCTGGTGATGCGGCGCAACTGCTGGGCTCTGGTCACGGTTCCTCCCCTGTCCAGGGACGAACGAGCGACGACGGGACGCGCTACGGACGTGATGCCCATCACGTTCACGGACTGTTACCGACTTGTGGAACTCGTGTTGACGGTCGTTGGAGGACCGAATGTGACGATCGACCCGTCGGTCCTCATAGAGACCGATGTCGTGTGCTCGGACCGGGGGGTCCGCGGTCTCGCCAAGAGGCGAAGACCGATTGGTAGTCCACGTCCGAGCTGGGGGAGTCACCCATGTCGTCAGTGTCCATCCGTGTGCGCAAGCTGATGCTGCGCCTCGTTGCCGTTCTCGTGGTCGCAGTGGGGATCCCGGTGGCCGTCGCCGGGCCGGCGAGCGCGCACCACCCGGAGATCACCGCCTCCGTCGACTGTGCGGGCACCGTGACCTACACCGCGAAGTCGTGGGTCACCAGCAACGCCTCGCAGAAGACCAACCCCAACATCGGCGTCTACCTGAAGCAGGCCAACGGCAGCTTCACGAAGATCGGCCAGGGCGCGTTCGCCGCGCCGAACTACAGCTTCACCGGCACCCACAACATCGGCTCCGCCGCCTCGGCGACCATCCGGGTCAAGGCCGACGCCCCCTGGGCCAGCGGTGCCGGCGCCGGTGACTACCGCGACGTGACGGTCACCGTCCCGGACAACTGCGGCACCACGACGATCACCAACGACTGCACCACCGCGACGGTCGACCTGGTCAACAACGGCGCCGCGCCCAAGACCTACACGATCACGATGGCCGGCAAGACCACGCAGACGAAGACCGTCGCCGGCAAGTCCAGCGACAAGGTGACCTTCACCGGCCTCGAGGAGGACGCCACCTACACGGTGACGGTGAAGATCGGCTCGACCACGGTCGACTCCAAGACGTTCACGATCGACTGCACGAAGCCGACCGCGTCCCTCGAGACGGGCTGCACCCAGTACAAGGTCACCCTGAACAACAAGACGAGCAGTGCCCCGACGCGCTTTGTCGTCACCGTCAACGGCACCTCCACCACGCACAACGTGGGCGCCAAGCAGGACAAGGTCGTCCCCGTGACCGTCGTCGAGGGCGGCACCTACTCCATCCAGGTCAGCTACCCGGGTGGCAGCCTGCTCGACCACACCTCCACGGTGGACTGCGAGAAGCCGAAGGCGGTCATCACCGAGAGCTGCACCGGATACTCCGTGCTGCTCGACAACCGCGACTCGCAGGTCTCTTCCAAGTTCGTCGTCACCATCGACGGCAGCTCGACCACCTACACCGTGACCGGTGGCCAGACCCAGACCGTCAGCAAGACCAACGCGACCGAGGGCAACGCCTTCACCATCAGCGTCAAGCACGGCTCCACGGTCCTCGACTCCAAGGCCTTCACGATCGACTGCGAGCAGCCGAAGGCCGTCATCCTGGACAGCTGCACCGGCTACACCGTCACCCTGAACAACTCGACGTCGAAGGTCGCGGTCCGCTTCGCGGTCACGGTCAACGGCAAGCTCACCAACTACGACGTGCCGGCCGGCAAGACGCAGGACGTCACCGGCACCGGCGCCGAAGGCTCGGCGTTCGACATCGTCGTCAAGCACGGCTCCACGTCGCTCGCCACCAAGAGCTTCACCATCGACTGCGAGCAGCCGACCGCGACGGTCGTCAACGACTGCACCACCTGGACCGCCGACCTGAACAACTCGAAGTCCAAGGTCGCCGTCGACTTCGTCGTGATCGTCAACGGCGGAGCGCCCAAGACCTACACCGTCAAGGCCGGCGAGACCGACACCGCGACCGGCAACGTCGCCGAGGGCTCGTCCAACATCGTCGTCGTGAAGTACGGCGCCACCGAGCTCGCCAAGAAGTCCTTCACCGTCGACTGCGAGAAGCCCACCGCGACCCTCGCCCACACCTGCACCACCTGGACGGCGACGCTGAACAACACGCAGTCGACCGTCGCCGTCGACTTCGTCGTGACGGTCAACGGCACTGCCACGACCTACACCGTCGAGAAGGGCAAGACCCGGACCGTCACCGGTGACGTCGTCGACGACCAGGCCACCACGATCACGGTCGCGGTCGGCAAGCACACGCTGACGAGCGACTCCTTCACCGAGGACTGCGCCAAGCCGCTCGCCACGATCACCGACTCCTGCACCGGCTACTCCGTCTACCTGGACAACCGGTCCTCCAAGGTCGCCGTCGACTTCGACGTCACGATCAACGGCGACATCACGACCCACACGGTCGCGGCCGGCAAGGACGAGTGGATCGTCGAGGACGCCGCCGAGGGCGACAGCTTCACGATCTCCGTCACCGACGGCTCGAAGGAGCTCGCCGCGGCCAAGTTCACGATCGACTGCGAGAGGCCCGCGGCCACGATCAACCACGACTGCACGGGCTACACCGTGACCCTCGACAACCAGGGCTCCAAGGTGCCGGTCAAGTTCACGGTCACCGTCAACGGCGACTCGACGGACTACGTGGTGATGGACGGCAAGAAGCTGGACGTCACCGGTGACCTGACCGAGGACACCGACTACCGGATCACCGTCACCTCCGGCAAGCAGAAGCTCGCCAAGGACAGCTTCACGGTCAACTGCGCGCAGCCCGAGGCCACGGTCACCAACGACTGCACGGGCTACACCGTCGACCTGGACAACAAGAGCTCCGACGTCGACGTGACCTTCACGGTGACGGTCAACGGTGACGCGACCGACTACACGGTGCCGGCCCACGGCGCCGACGAGGTCACGGGTCCCGTCTCCGAGGGCTCGTCGTACGAGATCGTCGTCTCTCACGGCAAGACCGAGCTGGCGAAGTCGAAGTTCGACATCGACTGCGAGAAGCCGGCCGCGACGATCGCCGACTCCTGCACCGGCTACTCGGTGCACCTCGACAACACGCTGTCGTCGGTGAAGGTCACCTACACCGTCACGGTCAACGGCGACGAGACCGACTACGAGGTCGAGGCCGGCAAGGACCTCACCATCTCGGAGAACGCCGCTGAGGGCGACTCCTTCGTCATCACGGTGACCCAGGCCGGCGACAAGCTCGCCAGCTCGTCGTTCACGATCGACTGCGAGAAGCCCGAGGCGACGGTCACCAACGACTGCACCGACTACACCGCTCACCTGGACAACCTCGACTCGCTCGTCGCCGTGACCTTCACGGTGAACGTCAACGGCGTGGAGACCGACTACACGGTGCCGGCCCGCAGCGAGCAGTTCGTCACCGGCCCGGTCGTGGAGGACTCCACCAACACGGTGTCCGTCTCGCACGGTCAGACCGAGCTCGACAGCTCGACCTTCCAGGTCGACTGCGCGAAGCCGGAGGCGACCATCGTCGACACCTGCACCGGCTACGAGATCAACCTCGACAACACCGACTCCACCGTCGAGGTGACCTTCACGGTGACGGTCAACGGCGTGGAGACCGACTACAAGGTCCCCGCCGGCGGCACCGAGAAGGTCGTCAAGTCCGACGCGGCCGAGGGCTCGTCGTACGACATCGAGGTCACCGACGGCACCACGGTGCTGGCGGAGAAGGTCTTCACGATCGACTGCGCGAAGCCCGTGGCCACGGTGGTCAACGACTGCACCGGCTACACGATCACGCTGAACAACGAGGCCTCGACCGTCCCGGTGACCTTCACCGTCACCATCGACGGCGTCAGCACCGACCACGTGGTGGCGGAGAAGGCGACCAAGGTCATCACCGACACGGTCGCCGAGGACTCCTCGCACATCATCTCGGTGGCCAACGGCACCGAGAGCCTGGCGGAGTCGGCCTTCACCGTCGACTGCGTCAAGCCGACCGCCCTCGTGACCCAGTCGTGCCTCGGCTACGACGTCACGCTCGACAACTCGGCCTCGACCCTGCCGGTCGAGTTCACCGTGACCTTCAACGGTGTCGAGCAGAAGGTCACCGTGCCGAAGAACGCCGTCCAGCACGTGACCGGCGCCGTCGTGGAGGACTCCACCAACACCATCACGGTGCGCGGTGGAGGCAAGGACCTGGTGAGCACCACGTTCACCAAGAACTGCGAGACCTTCGCCCCGGCTGCTGCCGTGACGCACGACTGCGCGACGTACACCGCGACGCTGAACAACTCCGGATCCAACCTGCCGGTCGAGTTCACCGTCAACGTCAACGGCGCCAGCCAGGTCGTCACGGTCCCCGCCGGCCAGACCCAGCAGGTCACCGGTCCGGTCACCGAGGACGTCGCCTACACGGTCACGGTCTCCGCGGGAGGCGCCCAGCTCGTCTCCGGTGCGTTCACCGTCGACTGCGTGCAGGGTGGCGGCGACGGTGGCACCGGCGACAACGGAGACAACGGCAGCAACGGCGACAACGACAACGGTGGCAAGGGTGGTGACGGCGCCAAGGGCGGCGACACCCCCTCCTCCGACGACGGCGTCCTGCCGGCCACCGGCAGCCCGGCCCTCCTCGGCCTGGCCCTGCTCCTCGGCCTCGGGCTGGTGACCGGCGGTGGCCTCCTGGTCGCCGGCAACCGTCGCCGACTGCACGTGAACTGACGAAGTCCCCTGAAACCGTCGGCCCGACTCGAATCCACGAGTCGGGCCGACGGTCTTCTGTGCGTCAGCGTCCGGACACGCGGCGACCCAGCAGCCTTGCGGTAGCGCCGACCGTGTTGGCGGTCACGTCGGGGCTGCGGTCATCGGTGGTCTCCCACGTGACGGCTACGGCGGCGACGGGGTGCCCGTTGTGGTCCAGCACCGCGACCGCCACGCTCGTGAAACCGGGCGTGACCTCGCCATCCTCGACGGCGTACCCACGCTGACGGGTGTCGCTCAGCACGGTCCTCAGTGCGGTGAGTGAGAGCGGGCCGTGGCCGTGGCGCTCGACGAACGCCTCCCGGTCGGGGTAGAGCGCCCGCACCTGGGCCGCCGGCAGGGCGGCCAGGATCGCGCGGCCGCTGGCGGTCAGGTGTGCGGGCAGCCGCACGCCGACGTCGGTGACCAGCGGAGGCCGGCCGGGCACCCGCTCCTCGAGCACGTAGAGCACGTCGCGACCGTGCGGCACCGCGAGGTGCGCCGCGCAGCCCGTGATGTCGACGAGTGAGGTGAGGTGACGGCGGGCGAGTCGCTGCAGCGGCGCCTGCCTGGCATAGCCGCTGCCCACCTCGAACGCCGCCACGCCCAACCCGTAGCGGTGCTCGTCGGGCAGGTGCACCACGAAGCCCTCGTCGATCATCGCGTTGAGCAGGTGGTACGCCGTGGAGCGGGGCAGCTCGCACGCGCGGACGATCCGGTCGAGGGGCACGGGGTCGGGCTGGCTGGCCAGGAACCGCAGCACGCGCAAGGTCCTCGTCGCGGCCGGCACGTGGCTCATGGCCACATCATCCCGCCCGGTCATCCCGCCCAGCGCGACCGGATCATGCCCGGTGCGCGCCCGGCCCGCCGGTGTCGATCGGGCGACCCTCGCTGTCGAAGCGGGGCCCGGCGTGGTGCGGGTCGGTGATCGGCTGACCGCTGGCGTCGTACTCGCCGCCGTCGACGGGGCTCGGGGTCGTCGCGTCGGGAGTGGCCGTGGTGGTGTCGTCGAGGATGGTGTCGGGCGTGTAGTCGTCGGCCTTGGTGTCGACGTCGGGGTCGAGCCGGTCGGCGGCCCGGACCTGGTCCTCGTGGGCGGCCTGGTGCTGGGTGAGCTCCTGCTTGGCCTGCGTCGCGCGCTCCTCCGCGGCCTGGGCCTCGAGGCGGGCGCGCTCGGCCTCGGCCTCGGCGTGGGAGGCCTGGGCGTGGGCATCGGGGATCACGGCGGCAGCCTCGGCGTCGGCGTGGTCGCGCAGCTGGCTGGCGCGGGCGGCGTTGTCGTGGCGGTTCTTCTTGCGCATCGACGCGGCGACGAGCCCGATCAGGGCGATGACGACGACGACGATGACGACGGTCAGGATGACTGCGGTGGTGCTCATCGTGGTTCCTCCTCGTGCACGGCTGGGGTGGTGCCGTGGCAGTCCTTCACCGTGTCACACCCGGTCCGGCGGCCACTACCTCCGTGCCGGTATGCGTCTTGGATCCGAGACGGTCCGGCGGTCGCGAGGTCTGGCACGCGGGGCGTCCGGAGGTCTTGGATGGAGCCATGGTTGCGACGACACAGACCCCCACGCTGGCGACCGTGCCGGTGGGCACCGGCCCCGTCTCCTTCGCCGAGCTGGTGGCCGTCGCTCGCGACGGTGCCCGGGTCGAGCTGACGGCCGAGTCCCGCGCGGCGATCGACCGGGCCCGGGCCGTCGTCGAGGAGCTCGCGGCGGCACCCACGCCGGCGTACGGCATCTCGACCGGCTTCGGCGCGCTGGCGACCCGGCACATCCCGACCGACATGCGCGCTCAGCTGCAGCGCTCGCTGGTGCGTTCGCACGCCGCCGGCTCCGGCCCCGAGGTCGAGCGCGAGGTGGTGCGCGGGCTGATGCTGCTGCGGCTCTCGACGCTGGCGACCGGCCACACCGGCGTGCGCCTCGAGACCGCGCGAGCTGCTCGCCGAGCCTGCTGACGCCACGGCATCACGCCGGTGGTCCACGAGTACGGCTCGCTCGGCTGCTCCGGCGACCTCGCACCGCTGTCGCACTGCGCGCTGGCGCTGATGGGCGAGGGCGAGGTCCGCGACGCCGCCGGCGTGCTGATGCCCGCCGCCCACGCCCTCGCCGCCGCCGGCCTGACGCCGGTCGAGCTGGTCGCCAAGGAGGGCCTGGCGCTGATCAACGGCACCGACGGCATGCTCGGCATGCTGGTGCTGGCGATCCAGCGACCTCGAGATGCTGGTGCGTACGGCGGACATCGCCGCCGCCATGTCGGTCGAGGGCCAGCTCGGCACCGACCGGGTCTTCGCCGCCGAGCTGCAGGCGATCCGGCCGCATCCCGGGCAGGCCGCGTCGGCGGCCAACCTGGTCGCCCTGCTGGCCGACTCCGGGCGTCGTCGCGTCGCACCGCGGTCCCGACTGCAACCGGGTGCAGGACGCCTACTCGCTGCGCTGCTCGCCGCAGGTGCACGGCGCGGTGCGCGACACGATCACCCACTGCGCGTCGGTCGCGTCGCCGCGAGCTCGCCTCGGCCGTCGACAACCCGGTGGTGCTGGCGTCCGAGGGCCGGGTCGAGTCCAACGGCAACTTCCACGGCGCCCCGGTCGCCTACGTGCTCGACTTCCTGGCGATCGTCGCCGCCGACCTGGCCTCGATCAGCGAACGGCGTACGGACCGGTTCCTCGACAAGGCCCGCAACCACGGGCTGAACGCCGTTCCTCGCCGACGACCCCGGCGTCGACAGCGGGCACATGATCGCGCAGTACACCCAGGCCGCGATCGTCTCCGAGCTGAAGCGGCTCGCCAACCCGGCCAGCGTCGACTCGATCCCGTCGAGCGCCATGCAGGAGGACCACGTCTCGATGGGCTGGTCGGCCGCCCGCAAGCTGCGCAAGAGCGTCGACGGGCTGACCCGCGTGGTCGCCATCGAGGTCCTGACCGCCGCCCGCGCCCTCGACATGCGCGCGCCGCTGGAGCCGTCGCCGGCCACTGCCGCCGTCGTGGCGCTGCTCCGCTCGTCCGGCATCGAGGGCCCCGGCCCCGACCGGCACCTGTCACCGGAGATCGCGACCGCGGTCTCCCTCGTCCAGTCCGGCGCGGTGCTCGCCGCCGCCGAAGCAGTGATCGGAGAACTCCAGTGAACCAGGGATCTTTCGGTGATCGAGTAGCCGCCGAGGAACGAGGCGGCGTATCGAGATCGCCGATCCACGCCGCCACCGGCACCGAGCTCACCGTGCGGCTCGTGGCAGACCGAGGCGCCGCTGCGGATGCTGATGAACAACCTCGACCCGGCCAACGCGGAGCGCCCCGAGGACCTCGTCGTCTACGGCGGCACCGGCAAGGCGGCGCGCAACTGGGCGTCGTACGACGCGCTCGTGCGCACCCTGCGCACGCTCGGCGACGACGAGACGATGCTCGTGCAGTCGGGCAAGCCGGTCGGCGTCATGAAGACCAACGAGTGGGCGCCGCGGGTGCTGATCGCGAACTCCAACCTGGTCGGCGACTGGGCCAACTGGGAGGAGTTCCGGCGACTCGAGGACCTCGGGCTGACGATGTACGGGCAGATGACGGCGGGCTCGTGGATCTACATCGGCACGCAGGGCATCCTGCAGGGCACGTTCGAGACCTTCGCGGCGATCGCCGACAAGAGGTACGGCGGCACGCTGGCCGGCACGATCACCCTGACCGCCGGGCTCGGCGGGATGGGCGGCGCGCAGCCGCTGGCCGTGACGATGAACGACGGCGTCGCGATCTGCGTCGACGTCGACCAGTCGCGGATCGAGCGGCGCATCGAGCACCGCTACCTCGACGTCCAGGCCGACTCGCTCGACGACGCGGTGGCCCGGGCCGTTGCGGCTCGTGACGCGCGGGAGCCGCTGTCGATCGGCGTGCTCGGCAACGCCGCGGAGATGTTCCCGGCGCTGCTTGCCTCCGGTGCGCCCATCGACATCGTGACCGACCAGACGTCGGCCCACGACCCGCTGTCCTACCTCCCCGTCGGCGTCTCCTTCGACGACTGGCAGTCGAGCTGCTGACCGGGATCCCGAGGGCTTCACCAAGGACGCGCAGGCGTCGATGGCCGCGCACGTGCGGGCGATGGTGGAGTTCCAGGACGCCGGCGCCGAGGTGTTCGACTACGGCAACTCGATCCGCGACGAGGCCCGCAAGGGCGGCTACGACCGGGCCTTCGAGTTCCCCGGCTTCGTGCCGGCCTACATCCGGCCGCTGTTCTGCGAGGGCAAGGGCCCGTTCAGGTGGGCCGCCCTGTCGGGCGACCCGGCCGACATCGCCGCGACCGACCGCGCGATCCTCGAGCTCTTCCCCGACAACGAGCGCCTGCACAAGTGGATCACCATGGCCGGCGAGCGGGTGTCGTTCCAGGGCCTGCCGGCGCGGATCTGCTGGCTGGGCTACGGCGAGCGGCACCTGGCCGGGCTGAGGTTCAACGAGATGGTCGCCTCGGGCGAGCTCAAGGCGCCGGTCGTCATCGGCCGCGACCACCTCGACTGCGGCTCCGTCGCGTCGCCGTACCGGGAGACGGAGTCGATGCTCGACGGCTCCGACGCCATCGCCGACTGGGCGATCCTCAACGCTCTGGTCAACACGGCGTCGGGAGCCTCGTGGGTGTCGTTCCACCACGGCGGCGGCGTCGGCATGGGCCGCTCGCTGCACGCCGGCCAGGTGTGCGTCGCCGACGGCACCGAGCTGGCCGCTCAGAAGATCGAGCGGGTGCTGACCAACGACCCCGGCATGGGCGTCATCCGGCACGTCGACGCAGGCTACGACCGGGCCGTCGAGGTCGCCGCCGAGCGCGACGTACGCATCCCGATGTCGGAGAGCTGACCGTCTGACGTGGCGGGGTAGTCCGGGGCAATTTTGCTGCTCGCGAGCCTGTGGCGACAAATCCGCCCCGGACTACCCCGCCGACGGGCGGGCCGGAAGTCGTCCACAGCAGGCCAGATCCGACGGAAATCCACAGCCGAGTGAACGTCGCTCGTGGCGCTCGACACGAGGCGACACCGTGGTCGGATGGACCCGTTGGCGAGCACTCGCTGCGTTCGGCCATCGGTCGTGTGGCCAATGGGCACCGACCCGATGGGGAAGGCGGGCCCGACTCCAGGAGCCGTGAGGGGCGCGAGATATCGGCAGACGTCGCCGGGCCTCTTCGTGCCTGCTACGACGGACACAGAACCCGTCGAGCAGCGGATCGCCGAGCAGGGCTCGCGCAGGTTCGACGGCGCTGTCACTGCGTGGGCGGCGCTGCGGTGGCAGGGCGCGGCGTACTTCGACGGCACGACGTATGAGGGTGCATGTCTTCCAGTCCCGCTCATCTCGCATTCCGAGCTTCGGCCCGACGACCGCATCGCTCGTCTCGCGCGAACAGCTCGCGCCCGCGGAGCGCATCGAGGTCGCGGGTCTCTGGTGCGCCACTCCTGAAAGAGCTGCGTTCGACGAGGTACGCCGCCGCGGCACGCTCCGCGCCGGCGTCGCCGCTCTCGACATGGCCGCCGCCGCTGGGCTGACCACCGTGAACGCGTTGAGCGACTTCGATCCTCAACCGGTCCCTGGACCGGGATCGAGCTGGCGCGCCGGGCGGTGGCGTTGGCCATCGACACGTCAGGTTCGCCAAGCGAGAGCGCCATGCGGCTCGTCTGGGTACTCGATGCAGAGCTGCCACGCCCACTCTGCAACGTGCCGATCTTCAGCAGGGGCGGCACGCTGCTCGGGATTCCTGACCTCTTCGACCCGGTGGCCGGGGTCGTTGGGGAGTACGACGGGCCGGCCCATCTGGCGTCTGAGAACAGGCGCAAGGACCTGGCCCGGGAGGAGCGGTTCCGAGATCACGACCTGGAGTACTTCACGTTGGTCAGAGGTGACCTCGGCGATCGGGACGCCGCCGTACGACGGATGCGGCGGGCGCGGGCACGTGCGCTCTTCCTCCGCGAGGACGAGCGCGCTTGGACCCTGGAGACGCCGTCGTGGTGGTCGGCGGCCTGACCGCATTCGTCGGGGTAGTCCGGGGTGGATTCGCTGTTCTCGCGCGCCTTCTCGACAAATTTGCCCCGGACTACCCCGCCAGACAGCCACTGACGTGTCAGAGTTTGGCGCGTGACCGAGTCGACGGACCAGCCAGGCGGACCACCCGCACGAGCCCGCGTGACGCTGCCGGGCATCAGCTCGAGGGCCTGGGAGCATCCAGCCGACCAGGGCGCGCTCGTGGCGCTGCGGCGGCTCAAGGGCTTCGACACGGTGCTCAAGACGATGTCGGGGCTGGTCAACGAGCGCGCGGTTCGCCTGGAGTTCATGGGCTCTGCGGTGCGGGTCGACGAGCGCCAGTTCCCCGCGGCTGCACTTCGCGCTGAACGATGTCGCGCGGGTGCTCGATGCCACCGAGGTGCCCGAGATGTTCGTGACGGCGCACCCGCTGCTCAACGCTGTCACGATCGGCATGAACAAGCCGGTCATCGTGCTCAACAGCGCGCTCATCGACCTCCTCGACGAGGAGGAGCTCAGGTTCGTGATCGCGCACGAGCTCGGGCACGCCCTCAGCGGCCACGCCGTCTACCAGACGCTCCTGCAGCGACTGATCAGGATGACCGGCATCCTCAGCTCGCTGCCGTTCGGCGGCCTGGGAGTGCGCGCGATCGTCGCCGCGCTCTACGAGTGGTCGCGCAAGGCCGAGCTCTCGGCCGACCGTGCCGGGCCTGCTGGCGACGCAGGACCCGGCGGTCGCCGTACGCGTGCAGATGCAGCTCGCCAGCGGCGGCCACCTCGCCAACCTCGACACCACGTCGTTCCTCGCCCAGGGCCAGGAGTACCTCGACGCCATCGACCTGCGCGACTCCGTGCTCAAGCTGCTGCTCATCGAGAACCGCTCGCACCCCTTCGCCGTCGTCCGCGCCGCCGAGCTGCGCCGCTGGGTCGACTCGGGCGCCTACACGCAGTGCCTCAGCGGCGACTACCCGCGCCGCGAGGACGACGACCAGGCCAAGGTCAGCGACGCCGCGAAGGACGCGGCCGCCAGCTATGCCGACACGTTCCGTACGTCGCAGGACACCGTCGGCAAGCTCGTGCACGACCTCGCCGGCGTCGCGGGCAGCGTGAAGCTCTGGCTCGACGAGCGGTTCCGCCGCCCGGAGTCGGGCGATGCCGGCTGAGCTGTAGGTTAGGGTCACCTAACTCACGACTGGAGCTCAGATGGCGGTCCGCCGCGACGCGTGGGGGATCCCCCACATCACCGCCACGACGGTGCTCGACCTGGCCCACGAGCAGGGCCGCACCTGCGTGGACGACCGGGCCGACCAGCTGCGCATCGAGCGGCTCCGAGGCGAGGGCCGCACCGCCGAGCTGATCGGGGTCGCCGGGCTCGAGTGGGACCGGTTCGCCCGCCGCGCGCTGCTCGACGACACCGGTCGCCGGGCCTTCGAGGGCGCCGAGGCCGAGACGCAAGCCTTCCTGACGGCGTACGTCGACGGGGTCAACGCCGCCCTGCCCGCACGCCACGAGCCGTGGCACCCGTGGACCCCGGCCACCGTGTTCCTCGTCCAGCACATCCTGTTCGGCACCTTCCCCTCGAAGCTGTGGCGGCACCACCTCGTCGCCGCCCTCGGCGAGGACGGCGCCGCGCTCTTCGGCCGCGAGGGCCCGCCCCACGGCAGCAACGCGTACGCCGTGGCGGGAGGCCGCACGGCCACCGGGCTGCCGCTCGTGGCCGGGGACCCGCACCGGCTCTTCGAGGACCCCAACGTCTACGCGCAGGTGCGGCTCACCTGCGACGAGCTCGACGTCGTCGGCTTCGCGTTCCCAGGCGTGCCCGGCATCCAGCACTTCGGTCACGCCGGCGGGGTCGCGTGGGCGATCACCAACGCGATCGCCGACTACCAGGACGTCTACCTCGAGACCTCGGCGACGCTGGCCGGCGCCCGGCGGCACACCGAGACCGTGCAGGTCCGCGACGGCGATGCGGTCGACGTCGAGGTCGTCGTCACCGACCGCGGGCCGGTCGTCCTCGACCACCCCGATGGCGGCTGGTCGTTGCGCACCCCGTCGCTGGTGCTCGGCGAGCTCGGCCTGGACGCGCTGCTGCCCCTGCTGCGTGCCCGCACTGCCGACGACGTCGACCACGCGTTCGGCCGCTGGGTCGAGCCGGTCAACAACGTCGTCATCGCCGACACGACGGGCATGGTGCGGCACCGGGTCGCGGGTCGGGTGCCGCGTCGCCGCGACGCACTGCGCCGTGGGCCCGGGCGTGCCGGCGACGGCCACGGCTGGGACGGTTGGGTCGACGAGCTGCCGCGCACCGGGGTGTCGCCCGACGGCTACGTCGTGACGGCCAACGACCGCGCAGCGCCGTCGTACGACGAGATCGGGGTCGACTTCGCGCCACCCCACCGCGCCCGCCGCATCGCCGAGCTGCTCGACGAGCGACCCCGGCTCGACGTGGCGCAGGCCGGCGCCGTGCTCGCCGACGTGCGGCAGACGGCCGGCGGCGTCCTGCTCGCGCGCATCGCCGGGCTCGACGGACTCTCGGAGACCGGGCGCGCGGTCGCCGACCGGCTCGCCGCCTGGGACCGCGAGATGTCGGCCGACAGCACCGGCGCCGCGCTCTACGTGCGGGTCCGCGAGCACCTCGTCCTGGCCGTCGCCGGGGCCGAGGTGCTGGCGCCGCTCCGCGAGCCCTCGCCCTACGGCGACCTGTTCCAGGCGTGGTTCGACCTCACCCCCAGGGTCGCCACGTCCCTCGACGCCCTGCTCGTCCACGGAGCCCCCTGGGGACTCGACATGCAGGCCCTGATCACGGCGGCCGTCGAGTCGGCCGACGGCGACGTGACGGCGTGGGGAGCCCGGCACCGCTTCCACTCCTTCTCGGCGCACGAGATGTTCGGGCTGCCGCGCGAGCACGCACCGCCGCCCGCGCTGCCGCTGGGCGGCGACTCCGACTGCGTGCGCGTGACAGGCTGGCTGCCCGGCCTCGACGTCGCCGTGCGCGGCTCGGTGGCGCGCTACGTCTGGTGCCTCGCAGACCGCGACGCCAGCCGCTGGGTGGTGCCGCTCGGCGCCGCCGGAGACCCCGAGTCACCCCACCACCACGACCAGCTGGGGGCCTGGTCGGAGTGCCGGCTGCTGCCCGTACCCCCGACAGGAGGCCGGCCTTGAGCGACGTCACCCTGCGTCCCGTCGAGCCCGCGAACGACGCCGAGCTCCTCCATGGCTGGGTGTCCGCTCCCCGCGCCGAGTTCTGGGGGATGCTCGGCAAGCCTCTCGACGAGGTGGCCGCGATCTACGGCTGGATCGACGAGCAGCCGCACCTCGCGGCGTACGTCGTGAGCGTGGGGGAGACCCCGGTCGGGCTGTTCCAGACCTACGACCCGGACGTCGACGAGATCGGCCACTACTACGAGCGTCGGCCCGGCGACCTCGGCGTCCACCTGCTCCTGGCCGACGCTCCGGAGCGGGCCGGGCACACGCCACGCATCCTCGCGACGCTGGCCGGGCACTGCTTCGCCGACGACGCCGTGCGCCGCATCGTGCTCGAGCCCGACCACCGCAACGAGAAGTCGATCGCGCTCTTCGAGTCGGTCGGCGCGCAGCTCGGACCGATCGTGGAAATGCCGGGAAAGACGGCCAGGTTCGCGTTCATCGAGCGGTGACCGATGTCGAAATGACACGTGCAGGCTCTTGACACGGAGTTTGTTAGTGCGCTGAACTAACAAATGTGACCCGGACCACAGCCCCCGTTGGAAAGCGCCTGCGTGCGCAGGGCAAGGTGCGCCAGGAGGACGCCCGTCGGCACCACCGCACGGTGCTCCTGCAGCACCTCTTCCGCAGTGGGTCGGCCAGCCGGGCCGACCTCGCGCGCACCACCGGGCTCACCCGGGTCACCGTCTCCGACCTGGTGGCCGAGATGCTCGCCGACGGCCTCGTCGAGGAGCTCGGGGCACCCGTCGAGGCCCGCATCGGCAAGCCGCCGACGATGGTCGGGATGGCGGTCGACAGCTCCCACATCGTGGCCATCGACCTCTCCGCCGACGACAAGATGTCGGGCGCGGTGATGAACCTCGCGGGCACGGTGTTGCACCGCGCCGAACTCTCCTCGGCGGGCGCCCAGGGCGCCGCGGCGGTCGCACTGACGATCGAGCTGGCCCGGGCGCTCGTGGCGAAGGCCGACCGGCCGGTGCTCGGCATCGGCATCGGCTCGCCCGGTGTCGTCGACGATCGCGGCACCGTGCTCGACGCGCCCAACCTCGGCTGGCACGGCACCGACCTCGGTGGCGACGTCGCCCGGGCGACCGGCGTACCCGTGCATGTGGCCAACGACGCCAACGTCGCGGCGCTGGCCGAGCACACCTACGGCGACGCCGCCGACGGCGGCCTGATGGTGCTGCGCATCGGGTTCGGTGTCGGCGCCGGGTTCATCCTCGAGGGAGTCCTGCTCCACGGACACCGCGCGGCGGCCGGCGAGATCGGCCACGTCACCGTCGACGACGACGGCGACACCTGCGCGTGCGGCCGGGTCGGCTGCCTCGAGACCCTCCTCGCCGTTCCCCGTCTCCGCGCACGCCTCGCCGCCGCGGACGACGAGCCCGGCCTCCTCGCCGCAACCGGAGCGCGGCTGGGCGAGGTGCTGGCCCCCGTCATCGGGGCGCTCAACGTGAGCGAGCTGGTGCTCACCGGGCCGCTCGACCTGCTGGACGGCCCGCTGCGCGACGCCGTCACGGCCACCCTTCGTCGCCGCGTCATGGCCGTCACCTCCGACGGCCTCACGGTGCGTACGTCGAACCTCGGGGACGACGTAGTCCTGGTCGGCGCCGCCGGCCTTGTCCTGGCCGGAGAGCTGGGCGTCTCATGACGTCCGCCGCCGGTATCCACCCATGAAAGGAACGACTGGTGCGCACGACGACTAGGCACGCGCTCGCCCTGACGACCGCGCTGACGATGGCCCTGGCGCTCGGCGCCTGTGGCTCGGGAGACGACGGGGACGACGGCGGCAACGAGTCCGGCTCGAGCTCCGCGGAGATCCGGGTCTGGCTCAACGGAGCCGACACCCCGCAGGACGCCCGCGACTACCTGAAGAAGACGTTCGAGGACGAGAACCCCGGCGCCACCCTCACCATCGAGGAGCAGCAGTGGGAGGGCCTCGTCGAGCGCCTGACCACCGCACTCTCGAGCGAGTCGGAGACGCCCGACGTCGTCGAGGTCGGCAACACCCAGGCCGCGACGTTCACCACGGCTGGCGCGTTCACCGACCTCACCGACCGGCTCGGCGACCTCGGTGGCGACGACCTGCTGCCCGGGTTCGTCGCAGCAGGCACGGCCGACGGCGCGACGTACGCCGTGCCCTACTACGCCGGCTCGAAGTACGTCTTCTACCGCAAGGACCTCTTCGAGAAGTCCGGCATCGAGGTGCCGACGACGACCGACGAGTTCGTCGACGCCGCGATCAAGCTGAAGAAGGACAACCCGAAGCCGGCCAACTTCTCCGGCTTCTGGCTGCCCGGCCAGGACTGGCGCAACGGCGTCTCCTTCGTCTGGAACGACGGCGGGGACCTGGCCGTCGAGGACGGCGGCAGCTGGGCCGGCGCCCTCTCGTCGCCCGAGTCGCAGGAAGGCCTGGCGACCGTGCAGACGATCTTCGAGCAGGCGTCCGGCGCTGCCAAGGACGGCAACGAGACCGACCCGCAGGTGCCGTTCTGCAACAACGAGGTCGGCATGATGTCGGCCCCCGGCTGGATGGGCGGCGTGCTCGCCGACGAGGAGGCCGGCTGCCCCGACCTGATGGAGAAGGTCGGAGTCTTCGCCCTCCCGGGCAACGACGGCAGCCCGGCTCCGGTGCTGCTCGGCGGGTCCAACATCGCGGTCGCGGCACAGTCGCCCGACCAGGACCTCGCCAAGAGGGCGGTCGCCATCATGCTGAGCGACGGCTACCAGTCGATCCTCGTCGAGAACGGGCTCACCCCGGCCAAGGTCTCGATGGCCGGCCAGCTGGGTGACGACGAGTTCGCCCAGGCCACCATCGCGGCCGCCAGCAACGCCAAGCTCACCCCGGCGGCAGCCGGCTGGGCCAGCGTCGAGGGCGCCCGCATCCTGGAGGATCTCTTCGTCGGGATCGCCAACGGCGGCGACGTCGCCGAGCTCGCCGCGGCGGCCGACAAGGCCATGGAGGAGCAGCTCAACTAGCGGCGCACGCCGCAGCTCCAGCGCGGCCGGGACCATCCCGTCCCGGCCGCGCACCCCTCCCGTCCCCGCCCCAGGAGGCATCGATGTCCACGGCCGTGGTCAGGAACCCACGACTGCGGGCCCGCAAGGCGCTGCCCTACGCGCTGCTGCTGCCCGCCCTGCTCGCGCTCTGCGCGGGGCTCGGCTACCCGCTGGTGCGGCAGGTCGTGCTCTCGCTGCAGGAGTACGGCCTGGCCCAGCAGTTCGGCCGGCCGGCCGAGTGGACGGGTCTCGACAACTACGTCGAGATCCTGACCGACCGCTACATGTGGCTGCTCGTCCTGCGGTCGGTCGCCTTCTGCCTCGTCTGCGCGAGCATCACCATGCTGGTCGGGAGCATGCTCGCGCTGGCCATGCGGCTGATGTCCAAGCCGGTCCGCCTGATCGTGCAGACCGGGCTGCTGCTGGCCTGGGCGATGCCGGTGCTGGCCGCGCTGACGGTCTGGCAGTGGCTCTTCGACTCCCAGTACGGCGTCGTCAACTGGCTGCTCGACCGCGGCGGGCTCGATTACGCCGGACACTCGTGGCTGATCGAGCCGCTGTCGTTCTTCTTCGTCGCCGCGGTCGTGGTGGTGTGGATGAGCGTCCCCTTCGTGGCGTTCACCGTGTACGCCGGCCTGACCCAGATGCCGGGTGAGCTGATCGAGGCGGCCGAGGTCGACGGCGCCAGCTCGTGGCAGCGGCTGCGCCACGTGATCATCCCGCTGACCCGCCCGGTGCTGCTGATCGTCGGCCTGCTGCAGGTCATCTGGGACCTGCGCGTCTTCACCCAGATCTACGTCCTGCAGAACGCCGGCGGCGTCACCAGCGAGACCAACCTGCTCGGCACCTACATCTACCGCTCCGGCATCGGCGAGGGGAACTTCGGCGTCGCCTCCGCCGTGGCGGTCTTCATGCTCGCGCTCACCGTCGTGCTCACCTGGCCCTACGTCGCCAAGATGCTCAAGGAGGTCGAAGCATGAACACCCCACCGAGTTCTGCGCTGCCCCCGCTTCGCTCCTTCGGCGCACAACTCTGCGGGGACCCCGCATGAGCCGCGCCGTGCCCCGTCGTACCCGACTGCTGGTCGACGCCCTCGGCCTCGTCACCTTTGTGGCGTGCATCTTCCCGGTCTACTGGATGGTCAACACCTCGTTCCTCGATCGCCGCGAGATCCGCGCGCCCGACCCGACCTGGCTGCCGTTCGGCGGCGGGCTCGACAACTACCGGCGGCTCTTCGACGACACCGGCTTCGTGCAGGCGCTGGGGATGAGCCTGATGGTCACGCTCGGCACGGTCGTGGTGGCACTGCTCTTCGCGTTCCTGGCCGCGCTGGCGGTGTCGCGCTTCAGGTTCCGCGGCCGCAAGTCGTTCGTGGTGGCGCTGCTCGTCGTGCAGATGATCCCGGCGGAGGGGCTGTTCATCTCCCAGTACAAGATGCTCGACACCTTCCAGCTCACCAACACCGTGCTCGGTCTGACCGCGCTCTACATCGCGGCGGTGCTGCCCTTCACGATCTGGACCCTGCGCGGCTTCGTCGCCGGCCTGCCGATCGACCTCGAGGAGGCGGCGATGGTCGACGGCTGCAGCCGGGTCGGTGCCTTCTTCCGGATCACGTTCCCCTTGCTGGCGCCCGGTCTCGTCGCGACCGGCGTCTTCGGGTTCATCCAGGCCTGGAACGAGTTCACCCTCGCCCTGGTCGTGATGACCAACGCCGAGAAGCGCACCCTGCCGGTCTGGCTGAGCACCTTCACCGACGTCAACCGCGGCACCGACTGGGGCGCCGTGATGGCCGGCTCCACGCTGATCGCGATCCCGGTGATCATCTTCTTCCTGCTGGTGCAGAGCCGGATGGTCGCCGGCATGACCGCGGGAGCCGTGAAGGGATGAGCGCGTACGTCGACCGGCTGGCGCTCGCGGTCCAGCTGCCCGCCTTCCCGGGCACCACACTGCCGGCCGCGTGGGCCGGGCTGCTGGAGCAAGGTCTCGGTGGCATCTGCCTGTTCGGCAGCAACACCGCCTCTGGACCGGGTCGGGTGGCCGCGTTGACCGGTGCGATCCGGGAGATCGCACCGACGGCCGTCGTGGCCACCGACGAGGAGGGTGGGGACGTCACTCGGCTGCACTACGACGTGGGCAGCCCGGTGCTCGGCGCCCTCGCGCTCGGAGTGGTACAGGACCTCGAGCTGACTCGCGCCACCGGGGCTGCGGTCGGCGCCGAGCTGGCGGCGTGTGGCGTCGACCTCGACCTCGGCCCGGTGGCCGACGTCAACAGCAACCCCGACAACCCGGTGATCGGGACGCGCAGCTTCGGCTCGGACGCCGGTCACGTCGCACAGCACGTCGCGGTGTGGGTCGAGGGTCTGCAGTCGGCCGGTGTCGCAGCCTGCCTGAAGCACTTCCCGGGCCACGGCGACACGTCCACCGACAGTCACCTCGACCTGCCCCACCTCGATGCCTCGGCGGCGACGTTGTCCGTGCGCGAGCTGGTGCCCTTCGCGGCCGGCGTCTCTGCCGGGGTTGCTGCGGTGATGACGTCGCACATCGTGGTGAGTGCCCTCGACTCCGAGCTGCCGGCGACGATGAGCCCGGCCGTGCTCGGCCACCTGCGCTCGGAGCTCGGCTTCGACGGCGTCATCGTCTCCGACGCACTCGACATGGCCGGGGCGAGCGCCGGCCGTGGGATTCCCGAAGCGGCGGTCCTCTCGCTGATCGCCGGAGCCGACCTGCTCTGCATCGGACCTGACAAGGACGAGGAGCTCGTGCGGGCCATCCAGTCAGCGATCGTCGAGGCCGTTCGTCTTGGTCGGCTGCCGGACGCCCGGCTGGTGGACGCGGTGTCGCGCATCGCGGCCATGCCACGGGGTCCCGGCGTCTCGGCGCCGTTCGACGAGGCGGCCCAGCTCGCCGGTGCCCGGCTGGCTCTACACGTCGAGGGCGAGCTGCCCGACCTGACCGGTGCGCTGCTCGTCGCCGTCGACACGGAGCCCAACGTCGCGGTCGGCGTGGTGCCGTGGGGGTTGCCCGCCGACCCGGCCACTGATGTCGCGACCCTGCTCGCGCGTGCAGCCGGGCGGCCGGTGGTCGTCCAGGCACGGGACGCGCACCGGCACCCCGCCACGCTGGCCCTGGTCGGCGGCCTCGCCGACCGGGTGCCCGTCGTCCTGGTCGAGTGGGGCTGGCCCGGACCGGTCGACGTACACACGAGGGTGGTGACGCACGGGTCGTCTCGTCCGGCCGTGCGCGCGGTCGAGGAGCTGCTCCGCCATCGGGGGTGGCGGCCGTGATCGGACTCGACATCGGAGCGACGAAGACCCTCGGCGTCGCGCTCGACGAGCACGGCGTCGTGGTCGCGACGGTGCGCGAGACCACCGAGCAGGGCGCGGAGGGAGTGATCCGCACGGCCGCCCGAGTCGTTGCCTCCCTGGCCGGGTCGAGCGACCCTCGATCGCCCGTCGGTGTGGGGGTTCCGGGCGTCGTCGACCCCGCGCGTGGCCTGGTCTCCCATGCCGTCAACCTCGGCATCGACGGGGTACCGGTCGCCCTGGGTGGGCGGCTCGGCGAGGCGGTCGGGCGCCGCGTCGTACTCGAGAACGACGCGAACGCCGCGGCCCTCGGCGTCGCCGCGCTGACGCAGGCGACGGACCTGGCGTACCTCGGCATCGGCACCGGACTGGCGGCCGGCCTCGTGGTCGACGGCCGGCTGCGGCGCGGAGCCCGCGGCACCGCGGGCGAGATCGGGCACGTGTCAGTCGATCCGAGTGGGCTGCCGTGCGCGTGTGGTCAGCGGGGCTGCCTGGAGACCATCGCGTCCGGCGCCGCGCTCGCCGCGACCTGGCCGTCGGACGGAGTGGCGCCGGCCCGGGGGCTGCTCTCCGCGATCGCCGACGGGGATGCTCGTGCCTCCGCCGGGTGGGAGTCGTTCGCCGACGGCGTCGCTCGCGCCGTCACGGTGCTCGCCCTCGGCATCGACCCCGACGTGATCGTGCTCGGTGGTGGGGTCGCGGAGGTCGGCGAGCCGCTGCGCGAGGCTGTCGTGGCTGCCCTGGAACGGCAGGCGTCTCGATCGCCGTTCGTGGCCTCCCTCGACCTCCCGGCACGCGTTACGCTCGCGCCGACCGAGGCGCCGGTCGCCGCCATCGGGGCGGCCCTGGTCGGAAGGGGCTGACATGGAGGTCGTACCGCTCGCCGACGTGGCGGAGGTCGCCCACGCCGCCGCCGATGTCATCGAGAGCCTGGTGGCCCGCAAGCCCGGCGCCGCCCTCGGCGTCGCCACCGGCGGCACCCCGCGGGCGACGTACGACGAGCTCGCCCGGCGCCATGCGGCCGGAGGGGTCTCCTTCACCGACGTCCGGCTCTTCCTCCTCGACGAGTACGTCGGCCTCCCGCCCGGCCACGACAGCAGCTACCTGTCCACGGTGCTGCGGGAGGTAGCCGAGCCGTGGAGCGTGCCGCTGCTCCAGGTGCACGCACCCGATCCGAGCCGCCTGCCCGCCAGCGCCGACGACTACGAGCGGCTGATCGCCGACGTCGGCGGCATCGACGTCCAGCTCCTCGGCATCGGCACCGACGGCCACCTCGGCTTCAACGAGCCCGGCTCGTCCTTGGCCTCGCGCACCCGCATCAAGACCCTGACCGCCCGCACGCGCGCCGACAACGCGCCGTACTTCGTCGAGGAGGACGTGCCCCGCCACGTCATCACCCAGGGCATCGGGACCATCCTCGAGGCCCGCCACCTGCTCCTGATCGCCACCGGACCCGCCAAGGCCGAGGCGGTGGCTGCTGCCGTCGAAGGCCCGCTGACAGCGTCGTGTCCTGCATCGGCCCTGCAGCTACACCCGCATGTGACCGTCCTGCTCGATCCCGAGGCTGCCAGCGGATTGAGCCGCCTTGACTATTATCGAGAGGTCTACGAGGGCAAGCCCGACTGGCAGGACTCGTGAAGCCTGCTCCTGACCGGCCTTGCCGTGACGGATGTCTGGTGGGAGCCTCGGCAGGTGCGCGTGCTTTGTGCGACGACGGCCAATGACGGTCACTTCGGACCGCTCTTGCCCTTCGCGCGTGCGCTTGCTGGGGCGAGACACGAGGTTCGGGTCGCCGCGCCCGCGTCGTACGCAGGTGCGGTGGAAAGGGCAGGCTTCGCCCACGAGCCTTTCGCCGATGCGCCGCCGGAGCTCATCGGTCCTGTCATGGCCAGATTGCCGACCATGGCATTCGAAGAGGCCGACGACCTGGTCATCCGGGAGGTGTTCGGCCGGATCGACGCGCAGGCGGCGCTGCCTTCGCTCATCGCGACGATCGATCGATGGCGCCCCGGTCTGGTGGTCCGTGAGTCCGCCGAGCTCGCCTCGCTCGCTGCCTCCGAGCGCGCTGGCGTACCGCACGTGCACGTGTGCATCGGCATGCACGAGGTCGTGTCCCGTTTCGCGGAGGCCATCGCCGACCCGTTGGAAGAGCTCGGTCGCATGGCGGGGCTGGTCGACGGTCGTCTGCAGGCTGCTCTCACCTCCGAGACGATCCTCAGCCTGGTGCCGGAGGTGCTCGACCGGGCGAGTGGCGAGGCAGCGGGTGGCGACGGCTTCTTGCGCTTCAACGAACCCTCGCTGCCTGTCAGCGACTACAGCCTTCCCGAGTGGGGTGACCCGGAGGCCCCGCTGGTCTACGCCACCTTCGGATCGGTCACCGGCTCGTTGCCTCCGTTCGCCCATGTCTTCCGTGAGGCTCTGGAAGCGCTCGCCGACGTCGAGGCTCGGGTACTGCTGACGGTCGGGCGCAAGCTCGACCCCGACGACCTCAGGCCCTGGCCGTCGAACGCCCGAGTGGAACAGTGGTGCCCCCAGGACGCGGTGCTCGAGCAGGCGGCGGCGGTGCTCGGGCACGGGGGGTTCGGCACGACGATGGGAGCCCTGGCGGCGGGGATCCCCCAGGTGGTCGTGCCGCTCTTCAGCTTCGATCAGATCGTGAACGCCGAGCATGTCGCCGCCGTTGGCGCCGGGCTGACGGTCGGGCGGGGGCCGACATCAGTCGCCACGGCCGCGGCAGAGGTGCCGCGACTTCTGGAGGATCCCAGCTACGCGGCGGCTGCGCGCCGCATCGCCACGGCGCTGGGCAACCTCCCGCCGGTCACCGACGCCGTGCCCATCCTCGACGAGCTTGCAGGTTGAACGCACACCCCTGGGTGGCGCCGGTCCGACAGACGCGCGCCATCGCACCTTGACGATCACCTGGTTGCGAGTCTCCGGCTCAGGCCTCCGGCGCGTCCGGACCCGTGGAGATCTGACGAAGGGTCGAGATCACGGTGGCCTCCGGCCAGTGCTTCGCGTGCAGGTCGGCGAACTCCTGCTGGTCGGCCACGGCCTCCTCGAGGGTGGCGTACTCCATGATGGCCCAACCGCCGACGACCTCCTTGGCCTCGGCGTACGGCCCGTCGACGCGGGTGACCTGGCCCTGGCGGACCACGAAGTTCACGGCGTCCTCGGTGCCGTACAGGCCGCCGCCGTCGAGGAACACACCCTTGGCGGCGCGTTCGCCGATGTGGACGTCCATCGCGTCGAACAGCGCCTGCGGCGGGGTGCCGATGTTCTCTTCCATCCTGACGAATCCCATGAAGCGCGGCATCGTGATCACTCCTACTCGATATCGGTGAGTTGCTTGTCGCAGGTACGTCGAACGGCCGTCGAGGTCTTCGACATCGAGCTTGAAGGTTTGTGGACCGACCTACACCGGCGAGGCGAACCACAGGGTGCGGTGGCTCCAGTCGCCGGGGCCGCGGCGTACTCCCGAGCAGACGATGATCACCAGCCGGGGCGGGCCCTCGGCGCTGTAGATCTCGGGCATCCGGGTCTCGGCGGTGACCTCCTCGCGGCGGTCGACGTCGTAGCAGAGTCGTTCGCCGGAGGCGCCGCGGACGACGAGGCGGCCGCCGGTCTGGAGGCCGTCGAGCAGGCGGTTGCCGAGGGCCGAGCCGTCGGGCCAGGTATGGGCGTTGAAGAGCGCGTGGCCGGCCGAACTGCCGGGCTCGACACCTGGTGCGTCCCAGGCGAACTCCGCCTTGCCCGACTCGGTCAGCGGAGGTACGCCGACGACACCGTTGGCGTCACGGGGCACGGCGACGACGCTGGAGCCCGTAGTCACGCCGGGCACCTCGATGCTCGTGGGAGTGAACGCGTCAGAGACAGCCCGACAGGCGAACGGAGTCTTCGGGGGCTGTCTCGAGGGCGTCGGCGTCGGCGTCGGCGCCGCGGAGGCACTGGCGCTGGGAACCTCCTGGTCGACCGCGACCGGATCCGACGAGTCGTTGCGGTCGGCGAGCCAGACCAGCGCGGCCGCGACCAGTACGGCGGCGACGAACAGCGCCACCAGACGGCTGCGGACGGACAGGCTCACGCCCCTACGCTATGCCTCGAGCGCAACAATCGCGTCGTGGATGCCGAGGATGCGCTGGGCGGACTCGACGTGGAGGTTCTCGACCATCCGGCCGTTGTAGGTGACGACGCCGGAGGTGCGCGACTCCCAGGCGGCGAGGATGCCCCGGGCGTCCTCGACCGCCTGCTCGCTCGGCGCGAACGCGGCGTTGGCGCCCTCGACCTGGCCGGGGTGGATCAACGTCTTGCCGTCGAAGCCCATCTCGCGGCCCTGCCGGCACTCGGCGAGGAACCCGTCGGCGTCCTTCACGTCGTTGTAGACGCCGTCGATGATCACCTTGCCCGCCGCCCGTGCGGCCAGCAGCGCCAGGCCGAGCCCGGAGAGCAGCGGGTGGCGGCCGGGCACGTGCTCGGCGTACAGCTCCTTGGCGAGGTCGTTCGTGCCCATCACCAGCACGGTCAGCCGGTCGGACGCGGCGGCGATCTCGCGCGCGTTGAAGAACGCCTCCGGAGTCTCGATCATCGCCCAGAGCTTGGTGTGCTCCGGGGCCCCGGCCCAGTCGAGGGCCGTGGCCAGTCCGCGGACCTGGTCGGCGCTGTCCACCTTGGGCACCACCACGGCGTCCGGCCCGGCAGCGGCCGCGGCGACGAGGTCGGCGGCGTGCCACTCGGAGCCGACGCCGTTGACGCGGATGGTGAGGGTACGGCGGCCGTAGTCGCCCGACGCGACGGCCGCGGTGGCCGCCTCGCGAGCGGCGGGCTTGTCGTCGGGGGCGACGGCGTCCTCGAGGTCGAAGATGATGCCGTCGACGGGCAGGGTCTTGGCCTTCTCGAGGGCCTTGGCGTTGCTGCTCGGCATGTAGAGCACGGAGCGCAGCGGCGTGAAGTCGCTCATGCGGTCGGCACCTCGATCTCGATCGCGTCGTAGTGCTTCTTCAGCTCCGGGTCGATCGCGGCCAATTCTTCGGCGAGCGCCACCATCACCTGGCACTGCTTGACCGACGCGTCGTCCTCCATCCTGCCGTCGAGCATCACCGCGCCGGTGCCGTCGCCCATGGCCGCGATGACGCGACGCGCGTGCGTGACGTCCTCGACGCTCGGGCTGAAGACGCGGTGGGCGATGGCGATCTGCTTGGGGTGCAGGCTCCACGCGCCGACGCAGCCGAGCAGGAACGCGTTGCGGAACTGGTCCTCGCACCCGAGCTCGTCGGCGATGTCGCCGAACGGCCCGTAGTAGGGGTAGATCCCGTGCATCGCGCACGCGTCGACCATCCGCGCGATCGTGTAGTGCCACAGGTCCTGCTGGTAGGTCGCTCGCGGGGCGTCGTACCTCGTCTGGCCGAGGTCGTCCTTCGGGGCGTCCTGGCGCACGAGGTAGCC
The DNA here is from genome assembly GCA_963825755.1 of uncultured Actinomycetota bacterium. Classification (GTDB taxonomy): domain Bacteria; phylum Actinomycetota; class Actinomycetes; order Propionibacteriales; family Nocardioidaceae; genus Nocardioides. The sequence continues at coordinate 371,092 of CAWGUS010000005.1, read as the reverse complement.
GGGGTGGCCGCCACCGACGCGGGTGGTCTTCATGCGACGGTCGGCGGCGAGGTCGGCGGGCCCGAGCGAGAGTCCCTGCATGCGCGGGGAGGCCGCGCAGATCTCCTCGATGTTGGCCACCCCGCGCGCCGTCTCGAGGATCGCGTGGACGAGCAACGGCTCGTCGAGGCCCGCCTTGGCCTCGAGCTGGGCGAGCAGCCGGTCGACGTAGTGGATGTCCTCCGCGCCCTGCACCTTCGGCACCATGACCACGTCGAGCTTGTCGCCGATCGCCGGCACCAGCGTGGTCAGGTCGTCGAGCGCCCACGGGCTGTCGAGGCTGTTGATGCGGGTCCAGAGCTGGGTCTTGCCGAACTCCGTCTCCTGCCCGATCTTCACCAGCCCCTCGCGCGCGATCTCCTTGTTCTCCGCCTTGACGGCGTCCTCGAGGTTGCCGAGGAGTACGTCGACCGTGCCGACCATGTCCGGGACCTTGGCCGCCATCTTGGGGTTGCCGGGGTCGAAGAAGTGGATCGCCCGGCTCGGCCTGGCCGGCACCTCGCGGACCGGAGTCGGGGCGCCCACGGCGAGCGGGGCGAAGAAGTCCTTGGCTGAACGCATGGGGTCGAACGTATCGCTCCGTGTCGCGGGGCGGATATGACGGATCCCACGGCCGCACCGCGTTACCTGGGGCGACGGCGCCGAGGAGGGGGCAGATCACGGCCGCGCGACGAAGTACGCGTTGAACGGATCCTCCTCAAGGTCGTGGACCACGACGTCGGAGAACCCCGCCTCGCGCAGCATCCGCTCGGCCGTCTGGACGCCCCAGACCGTGCCGAGGCCGTCGCCGCCCTGGCCAAGCGAGACCGACATGCAGTGAAGTGTCGACACCGTGTAGAGGAAGCTCGCCCACGGCAGGGCCACGTTGTCCTCGAGGTTGCTCTGCGCGTTGATGTCGACCATCAGGTACGTCCCGTCCGGGCGGAGCGCGCGGCGTACGTTGGCGAGGACCTTCGCGGGGTGGGCCTGATCGTGGATCGCGTCGAACGTGAGCACGAGGTCGTACGTCGCCTCCTCATCGAGGCGGGCGACGTCGAGAGCCTCGAAGCGAGCGTTGGTCAGCCCCCAGTCGGTAGCCTCCGCGCGGGCCGGGGCGAGCGCGTCCTCGCTGAAGTCGTAGCCGACGAAGGTGCTGCGTGGGTAGGTCCGGGCGAGCAGGTTGATCGCGTGGCCCTCGCCGCAGCCGAGGTCGGCCACGGTGATGCCCGCCTCGAGCCGGTCGACGACGCCGGTCAGGGGGACGATCGTGTCGATGAGCGACGCGTCGTTGACCGATGCCGAGTCGGCAGCCTGGAGGTCGTGGAACCCCGGATAGTCGTCGTACGACAGTCCGCCGCCGGTGCGGAACCTCTCGACGACCTTCGGCGTGACCTCGCCCAGCAACGGGATGTAGCGCATCACCCGGGCGAGGTTGTCAGGCCCGGTGCCGGTGAGGAACGGCGCGTGGTCGGGGCGGATGTAGTAGGTGCCGTCCGCTGGGACGAACCCGATGAAGCCGCCGGTGACCATGCCTCCCAGCCATTCGCGGACGTAGCGCTCGTCGAGCCCCGCGGCATCGGCGATCTGGACACTGGTCGCCGGGGGCAGGCCGGCCAGGGTCTCGAAGAGGCCGAGCTCGTGACCGATGCCGGCCAGGATGCAGATGCTGCCGTCGTTGAGGATGCCGATGACTCGCTCGGCGACGGCTTGCGGGTCGGCGGTCTCGGCCTCGGTACGTGTCTCTGCGGTGGTCATGTCAGGCTCCTTGGCTGAAGGGTGATCGGGTCCTCGACGCTAGGAGTACGACGCGGCCCGGCGCGTCGGGCGGACACCCCATCTCGCCGGGAGCCGGTGGGGGATCCACCCCACACCCGCCGTCACACCAGCTGGTGCTCGCGTGCCCACGCCGCGGCCGCCGTACGCGACGTGACGCCGATCTTGGTGAAGATGCTGGCAAGGTGCCGGCTCACGGTCTTGTCGCTGATCACCAGCTCCTCCGCGACGCTGCGGTTGCTCGCCCCCGACGCCACGCAGGCCAGCACCTCGGCCTCCCGGGCGGTCAGGCCGCCGGGGAGGGATCGGGGGGCGAGACGCTCGACGTCAGGGACGGCGCCGAGTCGCCGGTAGACGGCGACTGCCGTGGCTAGCTCGGCATCGGCTGCGTCGTGACGGCCCATGGCCCGGAACGCCGCAGCCAGCTGTTCGTGGACGGCTGCTCCGGCGTACCGGTGACGCTGGTCGCGGTAGATCCGACCGGCGGCCTCCAGTGGCTCGACGGCAAGCTCCGGGAGGCCCTCTGCCTGGTGGACCGCGGCCCGTGCCCGGGCGGCGCGGGCGACCAGACCCGGTGTCGCGAAGAACGCCGCGGTCTCCTCCAGCTCCGCGGTGAGGGTGCCGGCGTACGACGGCTCTTTCAGCTCCAACGCGAGCTCGACGGTCGGGAGCAGGATCTGCGCCCGGTCGAGCCGACCAGCGTCGGCGAGGGCCACTCGCAACTCGGCCAGCGCCTCCACCGGGTGCCCCGCAGCGCGGAGAAGTAGCGCCTGGCCGGGCTCTGGGTCGACGCCGAACGCGCGCGTGCGCTCGTAGGCCTCCGCCGCACCCATCGCGTCGCCACGCAACCTGCGCACGTCGCCGAGCTCGTAGAAGCCCGCGCCCGACAGCCAGCCGTGGGCGCCGACCAGGCTCTCGGACTCGCGACCAAGCTCCGCCTCGACCGCATCCCAGTCGCCCTCGGCGCTGATGATCTGCAGCTCGTGCACGCGCGTGACGGAGACGTACATGAACGTCCGGGAGAGCGGGCTGGCCCAGCGGGCGAGCGCCTCGGTCCAGTCGCGCATCCTGGCCACGTCGGCGAGCTGGTCGCACAGGTGGATGGTGGTGCAGTAGATGTCGCCCGCCCAGAAGGCGTCGAGTCGGCCGGCGAGCACGGGCAGCATCGCCTCGTCGAAGCAGCCGAAGCCGCGCGCCGTCTGGCCGCCCTGCACGAGGGCCATGCCCTCGAGCATGAGCGCGAAGCAGGCCAGCGTCTCGTCGTCCAGGTCCCGGGCCAGTGCGTCCAGCTCTGCCGCAGCGGCCGCGGTCGGACCGGGATCACCGGCCATGTCCATGTTCATCGCCCCGTGGAAGTACAGGCGGGTGCCGTAGACCCGCCCGCGTGGCAGGTCCCGCAGCAGCCGGTCGGTGCGGTTGAGCCAGGCCATCGCCACGGTGACGTCGCCGCGCGTCGCCCAGGCAAGGGCCAGTCGCAGCGCGCGGTCGGCGGCCTCGGCGTACTCCCCTTCGGTGACCAGTCGCTGGTAGACGTCCTCGCCCAACGCCATCGACTCGGGAGTGTGCCCGGACCACCACGCGGCGTCGGCGAGGATGTCGAGGTCGCCGGTGCCGAGCCGCGACCCCATCTCATTGAGCCCGTCGTAGGCGGCCCTCCAGTCGCGGCGCGCGAACGCATCCCGAGCCAATGCCACCGCGGTCCCTGACGCAGACATGAACCTTCCCGTCCACCGTCCCGAGAAGCCCCCAGACTATGCCCGTCGGTCGCGCCGCCACCAGCGCCGGCGCGGCTCGGGCTGCTTCTTCGCGAGTGCCTCGCGCTGGGCCTCGACCCGCGCCGTACGACGCTCGCGCCAGGCCTCGAGCTCGGCCTCGACGTCGCGGGGCTTGGTGATCACGGGTGGCGCGGTCGGTCCGGTGGGCGGGGTGTAGATCGCCTTGCGGAGCCGCTCGTTGAACTCCTCGACCTCGCGGCGTACGTCGCGCTCGGTGCCGATCGTGTCGAGCCGGGCGTCGAGCTCGACGTCGTCCTTGCGGATCGCCAGCGCCGGGGGCAGGACGCCGGTGATCTGCTCGCGCTCGATGAGCTTCTTGACCCACCAGTCCGGGTCGTGGTCGCCACCGAGGTCGTCGATCGGCTTGCCGCGACCGGGCAGGTCGTCGAACTCACCACGCTCCATCGCCTGCTGCACCTGCAGGTCGACCCAGCGGGACTGGTTGTGGATCCTTGCCGCGGCGGCCGACCTGCCCGTGCGCTCGTCGCGCTCGGGCGAGCGGTCCGGGGCGGTCGGCTTCCGCTCCTCGCTCATGTCACAAGGGTACGTCGGTCGCCTCGGTGGGCTTGTCGGAGAACGCGTGCCGGGGAGCCGCGAGCAGGGCCAGCGCGGCGAGCAGTGCGGCGCCGGAGCAGACCGCCCACACGGTGAGGTAGCCCGACAGCGGGGCCTCCGCCTCCGTGGCTCCCTCGATGGACCCGGTCGACGCCAGGGCGATCGCGAAGACCGCGGAGGCGATGGCGGCGCCCAGGGTCTTGGTGCCGTTGGTGAGGCCGGTCGCGATGCCGGTGCGGTCGGGCGGCGCGGTCGCAGCGGCCGCGGCCGGCAGCGACGCGACCAGGGCACCGGAGCCGACGCCGGCGATCGCCATGTTGGTCAGCGCCTGCCAGGTCTCGTCGTGGAACGGGATCCAGAGCGCGTAGCCGAGGGCCACGAGCAGGCAGGCGAGGACCAGCGTGCGGCGTACTCCGAACCAGCGCGTCGTCAGCGGCAGGGTGAACGCGCCGACAGCCAGGGTGATGACGTAGACCCCGATCAGCGTCGACACGAACGCCGAGTCGGCGCCGAGGCCGTAGCCGCGGACGGCCGGATCCGCCTGCGCGAACGTGGACAGCGGGATCTGCCCGCCGAGCACCGGGATGCCGAACAGGAACGCCGTCAGCTGGATCGGCCACTGTCCGGGCGAGCCGACGAGGCGGACGTCGATGATCGGGTCGGGATGGCGCAGCTCGTAGCGGACGAACGGCACGAACGCGAGCACCCCGAGCACGACGAGTGCCCAGCCGGCAAGGGATCCGGCGCCTTCCAGGCGGATCACGATCAGGCCGGCCATCAGGATGCCGATCGCGCCGGTCACGAGGGCCAGGCCGCCCCAGTCGATGCCGCCCTCGGCGTCACCGGGCGTGTCCTCGATGCCGACCCAGACGAGCAGGAGCACGACGCTGATCACCACCGCCGGGATCGCGAGGACCACTGTCATGTCGAGGGACTCGACGATGCCGCCGCTGGTCAGGGCGCCGACGATCACGGCCAGCTCGAGCGCGCCGACGAGCACCGCCGCGCCGCGCCGGGTGAGCAGCTCCTGGCGGCCGGAGTCGCGGGTACGCCGGTGGATGATCGCCACCTCGAGCGGCAGCCAGATCACTGCGGCACCCTGGAGCGCCCAGCCGATGAGGAACGTGGTGAACGACGGCGCGACCACGGTGATCCACGAGCCGACGGCGGTGACGGCTGTCGCCAGCACGAGCACCCGCTTGTGGCCGATCAGGTCGCCGAGCCGTGCGAGCAGCGGGATGCAGAGCGCGGACAGGATGAGCTGCGCAGCCTCGAACCAGTTGATGTCGCCCTCGGAGATCGAGAGATGGTCGGCGAGCTGCGGGAAGATCGGCGTGTAGTAGCCCTGCAGCACCCCCGACGCGATCTCGACGGCGACCAGGAAGCCGACGATCTTGGCGAGTCCCGGGACCGTCGGAGTGCTCGTCGTCGTGGCCATCAGCTGATCCCCTCGATCAGGTGCTGGTACCAGAGCACCCCGTCGGCGAAGTCGTCGAGCCCGATGCGCTCGTCGTACGAGTGGATCGACTCGCGCTGCTCCTTGGTCATCCGGAACGGCGCGAAGCGGTAGACGCGGTCGCAGATCCTGGTGAAGCTGCGGCTGTCGGTGGCCGCCATCATCACGTACGGCGCGGGCACCGCGCCGTCGAACCCGGCCAGGATCGTGCGCTCCAGCAGGGCGAACGCCTCGTCGTCGACGTACGGCGAGACGGGTGACGGCTCGTTGGCCTCGACGACCTCGATCTGCACCTGGTCGTCGCGGATCGCCTTGCGCACGTGGTCGAGGACGTCCGCGACGGTGTCGCCGACCATGATCCGGATGTTGAGGCCGGCGGTCGCGGTGGCGGCGATGACGTTGAGGGCGGGGGAGCCCGAGAGCGTCGTGACCGCGACGGTGGTGCGGGTCATCGCCGCGGTCTCCGGGCCGGCGGCCAGCAGGGCCCGGGTGAGCACCGGCTTGAGGCGCCCGGCGTTGGCCATCAGCGGCCGCAGCGCCAGCGGCGCATGGGGCGCGATGCGGCGCATCAGCTCGAGGGTCGGCGCGGGCACGGACGCCGGGAACGGTGACTTCTCGAGCCGCATGACGGCGCGCGCGATCCGGGCCGTCGGACCCATCCTCCGCGGGGTGGAGGCGTGGCCGCCGCGGCCCTCGACGGTGAGCTCGAGCGACGTGACGCCCTTCTCGGTCACGCCGATCACGCCGACCGGCGGGTTCACCCCTGGGAAGGCGTCGTGCGCGATGGCCCCGCCCTCGTCGAGGACGAACCAGGGGCGTACGCCGCGGCGTACGAGCTCGGCAACGGCCTGGGGCGCGGCCCGCCCGAACACCTCCTCGTCGCAGCCGAACGAGAGCCAGACGTCCTGGGCCGGCGTGAAGTCCTGCTCCAGCAGGCGTTCGACGGCCTCGCAGATGCCGACCAGGCACCCCTTGTCGTCGAGGGTGCCGCGGCCCCAGAGCACGCCGTCCTCGATGACGCCGTCGAAGGGCGGGTGGGTCCACTCGCCCTCCACGGGTACGACGTCGAGGTGGGCCATCAGCACCACCGGCCGGTCGTCGGCCCGCCCGCCCCAGTGGAAGAGGAGGCCGTGGGTGTGGACGCGGGTGAGGTCGAGGCGCTCGTGCAGCAGCGGGAACTGCGCCGCCAGCTCGGTGAGGAACGTGTCGAAGGCGTCGGTGTCGACGCGGGCGGGATCGCGGTGGGAGACGGTCGGGATCCGCACCAGCGCCTGCAGCTTGGCGACCGCCCGGTCGCGGACCGACTCGAAGTCGGCGTCACGCAGAGTCACGGGCGCAACCTACTCCGGGTCGTCCGCCTGGCGCCGGGTCAGGACCCGGTCTCAGGCGGACGACTGGACCAGCCACCCCGGTGCACGACGTCGGACACCGCGTCGCGCCGGCGCCTCGACGGCCCGCCGGTGCCGCCGTCGGCGCGGTGGCCGATCGTGATGGCGCCGATCGGGTCGTGCGTGTCGGGGATGCCGAACTCGCCACGCACGTCGTCGACGCGCTCCGGCGGGATCCCGAAGAAGCAGGCCCCGAGGCCCTCGTCGGTGACGGTCTGGAGGATGAGCAGCGCCGCCATCGCGGTGTCGAGATGCCAGAACGGCATCGACCAGCGTGACTCGTCGCGGTCGTCCCAGCCCTTGTCCGGCTCGGCGTAGCGGTCCAGGTAGGCGACCTTGCTGGAGCACGGCAGGACCACGACCGGCGCGCGCATCATGCCGGCGAGCCACGCGCTCGGCGCCGACGGGTCGGCCGTGCACTTCCAGTAGCGGTCGACGTGCATCCGGGTCGTCGAGCACCACGAAGGCCCAGCCGGTGCTGTTGCCGGCGCTCGGGGCGCGGGTGGCGTTGTCGAGGCAGCGGTCGATGACCTGCGGGTCGACGGGACGGTCGTCGTAGCTGCGGATCATGCGCCGGCGTCGTACGACGTCCTGGAACTCCATGCCCGAAGCATGCCTCGCGGCCGGTGGTCTCGGATACGAGAGTGCCGCTCCGTGGACACGGTTGCCCGGCGGGCACGGGACGGGTGGACTGTGGCGGTGAGCTTCGAACGCATGTGGCGCGACCTGACCCCGGTGGGCCGCGACGAGCGCAGCGGCGGCTACTTCCGGCAGCCGTGGACGAGCGCCGAGACGGAGCTGCGGGTGTGGTTCCGCGAGGAGGCGACGGCGCGCGGGCTCGACATCGAGGCCGACGGCATCGGCAACCTGATCGCGTGGTGGGACCCGGCCGGGCAGGGTCGCCGCGGCGGCCTGCTCACCGGCTCGCACCTCGACTCGGTGCTCGACGGTGGTGCGTACGACGGCCCGCTCGGCGTCGTGTCCGCGTTCGCGGCGCTCGACCTGATGCGGTCGCGCGGCGAGACGGTGTCGACGCCCATCGGGATCGGCGTGTTCGTCGAGGAGGAGGGCTCGAGGTTCGGGCTCGCCTGCCTGGGGTCGCGGCTGGCCACGGGCACGATGGCGTGGGCCGACGCTCGCGAGCTCCGTGACCGCGACGGGATCTGGCTGTCCGACGCGCTGGCCGACGCGGGGCTCGACCCGTCGCGTGGGTTCGTCGACCTGTCGGGCGTCACGTGCTTCGTGGAGCTGCATGTCGAGCAGGGGCGCGACCTCGTCGATCGCGGTGCGGCCGTCGGGGTGGCCAGCGAGATCTGGCCGCACGGACGCTATCGGTTCGACTTCCACGGCGAGGCCAACCACGCCGGCACCACCCGGATGGAGGACCGTCGCGACCCGATGCTGACCTATGCCATGACGGCGCTGGCGGCCAACAAGCAGGCCCGACTGGCCGGGCAGCGGGCGACCTTCGGCCGGGTCGAGGTGACGCCCAACGGCACCAACGCGGTGCCGTCGCAGGTGACCGCCTGGCTCGACGCGCGATGCTCCTCCGAGTCCTCCCTGGCGGATCTCGTCGGTGAGATCGAGCGTCAGGGCACTGACCGGGCGGGCCGCGACGGCACCCACCTGCGCGTGACCGCCGAGTCGGTGTCGGGCGCGGTCGGCTTCGACACCTCGCTCGCGGCGCGCATCGCGACGGACCACGAGGGCGTCGACTGGCCGGTCATCGCGACCCAGGCCGGCCACGACGCCGGCATCCTGTCGGCCGCCGGGACGCCCACGGCGATGCTGTTCGTGCGCAACCCGACCGGCATCTCGCACTCGCCCGACGAGTCCGCCGACACCGCCGACTGCCTGGTCGGCGTCGAGGCGCTGGCCGACACCCTTGTCCGGCTGGCCCGATGACGTCTCAGTTGCTGCTCGAACGGGCGTGGGTCGACGGCGCGATGCGCGACGACGTACTCGTGGAGATCGAGGGTGGGCGGTTCACCTCCGTCTCGGTGGGCGCGATTGCAACGACCGAGCGAGTCCCCGGCCTCACCCTCCCCGGCCTCGCCAACTGCCACAGCCACGCGTTCCACCGCGCCCTGCGAGGCCGCACGCAGCGCGAGCGGGGCACGTTCTGGACCTGGCGCGACCAGATGTACGCCGTCGCCGGGCGCCTCGACCCCGACTCCTACTACGCCCTCGCGCGGGCGACGTACCGCGAGATGCTCGCGGCAGGCATCACGAGCGTGGGGGAGTTCCACTACCTCCACCACCAGCCCGACGGCACGCCGTACGACGACCCGAACGCCATGGGGCAGCGCCCTCATCGCGGCCGCACGCGACGCCGGGATCCGGATCGCGCTGCTCGACACGTGCTACCTCAGCAGCGGGTTCGGAGCCGCTCCGGTGGGCGTGCAGAAGAGGTACGACGACGGCGACGCCGAGCGCTGGGCCGACCGCGCACGAGCGCTCAAGGAGGAGGACGGCGTCAGCATCGGTGCCGCGATCCACTCCGTGCGAGCCGTGCCGAAGGACCAGCTCGCCGAGGTGGTGAGCGCCAGCGATGGCAGGCCGCTGCACGTCCACCTCAGCGAGCAGGTCGCCGAGAACGAGGCCTGCCTCGAGGCGTACGGCGTCACTCCGACGCGCCTGCTCCACGACGAGGGTGCCCTGGGCGAGAGGACCAGCGCGGTCCACGCCACCCACCTCACCGACGACGACATCGCGCTGCTCGGCGACTCCCGCACCACCTCCTGCTTCTGCCCCACCACCGAGCGCGACCTCGGCGACGGCATCGGGCCGAGCCGCCGGCTCCACGACGGCGGGCAGCCCGCTCAGTCTCGGCTCCGACAGCCATGCCGTCATCGACCTCTTCGAGGAGATGCGCGCGACCGAGCTCGACGAGCGACTCGCGACCCAGCAGCGCGGCCACTGGACCGCCGCAGAGCTGCTGGACGCCGCCACCCGGCACGACAGCCTCGGCTTCGACGACGCGGGCGCCATCGCCGTCGGACAGCGCGCCGACCTCGTCACGATCGCCACCGACACCCCGACCACCGCCGGCACCGGCGCCGACGAGAACACCGCCGTCTTCGCGGCCACCGCCGCAGACGTGACGCAGGTGATGGTCGACGGCCGGGTCGTGATGCGCCACGGCGACCGGGCCGACGTCGGCCGCGAGCTCGACGAGGCCATCGGCAGGATGTGGACATGACCACGACCGTCCTGACCCACATCGGCGAGCTCGTCACCAACGACCCGGCGCGCGACGGCCTGCTCGGCCTGGTCGCCGACGCCGCGGTCGTCATCGAGGGCAGCCGCATCGCGTGGGTCGGGCCGTCCGACGACGCGCCGGCCGCGGACGAGCAGTACGACGTGGGCGGCCGCGCCGTGCTCCCCGGCTTCGTCGACTCCCACTCCCACTTGGTGTTCGCCGGCGACCGGGCGCCGGAGTTCGCCGCCCGGATGACCGGCGAGCCCTACTCCGCCGGCGGCATCCGCACCACCGTCGCCGCCACCCGCGCGGCCACCGACGAGCAGCTCACCTCCCACGTCGCCCGCCTCGTGCAGGAGATGGGCCGCCAGGGCACGACCACGCTGGAGATCAAGAGCGGCTACGGCCTCAGCGTCCACGACGAGGCGCGCAGCCTCGCGGTCGCGCGCCAGTTCACCGAGGAGACGACGTTCCTCGGCGCTCATGTGGTGCCCTCCGACAGCGACCCCGCGGCGTACGTCGACCTCGTCACCGGCCCGATGCTCGCCGCCGCCGCGCCGTACGCCCGCTGGATCGACGTGTTCTGCGAGGACGGCGCGTTCGACGCCGACCAGGCCCGGACGATCCTCGCGGCCGGCGCCGCGGCTGGGCTCCGCGGCCGGCTCCACGCCAACCAGCTGACGTACGGCGCGGGTGTCCGGCTCGCCGCCGAGCTCGGCCTGGTCGCCGTCGACCACTGCACGTTCCTGGCCGACGACGACGTCGACGCGCTGCGCGACTCCGGCACCATCGCCACCCTGCTGCCGGGGGTGGAGTTCTCGACCCGTCAGCCCTACCCGGACGCCCGCCGCCTGATCGACGCCGGCGTACGCGTCGCGATCGCGTCCGACTGCAACCCCGGCTCGTGCTTCACCAGCTCGATGCCGTTCTGCGTCGCGCTGGCCGTGCGTGAGATGCGGATGAGCCCCGCCGAGGCCGTCCACGCCGCCACGGCGGGCGGTGCCGCGGCGCTCGACCGCGACGACGTGGGGGTGCTCGCCGTGGGCCGGCGGGCCGACCTGACCGTGCTCGACGCGCCCAGCCACATCCACCTGGCCTACCGCCCCGGCGTACCCCTCGTGAGTGGGGTCTGGCAGGGCGGCCGGCTCATCGCAGAGTCCGTCTGAGGTAGCCGCCGCCCCCGTCTGAGGTAGCCGGGCCGGCAGAGATAGGGCACGACTCCGATGTGCGTGCCTACCTCAGCGACGGAATCTCTTCTCACCGACAGATTGCAGTAGTGAGAAGGGAAACCAGATGTACACCACGGAGAACTACCTCAACGCCGAGATCGAGTACCGCGCCAACAAGGTCAAGCAGTCCTGGTCGCGCCGCCGCCGGGAGGAGAACCGGGACCAGACCCCGGGCCGCTTCCTGTCGGGTCAGCGCACCCGCACCGACCGCTGACCCCGGGGCGCCACCCATGGCAATCCAGGCGACGCTGTCGGTGGGTCACGACATGATGGACACCGTGCCCACCCGTAGCGCCGATCTCGTCGGACGCGATGCCGAGCTGAAGGAGCTGAGCTCCCGGCTCGGCATCGACACGTCCGCACGCGACCAGCAGGACCAGCAGGACCGCCAGATCGTCCTCCTCGCGGGTGACGCCGGCGTCGGCAAGACCCGCCTCCTCACCGAGCTTCGCGACCGTGCACACTCCGCCGGCTGGCAGGTCGTCGCCGGCCACAGCCTCGACCTCGGCGACAGCGCGCTGCCCTACCTCGCCTTCTCCGAGATCCTCGGCCGCCTCGTGGCCGACCAGCCCGACATCACCGCCGACACCCTCGAGGACCACCCGGCCCTCGCGCGCCTCCAGCCCGGCCGCCGCATCCGCACGCTCGACGACGGACGCGAAGACGGAGGGCTCCAGCGAGCCGACCTGTTCGAGGCGGTGCACGCGCTGTTGACCCGCGCCGCCGCCGACGCCCCCCTGCTCGTCGTGGTCGAGGACACCCACTGGGCCGACCAGTCGACGCGCGACCTCCTCAGCTTCCTGTTCACCCGGCCCTTCGAGGCGCCGGTCCACCTCGTCGTGTCCTACCGCTCCGACGACCTCCACCGCCGCCACCCGCTCCGCCGCCAGGTCGCAGAGTGGGCGCGCCTGCGCGGCGTCGAGCGCGTCCAGCTCGACCCGCTCGCCGCCCTCGACGTACGCCGTCTCGTCCGGCTGCTGCACCCCGACCCGATCGCCGAGCACGACGTCGTCGACATCGTCAGCCGTGCCGAGGGCAACGCGTTCTTCGTCGAGGAGCTGGTCGGTGCCACGTGGGCGACCGGTGGCGTGCCCGCCGACCTCGCCGACGTGCTCCTCGTCCGTCTCGACCGGCTCGACGACGCCGCGCGGCAGGTGGTCCGCACCGCCGCCGTCGCCGGCCGCCAGGTCTCCCACAGCCTGCTCGCCGCCGCCTCCGGCGTCGACCCGCGGTCGCTCGACGGCGCCCTGCGCGACGCGGTCGAGATGAACGTGCTCATCCCGGTGCGCGAGGCCTACGCCTTCCGGCACGCCCTGCTCGGCGAGGCGGTCTACGACGACCTGCTGCCCGGCGAGCGGGTGCGCCTGCACGCGACGTACGCCGAGGTGCTGCGCACCGGCGAGGCCGTCGGCACCTCGGCCGAGCTGGCCCGGCACGCACGCCTGGGCCAGGATCCGCGCACCGCCCTGTTCGCCAGCATCGAGGCGGGCGACGACGCGATGCGGGTCGGTGGTCCCGAGGAGGCCGCGCAGCACTACGAGCAGGCGCTGACCCTGGTCAGCGACCCGGCCGTCGGCGATCTCGGCGACATCGACGTGCCCGATCTCGTGGTCCGCACCGCCGACGCGCTGACCGCCGCCGGCCACGTGCCGCGGGCCAACGCCGTGCTCCGCGAACAGCTCGAGCAGATGCCGGCCGATGCCGCCGACGCCGACCGGGGGCGGGTGATGACGAGTCTCGCGCTCGGCCTGGCGATCACCGACCACCCGTACGACGAGCTCGAGATGGCCCGGCAGGCAGTCGAGCTGGTCGTCGACGCGAGCCCGCAGCAGCGTGCGAGGTCGCTGGCGGTCTATGCCCGCATCCTCAGTGGCCACCTGAGGCACGACGAGGCGCGCGACGCCGCCACCGAGGCGCTCGCGCTGACCCGCCAGCTCGACATGCCGCGGCTCAGCGCCGACATCCACACCACGCTGGCCGGGCTCGACCGGCGCGCGCTCGTCGACGAGATCGGCGTCTCGCTGCGCGAGGTGATCGAGAAGGCCCGGGCTGCCGGCGCCGTCAACGCCGAGCTCCGGGCCCGCTACCTGCTCGGCCGCTTCCACCAGGACCGCGCCGAGTTCGACGAGGCGGTCGCAGCTTTCGCGGCCGCCCGTGGCCGCGGTGTCGAGGTCGGCACGCCCTGGTCGCCGTACTCCTTCGAGAGCCGCTTCATGGAGGTGGCCGTCCTCTACGTCGCTGGCCACTGGGACGCCGCCGCTGCGCTCGCCGACGTGTCCGGCGAGTCACCGCCACCCGTCTCGGAGGCGATGCTCAACGCGGTCAACGCCCAGCTGCTGGCCGGTCGAGGCGACCCCGGCGCGAGCGAGCTCGCCCGGTCGGTGCGCGGCTTCTGGCCCAAGGAGGGCATCGTCGCCATCACCGCCGCGACGGCGCTGCTCGAGCTGGCGGAGCACGCGGGCGACGTCGACCTCGCCCTGATGACCTACGACGACATCGTGGGGGTGCTGTCGAAGACCTGGCACGAGCGGTTCCAGGCCCGGCTCCGGCTCGCGGCCCAGGCCATCGGCGTGCTCGGCACGGCCGCGCGCCCGGCTCAGCGCCTCCGAGCGCGACGAGCTCGCCCACACCGCCGACGCGCTGCTGGTCGACGGGCACCGCGTCTACGACTACCACCGCGAGCTGGGCATCGAGTTCGGCCCCGAGACGCGGGCCTGGATCGTGCGCCTCGACGCCGAGCACCTGCGCTGGCGCTGGGCCGCCCAGATCGAGCCGCCCGGTGAGGACGAGCTGGTCGCCGCGTGGCGCGGCACCGAGGAGCACTTCGCGGTCTACGCCCACGTCCACGAGCTGGCCCGGGTGCGCGCCCGCCTGGCGGCGATCCTGCGTGGCAGCGACCCCGCCGCGTCCCGCGAGCTGGCCGACGCGGCCCGGGCCTCCGCCCACGAGCTGGGTGCCGCGCCCCTGGTGGCCGAGCTGGTGGCCCTGGGCTCCCAGGCCGTACGCCGCGAGCCCGCCGCCGTCGACGAGCTCACCCCGCGCGAGCGGGAGATCCTCCAGCTCGTCGCCCAGGGCCGCAGCAACGGCGAGATCGGCAAGCAGCTGTTCATCAGCGCCAAGACCGTCTCGGTGCACGTCTCCAACATCCTCGGCAAGTTCGGCGCGGCCTCCCGCACCGAGGCGGCGGCCATCGCGCGGCGCCGGGGGCTGCTCACGTAGGTCAGCGCTGGTTGAGGTGCGAGGAGCGCCAGCGACGAGCCTCGAAACCAAGCGTCCGGTGCCCTTGGTTCGAGGCCCGCCGCGCGCGCACCTCAACGCAAGGCTGCGCGCGCACCTCAACCGGGGGGTGGCTCGCCCGGGTCGGCCTCTGCGGGTCAGCGGCCCGCGCCGTACGAACCGGCCCCGACGCTCGCCCGGCTTGCGAACTTCTCGTCACGGGTCAGCATGGCGAGGCCCAGGAGCACGAGCGACGCGACCGAGGTGCCGGTCCGGACGAGGTGCAGCGCGTTCCACGGCCCCTCGAGGTCGCTCCGCGCGGACGCCAGCTCGGCGTCGCTCGCCGACGCGACGGAGACCTCGGCGAGCTTCTCGTTCAGCGGCACGTTCCCTCCCATCGTCACGCCGAGCACGCCGACCACGTAGATCGCCGACGCCGCGGCCAGCAGCCTGAACCGTCCGCGCTCGCGTCGGTGCGCGGCCGCGGATGCGACGAGGAACACCGCGCCACCCATGAACGCGCCCCCGATGACGAGTGGGTTCGTGATCGAGCGGTCGAACGCCTGGAACGCGCTGACGAACTCCCGGTCCGACAGCTCGCCCAGCCCCGGCATGATCGCCAGCTGCCAGTCGAACATGACGCCCGCGGTGAGGCCGACGGTCGTCGTCGCCAGCGTCAGCAGGGTCTTCCCCACGGCGCTCATGACTGCACCTCGTCCCACACGCCGGTCGCCGCTGCCTGCTCCGCGAACTCACCGAAGCCGCGGGCGGGCCGGCCCAGCGCCTCGTCGACGCCCGAGGCGAGCGACGCGTTGTGACCGTCGAAGATGGAGGCGAACAGCTCGCCCAGCATCTCGGCCTCGTCGGCGGGGACGCCCGCCTCGACCGCCGCGACGACGTACTCCTCGATGCCGACGGGCACGTAGGTGATCGTCCGGCCGGTCGCCTTGCTCAGGTCGACCGCCATGTCGTGGAAGGTCAGCAGCTCCGGGCCGGTGAGCTCGTAGACCCGTCCCGGCTGGGTCTGGCCGAGCAGGGCGGCGACGGCGACCTCCGCGACGTCGTCGACGTCGACGATGGGCTCGGGGCAGTCGCCCGCGGGCAGCACGACCACACCGTGCTGCACGTCGCTCACGAGGAAGTGCTCGCTGAAGTTCTGCGCGAAGAACGCGCAGCGCACGATCGTGGTCAGCACCCCGCTGTTCTCCAGGATGAGCTCGCAGGCCTGGGCCTCCTCCTCGCCGCGCCCGGAGAGCAGGACGAGGTGGTCGAGCCCGTGCTCGCGAGCCGCCGCCCCGAACGCCCGGATGATCTCGCCGGCGCCCGGGACGGCAAGGTCGGGCTGGAACGTCACGTACGCGCTCCGGGTCCCGTCCAGCGCGGCGTCCCAGGTCGACTCGTCGTGCCAGTCGAAGGGCGGTGTGGTCGAGCGGGACGCGATGCGCACCGCTTGGCCGGCTACTGCGAGTCGCTCGGCGACCCGACTGCCGGTCTTGCCGTGCCCGCCGATGACGAGCGTGGTCTCCATCTTCTCGGTTGATGTGGTCATGACCCCATCAAGCCCGAGTCGCACGAGACTCTCCATAGTTCTGGTGGTCAAATACATGTCTAATCGTCTACTGTACGACGATGGACCCGCTCGCCGGCTTTCTCGACGGACCCCGCGCCCGCAGCGCCTTCGTCATGCGGATCGTGCTCGAGCCGCCGTGGTCGATGCGCATCGACGACGACGCTCCGCTCAGTGTCACGGTCGTCACCCACGGCTCGGCGTGGCTGCTGCCCCCGGGTCGCGAGGAGCCCGTCGAGCTGCGCACCGGCGACGTCCTGATCATCCGTGCGTCCGACCCGTACGTCGTCGCCGACCAGCCCGCCACGGAGCCCAGCATCGTCATCGACCCAGGAGGCCACTGCCGCACGCTCGACGGTCGGAGCCTCGTGCAGTCGATGGAGCTGGGCGTGCGCACCTGGGGCAACGCCGCGACCGGCTCCGACGTGATGCTCGTCGGCACCTACCAGTCGGAGGGCGAGGTGAGCCGGCGGCTGCTCGACTCGCTCCCGCCGCTCGTCGTCCTCCGGGCCGCCGACTGGGACAGCCCGGTGGTCGGCCTGCTCGCCTCGGAGATCGTCAAGGAGGAGCCCGGCCAGCAGGTGATCCTCGACCGGCTGCTCGACCTGCTGCTCATCAGTGCACTGCGCGCCGCCTTCGCGGCGGAGAAGGTCGCCGTGCCGGTCTGGTTCAGCGCCGACGCAGACCCGATGGTCGGGCGGGTGGTCCGGATGATGCACGACGACCCCGGGCACCCGTGGACGGTCGCGGAGCTGGCCTCCGCCGTCGGTGTCTCGCGGGCGAGCCTGGCCCGGAGGTTCCACGAGGTCGTGGGAGAGCCGCCGATGACGTTCCTGACCGGCTGGCGGATGGCCCTCGCGGCCGATCTCCTGCTCGCCGACGACGCGACGGTGACGGCGGTGGCCAGGGCCACCGGCTACGGCAGCCCGTTCACGTTCAGCACCGCCTTCAAACGCACCTACGGCACGAGTCCGCGGTCCTACCGCGACCGCGAGCGCGCCGCGCTGCGAGCGGTCGCGACCGCCACGTAGCTCGTCACCGGGTGTTCACCGACACCGGTGTAGCCCGCACTTGACGGGCGGAGTAGGACTAGAGCCCTGCGGTGGATCGCCCGCCGCCGATTACCAGGAGGCAGCGATGACGACGACTCCCCAAGACCCCACCGGTGGCCTGAGCGACGATGAGATGGCCACCTCCGCGACGCCCGAGGCGGGCTCGGTCCCCGGCCCGGCCGACGCCGACGGCACCGACGGCGGCGACGCCGACGGCACCGACGGCGGCGACTCGGACGGCACCGACGGCGACTCGACCGACGCCACCGACGGCGACTCCACCGACGCCGACGGCACGGACGGCTGAGGTCTCGTCCTGAGCGCTCTCGACCTGCTCAGCGGTGATGCCCAGGCCTTCGCGCAGAAGGTCTGGGCGTCCCGCGTCCACCTGCACCAGACCGACCCCGCGGGGCTGGTCGGGCTGCTCTCGCTCGACGACGTCGACGCCTTGCTGACGACGACCGCGATCCGCACTCCGGCGGTCCGGCTGGCACGCGACGGCACGGTGCTCCCCGAGTCGTCGTACACGAAGGGCGGCACCCTGGCGGGCAAGCCGCTGACCGGGCTCGTCGACTCCCGCAAGCTGCTCGACCTCGTCGACGACGGTGCCAGCGTGGTGCTCCAGGGGCTGCAGCGCTACTGGCCCCCGCTCACCCGGCTGGTCGGTGAGCTCGAGGCCGAGCTCGGGCATCCCTGCCAGGCGAACGCCTACCTCACCCCGCCCGGATCACAGGGCTTCGCGGTGCACTCCGACTCCCACGACGTCTTCGTCTTCCAGACCCACGGCAGCAAGCGCTGGGAGGTGCACACCGACGACGGCGTGCAGGACATCCTGCTCGAGCCCGGTCTCGTGATGTACCTGCCCACCGGCACCCCGCACGCCGCGCGTGCCCAGGACACCGCCTCCCTCCACGTCACCCTCGGCATCAACCAGCTCACCTGGCGCGATCTCGTACGCCGCGCCGTCACCCCTCTGCTCGACGCGGTCGACGACGGCCACCTGCCCGCGGCGTACGTCGACCAGCCGGGCTCGCTGGGTCCCGGACTCGCCGACCGGCTGACCGGCCTGGCCGACGCCGTCCGCGGTCTCGATGCCGACGCGCTCGCGCGCGAGCAGGCCGAGGGCTTCCTGGCGTCGCGGCCGATGTCGCTGGCGGGCGCGCTGCGCGACCGGTTCGAGCTGCCCGCGGTCGCCGGCGACACCCTGCTGCACCGGCGGCCCGGGCGACCCTTCTGGCTCGTGGACACCGGGGAGACGCTGCGGGTGCTGCTGGGCGACCGGCACCTCGACGTACCCGCCCGGCTGCGCCCGGCCCTCGAGCGGGTCGCCGACCAGTCGGAGCTCCGCCCCGCCGACCTGAACGACCTGCTCGACCCCGAGAGTGCGCTGGTGCTCTGCCGCCGGCTCGTGCGCGAGGGCGCCCTCACGGTGCACCGGTGAGCCGCTGCGCGGCCGAGAGCCTGGCGCGCGGAGATGAGCTCGAGGGCACCGCCTCCACCGTCCGGTCGTTCCTGCTCGTCGAGGACTCCGGGCCCTGGGGCAACGCGATCCTCCGCGACAGCCGCCTCCCCGCCGAGGTCCGCGACGCGCTCGGCGCGCTGCGTGGGGTGCGGCCCTTGCTCATCCGGCGCGCCGGCCAGAGACGTACCGACGGGGTCCGGGTCTTCGCCGTCCGCGTCAACGCGGGCGGCGGCTGGGTCGAGTCGACCTCCCTCGACTCGGTGCACGACGTCGCCGGGCTCGACCTCGCGCCGCTGGCCGTCGGCCGGTCGCTGGGGCTCACCCCGCACACCGACCCACTGGTCCTGGTCTGCACCCACGGCCGGCACGACGCGTGCTGCGCCGAGCTCGGGAGGCCGGTTGCCTTGGCGCTCGCCTCCGCCGGCATCGACTCCTGGGAGTGCTCGCACACCGGGGGTGACCGCTTCGCCGGCAACGTGCTGGTCCTGCCCGACGGAGTCACGTACGGCCGCGTCGGGCCCGAAACCGCCGCCGCGCTCGTCCGCGGCCACCTCGACGGCCACCTGGACCTCGACCTGATGCGCGGCCGCAGCAACCTGCCGATGTCGGTGCAGACCGCGGAGATCGCGCTGCGCCGCGAGCTGGGGGAGAGCCGGGTAGACGTCGTGCACCACGTCGAGCACGACCACACCGACCTGCCGGGCGGTGACTACGTCGTGACCGCGCGGTTCACGACACCCGCGGGCTCGTTCAGCGTGACCGTCGAGACGACGCACGGGCCCGACCGGGCGCTGCTGACCTGTCGGGCCGGGCAGACGTCGCCGGTGCTGCGCCACTCCGTCACCCTCATCGAGCCGGCGGACTGAAACAGGGGGCCCATCCCGTCGCCGTACTCGTAGTATGCCAAGCATGAGCACCCGGACCGGGACCGACGAGATCGCCGAGCTCGCTGACCACCGCTACCGCACCATGACCCCGTTCGGCGGCCCCACGCCGCCGCCGTACGACCGGAGCGCCCTGCCACCGGGGCCGCGCTGGCCGGTCATCGCGCAGAGCGCGGGCCTGCTGCGCTTCCGTCATCGGTTCGTGCCGTGGATGCACCGGCGCTACGGCGACGTCTTCACCGTGCGGCTGATCCCGCAGGGCCGGCCGCTGGTGCTGTTCACGCGGCCGGAGCACGCGAAGGAGATCTTCGCCGGCGACCCGGAGGTGTTCCACGCCGGCAAGGGCAACGCGATCCTCGGCCCGATGATGGGCGAGCACTCGTTGCTCCTCCAGGACTCCGGCGAGCACAAGCGCGCCCGCAAGCTGCTGATGCCGGCGTTCAACGGCCATGCCCTGCACGACTACTCCGCACTCGTCAGCGAGGTCGCGCGTGCGGAGGTCGGCTCGTGGCGCCGCGGCCAGGAGCTGCGCTCCCACGAGCGCATGAACGCGCTGACCCTCGAGGTCATCCTGCGCGTGGTCTTCGGCGTCACCGACGAGACCCGGCTGGCCGAGATGCGGCCGCGCGTCAACCGCACCGTCGACATCTCGCCCGTCGTGCTGCTGGGCTGGGGCTGGCCGAAGCTCCAGCGCTACGGGCCGTGGAAGCGCACCGTCGACAACGCCGTCGAGCTCGACCGGCTCATCTACGCCGAGATCCGCGAGCGGCGCAGGGCCCCCGACCTCACCGAGCGCACCGACGTGCTGTCGCGGCTGATCTGCATCGAGGACGGCGGTGACGCGCTCACCGACACCGAGCTGCGCGACCAGCTCGTCACGCTGCTGCTCGCCGGGCACGAGACGACGGCCACGGCGCTCGCGTGGGCGCTCTACGAGGTCGGCCGCGACCCCGAGCTCCTGGCCCGGTCGCGGGAGGCCGCGCGCACCGGCGACGACGCCTGGCTGGACGCCGTACTCAAGGAGTCGATGCGGCTGCACCCCGTCATCCCGATGGTCGTACGCACGCTGATGAAGCCGGCCACGGTCGCCGGGTGGGACCTGCCCGCCGGCACCACCATCGGCCCGTCGATCCTGATCGCGCACTCCCGTGAGGACAACCATCCCGACCCCGAGGTGTTCCGGCCCGAGCGCTTCCTGGGTCAGAACCCACCCACCAACACGTGGATCCCTTTCGGTGGCGGCGTACGCCGCTGCATCGGCGCCGGCTTCTCGCTGATGGAGGGCGTGGCCGTCCTGCGCGAGGTGTTCACGGCGTACGACGTCACGGCCGTCGGCGACGACGACCCCAAGGTCCGCAACATCACCAGCGTGCCGCGTCGGGGTGCGCGGATCCGCCTGGGCTGAGCGAGCCCTTGGTTTCGAGGCTCGCTGCGCTCGCACCTCAACCAGCGGGCAATGTCGCTGGTTGGGGTGCGAAGGGGCCCTGGCGCCGCTGTCGCTGGTTGAGGTGCGAAGGGGCCCTGGCGCCGCTGTCGCTGGTTGAGGTGCGAAGGGGCCCTGGCGTCGCTGTCGCTGGTTGAGGTGCGAGGGCGCCCTGGCGCCGCTGTCGCTGGTTGAGGTGCGAGGGCGCCCTGGCGCCTGAGCCTCGAAACCGAGACACAGACGTAGTCACGCGATCGCCGGCGGGCGTGGCTCCGGCACCACCGGCTCCCAGCGACCGTCGACCCAGCGCGCCCGCGTGGCGCCGGTCGGGTGCTCGCCGGCGTGCGGACTGCCCGCTGCGAAGAACGTGCCGTGACCGTCCGGTCCGATCGGCTGCCAGTGGGCGTGCACCCACTCGCCGTCCCGGCCGCGGTGGCCCTCGACCCACTGCGCGCGCGACTCGGCGTCGAGGCGGTGCTGCTCGCCCAGCATGGTCGACGGGCCCGACGGCGGCAGCACGTCGCGCCCGTCGCTGAAGCCGTGGCGGCCGAGCGCCCGGACCCAGTCGTCGACCGTGCGCTCGTACCTCGCAGCGACGTCCGCGTGCCGGGCCGTCAGCCGGTCCCAGGCCCGCCAGCCCTGCACCAGCGCGGGCGTGTCCTCGATCCTCGTCGTGGCATGCGGAGGGTGGATCGAGCCGTCCGACAGGGCCAACCCGCCATCCCGGGCGATGTGCACCATCTCGTCGAGGAGGATGCCGATGCCGTACGTGTCGCGGGCCAGCTCCTCGGCCGCGCCGCCCAGCGAGTGCAGGTTGGTGCAGAGCTGCCCGGCAGTGTCCAGCCGCAGCCGGCACCGAAGCCGCAACGAGACTCCGGCTTCTCCGTCAAGCTCCCCGCGGTCGAGACGGGCTCCCGCCGTATAGGCCGCCTCGAGGTCGGCCGCGGCCTGCGAGAGCTCGTGCAGCTCCCGGGCGAGGACGCGGGCGGGCTCGGGGTCGCAGCGGTAGCGCCCGATGCGGATCGGCTCGAAGGTCATGCCCGCCACTCCTGCGCGGCGAAGCGGTCGGAGACGAGGCCGTCGGTGGCCGCGGTCTCCGCGACGAAGCGATCGATGTCGGACGCCAGGACCACGGCTTGGGAGCCGGCCGCGCAGGCGGCGCGCTCGATCCTGGCGAGCGAGTCGTCGACGTACGGCTGGGCGTAGATCTCCCGGGGTACGTCGATCCGCGCCGCCCCGGTCACCGCGCTGCCGGTGGCGTCGAGCTGCTGGGCCAGGGCCTGCACGGCCCGGGGACTGATGCGCACGATGTCCGTCATGACACGAATCTGCCCACGGTCGCGGTGGGCCGAAACGCGTCGCCGGCGGCCTGTGGACAACCGGCGTTTACGCCCGCCCTTGGTCATCGGGAACAATGGCCGCGAAGCACACGTCCGAGCCGAACCTGGAGGTCACCGTGGCGGACCGTCCGTCCGAGCCCACCGAGCGACCCGTCCTGACCGGCCTGGTCGCGCTGGTCGGGGTGGGCCTCGTCGTCGGGCTGCTGGCCGGACTGACGGCGCTGATGGGCACCAGGGTGCTCGGCATCGGCGGTGGCGACGGGGATTCGTCTGGCCAGGCGACGTCCGGCCAGTCGCTGTTCCTCCCGGACCCGGTCGAGACCGGCGACCCGAGCGGCCCCCTGATGACGCTCGACCCCAACCTGCCGACGCCCACGATCACGACCACCGACCCCGCGACCACCGAGACGCCCGACACGGGCATCACGCTGTCGGCCGGCCAGACCCAGGTCTCGGCGATGGGCCAGATCGACCTGACCGGCACCTACCCGCAGGGTGAGGGCGCGATCCTCCAGGTGCAGCGGTTCGAGGACGGCGCGTGGGCCGACTTCCCGGTGACCGTGTCGGTCGGCGACCGCACGTTCGCGACGTACGTCATGACGAGCCGGCCCGGCGAGAACAAGTTCCGGGTGGTCGACACCGACAAGGGCACGGAGTCCAACGAGGTCACCGTCACCGTCGGCTGACGCCGCGAGCGCGCGCTCAGTCGTCGAAGCCGAGGACCGTCCGGTTGCCGACCGTCCGGCCGGCCGCGTCGAGGAAGGTCAGGTCCAGCTGGTCGGCGCCAGATGCGCCGGGCAGGGCTGCCCCGTAGCCGAGCGAGTCCGGCCGGAGGGGGAGGGTCCGGTCGACGCCATCGCCGCGCACGTGCACCGCAACGGCGTCGTCGTACGGCGACACCCCGTAGAGGATCGGGTCCTCGAACTCCTCGAAGAGCACGCTGATCTGGTCTGGCCGCGTCAGCTGGATGACCCTGTCCTGGTCGGGGTCGTCGGGGTCGACCACGTTGTATGCGCAGCCATAGTCGAGGTCGCCGGGTGGAGGCCGGCCCGCGCCGTCCCACGTCGTGTCGCCCCGGGTCTCGGCGGTGCAGAGGTCTCCCGACGAGGTGGTCGCGAACCAGACCGCGTAGACGGCACCGTTGGCGCGC
The DNA here is from genome assembly GCA_963825755.1 of uncultured Actinomycetota bacterium. Lineage (GTDB taxonomy): Bacteria > Actinomycetota > Actinomycetes > Propionibacteriales > Nocardioidaceae > Nocardioides. Next base: position 347,602 of record CAWGUS010000005.1, on the reverse strand, counting down.
TCGATCTCGGCCACGAGCTTCGGGTCGTGGATCGTGCCGACGGTGTTGCCCGTGGTGTTCGGCTCGTTGCTGAAGCCGAGCAGGACGTCCTTGACGGTGCCGACCGGGTCCAGGCTCCCGGTCGCGACGGCCACGCCCGTGCCCGTGGTCAGGGCGATGGCGCCGCCCAGGGCGAGTGCGGCGGTGCGGTGACGAGCGGCCCGGGGCGACCGTGCCGGCGGCTCGTCCGCGACGATGCGGGCCAACGCTTCCCGTGCCCACGTCTGGTCGAGCTGCTCCGGGAGGGGAGCGAGTGCCGTGAACGGGTCCTCGATCGAGGGCTTGGTCATCTGGTGCCACCTTTCGGAAGGGTCGGCAGGCTGAGCTGCGCGAGACGGGGTGAGGGTTCGGCGTGGTCGAGGGCCTGTCGGGCCGCGGTGCGGGCCCGGTGGGTGCGCACGCGGAACGTGCCGGGCCGCACGCCCATCACGGCGGCGGCCTGTTCCGGGCTGAGCCCGTCCCACGCCACGAGGAGCAGCGCCTCTCGCTGCTCCTCCGGGAGGGCGGCGAGGGTCGTCAGCGCATCGATGCGGTCGGTGGCGAGCAGGCCGGCGTCCTCCGCCGACCGCGCGGCATGGTCCAGCAGGGCCAGCCGCTCGTGCAACGCCCGGCGGCGCTTCTCACCCCGGCGCTGGTTGCCCACCACCTTGCGAGCGGTGCCGATCAGCCAGGGCAGGGGCGGCACGGGCACCTCGTCCCAGCGACGCCATGCCTGCAGGAACGTCTCGGAGACCACGTCCGGCACCTCACCGGCGTCGACATGACGACGCGCGTACGCCGCCACCCGCGGCCCGTCGCCGTGCCAGACCCTGGTGAACTCGGGGACGTCCCGTTCCTTGCCCATGTGTGAGTAGTGTCCGGGACCCCGATCCTTGTTACGACGAGGTGTTCATCGAGTTCCGCTCCCGGCACCGACCAGCTCTGCTGCGGGCGGTTCGAGCGAGGTCTCCGTCACTCGCGCTCGGCGCCGTAGCAGCGCCACCACCGCCGGCTGGCCGGCGAGCACACCGCCGAGCACCAGGAGCATGCCGAGCGCCTGGGCGAGCCCGAACGCCTCGGCGGCGAACGCGACGCCGAGCACGGTGCCGACGACCGGGTTGACCAGGCCGATGAGGGCCGTGCCACCGGCAGGCATCCGGGTGAGTCCGCGGAACCAGCAGAAGTAGGCCAGTCCGGTGCCGACGACGGCGAGCCACGCGTAGCCGAACGCGGCCCGGCCGTCGATGGCCGGGGGTGCCCCCTCGACGAGGAAGGCGACCGGGAGCAGGAACAGACCGCCGACGACCAGCTGCCACGACATCAGCGTGAGCAGGTCGACCGGCGCCGGCCACCGCTTGACGAGCACGAAGCCGAGCGCCGAGATCAGCACGGATCCGAACGCGCCCGCGAGACCGAGCGCGGTCACGCCGTCCGGGCTCTGCAGCACCAGCAGGCCGACTCCGGTCAGCCCGACCAGCGCCGCCACGACGCGCAGCGCTCCCGGCTGCTCCTTGATCAGCACCCAGGCGATGGCCATGACCGCGAGCGGCGACAAAGCCTGCACGGTGGCCGCCAGACCACCTGGCAGGTAGTAGGCGGAGACGAAGATCAAGGGGAAGAACAGGCCGATGTTGAAGAGGCCCAGCAGCGCGGCCTTCCACCACCAGTCACCCTGCGGCAACTGCCGGCGCCAGGCCAGGAGGGCCAGCCCGATCGGCAACGCGCGGACGAGCGCGGCGAACATCGGCCGATCGGGCGGCAGGAACTGCTCGGTCACGATGTACGTCGTGCCCCAGGCCGAGGGAGCGACCGCGGTGAGCATGATCGTGGAGAGCCCGGCGCCTTTAGTTTCCATGGAAGACATAATAGTTTCCTGAGCAGATATAGTCCAGCCATGGAACCCGACCATGTCGCCAGGCTGATGCAGCAGTGGCACGTCGAGCGTCCCGACCTCGATGTCTCGCCGATGGGGATCATCGGTCGCCTGCACCGGCTGTCCGAGGCGCTGCACGAGCAGCTCCGCCCGGTGTTCGCGGAGGCCGGCCTGTCCGACGGCGAGTTCGACATCCTCGCGGCGCTGCGCCGCTCCGGGACGCCGTACGAGCTGACGCCTGGTGAGCTCGGCGCGACCACGATGGTGACGTCGGGTGCGGTGACCAAGCGGATCGACCGCCTCGAGAAGGCCGGCCTCGTCACCCGGGCCGTCTGCGCCGACGACGCGCGGTCACGGCGCATCCGGCTCACCGACGCCGGCTTCGAGCTCGTCGACCGGCTGATCGGGGTGCACGTCGCCAACGAGCACCGGCTGCTCTCCGACCTCAGCGACCTGGAGCGCAGCCGGCTCGCCCACCTGCTGGAGCAGTGGGGCCGCAGTTCGCAGCTCGGGACGTAGCCGGCTACTCCTCGTGCAGCTCCGCGTCGGAGATCTCGCCGATGGCGCGGTCGAACTCGACCACGTGCGGGCTGGTCGCGGCGACCGTGGCCACCGCGTGCAGGTAGTCGCGCCGTGCGGGCTTGTCGTCGAGGTCGACCGCCGGGGCCTTGGCCAGGACGCCCGCCAGGTCCTCGATGGCGAGCGGAGCCTCGTGCCGCGCGATCGCGAACTCCGCCTCGAGCTCCGGCGACAGCCTGCTGGCGTCGTCGCGCTCGAGGGCGTGCAGGCGGTCGGCCTCGGCGCGCGCCAGCTGCGCGCGGGGATCGACGTCCTGGAGGTCGTACTGGAGGCTCTCGAGCCGGTTCCACTGCTGGGCGAAGCGCTGGATGCGCGCGTCACAGCTGGCCGCTCCGGCGTGGTGGCCGAACCGTCCGGCCTTCGTGTACCGCGTGTTCCAGCGCTTGCTGAGCGTCGGCACCGGACCGCGCGGGTTGCCGTTCTCGCCGTGGAAGGCGCGCAGGTCGAGCCACGCCGAGCGGCACTGCTTCTCCGTCAGCCGTGGTGCCTCGGCATTGCTGGCGAGGCTGCCGGCGGTCGGGACGAGCAGGGCGCCGGTGAGGGCGAGGGCCACGACGAGGCGGGGACGCATGATCGCCAGCCTACGTCGGGGCCAGCGCCCTCACCGATGCTCAGCCGGTCGTCAGCGACACGTCGTCGACGACGAAGCTGGTCTGCAGCGAGGCGTCCTCGGTGGTCAGGAACTTCACCGCCACCGTCTTCCCCCTGTACGCCGTCACGTCCAGCGTCTTCTGCACGTAGCCGCCCGTCGCGTTCACGTTCGAGTACGTCGCCAGGGTCGCCGTCGTCGCGCCGTCGACCACCTGCACCCGGGTGCGGTCGTAGACCGTGGAGCCCGTCTCGGCGGTGTCGATGCGCACCCAGAACGACAGCGTCGCGCTGCCTGCTGACGCCGGGATGCTCACCGACTGGGTGATGTTCTCGGTGGTGGTGCGACCGTTGCCGCCGAGCCATGCCTTCCACGCGCCGGTGCGTGCCGGCCGGCCGGTGTTGGTGGTGATCGCCCCCGACGTACCGGTCCAGGTCACCGCGCCCGACTCGAAGCCCGGGTTCGCCACGAGGTTGTCGCCGGGCGGCAGTGTCGTGTCGTACTCCTCCTGCGCGTAGCTCCACACCATGTGCCCGATCGCGTCGATGTTGCGGTCGAGCGCGGTGTTGTCCACGTTGGTGCGGGTGTCGCACGACGCGTGGTAGCACGGGTCGAACGCCGCGTTGGCCGTGCCGCCCCACTTCTGCGCCTGGGCCGCGGTCTTGCGTCCCTCGGCGCCGGTGAACGTGCCGGCCGTCGGGATGCCGTGGCTGCGGAACGCCGCGTGGTCGGAGCGGCCCTGCACGTCGATGTACTCCCACGGCACGCCGACCGAGTCGAAGTACGCCGTCAGGTCGTCGCGCGCCCCGTCGCCGGCCGCGTTGTCGTCGTACACGAAGTAGCCGGGGTTGGGGGAGCCGATCATGTCGAAGTTCAGGTACAGCTCGATCTTGTCCTTCTCGGCCGCGGGCAGGTTGGCCATGTAGTGCTTCGAGCCGAGCAGGCCCTGCTCCTCGGCACCCCAGAAGGCGAACTTCACACGGTTCTTCGGCACCTGGCCGCTCGCGGCCCACGTCAGCGCGGTCTCGAGGATGCCGGCCGAGCCGGTGCCGTTGTCGTTGATGCCCGGCCCCGACGAGACGCTGTCGAGGTGGCCGCCGGTCATGACGACGTGGTCGGCGTTGCCGGCGGGCCACTCCGCGACCAGGTTGTACGACGCGCCCGACGAGGTCGAGAACTGCTGGACCGTGGTCGTGTAGCCGGCCGCGTCGAGCTTCGACCTCACCCAGTTGACCGAGGCGAGGTAGCCGGGTCGGCCGGTGGCGCGGTTGCCGCCGTTGGCGGTTGCGATGGCCTGGAGCTGGTCGAGGTGGGCACCGGTGTTGGTCACCGAGATGTCGGGACCCGCGAGGGTCGCGGGGGCAGCCGGCGTGGCCGAGGTGGCCGGCACGCCGGTCGCGACGAGGGCGGCGACGGTGACGGCGAGGGACGTGCGCAGCAGGACGCGTTTCATGGATTTCCTGTTCGTGGAAGGGGGAAACGGTCACCTCGCCGTTCGTTGGTTGAGGAGGCGCGGTCGCCGTTTCGCTGGTTGAGGAGGGCGCGGTCGCCGTTTCGTTGGTTGAGGAGGGCGCGGTCGCCGTTTCGCTGGTTGAGGAAGGCGCGCTCGCCGTTTCGCTGGTTGAGGAGGGCGCGCTCGCCGTTTCGCTGGTTGAGGAAGGCGCGCGCTAGCGCCTGTCTCGAAACCACCGCCCCCGTGGTCGAGACGGTTGCTGCACACCTGCGCCACGTGCTCGCCGGCGGCTGCCGCCCGAGCAGCAACCGCCGGCGTTCGATGGGTGAGGCAGGTCAGGACACGTTGACCGCGGTGTCGTCGACCACGAAGCTCGTCTGCAGCGACGAGTCCTCGTTCATCAGGAACTTCACCGTGACCTGCTTGCCCTTGTAGGCGAGCAGGCTGTGGCTGAAGTTCGTGTACGTCGCGTTGGTGCCGACGTTGGTGAACGTCTTGAGCGTCGTGGTGACGCCGTCGACGACCACCTGCACCCGCATCTGGTCGTAGACCGTCGAGCCGGACTCGGCCGTGTCGGTGCGGATCCAGTAGGACAGCGCCGCCGCGGTGGCGGTCGACGGGACGGTCACGTTCTGGGTGATCGTCTCCGTCGAGGTCGAGCCGTTGCCGCCGAGCCACAGCTTCCACGAGCCGGTGCGCGCGGGCTTGCCCGAGTTGTTGGTGATCGGCCCGGCGGTGCCGGCCCAGCTCGTCGCACCGGATTCGAAGCTCGGGTTGGCCAGCAGCTGGCTGCCGCCGCCTCCGCCGGTGATCGTCCACGTGAACGAGGCCGAACCGGTCTTCGGCGTCGACGCCGAGTCGCGAGCGGTCACGGTCACGTTGAACGTGCCTGCCGCGGACGGCGTACCGGAGATGACGCCGGCGGTGCTGACCGACAGGCCGTTGGGCAGGCCCGTGGCGGTCCAGGTGTACGGCGACGTGCCGCCGCTGGCTGCCAGCGTCACGTTGCTGACGGCGGACCCGACCGTGCCGGTCTTGCTGCCCGGGTTGGTCACCGACACGTCGCCGGTGCCGCCGCCGGTGCAGGTCGGCTCACCGGTCTGCGCGGTGACGTTGATGGCCTCCCAGGCGCTCTTGACGGCGTTGAACTCCACGCAGCTGCTCGGGTAGAGGGTCTTGGCCGCCTGCAGGGTCCAGGTGCGGTAGGCGCGGTAGCCGCTGGCGGTCGTCTTGAGCAGCATCGCGTTGTAGAAGATCTTGCCGGCCTTCTGGATGCCGATGCCGGACACGCTGGTGCTGTCGCAGCGCGAGGTGCCGCCGTTGGAGAGAAGGTAGAACCAGTGGTCGCCCGGACCGGCGGCGGCGTGCACCTGGGTCGTGTCGATCGCGGTCGTGTAGCAGACCGGGTGACCCTCGGCCGCCGGGTTGGTCATGTTGCGGATCTCGCCGCTGCCGGCGATGTTGGCCTCCTCGCCGATCAGGTAGTCCGGTGTGTCGAAGGGGGCCGGCTGGTTGTCGTAGTGCTCGGCGAGCGTGCCGATGACGTCGCCCACGAACTCCTGCGTGCCCCGGCGCGAGATGCCGCTGGGCGTGTAGTCGTCGACGCCGTGGCCCATCTCGTGCCCGGCGACATCGAGGGAGGAGACCCAGTTTCCGGCGGCGTTCTTGCCGAACTGGACCTCGTTGCGGCCGCTGCAGTCGGCCTGGCCGTTGCAGTAGAACGCGTTGGCGTCCGACATGCCCACGTGGATCGGCCACGAGGTGCCGTCACCCTTGAAGGAGTTGCGGCCCAGCCAGCTCTTCAGCATGGCGTCGGTCTGCTGGACGGAGTACATCGCGTCCACGCAGCCGCTCTCGATCGTCGTGTTGCCCTGACCCCACACGTCGTCGGTGCCGGTCAGCACGGGGATGCTGCGCGTCTGGTAGTTGGCCTGGCCACACGTGAGGCCGGGAACGGACGGGTCCGTCATGCTGTAGCTCGAGCCGGAGCCGGTGGTGCGGAAGGACAGCGGGTCCGGGCCGTTGTGGAACCCGTCGCCCGTGCCGTGCGCGAGGGTGACGGTGTAGTCGACGACCTGGCCCGTGCGCGCGTCGACGTAGACGTCCTCGCCGGCGCGCTCGCCGCCCTGGGTGCCGCTGACCGGCACCTTCCACGCCAGCCGCGGGGTGCCGAGGGCGTAGACGACCTTCTCGGCCGCGCCCGTGTCGGTGACCCGGTCGAAGCGGCTGCCCGCCGCCTCGGCCGCCGCGGAGGCGCCGATGCCGGGCTTCAGGGAGGAGACCTGGATCTGCTTGGTCTGGGCGACCGAGGAGTCGACGACGTTGCCCGCGTCGTCGGTCAGCACGACGAAGTCACCACCGAAGACCGGCAGGCCCCGGTGGGTCCGCTCGTAGGCGACGGCCACGGTGCCGTGGCCGCCACGGTAGGTGCCCGCGCGGACCAGCGCGTCGTCGACGTCCTTCTTGATCCGGCCCTCGTGGGACGCGACCCACGAGGAGGCGGCGTCCTTCGCCAGGACGACGGGGGACGGGTCGTTGGGTGTTGCGGTGGCGGGTGCCGGCGATGCGGCCAGGGGTACGGCCAGGGCCGAGGCGCTCAACGCCAGGGCGGCCAGGCCGGCCAGGTTCTTTCTCTTCACGGGGGTCTTCCTTCACGCGGAGCCGGATCGCGGCTCGAGAGGGATGCGCGTCCGGGGTCGAACGGGCTATGCAGAAACTCGCAATCAACCGTGGTCGCGTCAACGAACGCGTTCCCACAGGTATGTGCAGTGCATCAACCTGCAGAATCGGTCTACCTGGTCGAGGCGGGCCCCGCGGTCACGGACCGACGGTCAGGGCGAGCAGGGCCCCGCGGGCCTCCTCGACGGGATCGCCCTCCGCGACGGCCGAGAGCGCGGCCCGCCAGGCCGAGGCCAGGACCCGCCCGATGGGTGCGGGCACGGGCTCGCACAGTCGCGCGAGCAGCTGGGCGAGCTGGTCGTCCTCGCCACCCGGGGCGCGCTCGCTGAGGAGCCGGACGAAGCTCTGGCCGACGGCGAAGTCGAAGCCCACGCCCAGCGCAGCCTGCAGCGAGCCGGCATCCGCGCCGGCCGCCGCACCCTCCATCCGGTCCAGCAGGCGTCGCTCCACGTCCTGCCGGACGAAGAGGTACAGCCCGAGCTTGCTCTCGAAGTGGTGGTAGATCGCGCCGGTCGTCACGTCTGCGGCCGTGGCCAGCTCGCCCACGGTGACGTCGTCGAAGGCCCGCGACCCGAACTCCTTCACGGCGACGAGGGCGAGCCGCCCCTTCGGGGAAGTCGACACCGGAACCCACTCGCGCATCGCAACATAATGGCGTTATGCTCAGCCTAAATCCAGTTACGACACCCGAGGAGTGACGATGAAGCTCGAGTTTCTCTTGGCGCCGACCGCTGACATGGAGGCGTCGCTCGCCCTGTACCGCGACGGTCTCGGCTGCGAGGAGGTGTGGCGCGAGGGTGACGCCACCGTCGCCCTCACCCTGCCCGGCACCGACGTCCAGCTGATGCTGGACTCGAACGACCCGACCGCACCCTCCGGCCCGACGTTCGTCGTCGACAGCGTCGAGGCGTTCCACGCCACCCGGCCCGTCGGGCTGCGGATCGTGGCCGAGCCGGCCGAGATCCCGGGCGGGTTCCTCGCGACCTACGCGGACCCGGGCGGCCTGACGATCTACGTGATGGACCAGTCGACCGACGCGTCGGTGAGCTGACTTCAGCCCAGCGGCTCGTAGTCGATCTCGAGGAAGTCCTCGACCTCCGGGACCCAGCGGTCGGCGACGAACGCGGTGTGCACGGGGTGCTCGTTGTAGGCGTCGTACGCCGCCCGGTCTTCGAACTCCATGGAGAACCCGAACGCGAAGTCGTTCTTCGGGCTGGTCTGGCGCAGCTGCTCGAAGCGCTCGACGCCGGGGATGTCCGCGAGCGCGCGGGCGGCGGCCAGGAAGTCGGCCTCCTCCGCTGAGCCGGCGGGGTGGGAGAGCCTGAATGCGACGGTGTGGCGGATCACGACGAGAACTCTAGCGGGGCCGGGAACATCGGCCGGCGGCCCTGCGTTGTGAGCCATGAACGAACTTGAGTTGATTCGACTCAACCTGTTTGCCAGACTCGCTCTCGCGGCGCAGGCTGGCCGCATCCCACAGACTCACACCGGAGGTAATCCATGGCTCGCGCGGTCGGCATCGACCTCGGTACGACGAACTCCGTCGTGGCCGTTCTTGAAGGTGGCGAACCCACCGTCATCGCCAACGCAGAAGGCGCCCGCACCACCCCGTCGGTGGTGGCGTTCGCGAAGTCCGGCGAGGTTCTCGTCGGCGAAGTGGCCAAGCGCCAGGCCGTCACCAACGTCGATCGCACCATCCGTTCGGTCAAGCGCCACATGGGCACCGACTGGAAGGTCGACATCGACGACAAGACCTTCACCCCGCAGCAGATCAGCGCGTTCGTGCTGCAGAAGCTCAAGCGGGACGCCGAGGCCTACCTCGGCGAGCCGGTCACCGACGCGGTGATCACCGTCCCGGCGTACTTCTCCGACGCTCAGCGCCAGGCCACCAAGGAGGCCGGCGAGATCGCGGGCCTCAACGTGAGCCGCATCGTCAACGAGCCGACCGCGGCCGCGCTGGCCTACGGCCTCGACAAGGGCGACGACCAGACGATCCTCGTCTTCGACCTCGGTGGCGGCACGTTCGACGTGTCCCTGCTCGAGATCGGCGAGGGCGTCGTCGAGGTCAAGGCCACCTCGGGTGACAACCACCTCGGTGGCGACGACTGGGACAACCGCGTCGTCGAGTGGATGGTCAAGAAGTTCAAGGACAACAACGGCGTCGACCTCGCGGCCGACAAGATCGCCAAGCAGCGCCTCCAGGAGGCCGCCGAGAAGGCGAAGATCGAGCTGTCCTCGTCGTCCGAGACGACGGTCCACCTGCCGTACATCACGCACGGCGAGTCCGGCCCGCTGCACTTCGAGGAGAAGCTGACCCGCAGCGAGTTCCAGAACATGACGTCCGACCTGCTCGACCGCACCAAGGCGCCGTTCCAGAACGTGCTGAAGGACGGCGGCGTCGCCGTCGACAAGATCGACCACGTCGTGCTCGTCGGCGGCTCCACCCGGATGCCGGCCGTCAGCGCACTCGTCACCGAGCTCCTCGGCGGCAAGCAGCCCAACAAGGGCGTCAACCCCGACGAGGTCGTCGCCGTCGGCGCCGCCCTCCAGGCAGGCGTGCTCAAGGGCGAGGTCAAGGATGTCCTGCTCCTCGACGTCACCCCGCTGTCCCTCGGCATCGAGACCAAGGGCGGCGTCATGACGTCCCTGATCGAGCGCAACACCACGATCCCGACGAAGCGGTCCGAGATCTTCACGACCGCCGACGACAACCAGCCGTCGGTCGAGATCAAGGTCGCCCAGGGTGAGCGCCAGATGTGGGCGCAGAACCAGCCGCTCGGCAACTTCGAGCTCACCGGTCTGCCGCCCGCGCCCCGGGGCATCCCCAAGATCGAGGTCACCTTCGACATCGACGCCAACGGCATCGTGCACGTCTCCGCCAAGGACCACGCGTCCGGCCGCGAGCAGTCGATGACGATCTCCGGCGGCTCTGCGCTCGGCAAGGACGAGATCGACCGGATGGTCAAGGAGGCCGAGCAGTACGCCGAGGAGGACGCCCAGCGTCGCGCGGCCGTCGAGGCCCGCAACCAGGCCGACGGCCTCGTCTACACGACCGAGAAGTTCCTGACCGAGAACGGCGACAAGGTCCCCGAGGAGGTCAAGACCGAGGTCCAGGCCGACGTCGACGCCCTCAAGGCGACCCTCGAGAACGCCGAGGCCTCCGGTGAGGACATCACCGCGGGCGTCACGAAGCTCAACGAGTCGAGCCAGAAGATGGGTGCCGCGATGTACGCCGCCGCGGAGGCCGACCAGGCCGCTGCCGGCGGCAACAGCGAGGCGACGGGCGACGCCGACGACGACGTGGTCGACGCCGAGATCGTCGACGAGACCACCGACGAGCCTGCCGGTGACCAGCCGGCCGGCGACGAGCCGACCGAGGGCGAGAACAAGTGACCCACTCGCCGTACGACGAGAACGCCACGCCCGAGGGGGAGGAGCCGACCACGGCTCCTTCCCCTCCGGGGGCCTTCCCGGAGGACGCCGCCGAGATGGCGAACGAGCCGTTCGAGTCGCCTCGTCCCTCGGCTGCTCAGGAACCTACCGAGGTCGGGGAGGAGCCGGTGCTCGCGACGGACGAGACCGACGAGGTTGCCGGTGACGAGCTGGCCGTCACGAAGATGGACCTGGCCGAGCGCACCGCAGACTTGCAGCGGCTGCAGGCCGAGTTCCTCAACTACAAGCGGCGGGTCGACCGGGACCGCGACCTGATCCGCGAGAACGCGACGTACGCCGTGCTCGCACCGATCACCGAGGTGCTCGACACCATCGACCGGGCGCGTGAGCACGGGCCGCTCGACGACGGGTTCAAGACCGTGGCCGAGCAGCTCGAGCGGGTCGTGACCGGGCTGGGGCTGACGAAGTTCGGGGCCGTGGGCGACGCGTTCGACCCGACGATCCACGAGGCCCTGAGCCACATCGGTGAGGATGCCGAGGTCGAGGTGACCACCTGCAAGGTGATCGCCAAGGCGGGCTACAAGATCGGTAACCGTGTCGTGCGTGCCGCGCAGGTGCTGGTGGTCGACCCGGTTGGCCACTGACGACAGTGAAGGGAGGCGCGCATGAGCGCAACTGACGGCATGCGTGCCGACTGGGCGAGCAAGGACTTCTATGCCGTGCTCGGGGTCGGCAAGGACGCAGGAGCCGACGAGATCAAGAAGGCCTACCGCAAGCTGGCGCGCGCCAACCACCCCGACTCCAACCCGGGCGACACCGCGAAGCACGACACGTTCAAGGCCGTCGCCGAGGCGTACGACGTCGTGGGCGACCCCGAGAAGCGCGTGCGCTACGACAAGATGCGCGACGCCTACCGCTCCGGTGGGTTCGGCGGTGGGGGCTTCGGCGACGGCGGGCCGACCAACTTCGACCTCAACGACTTCCTGCGCGACCGCGGCCCGGGCGGCGGTGGCGGTGGCGGGTTCGGCGAGATGTTCGGCGACCTGTTCGGCAACCGGGGCACCCGCACCAGGGCGCAGGCCCGGCCGCGCAAGGGTGCCGACGTCGAGACCACGGCGACCATCGGCTTCACCGACGCCATCCAGGGCGTGACGGTGTCGCTGCGGCTCACCTCCGACGCCCCTTGCCCCGACTGCAGCGGCACCGGTGGCAAGCCCGGCACCCGGCCGCATGTCTGCCCCGAGTGCGAGGGCGCCGGATTCGTCGTGGCCTCGGTCGGCGGCGCGTTCTCGATGAACGAGACCTGTCCGGTCTGCGGCGGCCGACAACTCGTCTACGACGAGCCCTGCCCGACCTGCCACGGCAACGGCCGCGGTCTGTCGGCGCGCACGATCCAGGCTCGCATCCCGGCCGGCGTGAAGAGCGGGCAGAAGATCCGTGTCAAGGGCAAGGGTGCCGTCGGTGAGAACGGCGGGGCCAACGGCGACCTCTACGTCGTCGTCAAGGTCAGCGGCCACCGCATTTTTGGTCGCAAGGACGACAATCTCACCATCGACGTGCCGGTCTCGTTCGCCGAGGCCGCCCTGGGCGCCGAGATCACGGTCCCGACGCTCGGTGGCTCGCCGGTCACCCTCAAGATTCCGGCGGGCACGCCCAACGGGCGCACGTTCCGGGTGCGTGGCAAGGGCGCCACCCGCAAGGACGGCACGCTCGGCGACCTGCTCGCCACCGTGCAGGTGCAGGTGCCGGCCACCCTCGAACCCGCCGCCCGCGAAGCGGTCGAGGCCTACCGCACCGCCACCGCCGGCATCCCGCTGCGCGCCAATCTCTTCGAGTCATGACCGGCTTCCCGGCGCCGCTGCCCGACGCGGCGGTCTACGTCATCTCCGTGGCCGCGGAGCTCACCGGGCTGCACCCGCAGACGCTGCGCACCTACGAGCGGATGGGCCTGATCACGCCTGGCCGGACCGGCGGCGGCGGACGACGCTACTCCCACCGCGACCTCGAGCTGCTGAGGCTGATCGCCAACCTCACGTCCCAGGGCATCGGCATCGAGGGCGTACGCCGCATCCTCGAGCTCGAGGACCAGGTCACCGCGCTGCGGGCCCGCAACGCCGAGCTCGTGACCGAGCTGGAGGTCACCCGCGACGCGCTGCGGCGTACCCCCTCCGCGGTGAGCTCTCCGGTCAGCCGGCTGCCCGCCCTGCGCGGTCCGTCTATCGGCAACGAGCTGGTGGTCTGGCGGCGTCAGCGCTAGCGCCAGTGACCGGGCCGCGACAGTGCGACCGGCAATCTGGTCGCCTCGTCGCCGGTCGCCGCGTTGACCTGGGGCTGGGTGAGGAACAGGGCCTCCGACAGGTCGGCGCCGCGCAGGTCGGCGCCGCGCAGGTCGGCACCCAGCAGGTCGGTGAGCGTCAGGTCGCAGCCGCCGAGGTTCGCGCCGAGCAACAGTGCTCCGCGCAGGCAGGCGCGGGACAGGCGCTCGTGGCGCAGGTCGCGGCCCGACAGGTCGGTCCCGGCGCGGTCGTCGCCCTCCTCGCGGAGTCGCGTGCTGGCCGAGCGCAGCTCTGCAGCAACCTCCGCACGCAACTCGTCGAGCTCGATGGCGAGCACCCCGTCCGGGTCGGCCGACGTCAGGGTGGTGATCTCCTCGACCAGACGGGTCGCGTCGTCGGACGGCGACCGGCGCCCGACCTCGGTGAGGTGGACGAGCATCTCGTGCAGCTGCCGCATCGCCGAGAGCACCGCGGCCATCTCGCCCAGGTTGCCGCCCTCGCGCCAGGACCTGCCGGCGTACGTCACCTGCGAGACGTGCTGTCCCGCGCCGAAGCACTCGAAGACGGTGCACCCCGGCCAGCCGCGCTCGCGCAGGTCGGCGTGGATGCCGCACCCGTCGTCGGCGCCGAGGTGACCGCACGGTGTGCCGCCGTCCTTGTCCTCGCCGAAGCCGGAGTCGGCGCGGAACGGCAGCAGGACGCAGCAGAGCCCGAAGCAGCGCGAGCAGTCGGAGACGAGCTCGAGCCCGCTCACCCGGCAGACGGGCCCGTCGGCTCCACGTAGTCGCGGCCGAGGGGGTAGGGGCGCACCGGGCGCACCGGCCCGGCGTGGGCGACCCGCTGGAGATGGGCGATCAGGGTCTTCGCCGAGACGCCCTTGATGATGTAGGCGTCGGCGCCCGCGTCGAGCGCGGCCTCGGTCATGTGGGTCGCGCTGATGGCCGAGCAGATGACGATCTTCGAGCGTGGCGACTGCTCGAGCAGCAGGGGCAGCACCTCGAGTCCGGTCACCTCGGGCATCGCGAGGTCGAGCAGGATGATGTCGGGCTGGCCCTCGCGCACCACCTCCAGCGCGGTCATCGCGTCGGCGGTGTCGCCGAGGATGTCGAAGCCGCGGGACTCCAGGGCGATCCGCAGGATGCCGCGCAGGTCGTCGTCATCGTCGACGACGACGACGCTGATCGGGGTCTCCACGGGTGCAGGCGCCTCGACCGGGACCTCGTCTACCTGACTGGCCTGCTTGCGGAACAGCTTCACCATCATCCTCCACGTGGACTGCGTGGTCATGGTAGTGCGCGAGGGTCTCCACCGCCGGATGTCGGGGCTGCGCGTCCCCGTCAATCAGGCGCCAGAGTTGAGTGGAATGGACTCAACTTGTGGCGCGTTGTACCTGGTGACGACAGAGTGATGGGCGGGACACGCACGTGCCGCCGGGACGACAGCAGCGAGGAGTCGCATTGAGCCAGTTCGGAGCCGAGAAGTTCACCACCCGCAGTCGCGAGGCCATCGAGGCCGCGCAGCTCTCCGCCACCACCGCCGGCAACACGGTCACCGAGCCGGTGCACCTCCTGGTGGCATTGCTACGCGAGGAGGGCGGTACGGCGCGCGCGCTGGTCACCAAGGCCGGCGTCGACCCCGAAGGCCTGGCCGCGAAGGCGAAGGCGGCGCTCGACGCGCTGCCGCGCGCCACCGGGTCCACCGTCGCCCAGCCGTCCGCGTCCGCCGCACTGACCCGGGTGCTGGCCGGGGCCCTCGACCTGGCGTCGTCGATGAAGGACGAGTACGTCGCGACCGAGCACCTGCTCATCTCGCTCGCGACCGTCGAGTCGACGGCGATGAAGGTGCTCACCGACGCCGGGCTCACCGCCGACGGGTTGCGCGAAGGGCTGACGGCCGTCCGCGGCAACCGCCGGGTGACCAGCCAGGAGGCGGAGTCGACGTACGAAGCGCTGGAGAAGTACTCCGTCGACCTCACCGCCGCCGCCGAGGAGGGCCGCCTCGACCCGGTGATCGGGCGGGACGCCGAGATCCGTCGCGTCATCCAGGTGCTGTCGCGGCGTACGAAGAACAACCCGGTGCTCATCGGCGAGCCCGGCGTCGGCAAGACCGCAGTCGTCGAGGGGCTGGCCCAGCGGGTCGTCGCCGGCGACGTGCCCGACTCGCTCAAGGGTCGGCGCGTGCTCAGCCTCGACCTGGCCGCGATGGTGGCCGGCGCGAAGTACCGCGGCGAGTTCGAGGAGCGGCTCAAGGCCGTGCTCGAGGAGATCAAGGACGCCGGCGGGCAGGTCATCACGTTCATCGACGAGCTGCACACGGTCGTAGGCGCGGGCGCCGGCGGCGACTCCGCGATGGACGCCGGCAACATGCTCAAGCCGATGCTGGCGCGCGGCGAGCTGCACATGATCGGTGCGACCACGCTCGACGAGTACCGCGAGCGCATCGAGAAGGACCCGGCCCTCGAGCGCCGTTTCCAGCAGGTCTTCGTGGGCGAGCCGAGTGTCGAGGACACCATCCAGATCCTGCGCGGTATCCAGGAGAAGTACGAGGCCCACCACGGCGTCCGGATCACCGACGCCGCGCTGGTCGCCGCCGCCACGCTGAGCGACCGCTACATCACCGGGCGGCAGCTGCCCGACAAGGCCATCGACCTGATCGACGAGGCCGCATCCCGGCTGCGCATGGAGATCGAGTCCTCGCCCGAGGAGATCGACCAGCTGCGACGCCAGGTCGAGCGGTTCAAGATGGAGGAGTTCGCGCTCGCCAAGGAGTCCGACGACGCGTCGGTCGAACGGCTTGCCGCCCTGCGGTCCGAACTCGCCGACCGCGAGGAGGAGCTGCGCGGGCTCGAGGCACGCTGGGAGCAGGAGAAGTCGACCCTCGAGGACGAGGGCGAGCTGCGCCGCCGGCTCGACACGGTGCGCGTGCACGCCGACAAGCTGGCCCGCGAGGGCAAGCTGGCCGAGGCCAGCGAGATCCTCTACGGCAAGATCCCCGAGCTCGAGAAGAAGCTCGCGTCGGTCGAGGTCACCGAGAAGACCGAACTCGAGCCACTCGTCGGCGAGCAGGTCGGCGCCGAGCAGATCGCCGAGGTCGTCGAGGCCTGGACCGGCATCCCCACCGGCAAGATGCTGCAGGGCGAGACCGCCAAGCTGCTCGAGATGGAGGCTGCGCTCGGCGGGCGACTGATCGGGCAGCGCGAGGCCGTCGGCGCGGTGAGTGACGCCGTACGCCGCTCGCGGGCCGGCATCTCCGACCCCAACCGGCCGACGGGATCGTTCCTCTTCCTCGGCCCCACGGGCACCGGCAAGACCGAGCTTGCGAAGGCACTGGCCGACTTCCTGTTCGACGACGAGCGGGCGATCGTGCGGATCGACATGAGCGAGTACTCCGAGAAGCACTCGGTGGCCCGCCTCGTCGGTGCCCCTCCCGGCTATGTCGGGTACGACGAGGGCGGCCAGCTGACCGAGGCCGTGCGCCGTCGTCCGTACTCCGTCGTGCTGCTCGACGAGGTCGAGAAGGCGCACCCGGAGGTCTTCGACATCCTCCTGCAGGTGCTCGACGACGGCCGGCTCACCGACAGCCAGGGCCGCACCGTCGACTTCCGCAACACGTTGCTGATCCTCACCAGCAACCTGGGCTCGAACTACCTCGTCGACCCGACGCTCGACCCGGCCGCCAAGAAGGACTCGGTGATGGGCGTGGTGCGCGCGCACTTCAAGCCCGAGTTCCTCAACCGCCTCGACGAGGTCGTGCTGTTCGACGCGCTCAGTCGCGACGACCTGGCCCACATCGTCGACCTCCAGCTCGTGCTCCTCGAGAAGAGGCTGGCCATGCGACGGATCACCCTCTCGGTCTCCGACGAGGCCCGGCTGTGGCTCGCCGAGACCGGCTACGACCCGGCGTACGGCGCCCGCCCGCTGCGGCGGCTGATCCAGAGCGCGATCGGCGACCCGCTGGCCCGGCTGTTGATCTCCGGCGAGGTGGCCGATGGCGGCTCTGTCGCCGTCGAGCGCGGTGACGACGGGCTGGTGCTCAGCGCAGCGTGAGCGGTGCTTCATCAAGGTATGTAGGCGAGCTCGTACTTCCCATGGCCTGCATGGCATGGGAAGTCACACTCGAGCGACATACCTTGATGAAGCAGGGACGGGTGAGCCCTACGCCGACGCGTCGTCGGGCGGGCTGCGGCGCAGCACGCCCCCGGCCCACAGCGCCCAGAGCACCAGCAGCGGCTGGAAGAACAGCCGGACCAGTCGGGCGCGGTCGCTGTTGAGCCCGAACGCGTTCACGCCCTCGACGTACTGTGCGATGTTGCCGGGGAGGATCGCCACGAAGAACGCCGCGAGCAGCCCACCCACCAGGCGGCGGCGCCGCGGGAGCGCGACGAACGCGGCACCCAGCGCGATCTCGATCACGCCCGAGGCGATCACCGTGAGGTCCTCGTCGACCGGGAACCACTCGGGGACCTGAGCCTGGAACTCCGCACGCTGCGTCGTCAGGTGCAGGACACCCGCGGCGACCATGGCCGATCCCAGCAGCAGGCGTGCGAGGGTGCGGGCGGGAGAGGTCATCGCGTCAGCGTAGGGGCAGGACCTTGCCGGGGTTCATCAACCCGTCGGGATCGAGGGCGTCCTTGAGCGTGCGCATGAGGGCCACCTCGACCTCGCTCTTGTACGACGCCGCGGCCGCCGCCTTCGCCCGGCCCAGCCCGTGCTCGGCACTGATGCTCCCGGCGGCCGTTGCCACCGACGCGTTGACCACCTCGCTGAGCTCCGGACCGACGGCCAGGAACTCCTCGGCCGACAGGTCCGGCGGCCGGCTCAGGTTGTAGTGCAGGTTGCCGTCCCCGACGTGGCCGTAGACGACCAGCCGAGTGCCGGGCAGCCGTTCCTCGACGGCCGGGCCGGCTGCGGGCCACGAAGTCCGCGAGCCCGGTGATGGGCACGGACACGTCGTGCTTGACCGTCGGCCCGATCGACTCCTGCGCCTCGGAGACGCGTTCGCGCAGCGCCCACAGCCCGGAGCGCTGGGCCGGCGACGAGGCGATGGCCGCGTCGACGACCAACCCGGTCTCGACGGCGCCACCCAAGGCGGCCTCGAGTGCGGCGTCGACGTCGGCGCCCGCCGGACCGGCCAGCTCGACCAGCCCGAACCACTCGGCGTCCGAGGCGAGCGGGTCGCTCACGCCGGCAGCGACGGAGAGGTCGCGGGCCGGGCGTGACACCAGCTCCCACGTGGTGAGCCGTTCACCGGCGTGCTCGCGGAGCACGCCGAGCAGCTCGGCCGCGGCAGCCACGTCGCGCAGGGCGAGCCAGGCGGTGGCCCGGGACGGCGTGGCCGGGTGCAGGGTCAACACGGCAGCGGTCACGATCCCGAGGGTGCCCTCGGCCCCGATGAAGAGCTGCTTGAGGTCGTAGCCGGTGTTGTCCTTGCGGAGCGACCGGAGGCCGTCCCACACCCGTCCGTCGGGGAGGACCACCTCGAGGCCGAGGACCAGGCTGCGCGTCATCCCATAGCGAAGCACGGCGGTGCCGCCCGCGTTGGTGGCGATGTTGCCCCCGATGGTGCAGCTGCCTCCTGAGCCCAGCGAGAGCGGGAACAGCCGGTCCACGCCGGCCGCCGCCTCCTGTACGGCTGCGAGCACCACGCCCGCCTCCACGGTGATCGTCCCGCCCACCGGGTCGATGTCGCGGATCGCCCGCATCCGGGTCAGCGAGAGGATCACCTGCGAGCCCGAGTCGTCGGGGACGGCGCCGCCGGCCATCCCGGTGTTGCCGCCCTGCGGGACGACCGCGACGCCCGCGTCGTGGGTCAGGCGCAAGACCTCGGCGACCTCGGCGGTGCTCGCCGGCCGGATCACGGCCAGAGGCCGGCCGCTGTAGGCACCGCGCCAGTCGGTGTCGTACGACGCGACGTCGCCGGGGTCGGTCAGCACGTGGTCGTCGCCGACGACGACCCGGAGGGATGAGAGCAGTTCGGACACGGTTCTCCTTCGGGTCAGCCGAGCAACAGGGCAGCCACCAGGCTGACCGGCAGGCAGCACAGGGTGGTGACCAGGATGGTCTCCCGTGCCACATCCTCGCCGGTGCGGTAGCGGGTGGCGTGCAGGAAGATGTTCTGCGCGGTCGGTAGGGCGGCGGTGATGACCACGCCGAGCAGGGCGCGACCCTCCAGGCCGAGCGCGGCGCCCACGGCCCACGCGACGAGCGGCATCACCGCGAGCTTGAGCACGCTGGCGACCAGGACCTCGCCGTTGTGACCGGCCCTGCCGACGGGTGGGCTGAGCCGCAGCGAGGCGCCGTACGCGATCAGCATCGCCGGGATGGCGAGGCCGGCCAGCATGCGCAGCGGCGACTCCACGATCGTCGGCAGCTCCCAGTCGGTGAGCGCCAGCACCAGGCCGATCACCGACGCGACGGTGAGCGGGTTGGTGGCCAGCCGCCGCAGCACGGCGAGGACGCTCCGGTCGCGGCCCGTGACGCGGTCCAGCACGACCAGCGCGACCGGCTGCACCAGCAGCATCTGCACGAGCAGGGTCGGCACCACGACCGCGACGTCGCCGACGACGTACGCCGCGATGGCGATGCCCAGGTTGCCCGCGTTGACGTACGACGAGGCGAGGGCGCCGATGAGCATCGGGCCGGTGCCCAGCCCCCAGCGCCACCCGGCGATGACGGCGTACGCCACGAGACAGACGACGAGCGACGTGACGGAGGCGGCGAGGTTGGCGGCCGCTCCGCCGATCTCGACCTCGCTGATCGTCACCACCATCAGCGCCGGCGAGGCCACGAAGAACGCGACCTCGCCCAGCGTGCGCTGGGACCGCCGGTCGAGGACGCCGGCATGGGCCAGCCACGCGCCGCACGCGATGACCACGAGGATCGTGGTGAACCCGGTCAGCAGGCCCATGCCGACCCCCGTGATCGTCCGGGCATCGTGCGATGCCGAGCCGGCAATGGACGCGTCCGGACCCGGCCGGGAGGATGACGGTCGTGTCCTCCCCGTCGCGCGTCGTCCGGATCGGGCCGCTGCTGCCCGCGCTCACCCAGTCCCTCCTCGAGGACCACGGGGCCCGCTCGCTCGGGAAGCTCACGCCGGCCGAGGCCGAGCAGGTGGAGGTGGCCGTCGCGAGCGGGCGCTTCGGCGTAGACCGTTCGATCATGGACCGGCTGCCCACGCTGCGCGCGATCGTGCACTTCGGTGTCGGGGTGGACAGCACCGACGTCGAGGAGGCCCGCCGACGCGGCATCGTCGTCTCCAACACCCCCGACGTGCTGACCGACTGCGTCGCCGACACCGCGGTCGGCCTGGTCATCGACGTGATGCGCGGGCTGAGTGCCGCCGACCGGTTCGTACGCCGCGGCGACTGGGCCGCGGGAGCCGGCTTTCCCCTCGCCCGCCGGGTCTCCGGCACCCGTGTGGGCATCCTCGGCCTTGGCCGGATCGGCCTGGCCGTCGCCCACCGCCTGGAGGCGTTCGGCACAACCATCACCTACCACTCGCGCAGCGAGAAGCCCGGTGTGGCCTACGGATACGCCGCGTCGCCGCGCGAGCTGGCGGCGGCCTGCGACGTCCTCGTCGTCACTGCGTCCGGAGGTCCCGAGTCCGAGCACCTCGTCGACGCCGAGGTGCTCGATGCCCTGGGACCCGACGGCTTCCTCGTCAACGTGGCCCGCGGCTCGGTGGTGGACGAGCGCGCACTCGTCAAGGCGCTGACCGACGGCCGGCTGGCCGGAGCCGGCCTCGACGTCTTCGTCGACGAGCCGCGGGTGCCGGTCGAGCTGCTGGAGTGCGACGACGTCGTGCTCCTGCCGCACCTGGCCAGCGGCACCGTCGAGACGCGCAACGCGATGGCCGCGCTGGTGCTCGAGAACCTCGAGTCGTTCCTCCGCGACGGATCGCTGGTCACCCCGGTCTGAACCCGTCACGCCGTGCGCAGCCGCACGTGCCCGGGCCTGAGGTCGGCGACGGACGCCGCGCCCAGCAGGCTCATCGTGCGGACCATCTCCGAGGTCAGGATGCCGAGCGCCGCGTCGACGCCGCGCTGCCCGCCGACCATCAGCCCGTAGAGGTAGGCGCGGCCCACCAGCACCGCGGTCGCCCCCAGTGCGACGGCTGCGACCACGTCGGTGCCGCTGCGGACGCCGGAGTCGACGTACACCTCGGCGCGCTCGCCGATCGCGGCCACCACCTCGGGCAGCAGCTCGAGCGGCACCGGTGCCCGGTCGAGCTGCCGGCCGCCGTGGTTGGAGAGCACCACCGCGTCGGCCCCGGCGTCGACGGCCGCTACCGCGTCGCCGATCGACTGCACGCCCTTCACCACGACCGGCCCCTGCCACCGCTCCTTCAACCAGGTCACGTCGGCCGGACGCAGCGCCTGCTCGCGGACGCTGTTGGACATCCCCCAGCGCCCGTACGGCGATCCTTCGGGGAACGTCGCGAACCGCAACGGCTCCGTCGTCAGGATGTTGGCGACCCAACCGGGATGGCGGGCCAGGCCGGCGAGGGTGCGGGCGGTGAGCTGCGGCGGGATCGCGAACCCGTTGGCGACGTCCTTGCGCTTGAGCCCGCTGACCGTCGTGTCGATGGTGATGACCGCCGTCTCGTAGCCGCACGCGCGGGCCTCGGCCAGGTGCGCGAGCGTCACCGAGCGGTCCTTCATGACGTAGAACTGGAACCAGTTGCGGCCCTCCGGCGCCGCGCGTGCCGTGTCGGTGATCGACGTGGTGGCGTAGGTCGAGAGCGTGTAGGGCAGCCCGGCGCTCGCCGCCGCCGCGGCCGCCGCCGACTCGCCGGTGTGGTGGCTCAGTCGCGTGTAGCCGGTGGGCGCGAGCACGATCGGTGCAGCAGCCGGCCGGCCCAGGATCGTCGTCGTCAGGTCCGGCTCGGCCACCTGGCCGAACGCGGTGGGCCGCAGCTCGACCCCGTCGTACGCCGCCCGGTTGCGGGCCAGTGCGACCTCGCCCTCCGAGCCACCCTGCACGTAGTCGAACACCGCGGCCGGGACCCGCTTCCGGGCCAGCCGCTCGAGGTCGTCGACGCTCAGGCAGCGCGCGAGCCGGCGCAGGGTCGGGTCGGTCTGCCACGGCCGCGTCCTGAGGAACGGCTGCACGTCGCGCCAGCGGGGGACCTGCCTGCGGACTCGTGACATCTCTGGCCTTTCCAGAACTTATGCGATAACTTCCTTACTCATCATACAAGTCGACACTCGATGAGGGAACCCGCCATGTCAGACACGATCCGCCAGCTCACGCTCTCCCACGTCGTGCTGCCCCTCGACAACCCGGTCAGCGACGCCAAGGTGCTCACCGGCCGCCAGAAGCCGCTCACCGAGTCGGTGCTGCTGTTCGTCGAGGTCACCACCGAGCAGGGCCACCGGGGCATGGGGTTCAGCTACTCCAAGCGGGCCGGCGGCAAGGCCCAGTACGCACACCTCAAGGAGGTCGCGGAGACCGCCATCGGCCAGGACCCCAGCGACATCGACCGCGTCTACCAGTCGCTGATGTGGGCCGGCGCCTCCGTCGGGCGCTCCGGTGTGGCCACCCAGGCGGTCGCCGCCCTCGACGTCGCCCTGTGGGACCTCAAGGCCCGCCGCGCGGACCTCCCGCTGGCCAAGCTGCTGGGCTCCTACCGTGACTCGTGCGCGGTCTACAACACGTCCGGCGGCTTCCTCCAGGCCTCCGTCGAGGAGATCAAGGAGAAGGCCACCGCCTCGCTGGAGGCCGGCATCGGCGCCGTCAAGATCAAGGTCGGCCAGCCCGACTGGCGCATCGACCTGGAGCGGGTCGCCGCCGTGAAGGAGCACCTCGGCGAGACGCCGCTGATGGTCGACGCCAACCAGCAGTGGGAGCGGGCCCGGGCCAACCGGATGTGCCGCGAGCTCGAGCAGTTCGACCTGGTCTGGATCGAGGAGCCCCTCGACGCCTGGGACGCTGTCGGGCACGCCGACCTGAGCCGCCGCTTCGACACCCCCATCGCCACCGGCGAGATGCTGACCTCTGTGCCCGAGCACATGGCCCTGCTCGACGCGGGCTACCGCGGCATCGTGCAGCCCGACGCACCGCGCATCGGTGGCATCACGCCGTTCCTGCGCTTCGCCACCCACGCGTCGTCGGCCGGCCTGGCGCTGGCCCCGCACTTCGCGATGGAGATCCACCTGCACCTCGCCGCGGCGTACCCGACGGAGCCCTGGGTCGAGCACTTCGAGTGGCTCAACCCGTTGTTCGACGAGCGCATCGACATCCACGACGGGCGCATGTGGGTGCCCGACGCGGCCCGGGCTCGGCTTCACCCTGAGCGACCGCATGCGCGAGCTCACCGTGGAGACGGCTACCTTCGGCCGATGAGCACGCTCTCCCAGCGGGTGGTCGCCGGCCTCAAGGACAAGATCCTCGCCGGCGACCTGCCCCCGGGTGCGAAGCTGCCGTCGGAGGCCGAGCTGCTCGAGGAGTACGCCGTCTCCCGCACCGTCGTCCGCGAGGCCGTCACGCGGCTCCGCGCAGAGGGTCTGGTCGAGACCCAGCAGGGCCGCGGCTCCTTCGTGCTCGCCGTGCCCGAGCCGTCGTCGTTCACCGTCGAGTCCTCCGCGATCCGCACCCAGCACGACGTGCTGGCGATGGTCGACTTCCGGCTCGGCGTCGAGAGCGAGGCCGCGGCGCTGGCCGCGACCCACCGCGAGCCCGACGACGAGCGCGCGATCACTGCGGCGCTCGCGTCGTTCACCGACGCCGGTCACGAAGGGGCGGTCGAGGCCGACTTCGCCTTCCACCTGGCGATCGCGCGCGCGACGCACAACCGCTTCTACGTCGACCTGCTCGACTCGCTCGGCCCGATGATGATCCTGCTGCCGCGCACCCGGCTGGGGTCGGCGTACTCGATGACGGACGCGACGCACGTCGAGCGCGTGCAGCGCGAGCACGACAACATCGCCGCCGCCGTCCTCGCCGGCGACACCGACACCGCGCGGGCGGCGATGCGCGTGCACCTCGGCAGCACGCGTCGGCGCCTGTCGTCGTAAGGCATCGGTGCGTGAGCGACCGTTCTTGTCGGCCCAGATCCGCTGGGCCGCCTCAGCGGTGACCTGAGGTCGCTTCGGTGGCGTGAAAGCGACCCTCACTCACCGCTGGGCAGACCGAGCGGTGACCTGTGGTCGGTTCCGGCGACGCGAAGCGACCCTGGCTCACCGCTGGCGCGGATCCGCCCGACTACCAGCGAGACGTGTTGGGCTCGAACGTCGGCTCGATGCCGCGCATGTAGACGGTGTCCTCGCGCCGGCGTACGCCGCAGGTGAGGTACTGCTCGTGCAGCACCCCCAGCGCGTCGCGGTCGAGCTCGACCCCGAGGCCGGGCGTCGTCGGCACGGGAACGGCGCCGTCGACGAACGACAGCACACCCGGCACGATCACGTCCTGCGTCTTCCACGGGTAGTGCGTGTCGCACGCGTAGGTGAGGTTCGGCGTCGCCGCGGCGAGGTGCGTCATCGCGGCGAGGCTGATGCCGAGGTGGGAGTTGCTGTGCATCGACAGGCCCATCCCGAACGTCTCGGTGATGCCCGCCAGCAGCGCGGAGCTGCGCAGGCCGCCCCACAGGTGGTGGTCGGACAGCACGATCTGCACCGCATCCGCGGCGATCGCCGGGGCGAGGTGCTCGAACGCGATCACGCACATGTTCGTGGCCAGCGGGACGTCGGTGCCGGCGGCGACGCGGGCCATCCCCTCGATCCCGGGCGTCGGGTCCTCGAGGTACTCCACGACACCGCCAAGGCGCTCGGCCACCTGCAGCGAGGTCTCCGGCGTCCAGGCGCCGTTGGGGTCGAGTCGCAGCGGCAGCTCCGGGTACGCCGCGCGCAGGGCCTCGATCGCCGCGCACTCCTCGTCGGGCGGGAACACGCCGCCCTTGAGCTTCAGGGAGCCGAAGCCCCAGCCGTCGACCATGCGCCGTGCCTGCGCCACGACCTGGTCGGGGTCGAGGGTCTCGCCCCACGTGTCGGGCTCGTGGCCGGGATGGCCGGCCCACTTGTAGAAGAGGTAGCCGCTGAACGGCACCCGGTCGCGCACCCGTCCGCCGAGCAGGTCGCTGACCGGCCGGCCGGCGGCGCGGGCCGCGATGTCGAGGCACGCGACCTCGAAGGGGGAGTAGACGGTCGGGACCGCCGACCCGACGTCGAGCATGCCGCCGAAGCTCGCGCCGGCGTTGCCGGTCTCGCGGCCGAGGACCTCGGTGACCAGCCGGCGCAGGCCGTGCAGGTCGTAGGGGTCGTGGCCGGGCATCGATGCGGCGACCGCGGTGAGACGGCCGAGGTGCGCGTCGTCGGCGTACGTCTCGCCGAGGCCGAGCAGGCCGTCGTCGGTGTGCACCTCCACGATCGCGCGCAGCGCCCACGGCTGGTGGACGCCGACGACGTTGAGCAGGGGCGGGTCGGCGAACGCCACGGGCGTGACGTCGACCCGCGTGATGCGTGTGCTCACCTGGGTGCGGGCTTGACGGCGAGGATCGGCACCGACAGCTCGAGCAGCAGCCGCTGCGCGTCGCTGCCCATGACGAGCTTGCCGACCGGACTGCGGTGCCGCAGGCCGATCACCGCCAGGGTGGCGCCGGTCTCGGCGACCGCCCGCTCGAAGGCCTCGACGATGTCGGACCCGTGCGGCGCCTGGTCGACGCGCGCGGTGACCCCGGCCTCGCGAGCCCGCTCCACCAGGGCGGCGCTGTCGTCGTCGCCGACCAGGTGCGCGTCGACGGTGCTGCCGCGCCGCGGGCTGTTGACGATGACGACGTCCTCGCCGCGCACCGCGGCCTCGGCGAGACCGTGGGTGAGGGCCGCCTCACCGGGCGGGGTGGGCACGTAGCCGATGAGCACGGTCATCGCACGCCTGCTTCCTGGTCGACGTTCTCGGGAGTGGAGGCCTGACGCCGTCGGCGTACCCGGTTGACCAGCGGCAGCGCGATCACGAGCAGGATGAAGGCGAGGAGGGTCCCCGAGATGGGCCGGGTCACGAAGCCGGTGGGGTCGCCGTCGAAGATCAGCATCGAGCGGCGGAAGCTCGACTCCAGGAGCGACCCGAGCACGAAGGCCAGGACCAGCGGGCCGGGCTCGAACCCGGTCTTCTTCATCAGGTAGCCGATGACGCCGAAGATGAGCATCACGAAGATGTCGAACACCGAGTTGTTGAGCGTGTAGACGCCGAGGATCGTGATCAGCGCGGTGATGGGCGCGAGGATCGCCGGCCGCACCCGCAGGATCTTCACGAACACGCCGACCAGCGGGATGCTCAGGGCCAGCAGGATCAGGTTGCCGACGTACATCGAGTTGACCACGCCCCAGAACAGGTCGGGTCGCTCGTCGATGAGCTGGGGTCCGGGCTGCACGCCGACGACGAGCAGCGCCGCGAAGAGCATCGCCATCGAGGCGTTGGCGGGGATGCCGATGGTCAGCAGGGGGATGAACGACGAGGTGGCGGCGGCGTTGTTCGCCGACTCGGGGCCAGCGACGCCCTCGATCGCACCTCGGCCGAATCGGGAGGGGTCCTTGGCGACGCGCTTCTCCGCGGCGTACGCCGCGAGGGAGGCCATCACGGCGCCACCGCCGGGGAGGACGCCCAGGAAGAACCCGATGGCGGAGCCTCGCCCGATGGCGGGCGCTGCCTCCTTCAGGTCCTTGCGCGAGGGCCAGATGTTGGCGATCGCGGCAGGGACGTGCGGCTTGCCGTGGCGTTCCTCGAGGTTGTAGAGGATCTCGCCGACGCCGAACAGGCCCATGGCGACGATGACGAAGTCGATGCCGCCCTCGAGGTTGAGGCTGCCGAAGGTGAAGCGGTTGGCGCTGGTGAAGCTGTCCGCGCCGACCGTGGCCAGCAGGAGACCGACGGCGGCGGCGACCAGTGCCTTGATCGTGTTGCCGTTGCCGATGGTGGCGACGAGCAGCACGCCGAGGAGGGCCAGGGTGGCGTACTCCGGCGGGCCGAAGTCGAGGGCGTAGCCGGCGACGATCGGGCCGAGCAGGGTGAGGCCGATGATGGAGACGGTGGCACCGACGAAGGAGCCGATGGCGGCGATGCCGAGGGCGGTGCCGGCCTTGCCCTGCTTGGCGAGGGCGAACCCGTCGAAGACGGTGACGACCGACGAGGCCTCACCGGGCAGCCGGAGCAGGACCGAGGTGATCGTGCCGCCGTACTGCGCGCCGTAGTAGATGCCGGCCAGCATGATGATGGCCGCGACCTGGTTGCCGTCCGAGGCGGCGCCGTAGGCGATGGGCAGCAGGATGGCCATCGTCGCCGTCGGGCCCAGGCCCGGCAGCACGCCGATGAGCATGCCGATGAGGACGCCGACCAGGCAGTAGAGCAGGTTGGTCGGTTCGGTCACGACTGCGAAGCCGTCGAGGAATGCGCTCACGTCCATGGGGGTCTCCTCTCGGGCTAGATGGCGATCAGGTGGGGCAGCGGGATCTTCAGGGCGTAGAGGAACAGCACGTAGAACGCCGCGGTGGTGACGACGGAGACGACGATGCTGCTGCGCCAGGACTCGCCGCCGAGGAAGCGGAGCCAGACGATGCCGAGCAGGATCGAGGGGATCTCGAAGCCGATCGTGGGCAGCAGCACGCCGAGGCCGAAGAAGGTGGCGCCACCGACCAGCACCAGGTAGCTGGCCCTGGTGAACTTCTCGGCGTCGTCGAGGTTGCGGCCGACCACCAACAGGACCACGCCGAGCACGACGATGAGCACCGACACGACCAGGGGCCACAGGCCCGGGCCGGGTCGCCGGAGCGACCCGAGCCCGTAGCCGTAGGCGAGGACTGCGGCGGTGGCGCCGATGGCGACGACCACGAGCGCGGCGACGACCTGGTAGACCGGTCCGCCCTGGGGCGGGCGCTCCTCGGCAAGGTCACGGGCGACTTCGGCCTGGAGCTCGGCGAGGATGTCGGTCTCGCCCTCGGGGCGGGGCTCACGCTCGCTCATGGGCGTCTCGTTTCTCGGGGGTGGGTGCTGCGTCAGCTTGCGGAGCCGAGGTCGATGCCGTACTCCTCGACGAGGTCGGCGTACCGCTGCTGGTCCGACTCGAGCTGGGCGACGACCTCGTCACCCGGGATCTCCATCGGGGTGAGGTTGTTGAGCTCGTTGAAGGCCTGGTAGTCCTCGTTGGCGAAGGTGGTCTCCATGGCTCCCCAGATGGCGTCCTTGACGTCCTCGGGGGTGCCCTTGGGGACGGTCATGAAGCGGTACTGGGCGACCTCGACGTCGAGGCCCTGCTCCGTCGCGGTGGGCACGTCGGGGAGGAACTCGACGCGCTCTGGGCCGAAGACGGTGAGGGGCACGATCTTGCCGGCCTCGATGTTCTCCATCGCCTCGCCGACCTGCAGGCAGGCGGTGTCGACCTGGTTGCCGAGCAGCGCGGTCAGGGCCGGGGCACCGCCGTCGAAGGGGATGGCCTCGGCGTCCGTCTCGTTGACGTTGTAGGTCAGCGCACAAGCCAGCTGGGCGCCGGTGCCGACACCGGTCGTGCCGTAGGTGATCTTCTCCGTGGCGCCCGAGAGGTCGTCGATCGAGGTGAACCCGCTGCCCTTGCTGGCGACCAGCACGTAGTCGTCTCGCGAGACGCCACCGACGACGTCGAAGTCGTCGATGCTGGTGACCTCGTCCTCGCTCACGGCGAGCGGCGTGATCACGAAGAGCGACGCGTTCTGCACGGAGATGGTCGAGCCGTCCGGCTCGGCCTTGGCGACCTCGGCCGCGGCGAGCGCGCCGTTGGCGCCCTCGCGGTTGATGACGGAGAAGGTGCCGTCGAGCTCGGTCGAGAGCCCCTTGGCGATCTCGCGGCTGATCAGGTCGGAGGAGCCACCGGCGGAGGCGCCGACCGGCATGTTGACCGCGCCGGTGGGGTACTCGCCGCTGTCACTGCCACCGCCGGCGGTGTTCTGGACGCCCCCGCACGCGGTGAGGGCGAGGCTCGCGCCGCCGGCGACGAGGGCGAGGCGGGTGATCTGGGTGCGCATCATTGGACTCCTTGAGCTGGTGTGACCACCGACACTAGGGAGCGGTGACGATGCCCGTCCAAGCCCGATGTGGCATGACTTGATACTTTGCGCGCATGAGCGTCACCCTGGACCAGGTCCGCTGCTTCATCGCCGTCGCCGAGGAGCTGCACTTCGGCCGGGCGGCCGAGCGGCTTTCGATGACCCAGCCGCCGCTCTCCCGCCAGATCCAGAAGCTGGAGCGTGCGGTCGGCGCCACCTTGCTCGAGCGCGACAACCGCCGCGTCGAGCTGACCGGCGCCGGCGCCGCCTTCCTCGACGAGGCCTACCGGCTGCTGAACATGGTGGAGGGTGCCGGCGACCTGGCCCGCCGCGTCGACGCGGGTGCGGCGGGCGTCGTACGCCTGGGGTTCACCGCCGTCTCCGCGATCTCGGTCCTCGGTCCGCTGCTGCGCCGGCTGACCATCGCCCTGCCCGACGTCGAGGTGCTGCTCTCGGAACGGGTGACCGGCGCGCAGGTCGACGGCATCCGCCGGGGCGAGCTCGACATCGGCCTGGCCCGGCCGCCGTTCGACACCACGCTCCTCGACTCGCAGGTGGTGCTGCGTGAGCCGTTGATGGCCGTCGTGCCCGCCGACCACCCGCTCGCCGCCCTCGACCGGCCGCTGTCGCCGGCCGACTTCGAGGGCGAGGCGGTCATCGGCTACCACCCCGACCAGTCGCGCTACTTCCACGAGCTGACGGTGCGCTTCCTCACCAACGCGCACCCGCGCATCGAGCAGCGCGTGCACCAGGTGCTCACCTCCATGCTGCTCGTCGCCGCCGGCCGTGGCCTCGCCCTCGCCCCCGCCTCGGCGTCGTCGCTCGCCGTCACGGGCGTGGTGTTCCAGCCGCTCGTCCACGGCGGTGGAGACCCCCAGCTCGACGCCGACCCCGAGCGCCCGGTCGAGCTGCACGCCATCTGGTCCCGCGACGCCGTCTCTCCCGTCGTACGACGGGTGCTCGGCGTGATCGACGAGGTGGCCGGGAACGGCGGCTGAGCGCGCCTTCGTCCGCAGGTTTCGAGACAGGACTCCGTCCTTCCTCAACCAGCGACCGCGCGGGTGCTTCGCAGGTTTCGAGACAGGACTCCGTCCTTTTCCTCGACCAGCGACCGCGCGGGTGCTTCGCCGGTTTCGACACAGGACTTCGTCCTTCCTCGACCAGCGACCGCGCGGGTGCTTCGCCGGTTTCGACACAGGACTTCGTCCTTCCTCGACCAGCGACCGCGCGGGTGCTTCGCCGGTTGAGGAGGGCCGTCAGGCCCGTCGCGAAGCCAGGCCGGGGTCTTCAGGGCAGGATCGAGTCGACGTACCCGCCGTCGACGCGCACCGCCGCACCCGTCGTGGCCGACGCCAGGGGCGAGGCGAGGTAGGCGACCAGGTTCGCGATCTCGCCGGGCTCGATCAGCCGCTCGAGCAGCGACTGCGGGCGGTGCTGCTTCATGAACTCCACCTGCGCCTCGTCCCACGGCAGCTCGTCGCCGACGAGGGTCGCACGAACTCCTCCACACCCTCGGTGTGCGTGGGCCCGGCGATCACGGAGTTGACGGTCACGCCCGTGCCGGAGGCCGCCTTGGCGAAGCCGCGCGAGACCGCGAGCAACGCGGTCTTGGACATGCCGTAGTGGATCATCTCGGCCGGGATGGCGACGGCGGAGTCGCTCGCGATGTTCAGCACCCTGCCCCAGCCGGCGTCTGTCATCGCCGGCAGATAGGTGCGGATCAGCCGGGCGGCGCTGAGTACGTTGACCTCGAAGTACCGGCGCCAGTCGTCGTCGGAGATCTCCAGGGCGGGCTGCGCGCCGAAGATGCCCAGGTTGTTGACGAGTACGTCGACCTGCGGCACCTCGCTCAGCAGCGCTGCCACTCCGTCGTCGGTGGTCACGTCGGCGGCCACGCCGAGGACGTCGCCCGTCAGGCCGTCGGCGGCCGCGTCGACGCGCTCCTGCTTGCGGCCGTTGACGACCACGCGCGCTCCCGCCTCAGCGAGACGGCCGGCGATCGCCAGCCCGATCCCCTGCGTGGAGCCGGTGACAAGAGCGGTGCGGCCGGACAGATCGATCGAGAGAGCCATGAGGGTGGCAACCCGCTACCGCGCGGTGGTGTTCCCGAACCAGTGCGTCAACGCCTCCGTGAGGCCGGTCAGCGCTCCATTGCCTACCCACGCCACGTGGCCGTCGGGCCGGACCAGGACGGCGGTCGGAGCGGAGACGGTGCCGAGCACGGGCAGCTCCCAGGAGCCGTTGTGCTCGGCAGCTACGTGCTGGACGCGGTCGGCCCAGGGGGCGATGTCGATGCTGCCGGGATCGCCGAGATCCAGTAGCAGGGGCCGGGCTCCCTGGAGCAGTGAGTAGACCCGTTGCGGGCCGTCGGGAGTGACGATGTCGAGGTCTGGCATCCGGCGGCCGAGCAGCGGGTGCCCCTCGCCGGCGTCGTACGCGACGTCGAGACCGGAGATGAGGCCGGCGACCGTCCTGCGCGGCCCGTCGAAGCCCAGCATGTCGCCGATCGTGTCGGTGAGTGCGGCGGTGCGTTCGTCGGAGCGCTGGAGGATGGACTGCGCCATCGTGTACCTCAGGACGCGGGCTCCGGCCGCGTGCCGCTCCGAGTGGTAGCTGTCCAGGAGGTCGTGCGTCGAGACGCCCTTCACCACCTGGGCGAGCTTCCAGCCGAGGTTGACGGCGTCCTGCACACCGAGGCCGATGCCCTGCCCACCGGCGGGATGGTGCACGTGCGCGGCGTCGCCGGCGAGCAGCACCCGGCCGTCGCGGTAGGTCGCGGCCTGGCGGGTGGCATCACTGAAGCGGGCCAGCCAGGTCGGGCTGTGGACGCCGAAGTCGGTGCCGTAGACGGCGGTCAGCGTCTGGGCGAGGTCCGCCAGGGTCGGGTCGGTGGTCGGCCCGAGCTGTTGCTCGGTCACGATCACGCGCACCGTCCGCCCGTCCTCCAGCACGGTCATGCCGTGCACGCCGGTCGCGTCCTGGCGCATCCCGACCGGCGTCTCCTCGGTGACCTCGACCTCGCCGATCAGGTGGCTCCGCGTGGCGTCCGGCCCGACGAACTCGATGCCGGCCGCCCGCCGGATGACGCTGCGCCCGCCGTCCGCACCTACCAGGTACGACGCCCGCAGCGGCTCGCGGCCGCTGACCTGGACCTCGACGCCGGTGTCGTCCTGAGCAAGGCCGGTCACGTCCACCCCGCGCCGGATCGGCACGCCCAGCTCCTCGACCCAGCCGAGCAGGATCCGCTCGATGTGCCTCTGGAACAGCCCCAGCGAGTACGGGTGCCGGGTCGGGAAGTCGCTCATGTCCATGGTCGTGCTGCCGAAGTGCGCTATCTGGACGGTCGTCCCCTCGGCCAGAAAGCGGCCGGCGATGCCGCGCTGGTCGAGGATCTCGATCGTGCGCGAGTGGAAGCCACCCGCCCGGGAGCCGACCAGCTCCGGCGTCGGGCGCCGTTCGAGGACCGTGACATCGACCCCCGCCAGTGCCAGCTCTCCCGCCAGCATCAGGCCGGTCGGCCCGCTCCCGACAATCACCACGTCCTGCATGTGAAACCCCGTCCTGTAGCCAAGGTCGAGCAGTCTGAGGCACCACGGGGGCCTTGCCGCAAGCCCCCGGCTGCGCTATACGTTGGAAGTGGCAAGGAGCTGAAACTCCTTGCCACTGTCACGTCGCGAGGACCGTGGCCAGCTCGTCGAGGCTCTGCGCGTAGGCGTCGAACGAGTCCGTCGCGGTCGGAGGGTCGCCGACCGGACGCTCGACGTAGGCGGTCCTCATGCCCACGGCCTGCGCCCCGCGAAGATCCCAGGCATGGGCGGCGACCATGAGCAGCCGGTCGGGCGAGCAGCCGGCGTTGGCGATCGCGAGGCGGTAGACATCGGGATCGGGCTTGTAGCTCTTGGCATCCTCGGCCGAGAGCACCTGGTGCCAGCGCAGCCCGGCGTGCGCACTGATGCGGGTGAGGGCCGAGCGGCTGGCGTTCGACAGGCCGACCACCGGGAAGTGCGCCGCGAGCCGGTCCAGCGCCGCAACCGAGTCGGGCCACGGCTCCAGCCGCTGCGCGGAGTCCGCCAGCGAGCGCACGGCGTCGGCGTCGCTGACACCGGCGTGGGCGGCGACGCGGGTCGCAGCCTCGAGATCGACCACGGTGCTCGCGGCGTACGGGCGACGGCCCGCGAGCATCTCCCGCTGCTGCTCGTCGACGTGCCGCTGCCACACCCCGACGAGTTCGCTCGTCCTCGCGTCGTCGGCATCCGGGAGCAACGCGCGTACGCTGCGGCCGATGCCGCCGGGCTCGTCGACCATCGTGCCGAGGATGTCGAAGACGATGACGTCGACATCGGGGAAACGCTCCACCACGCGAGCGTAGCGAGCGACGTAGCGTCTCCCCATGACCTCGTCCGGGCAGCACTCGCGCGGCGACGAAGCCTCGCGGCTGGCCCGCGGCGCAGCGGACTGGCTGGTCGACGGTCCGGCACTGGCCTCCGACGACCCGTCGCTCTACCACGGGCTGGCCGGTGTGGTGCTCGCCCTGGTGGAAGCCGGTCAGCACTTCGGCGACGACCGCTACGGCGGGGCTGCCGCGCGCGGCGCCGACGCGCTGGCCGACTCGGTGGACCGTCTCGACGACTCCTCGCTCTACTTCGGGCTGGCCGGCGTCGCGGTCGCCCTGCGTGCGCTGGGTCGGGACGACGCGGCCGATCGCGCCCTCGGCCGCATCCGGGAGCGGTACGACGGCCGGCGCTGGAACGACATGTTCGAGCTGCTCGTCGGCAACGCCGGCATCGGGCTCGGCGCGCTGTCGGCCGGGGACGTGGACCTGGCGGTCGCCGCCGTCACGCCGTACCTGACGACCGCGGACCCCACGCAGCACGGCGTCAACTGGGCGGTGCGGCCCTCGCCCGCGAGGTCGCACCACATCGCGCACGGGACGCTCGGGATCGTCCATGCGCTGGCCGCCGTCGGCGACGCTGCCGGCCGGGACGAGCTGGTCGACCTGGCGCTGGCCGGCGCGGCCGACGTAGTGGGTCGCAACGAGGCCGGCCCGGAGGGCTTCCTCGTCCCGCACTCCGACCCGCCGCACCGGCCCGAGCTCATCGAGCGCTACAGCTTCGGCTGGTGCAACGGTCCGGCCGGCGACGCGCAGGTCTTCCGGCTGCTGGCCGCGATCACCGGGGACCCGGCCTGGACCGACCTGGCCGACCGGTGCTGGCACACCGTGACGCGGTCCGGGCTCCCCGGTCGGCTGCGGCCGGGCTTCTGGGACAACAACGGCCGGTGCTGCGGCACGGCCGGTGTGCTGGCACTCGCCTGCGACCGCATCGTCGAGCGCGGTGACGACCCCGCCTTCGCCGAGGTGCTCGTCGACGACCTCGTCGCGCGGGCGACCGTCGACGACACCGGCGCCCGATGGTCCAACCACGAGCACCGGGCGACGCCGGCAGACCTGGAGCCACGATCCGGCTGGGCGATGGGCAACGCCGGCATCGTGCGCGAGCTGATGCGCTACGCGCGGCTGGCCGACGGTGGGGCGGCCGGCTACGCGATCCCGTGGCCGGACCACCCGATCACCTCGTCATGAATACCCGGCGAGCATCACAGCATCCAAAAGCGGGCTTGGACAGGCATCATGCCAGTTCCTAGCGTGGTGACCTCACAACCACGACCGAAGGACGACGCGTGACCGACTACAGCCCGACCGACCTCGCAGCGCAGCTCAAGTCCGGGCTGCTCTCCTTCCCGGTCACGCACTTCGACGCCGACCTCGCCTTCGACGAGGCGGGCTACCGCAAGCACCTCGCCTGGCTCGCGGAGTTCCCGGTCGCCGGGCTGTTCGCGGCCGGCGGCACGGGGGAGGGCTTCTCGCTCACCGCCGAGGAGACCGACCGGGTCGTCCGTACGGCGGTCGAGGAGGTCGCCGGCACCGTGCCCGTGATCGCTCCCGCGACGGGCGGCACGGCACACGCTGTCCAGCAGGCGAAGGCCGCCGAGGCGGCCGGCGCCGACGGGCTGCTGCTCATGCCGCCGTACCTCACCGAGGCCGGGCAGGCCGGACTCGTCGAGCACGTGAGCCGCGTCTGCGAGGCGACCGGCCTGGGTGTCGTGGTCTACAGCCGCGCCAACGCCGTGCTCAGGGACCAGGCCGTCGCCACGCTCGCAGACCGCAACCCGACGCTCGTCGGCTTCAAGGACGGCGTCGGCAACATCGAGCAGATGACGCGCACCTACGCCCGCGTCGGCGACCGGCTGACCTACGTCGGCGGGCTGCCGACCGCCGAGACCTTCGCGCTGCCGCTCCTGCAGCTCGGCGTGAGCACCTACTCGTCGGCCATCTTCAACTTCGTGCCGCAGTTCGCGATCGACTTCTACGACGCCGTGTGCCGGCAGGATCGGGACGAGGTCTACCGTCGACTCAACGAGTTCGTGATCCCGTACCTCGACATCCGCGACCGTGAGCAGGGCTACGCCGTCTCGATCGTCAAGGCCGGACTCACCGCGGTCGGCCGCCCGGCCGGCCCCGTGCGTCCGCCCCTGACCGACCTGACGGAGCAGGAGCTCGCCGAGCTCACTGCCCTGGTTGCCGCCATCAGCTGACCCTGAGGAGCACTCCCACATGACGCTCACTGCCCACTCGATCATCGCCGGCACCGACACCGAGTCTGCCGACGTCGAGGCCGCCACCACCGCCGCGGCCGAGGCGTTCGCGACCTACCGCGCGACCAGCCCGGCCCAGCGCGCCGCCTTCCTCGAGTCGGTGGCCGACGAGATCGAGGCCGACAAGGACGCCATCGTCGAGGCCGCGGTCTCCGAGAGCGGCCTGCCCGAGGCCCGCATCGCCGGCGAGGTCGGTCGCACCACCGGACAGCTCCGGCTGTTCGCAGGCGTCGTACGCCGCGGCGACCACCTCGGCGTCCGCATCGACCCGGCCCAGCCCGACCGCGCACCGCTGCCGCGCGCCGACATCCGCCAGCGCCAGGTCGCGCTCGGACCGGTCGCCGTCTTCGGCGCGAGCAACTTCCCGCTCGCCTTCTCGACCGCCGGCGGCGACACTGCGTCCGCACTGGCCGCCGGCTGTCCCGTCGTGGTCAAGGGCCACCCGGCCCACCCGCGCACGGGCGAGCTCGTGGCCCGCGCCATCACCCGCGCCGTACAGGCGAACGACCTGCCGGCCGGCGTCTTCTCGTTCGTGCTCGGCGAGGGCTTCGAGGTCGGCCAAGCGCTGGTGCGCGACCCGCGCATCAAGGCCGTCGGCTTCACCGGTTCGCGCGCCGGCGGGCTCGCGCTCGTCGCGGCCGCCGCGGAGCGCGACGAGCCCATCCCGGTCTACGCCGAGATGTCGTCGATCAACCCCGTCGTGGTCCTGCCCGGCGCGCTCGCCCCAGAAGAGGGAGCTGACGCGGACGCATTGGCGAAGGCGTACGTCGGCTCCCTGATTCTCGGCTCCGGCCAGTTCTGCACGAACCCCGGGCTGCTGTTCCTGCCCGAGGGTGCCGATGGTGACGCCTTCCTGGCTGCCGCGGGCGACGCCGTACGCGAGGCGACCGGTCAGCGGATGCTCACCGCCGGCATCGCCGAGGCCTACGCGAAGGGCACGAGCGCGCTGCGCGAGATCGACGGTGTCCGCGTCGTCGGCCAGGGCACCGCCGTCGACGAGCTCGCACCGGCGCCGCAGGTGGTCGAGTCGGCCGGCCTCGACGGGGTCACCGACGAGGTCTTCGGCGCCTCCGGCGTCGTCGTCCGGTACGCCGACGCGGCCGCCCTCGTGCCCCAGCTCGAGGGTCTCGAGGGGCAGCTCACCGCGACCGTCCACTACGCGCCCGCCGACGCAGACGCGGCTCGACTGCTGCTGCCCGTGCTGGAGCTCAAGGCCGGTCGCATCCTCTTCAACGGCTGGCCGACCGGCGTCGAGGTGGGCCACGCGATGGTGCACGGCGGCCCGTTCCCCGCGACCTCCGACTCGCGCAGCACGAGCGTCGGCACGCTTGCGATCGAGCGCTTCCAGCGGCCGGTCTGCTACCAGGACGTGCCGTCCGACCTGCTGCCGGACGCCGTGCGCGACGACAACCCGTGGGCGCTCTCGCGCCTCGTCGACGGAGTGCCCGAGTGAGCGTGAAGATCGCTCGCGTCGAGGTCGTGCCCGTCGCCGGGCGCGACTCGATGCTGCTCAACCTCAGCGGCGCGCACGGCCCGTTCTTCACCCGCAACATCGCGATCGTCACCGACTCCGACGGCCGCACGGGCGTCGGCGAGGTGCCTGGCGGTGAGGCTATCCGCGCCACCATCGAGGACTCCGCCGAGCTGCTCGTCGGTCAGCCCCTGAGCCGCTTCCGCTCGCTGCTCCGCCAGGTGGCCGACCGGTTCGCCGGCCGCGACGCGGGCGGGCGCGGGCTGCAGACGTTCGACCTGCGTACGACGGTGCATGCGGTCACTGCGCTCGAGTCGGCGCTGCTCGACCTGTCCGGCCAGGAGCAGGGTGTGCCCGTGGCCGAGCTGCTCGGCGACGGCCAGCAGCGCACCCACGTGCCGATGCTCGGCTACCTCTTCTACGTCGGCGACATCGACCGCACCGACCTGCCCTACCTCCGCGAGACCGGCGGTGACCGCTGGGAGAGGCTGCGTCGCCGGCCGGCCCTCACTCCCGACGCCGTGGTCGCACTGGCCGAGGCCGCCCGGGAGCGGTACGGATTCACCGACTTCAAGCTCAAGGGCGGTGTGTTCGGCGGAGCCGACGAGGTCGAGGCCGTCACCGCGCTGGCCACCCGCTTCCCCGAGGCCCGCATCACCCTCGACCCCAACGGCGCCTGGCTGCTCGACGACGCCGTGGCCCTGTGCCGCGACCTGGGAGACGTGCTCGCGTACGCCGAGGACCCGTGCGGCGCCGAGGGCGGCTTCTCCGGCCGCGAGGTGATGGCGGAGTTCCGCCGCGCCACCGGCCTGCCCACTGCCACGAACATGATCGCGACCGACTGGCGTCAGCTCGCGGCCGCCGTACGCACGCAGGCGGTGGACATCCCGCTGGCCGACCCGCACTTCTGGACGATGGCCGGCTCGGTGCGCGTCGCGCAGCTGTGCCACGACTTCGGGCTGACGTGGGGCTCGCACTCCAACAACCACTTCGACGTGTCGCTGGCGATGTTCACACACGTCGGCGCGGCCGCGCCGGGACAGATCACCGCCCTCGACACCCACTGGATCTGGCAGGACGGCCAGGGACTGACCCGCACGCCGCTGCAGATCCGCGACGGCCACATCGAGGTGCCCTCGACGCCCGGCCTCGGCGTCGAGCTCGACCCCGACCGGCTGGCCGAGGCGCACGAGCTGTACGTCGAGCATGGGCTGGGCGCGCGCGACGACGCCGCAGCCATGCAGCACCTCGTCGACGGCTGGACCTTCGACCCCAAGCGGCCCGCGCTGATGCGGTGACCCTTGGGTCCCAATGGTGGAATGGGGCCCGTGAGCGAGTCCGGGAAGACCCTGCCGCGACCTCGTCAGGTGACGATGGCCGCGTGGATGATCATGCTCGGATCCGGGTTCGTGGTCGTCACCGGCTACGAGGTCATCGCCGGACTGCGCTCGCTCGAGTCGC
Organism: uncultured Actinomycetota bacterium; assembly: GCA_963825755.1. Classification (GTDB taxonomy): domain Bacteria; phylum Actinomycetota; class Actinomycetes; order Propionibacteriales; family Nocardioidaceae; genus Nocardioides. The sequence continues at coordinate 309,153 of CAWGUS010000005.1, read as the reverse complement.
GCGAGGCGATCGAGAAGTTCCTGGCCGAGCCGCCCGGCGACGCCCTGGGTCTCTCGGTCGAGAGCGTGCTGTCGATCATGCACGTCGGCGCGATGGTCGCGGCCGGGTGTGCGACGGCTGCCGGAGTCCTCGGCTTCCACGTGCTGCGCCGCCATCGCGGCGCACGCATCGCCCTGTCGGTGCTGGCGGTGCCGCTGTTCCTGACGGGCATCTTCACCGGTGGGTTCATGTCGTCCCTGGTCGCCGTGGCGGCGCTGATGCTGTGGCTCCAGCCGGCCCGCGACTGGTTCGACGGCAAGGCGGCGCCGCCCGTAGCGCGCCAGGAGCGCGCCGCCTGGCCGCCCCCGCCTGCCGACCAGCCGCCGTCCCCGCAAGGCCCCCAAGCGCCGCAGCCGCCGGCTGACCCGCGACCCTTCGAGGGCTTCGGGCAGACGGTCACCACCCCGATCGCCACCCAGCCGCAGCAGCAGCCCGCCGACGTACGACGGCCCGACACCGTGCTCGTGGCCGCGATCATCACCTGGGTCTTCGCCGGGTTCGCGCTGGTGTCGTCCATCGTCGGGATCGCCATCGTCGCGGCGTCTCCCGACGTGCTGCTCGACGAGATCGCCAAGCAGAATCCCGACCTCGCCGGCCAGGGCGTCACCGAAGGCACGCTGCTCGCGTCGACGTACTTCCTGGGCGCGGTCACTCTCGCCTGGTCCGCACTGGCCTGCGTGTGCGCGGCGGTCATGCTGCGCCGCAGCCGCACCGCCGGCACCACGCTGCTGGTGCTCGCGGGCTTCACCGCCGCAGCCTGCTTCGTCGGCACGCTCGCCTCGGTCGTGCTCGCCGTGCCGGCGCTCGCGGCCATCGTCGTGGTCGCGCTGCTCCGCCGCCCGGACGTACGCCGGTGGCTCGCGCCGCGCTGACCGCGGCTGCCGCGGCAGCGGTCCTCGCCGCCTGCACTCCGGTCGAGGCCACCGACGACGTCTTTCCCTCCGTGCTCCCGGCAACGGCGCCCACGGCGCCCGGACCGTCCTACGTGCTGCTGCCGCCCGATCGAGATCCACCTACCGTGCACACGGCCTCGGGCTCCCGCGAGCTCGGGATCACGGTGCACGCCGTGTCGTGGACGAACGACGGGCACCTGCTCGCTCAGGGCCGCAACGGGATCGTCGCGCTCGACCCGGCGACCGGCGCGCACGTCGGCTTCGACAAGAGGAGCCAGGTCGCGCTCGGCGTGACGCCGGAGGCGGTGACCACGCGGGGCTACCGTCCGACGAGGCTGAGGGTGCTCACACCGGACCTGGCGGACCCGCGCGTCATCGACGTGCCCGAGTCGGCCATGCGGACCGACCAGGTCGACGAGGGGAACCCGGAGGCCTACCGGACCCTGCACGACGAAGCGCTCACGCTCGACGGGGTCACGTGGGTGCAGTGGCTCGTCAACAGCGAGGACGACGAAAAGGACGATCACGGCATCCTCCGCATCGAGGGCGACGAGATCGTCGAGGTGCAGCGCAACGAGCCAGTCGTGCGGCTGTACGCCTCGGCCGACGGCGCGGCCCTGCTCATGCTGCGCCAGAGCAGCGGGGTCAGCGAGTGCGCCGGCTGCGTCACCAGCCAGGAGCTCGTCGAGCTCGATCCCCGCACGGGCGAGGTGGCCGCGGAGTACGACATGCCACCTGACTACGAGCGCTTCTGGCGGGTCGACGCCGTCGACAAGATCGGCGACCGGGTGGCCGTGCGCTTCCAGGTCGCGTCCTCCGAGGCGGTGGACGCGGAGTTCGAGTGGCAGACCTGGGCGTACGACGGGGAGTGGCGCCGAGTGACCGAGGCCGGCGCGACGCGCACCTGGTGGCAGGACGGCGGTCGCCTCGTGGAGACCCCCGAGCGCGAGCGCAAGAACCTGTCCGGCGTCACGCCGTACCGCCTCGAGTGGGTGAGCGACGACGGCAGGACCAGCACCGAGCTCACGCCCGACGCCGACACCTGTTGGCGGCAGACCGACGGCGAGACGTGGTGCCCCGAGGTCGTCGCCCCGGGGTCCCTCGTCCCGCCGGTCAAGCAGTGAGGTCGGCCGCCCGCAGACGGCTGACGCCCTCGGCGATCACGTCGGGCTCCTTGCAGAACGCCCAGCGCACCGAGTGCCGACCGGCCTCCGGGTCGTCGTGGAAGACCTGCGTCGGGATCGCCACGACGCCGGCGCGGTCGGGCAGCGCCCGGCAGAAGGCAAGGCCGTCGGGCCAGCCGAGGTGGGAGATGTCGGTGGTCGCGAAGTAGGTGCCCTCCGGCGCTCGCGCGGTCAGGCCGGCCTCGGCGAGCCCGGCGCACAGCAGGTCTCGTCGCTGCTCGAGCGACGCTGCGAGCTGCGCCGGGAAGTCGGGCTCGTCGGTCAGAGCGAGTGCGACCGCGGGCTGCAGCGGGGACCCGGAGGTGAAGGTGAGCCACTGCTTGGCGGCGAGCACGGCGCCGACGAGATCGGCAGGACCGGTGGCCCAGCCGACCTTCCAGCCGGTGAACGAGTAGCTCTTGCCTGCAGCCGACAGCGTCAGCGTCCGCTCGAACATGCCGGGCAGCGTCGAGATCGGCACGTGCGTGCTCCCGGTGAAGACCAGGTGCTCGTAGACCTCGTCGGTGATGACGATCAGGTCGTGCTCGATGGCCACGTCGGCCACGGCCCGCAGTTCGTCCACTGTCAGCACGGTGCCGGTCGGGTTGTGCGGGGTGTTGAGCAGCACGAACCGGGTCCGCGGCGAGACCGCCGTACGCAGGGCGTCGACGTCGAGCCGGAAGTCGGGCGCGCGCAGCGTGACGGGTCGGCGTACCGCTCCCGCCATGTCGAGCATCGCGACGTAGGAGTCGTAGTAGGGCTCCAGCGCGATCACCTCGTCGCCGGGCTCGACCAGTCCGAGGATCGCGGCGGCGATCGCCTCGGTGCAGCCGGTGGTGACCACGACCTGGCGGTCGGGATCGAGCTCGAGGCCGTAGTGCCGGGCCTGGTGAGCGGCCACCGCATGACGCAGCGCGGGTACGCCGATGCCGGGGGCGTACTGGTTCGCGCCCGCCTGCAGGGCGTCGACGGCGGCGGCGATCACCGACGGCGGACCGTCGACGTCGGGGAAACCCTGGCCGAGGTTCACCGCGCCGGTGCGCACGGCGAGGGCCGACATCTCGGAGAAGATCGTCGGAGGGATGTCGCGCAGCCGGGTGGCGACGGGGCGGGGCGTCCTGGCAGGCATGCCCGCGAGACTAACGACCTATTCTTGCGCCATGACTCCCGAGCCCGCGGCGGCCCCGCGGCGGCGCCGGGGCCGGGTCCTCACCATCGTCGGCCTGCTGATGGTCGTCATCGGCGTGGCCATGCTCGGCTGGGTCGGCTGGCAGATGTTCGGCACCAACTGGGTGTCGGCCCGCAAGCACACCGAGCTCGTCGAGCGGGTCGAGCGGACGTGGCGCGAGGGCGACGACACGGTCGAGGCGTCCGAGGGCAGTGTCCGGGCCGTCGTACGCATCCCGCGGTTCGGTGCCGACTACGCCGTGCCGTTGCTCGAGGGTGTCGAGGACGACGCGCTGGCGGCCGGCTTCGGGCACTTCGAGAGCTCGGCCAAGCCGGGTGCGAAGGGCAACTACGCGCTGGCCGCGCACCGCGTCACGCACGGAGAGCCGCTGCGCCGGATGCCCGAGCTGGAGCCCGGTGACGAGATCGTCGTCGAGACGCGCGAGTGGACCTACACCTACGTCCTCGACACCGGCGGCGACGACCTGGTCGTGCCGTTCACCGAGACGTGGGTGGTCGACCCGCTGCCGAGGAACCCCGACGAGGACGGCGTACAGCCCGCGCAGGAAGAAGGTCAGCGGCTGATCACGTTGACGACGTGTTCGGAGCTGTTCCACACCGACAACCGGATGATCGCCTTCGGGCACCTGCTCACGAAGGAGCCTCGGACGACCTGAGCCGGTCGAGGCGGCGGGTCCAGTAGGTCACCCACCCGGTGCCCGCGACGCCGATCGCGCCGAGCGCCAGGCAGGCGCCGGCGAGCGGCAGGACCAGGGTCAGCGCGCCCAGGACCAGGGGCGCGCCGGTGTTGCCGAAGTCGCCGAAGAGCCGCCAGCCACCGAGGTACTGCGCGCGGCCAGCGACCGGTGCCGTGTCGGCACCCATCGTCATCACGATGCCGGAGCCGAGGCCGTTGCCGGCGGCGATGAGCACTGCGACGGCCAGGACCGCGCCGAACGAGTCGGTCAGCGGCAGCAGGAACGCGCCGGCCGACACCGCGGCGACGACGGGGAACGCGACCCAGGCCCGGCCGTAGTGGTCCATCACCCAGCCGGCCGGGTAGAAGAGGGCCACGTCGACCGCGGCCGCGAGCCCGAAGATGAGCGACGTGGCCGAGCCCGACAGGCCGATGTGGTCGCACCACAGCGGCAACAGTGCCAGCCGCAGCGACCTCGACGCGGAGATGACCGCGACCGCGCTGCCGAGTGTGACGAGCACGCGTCGGTGCCGGCGCAGCACCGACCACACCGACAGCGGGCCGTCGACCGCCTGCGCGGCCCGGGCGTCGGCACTCAGGTCGGGCATCGACTGCACCATCGCCACCGCCGCGAGGCTGGCGACGGCGCCGAGGGCGAAGACCGACGCCAACCCGAAGAGGTGGATCAGCAGCGCGCCGAGCAGCGGGCCGAGCAGCATGCCGATGCGGTGGCTGCCGCCGAGCGCCGAGAGCGCACGGGCCCGGAAGTGGATGGGTACGGCGTCGATGATGTAGCCCTGCCGCCCCAGCAGGAAGACGGTCCAGGCCATGCCGGTGAGCAGCACCAGCACGGCGAAGAACACCAGATTCTCGGTGCGCCAGGCGAGCAGGAACACCACGCACTCCACCAGCCCGGTCACCGTGAGCGCCCGGCGTTCGCCGATGCGCGCCACGATCGCGCCGGCCGGCAGCGACATCACCAGCTGCCCGATGCCGACCAGGGCCACGATGAGCGCCGCCTGGCCGACGGTCGCGCCCAGCTCGCGCGCGTGCAGCGCCACGATCGGCAGGATCGCGCCGTGCCCGAGCCCCTCGACGATGCTCGGCCCGTACGCGGGCACGGCGATCGCTCGCAGGCGGAAGTCCGAGGTGGTGGTCATGGGAGTCACCAGACTAGGTCTGGATACCCTCACCGGCATGAGCCGTCTCGACGCGAACGCACCCGACACCCTCGCCGCCGACATCGACGCCTGCTGCCGGCTGTCCGGCGAGTTCACCCTCCGGTCCGGTCAGGTGGCCAGCGAGTACTTCGACAAGTACCTCTTCGAGTCCGACCCCGTCCTCATCGACCGGGTCGCCACCGCCATGGTCGAGCTGCTGCCGTCCGACACCGAGCTGCTCGGCGGCCTCGAGATGGGCGGCATCCCGATCGTCACCGTGATGAGCCTCAGGACCGGCCTCCCGGCGCTCTTCGTGCGCAAGAAGGCCAAGGAGTACGGCACGTGCAAGCTCGCCGAGGGCCCCGATGCCCGTGGTCGCCGGATCACGCTCGTCGAGGACGTCATCACCACCGGTGGCGCCGTACGCGATGCGACGAACGCCCTGCGCGAGCGCGGCTCGGTCGTCGACGTCGTCGTGTGTGCGATCGACCGGAGCGCCGGCGACGACAACCCGCTCGCCGACGTCGGCCTGGAGATCCGCTCCGTGCTCACCAAGTCCGTGCTCGACGCCGCGCGCACCGCCGCTGGTTGAGCCCGCCGCTGGTTGAGGTGTGAAGGCGCCCTGGCGGTCTGTCGTTGGTTGAGGTGCGAAGGCGCCCTGGCGGTCTGTCGTTGGTTGAGGTGTGAAGGCGCCTGGCGGTCTGTCGTTGGTTGAGGTGTGAAGGCGCCCTGGCGCCTGAGCCTCGAAACGCAAGGCGCCCCTTGGTTTCGAGGCTCGCTGCGCTCGCACCTCAACCGGCGGGGAAGCGCGCTCGCACCTCAACCGGCGGGGGATGCGCGCTCGCACCTCCAACGGCGGGGAAGCGCGCTCGCACCTCCAACCGGCGGGGAAGCGCGCTCGCACCTCCACCGGCGGGGGAGCGCGCTCGCACCTCCACCGGCGGGGAAGCGCGCTCGCACCTCAACCGGCGGGGAATCGCGCTCGCACCTCCACCGGCGGGGGAGCGCGCTCGCACCTCAACCAGCGGGGAAGCGCGCTCGCACCTCAACCAGCGGGGGCGGTCAGGCCGGGTCGACGTCCTGGCCGGCGATGTCTCGGTCGGGCCGGCCGTCGTGGTCGAGGTCGGCCGCCTCGGGAGCGGCGGTGCGCTTGTGCCGCCACCACTCCCAGACCACCGGGATCACCGAGAAGGCCAGGATCACGATGATCGCCTTGTCGATGTTCTCGCCGAGTGCCGGGAACGCCGAGCCCAGGAAGTAGCCGAGCAGGGTGATGCTCAGCACCCACGCGACGGCGCCGACCAGGCTCCACGTGAAGAACCGGGCGCGATCCATCCGGGTGACCCCCGCGACCACCGTGATGTAGGTGCGGACGAACGGCACGAACCGCCCGATGACCAGCGCCTTGTTGCCGTGCTTGTCGAAGAAGGCGGAGGTCTGGTCGAAGTACTTCTGCTTGAGGATCCGGCCGTTGCGCTCGTAGAGCGGCGGACCGACGGCACGGCCTATCTCGTAGCCGGCGACGTTGCCCAAGAAGGCTGCGACCGTGTACAGCACGAGGGCGATGAGGAGCTCGACGGACGTCGGCCCGGGGAAGAGGTCGATGCGTTCGGTGGAGATGAACAGTCCCATCGCGAACAGCAGGGTGTCACCCGGCAGGAACGGGAAGAACAGCCCACACTCCACGAAGATGATCAACAGGCTGAGCCAGAAGAGCGCGCCCCCGAAGCGGTCGAGGAGCCAGTTGGGATCCATCCAGTCCATCCCGAGCAGGAGGGGTTGGAGGTCCAGCAGAACGGTCACGCGCGCAACCCTAACCGTCCTACCCACATACCCTGCGGGCATGGACCACGACGAGCGGGCGCCGTACGACCCGATGCCCCACGGACCGCCCGAGGTCGGGGTCGGGCCGTGGTCCGGACCGCTGCCGACCGGCCCCGGAAGCGAGGTGTACGACGCCGAGCTGCTGGCCGCGGGAGACCGTCGCAACGTGGTCGATCGCTACCGCTACTGGACGATGGCGGCGATCGTCGCCGACCTCGACACCCGTCGTCACGACTTCCATGTGGCCATCGAGAACTGGCAGCACGACTTCAACATCGGCACGATCGTGCGGTCTGCCAACGCGTTCCTGGCGGCCGAGGTGCACATCGTCGGCAACCGCCGGTGGAACCGTCGCGGCGCCATGGTGACCGACCGCTACCAGCACATCCGGCACCACGAGACGGCCACCGACCTGGCGGCGTACCTGCACGACGCAGACGTGCGCCTGCTCGGCATCGACAACCTGCCCGGCTCCCAGCACCTCGAGACGATGAGCCTGCCGCGCCGGGTCTGCTTCCTCTTCGGCCAGGAGGGTCCGGGCTCTCCGACGCCGCCCGCGAGGCGTGCGACGGCACCTTCTCGATCGCGCAGTTCGGCTCCACGCGGTCGATCAACGCCTCCGCCGCGGCCGCGATCGCGATGCACACCTGGATCCGGGAGTACGCCGAGCTCGGCGAGGACGCCTGGCGTGGCTAGTGGAGGAACTTCACGTCGGCGTAGAAGTTCACTCCCCGGGCCATCCGTTTGGGGAACGTGCTCCTGCCGGCGTTGACGAAGCGGCCGTTGTCGGACCTCTTGGCGCGCAGTGGCCCCGACTTCCAGACCTTCTTCTTGTAGAAGCCCGGGGTGCGGGCGGCCCGGCCGCCTGGCAGGTAGTACGACGCGACGTACGACCGTCCGGCTCGCAGGGTGACCGGGTCCTTCAGCGCGATCGTGCGCCAGCCTGCCTTCTTCGGCTTCGCGCCCTTGCGGGGGACCGTGGCGCGGCCCAGCTTCTTCCCGGACTGGGACCACAGCGTCACCGACTTGGGCGCCGACCGGCCGCGTACCTGGAAGTAGCGGATCGCCACCACGTCGCCACTCCTGGTCGCCGAGAACTCCACGCCCACCTCGGTGCCGCGTCTGGCCGACGGCTTGCCCTGGGGCTTCCGGTTGCCGAACAGGGTGGCCGCGCGCTTGGTGGCCGGGGGCCCGACCACCGGCGGCCCGACGCCCTCGGTGGTGAACGACCACGAGACCGGTGGCAGGTCGATGCCGTCGACGGACGTGACGCCACTGAGGTTGACCGTCACCTGAGCACCGGGCGGCAGTGCTGCAGAGGGGGTGAACGTCAACCGGCGTCCGCCCTCGGACGTCGCGACGCTGCCGGCGACCGGGGTCGATCCGCTGCGCAGGGTGAGCGACGAGCCCGGGTCGATCGGTGCGGAGAGGCCGACCGTCACCTTCGTGCCGACGGGTACGCCGGTCGCGCCGGGGGCCGGCTGCCGGTCGGCCACGTCGATCGTCGGGATCGGGTCGGGTGGACCGCTGGGCTGGAACTGGACGTCCACGTAGTAGTTGGAGTTGCGGACCACCGTCTGGGGAAAGACACCGGGCGTCTCCGAGAAGACCCCTGCTTCGCCACCGGCGAAGCCGCCGGGCACCGAGACCGGGTCGGCCTCGATACCCAGCAGCTCGAAGGCGTCGGCCTTGGAGGCGTAGTGGCCCGTGGGTGCCGAGTAGGACGCGACGTAGGTCTGTCCGGCCTGCACCGTCACCGGGGCGGGGAAGGACACCGACTGCCAGCCGGTGGCCGACTCAGACGCGAAGGTCGCCCTGCCCAGCTCCGTGCCGCTTGCGCTCCACAGCCGACCGATGTGCGTGCCGGTGTTGGCGGCGCTCTTGTAGAAGCGCACCCCGGTGACTGCGCCGTCGCGCATCGGGACGAAGCGCAGCCCCATCTCGTAGTCGTCGGCCGTCACCGCTGTCGGGAACCGCCGGCACCTCGTCGCCGAAGATCGAGCACGGGCAGATCGACTGCGGGTGCCGGCGCCTGCCCGGGCCCGATGTTGGCGCTGTCGTCGATCGGCGCGCACGCGCACCGCCCGCGCGCCGTACCCGTGCTGGGTGTAGGTGTAGCTCCAGCTCGTGGTGCCGTCGGCGGGGTGCCAGGTGGCGCCGCGGTCGGTGGAGACCTCGACGCCGGCGACCTGGCCGCCTCCCCGTCCTGGGCGGTGCCGGTGACCGTGACGGCGAGCGCCGTTGGGCACCTGGCCGGCGGGCGAGGTGATGGCGACCGTCGGGCCGACGGTGTCGGTCGAGGCGGACGCGGGCAGCCATCCCGGCCATCAGGGTCGTCGGCTGGGCGCCCATGTCGGCCAGCAGGTTGACCTGGCCTGCTGCATCGCGGGTCGGCGGCGGCGGGCCGAACGCGCAGTCGTGCGTCGGCGTCCAGGCCCCAGGTCCACTGGATCGTGCCGGCGCCGAACACCAGCGCGCCGCTGGCGGCGCGGTACAGCGTCAGGTGGTGGGTGGTGGTGCCCGGGCGCGACGGTGTTGCCGAAGTCGCTGCAGGTACTCGCCGGTCGGCCCCGGTGGTCGTCGACAGCCGGATCAGGCCCGGCCGGCCGGAAGCCGTTGTCGAGGTCCTCGTCGGACTCGTAGCCGACGGTGTGCGGCGCCAGCGCGCGCGACGTGCCGGGCGGCAGGCTGGCCAGCGCCGGTGTTGCGCCAGAGCCGGCAGCTTGCCCTCGCGCCGCGTTGACGGTCACCGGGAGCTCGGTGTGGTTGGCCATGAAGATCGTGCCGGTCAGGGCGTTCTCGGGCAGCCCGGCGCCGGTGCCCGTGCCGCGAACCGCGGGTCCCGGAAGGTCGCCGGTCCACTCCGGCGACGGGGTCGATCTTGGCGCGGTATCGTCGGCCCAGGTCTCCTTGTAGCAGACCAGGGTGCGGTACGGCGTGTGGCTGCCGTCGTTGCTGGCTCGTAGCCGGGCGCGCCAGTACATCTCGTTGCCGGACAGGAACATCAGGTTGACGCCGGCGTCGCGGGCCGCCTGACGTTGGCGCGCTGCGGCCGCGTCCAGTACTCGTCGTGGCCGACCGACAGGAACGTCCTTGTGGTTGGTCAGCAGGTGCCCGCACCGGTCGGTGTCGACGCCCGGCGTGTAGGTGACGTCGTAGCCGTTGCGCTCGAGGAAGCGCACCATCGGGTACTCGTTGCCGAACAGAGAAGTCCCGCCGTCGCCGGTGCCACGCGGGTGATGAAGGGCCGGTTGTAGCTGAGCTTGAAGGCCCGGCCGGGGCCGGCGCTGTAGAAGTCGGCGCCGCCGTAGTGGTTGTAGGCCTGCCAGGTCGTGTCGGAGGTCTGGAAGACCACGTCGGAGTGGCTGGCGTCGTCGCGGACGACGAAGGTGATGTGGCTGTCGCCGCCGGTGCCGGAGCGGACGAGCCGCGCGAGGTAGACGCCGGAGACCGCCGTCGCGGGCACCTTCCAGGACGCCGAGACCGACCAGTTGCCGCAGTCGTAGACCGGGTGGTCCGTCGTTGACGCACGCTCGGCTGGACCTGTGGAGCGCAGCTCGGCGCGACGGTGTCCACGAGCCGGGCGCCGTGGCCCCCGTACCAGCCGAGTGCGGTAGATCTCGATGTCGTAGCGCCGTCGCGGGAGTGTCGATCTTGAAGTCGACCCGCTGCCCCGGTTGACCGGATGTCGGTGGCGAAGCCCTGGATGCTGTGGTCACCCGCGCCGTCGATGTCCCAGACGCTCGGGGTCGGTGCCCGGCTTCGCGTTCTCGCAGGCGATCTCGTTGGCGCACGCGGCAGCGGCCGGCGGCGCGACGATCGTGACGGCCGCCTGCGGGACGGCGAGCAGCGGCACGGCTACGGCGACGACCAGTAGCTGCGATGACCTTCTGGTTCCGAGGAGTCCTCCCAGGAGCTCCCGAGGCTCCTACTCACCCCAGCATCCGAGCACTTATGCGGGTGCAGCGAATCCCGCAATTGGGGGATGTGTGCTCGCGATGTGTGGTCGACGTGGCGCTGCGAGGCGCTCGGTCAGCGCAGGTACTCGAAGCGAACGTCGGCGTAGAAGTTGACGCCACGCGCGATCTTCTTGGGGAAGCGGCTCTTCGAGGAATGGACGAAGCGTCCGTTGTCGGACCGCTTGGCCTGCAGCGGCCCGGACTTCCAGACCTTCTTCTTGTAGAAGCCGGGCGTGTGGGCGGCCCGGCCACCGGGCAGGTAGTAGGACGCGATGTAGGACTGGCCCGCGCGCAGGGCCACCGGGTCGTCGAGGGTGACGGTCCGCCAGCCGGCCTTCCCGGGCTTGGCGCTCTGCGCGGAGATCGTGGCGCGGGCGAGCTTGTCGCCGTCGTCCGACCAGAGAGTCATCGATCGCGGAGCGGCCCGACCGCGCACCTGGAAGTAGCGCAGCGCCACCAGCGATCCCGCCTTGGACGGCGTGAACTCCACGCCCATCTCGGCGCCACCTCGGGCGGAGGTGCTGCCCCGCGGCGTCTTGCCGTCGAAGAGCATCGCCGTGCCGGAGAGCTCGCCTTCGCCACCTTCGCCGCCCTCGCCCGGGGTGCCGGGCGGGGTGGTGGGGGGTGTCGCGGGCGGCGTCGCGGGCGGGGTGGTGGGCGGTGTCGTGGGCGGTGTCGTGGGCGGCGGGTCGGGTACTCCCGGGTCGGGTGGCCCGCTCGCGTTGAAGAGCACGTCGACGTAGTAGTTGGTGTTGCGCCCAGCTCTGCGTGGGGAATGCCCCCGGTGTCCGTAGACGCCCGAGTCGCCGCCGGCGAAGCCTCCGGGGACCGACAGCGGGTCGGCCTCCACCCCGCTGAGCTCGAAGGCGTCGGGCAGCGCAGGCGTATCGGCCGTTCGGCGCGGTATAGGAGACGATGTAGGTCGGTCCCGCGTGACCGGCACCGGGTGGCGAACGTCACCGTCTGCCAGCCGGTGGCCGTCTCGTCCGCGAACGTGCCGTGGCAAGCCGCGTGCCGGCGGCGCGTCCACAGCGAGCCGGTGTGCGTCGCCGGTGTTGCCGGCGCCCTTGTAGAACCGCACGCCGGTCACGTGGCCGTCGTGCATGCGGCACGAAGCGCAGCCCGAGCTCGACCGCGCCGGGTCCTCGGCCGCCGGCACCGCCGGGCACCCGTTGCCGAAGATCGATGCGGGACCGGTGAGCCTGAGGCTGACGGGCCTGCGCGGCTGCCCGATGTTGCCGCTGTCGTCGATCGCCCGCACGCTGCACGGCCTGGCGCCGGACCCGTGCTGGATGTAGGTGTAGCTCCAGGTCGTCGTGCCGGTCGGCCGGGTGCCAGGTGGCGCCGCCGTCGGTGGAGACCTCGACGCCGGCGACCCGGCCGCCGCCGCGTCGGTCGCGGTGCCGGTGACGGTGACCGCGGCGCCGTTGGCGACCGCTGCGCCGGCGGCGGGCGACGTGATCGTGACCGTCGGCGCGGTGGCGTCGGTCGACGTGGCGGCGCGGCGTCGAGCCCGGCCATCAGCGTGGTCGGCTGGGCGCCCATGTCGGCGAGCAGGTTGACCTGGGCCTGCTGCATCGCGGGGTCGGCCGGTGCGGACCGGCGCCGTCGTGCTCGGCGTCGAGACCCCAGGCCCACTGGATGCGTGCCGGCGCCGAAGACCAGCGCGCCGCTGGCGGCGCGGTACATCGTCAGGTGGTGGGTGGTGGTGCCCGGGAGCGACGATGTTGCCGAAGTCGCTGCAGGTACTCGGGCGGTCGGGCCGGTGGTCGTGGAGAGCCGGATCAGGCCCGGCGGGCGGAAGCCGTTGTCGAGGTCCTCGTTGGACTCGTAGCCCACGGTGTGCGGCGCGAGCGTCGGCGGTCCGCCGCCGGCAGGTTCGGCCACGGCCGTGTTGCGCCAGAGCCGGTAGCGTGCCCTCGCGGCGCGGTCACCGTGATCGGCGAGGTCGGTGTTGTTGGACATGTACAGGTCGTGCCGGTCAACGCGTTCTCCGGCAGCCCGCCGCCGTTGGCCGGCGGCGCGAACCGCGGGTCGCGCCAGGTGCCGGTCCACTCGGCGGCGGGTGTCGATCTTGGCTCGTTCGGCCCAGGTCTCCTTGTAGCTGACCAGCGTGCGGTACGGGGTATCGGCCGTCGTGCTGGTCTCCCAGCGGGTGCGCCAGTACACCTCGTTGCCGCGTGAGGAACGGCAGGTTCACGCCGGCGTCGCGCGCGGCCTCGACGTTGGCCGCTGCTGGCGCCGCCCAGTACTCGTCGTGGCCCACGGAGAGGAACGTCCGTGGTTGCTCAGCAGGTGCCCGCGCCGATCGGTGTCGACGCCGGCGATGTAGCTGACGTCGTAGCCGTTGCGCTCCAGGAACCGCACCATGGGGTACTCGGTGCTGAAGAAGAAGTCGCGCTCCGTCTGCCGCGTCGCGCGTGGCGAACGGCCGGTTGTAGGAGACCTTGTAGCGCCCGGCCCGGCGGCGCCGCCCTGGTAGAAGTTCGCGCCGCCGTAGGTGTTGTAGGCCTGCCATGTCGTGTCGGAGGTCTGGAAGAACAGGTCCGAGCGTGCTGGCGTCGTCGCGGACGACGAAGATGATGTGGCTGTCACCGATGCCGTCGGCGCTGACGAGCCGGGCGATGTACACGCCCGGAGACCGCGTCGCCGGCACCTGCCACGACGCCGACACGGCCCAGTTGCCGCAGTCGTAGAGCTCGGTGGTCCACGTCGTTGACGCAGTCCGGCTGGATCTGCGGAAGCGTGCGCTCGGCTGGAAGGCCGGCTGCGATCTTGCGGGCGCCCAAGCCGCTGGTACCAGCCGGTGCGGTAGATGTCGATCTGTACGACGTCGGCGGCGGTGTCGATCTTGAAGTCGATCCGCGCGCCCCGGTTGACGGAGATCTCGGTGGCGAACCCCTGGATGTCAGGGTCGCCCGCGCCGTCGATGTCCCAGATCTCCGGGTCGGTGCCCGGCTCGCGTTCTCGCACGCGATCTCGTTGGCGCACGCGGCGGCAGCGGCGGGCGCATGATCGTCGCGACAGCCTGGGGGATCGCGAGCAGGGGCGCCGCGAGCGCCACGGCCAAGAGCGGTCTGAACCGCCGTGGGATGCGGGCGGCCACTCGACCCACCCGCGCCGCATTGACGACCTTGACGACTGGTTGTGGAGGAGCACCGCCCGAGAGCCCCCCGAGGCTCGTGTTCATCTGCGATGGCAACACGAGTCCGGGACCTCGCGAATCCTCACATTTGAGGACGTTGTGCGATTCCTGCTCCCGACGACCCACCAAGGCGGAGCCTGGCGAGGTTCGAGCTCACGCGTCGTGGACGGCCAGTAACGCCTTCAGCTTCTCGACGCCCCGGGAGGTGTGGCTCTTCACTGTGCCCTCGCCGATGCCGAGCTCGGCGGCGGCCTCGGCCACCGAGAGGCCGAGCCAGTGCCGCAGCACGACGACCTTGCGCTGCATCTCGGGCAGGTCCTGTACGGCGTCGATGAGAGCCGCGCGCTCCTCGCTGGGCAGGCCGGCGCGAGCCGGGGGCAGGCCGTCCTCGACCAGCTCGGTGGTCGTCGGGCCGCCGCGTCCGCCGGCGGAGCTCGTCGATGTTGGTGCGCACCAGGATCTGGCGCGCGTAGGCCTCGGGGCTGCCCTGCCGGTGCACCCGCGGCCACGCGACGTACAGCTTGGTCAGCGCGAGCTGCACCAGGTCGTCGGCCTGGTGCCAGTCGCCGCCTCGGCGCCGGGGCCGGCGAAGCCCTCGACGTCGGGATTGCGGATCGTGTCGACGATCACGACGCCGGGCGCGGGGGTCAGCACGCCGTCGACGAAGCCGACGCAGGGCTCATCGGGGAGCGGGTTCCCGCTGCATCCGTCGAGTCGACGACCCGCACGGTGATGCAGTCGCGTCAGGTCGAGATCGCCGGGGTCGGCGCCCTCGGCCTGCCGGTACGAGCCGACGTCGCCGGTCGTGTTCCCGATCCGGCAGAACTCCTCGACCTTCCCCGGGCTGCTGCCGGGCTCCTCGTCGATCCGCACCCTGAACGAGCCGTCCTCGGTGGTGGATCCGGTCACCTCGGCCACACGCATGGAGCCGCCCGGCACCATCGCCCAGCCGGCGCCGATCGATCGCGATCGCCGCCACACCGGTTGCTCCGACCGCCAACCGGCGCCGCCGTTGCCTTGCGGCCCTCGACGATCCGTGACTCGAGCGACCGGCTGCTCCGGTCCGCCCTCGGTTGCGGTGTCGAACCGTTCCAACAGGTCCATGGCTGTGCCTCCCCGTGTGGACATCCTCCTCGAGGATCGATACGCCTGTCGCCGGGATCGGTTGTCAGGACGGCGTCTCGGCCAGCGCCGCCTTCAGTTTCTCGACGCCGCGCGACGTGTGGCTCTTGACCGTGCCGATGCCGATCCCGAGCTCGTCGGCGGTCTCGGCCACCGACAGCCCGAGCCAGTGCCGCAGCACGACGACCTTGCGCTGCATCAGCGGCAGCTGCCTGCAGGGCGTCGAACAGCGCCGACCGCTCCTCGGTGGGCAGGTCCGCCCGAGCCACCGGGTCGTGCCCGTCGAGCCCGGGCCGTCTCACGACGCCACGGCCGCCGGGTCTCGTCGATGTGCGCGCGCACCATGATGCGGCGTACGTACGCCTCCTCCTTGCCCTGCTGCTGCACGCGCGGCCAGGCGACGTACAGCTTCACGAGCGAGGTCTGCAGCAGGTCGTCGGCGCGGTGCCAGTCGCCGCAGATCGGCGTAGGCGATGCGCCGCAGGTGGGTCTGCCGGGCGGCCACGAACTCCGAGTACGCCGTGTCGCGAGCGCTCACCTGAGACCCACTCCCGCGTCGTACTTGCCGCGCGCGAAGACGAGGAACTGCTCGACCGTCTGGCCGGGCTCGGCGTCGTACGGGATGTAGTCCTGGAAGCCGTCGGTGATGCGGCCCAGCCACCAGGTGCGCTCGCCGCCGGGCCCTCGACGAGGGCGACGGCCGTCGTGGCGCCGGCGGGGGCGAAGCTCGTCGGGCATGTCGATGCCGGTGCGCTGCTCGACGATGCGGTAGCCCTCGTCGGCGACCAGGCGGCCGCTGTCGTCGAACCGGACGTTCGTGCCCGGGAAGTCGGCGGCCTTGTCGTCGCCGCCCGGTCGGTTGGTCGACGACCTGCGCTGCGACCCACTCGCCGAGGTTGCTCCACGCGCCCTCGGGCTCGGCCGGCGTGTAGCTGGCGCTGCCTCCCACCGGGGTCGGCCTCGAGCAGCACCCAGTAGGTCTTGCTCCTTCCAGCTCACCGTCAGACCGACGGAGTGCTTGGGAGGGCTCGTAGCCGTACGGGTTCTCGATCCGCTCGAGCTCCTCGGCGCCGGGGCGCAGCTCGACCTCGGACGCGCGGTCGTAGCGCACGAACTCGCCCTGCCACGGGATCGGCGCAGGCTCGGTCCGATGCTGTCGGCTCCGTGGCGACGGAGCTCTCCGATGCGGCGTAGCCCGGCTTCTCGGAGGCACGGTCGTCGCCCCCGGCCACGGCGAACGACGTACCGATGACGGCCACGACGACCGCGGCCGTGACGAGGCCGGTGCACGATGCGTCGGCGGAGCAGTGCCCGGTGGCCGGCGACGAGGCGGTCGTCGAGCGGAAGGTGGGTGGGGCCGTCCCCGAAGGAGCGGTCGAGTCGTTCGCGCAGGTCCGCGTCGAAGTGGTCGATGTCCATACCCCTCCTACGGAACGCGCCCGGGATCGGTTGTCACTCGTACCAGGAGGGCCACCGCGTAGAGCACCCCGCCGACCACAGCGATCGCACCGAGCACCGCGCCCACCTTGCCCATCGGGGCATCGAGCGGATCCCGCGTGGCGGCCGCCTGGATGCCGAGCGCGATCGCGACGGCGCCGAAGATGGCGGGGATGACGCCCATGGCGACCGCGACGAGGTCGTCCGGGTAGCTGGTGTCGGCGGGCCGTGAACGACAACCACTGCACCGCCGTACCGACGATGCCGCCGCCCAGCGCGCCGAGGACGCCGAGCGCCAGGGCGAGGAACGCGTTGAAACGCCGGCGCGCTGCCGTCGTCGTGCGGTGCCCATGCCGATCGATCTCCGGCTGGCCGTCGCTCATGGGATCCCCCGATCCGACGCAGGCCCGTCCCGCGTGCTGGTCGCACTCTAGCCAGCCCCGCGGCGACCGGCGGGTAGCCACTAGGGTTGGAAATGACGCCCACCACACGCTTTCGCACCTGACTCCGAGGAGCTCCCGATGCCCATCGCCACCCCCGAGCGCTACGCCGAGATGCTCGATGCGGCCAAGGCCCGCTCGTTCGCCTACCCGGCCATCAACGTGTCGTCCTCGCAGACGCTGAACGCCGCGCTGCAGGGCTTCGCCGACGCCGGCTCCGACGGCATCATCCAGGTCTCCACCGGAGGCGCGGAGTACCTCTCCGGCCCCGGTGTGAAGCACATGGTCACCGGCTCCGTGGCGTTCGCGGCGTACGCCGCCGAGGTCGCCAAGAACTACCCGGTCAACATCGCGCTGCACACCGACCACTGCCCCAAGGACAAGCTCGACGGCTTCGTCCGTCCGCTCGTCGACATCTCCGTCGAGCGGGTCGCGCGCGGCGAGGCGCCGCTGTTCCAGTCGCACATGTGGGACGGCTCGGCCGTGCCGCTCGAGGAGAACCTCGAGATCGCGCAGGAACTGCTCGCCAAGTGCGCCGCCGCGCACATCATCCTGGAGGTCGAGATCGGCGTCGTCGGTGGCGAGGAGGACGGCGTCGCCAACGAGATCAACGACCAGCTCTACACGACCCCCGAGGACGCCCTCGCCACCGTCGAGGCGCTCGGCATCGGCGAGAACGGCCGCTACATGGCGGCGCTCACCTTCGGCAACGTGCACGGCGTCTACAAGCCCGGCAACGTCAAGCTCCGCCCCGAGATCCTCAAGGCGGCCCAGGAGGCGGTGGTCGACAAGCTCGGCCTCGAGGCCGGGGCCAAGCCCTTCGACCTGGTCTTCCACGGCGGCTCCGGCTCGACCGCCGAGGAGATCGCCGCCGCCGTCGACTACGGCGTGATCAAGATGAACGTCGACACCGACACCCAGTACGCCTTCACCCGCCCCGTCGCCGCGCACATGTTCGGCAACTACGACGGCGTCCTCAAGGTCGACGGCGAGGTCGGCAACAAGAAGGCCTACGACCCGCGCGCCTGGGGCAAGGCCGGCGAGGCCGGCATGGCCGCCCGCGTCGTCGAGGCCTGCGAGAACCTGCGCTCTGCCGGCACCACCCTCGGCGCCTGACGCCCTTGTAACGCGGAGTTAGAGCCACTTCCGCGGGTGTGCAGACCCGCGGAAGTAGGCATAACACCGCGTTGCATGGGCGCGGTACCCCGGCCCGGCCCCGTTTTCCACAGGAGATCGGCTGCCAGGCTTCGAGGCTCGTCCGCCGGGCACTCTCCCGCCATGCATCCGCGTGTCCTCGCCCTCATGTCCGCCCAGCACGGACTCATCACCCACACCCAAGCCACCGGTCCTGGCCGCATGGAGCCGCACGAGGTCCAGTTGCTCGTGCGCTCCGGTGAGTGGATCGCCGTACGCCGTGGGGTCTACATGTACGCCGCGACCTGGGCCGCGCTCGACGAGCATCGCGGTCGGCGGCTGGCCGGAAGCCGTGCCGCTCACTACGCCATGCAGGTGCCGCACGTGATGAGTCACGACTCGGCTGCATTGGAATGGGACCTTGCCCTACTGCGGCAGCACCCCGAGCTGGTTCACGTGACGAGGCCAGACGTCCTCGGCTCGCGCACCGAGTGCGGAGTCAAGCACCACGGTGCCGCCCACCGTGCCGACCAGGTCGTCATGCTCGGCGGCATCGACGTGCTCGAGCCGTCACGGGTGGCAGTGGACGTGGCTCGAGAACACGGCGTACTGGCAGGTGTGGTGACATGCGACTCCGCGCTGCAGCATGGTGTCACCCGCGCCGACCTCTGGTCGGCCCTGTCGATGATGCGCTACTGGCCGGGAGTCCGATCTGCCCGGAGGTCGGTCGAGCTGGCCGACCCGGGGGCGGAGTCGCCGGGTGAGACGCTCACCCGCATGCTGCTCACGGAGATGGGGCTCGGACCCATCGAGACTCAGTTCGCCATCAGCGACGGGACACGCTGGGCTCGATGCGACCTTCGCGTCGGGCGGCACATCTTCGAGTTCGACGGACAGGTCAAGTATCACCGCGCCGATGCCGGCGGGCTGGCCGATCGTGCCGCCGATCAGGTCGTGTGGCAGGAGAAGCGGAGGCAGGACTGGGTGTGCGGCCTCGGGCTCGGCATGTCGCGGGTGACGTGGTCCGACGTCCACGGCCCTGGCCGCGACCGGGCGCGGGCCCGACTACGACGCGAGTACGACCTCACCCTTGCCCGGTGGGGTGTCGACATCGGGGAGCTCGCGCCGTACGTCGTCCGTCGCGCCTCCTGATCTCGCCGCTGCACATGTAACGCGGTGTTATACCCACTTCCGCGGGTCTGCACATCCGCAGAAGCGGCTCTAACACCGCGTTACATGTGGCGGGCCGGGCAGCAGAATGTGGGTGGGCCGGCGTGGCGGAGGGCGAGGTCAGCGGGGGGCGAAGTGCCGCGGGCGCTCGAAGAAGATCACCGCCACGAGCCCGAGTGCGAGCACGACGGGCACGAGCAGCAACGACTGCGACATCGAGTCGCTGAACGACGCGGCCAGCCGCGCCGGGATCTCGCCGGCGGCGGAGGGTTCGCCGCCGGTCGCGCCGAGGCCGTTGGCGGCGAGCCGGGCGTCGATGAGTACGGCGATCGCGGCGGACCCGAGGACGGCACCCACCTGCCGGTTGGCGTTGTAGACGCCGGCGCCGGCGCCCGCCCGATGGAGCGGGAGGTTGCGGTTGGCGGTGGTGCTGAGCGGGGCCCACAGGAACGAGCTGCCGGCGCCGACGAGGGCGAGGGCCAGCAGAATCTGAATCAGCGGAGCGTCGGGGGCCATGAACCACGAGAGGAGGAGCATCGCCACGATCAGCAGGGCGAACCCGGTCATCGTGAGGATCCGCGGGTGCACCCGGTCGCTGAGCTTGCCGACCCACGACGCCAGGGCGATCGACACCACCGCCATCGGCACCAGCAGCAGCCCGGACTCGGTGGGGGAGTAGCCGCGCACGACCTGTGCCCACAGCATCAGTGGGAATCCCATGGCCGTGAACGCGAAGCTCACCGTCGCGATGCCGAGATTGGCGAGCGAGAAGTTGCGGTCTGTGAAGAGCCCGAGCGGCATCAGCGGCTCGCGCCGGTTGCGGGCCTGCCACCACACGAACAGGGCGATCACGACCAGCCCCGCGATGATCAGCCGCCACACGGTGACGGGCCCGGTGATCGTGGACCAGTCGTACTGGTGCGCCTCCTGGATCCCGAACACCAGCAGGAACATGCCGACGCCACTCAGTGCGACGCCCAGCCAGTCGAACTTGTGCGCATGCGTCTCCAGACGCGGCACCAGTCGCAGGGCCAGCACCAGCGCGACGAGTCCGACGGGCACGTTGACGAAGAAGATCCACTCCCAGCCCAGCGAGTCGACCAGCAGGCCGCCGGCGATCGGGCCCACCAGGGTCGCCACGCCGGCGGTCGCGCCCCACAGGGACATGGCTCGGCCGCGGTTCTCGCTCGGGAAGATCCGGGTGATGATCGCCATGGTCTGCGGCGTCATCATCGACGCGCCGAACCCCTGGAACACCCGGGCCACGATCAGTCCCTCGATCGAGGTGGTCAGCCCGCACCACAGGGACGCGAGGGTGAAGACGACGAGCCCGAGGACGTAGAGCCGCCGCGGTCCGTAGCGGTCGCCCAGCCGCCCGGTGATCAGCACGGGTACGGCGTACGCCAGCAGGTAGGCGCTGGTCACCCACACCACGGAGTTCACCGGTGCGTCGAGGTCGTCGATGATCGCCGGCGTCGCGACGGAGACGATCGTCGTGTCGACCAGGATCATGAAGAAGCCGAGACACAGGGCGAACAGCGCCGGCCACGGGCTCTCGCTCGTCTGGGCCCGAGCGGACGCGGGAGCTTCGGTCACGTGTGCACTCAACCACGCGCCGCCGACACCGATTCCCCGCGCACTACTGTGGCCGGCATGAACCACCTCGACCTGATGGCCGGTCCGCCCCCCACCCACCTCCCGGTCGACCCGGCCGACGCCGAGCTCGCGGGCAGCGCCACCCCGATCGACGTCGTACGACGGCACCCGGCGTCGCCCGCGGCCTGGGCCGCGCTCGCCGGGCAGGCGCAGGAGCAGGGCGCCGACGACGTGACCGTCTATGCCTACGCCCGCGTCGGCTACCACCGCTCGCTCGACATGCTGCGGCGCAACGGCTGGAAGGGCCACGGCCCGGTGCCGTGGGAGCACGAGCCCAACCGCGGCTTCCTGCGCGCGCTCGCCCTGCTCGCCACCTCGGCGCGGGCGATCGGCGAGACCGACGAGTGGGAGCGCTGCTCGGAGTTCCTGCGCGACTCGAGCGCGACCGCGCACGCGGAGCTGCTGGGTTGACGCGCTGCGGCTAACCCGCCCCGAGGAGCCGGCGCACCCGGTCCTGACCGAGCGCGACGACGAGCGTCGGCAGCCGCGGACCGCGGTCCTTGCCGACGAGCAGATTGTAGAGCAACCGGAAGAAGTCCTTCTGGTCCGCCTTGACCTGGTCGGTCGGCGCGTCGTCGAAGCCGAGGCCGCGCGCGACCTTCGGGGTGCCGTAGACGACCGACGTCACCTCGTCGAGGTCCATGGAGCCCGGCAGCCGGTCGAGGAAGATGCGCAGCCACAGCTCCTCGTCCTCCGACAGCGCGCCGAGCCGCTCGGCATCAGGCGTCTCGCGCACGATCGTGCGGTCGGTGTCGGGCACGAACTCGGTGCTCCACTGCACCGCCTTGCCCAGCCGCGGCTGCAGGTCGTCGACCGATTCGTGCTCGTGGCCCACGTTGCCGATGACCGTGCTGATGAGGTCGGCCGAGCCGGCGGTCACGTCGGCGACCGACGACAGCGTCCGGAACGGTACGACGACCCGCGGCGTCGGCAGCACGCCCGCCGCGGCCGTCGACGACGCCCGCTCCCACGCCAGCACGGCGAGGTCGCGCTTGGCCGGGTCGGCGGCCTTGCGGCCCAGGGCGTCCCACTCGTCGTACAGGCGGACGACCTCGGGGCCGAAGTCGATGGTGAAGGCCTGCTTCGGCTGCCGGCGGACGTAGAGCCAGCGCACGATCGGCGCCTCGAGCACCCGCAGCGCGTCGGCGGCGGTCGGCACCCCGCCCGACGACGACGACATCTTCTGCACGCCGGCGAACCCGACGAACGCGTAGGTCACCCGCGAGGGCGCGCGCCAGTCGAAGATCGTGCCGACCAGCTCCTGGCCGACGGTGTAGGACGAGCCGGGCGTCATGTGGTCGAGTCCGGCCGGCTCGAAGTCGACCTTCTCGAAGGCCCAGCGCATCGGCCAGTCGACCTTCCAGACCAGCTTGCCGCCGTCCTCGGTGGTGAGGTTGGTGCTGCCTGAGTGGCCGCAGACGTCGCAGGTGTAGCCGAGGTCGGTCGTCTCGTCGTCGTACGACGTCACGGTGGTGGTGTCGCGGCCGCACTCGGCGCACCAGGGCTTGAACGGGAAGCGGGCCAGGTCGCCCGACCCGGTCGTCTCGTCCTCGTCGGCGACCGAGTCGGCCAGCGCGGCCGCCTCCTCGTCGGACTCCGCGGTCGCGGCCGCCGGCGCCTTCGTGCGGTGCTTGGCCAGCACCTCCTCGATCTCGGCGCGACGGCGTACGGCGAGGAGGATCTGCTCGCGGTAGGTGCCGGCCCGGTACATCTGCGTCTGGCTGATCTCGTCCATCTCGACCCCGAGCTCGACCAGCGCCTCGCGCAGCGGCGCCTTGAAGTGCTCGGCCCACGACTCGTGGCACTCCCACGGGTCGGGCACCGCGGACAGTGGCCGGCCGATGTGCTCCGACCACGACGCGTCGACGCCCACGGGCACCTTGCGGAAGCGGTCGTAGTCGTCCCAGCTGTGCAGGTGCCGGACGGCCAGGCCGCGTCGGCGCAGCTCCTCGGCGACGAAGTGCGGGGTCAGGAACTCACGCAGGTTGCCGAGGTGGATCGGGCCCGAGGGTGAGGCTCCGGAGGCGACCGTCACGAGGTTGCCCACGCCGGCGTGCCGGACCGCGTCGTCGGCGGCGCGGGTCACCCAGTCGACGGGCTCGGACTGGCTCTTGCCTCGTGCCATCGGTGGTGGGCCCCTCCGGGTTCGTTACCTGGTCGGGCGGTCACGCTACCGGGCAAGGCCGGAGAGAAATGGGGAGGGCGCCGGAATCGATCCCCTGCGACGATTCCGACGCCCTTGCGATTGTGGTCGACGAGTCGAGTCCCCCGACTCCGATCGTCGGCACATCGCTTCCAAGTCTGTCAGGATGCCTCCGGCGCGTGTGGCTCGAAGTGGCCAGTGGCATTAACCTGCCAACATGCCCATGCGTCCCGTCGCCGCCGCACTCGGGATCCCGCCCGCGGTGGACCGCCTGTACCGCCAGGTCTACGCCGGCAGCGGCACCCCGATCGACGACGTTGCCCGGAGCCTGCTGCGCACGCGCGAGCAGCTGCTCGAGGAGCTCGGCACGATGATCTCATCGGGTGTCGTCCGCGTCGAGGACGACGTCCTGTACGTCGCCTCGCCGGCCGAGTCGCTCGGCCTGATGCTCGCCGAGGAGAGCCGCAAGGCGCAGGAGAGTGCCGGCCGCCTCGAGTCACTCTCGCGCGCCCTGCCGTTCCTCGGTGAGGGCGCCACCACGACCGGTTCCGACGACACGATGGCCATCGACGGCGAGGTGTTCGCCGGCGGCAACGTGCCGCAGACGCTGGTGCGGTGGATCGAGGAGACGTCGGGGGAGATGCTCTTCCTGCGCCCCGACCAGTGGCGGATGCCCAGCGAGTCGATGATGTTCCAGGCCACGATGAGCGCGGTGCGCGCCGGCCGCGTGGTCCGCGCGATCTACCCGGCCCGGGCGCTCGAGGAGGCACCCGACGTGCTGGTCAGTCGCTCCCGCAGCGGCGAGCAGATCCGCGTCGTACCCGAGGTGCACACCCGGCTCGCCATCGTCGGCACCGGCCGCGCGATGCTGCCCGACCCACCCGGCGTGGCCAACGACCGGCGGCTGGTCGTCCGGCAGCGCGGCCTGGTCGAGATGCTGGTCGCCTACTTCGACGCGCTCTGGGACTCCGCCGCCGCCGTACCCCACCTCGACACCGGCGACGCACGTCCCGACCTCCGCCGGCTCCTGCTGACCCAGCTCGCGGCCGGGGCGAAGGACGAGCAGATCGCCCGCACGCTGGGCATGAGCCTGCGCACCGTACGCCGCCGAATCCACACCCTGATGAGCGACCTGGGCGTCGACACCCGGTTCGCGGCCGGGGTCGAGGCCGTCCGCCGCGGCTGGATCTAGCGCCGGGTCACGGCTGGTCGTCCGGGTCGACCTTGTCGCCGGCGGCCGGCAGCACCATGGAGTACGCCGCCTTCTCGACGCGCCACGACCGCGACCGCTCCGGCCCGTAGATCTCGCCGTCGGCGGAGACGTAGAACGACTCGCCCGCCACCGTGACGCTGGTGCCGCGCAGCGACACCACGTCGTCGCGTTCGTCGTGCTCGCCTCGGCGCATGTCCCACACGTAGCCGAACTTCGAGAGCGGCCCGACGGCACGCGACACGATCACCTCGGCGGTGCCGGTCTCCGGATCGGCGTCGGGGGTGACCTCGTTGCCGCCGCCGACGAAGGCGCCGTTGCCGACCGCGACCATCAGGACGGGCTGGTCGAGGTCGTTGACGACTTCGCCGTCGACCTCGACGCGCAGCCGCAGCTGGGGTGGCACGAACGCCGCGAGGGCGGCGCCGATCGGGTAGCCGAGCTTGCCGAGGTTGACCTTGCCGACCCCGACCGCGCCGAGCCGCTTCTTCCAGCGATGGCCCCGGCGGCTCGCCTGCGCGCTCGCGCCGACGTGCACGTTGTTGACGACGACCTCGCCGGTCTCGTCGACGATCAGGTCGACCCGGCGAGCCTCGCCCTCGAGCACCAGCCGGGCCGCCGCCTCGACGTCGATCGGGATGCCCGCCGTACGCGCGAAGTCGTTGCCGGTGCCGAGCGGCAGCAGGGCCAGCACCTTGTCGGAGAGCTCGTTGCGGCGGTGCAGCGCGGACACCACCGCGTGCAGGCTGCCGTCGCCGCCGGCGACCACGATGCGGCGCGACCCGGCCCGATGAAGCACCCCGTCGAGCTCGCCCGGGTTGGAGGTCGCCGCGACCTCGACCGACGCGCCGTCGCGGAGGACCGCGAGAGCCAGCTCCAGGACTTCCTGGTCGTGAGTGCCGGCGCCGCTGTTGGTGATGACGAGGAGGGGGTCCACCGGCGGGACACTACCGGTGGGCCCCGACGGTGCTTTGGTAGCGTTCAGACGCAAGAGCCCTGGTGCACAAGACGGATCCTGTGCCCCGGGCTGTTGCTTTCCTGAGGCCACATCGATGAAGGGGGCTGCGATGCCCGCGATCATTGTTCTGGGCGCCCAGTGGGGCGACGAGGGCAAGGGCAAGGCGACCGACCTGCTCACCACCACCGAGACGATCGACTACTGCGTCCGCACCAGCGGCGGCCACAACGCCGGCCACACGATCGTCGTCGACGGCGAGAAGTTCGCGACGCACCTGCTGCCCAGCAGCATCCTCACCGAGGGCACCACGTCGGTGATCGCCAACGGCGTGGTCGTCTCGCCGGAGGCCCTGTTCCGCGAGATCGACGGACTCGAGGCCCGCGGCGTCCCAGCCGGCGAGCGCCTGGTGGTCTCGGCCAACGCGCACGTCATCGCGTCGTACCACTCGACGATCGACAAGGTCACGGAGCGCTTCCTCGGCAAGAACAAGATCGGCACGACCGGCCGCGGCATCGGGCCGTCGTACGCCGACAAGATCAACCGTCTCGGCATCCGCGTCGCCGACCTCTTCGACGAGAAGATCCTGCTCGCGAAGGTCGAGTCGTCGCTCGAGATGAAGAACCACCTGCTCGCGAAGGTCTACAACCGCCGCGCGGTCGAGGCCGAGGCGGTCGTCGAGGAGCTGCTGTCGTACGTCGACCGGTTGCGACCGATGGTCACCGACTCCTCGCTGCTCCTCAACAAGGCGCTCGACGAGGGCAGGACCGTGCTGTTCGAGGGCGCCCAGGCGACGATGCTCGACGTCGACCACGGGACCTACCCGTTCGTGACGTCGTCCAGCGCGGTCGCGGGCGGCGTGTGCACCGGCGCCGGTGTCGGGCCCACCCGCATCGACCGGGTCATCGGCGTGATCAAGGCCTACACGACCCGAGTCGGCTCCGGCCCGTTCCCGACCGAGCTGTTCGACGCCGACGGCGAGAAGCTGTGGAAGGTCGGCGGCGAGGTGGGCGTCTCCACCGGCCGCGACCGCCGCTGCGGCTGGTACGACGCCGTCATCGCCCGCTACGCCACCCGCGTCAACGGCCTCACCGACCTGTTCCTCACCAAGCTCGACGTGCTGTCGAGCTGGGAGAGGGTGCCGGTGTGCGTGGCCTACGAGATCGACGGGGTGCGCCACGACGAGATGCCCATGACGCAGACCGAGTTCCACCACGCGAAGCCGGTCTACGAGCACCTCGACGGCTGGTGGGAGGACATCTCCGGCTGCCGCACCTTCGCCGACCTGCCGAAGAACGCCCAGGCCTACGTGCTCGCGCTCGAGGAGATGTCGGGCACCCGCATCTGGGGAGTCGGCGTGGGCCCGGGCCGCGAGCAGACACTCGTCGTGCACGACGACTGAGCGTCGGTCGCAGACCGGCTGGCACAACGCTTTCTCGGTCGATCGTTCAGGCGGGGCGGGTGAAGCGCCAGGATCCTTCTGCCCGCTGGTGTACGACGGCCACCAAGATCTCTCTGACCCAGCAGGCATCGAACATCACGTCCTCCCAGGCGAAGCGCAGCACCAGCCACCCGGCGGCGACGAAGGAGTCGTAGCGCCGGCAGTCCCGCCGCAAGGCAGCGCGACCGCCGTGCCACTCGAACGAGTCGGCCTCCACGATGATGCCCAGCTCGTCATCGACGAGGTCAGGTCGGCCCAGTGAGTGGGTGCCGCTGAAGACTGGCACCTGCGGGCGCACGTTCAGGCCCGGCACGTCGCTGGCGATGCCACGGAGCGCCGACTCGAACGGGTTCGCCGCCAGCGCGCTGGCCTCCTGCGCCACCTTGCGGACCCGCGCGGACCCGGGTCCGCGGGCGTCCCGGGCGATCAGCGACAGTCGCGACGGCGTCAGGCCGTGCCGCAACGCCGAGTCGGCAACCGAGAGCGCCGTCGGGAAGTCGGGCTGGCGCAAGCAGTCCAGCAGCGTGCGGTCCGGCGAGGTCACCCGGCCGCGTACGTCGTCAGGCCCGAGGCGCGCCCAGTGGAGGTGGACTCCCCGGCGCTGCTCGGCGGTCAACGTCCGGTGACGGGCGACGGTGACGTGGGCCAGGTCGGGAGCGATGGTCACCTCCCACCCCCAGAGCAGCGCGGCGCTGAGATGGGAGACGACGCCCGAGAGCCGGTGGGCATGGATGAGCGATTGTTCGGCGGCCGGCAGCGCGTAGCGACCGCGGGCCACGACGACCACATCACCCGCCTGGATTGCCGCGTCGACCGCGGCCCGCGATGTTCGGAGAACGAGATCGCGCCGCAGCGCCACGCCACCCATCTCGATCAGGCACTCCACGACGGACATGCGTCGAGCATTCCCGGAACTGGCGCTGACCGTCGGCCATCTTCCACAGGGAGCGTGGCTGGACCGTGGCGAGGGCACCGGCCGACCGCCGATAGGATGGGCCAACGTGAAGACCCTCGTCATCGGCACCGGCGGCCGCGAGCACGCGCTGGCCCTCGCCCTGTCGCGTGACCCCGGCACGACCGAGGTGCACGCGGCCCCGGGCAACCCCGGCATCGGCGAGGTCGCCACGCTCCACGACATCGACCCGATGGACGGCCCGGCGGTGGCCGACCTGGCCGTGCGGCTGGGCGCCGACCTGGTCGTCGTCGGCCCGGAGGCGCCGCTCGTCGCCGGGGTCGCCGACGCGGTCACCGAGCGCGGGATCGCCTGCTTCGGCCCCTCCCGCGCGGCCGCACGGCTCGAAGGTTCCAAGGAGTTCTCCAAGGAGGTGATGGCCGCGGCCGGCGTGCCCACCGCCGCCTCCCTCGCCTGCACCACCCCCGACGAGGTCGAGGCCGCACTCGACGCCTTCGGTCCGCCGTACGTAGTGAAGGACGACGCCCTCGCTGCCGGCAAGGGCGTCGTCGTCACGACAGACCGCGACGTGGCTCGCGCGCACGCGGCGACCTGCGACCGCGTGGTCGTCGAGGAGTTCCTCGACGGGCCCGAGGTCTCGATCTTCGCGGTGTGCGACGGCACGACCGCGCGGGCGCTCCAGCCGGCGCAGGACTTCAAGCGGATCTT
The DNA here is from genome assembly GCA_963825755.1 of uncultured Actinomycetota bacterium. Taxonomy (GTDB): domain Bacteria; phylum Actinomycetota; class Actinomycetes; order Propionibacteriales; family Nocardioidaceae; genus Nocardioides. The sequence goes on along the minus strand of CAWGUS010000005.1, from coordinate 280,777 downwards.
CGACGGCGGCCGCGGCGCCAACACCGGCGGCATGGGCGCCTACTCGCCGCTGCCGTGGGCGCCTGCCGACCTCGTCGACCGGGTGCTCGCGACCGTCGTCCAGCCGACCCTCGACGAGATGGTGCGTCGCGACGCCCCCTTCACCGGCACCTTGTACGTCGGCCTCGCACTCACCGCGGCGGGCCCGCGCGTGATCGAGTTCAACTGCCGCTTCGGCGACCCCGACAGCCAGCCGGTGCTGGCGCTGCTGACCTCCCCGCTGGGCGCGCTGCTCAAGGCCGCCGCCGACGGCGACCTCGGCGCCGTACCCGCGCCCACGTTCGCCGACGGGGCGGCGGTGACCGTCGTGATGGCGAGCGCCGGCTACCCCGAGTCATCCTCGAAGGGCGACGTCATCGTCGGCACCGAGACCCTGGGCAAGGAGCGCGACGTCGAGGTGATCCACGCGGGCACGTCGCGCACCGACGACGCCCTGGTCACCGCCGGTGGCCGGGTGCTCTCCGTCACCGCGACCGGCACCGATGTCGCCGACGCCCGGGCGAAGGCCTACGAGGGCATCGCCTCCATCTCGTTCCCCGGTGCCCAGTGGCGCCGCGACATCGCCGCCGTACCACTCGGTGTCGTCGAGGGCGCCTCGCTGACCCAGGAGTCGATCTCATGACCGTCCCCAACGTGCTCGCATCCCGCTATGCCGGCACCGACCTCGCCGCGATCTGGTCGCCGGAGCACAAGATCGTGCTCGAGCGCCGGCTCTGGATCGCCGTGCTCAAGGCGCAGCGCGACCTCGGCGTCGACGTGCCCGACGGCGTCGTCGAGGCCTACGAGCAGGTCGTCGACAAGGTCGACCTCGACTCCATCGCGGCCCGCGAACGCGTCACCCGCCACGACGTGAAGGCCCGCATCGAGGAGTTCTCCGCACTCGCCGGGCACGAGCACATCCACAAGGGCATGACGTCGCGCGACCTCACCGAGAACGTCGAGCAGCTGCAGATCCTCTCGTCCATGCGCCTCGTGCGCGACCGCGCCGTCGCCGCCCTCGCCCGGCTCGCGCGACTGGCCGCCGAGCACGAGACCACCGTGATGGCCGGCCGCTCCCACAACGTCGCCGCCCAGGCCACCACGCTCGGCAAGCGGTTCGCCACGATCGCCGACGAGATGCTCGTCGGCCTCCAGCGCGTCGAGGAGCTCGTCGCCCGCTACCCGCTGCGCGGCATCAAGGGCCCGGTCGGCACGTCGCAGGACATGCTCGACCTCCTCGACGGCGACGCCGCCAGGCTGGCAGAGCTCGAGACGCGGGTGGCCGCCCACCTCGGCTTCGACCAGGTCTTCACCAGCGTCGGCCAGGTCTACCCGCGGTCCCTCGACTTCGACGTCGTCTCCGCCCTCGTGCAGCTCGTCGCCGGCCCTTCCAACCTGGCCACCACGATCCGGCTGATGGCGGGCATCGAGCTGGTCACCGAGGGCTTCAAGGACGGCCAGGTCGGCTCGTCCGCGATGCCGCACAAGATGAACACCCGCTCCTGCGAGCGCGTCAACGGCCTCGCGGTCATCCTCCGCGGCCACCTCTCCATGGTCGGCGAGCTCGCCGGCGACCAGTGGAACGAGGGCGACGTCTCCTGCTCCGTCGTACGCCGGGTGGCGCTGCCCGACGCGTTCTTCGCGGCCGACGGGCTCTTCCAGACCTTCCTCACGGTGCTCGACGAGTTCGGCGCCTTCCCGGCGGTGATCCAGCGCGAGCTCGACCGCTACCTGCCGTTCCTGTCCACCACCAAGGTGCTGATGGCGGCGGTGCGCAACGGCGTCGGTCGTGAGGTCGCCCACGAGGCGATCAAGGAGGCGGCCGTGGGTGTCGCCCTCGCGATGCGCCAGGGCCAGGCCGACAACGACGTCTTCGCGCGGCTGGCCGCCGACGAGCGGCTGGCGCTGAGCGCCGACCAGCTCGCCGCGCTCGTCGCCGACCCGATCACCTTCACCGGCGCGGCCGTCGACCAGGTGCAGACCGTCGTACGACGCGTGGAGGAGGTCGCGAGCCGCCACCCCGACGCCGCGGCGTACTCACCCGGCGCGATCCTCTGACCGACCTCGATCAGAGGTAGTTGCCCTTCTCCTCCTCCTCGTCGAGGAGGTCCTCCCAGGCCTCGGCGATCTCGAGCTCGTGCTCGGCGATCAGCTTGGAAAGAGTCTGGTGAAGCAACATGCCGTGGGGGGACTCACCCGAGAACACGGCGTCCCAGGTGTCCTCGCCGTCCTTGACCTTCTTCACCAGGGCGGTCATGTCGTCGTCGAGCTGGCCCTTCTCGGCGAGCTCCTCGAGCGCCTTGCGCTCCTCGTCGGAGAGCAGCGGCTGTGAGCGCATCTTGTCGAGGTGGGACTCGAGATCGGCCTGGGCGACGTTGAACTCTGCGTGTGCCTTGGCCAGCTCGGCCAGGATCTCTTCCTCCCGGGTCATGCGCGAAGAATACTCAGGCGGTGGCGGTCGACGCGGGGAGCTCGTCGGGGTTGAAGAAGTCCTTCACCATCTCGATGTAGCTCTTGATCGTCTTGAGGATGTTGAAGAACTTCTTCAGCACGTTGAGGGCCTTCATCAGGGCCTGGAACGCCTGGAAGCAGGCCTGCACGACGCGCGCCCAGCCGACGCCGGGAATGCTCATCGTGGCGAGTGCCGACGACACGGCCTGCACGGCCGACTTGATGGTCTCGACCACGCTCATCGCGGTCTGCCAGGCGTCCTTGCAGATCTGGATGAGGTTCTGGCCCATCTCGACCATCTTCCCAGCCTGGTCGTTCAGCATGCCGACCCACTGGCCCATGTTGTTGCGGGCGGAGTCGGAGGCGGTGCCGCCCCAGGTGCCGGAGATGGTCTGGCTGCCGGACTCGAGGTTGGTGGCGACCGAGCTCACGGAGCTGCCCAGCGAGCCCCAGGAGGAGCCCTGGGTCGAGGCGCCGACGGTGTCGCCGCCGATCTTCTCGGCCAGCTCGGCGCGGATGTCGAAGCCGGTGAGCATCGCGATCAGATCGCAGACGATGTCGTAGGGCTGCCCGAAGCTCACCTTGGGCAGCTCGCCCTGGGTGGGCTTGGCGCGGGCGACGGTGGTCTCGACGACGTCGCCGAACGCCGTCGAGCCGTCGCGACCGTCGTGCGCCCTCGCGCCGTACGTCTGCGAGACGCCGGCCTCGGTCAGGGTGAAGTCGCGGGCGGTCGCCTTGAGCGCCTCCGCGTGGTCGGCCATCCGGGTGCCGTCCTCGTCGAGGGTGTTGTGCACCTTCGGTACCAGGGAGTTGTAGGAGCCCATCATCAGCTCGAGGATCGGCCCGAAGTCCGACTGGGTGACGCCGGAGGTGGCGCTCGACTTCACGGCCTTGAGGTCGTCGCTGGCGCGCTGCACGAGCGCGACGTAGCCGTCGAGCTCGGAGAGGTCGACGCGCATCTCGCGGGCACCGAGGACGCCTGGCTCCCGGCGACCGTCGTGCCGCGTGCCGACGTAGTTCTCGAGTTTGGTGTCGTAGTTCATGGCGGCCTCCGGCTCAGGACTGGTGAGCGCCTCCTGCCCCGCTCGCGCCGGCCCGAAACCTCCTGGCCCGACAAATCCCTCGGCGCGGATAGGGTTTCGCCATGCCCGACGTCTCGCTCCCCCCGGCACCGGCCATCGCAGGCGCGACCCACCTGCACTCCGGCAAGGTCCGTGACCTGTACGTCGTCGACGAGGGCGAGCATGCGGGCTCGTTGCTGATGGTCGCGTCAGACCGCATCTCCGCGTTCGACTTCGTGCTCGACACCGAGATCCCCGACAAGGGCAGGGTCCTCACCGCGCTGTCGCTGTGGTGGTTCGACCAGCTCTCCCAGCTCGTGCCCCACCACGTGCTCTCGACCGATGTGCCGGCCGAGGTCGCCGGCCGGGCCGTGGTCTGCGAGAGCCTCACCATGTTCCCGGTCGAGTGCGTGGCGCGCGGCTACCTCACCGGCTCGGGCCTGCTCGACTACCGGGCCACCGGCGAGGTGTGCGGAATCCCGTTGCCGGCCGGGCTCCAGGACGGCTCCCGCCTGCCCGACCCGATCTTCACGCCGGCCTCCAAGGCTGCGCTCGGCGACCACGACGAGAATGTCGCCTTCGAGGCAGTGGTCGAGGAGATCGGCGACGACTTCGCCGCTGAGCTGCGGACGCTCACCCTCGCGGTCTACGGAAAGGCCGAGGCCATCGCCCGCGAGCGGGGGATCATCCTGGCCGACACCAAGCTCGAGTTCGGCCGTCGGACTGACCACACGATCGTGCTCGCCGACGAGGTGCTCACCCCCGACTCCAGCCGCTTCTGGCCGGCCGACGAGTGGCAGCCGGGCCGCGCCCAGGCGTCGTACGACAAGCAGGTGGTGCGCGACTGGCTCACGTCGCCCGAGTCGGGCTGGGACCGCCACTCGGGCGAGGCGCCGCCACCCCTGCCCGACGAGGTCGTCGAGCGCACCCGCAGCCGGTACGTCGCGGCCTACGAGCTGCTGACCGGGGAGCGGTTCTGACCGGGTCGACCTTCGGGTGCGTGGTCGACCTGCCGCACCCGCCGGAGGTCGTGTTCCGCTATCTCGCCGACCCGCGCAACCGGCCCGAGTGGCAGTCGTCGCTGATGTCGGTGCGCCTCGACCACGGCGACGCCGAGCCCCGCGTCGGCCTCAGCTGGAGCGAGACGACCGTGATCGGCATGCGTGCGCACCTGGAGATCACCGAGCTGGTGCCGTTCCGTGTGCTGGGCGAGACCGCCCGCATGGGTGGCATCGACGGCACCCTCGTGCTGCACTTCAAGGCGCGTCCCGGTGGCTGCCGGATCGTGTCCGAGGGCGAGATGTCGGGCGCCGGGCCGCTGCGGTTCGCGGCGATGGCCGCCGCCAGGCTGGCCGGCCGGGTGGCCGCTTCCGATCTGAAGCGGGCCGGCCGCGTGCTGTCCACGCGTGGGGCTGCGGGCTAGGTTTCCGGGGAGTGGCCCCGACCCGAGGAGACAGCCGTGGACAATCTCTCGTCCGTTCTCGAGAAGTCTGCCGAGAGGTACGCCGACCGCGAGGCGGTGGTCCTCGGTGACACCCGGCTGACCTATGCGCAGGTCAACGGGGCCGCCAACCAGGTCGCCAACCTGCTGGTCTCGCGCGGGATCGAGCCGGGCGACAAGGTGGCTCTGAGCTGCGCCAACCTGCCGTACTTCCCGATGGTCTACTTCGGCATCCTCAAGGCCGGCGCCGTCGTCGTACCCCTCAACGTGCTGCTCAAGGGCCGTGAGGTCGCCTACCACCTCGCCGACTCCGAGGCGAAGGCCTACTTCTGCTTCCAGGGCACCGACGAGCTGCCCATCGGCAGGGCCGGCCACGAGGGCTTCACCCAGACCGAGGGCTGCGAACACTTCTTCATGATCACCGTCGACCCGGCCGCCGACTCGCCGATCGACGGCACCGAGACCCTGGGGCAGGGCATGAACGGCCAGGCGCCGACGTTCGACACGGTCGAGGTCGGTGACGACGACACGGCCGTCATCCTCTACACCTCCGGCACGACCGGGCAGCCGAAGGGCGCCGAGCTGCGGCACCGCAACATGCTGTCCAACGCGCTGGCGGCCAAGGACCTGTTCGGTGCCGACGCCGAGCGTCCCGACACGTTCCTGTGCGTGCTGCCGCTCTTCCACTCCTTCGGCCAGACGGTGATCCAGAACGCCGGCTTCGCCTACGGCGGCACCGTCGTGATGCTGCCCCGCTTCGAGGCCGACGCCGCCCTCAAGACCATGGCCAAGGAGGGCGTCACCTTCTTCGCCGGCGTCCCCACCATGTACTGGGGCCTGCTCGGCGCCCTCGACGAGTCCGGCGTCGACGTGAAGGCGCTCGCCGCGAACCTCCGCATCGCCGCCGCCGGGGGCTCGGCCCTGCCGGTCGAGGTGCACAAGGACTTCGAGAAGAAGTTCGGGGTGACCATCCTCGAGGGCTACGGCCTCTCGGAGACGTCACCGGTGGCCAGCTTCTCGCCGTACGGCGAGGAGGTCCGGGTGGGCTCGATCGGCGTCCCGATCCCCGGCGTCGAGATGAAGCTGCTCCAGGCCGAGAGCTGGGACGAGGTCCAGGGCGACGACGAGGTCGGCGAGATCGCCATCAAGGGGCCCAACATCATGAAGGGCTACTACAACCGGCCCGACGCCACCGACGACGCGATCCGGGACGGCTGGTTCCGCTCCGGCGACCTGGGCAAGCGCGACGCCGACGGCTGGTACTACATCGTCGACCGGTCCAAGGACATGATCATCCGCGGCGGCTTCAACGTGTACCCGCGCGAGGTCGAGGAGGTCCTGATCAGCCACCCCGACGTCAGCCTGGCCGCGGTGATCGGCGTCCCGCACGAGAGCCACGGCGAGGAGATCAAGGCGTTCGTCATCCGCAACGACGGCGCGTCGGTGACCGAGGACGAGCTGGTGGCGTGGGGCAAGGAGCAGATGGCGGCGTACAAGTATCCCCGCGAGGTGGTGTTCGTCGACGCGCTGCCGATGACGGCGACCGGCAAGATCCTCAAGCGCGAGCTGAGCTGACGTGGCGATCCTCCTGGTGGTGGTCGGCGGCGCGATGCTGCTGATGGGCGGGGTGTGGACGGCGCAGGGACTCGGCTACCTCGAGGGCAGCCCGATGACCGGCGAGGAGATGTGGGCCATCATCGGCCCGATCGTCGCGGGGCTCGGCGTGGCGCTGATGATCGTGGGGGCGCAGCGGCGCGACGGCTCCGGGCGTCGATAGACTCACGGCGCATCCACCCCCGAACTCTTTGGAGCGCTTCGTGGCCCGGTACGTCGTCGATGTCATGCCCAAGCCCGAGATCCTCGACCCGCAGGGCAAGGCCGTGCTCGGCGCGCTCCCGCGCCTCGGGTTCGACGGGGTCGCCGACGTGCGGCAGGGCAAGCGCTTCGAGATCGAGATCGACGGTGAGCCCAGCGACGCGCACCTGGCGGAGGTCGAGAAGATGGCCGGGACGCTGTTGTCCAACCCGGTGATCGAGGACTTCTCGGTCCGCGTCGAGGAGACCGTCGCATGAAGGTCGGGGTCGTCACGTTCCCGGGTTCGCTCGACGACGCCGACGCCCAGCGCGCCGTACGCCTCGGTGGGCACGAGGCCGTCGCGCTCTGGCACGGCGACCACGACCTGCAGGGCGTCGACGCCGTGGTGCTGCCAGGTGGGTTCTCGTACGGCGACTACCTGCGCTGCGGCGCCATCTCGCGGTTCGCGCCGGTGATGACCGAGGTCATCGAGGCGGCCGGCCGCGGCCTGCCGGTGCTCGGGATCTGCAACGGCTTCCAGATCCTCTGCGAGTCACACCTGCTGCCGGGTGCGCTGATCCGCAACGACCACCGCAAGTTCAACTGTGTCGACCAACGGCTGCGCATCGAGAACACCCGCACGGCCTGGACCGGCGGCTACGCCGAGGGCGCCGAGGTCACGATCGTGCTCAAGAACGGTGAGGGCGGCTACATCGCCGACGAGGCCACCCTCGACCTGCTCGAGGGAGAGGGCCGGGTCGTCGCGCGCTACCTCGGCGACAATCCCAACGGCTCTCTGCGCGACATCGCCGGCATCACCAACCAGCGCGGCAACGTCGTCGGCCTGATGCCGCACCCCGAGCACGCGGTCGAGGACCTCACCGGGCCGGGCACCGACGGGCTGGCGTTCTTCAGCGGTCTGGCCGTCGCGGCCTTCGCCTGATCGGGAGGTTTCGACCTCGGGCGAGGTGGGTAGGCGGGCCTGGTCCCCTGTCGCCGGCCCTGGAGAGTTGCATGGAGGTCAAGCCCGACGAGCTCGTCAAGCTCGCCGCACAGTCCCAGTCGGCCGCCCAGGTGCTCGCCGCCCAGTGGGCCGATGCCCGGGCCTCCCTCGCCGTCGCCCACGAGTCGCTGGGCGACAGCCCCGCGGCCGCCGTGATCGGCGACACCTACGACACCGCCACCGCCTCCGCCGACCAGGTGGTCAGCTCCCTCGCGTCGGTCCTGATGACCGGCGTACAGGCACTCGAGCAGGCGGCGTACGACGCGCGTGAGGCCGATGACAAGGCCACCGCCGCCTTCCTCTCGGTGCGCGAGAGCCGTGACGAGCGCAAGGGCTCCGGCAAGGGGCACGGCCACGGTCACGGCAGGGGCCAGGGATGATCGCCAACCCGTGGCAGCTGCGCGCCGATGTCACCACCCTCGACATCGCGGCCCAGACCTGGGCAGACATGTCCGCCGCGATGGTGGCCGCGGCCGACCAGCTGGTCGCCACCGCGCAGAAGGCATTCACCGCGGGCTGGGACTCGATGTCCGCCGAGGGCTACGAAGCCCACCGCAAGCAGGTGGTCGGCAGCCTCGACAGCCTCGCCCTGGTGGCCGAGAACATCTCCGACACCCTGTTCAAGGTGTCCGGCAGCCTCACCGCCGCTCAGCGGCGTCTCGACCGCGAGTGGTCGTTCGTCGCGATGATCCCGCACACCGTGGTGGGCGCCGAGCAGATGATCGTGTTCAGCCCCGACTCGGACGACCAGAAGCACCAGGTCGAGCTGGCGAAGGGCCAGGCCACCACCATCCGCCTCGACCTCGACCACGTGCTGTACGGCGACGCCGACAACCTCCGGAAGGCCAAGACGGAGTTCGACCACGCCTCCCGCCAGTGGGCAGAGGTCGTGGCCCGGGGGCCCGAGGCCCTCGACGTCCTGGGCTGGCGCGCCGCGGCGGAGAACGGCGGCTACTCGACCACCACGGTGTCGGGCGAGACCCAGTCGGGCTCCGTCACCGCGGGGTCGGGCACCGTCGGTGGCGTCACGGCCGGCTCCCTCTCCCCGATCAGCGTCAGCTTCACGGGTGCCTCCCTGGGCGGCGCGGCGCTGGCTGGCGCCTCCCTCTTCGCCGCCGGTCGCAGCGCCCGCGGCCGGGCCGTCCAGACCGGCACCGGCACGGGCGCCATGGGCGCGGCCCCGATGGCCGGCGGTGCAGCCGCGGGGCGTGGTGGCGCGATGATGGGCGGCCGGGGCGGGGGCCGGGCAGGCATGCGCGCTACCGGGGTGCTCAAGGCCGCTCCGGCCGATCCCGACAGCGCCGAGGCCCGCCAGGCCAGGGAGCAGAAGCAGAAGGCCCTCGCCGAGCGCAAGGCCGCTCGCGAGGCCCGCAGGGCCGCGCGCGAGGCGCGTGAGGCAGAGCGCGAGCAGAACTCGAAGAAGCCGACCGTCAACATCGTCGACGACGAGTAGCAGCGAGGGTCGGCACGCTGGCGGCCCGGGTCTCGATAGACCTCGGGGTCTCGATACACCTCGGGTCTCGATACACCTCGCTCGTCCCTCGCGAGGCACTCGACCACCGAGGACGGCGGCGGGCCCTCGACCACCGAGGACGGCGGCGGGCCCTCGACCACAGATCTTCGTTGGTCGAGTAGCGAGCGTATCGAGACCCTCGTCACCTGAGGAGGGCGTCGGCCGCGGGTTTCGAGACGGTTGCTGCGCAACCTCCTCAACCAGCGGCTGGACGCCCACCTGAGGAGGGCGTCGGCCGCGGGCTTCGAGACGGTTGCTGCGCAACCTCCTCAACCAGCGGCTGGACGCTACCTCCGGCCAGCGGCCAGGGCCGCCCACACCTCGGGCGTCGTCGTACCCGTGACCGACAGGCGGCGGGCCTTCTGGTAGGCCCGGACGGCCGACTCGGTCTTCTGGTCGTAGACGCCGGTGCCGGCGAGCTTGCCCTTGCCGGTGGCGTTGAGCGCCCGCTGCAGGCGGAACACGTCGCCTCCGGCCGAGCCGACCTTGAGGACCGGCGCCGGGCCTTCGGCGAGGAGGGAGACCCAGTGCTTGCGGGTGAACGCCTTCGATGCCGGCCGGCCGTGCGCGGCCTGCCACTGGGTGATGCCGTTGCGGGTGCGCTTGTTGTAGCGGCCGTTGACCTTGCCGTCGTACAGGCTGCGGGCGGTGAGGAAGCACTGCAGGACCTTGACGCGGTTGACCTTCGCCTTCTTCTTGGTCAGTCGCGGGTAGTTCCAGAAGCTGGTCTTGAGGCCGCCGCACCAGCTCTCGGGGTCGGCGACCGAGCCGCGACCGAGGTCGAGGTAGTTGCTGTCGATGTTGATCGTGACGCCGCCCCACGTCTCGTTGTGGCCGCCGCGGTACTGCTTCATCCGGCCGCCGGGGCGCCAGCCATCCTCGCGGATGTACGACGTCGAGGTGTTGGCGACGCCGTCCCAGCGGGCGATCCAGATCTGCGAGGGCAGGGTGAACTGACCGGGGCGCTGCACGCGGGCGTCGTCGAGCATCTTGATGCCGGAGCCGGCGCTGGAGTACATGCCGGCCACGAAGCCGCGGGCGGTGACCCGGGCGCTCCAGCCACTGATGAAGCGGAGGGCCGACTCGCGGCAGTGGGTGTTGTTCAGGTCGAAGCCCTCGAGGTCGTACCAGAGCGTGCTGCCGGGCGCGATGCCCAGCACGAGCGCGTCGTCGACGTTCTTGTCGGCCTCGGTCGAGCCCTGTCCCTGGGCGATGGCGTAGGTGCCGCTGGCGCCCGGGGACGCGTTGATCCTGAAGTCGTCCTTGTAGCGCGGGAAGCGTGGCTGGCACGAGGCCTGCGGGCCGAGGGCGATCGGCAGCAGCCGCCACCCGTTGGCCAGCTGGGTGGCGATCCAGGCCGGGGTGAGGTTCGGCTGGTCCCGGCAGGCGCGTGAGTCACCCGAGATGTAGATGCCGGCCGCGAGGAAGGGGGAGTGCGGCAACCAGGCGTCCATCTTGCTCTGGTCCGGCGCGAGGCACTGGTCGAAGCCGTAGCCGGTGAAGTCGCCGGGCGTGACGACGTTGGCGCGGCGGGCGGCCTGGGCGTTGCTCGAGGCTGAGCCGGCCGGCGCGGTGGCCGCGGTCAGCAGCCCCGCCGTGAGGGCGAGCCCGGCGAGGGTGGCGAGCACGGCCGAGAGCCGGCGGGAAAAGCGCATCGGGACTGCTCCAACGACGAGGGAAGGTCGGGATCACCTTAACCTCAGGACTCACTCCCGTCACACGCTTCGAGCGATCCGGGCGGGCCCGGCCGGCCACGGGCGCGGCCGGCCGGGCCTGGCTCACGCGGCCACGACCTCGCGTGGGCGGCGTACCCGGATGAGGGTGACCGTGGCGATCAGGGCCAGGACGGCGAACGCGGCGGCGGCCAGGAACGCTCCCCGCGCCCCGGGCAGGAACTCGCCGGGCACCGAGCCCGCGGCGTACACGGAGACCACCACGGCGAGGCCGATCGCGCCGCCGAGCTGCTGGAACGTCTGCAGCAGCCCCGACGCGGACCCGGCGTGCTCGGGCTCGACGCCGCGGAGCACGGTCGCGGTGACCGGCATGAACGCGAGCCCGGCCGAGAGGCCGTTGAGGAGCATCGGGCCGAACAGGCCGGTCAGGTAGCCGTCGGACGTCGACAGGGTGCTCAGCCAGGCGAAGCTGATGGCCAGGCCGAGAGCGCCCGTCACGATCATCGGGACCGGCCCGACGAGACCGAGCAGCCTCGGCGTGACGCGCGACATCGCGAAGATGCCCAGTGTCAGGGGCAGGAACGCCAGCCCGGTCGCCATCGGGCCGAAGCCCAGCTCGCCCTCGATGTACTGCACGGCCAGGAAGAACATCGACAGTTGTCCGCCGACGACCATGGCCATCACGACGAGGGCCCCGACCCGGGGGCTGCTGCGGAGCAGCTCGAGACGCAGCATCGGGTGCGCCACGCGTCGTTCGGTGAGCGCGAGTACGACGAGCGAGGCGGCGCCGACAGCGAGCCCGAGAACGGTGCGCACGGAGGTCCAGCCGTGCTCGGGAGCGCCGATCAGCGACCAGACGATGGCGACCGCCGCGAGGGTCGCGGTGGCGGCACCGACCAGGTCGAAGCGGCCGGAACGGCGAGCGGTCTCGTCGAGGTAGCGGCGGGTCAGGAGCAGCACGCCCAGCCCGATCGGCACGTTGATGATGAGCGTCCAGCGCCACGAGCCGATGTCGGTGAGGAAGCCGCCGAGCAGCAGGCCGATCGACATGCCACCGGAGGAGACGGCGCCGAAGAGGGCCAGCGCGCGGTTGCGAGCGGTCTCGTCGGGGGCGCTGGTGGTGAGCAGGGCGAGGACGCCGGGAGCCGCGAGGGCGGCGCCGACACCCTGGGCGGCCCGGCTCAGGACGAGCATCTCGGAGGACTGCGCGAGTCCGCCGGCGAGCGAGGCGAGGGTGAAGACGGCGATGCCGGCCTCGAACATGCGGCGCCGTCCGAAGACGTCGCCGAGCCGCCCGCCGAGCAGCAGCAGGCCGCCGAACGCCAGGGTGTAGCCGTTGAGCACCCACGAGAGCCCGGCCGGCCCGAATGACAGGTCGGTGGCGATGTGGGGGAGTGCGACGTTCACGACGGTGGCGTCGAGGATCAGCATCAGCTGGGCGACCAGCACGATCGCGATGCCGGCCGCGGCTCGGCCGGCGTTGTCGGGGAGATCGGTCACCGGGGTGGTGCGGACGGGTGTGGACTGTGTGTCTGTGGACATGGAGGAAGATCCTGTTCTGGCCGGAGGGGCCGAGGTACTCTGTATCCGGAGGATGACTCCGCTTCCTCCCGGAACTATACGGAGACTGTCTCCGTTTAGCAAGTGAAATGTCAGGAGGGCCCGTGCGCGCCGACGCGAAGCGCAACTACGACCGCATCGTCGAGGTCGCCCGCGACGTCTTCCGCGAGCAGGGCTACGACGCCTCCCTCGACCTGGTCGCCAAGCGCGCCGGGGTCGGCGCCGGCACGCTCTACCGCCACTTCCCGACCCGCGACGCCCTCCTCGACGCGATGATGCAGAGCTGGGTCGACCGCGTGGAGGTGGCGGCCGCAAAGGCCGTCGCCCACGAGGGCACCCCGCGCGACCTGCTGCTCCTCTGGTTCGAGGAGTACGTCGCCCTGATCAGCCTCCACAAGGGTGGCCCGGCCAAGATCACCTCGGCCATGGGCGACGCCGAGTCCCCGATCCGCACCAAGTGCGAGGTGCTCCGCGGCGCCGGCGACCGGGTGATCACCCGGCTCCGCGAGCAGGACGCACTGCGCGACGACGTCGACTCGCTCCAGGTCGCACGCCTCGTCGGCGGCGTCGCTGCTGTCGCCGACCAGGCCGACCTCGAGCCGGCCGCCGTACGCCCGATGCTCGAGGTCGTGGCCGACGGTCTGCTGCGTTGATCCAGTGGTCGGTGGCACCCACGGTGGCCGGTAGATTGACGCCGTGCTGGACACCGTCACCGTCGCTGCCCGAGACCCCCGTCACGATCAGCCGTGGGCCGACCTCGGCCTGAAGGCCGACGAGTACGCCACGATCCGCGAGATCCTCGGGCGCCGCCCGACGAGCAGCGAGCTGGCGATGTACTCCGTGATGTGGAGCGAGCACTGCTCCTACAAGTCGAGCAAGGTGCACCTCAAGCAGTTCTCCGAGATCCCGCAGGAGACGCCGGTCGGCAAGATGCTGGCGGGCATCGGCGAGAACGCCGGCGTGATCGACATCGGCCAGGGCTACGCCGTCACCTTCAAGGTCGAGAGCCACAACCACCCGTCGTACGTCGAGCCCTACCAGGGCGCGGCCACCGGCGTCGGCGGCATCGTCCGCGACATCCTCGCGATGGGCGCGCGCCCGGTCGCGGTCATGGACCCGCTCCGCTTCGGCCCGCTCGACGCCGACGACACCCACCGGGTGCTGCCCGGGATCGTCGCGGGGGTCGGCGGCTACGGCAACATGCTCGGCCTCCCCAACATCGGCGGCGAGGTCGTGTTCGACGAGACCTACCTCGGCAACCCGCTCGTCAACGCGCTGTGCGTCGGCGTGCTGCGGCACGAGGACCTCCACCTCGCGAAGGCGAGCGGTGCCGGCAACCAGGTCATCCTGTACGGCGCCCGCACCGGCGGCGACGGCATCGGCGGCGTCTCGATCCTGGCCAGCGAGACGTTCGAGTCGACGGGTCCGGCCAAGCGGCCCAGCGTGCAGGTCGGCGACCCGTTCATGGAGAAGCTGCTCATCGAGTGCACGCTCGAGCTCTTCGCGGCCGGTGTGGTCGCCGGCATCCAGGACCTCGGCGGTGCGGGCCTGTCGTGCGCGACCTCCGAGCTGGCGAGCGCCGGCGACGGCGGCATGCACGTCGACCTCGACAAGGTGCCGCTGCGCGACTCCACGCTGGCGCCGGAGGAGATCCTGATGAGCGAGTCGCAGGAGAGGATGATGGCCGTCGTCGAGCCCGGCGATACGACCGAGTTCCTCGCGATCTGCGAGAAGTGGGAGGTCGAGGCCGTCGTCATCGGCGAGGTCACCGACACGGGCCGGCTGCACATCGACTGGCACGGCGAGCGCGTCGTCGACGTACCCCCGCGCAGCGTCGCGCACGACGGGCCCACCTACCAGCGGCCGTTCGCCCGGCCCGCCGAGCAGGACGCCCTGCAGGCCGACGTCGCCGAGAAGCTGCCGCGCCCCGCGACCGGCGACGAGCTGCGCGAGACGCTCCTGCGCATGGTCGCCAGCCCCAACCTCTGCGACAAGTCGTGGATCACCGACCAGTACGACCGCTACGTGCGCGGCAACACGGTCCTCGCGCAGCCGTCCGACAGCGGCATGGTCCGTGTCGACGAGGAGACCAACCTCGGGGTCGCCGTCTCGACCGACTGCAACGGCCGCTTCGCGCGACTCGACCCCTACTCCGGCGCGCAGCTGGCGCTCGCCGAGTCCTACCGCAACGTCGCCACCGGCGGTGCCCGGCCGCTCGCGATCTCCGACTGCCTCAACTTCGGCTCGCCCGAGGACCCGGGCGTGATGTGGCAGTTCGCCGAGGCCTGCCGCGGCCTCAAGGACGCCTGCCTCGAGCTCGGCATCCCGGTCACCGGCGGCAACGTCAGCCTCTACAACCAGACCGGCGAGACGGCGATCCTGCCCACTCCGGTGGTGGCCGTACTGGGTGTCATCGACGACGTCACGCGGCGTACGCCGTCGGCCTGGGCCGCCGAGGGGGAGCGCATCTTCCTGCTGGGCGAGGGCCGCGAGGAGCTGTCCGGGTCCGAGTGGGCGCACGTCGAGCACGGGCACCTCGGCGGCCTCCCGCCGGTCGTCGATCTCGCCGCCGAACGCTCGCTGGCCGAGCTGCTGGCCGACGGTGTCGGCCTGCTGACCAGCGCGCACGACGTGTCCGACGGCGGGCTCGCACAGACCCTCGTCGAGGCGGCCCTGCGGCACGACGTCGGCGCCGCGGTGGCACTGCCGGGTGATGCGTTCCTCGATCTGTTCGGCGAGTCGGCCGCCCGCGTCGTCGTCACGGTGACCGACGACGGAGCCGACGCGCTGGTCGATCTGGCCCACCGCCACGGAGTGCCCCTGACGCCGCTCGGTCGCACCGGCGGCAGCGAGCTCTCCGTCGAGGACCAGTTCACGATCCCGCTGGCCGACCTGCGCGAAGCCTGGACCGCCACCCTGCCGGCCGTCCTCGGCTGATGGGGTGCGACTCTCCCGGCGTGCTCTCCTCTCGTCGGTGGGCGCCACCGCACTCGTCTCGAGCTGCGGCGACGCCGACGCGGCCGGCGACGACGTGAGCGGTGTCGAGACGATCGCGTACGGCGACGACCCGGCGCAGTTCGGCGAGCTGACCCGGCCCTCGGGCACCTCGCTCGGTGTCGTGGTCGTGGTCCACGGCGGTTTCTGGAAGTCGGAGTACGACCTCGACCTCGGCCGGCCGCTCGCCGCCGACCTGGTCGAGCGCGGCTGGGCCGCGTGGAACATCGAGTACCGCCGCGTCGGCGGCGGCGGCGGCTTCCCGACCACCTTCGACGACGTGCACGCTGCCATCGAGAAGCTCGCCGACCTCGACGTCGACACCACGCGCGTCGTCACGCTGGGCCACTCGGCCGGCGGCCACCTCGCCACCTGGGCCGCTGCCCGCGGCCGCTTCGACGAGTGGCCGACGACGGTGCCGGTCACCGAGGTCGTGTCGCAGGCCGGCGTGCTCGACCTGACCAGCGCGTTCACCGACGGCCTGGGCGCCGGCGCGGTCCGAGCCTTCATGGGCGCCGAGCCCGGCCCCGACTACGCGCTGGCCGACCCGACCAGGCAGCTGCCCCTCGACGTGCCTGTCTGGTGCGTCCACGGCACCGCCGACGCCGTGGTGCCACCGAGCCAGTCGGCCGAGTACGTCGACCGAGCCACCTCCGCGGGTGCCACCGCCGAGCTCGTCGAGGTCGAGGGCGACCACTTCGTGGTCATCGACCCCACCTCGGAGGCCTGGACCCGCACCGTCGAGATCCTCGAGGCGCTCTGATGCGACGGGCCGACGTCGTCGTCCTCCCGGGGCGCCGGTCT
The DNA here is from genome assembly GCA_963825755.1 of uncultured Actinomycetota bacterium. Taxonomy (GTDB): domain Bacteria; phylum Actinomycetota; class Actinomycetes; order Propionibacteriales; family Nocardioidaceae; genus Nocardioides. The sequence goes on along the minus strand of CAWGUS010000005.1, from coordinate 264,465 downwards.
TCGGCCTCCGCCCGGGCCGTCAAGGGTTCGCCGCGCCGCTTCGCGCCCTCGACCGCCCGGCATCCGGCCGAGTTGGCGCCTATCGGGACGACGCCGACCTGCGGTCGGAATGCACCCCCACGTTTGGCCACAAACCGCACAATTTCGGCCCGAAACCATGCGGTTTGGGACCATTCGTGGGGGTCGAGTGATGGGCCCGCGCTTGCGCGGCGGCGGCTTGCCGCCGTCCCGGGCGCCGGACAGCAGGTCGGGAGAGGCTCGGGGTCAAGAGCGCCGAAGGCGCCGCAGGGGACTCTTGACGCCGAGGCCCGACCTGCCAAGCGCGCGGGCCTCCCCTTCCCTCGGGGAGCCGCCTGATGCCGGCCCGGCTCCGCACCCTCGACGATGCCGCCCTGCAGGCCGCGGTCGACAGCTACGACGCCCGCGCGCTGACCAAGCACTACCTCGCGGTGCTCTCCGAGCGCGCGCCCGGCCGGTCGGTGGAGGTGCGGGTCCCGCCGTACGCCGCGGTGCAGGTCGTCGAGGGCATCCGGCACACCCGCGGCACCCCGCCGGCCGTGGTCGAGATGGACGCCGAGACCTGGCTGGCGCTGGCGACGGGCGGGCTGACGTGGGCCGAGGCCGAGGCGTCGGGGCGGGTCCGGGCCAGCGGCGAGCGGGCCGACCTCACGCCGTACCTCCCCCTTGCGTGAGGATGTGCCCATGCACGTGAGATCGCTCGCCTTCCGCACCGACCTGCGTCTCCTCGAGCTCGCCGGGAGCGAGATCGACGACCGGGGCACGCACCTCGTCATCCGCACTCCCGCGAACCCGACGTACTTCTGGGGCAACTTCCTGCTCCTGGCCCAGCCGCCGCACCCCGGCGGCGCCCGCGAGGTGATCGCGGCGTTCGAGACGGAGTTCCCCAAGGCCCAGCACCGCGCGATCGGCGTCGACGGCACTGAGCGGCACGACGTCGACGAGTTCGTCGCCGCCGGCATGACCGCCGACATCGGCGTCGCCATGACCGCAGGTTCCGTCGTCGAGCCGGCGCGGCCGGCCGACAGTGCGACGTACCGCCCGCTCGAGTCGGACGACGACTGGGAGCAGCGGGTCGCGCTCACCATCGCGACCAACCCGGGCGACCATCCCGAGCGTCTCGAGAAGTTCGCCCGCGGCAAGGTCGAGCAGGAGAAGACCCTGACCGAGCAGGGGTACGGCGCCCGCTGGGGCGCCTTCGAGCAGGACACCCTCGTCTCCACAGCCGGCCTGTTCCGCACCGACGACACGACCGCCCGGTTCCAGTCGGTGGAAACGCACCCCGACGCCCGCCGCCGCGGCTACGCCGGCACCCTCGTGCACCGCCTCGCCACGCACGGGCTGACGGACCTCGGCGCATCCACGCTCGTCATGGTGGCCGACCCCGAGGACGGGGCGATCCGCATCTACCGCGCCCTCGGCTTCGAGGTCACCGAGCACGTCACCGAGCTGTCCCGGAGCGACTGACACCCCGTGCCGGTAGGGGCTGGGAGACACGTTCTAGGGTGACGCCATGGCGTTGAGCGAGAGTCATCTCCGGGACCGTGTCCAGTCCGTCCTGCCGGGCATCCGCAGCGACCTGGAGGACCTGGTCCGGATCCAGTCGGTGAGTGCCGACCCGGCCCGCGCGGGCGAGGTCCAGCGCAGCGCCGAGGCGGTCGAGGCGCTCTTCGAGGCGGAGGGCTTCACCGCCAAGATCACCAGCGCCGAGGGCGGCGCTCCTGCCGTGATCGCCCACAAGGCCGGTCCGGAGGGTGCGCCCACGGTGCTGCTCTACGCCCACCACGACGTGCAGCCCGAGAACGACCACGCCGACTGGGACTCCCCGCCGTGGGAGCCGACCGAGCGCGACGGCCGCCTCTTCGCCCGGGGTGCCGCCGACGACAAGGCCGGCATCGCCGCACACCTCGCGGCCGCGCGCATCTACGGCGACGACCTGCCCGTCAACGTCGTCATGTTCATCGAGGGGGAGGAGGAGGTCGGCTCCGACACCCTCGTGCCGCTCCTGCGCCAGCACCACGACGAGCTGGCCGCCGACGTCATCGTCATCGCCGACTCCGGCAACTGGGACATCGGCGCCCCCGCCCTCACCACGAGCCTGCGCGGCCTGGTCCGGGTCGACATCGAGGTCCGCACCCTCACCCACGCCGTCCACTCCGGCATGTGGGGCGGGCTCGTGCCCGACGCCCTGATCACCCTCTCGCGGGTGATCGCCAGCCTGCACGACGACCGCGGCAACGTCGCGGTCGCCGGCCTGCTGTCCGGCCCGGCCGCCGACGTGGTCTACCCCGAGGAGCGGCTGCGCGCCGAGTCGGGCGCGGTGCCCGGCATCGAGTGGATCGGCGACGGCAGTGCCGTCGAGCGCCTCTGGACGAAGCCGTCCCTCTCGATCACCGGCCTCGACGCCCCCAAGGTGGACGGCGCCAGCAACACCCTCGTGCCTGCGGCCCGCGCCAAGATCAGCCTGCGCGTCGCCCCCGGCGACACCACCGCCAACGCCCTCGAGTGCCTCCGCAAGCACCTCGAGGCCAACCTGCCCTGGGGCGCCGAGCTCTCCTTCACGGTCGTCGACACCGGAGAGGCCACCAGCATCGACGCCACCGGTCCGGCGTACGACGCGGCGCGGGCGGCGTTCGCGACCGCCTGGGACGGCACCGAGCCGATCGACATGGGCGTCGGCGGCTCGATCCCGTTCATCGCGGAGTTCCTCGAGGCGTTCCCGCAGGCGAGCGTGCTCGTCACCGGCGTCGAGGACCCCGACACCCGGGCGCACGGCGCCAACGAAGGGCTGCACCTCGCGGAGTTCGAGCGCGTGATCCTCGCCGAGGCCCTGTTGCTGCAGAACCTCGCCGACCGGACCTGAGTGCAGGCCAGCACGCTCGCGGCCGGCAGGATCACCCGGAACGTCGTGCCCTTGCCCAGGTCGGACTCGACCTCGATGCGGCCGGCATGCCGGGTGATGATGCGCTGGACGATGGTCAGGCCCAGGCCGGTGCCCGGCTCGGCCACCGCCTCGGGGTTGGTGGAGCGGAAGAACTCCTCGAAGAGGTGCTCCTGGTCGCGCTCGGAGATGCCCAGCCCCTCGTCGGACACGGTGAAGATGACGTCACGGCCGCGACGGTCGAGGCTGATGGTGACCGCCCGGCCTTCGGGGGTGTACTTCACCGCGTTGCTGATGAGGTTGCCGCAGACCTGGTCGAGGTCGCTGCTGTCGCCGAGGGCGACGATCGGCCTGGTCGGCGGGTCGTAGGTGATCGCGAGGCGCTTGCGCTGGGTGGTCAGCGACACCAGGTCGATGGCGTCCTCGACGAGGCGGCCCATCTCGACCGGGGCCGCACCAGGGCGTTGTTGGGGTCGCCGACCTTGGCCAGCGTGAGCATGTCCTCGATGACCCGCTCCATGCGTATGGCGCCGCGCTCGATCGAGCCGAACGACCGTTGCGCCACGGCGGGGACGTCGGCGGTGGCCTCGAGCATCTCGACGTGGCCGAGGATCGAGGTGAGCGGGTTCTTGAGCTCGTGGGCGACGGTCGCGATCAGCTGGCTCTTGTAGGTGTCGAGCTCGCGGAGCTCGGACACGAGCTGCTGCTCACGCTCGAAGTTGCGCGCGTTGAGCAGCGCGCGACCGAGGTCGTGGGCGATGTCGAGGGCCGTGGACGTCTCGACCGGAGTCCACTCGACATCGGCTCCCTGCCGGGTCAGCACCAGGTTGCCGAGGCACTCGGGCCCGGCGCCGAGAGGCACGAACAGCATCGAGCTCACGCCGAGCAGGTCGAGGAACTCGAAGATGAGCTCCTCCTGCGCGCGCGTGATGATCTTGGGCGTCTCGCGGTCGCGGGCGATGATCGTGACCTGCTGGGCACGCCACAGCAGCTCGGCGGCGGCGCGGCCGATGCGCACCAGCTCGGGAGGCATCCGCACGTCGGCGCCGGCGTTGGAGTAGGTCGCGGTGCGACCCTCGCCGTCCTCGTCGAACGTCTGGATCCACAGGCCGATCGCCCCGAGGCCCGAGGTGATGGCCGACTGGGAGACCTCCATGATGCGGTCGACGGTCATCTCCGAGCTGACGTCGCGGACGATGTTGCGGGCCGCGGTCGCGAGCCTGACCTGCTCCTCGAGCCGGCGGCGGGCCACCTCGGTGAGTACGGCGCGGCCGGCCTGGGCGGCGTACTTGTTGAGCACGGCGCGCTTGGCCTCGTCGGGACGCTTGCCGTCGTCGGGCACGTCCATCGAGAGGGTGCCGAGCATCCGGCCACTGTCGTCGTAGAGCGGGGCGATGAGGAGGTCCATCGGGTCCCACGCGTCGGGGCCCTCGCCGACCTCGATGTCGGGCACCCACGAAGCGAGATCCTCCTCCTCGGCGATGCGCTCGGCCGGCACGAACCGGAGCATGCCCCACGAGTCGGCCCGCTCGATCTCCATCACGATCGACGCGACGCTCTGCCGGGAGCCGAGCAGCTGCTCGCGGGCCTCGTCGTTGCCGGCGACGGCGACCGTCTCGAGCTTGCCGTCGTCCTCGCGCAGGACGTTGATCACGGAGACGCCGAAGCCGACGAGGTCGACGACCCCCTCGGCGATCAGCTGGAGGGCATCGTGAACCACCGGCGTGTGCCAGCCGTCAGTCATGTGTCCCCCAAACTGGTCCTCAGCGCGTGTGCGCGTCGTGAGCCCCCCCGGACCCACCCCAAGCTTTCGCGCAGTCTAGGCGGCCCGACCCCCCGGCGAGGTGTTATCCACACAACAAGTTTGCGGCCGCCACGCGCTGGTCCAGATGGGCGTCGGGTGTCCCGTTGTCCGGACGCGCCGCCGCGGCGATGAGGAGCCTGCGCCGTCGCCCCCTAGACTCGGCACCGTGCCGCAGTCCAGCAGACGCAAGGGCGGCGACGGCCGCCTCACCGATGCCGTCGATCCACACGACCGGGGACCGCAGGACGCCTGCGGGGTCTTCGGGGTCTGGGCCCCCGGCGAGGACGTCGCCAACCTCACCTACTTCGGTCTCTACGCCCTCCAGCACCGGGGCCAGGAGTCGGCCGGCATCGCGGTGAGCAACGGGCGCCAGATCCTCGTCTACAAGGACATGGGCCTGGTCTCTCAGGTCTTCGACGAGTCGACGCTGGCCTCGCTCAAGGGTCACGTGGCCATCGGCCACGCGCGCTACTCCACGACCGGTGCCTCCACCTGGCAGAACGCCCAGCCGACCTTCCACCCGACGCAGGACGGCTCGATCGCGCTGGCCCACAACGGCAACCTGATCAACACCGCCGAGCTGGCCGAGCTCGCCGAGGTCGAGTCGTACGACGACGAGCTCGACCTCCACGTCCGGATGGACGCGGCACCCACCAATGACACCGCGATCGTCACGGCGCTGCTCGCCCGCCACCCCGACACCTCGCTCGAGGAGCGTGCCGTGGAGGTGCTGGCCAAGGTCACCGGCGCCTTCTCGTTCGTCTGGATGAACGAGGACACCCTGTTCGCCGCCCGCGACCCGCAGGGTGTCCGGCCGCTCGTGCTCGGCCGTCTCGAGCGCGGCTGGGTGGTCGCCAGCGAGGACGCCGCCCTGGCCACCATCGGTGCCAGCCGGGTCCGCGAGGTCGAGCCCGGCGAGATGCTCGTCATCAACGAGAACGGCCTGGTCTCCCGGCGCTTCGCCGACGCCGACCCGAAGGGCTGTGTCTTCGAGTTCGTCTACCTCGCCCGCCCCGACGCCACGATCAGCGGCCGCAGCGTGCACGAGGCCCGCGTCGAGATGGGCCGACAGCTCGCCCGCGAGTTCCCCGTCGAGGCCGACCTGGTCATGCCGGTGCCCGAGTCGGGCACCCCCGCCGCCACCGGGTACGCCGAGGAGAGCGGCATCCCGTTCGGCCTCGGGTTCGTCAAGAACTCCTACGTCGGTCGCACCTTCATCCAGCCCAGCCAGACGCTGCGCCAGCTCGGCATCCGGCTGAAGCTCAACGCCCTCGAGCACATGATCCGCGGCCGCCGCGTGGTCGTCGTCGACGACTCGATCGTGCGCGGCAACACCCAGCGGGCCCAGGTGCGGATGCTCCGCGAGGCGGGCGCAGCCGAGGTGCACGTCCGCATCTCCTCGCCGCCGGTCAAGTGGCCGTGCTTCTACGGCATCGACTTCGCCACCCGCGCCGAGCTGATCGCCAACGGCCTGGCCATCGAGGAGATCCGGTCCAGCATCGGCGCCGACTCGCTCGGCTACATCTCGCTCGAGGGCATGGTCGAGGCGACCGGCCAGCCGGCCGAGCGGCTGTGCAAGGCCTGCTTCACCGGCGACTACCCGATCCCGCTGCCCGACGAGTCGCTGCTCGGCAAGCACCTGCTCGAGTCGTCGATGGCGTCGGCCCAGCTGCCCGTCCTCAACAACCCGTGACTGGAGCACCCGTGACCTCGTCTGGCACAGGCAACGCGTACGCCGAGGCAGGCGTCTCGATCGAGGCGGCCGACACCGCGATCGAGCTGATGAAGGGCTGGGTCGAGAAGGCCCGCCGCCCCGAGATGATCGGCGGCCTCGGCGGGTTCGCCGGGCTCTTCGACGCCACCGCGCTCACCCGCTACACGCGGCCGCTGCTCGCGACGTCCACCGACGGCGTCGGCACCAAGGTGGCCATCGCGCAGGCCATGGACCAGCACGACACCATCGGCTTCGACCTGGTCGGCATGGTCGTCGACGACCTGGTCGTCTGCGGGGCCGAGCCGCTCTTCATGACCGACTACATCGCCACCGGCCGGGTGGTGCCCGAGCGCATCGCCGCCATCGTCAAGGGCATCGCCGAGGCGTGCATCGTGGCCGGCTGCGCCCTCATCGGCGGCGAGACCGCCGAGCACCCCGGACTCCTCGACCCCGACGAGTACGACGTCGCGGGCGCCGCCACGGGCGTGGTCGAGGCCGACCGGCTGCTGGGTCCGGCCCGCGTGCGTCCCGGAGACGTCGTACTCGCGATGGAGTCGAGCGGCCTGCACTCCAACGGCTACTCCCTCGTGCGGCACGTGCTGCTCGAGCAGGCCGGCTGGGCGCTCGACCGCGAGGTGCCCGAGCTGGGCCGCGCGCTGGGCGACGAGCTGCTCGTGCCGACCCGCATCTATGCCAAGGCCTGCCTCGACCTGGCCGACGCCACCGCCGTGCACGCGATGTCGCACGTCACCGGTGGCGGGCTGGCCGCCAACCTCGAGCGGGTGCTGCCCGTCGAGCTGACCGCCACCATCGACCGGGGCACCTGGACGCCACAGCCGATCTTCGACGTGGTGCGCCAGGTCGGCGCCCTGTCGCGGGACGACCTGGAGGCGACGCTCAACTGCGGTGTGGGCATGGTCGCCCTGCTCCCTGCCGACGAGGTCGACGCCGCGATCGCCTCCCTGGCCGGTCACGGCATCCGCGCGTGGGCGGCCGGAGAGGTCACCGGAGCCGGCGCCGAGACCGCGGGCCGCGTCGTACTCACGGGCGACCACCCGGCCTGAGCACGCCCGGCCTGTTCGCTGCTCGAGAAAATCTGGGATCCGGACCACGAAACGGCTGCCTCGGTGTGCGGGAACACCCAGGCAGCAGGTAGCGTTGTCCCCACGAGAAATCTTTGAGACAGCCCGGGAGCCATGGTTGCCCCGGCCGACTTGCGAGGGGGCTGACCCTATGGGGCGCGGCCGAGCTAAAGCCAAGCAGACGAAGGTCGCACGCGACCTGAAGTACCGCACTCACGAGACGGACTTCGGGGCGCTCGCCAGTGAGCTCCACGGCGACACCGGCAAGGAAGAGCCGGTCGACCCCGAGGTGCTCGAGAAGTGGTCCGACGTCATCGAGCCCTCGCGGCGGGACTGACCGCTCAACCCACGGGGCGGCCGAGCCAGATGCCCCGCAGCCGACCGACGTCGCGCATGCGGCGTTCGGCGAGCCGGTCGGCCGCGATGGCCGGCGGCACGCTGTCGGTGCGGGCCAGCTCGAACACCGCACGGGTGGTGTCGAAGATGCCCGTGGCGCGCTGCTCGGCGCGCTCGAACGAGAAGCCCTCGAGCTCGTCGGCGACCTGGATGACCCCGCCTGAGTTCACGCAGTAGTCGGGGGCGTAGAGGACGCCGCGGTCCTCGAGCGACTTCTCGACGCCCGGGTGCGCGAGCTGGTTGTTGGCGGCGCCGCACACGATCTTCGCGCTGCAGGACCTCGACGACCTCGTCGGTGAGCGCGCCACCGAGGGCGCACGGCGCGTAGACGTCGATCGGGCTCGCGACCAGCTCCGCGGTCGAGCCGACGACCTGCACGGCGGGGTACTCGTCGCGGATCCGGTCGAGCGAGGGCGTGTGCACGTCGGTGACGACCACCGTGGCGCCGTCCTCGATGAGGTGACGCACGAGGTGCCGGCCGACCTTGCCGACGCCGGCGACGCCGACGGTCCGGCCACCCAGGGTGGGCTCGCCCCACACGACCTCGGCCGCGGCCCGCATGCCCTGGTAGGTGCCGTACGCCGTCAGCACGGAGCTGTCACCCGCGCCGCCGTGGGCGACGGTGCGGCCGGTGACGAAGGAGCACTCCTTGGCGATGTGGTCCATGTCCTCGCTGAAGGTGCCGACGTCGCATGCGGTGTAGTAGCGGCCGTTGAGCGACTGCACGAAGCGGCCGTAGGCGCGCAGCAGCGCCTCGGACTTCTGGGTGTGCGGGTCGCCGATGATGACGGCCTTGCCGCCGCCGAGGTCGAGACCGGCGAGCGCGTTCTTGTAGGACATTCCGCGCGAGAGGTTGAGGACGTCGGTGACCGCGTCGGCCGTCGACGAGTAGGGGTAGAAACGGGTGCCGCCGAGGGCCGGCCCGAGGGCCGTGGAGTGGATGGCGACGATCGCCTTCAGGCCGCTCGCGGGGTCGTTGGCGAAGACGACCTGCTCGTGCTCACTGCCCTGCTCGAAGACGTCTCCGGACGCGGTGACGGACATGCGTGGTGTCCTTCTCTCTCGTGTCGGCCACGGGGGTGGTGTGGCGTTCAGGGGGTGCCCCGGGGTGGTGTGGCACTCGTCACCAGCGTATCGGCGCCGGGCGGCCGCTCGCGCATCACCACCAGGTCGCCGTGCGTGCCGTAGCCCGGCAACGGCCCGCCGGTGCGAGCCCCGTTGAACGTCGCCATCAGCCAGCCGTCGTCGAGGCGCACGAGCGACGGCCACGGGATGTTGGTCGGGTACGGCGCCGCGAGGGCACCGATCTCGGTGAGCTCCAGGTCGAACACCGGGAACCGCTCCCGCTGTCCGCGTCGCCCGTCGCGCCCGTCGCTGGCCAGCAGACGCCACTCGCCGCCGATCTGCAGCATCGTCACGCCCTCGGTCGCGCGCCGGTCGTGTGCCGCGGACCGCAGGGTCAGCTCGTCGAGCGATGGGCCGGTCGCCAGCGCCGGGTGGAAGCGGAAGAACTTGCGGGCCGAGGCGAACCCGACGTGCCACGTGCCGTCGACGAGCACCAGGTGCGGGTCCCACTGGCCGCGCGACCGCAGCCCGTCGAGCGGCAGGTCGAGCGCGGTCGTGTGGAGCACGTGCCTGCCGGTCGTGAGGTCGGCATCCGTGCGGGCGAGGGTCACGCCCACCGACGGCGTCCGCCGGTCGAAGTCGCCCCAGGTGCTGGTGGCCACCAGCCACGCGTCGCGGTCGCGCACCAGGTGCGTCGCGTGGTCGCCGTACACCCCGGGGAGGGTGGGCCGGCGGAAGAAGAGATGGGCGCGGTGCTCGAGCGCCAGGGTCCTCGGGTCGAGCCGCCAGACGCCGGTGTGGGCGGTGTCGAAGAAGCCCGGGCCGGCGTGCGTGGCCGTCAGCCACACCCACCCGTCCGGTGAGTACGGCGTCCCGTCGGCGTGCGTGACGACGCGGGTGTCGCGCAGCCCCAGCTGGCCGAAGTCGCCGTGCTCGCCCGGCCCGCCGTCGTACTCCACGGTGAGCGAGGCCAGCCAGGCCCCGTCGCGGGTGTCGACGAGGTCGAGCAGGTCGACCCGACCGCGCACGACCCACTCGTCTCCGTCTGCGGACCACACGGTGAGGTGGACACCGGTGAGGGTGAGCGCGATCCGGTCGGGGGTCGCCTTCAGTGCTCCCATCCGCCGGCTGCGGTGCGTGCTCTCGGCCCCGGCCGCCGTGCGGACCGTCAGCCCGATCGCGCCGTCGCCGAGTGTCCCGGCCAACCGCACGCCGTCACCCGCCGCCAGCGTGATCGCGGCTGAGTCGCCGGCAGGCGCCAGGGTCGCACCGACGTACGGCGCGACCGCCTCGAGCGGGTGCGGACCCGGACCGGTGTCCGTCGTGCGCGAGCCCGGCGCGATCAGGTCGATCGGGCGCAGCCTGGCCACGATCTCGAACGGGGGGAGCACCCGCGCATCCTGCTACACCGCGTGCCCGACCCGTGCGCCACGTACGACGAAGCGCCCGGTCGGGACGTGACCGGGCGCTTCGGGTGCTGGTGGCCAGGGGCGGGGTCGAACCGCCGACCTTCCACTTTTCAGGCGGACGCTCGTACCAACTGAGCTACCTGGCCAAGCGGGGAAACCATACACGGGGGCGACCGGCCCCAGGAAAACGGGAACGTCACATCAGCATGGTGACGGCGGCCGTGACGCCGGCCAGCACGATGAGCCCGCGGAGCAGCGTCGGCGGGATCTTGCGACCGATGTGCGAGCCGACGTAGCCGCCCACGACGGAGCCGGCGGCCAGCAACAGGATCGCCGTCCAGTCGAGCTCGGCGATGAAGAGGAAGATCACGCTGGCCACGACGTTGCCGGCCATCACGGCCAGTGTCTTGAGCGCGTTCAGGATGCGCATCTCGATGTCGAGGCCAAGACCCAGCACGGCCATCGCCATCACCCCGGAGCCGGCGCCGAAATAGCCGCCGTACACCCCGGTCAGGGTGGCGAAGAAGGTCGTCAGCGGGGACATGCGCGTGCGTGGCTCCGGCGCCTCGCCCTCATGGCGCGACCGCACCCAGCGGGAGATGGTCGGCTGTGCGCCGACGAGCAGGCAGGTGAACAGGATCAGCCAGGGCACGACCGCCTCGAAGACCCCGGGCGGCAGCGCGAGCAGCAGGAACGCGCCGGCCACCGCCCCGAGTCCGCAGACCACGAGCACCGCAGCGGTGATGCGCGGGTGCTCGCGCAGCTCCCCGCGGTAGCCGAACGAACCGCTGAGCGCGCCGGGCGTGAGGCCGACCGTGTTGGACGCGTTGGCGACCACGGGTGGCAGGCCGACCGCGACCAGGACCGGGAAGCTCAGCAGCGACGCGACGCCCACGGTGGAGGTGAGCACGCCGGCGCCCAGCCCGGTCGCCAGGACGGCGAGCTGCTCGAGGCCCGTCACCGCTCGTCGCGCAGGACCGCGACGTCGCTGACCATCTCGACGTGTGCGTGCATGGCCGTGGCCGCCGCGGCGGCGTCGCCCGCGGTGATCGCTTCTGCGATGGCGCGGTGGCCCTCGAGCGAGTCGCGCGGGCGCCCCGGCTGCGAGAGTGACTCGAGCCGCGACTCCTTGATCAGGTCGCCGATCTCGTCCATCAGGTGCGCCAGCAGCAGGGAGTGAGCCGCGGCGGTGACGGCGCCGTGGAAGCGCTCGTCGCCCTCGACGCCGCGCCCGCCCGCGTCGATGTCGGCCTCCATGACCTGGAGGGCGTCGTTGATGCGGGCCAGGTCGTCGTCGGTACGGCGTACGGCGGCCAGCGCGGCGATCTTGGTCTCGAGCGCGTCGCGGGTCTCGATGATCTCGGGCAGCCGGTCGGCGTGCGCGCGGATCGCGTCGACGATGCGCGAGGCTCCGGGGGAGCCGGTGACGACCGTGCCGTCGCCGTGGCGCACGGCCACCACGCCGATCACCTCGAGGGCGACCAGGGCCTGGCTCAGCGTCGCCCGGCTCACCCCCAGCCGGGCCGCCAGCTCGCGCTCGGGGGGCAGCCGGTCGCCGGCGCTCAGCCCGTTCTGCGAGATCCAGGTCGTGATCTGCTCGGCCACCTGCTCGTAGAGGCGGGTGCGCAGCAACCGGTTGGGGAACTCGGCGGGGCGGGGTGCGTCCGACATGCAGCCAGCGTATTGACGGACGGCTCATTGTCCTATTGGCTAGGCCACTGAGCCAACTGTGATGACGGTCACCCGGACCGGTGGCTCTGACGGGGCCGAACCGAAGGAGACACACCGATGGGACCGGAATGGGTAGCGATTCTCGCGCTCGTCGCGTTGTTCGTGATCGGCACCGTACTGCCGATCAACATGGGCGCGCTGGCGTACGTCGCCGCGTGGCTCGTGGGCATGTACGCCCTCGACCTCGACGAGAAGGAGATCCTCGCCGGAGTCAGTGGTGACCTGATCCTGACCCTGATCGGCGTCACCTATCTGTTCGCGATCGCGAACAACAACGGCACGGTCGACGTGATCGTGCGAACAGCCGTCCGGGCGGTCGGCGGCCGCGTGGCGCTGATCCCCTGGGTGATGTTCGCGGTCACCGCCGTGCTCACCGGCATCGGTGCGGTCAGCCCGGCCGCATGCGCCATCATCGGCCCGATCGCCCTCGGCTTCGCCGGCCGCTACGGCATCAGCCCGCTGATGATGGGCATGTTCGTGGTGCACGGCGCCCAGGCCGGCGGCTTCTCGCCGATCAGCGTCTACGGCGCCATCACCAACTCGGCGATGGAGACGGCCGGCCTGCCCTCCAGCGAGATCACCGTCTTCCTCGCGAGCCTGGTCGTCAACACGATCATGGCGGCGATCCTCTTCGTGGTCCTCGGCGGACGTGAGCTGATGAGCCGCCGCGTCGATCCCGACGAGGCCGTCGAGAAGGACGACTCGAGCCCGGCCGGTGGTGGTGCGACGACGAAGACGGAGACCCAGACCGGCGTACGACTCGACCAGGTGCTCACCCTCGTGGCCTTCCTGGCCGTTGCCGTCATCGCCCTCGCCTTCGACAAGAACATCGGCTTCGTCGCGATCACCGCGGCCGTCATCCTCACGATGCTCTCGCCCAACGAGCACAAGGACGCCGTCAAGCAGGTCGCCTGGCCGACCGTGCTCCTCGTCGCCGGCGTCAGCACCTACGCGACCATCCTCACCACGGCGGGCTCGCCGGAGTTCGTGGGCAACTGGGCCGCCGGCCTCGGGGCGGTCGCGATCGGCGCACTGGTGCTCTGCTACGTCGGCGGCGTCGTCTCCGCGTTCGCCAGCTCGACCGCGCTGCTGCCCGTCATCATCCCGATCGCCGTACCCCTGATCGCCGACGGCGGCATCAACGCCGCGATGTTCGTGGCCGCGCTGGCCGTGGCGTCGACGATCGTCGACGTCAGCCCGTTCTCCACGAACGGTGCACTGATGCTGGCCAACAAGCCGGACTCGATCGAGGAGCCGGTCTACTACAAGCAGATCCTGACCTACAGCGTGATCGTCGTCCTCGTCGGTCCGCTCCTCGTGTGGGCAGCCCTCGTGCTGCCGGGATGGTGACTCCATGACCGGACCTCTTGACGACGTGCTCGTCGTCGACCTCTCGCGCGCCCTGGCGGGCCCGCACGCCACGATGATGCTCGGCGACCTGGGCGCCCGCGTCATCAAGGTCGAGACGCCGAACGGCGGCGACGACACCCGCGGCTGGGGGCCGCCGTTCGTCGGCGAGCCCGACGCCCGGCAGTCGACCTACTTCCTGTCCACCAACCGCAACAAGGAGTCGATCGCGCTCGACCTCAAGAGCGATGGCGACCGCGAGCTGCTGCTGCGGCTCGTCGACCGGGCCGACGTGCTGGTCGAGAACTTCCGGACCGGCGTGCTCGAGCGACTGGGTCTCGGCATCGAGAGCCTCCAGAAGCGCAACCCGCGCCTGGTCGTGCTCTCGATCACCGGCTTCGGCCACGACGGGCCCGAGGGTGGCCGGGCCGGCTACGACCAGATCGCCCAGGGCGAGGCGGGGCTGATGTCGCTGACCGGCTCGGGCCCCGACGACCCGCAGCGCGTCGGCGTCCCCATCGCCGACCTGCTCTCCGGCATGTACGGCGCGTACGGCGTCGTCGCCGCTCTCAACGAGCGGCACCGCACCGGCAGGGGGACGGTCGTGCGCACCTCGCTACTGGCGGCTGTGGTGGGCGTGCACGCGTTCCAGGGCACTCGCTGGACCGTGGCCGGCGAGGTCGGTCGCGCCGCGGGCAACCACCACCCGTCGATCGCGCCGTACGGGCTGTTCCACTGCCGCGACGGCTCGGTGCAGATCGCGCTCGGTAGCGAGAGCCTGTGGCGTCGCTTCTGCGAGGGCTTCGGGCTGGACCCCGACGCCGAGGGTCTCGCGACCAACTCCGAGCGGGTCGGCGCTCGTGACCGGGTCATCGAGGTTGTCGAGGGCGCGTTCGCCGACTGGGACAGCGAGGCCCTTCTGGCCCGACTGGCGGAGGTGGGCGTGCCCGCGGGCAAGGTGCGCAACCTCGACGAGGTCTACGCGTGGGACCAGACCCTCAGCCAGGGACTGCTGGTCGACGTCGAGCACAGCACGCTCGGCACCGTCTCGCTGCCCGGTCCGCCGCTGCGGTTCTTCGAGACCGCAGGTGACGAGGTCACCCGGCGAGACCACCGGGCGCCGCCGGTGCTGGACCAGCACGGCGACTCGGTCCGTGCGTGGCTGGACGGCGACTCGTGACCGAGCGCTGGACCGCGCACGAGCTGCTCTCGCTGGTGCTCGACGACGGCTCCTTCGAGTCGTGGGACCAGCCCATCGACATCAGTGGGCACTCCGAGTCCTACCGCGCCACCCTCGAGCGCGCCGCCGAGAAGGCCGGCACCGACGAGTCTGTCGTGACCGGCCGCGGCCAGATGCACGGCCGCCCGGTCGCGGTGGTTGCCAACGAGTTCGGCTTCCTCGCCGGCTCGATCGGTCGCGCCGCGGCCGACCGCATCACCGCCGCCGTACGTCGCGCGACCGCCGAGGGCCTGCCCGTCCTCGCCACGACGGCCTCGGGCGGCACCCGCATGCAGGAGGGCACGCCCGCCTTCGTGCAGATGATCGAGATCTCGCGGGCACTGATGGCCCATCGGGCCGCGGGTCTGCCCTACCTCGTCTACCTGCGCAACCCGACGATGGGCGGCGTCTTCGCGTCCTGGGGGTCGCTCGCGCACGTGACCGTCGCCGAGCCCGGCGCCCTGGTGGGCTTCCTCGGCCCCAAGGTCTACGAGGCGCTCAACGGGGCGCCGTTCCCCAGCGACGTGCAGACTGCCGAGAACCTCGCTGCGCGCGGGGTCATCGACGCCGTGGTCGCACCGCAGGACCTCCCCGAGCTGGTCGACCGTGCGCTCGCCGTGCTGGTCGACGGTCCGGACGAGCCCGCCCTGCTGCGCCGCACGGGCGAGGTCTCCGATGAGGGCTCGGCGTGGGACGCGATCCAGCGCACCAGGGCCGAGGGCCGGGTCAGCGTGCGCGACCTGCTCCGCCATGCCGGCTCGCGCACCCTGCGCCTGGCCGGCACCGACGAGGGCGAGCGCGACGAGACGCTGATCGTGGCACTGACGCGGCTCGACGGGCAGCCCTGTGTGGTCGTCGGCCAGGACCGCACCCGGCAGACGCCCGAGACGCCGATGGGCCCGGGTGCGCTGCGCGAGGCGCGGCGCGGGATGCGGCTGGCCGAGGAGCTTCGGCTGCCGCTGGTCACCGTCATCGACACCCCCGGAGCCGCGCTGTCGCAGCATGCCGAGGAGCGCGCCATCGCCGGCGAGATCGCCCGCTGCATCGCCGAGCTCGTCACGATGACCGTGCCGACGCTGGCGGTCGTGCTCGGCCAGGGCTGCGGGGGAGGGGCGCTCGCGCTGTTGCCCGGCCGCACCGTGATCGCGGCCGAGAACGCCTGGCTCTCGCCGTTGCCGCCCGAGGGTGCCAGCGCGATCGTGCACCACGGCGACACCAGCCACGCCGCGGAGCTCGCGGAGCAGCAGGAGGTGCGCGCCATCGACCTCCACCGCTCCGGCACGGTCCACCACGTGGTGCCCGAGGTGGAGGGCGAGACGGCCGAGCAGCTGGCTCTCGCCGTCGCCGCCGAGTGCGCCGTACGCCTGCGGGAGATGACCTCCCGCGAGCCCTGACATTTGTTGGCTCGAGCGACGCGCCCCTATGCTGTCCGGGCGCTCGAGAGAGCGCAGGCCCCCATCGTCTAGCGGCCTAGGACGTCGCCCTTTCACGGCGGTAGCACGGGTTCGAATCCCGTTGGGGGTGCACCTTCCGGCGTCCGTCATCCCGATTGGGAAACGCCGACGGCGATGGGTTAGAGTTCCAGCGCTTCACGCTCCACGAAACACCAGCACCACAAGGCCCCGTAGCGCAGTTGGTTAGCGCGCCGCCCTGTCACGGCGGAGGCCGCGGGTTCGAGTCCCGTCGGGGTCGCCATCAGGACGCTCCGGATCACCAGATCCGGAGCGTTCTCGCATTTCAGGCCGTGGCGAGGGCGGTCTGCGCCGCGTCGAACTCCGCGCGTGACCGGGCGATCTCGGGCTGGTGGAGCTCGGTCCAGGTGACCAGGGCCTGGATCGTGCCGAGCAGCGTGTGACCCATCGGAGAGAGGCAGTACTCCACCCTCGGCGGGACCACGGGATAGACGGTGCGGCACACCAGACCGTCGCGCTCCAGGTGGCGGAGGGTGACCGTGAGCATCCGCTGGCTGATCCCGTTGACCTCCTTGCGCAGCTCGTTGAACCGCATGGTGCGCTCCTCGAGCAGCGAGATCACGAGCAGGGACCACTTGTCGGCGATCCGGTCGAGGATCTGGCGCACCTCGCAGTCCTCGCGGGCATCCCACTGGAAGGCGTTCCAGCAGTCGGCCTCGACGGGCACATCGGAGGAACCGGGTGACGTTGAAGTGCCTTCTTCCCTCATGACCCGATCGTGCCCCACTCTGGAGTCAGTTACAAGAAGTAACCGACTTACTGTCGAGAACCACCAAGGAGAAGCCGTGTCCGTCCTACCCGTCCGGGAGCCGCGTCCCGCCATCGTCCGGATGAGCGGGCGCGACTGGGCCCTGCTGCTCGTGCTCTGCGGCGCCCTGTTCCTCGAAGGCATCGACATCGCGATGCTCAACGTCGCGGTGCCGTCGATCCGTACCGACCTCGGCCTCACGACCGGCACGGCGCACTGGGTGATCAGTGCCTACGTGCTCGGGTACGGCGGCTTCATGCTGCTCGGCGGGCGGTCGGCCGACCTCTTCGGCCGACGCCGCGTCTTCCTCGTAGCCCTGGCGGTCTTCGTCGCCTTCTCCGGCCTGGGCGGTCTCGCCGACTCCGGGTCGCTGCTCGTCCTGGCCCGCTTCGTGACCGGTGTCGCCGCGGGGTTCATGACGCCGGCCGGACTCAGCATCATCACGACCAGCTTCGAGGAGGGCCCGCTCCGGGACCGGGCGGTCGTCATCTACGGCGCGACCGGTGCGGGCGGCTTCTCCCTCGGCATGGTGGCAGGCGGGCTGCTGACGAGCGTGAGCTGGCGTTGGGTGTTCTTCGCGCCCGTCATCCTCGGCGCGCTCCTGTTCGTCGCCGGCCGCGCGCTGATCCGCCCGGACGTCGTCCGTGCGGCGTCGACGGCGCGCTTCGACATCGTCGGCGCGTTGACCGTCACCGGCGCGATGGTGGCGGGCGTCTACGGCCTCGTCACCCTCGGTGAGGCCCACGACCCCGGGCGTGGTGGGCTCGCCCTGCTGGTCGCCGCGCTGCTGCTCCTGGCCTTCGTCCGGATCGAGCGACGCGCAGCGGCGCCGCTGGTTCGCCTCGGGATCCTCCGCAACCGGCGCCTGGTGGGCACCAACGTGGCCGGGCTCCTGTACATGGCCGCCTTCTTCGGCTTCCAGTTCCTGATCACCCTGTACCTCCAGGACCTGCGCGGCTGGTCGCCGCTGGAGACCGGTCTGTCGTTCGCGGTGATGGGCATCGACCTCATCCTGGCGCCGCTGGTGACGCCCCTGCTCGTGCGCAGGTTCGGGAACGCCCCGGTCATCGTGGCCGGCTTCGTCAGTGCGGCCCTCGCGTTCGGACTGTTCCTCCGGCTCGGCGACGACTGGAGCTTCGTCGACATGCTGCCGATGCTGCTCCTGGTCGGGATCGCGTTCGCACTCGCCTACGGCCCCCTCACGCTGGCCGCGACCGAGGGCGTCGGCGAGGACGAGCAGGGACTGGCCGGTGGTCTGCTCTACACGGGTTTCCAGTTCGGCGCCGCGCTGGGCCTCGCGCTGGTCACCGTCGTGCTCGTCGGGGACCGCACACAAGCGCCGGTCCTGGGCGACTTCCGGATCGCCCTCCTGGTGCCGACCGGCCTGGCCGTGATGGCGATCGTCGCCGTCCTGGTGGCAGGAGTACGGCGTCCGCGGGCGTCTGCCTAGGCCGCTCTCCTATCCTCGGGCCATGCCCGTCGACGTACCTGCCGAGGAGTTCGAGACCCTCGTCGGCCGCGCGCTCGACGAGATCCCCGACGAGCTGGCCGCGCTGATCCGCAACGTGGTGGTGCTCGTCGAGGACGAGCCGCCGGCCGACGACCCGGACCTGCTGGGCTACTACGACGGCGTCGCGCTGACCGAGCGAGCGAGCAACCACGCGTTCGAGCTGCCCGACCGGATCCTGGTCTTCCGCGGTCCGCTCTCGCGGATGTGCGAGTCGGAGGACGAGCTCGTCGACGAGGTGCGCATCACCGTGGTGCACGAGATCGCGCACCACTTCGGCATCGACGACGACCGGCTGCACGACCTCGGCTACGCCTGAGTGCCCACCGCGAAGCCGATCGCGCAGCCGGCCGTCGCCAGCACCACGGTGAGCGTCAGGTAGCGCCCGCCCGACGACCACCCCCGGTCGTGCGTCTGGACGGCCAGCGAGGACCAGGTGGTGAAGCCCCCGCAGAAGCCGACACCCAGGACGGCCATCGCGTGGTCGCCGGGCGAGGCCGCGGTGAGGAAGCCGAGCAGCGTCGAGCCCAGCACGTTGACCACCAGGGAGCCGACGGGCAGCTCGTCGTCGAGAAGGTGCGCGAGGGCGTAGCGCGCGGGTGCGCCGACCGCGGCACCGAGTGCCACGAGGAGCACGGTCACGCGTCCACCTCGTCGTCGGCTGCCGGACCTGATGTCAGTCGACGTCCCACGTGTACGGCGACCAGGCAGGCCGCGACCGTGCCGAGGAGGTAGGCGAGGGCGACCACCGGCGGGCCGTCACCCAGGAGTCCGCGCCCCTGCTCGGCGTACGCGGAGAACGTGGTGAACCCGCCGAGCACCCCGGGTCCGAGGGCCAGGCTGAGCAGCTGCCGCCGGCGGATCGCGACGACCGCGGGCAGGAGGGCCAGGGCGAGCGAGCCGACGACGTTGATCGCGAGCGTGGTCCATGGGAAGCCGGAGCCGTCGGGCACGGCGTACGTCGCGGCCCAGCGGAGGACCGCACCCAGCGCTCCTCCGGCCGCCACGGCAGCGAGAGCCCCTGCGCGCAGCGGGGCGCGGGTCACGACACGCGGTGACCGGCGGTGCGCGGCCGCGAGGACCACGGGGTGGGCGCCTCGCCACCGATCTGGCGGATGAACTCACCGAGGAACCACGTCTGGAACTCGCGCTGGGCAGGAGTGCGAGCGGTGGAGAGCAGGCGCTGGGCACGGCAGAAGGCGTCGGCGAGGTCGAACATCTCGAGCATGGTGGCGAAGATCGTCGCCGACTCCGGCGACGACTCCATGGAGAGGTCGGTGCGCGTGGCGCCGCGGCGCACCTGCTGCGCGATCTCGAGGTCCGAGCCCGGCGGGAACTGACGCTCGTAGGTCACGAACATCGTCGACAGGTCGCGGGCCAGCGGGTAGTCGGACTCGTGCGCCAACGCGAGCAGCCGGAGCTCGCGGCGCAGGTCGCTGTACTGGTTCTGGGTGCCCATGAAGAGCTTCAGGTCGACGCCCAGGAGCTGGACCTCGATCGCGTCGGCGGGTGGGATCCACTCGGGCTCATCGGTGCGCACGTCGATGACGCCCTCGCGGAAGGCGTCCTCGTGCATCTCCGGAGCCGGCTCGAACCACACGACCTTGCCGTCCGGCTCCATCGAGGCGCCCCACGTCACCGACGACATCGCGACGATCGACAGGCCACGGCCGAAGGTCGCCAGGAAGCCGTCCTCGGAGTTCTCGTCGAAGAGCGCCGGTTGAGGTGACTCGGGCTGCTGCATGGATGCGTCGGCGACCTCGACCCGCGGGTGCTCCCGGGTGCCACGGACCCGCACCGACAGCGGGGGACGGCCATGGAGGACGGCGTTGGTCACCAGCTCGGACACGCCGAGCTCGGCGCACTCCACCAGGTCGTCGCGCTCGAGCTCGCGGCACACCTCGACCACCCAGCGGCGGGCGTCTGCGACGGCGCTGGGCTCTGCCTCTAGCGGAAGTGCTTGCTTGGTGAGCGGCACGGCCCTTTCCTGGTTTCCCGGTCAGAGGGGGTAAGCCAATCACGGCTCGTGTACCCGCGGTGCGTGAAACCTAAACCTGTGCGTGCGGAAATGGCTACGACCACGCCGTGTGACCAACGGAACCACGTCGCCATTTGGGACCTGGTGCCCTGCGCGCGGGACAATGGAGGCATCCCGAGAGACGCACACAGGAGGGCAGACAGATGTCCGACAGAGAGGCTTCCACACGGCACCGCGTGGTGGTGATCGGCTCCGGTTTCGGTGGCCTGTTCGGCACGAAGGCGCTGCGTCGCGCCGATGTCGACGTCACGATGCTCGCGAAGACCACGCACCACCTCTTCCAGCCGCTGCTCTACCAGGTGGCGACCGGGATCCTGTCCGAGGGCGAGATCGCACCGCCCACGCGTGAGGTGCTCAGCGGGCAGGACAACGCCCAGGTCCTCCTCGGCACAGTCACCGACATCGACCTGACGAGCCGCACTGTCACGTCGCACGTCCTCGGCCGCGAGACCGAGACGCCGTACGACTCGCTGATCGTGGCGGCGGGTGCTGCCCAGTCCTACTTCGGCAACGACCACTTCTCCGAGCACGCGCCGGGCATGAAGAGCATCGACGACGCCCTCGAGCTGCGCGGCCGGATCTTCGGCGCCTTCGAGATGGCCGAGCTCGGCGCGAAGCGCGGCGACAACGTCGACCACCACCTGACCTTCGTCGTCGTCGGCGCCGGACCGACCGGTGTCGAGATGGCCGGCCAGATCGCCGAGCTCGCGCACCGCACGCTGCGCAAGGACTTCCGCTCGATCAACTCCCGCCAGGCCCGCGTGATCCTCGTCGACGCCGCAGGCCAGGTGCTGCCGCCGTTCGGCGCGCGGCTGGGTGAGGTGACCAAGCGGGAGCTGGAGAAGCTCGGCGTCGAGGTGATCCTCGGCGCGATGGTGACCGACGTCGACGAGCGCGGCATCGAGCTGAAGTACAAGGACGGCCGCACCGAGAGCATCCGCACGGTCACCAAGATCTGGGCGGCCGGCGTCCAGGCGTCGTCGCTCGGCAAGACCCTGGCCGAGCAGACGGGTGCGCCCCTCGACCGGGCCGGCCGCATCGGCGTGAACCCCGACCTGACGCTCCCCGGCCATCCTGAGGTCTTCGTCGTCGGTGACATGATCACCCTCGACAACCTCCCCGGTGTCGCGCAGGTCGCGATCCAGGGCGCGAAGTACGCCGCCAAGACGATCGACGGGCGGCTCAAGGGCAAGGCCCCCAAGGAGCCGTTCAAGTACTTCGACAAGGGCTCGATGGCGATCATCAGCCGGTTCAACGCGGTCGCGATGGTCGGCAAGCTGCGGCTCTCGGGCATCATCGCCTGGTTCATGTGGCTGCTCGTGCACCTCGTCTACATCACCGGGTTCAAGAACCGCGTCACCGCGATCCTGCACTGGTTCATCTCGTTCCTCGGCCGCGGCCGCTCCGAGCGCACGTCCACCGAGCAGCAGATCTTCGGCCGGGCCGCCCTCAAGCGGCTCAAGCGTGGCGCTGCCGACCTGGTCTCCGAGCCCGGGGCGTACGACGCCGCACGCGACCTGGTCGAGACCTCGCGGCGTGCGGAGCTCGAGGCGCAGGCGATCGAGGAGGCCCGGCTCACCGATGCGGGCGAGCGCGGCACCGCGGCCCGTTGACCCGATGATCGACCTCGTCCTGCCCGACGTCCGCTACGCCGACTCGTGGATCGCCGCCGTACGCGAGTTCGACGCGACGACGATGCACGGCAGCGGCCTGTGGGACCTCACCGTCGACGACGCCTCCGTCGCCACCCTCGAGGCGCGCCTCCCCGCCCTGCTCGCGCAGTCCGACCGCGCGACGGTGATGCCCGAAGGCCGCGTGCACAGCGACTACTGGTGGATGGTCGACGGTGACGACTTCGTCGGCTACCTCGCGATCCGCCACGAGCTCAACGACTTCCTGCTGCAGGAGGGCGGGCACATCGGCTACGCCGTGCGCCCGTCGCGTCGCGGTGAGGGTCACGCCACTCGCGCGCTCGCGCTGGGCCTGGACCGGGCCCGGACGATCGGCCTCGACCGGGTGCTGCTCACGTGCGACGAGGACAACACCGCGTCGAGGCGCACGATCGAGCGCAACGGCGGTGTCCTCGAGGACTCCCGCAAGGGCAAGCGCCGCTACTGGATAGGCCTCGCCGGACGAGGCTCCGCGCATGGCATACATTCCGTGCCGTGAGTGCCCAGGCCCCTTCCGCCGTCATCCTGATCCGTGCCGAGCGGTTCACCCCGAATCCCGCGACGGCCGCCGACAACGCGTTCCAGGCGGAAGCCCCGGACGGCCAGTCCGACGACGCGACGGCCGGCATGGCGCTGGCCGAGATGGACGCGCTGGCGAAGGCACTGCGTGGGGCAGGCGTGCGGGTCCACGTCTTCGACGACGAGGACCACAGCCGTCCTGACAGCGTGTTCCCCAACAACTGGCTCTCCACCCATGCCGGCGGCACCGTCGCGGTCTACCCGATGTACGCCTCCAACCGGCGTCACGAGCGCCGGGCGGACGTGCTCGAGATGCTCAAGTCGTCGTACCGCGTGCAGACGATCGTCGACTACTCGGGCCTCGAGCCCGACGGCATCTTCCTCGAGGGCACCGGCGCGATGGTGCTCGACCACGTGTCGCGGGTTGCGTACACGGCACGCAGCCACCGGGCCGACACCCACGTCCTGGAGCGCTTCTGCACCGACTTCGGCTACGAGCCGATGGCGTTCGACGCGATCGACGCCGACGGCGTGCCCGTCTACCACACCAACGTCATCGCCTGCATCGGCACGGACGTCGCCATGATCGCGCTGGAGATGATCCCCGACGCGGACCGCCGCGCCCAGGTCCGCGAGCGCCTCTCCGTCAACGGCCGCACGGTGGTCGAGATCACCGAGGAGCAGGTCCGCGAGTTCGCCGGCAACGCCGTCGAGCTCTGCGGCCGCACGCCGGAGGGCCGGCGCCGCTACATCATGGCGATGTCCGCCCGGGCGCACCGGAGCCTGCGACCCGACCAGGTGGCCGCGATCGAGGAGTCCTGCGAGATCGTCTCGGTCGACATCCCGACGATCGAGCTGGCGGGTGGTTCCGTGCGCTGCATGATTGCCGGCGTGCACCTCGATCGTCGCTCGGCGGCCGAGCCCGAGCCCACCCCCGCCGTCGAGGCGATCGACGAGAACCCGGTCACCGCCGACGGGCGCGAGGCAGCGACCGCCGACATCTGAGTAGGCCTCCAGGGCTCGAACCCTGAACCAACGGTTCAGGGGCGGCGCGTCCCACGTAGACGCAGGACGTCCCGGCCCGGCGTTTCGAGCGTGCTTGGTCATGGTCAACGGCGTCGAATCGACGCGCTGCGACGCACCCGCGTCACGTGACGCGGGCACTCGAGCCCTCAACTACCCGTGACGCCCTGAAGCCAGTCCGAGGTTCCGACGGGTTGCGTCCGACAAGCGTTGAGCGACGTGGGCTTCATGAGCACGCGGATCGCGCGCCAGACCGGAAGGGCATCGCAGCAGGCACTTCGTCCTGCCGCGTCCGACCGGCATGACGAGTTGGTGGCCCGGTCTGCCCCTCGCAAAGGCTGGTTTCTGCGGGAGGTCGCCCGCGGCCACGGCGGACGGACCGAGCGAGAAGCATGGCTGCTCGCCGCAAAGGTCGTCCGTGATCGACTGCTCTGGGCAATACCCGATGGCACCCCGGTGGCGTTGCGCCCTTTCGCCTACCCGAAGAATCGCGCCCCGCCCACGAGGCGCTACTCGGCATCACTGCGGGCCACCTCTCGACCTGGGACGTGATCCAGGCCGCCAATAGCGATGCGGCAAGCCCACTTCGCGACCTCGCGTTGGTGCAGCTCCTGCTAGCCCGAGAAGGGACGACACCCGACGCTGCTCGCGCCTTTCTGCGATCGGTCGCGGACATCCTCGGCGACGCCTAGGTCGAGGTTGCCGACCAGGACGTGGGGTGGCTCGTCAACGCGAACTGTGGCGGGCGCCGAGACCGCATGGTCGGCCGCAAACATGGGGGCCACCTGACATCGAGGTTGTGGCACGGATACCTCGAGATCGCTCGGGCGCGAGCGCGTCGCGCATGTGTGCCGACGATCACCGAGTCCACAACAGAGACACGTTCGTTCGACCGGGGATCCGCCGGGGGTCGACCGACGAATCCCAGGACCGGGGAGGCGTATCACAAGCGCGAGTCTGTGGGTATGGACACGATCGGACTGCGCGAACTGCGTCAGAACGCATCCGACCTGGTGCGTCGCGTGGAGGCAGGCGAGGAGTTCACGACCACTCTGGCTGCGGCGCCATGGGCAGGATCGTCCGGTGCAAGCTTCGGCTGACCGCCGACATTTCCCACGTGCCTCAGGCGCTGGGCGCGCTCGTCCTCTCCGGCTGTCGCAGAAACGTCTGCGCAAGCAGCGCCGTGGCGAGGCAGAGGGCCGCGTTGGCGCCGATCGCGACGGTGAGGCCTGTCAGGATACCGGTCGGTGCAGGGTCGCCACCTGCGCGCACGGTCGCGGTCGCAATCGCCGACATGACGGGGATGCCCATGGTGATGCCGACCTGCTGGCTCATGGTCGCCAGCCCGGTCGCTAGCCCTTGCTCCCGATCATGGACGCCGTTGGTCACCGTGACCATGAACCCCACGATGGCGACCAGATTGGCGACGCCGCCGACGAAGGTGGCGACCAAGATCAGGGCGATGAAGCCCGAGGACGTGCCCAGACACACCAACGAGCTGGTCGCGGCAGCCTGGAGCACGAGAGCGCCCACGATCGCGCGCCTGTTGCCGACGGCGGCGATCACCTTGGGAGCGAATAGTCCGCCGATGACCGTGCCGGCGCCGAGCACGGCGAACGCCAGTCCGGCTGCGAAGGGGGAGTAGTCGAGCACCTCCTGCAGGTACAGGGTCAGGAGGAACACGAGCGACGTCTCCGTCGCGAAGGCCATCAACCCGACGAGGTTGCCCCACCCCACGGTGCGCCGGGTCAAGACGCTGACGGGCACCAGCGGTTCGCTCACCCGCTTCTCCACGGCCCAGAACAGTGCCAGGAGTGCGGCGCCGACCAGCAGGGAGAGCAGTGCTGTCGGCTCCTGCCAAGACTCCTCCCCGGCGACGGTCAGCCCGTAGACGACGGCGAGGAGCCCCAGGGTGACGGTGACGGCGCCGGGTACGTCGAGGCCCGGGCGCCGTGCTGGGCGGCTCTCGGCCAGGACGAATGGAGCGATCGCGAGGACGATGACCGCAACTGCGACGTTGATGTAGAAGGCCCACCGCCAGCTCAGCAGGTCGGTGAGCATGCCGCCGAGGATGGCGCCGGTCGTGAACCCGGCGGCCATGAGGGCGCCGTTGAGTCCCAATGCCCGGTCGCGGCGAGGGCCCTCGGGGAAGGCCGTGGTCAGGAGTGCGAGGGCCGCGGGGGTGACCACGGCCGTCGCGATGCCCTGGGCGACGCGGGCGCCGATGAGGACGCCGGGTGAGGTCGCGAGTCCGCCGACCAGCGACGAGACGCCGAGGAGCACCATGCCGAGGAGGAACAGACGGCGGCGTCCGAAGAGGTCGGCGACCCGCCCGAACAGCAGGGTGAACCCGGCAGCGCACAGGGCGAACGAGGTTGCCACCCACTGCAGGTTCTCCAAGGAGAACCCGACGTCGGTGCCGATGGCAGGCAGAGCGACGTTGAGGATGGAGAAGTCGACCGCGAGCATGAAGCTGGCAGTGAGCAGGACCGTGAGGACCAGGCGCTCACTGTTGCCCAGGGGGGTCCTGGTAGGCGCAGTCGGGTCAGTCGTGGTGCGCTCGTCGAGGTGTGGCACAGGTGGGTCCGTTCGAGGAGAGGTTGGTCGGTCTGCGTACGAGCGTCCAACGCTCGACGGACATCAGCCAGATCCCCGCTGCGACTAGGCGCGGCGTGCCTAGTACTCCCAGGGACAGGCACCCGTGGGGTGTATCGGCGACAATGGCCGGGTGGTGGATGAACGAGACGGACAGGTCACGGCACTCGGTGACTTCCTGCGGTACCGGCGGGCCCGTGTCACCCCCGAGGACGCCGGGATCGTCTCCTACGGCCAGCGACGGGTGCCGGGCCTCCGCCGAGAGGAGCTCGCGCTGCTCACCGGCGTGAGCGTCACCTACTACACGCGGTTGGAGCAGGGCCAGAGCACCAACGCCTCCAAGTCGGTCATCGACGCGCTGGCGCGTGCCCTCTCCCTCACCGAGGACGAGCACGCCCACCTCCAGGACTTGGCACGCCCGGCGGCTGCGAAGCCCCGGCGCAGCGCCAGGCCGGATCGGGTTCGCCCCGGCACCAAGACGCTCATCGACGCGATGAGCGGGATTCCGGCGATCGTGCTGGGCCGCTCGACCGAGGTGCTGGCCTGGAACCGCTTGGGTCACGCCCTCGTCGCCGGGCACTTCGACTACGCGGCCCCAGAGAGGCCGAGCACGCGGCCCAACCTGACTCGCATGCTCTTCCTGGACCCCCACACCCGCGAGTTCTACGCCGACTGGGACGAGGAGGCGTCGCGGGCCGTCGCATCCCTCCGGCTCGTGGCCGGCCGCTACGCCGACGATCGCAACCTCACCGACCTCATCGGTGAACTGTGCGTCTCCAGCGACGACTTCGCCCAGTTGTGGGCCACGCACCCCGTGAGCAGCTGCAGCAGCGGCACCAAGCGCCTGAACCACCCGGAGGTCGGCAGCCTGGAGGTCGGCTTCGAGGTGCTGCACCTCCCCGACGTACCCGGTCACCGGGTGATGACCTACACCGCCGCCGAGGGCACCGCGGCACACCACGCGTTGGCCCTCCTGGGCACCATCAGCCGCAACGCCGAGGCCGCCGAACCGGTCGGTCACGCCGCGAGCGGCAGCAGGTCCACGTTCGCCGAGCGAGGACATTGACCTCCGGTCGCTGGCTGCGGCTGCGGCTGTGCGCGAGCTCGGACCACGCGATCGACATCCTCGGACCGAGCCTCGCCCACCTCGCCCTCGGGTACGCCGCGGCGGCCGTCGTGGGCGTCCTCGGCGGCATCGGCATCGGCCTCGGCCTCAGCCGGACCCTGCGTGGCCTGACCGGGGCGAGCATCCACTTCGCGCGCTCGATCCCTCCGTTCGCGCTCGTGCCGTTCGCCATCGTGGCGTTCGGTCTCGGGTCCTCGATGAAGATCTGGCTGATCGCGTTCGCGGCCGTCTTCCCGATCCTCCTGAACACCATCGACGGAGTCCGTTCGATGGACCCTCTGGTGCACGAGACGTCGTCGGTCTACCGGCTGACGTTCGCGAGGAAGGTGACCAGCGTGATCATCCCGGCCGCGTCGCCGCAGATCTTCGCGGGCCTGCGCGTCGGCCTGCAGGTCGCGCTGTCCCTCATCAAGGGAGTGTCACCAATCAACCGAAGTAGCTGTCACCCATCACCCGAAGATGTGTAACGCATCAGCCGAAGCCCGAACGTCACCCATCAGGCGAAGCAATACAACATCGGAGTGGGCCTCCAGGGGCTCGAACCCTGAACCAACGGATTAAAAGTCCGCTGCTCTACCCATTGAGCTAGAGGCCCGGGACACGGGAACGCCCCCGTGGTCCGTGCGCACCATCTTGCAGCATCACCCCCGAGGCGAGGGACGCCGCGCGTCGACCTCGCGCCCGGGGGCGACGACCCGCGTCTACCTGCGCCTCGAGAGGGAGTGGCCGCCAGGTGGCCGTCGTGGCCGAGCCGTTCGAGTCCGAGGCGTTCGTAGCTCCCGGCGGATCGGGACGCACCTCGTCCGGAACCTGTCCTACTCTCGCCGCATGCCCCTGACCTTCGCCGGAAACCTCGATCGCACGGCCGTCGTACGCGCGGTCGACCGGCTCGTCGACCTCGTCGCCGCGCCGGAGGTCGCGGAGTCGTGGGACCGCGAGTCAGCCCTTGCGGGCATGACGGTGGGCGGGCTGACTCGGCATCTGGTCAGCCAGCCCGAGTGCGCCGTCGAGTTCCTGGGTGTCGAGGGTCCAGCTGGCGCGGAGACCCTGTCGCTCGCCGACTACTTCGCCAGGGTGGACTGGCTTCACGCCCCCGTCGACGCCCCCGAGAACACCTCGATCCGCGACGACTTCAACGCGATGGCCGCGGGCGGGCAGGGGCACTCGGTGGCCATCCTCGACCAGTCGCGCGGCGCGCTCGGAGCGGCGATCGCGGCGGCAGGCCCGGCGACGTTCGTGCCGTGGCAGGGCTGTGCCCTGCAGGTCGACGACTTCCTGGTGGTCCGCCTCATGGAGATCGTCGTGCACACCGACGACCTCGCCGCCAGCCTCGGGCGGCCGACGCCTGCGTTCGACGACGACGTGCGTGATCCGGTCGTCGCCCTGCTGGCCGCCCTGTCCGTGCGCCGGCACGGCCAGGACGCCGTACTCCGTGCCCTGGCCCGCGGCGAGCGCGCAGAAGGTCCGGTCTCGGCGTTCTGACGTGCGAACCGCGGTGTGCTCGGCGCCTACTGCGTGCGAAGCGACGACATCGGCTCGGGAATCCCCTCAATACGGGCCATTCGACGGACAGGAGCCTTGACGTCTACACCCCTTCTCGTCTCCCGAGTGGCCCTCGTTTGCGCACTGTTCACGGGCCACTTTGAGATGTCATCGGCCAGAACGTAGCGATTCCGGGAATGGTTGGTACTGTTGCCGACGCAACAGGTGCAAGTTCCAAGTGGTCTGACGCCCGCGGAGTTTGTGATCCAACGGCGTTTCTTCTCATGGGTACGACTCTTGGGTCGGAGCGACGTGTCACCGCATCTGATGCGGGGTCGTCGAAGTGACGATCTTTCGCCCGATAACAGGAGTAACGAGCAATGGCTCAAGGCACCGTGAAGTGGTTCAACGCCGAGAAGGGTTTCGGCTTCATCGCACAGGAGGACGGCGGCGACGACGTCTTCGTGCACTACTCGGCAATCCAGTCGCAGGGCTACAAGTCCCTCGACGAGAACCAGAAGGTTGAGTTCGACGTCACCCAGGGTCCCAAGGGCCCCCAGGCGGAGAACGTCCGCGCGATCTGATCGAGCGGACTGACTCGGACAGCACCTGTCCGTGACTTTCCAGAACAACGAGGCCCCACCCTTCCGGGTGGGGCCTCGTTGCGTTCCTGCCCCTGTCCAGAGCCCAGTCGGGTGGTCCGCCACGGCACGATTGGGCCAATTTCCTTGGCAGGGATGTTTAACCTCGAATGAACAGGGCATGGTGGAACCTGTACACGTGTCAGGAAAGGGAGGGTTGCGTGCACGATCAGTTCGACGTCACGCTCGAAGACGGCGACCTTCTCGGTGAGGTCGAGCTCACCACGACGCTGATCATCGCGGCGAGCGAGTGTGAAGGGCGCCTGAGCACTGAGGAGATCGATCGACTCCTCGGTGTCGTTCCGGTGCCCAAACAGCGCTCCTGACCCCACCTGCTCCCGGCCCTCGGCCCCTGCACCCACGTTCCGCTGCAGGGGCCCAGTCATGTCAGGAGCGTCAGGTCAGCAGGTGGCGAACAGCACCGGGCCGGACGAGAGGTCCGACAGGACGTAGGACCCCTCGACCGGGTCCAGGTCGAGTACGACGACCCGCCCGGTCGCCCGCGCCGAGACCACCTCGAAGCGATCCGCGAACTCGCCGCCCTGTCCCGGCGCGGGTCCCGACGCGAGGGCGGACCGGCTGTCGGCGTTGGCCCGGGCCTGGTCGTCGGTCTCGAACGACAGCGCGACCCGGACGTCTCCGTCGAGCTGGGCCGACATCGCGAAGCCGGTGATCGGCGAGACGTCCCCTGCAGCGTCGATGAGCGTGTCGGCGCGGGCCTGGTCGGTCTCGTCGGCCTGCGACATCGCCAGCCGGGAGCAGGCGTAGTCACCGGAGTAGACCGACCCGGCCAGGGGTGATCCCGTCGCCGACACCACGTCGTCGAGGCCCTCGATGCCGTCGGAGTCGATCGCCTTCTCGAGGTAGGAGATGGTGTCGGAGGTGCGGATCAGTCCCTCGTCGTCGTCGAGGGCGAAGAACTGCAGCTCGGGAGTCAGCGTGGGGTCGATGCGGGCGATCAGGTCACCACCTCCCTGCCAGACGCCGTCCTCGGACTCCGGCTCGGTGAAGCCGAGGCCCTCCAGCCGCTCGGCCAGCGCGGCGAAGTCGAAGGACTCCGGCACCTTGAGCACCTCCACGGCACCGTCTTCGGACTGCGCGAACATCTCCCAGTCGACGGATGCCGGCGAGATCCCGAACTTCTCGTGGAGGGCCGCTGCCGACTGGCCCAGCGCCGAGGCCGAGCTGAGGTCGCGCTCGAAGGCGTCGTCCAGGAAGCCGGTGAGCTCGTCCGTCGTGGAGTCGGCCGACACGTCGGAGCCGAGCTCTCGGCGGACACCCTCCCAGTCCGACCAGGAGATGCGCTGGGTGCCGGCCGGCGCGAGCGCGACCGCCTCCTCGAACGTGGTGCCCCGCTCGGTGCGCCACCACACGAGCGCGCCGACCGCGGCCACCAGCACGGCTCCGGCGAGGAGCAGCACGAGCGGTCGACGCATAGTGGTGTGAGACTACGTCCATGCCGTACGACGTCGTCGCCGCCGGTGCTGTCGTGACCCGTCGTGGGGGAGAGGTGTTGCTGGTCCACCGGCCGAGGTACGACGACTGGTCGTTCCCCAAGGGGAAGCGCGACCGCGGCGAGCACATCCTGGCCACGGCCGTCCGCGAGGTCGCCGAGGAGACCGGCCTGCACGTCAGGCTGGGACCGCGGCTGCACAGCCAGCGCTACCCGACCGGCAGGCGGATGAAGAGCGTGCACTACTGGGTGGGCCGCGCCGTCGGGTCCGACGACGTCGGTGGCTACCTGGTGAACGACGAGATCGACGAGGTCGTGTGGCTGCCCTGGGCCGAGGCCGACGCCAGGCTCACCTACCCGCACGACCGCGACACGCTGGCGCAGGCGCGCCCGCTGCGCCGCAGCTCGCGGGCACTGGTGGTGCTCCGGCACGGGAGGGCCCGCTCCCGGGAGGCCTGGCGGCGCGACGACCGGCTGCGTCCGCTGCTCCGGACCGGGACGTTGCAGGCCGAGCGCCTGGTGCCGCTGCTGGCGGCGTACGACCTCTCGGTGATCGCCTCGAGCAGCAGTGTCCGCTGCGTGCAGTCGGTGACGCCGTACTCCCAGACGACCGGGTGGCCGCTGCACACCCACGACGCGCTCACCGAGGAGGACGCCACCGCCGAGGGCGTGCACGACCTCGTCGACGAGCTGATGCACGGCAAGGAGGGGGCGGTGCTGTGCACGCACCGGCCGGTCCTGCCCTCGGTGTACGACGCCCTCGGCGTCGGCGAGGTGAAGCTCGAGCCCGGCGCGATGCTCGTCGTGCACCACCGGAAGGGCAAGATCGTCGCGACGGAGCAGCACACGCTCGGCTGAGCCGGGCGGCCGGGCCCGTTCATGTGATGGTCGTCTCCTCCCCGGTTGGGCGTCGCCCGATGGGCGATTCGAGTTCACCGCTCGTTCACCGGTGCCGCCGCATCCGGACACCTCAGATCCGCAGACTCCGGTGATGTCAGCCTTATCGAAGACATCAGGAGTACAGAAGTGATGCGCACTTCCATTCGTCGGGCCATCGTGCCTGGCATCGCCGTCCTGGCATTCGCTCTCGCCGCCTGCGGGGGAGGCGACGCCGGCGCCGACACGGACTCCGGTTCCGAGGGCGGCTCGGCAGCCAGCGGCTCGGTGGCCGTGGACGGCTCGTCGACCGTCTACCCGATGAGCGTCGCTGCCCAGGAGCTCCTCAATGAGGAGAACCCCGACGTGCAGGTGACCGTCGGTGAGTCCGGTACGGGTGGCGGGTTCGAGGCCTTCTGCGCCGACAAGACCGACATCTCCGACGCGTCTCGTCCGATCAAGGACGACGAGGACCTCGAGGCGCCGGCGTGTGAGGCCGCAGGCATCGAGTACACCGAGCTGCAGGTCGCGACCGACGCCCTGACGATGGTCGTCCACCCCGACCTCGCCGTCGACTGCCTGACCATCGATCAGGTCATTCAGCTCTGGGGCCCCGACTCCAAGGTCAAGAACTGGAACGAGCTCGACCCGAGCTTCCCCGACCAGGAGATCTCGCTCTTCGGCCCCGGCACCGACTCCGGCACCTACGACTACATGGCCGCCGACGTGATCGGCGCCGAGTCCGAGGCGACCCGCACCGACTACGAGGCCTCGGAGGACGACAACGTCCTCGTCCAGGGCGTCGCCGGCACCGAGGGTGCGACCGGCTACTTCGGTTACACCTACTACGAGGAGAACGCCGACTCGCTGAAGGCGCTCGCCATCGACAACGGCGAGGGCTGTGTCGAGCCGTCGGCCGAGACGGCCCAGGCCGGCGAGTACACCCCCCTGGCGCGGCCCCTGTTCATCTACGTCAACAACGCGAAGTACACCGAGAACGAGGCGGTCAAGGCGTACGTCGACTTCTACATCGAGAACCTCGCCGACATCGCCGAGATCGGTCAGTTCATCCCGCTGAGCGACGAGCTCTACACCGAGACCCAGACTGCCCTCGAGGGCATCTCCGGCTGAGTCTGCAAACCAGATGAGTGCAACGACCTCCGTGAGTCCGGCAGGCCCGTCCAACCCGACGGGCCTGTCGGCCGCTCCGAACCTCCGCGCGAAGGCACGGCCGGGCGAGACCGTGATCAAGGCGGTCCTGATCATCTCGGCCACCCTGTCGGTGGCCATCACCTTCGGCATCATCGCGGCCCTGATCCGGCCGGTGATCGACTTCTTCGGCGAGGTTCCCTTCGGCGACTTCTTCGCCACCGAGGGTCAGTACGCCGTGCTGCCCCTCGTCGCGGCCACGTTCATGGTCACCATCATCGCGCTGCTCGTCGCCGTCCCCCTCGGTCTCGGCGCGGCCATGTACCTCTCGGAGTACGCCTCCAGACGCGCCCGCAAGTACCTCAAGCCCACCGTCGAGCTCCTCGCCGGTGTGCCCTCGGTGGTCTACGGCTTCTTCGCCCTCACCTTCGTCACGCCGACCCTGCTCCAGGACATCCTCAGCATCGGCGTCGGCTTCACCAGCGCGCTGGCCGCCGGTCTCGTGCTGGGGGTGATGATCATCCCGACCATCGCGTCGCTCGCCGAGGACTCTCTCAGCGCGGTGCCACAGGCCATGCGGCAGGGATCGCTGGCGATGGGCGCCAACCGGATGCAGACGACCGTGCGCGTGGTGCTACCCGCGGCAATCTCCGGCGTGGCCGCGGCCATCGTGCTGGGCATGTCGAGGGCCATCGGCGAGACGATGATCGTCGCCCTGGCGGCAGGCGCGCAGAAGAATCTCAGCGCCAACCCACTGGAGGGCATGCAGACCATGACCGGCTTCATGGCCCAGACCGCCGGCGGGGAGAACGCGGTCGGCTCCACTTCCTACAACACGCTGTTTGCGGTGGGCATGCTGCTCTTCGTCATCACCCTGGTGGTCAACATCGTCAGCATCGCCTTCGTCCGGCGCTTCAGGCAGGTCTACTGATGAGCATCGCCGCCACGACCGCGCGCGAGGTCACCCAGCAGCTCGCGACCGGGAAGAGCAAGGACCGCTCGGTCGGCTCGCTCGTCTTCCTCGGCCTGCTCTGGTTCTCCCTGTTCTTCGGGGTGTTGGTCCTCCTCGCCCTGATCGTCAGCACCGCCGCCAAGGGTTCGGGCCGTTTCGACTCCGAGCTGATCACCAACTACTCCTCGTTCGTCCGGCCGGAGACCACGGGCTTCCGGGCCGGGATCCTCGGCTCACTGTGGCTGATGGTGTTCACAGCCTTCTTCGCCGTCCCCCTCGGGATCGCCGCTGCCGTGTACCTCGAGGAGTTCGCCAGCTCCGACAACTGGTGGAACCGGTTCATCGAGGTCAACCTGCAGAACCTCGCGGCTGTGCCCGCGATCGTCTACGGCCTCCTGGCCGTGGCCGTGATGGCGGTGGCAGGGTTCGACGACTCCGGCATCGTCCTGGGTGGAGCGGTCGCCCTGGCACTGCTGATCCTGCCGGTCATCATCATCACCACGCGGGAGGCCCTCCGGGCGGTGCCGCGTGACATCCGGCAGGGCTCACTCGCTCTCGGCGCCACGGTGTGGCAGACGACGTGGCGTCAGACCCTGCCGTCCGCCGTCCCCGGTATCGCCACCGGCACGATCCTCGGCCTGTCGCGTGCCATCGGTGAGGCCGCGCCCCTGTCATCGTGGGTCTCGCCGGCTCGGTGCTGTTCGATCCCACAGGGCTGATGAGCCAGGCCACCGCCCTGCCCATGCAGATCTACTCGCTCACCTCGCAGTCGCGAGAAGAACTGCGGCAGGCTGCCTCGGCGGCCATCATCGTCCTGCTGGTCATGATCCTCGGGCTCAACGCCCTGGCCATCTACATCCGCAACAAGTTCCAGCGATCCTGGTGAGGAAGACAACCTTCATGCCCAAGCAACCCGCCACCGCGACCGTCGGCACCAACGACTCGCAGTCGAGCAACGTCGGCTCGCTCTCCGACGTACAGGCCGACACCCGCCAGCTTCCCGCCATGCCCGAGTCGCCTGTCATGGAGGCGCGCAACCTCAACGTCTTCTACGGCGACTTCCACGCGGTCCACGACGTCGTCCTGCCGTTCGGGCGCAACGAGATCACCGCGATGATCGGCCCCTCCGGCTGCGGCAAGTCCACCGTGCTGCGCTGCCTCAACCGGATGAACGACCTGGTCGCCGGTGCTCGCGTCGAGGGTGAGGTGCTCTACCACGACCAGGACATCTACGCGAAGGCCGTCGACCCCATCGCGGTGCGCACCCACATCGGCATGGTCTTCCAGAAGCCGAACCCGTTCCCCAAGTCGATCTACGACAACATCGCCTACGGTCCGCGGGTCACCGGCATGAAGGTCGAGAAGATGGACGACCTGGTCGAGAAGGCGCTGCGTGACGCCGCGTTGTGGGACGAGGTCAAGGACAAGCTCAAGCAGTCGGCGTACGGGCTGTCGGGTGGCCAGCAGCAGCGGCTCTGCATCGCCCGCACCATCGCCACGCGGCCGGACGTCATCTTGATGGACGAGCCGTGCTCGGCCCTCGACCCGATTGCCACCGCCCGGGTCGAGGACCTGATGACCCAGCTGCGCGACGACTACACGATCATCGTGGTCACCCACAACATGCAGCAGGCGGCGCGGGTGTCGGACCGTACGGCGTTCTTCACGGCGCGACCCGACGAGACCACCGGCAACCGGACCGGGCTCCTCGTGGAGTTCGACCGCACCTCGACGATCTTCTCCAACCCCAGCGACCAGCGCACCGAGGACTACATCTCCGGTCGTTTCGGCTGAGTCGGCGCAGGATCTTGCCCTGGTGAGGCGTCTCGTTCTCGGTGTCCTGGTCCTCGTGGTGCTGACCGCGCTGGCCCTGGCGGGTCGTGGCTATCGCACGGACCGGGTTGATGAGGTGTCCTCGGCGCCCGTGGGCACGCTGATCGGGCAAGGGACGGCTCTGCAGACCGACCTGCATGACGTCCTGAGCAGGGGTTTCGAGGATCGTCACCGAGACGTCGTGACGGGGTACGAACCCGTCGGATCCGAACGTGGCGCCGGCCTCTTCTCGTCGGGTGTAGCGAGCTTCGCGGGTGTCGATGCTGCACTCGATGTCGGAGACGAGCTCGACGGGGCGACCCGACGGTGCGCTGGCGACCTCCTGCAACTGCCCGCCTACGCAGAACCCGTCGCAGTCGTGGTCAACCTCCCCGGGGTGTCGCGGCTCCGCCTGTCGCCTGAGGCGGTGCGCGGTCTGCTCGACGAGATGATCACGTCGTGGAACGACCCGGCGATCCGGGAGGACAATCCAGGACTGGAGCTTCCGCCCGCTCGGGTGACGCCGGTGCTGGACGACGACGAGGCCGCGACGACACGAGCGCTCAGGTCGTGGCTGGGTGAGAACGGCGAGGCCGCGGACCCCGACCGCGCTGTGGTGGTCGACGGTCCTGACGAGGTCGCGAGCGCGGTGCACCGGACGCCGTACTCGATCGGCTACCTCACCCTGACCGCAGCCGACGGACTTCGCCCGGTCTCGGTGGGCTCAGGGCAGCGCTACGCCGCGCCGGGTGTCCGTGGGGTACAGCGCCTGCTCGCCGGCTCGGACGTAGAGGAGGGCCGCGCATCGGGAGACCTGGCGCTGGACACGTCCACCGCCAACCGCTCTCGTGGCTACCCCGTAGCGGTTGTGACGTATGTCCTCGCCTGTTCCAGCTACGCCTCGCCCGACGAGGCCCGTCTGGTGAAGGCGTACCTGACCTGGATGTACTCCCTCGAGGCACAGGAGCTCGTCGCCCGGACCCTCGACGGTGCTGGTGTGCCGGACTCGATCCGGCGTCGATCCGCCGGTCTGGTCGGTGAGATCGGGCTGCCGACCGACTAGGGCAGCTGGAAGATGACGTGAGCCAGGAAGTAGCAGATCGCGGCCATGGCGCCGGCCATCGGGAACGTCAGCACCCACGCGGTGAGGATCGACCGGGCGACTCCCCAGCGCACGGCGGAGAAGCGCTTGGTGGCGCCCACGCCCATCACTGCGGAGGTGATCGTGTGCGTGGTCGAGATCGGGGCCTCGAAGACGTACGCCGTGCGTGTAGAGCACCGACGCGGCGATGGACTCGGCGGCGAAGCCGCGGGCCGGGTCGAGGTGGATGATCCGCCGGCCCAGGGTGCGCATGATGCGCCAGCCACCCGACTAGGTACCGAGCGAGATGGCGGTGGCGGCCGCGATGATCACCCAGATCGGGAGGCCGTCGTCCGCGCCGACGTACCCGCCGGTGAGCAGCGCCAGGAAGATGACGCCCATCGTCTTCTGTGCGTCCTGCAGGCCGTGGCCCAGCGCCATGGCGGCCGCCGAGACCGTCTGCGCGACCCGGAAGCCGCGGTTGGCCTTGTGGGGTTGACCCCCCGGAAGAGCCACATGATCGCGAGCATCAGCGCGAAGCCGAGGCAGAAGGCGAAGAGCGGCGAGAGCACCATCGGGATGACGACCTTGTCGATCACGGTGCCCCAGCGAGACCAGCGTGCCGGACGGCGAGCGCCGCGCCGACCAGGCCGCCGATCAGGGCGTGCGAGGACGACGACGGCAGGCCGAAGTACCACGTGATGAGGTTCCAGGCGATGGCGCCCGAGCAGGCCGGCCATCACGATCGTCAGCCCGTGCGATCCCGACGGCGGCGAGATCGTCTCGGCGACCGTGCCGGCGACCTTCTGGCCCAGGAACGCGCCGACGAAGTTCATGACGGCCGCCATGGCCAGGGCGACCCGCGGGGTCAGCGCCCGCGTCGACACCGAGGTGGCGATCGCGTTGGCCGCGTCGTGGAAGCCGTTGGTGTAGTCGAAGCCCAGGGCAACGACGACGACCGCGATGACGATCGCGAGTTCCATGAGGGGGTCAGGACTCCTTGACCGCGATCTGCTCCACCGTGTTGGCGACCTTCTCGAAGCGTCGATCGCGCCCTCGAGCGAGGTCGACGATGTCCTTGAGCTTGAGCACCTCGATCGCCTTGAAGTCGCCGCTGAAGAGGTTGGCGAGGATGCGGCGGTAGCTCTTGTCGCCGGGTTCTCGAGGCGGTTGATCTCGATCCAGTACTCCTCGAGGTCGCTGCATCGACCGCAGCCTCGGCATCGCCTCGGCGGTCAGCTCGGCGCAGCGCTGGAGCACCTCGACCTGGTTGGACAGCTCGGCCGGCAGCGTCTTCGACCTCGTAGAGCAGGATCAGGTCGACGGCCTCGTCCATCATGTCCATGATGTCGTCGAGGCCGGACGCCAGCGAGTAGATGTCCTCGCGGTCGAACGGCGTCACGAAGGTGCTGTTGACCCGCTTGACGATGGCGTGCGTCGTCTCGTCGGCAGCGTGCTCGGCGGCTCGCATCTTGCGAGCGACGTCCTCGCGTTCCTCGCCGTCGGCAAGCATCTCGGCCAGCAGATCGGCGCCGGCCACGAGGTGCTGGTGCCGACTCGGCGAAGAGGTCGTAGAACGAGCCGTCGACAGGGCGAAACTTCAAACGCACGGAGAACTCCTGGTGAGGAGGATCAGAACGCGTCACATGCTAGGGCCTCGCGGTCGCCGGAGTGCAAGCGAGGACCCCCGGGAGCGTGCTACCGCCTCCGCCGCTGCCGCTCGATGAGCGCCTGGTGGAGGTGTACGTCTCCGTCGTTGCGGTGCCACTCCCCGTCCGCGTCGAGCGTCCCACGCCACGGTCGAGGGTTCGAACGCCAGGTCGAGCATCGACGCCGACCGCGGCCGTCGTCGTCGCCCTCGGGCAGCCGCACGAGCACCTCGACACGACGGTCGAGGTTGCGGTGCATCATGTCGGCCGAGCCGATCCAGGCTGCCGGCTCGCCGCCGTTCTCGAACCAGAACACCCGGCTGTGCTCGAGGAACCGGCCCAGCACTGAGCGGACCTCGATCGTCTCCGACAGCCCGGGTACGCCGGGGCGCAGGGCGCAGATGCCGCGCACCAGCAGCTCGACGGGAACGCCCGCCTGGGAGGCGAGGTAGAGCGCGTCGATGACGCCCTCGTCGACGACGGAGTTGGCCTTGATGCCGGATGCCGCGCCGGGCGGCCGGCCTGGTGGTGCGCGATCTCGCTGGCGGATCTGGTCGACCAGACCGGTGCGCACATCGTCGGGAGCGACCAGCAGCGTGTCGTAGGTGGCGTTGCGGCTGATGCCCGAGAGGTTGTTGAAGAGGTGGGCGACGTCCTCGCCGATGACCTCGTCGGCGGTGAGCAGGCCGATGTCCTCGTAGAGGCGGGCCGTCTTCGGGTTGTAGTTGCCGGTGCCGATGTGCGTGTAGCGGCGGATCCCGTCGGGCTCGTCGCGCACCACCATCGAGAGCTTGCAGTGGGTCTTCAGGCCGACGAGGCCGTAGACGACGTGGCAGCCCGGCGTGCTCGAGCTTGCGCGCCCAGCGGATGTTGTTGGTCTCGTCGAAGCGCGCCTTGATCTCGACGATCACCAGCACCTGCTTGCCGGCCTCGGCCGCGTCGACGAGGGCGTCGATGATCGGCGAGTCACCCGAGGTGCGGTAGAGCGTCTGCTTGATCGCCAGCACGTGCGGGTCGGCCGCGGCCTGCTCGAGGAAGCGCTGCACCGACGTCGCGAACGAGTCGTAGGGGTGGTGCAGCAGCACGTCGTGCTTGCGCGTCGCCTCGAACACGTCGACCGGCGACGAGCTCTCCACCTCGGCGAGGAAGGGGTGCGTCGTCGGCACGAACGCGGCGTACTGCAGGTCCTCGCGCGGCAGGTCGGCGATGCCGTGCAGGCCGGTGAGGTCGAGTGGCCCCGCCAGCTTGAAGACCTCGTCGGCGGAGACGCCGAGCTCGGAGACGAGCAGGTCGAGCACCTTGGGGTCGATCGACTCCTCGACCTCGAGCCGGACCGGCGGCCCGAACTTGCGGCGCAGCAGCTCCTTCTCGAGGGCCTTGAGGAGGTTCTCGGCGTCGTCCTCCTCCACCTCGAGGTCCTCGTTGCGGGTGACCCGGAACGTGTGGGAGGCGACGACCTCCATGCCCGGGAAGAGCCGCTTCAGGTGCTCGCCGATGACGTCCTCGAGCGGCACGAAGCGCTGGTTGCCCAGCGGCACGAAGCGCTTGAAGATCGGTGGCACCTTGACCCGGGCGAAGTGCTCGGTGCCCAGCTTGGGATGCCGGATGAGGACGGCGAGGTTCAGCGAGAGCCCGGAGATGTAGGGGAACGGGTGGGCCGGGTCGACCGCGAGCGGCGTGAGCACCGGGAAGATGCGCTCCTTGAACAGCCGCTTGCAGTGCTTCTGCTCCTCGCGGTCGAGCTCGTCCCAGCGGAGCAGCTCGATCCCTTCCTCGCGCAGGCTCGGGCAGCGACGGTGCCGCGCGAACGTCCGCGACTGGCGCTCCATCAGCTCCCGGGTCGTCGTCCAGATGTTCTCGAGCACCTCGCGGGGCAGCATGCCGGAGGCGGCGCGTACGGCGACCCCCGCGGCGATCCGGCGCTTGAGACCGGCCACGCGCACCATGAAGAACTCGTCGAGGTTGCTGCTGAAGATCGCCAGGAACCGGGCCCGCTCCAGGAGCGGCAGCGAGTCGTCCTCGGCCAGCTCGAGCACGCGCTGGTTGAACCGCAGCCACGAGAGCTCGCGGTCGAGGAACCGGTCGTCGTACTTCTCGACGGCTGCGAGCTGCGCCTCGTCGGGGACGTACGGCGGCTCGACGTCGAACGTGTCGTGGGGGTGCCCGACGTGGTCTGCGTGGGCCGGGCCCTCGTCGCTGACCGCACCCACGGACGCCGGGAGGGAGCTCTGGTCGGTGGTCTGCGTCGCGGGCATGCCTCAGAGTCTCGCAAACCCCGGTGAACAGCGGGTGACGTCGAACGGCCTCAGTAGACGAGCGCCTGCACGTCGGGCTGGAGGATCTCCTCGGCGAACGACGCGGCGCCGGCGATCACGGCGCCCTCGACCAGGTCGCCCTCGACGATGCCCGCGCCGGGCGGCGCACTG
Organism: uncultured Actinomycetota bacterium; assembly: GCA_963825755.1. GTDB lineage: Bacteria > Actinomycetota > Actinomycetes > Propionibacteriales > Nocardioidaceae > Nocardioides. Next base: position 223,580 of record CAWGUS010000005.1, on the reverse strand, counting down.
CGAGCACACCGTCACGCGGCCGCCGGAGAGCACCGCGTCGCGCAGCTGGGCCAGCGGCGGGGCGAGGTCGAGCTCGAACTCCTCGGCGCGTCCGGGGACGCCGAACCACGCGGCGTCGCCGGTCAGCCACAGCGACACCTCGGCGCCCGAGGCGATGGCCGAGGCGGCGACGGTGAACCCCTGGTTGCACCGCTCGGGGGCTTCGGCTCCGCAGGTGACCTTGACGACGAGTGGGCGCGACATGTCGACCGACTCTAGACTCGTGGCCATGCCGTTCGAGCTCCCCGACAACCTGCACCCGAACTGTGGCCCGGTCGCGTGGCTGCTCGGCACCTGGCGCGGCAACGGTCGCGGCGACTACCCGACGATCGAGCCGTTCGAGTACCGCCAGGAGCTGATCTTCACCCACGACGGCCGGCCGTTCTTCCACTACATGGCCCGCGCGGAGATCATCGACGAGGCGGGCGAGAAGGTCCGCGACGCGGCCATCGAGACCGGCTTCCTGCGCTGCCCCGAGCCCGGCAAGGTCGAGCTCCTGCTCAGCCACAACACCGGCTTCGTCGAGATCTGGTACGGCGACGCCGAGGGCGGCAAGCTCCAGCTCGCGACCGACGCCGTGGTCCGCACCGCCACCGCCAAGGAGTACACCGCCGGCACCCGCCTCTACGGCAACGTCGAGGGTGACCTCCTCTACGCCCACGACATGGCGGCCATGGGGCAGGAGCTCCAGTCGCACCTGTGGGCCCGGCTGCAGCGCGTGCGATGAACGACGACCTGGCAGACCGCCTGCGGGGCAGCGGCTACCGGCTGACCGCCCAACGCCAGCTGATCCTGCAGGCCGTCGAGGCCCTCGGCCACGCCACGCCCGACGAGGTGCTGGCCCATGTCCGCGACAGGTCGTCCGCGGTCAATGCCTCGACGATCTACCGCACGCTGGAGGTGCTCGAGGAGCTGGGCCTGGTGCGGCACACGCACCTCAGCGACCGCGCCCCGACGTACCACTCGACATCCGGTCCGACCCACTTCCACCTGGTCTGCCGGAATTGCCACCGGGTGTTGTCGGTTGCACCAGATGTGGCGGCACCACTGATCGAGACGCTGCGCGCCGACCACGGGTTCGTGCCCGACCTCGGGCACCTGGCCGTGTTCGGGCACTGCGAGACCTGCCCGCCACCCGCCGACCACCCCGAGGACCACTCCCATGGCTAGCCCGCTGCTCGACCTGCCCGGTGCCGTCGCCGGAGACGGCGTCGACGCGCCGGTAGCCGCCCACTACGGGTCGTTCAACGGCGAGCAGCGCACCCTCGTCGCCGGCGACGGTTTCGTCGACCTCTCGCATCGCGACGTCGTCCGCGTCTCCGGACCCGACCGCCTGACCTGGCTGCACTCGCTGACCACCCAGCACCTCACCGACCTGGCACCGGGCACCTGGACCCAGGCGCTCATCCTCAGCCCGCAGGGCCACGTGGAGCACGCGTTCACCGGGGTCGACGACGGCGAGGCGTTCACCGCGCACACCGAGCCCGGGGCGGGATCCGCCGTCGTGGAGTTCCTGGACCGGATGCGGTTCATGATGCGGGTGGAGGTCAGCGAGGTGACCGACGAGGTCGCGGTCGCGTGGCGCGGCGGCCGCTACGACCTGGTGCCGCGCGAGCGCCTCACCGAGTACGCCGCGGCGGCGGGTCCCGCGTGCGGGTCGTGGGCCTTCGAGGCGCTGCGCATCGAGCGCGGCGAGGTCCGTTACGGCATCGACACCGACCACCGCACGATTCCCAACGAGGTCGGAGCGATCCCGGTCGCCGTACACCTCGACAAGGGCTGCTACCGCGGCCAGGAGACCGTGGCGCGCGTGCACACCCTCGGCCGGCCGCCGCGCCGGCTGACCCTGCTGCACCTTGACGGGTCGGAGAACCGGTTGCCGGGCATCGGCGGCGACGTACGCCACGGCGACAAGGTCGTCGGGTTCGTGGGCTCCAGCGCCCGACACCACGAGCTCGGCCCGATCGCGCTGGCCCTGCTCAAGCGCAACGTGCCGCTCGACGCCACCCTCGACGTCGACGGCATGCCGGCCGCGCAGGAGGCCGTCGTCGACCCCGAGATCGGCCTGCACGTCCGCCCCAAGCTTCGTTGAGTCGCGCCTGCCGCACCCTTGAGTTGCGCCTGCCGTACCTCGGTGTGGGACGGAGCCGCAACTCAACGGGCACGGAGGCGCAAGAGTGAACGGGCACGGCAGGCGCAACTCAACGGGCGTACATGACGTGGGTGTCGGCATCGGCGTGGGTGAAGCCGAGGCCCGAGTAGACGGCGAGCGCCGGCGCGTTGTCCGACTCGACGTAGAGCAGCACCGACTCGACACCGGTACGGGCGAGGTGGTCGAGCCCGGCCAGGGTGAGCGCCTTGCCGAGCCCCCTGCCCTGGGCGGCAGGGTCGATGCCGACGACGTAGACCTCGCCGAGCTCGGGAGAGTGCTGCTTGGTCCAGTGGAAACCCAGCACCCGGTCGTCCTCGGTGGCGACGAGCAGACCGGCGGGGTCGAACCACGGTTCGGCCATCCTGGTCGCGAGGTTGTCGGCGTCCATCGCGCCCTGCTCGGGGTGGTGGGCGAAGGCGGCCGCGTTGACGCGGACGATCTCGGGTGCGTCGTCGTCGCGATAGCCGCGGATCGTGATGCCGGGCAGCCCACGCGGCTCGGGGAGGCCCAGGTCGGTCGGCCGGCGCATCACCCAGAGGTCGCGCACCCGCGCGAACCCGTGCCTGGCGGCCAGGGCAGCAGCGGCGGGGTGGCCACCGTGCGACCACGCGCGGACCGGGCCCACGACCCCGGCGAGCGCGTCGGCCACCAGCCGGCCACCCACTCCGGCACCGCGCGCCTCGGGCGTGACGACGACGGCGAGCTCGCCGTCGTACAGGAGGGAGAACCCCCCGGCCTCCTCGTGTACGACGATGTCCGGCGCCGCGTGCCGCAGCGCGAGCCACAGCGCCTCGTCGAGCGGCTCGGCCCCGTCGGCGGACGTGGCGGCGGCGGAGATGTCGGTGATGCGGGCGAGGTCCACGTCAGGCGTCGGAGCTCTCGTGCTCGTCGTGCTCGGCGTTGTCGTCCGCCCCGGCGACCGGCTCCGTGGTGCGCAGCACGAACCGGTAGCCGACGTTGCGCACGGTGCCGATGAGGGTCTCGTTCTCGGGACCCAGCTTGGCGCGCAGGCGACGCACGTGCACGTCGACGGTGCGGGTCCCGCCGAAGTAGTCGTAGCCCCACACCTCCTGGAGCAGCTGCTGGCGGGAGAAGACCCGGCCGGGGTGCTGGGCGAGGTACTTGAGCAGCTCGAACTCCTTGAAGGTGAGGTCGAGCGTGCGCCCGCTCACCTTGGCGGTGTACGTCGCGTCGTCGACCACGACCTCGCCGGTCCGGATCACGTGCGACTCGGGATCGTCGGCCTCGCGCTGGGCACGGAGCCGGCCGATGGCCAGCTTGATGCGCGCCTCGAGCTCGGCCGGGCCGCAGGTGTGGAGCACGACGTCGTCCATGCCCCAGTCGTGCTGGACGACGGCGAGACCACCCTCGGTGACGACGAGAAGCACGGGCACGTCGGTGCCGGTGGTGCGGATCAGCCGGCACAGGTCGCGGGCGTGCGCGAGGTCCTGGCGGCCGTCGACGAGCAGCAGGTCGGCATCGGGTGCGTCGAGCAGGGCACTGCCCTCGGCAGGCAGCACTCTCACCTGGTGACCGAGCAGACCCAGCCCCGGCAGCACCTCGGCCGACGGCTGGAGCGCGCTCGTGAGGAGGAGCAGGGTGCTCATGCGGCCTCCTCGGGTCTGGGCGGATAGGGAAGGATATCGAGCCATGAGCAGGACATCGGGCCCAACGACGGTTGCTGAGACTGCCGCGTCGGTCACCGTGCACTACTGGGCGGCGGCGCGGTCGGCGGCCGGCGCCGCCTCCGACACGTTCGCCGTCGACGGTCCGGTGACGCTCAGGGACGTGCTGCACCTGGTCTCGACCGCTCGCCCCTCGCCGCAGCTCGCGAAGGTGCTCGACATGTGTGCCGTCCTCGTCGACGACCGGCCCACGGGGGCGCGTGAGCCGGAGGACGTGGTGGTCCAGCCCGGTGAGACGGTGGAGTTCCTCCCGCCCTTTGCCGGCGGTTGAGACGCATGAACGGCTGATTACGGGGTAGAGAACCCCGTGGAACACGAGGAGATTGCAGAAACCCGCCGGTCTCGGGCAACCCCGACTGGCTATTTCGAGTCTTCTTCCTGTAGTTAATGACATGTCAAGCGACGGGGGTCAGGACGCCTCCGTCCTCTGCGCATATTCCATGCGAAAGGTGGAGCGTGTGATCAAGCAACATGAGCGACGGGGGATTCGTCGCCTGACTTCTCTGGGGGCAGCGACGGCGCTGGTCGGCGGGGCACTCACGATGGGGCTGGCCGCACCGGCTCACGCCGTGCCGGTGAATGTCACCACGACCATCACCGATGCGGCCGGCAACCCGATCGAGGGCTCCGTCACTGCCTACGTTCTCGGCGCGGGCGGCAACTACTCGTTCGCCGAGTCGCAGTTCGCGACCGGTGGCGTCGTCAACCTGCCGGTCGAGCCCGGCACCTACAAGTTCGAGTTCGACGACTACTCGGGCCTCCACGCATCCGAGTGGTACACCGACAAGGCCGACATGGCCACGGCCGACGCCGTCGCCGTGACCGGCCCGACGGCGCTCGCGCCGGTTCAGCTGGTCGCCAACCCGGTCATCACCGGCATCGTCGTCGACGACACCGGCCGCCCCCTGTCGGGCGCCCAGGTCGCGTCGTACGACGCGACGAGCGGCAGCTTCACCTCCAGCGACGAGACCGACAAGACCGGCGTCTTCACGCTCGGCGCCCCGGCCGGCAACTACAAGATCCAGGTCAACGGCGTGGGCAGCTTCGCCGGCGAGTGGTTCAACAACAAGGTCGACCAGGCCTCGGCCGACCCGGTCGCGTCCGGCACCAATGTCGGCCCGATCACCCTGACCGAGGGCACGACCGTCAGCGGCGTCGTCACCGGCGCGGGTGGGGTGGCTCTCGAGCGGGCGCGCGCCGAGCTCTACACGCCGGACGGCGACTTCTCGGTCGACTCCGACGTCACCGACGCGGCGGGTGCGTTCCTCTTCGAGGGTGTGCGGCCCGGTTCCTACAAGATCCGCTTCTCGGACCCGGTCGGCGAGTACCTCCCCGAGTGGTTCAACGACAAGGCCTCGCAGGCCCTGGCCGACCCGGTGGTCGTCGCGAAGGACACCCCGGTCGCCGGCATCACGGCCAACCTGGCTCCCGACCCGGCCGCGGCGATCGACCCGACTCAGGTCGACCTGCAGGGTGCTGTCGTCGACTCGTCGGGCAAGCCCGTCATCGGTGCCCAGGTGGAGGCCGAGAGCACTCCGCTCGACGAGCGGAACCGGACGACCGACCAGGTGCGCACCAACCGCGCCGGCATCTACTCGTTCACCGACCTCGACCCGGCCGCGAGCGGCCAGTCCGAGGACACCTACAAGGTGTCGGCGTACGACACCATCGAGCGCGAGGAGGGGCAGTTCTTCCGCCTCGGCTCCTACTTCGGTGGCGCCAAGCAGTACGACAACGCCGACTCCGTGGTCCTCACGCCCGGCGCCATCAAGGGTGGCGTCAACATCACCCTGCCGCTGACCGGCGGCGTGAACGGCACGATCACCAGCGAGTCCGGCCTGCCGGTCTCGGCGACGTACGCCTCGTTCATCAACGCCGACGGTGAGGGTGGCGGCCAGGTGGGTGCCAAGTCCAACGGCACCTACCAGACCACCGCGCTGGTGCCGGGCACCTACAAGGTGCTCTTCGGCGACTTCGGCGTCGGCAACGAGGAGCACGCTCCGGAGTGGTACGACAACGGCCGCTTCGAGGACGCCAAGACCATCACGGTCAAGAGTGGCCAGATCGTCACGGGCATCAACGCGGCCCTCAACGAGGACCTGCGTGCGGTCAAGAAGCCGGAGATCAAGGGCAAGCCCTACACCAACGGCACCGTCCGGGCGACCCCCGGTGAGTGGACGCTCTCCGCGGGCACGACCTACCGGTACGACTGGCTGATCGGTTCGGCCGTCGTCGGGTCCGGCTCGTCCTTCAAGCTCTCCAACGCCAACTTCGGTGACCGCATCACGCTGCGGGTGACCGCCGAGAACGGCCAGTACGACGGCCAGGCGCTGGTGACCTCGCAGGTCATCAAGAAGCAGCCGAAGGTCAAGATCAAGGCCAAGGGTGACTCCGCCTCGATCAAGGTCAAGGTCAAGGGCCTGAAGGCCAAGAAGATCAAGGGCTCCGTCAAGGTGCGCGAGATCGTCAAGGTCAAGGCCAACGGCGAGCCGAAGTACAAGAAGATCGGCAAGGCCAAGATCAAGAACGGAAAGGGCCGCGTGTCGCTCGCCAAGCTCAAGGGCAAGGGCAAGCACAAGGTCGTCTTCACGTTCAAGTTCAAGGGCAAGGTCGGCAACATCGAGATCACCAAGAAGGTCAAGTGACCTCGGTGCGCTGACGCACTGACGCACCACGAGAAGGGCCCCGGCGACATCGTCGCCGGGGCCCTTCCTCGTGCTGGTCGCCGGCTCAGCAGACCTCGACCGGTGCCGCGTCCGCGATCCGGTACTCCGAGCGAGCGTCGAGAAGCAACGGGATGAGCGGCTGGTCCGCCTGGGCCAGGCTCACGAACGATCCCTGTGCGTTGTTGGCCCAGGTGATGCCGTGCAGCCGCAGGACGGGAGCCAGGGCGGTCCGCTGCTCCGTCGTGAGCTGGTAGCCGCACATCGGCTCCGGCTCCACCTCGCTGGCCGCGGTCGGCAGCATGTTGTCCTGCCCGGCGAAGTAGACGACCCCGCTGCGCGCCGCACCCTCGGCGGTGACGCGCTCGTCCGCACCGGCCGTCTCCGTGATCAGCGTGGCGCGGTTCTCGAGGACGAACTGGGCACTGCCGACGGCGCTGAGGTAGTTGACCTCGACGCGACGGCGGTTGAGCAGCGCCGGATCGGCCTCCTCCTCGGCGTTCAACGGCTCGTTGGCGGTCTCGCTGAGCATGCCCACGACGTTCTGCAGCCCCGCGTAGTTGCGCAGGATGCGTCCCTGCTCGTCTCCGGCGACCTGACGGAACTGCTCGCCGTCCTTGACGTAGACGCCGTACTCGCCGGACGTGTAGCCGTCCCCGATCACCTGGGCGGCGCTGTAGTCCTCGCTCATCGACTTGGCCAGGTCGTGGATCGTCTGGTCGGCCTGCCGGTTGCGCGGCCACAGCTGGAGGAGGTCGGTGCGGTAGTAGGGGTTGGGGCCGTACTCGTGCAGGTCGTTCAGCACGTCGGGCTTCCAGTCCCGCATCGTCTTGACGATGGCCCGTGCCTCGGGCGACTGCAGGGCCATGTAGTCGCGGTTGACGTCGAGGCCCTGCGCGTTCTCGCGGGTGTCGGCCACCCAGCCGTCGGGGTTGACGTTGACGAACAGCACGGTGGTGCTGCGGAGCAGGCGCAACCACGCCGGGTCGGTCGTCGTGGACAGGTCGCGCGCCAGCTGCATGCACGACTCCCGTCCCGACGGCTCGTCGCCGTGGACCGAGCAGGTGTACATCAGCACCGATCCGGCGGCGGCTGCCGCCGGCTCGGCGGGGGCGGGGTCGCCGACGGCGACCAGCTGGAGGGGCCGGCCCTCGTTGGTGCGTCCGATGTTCTGGACTCGGACCCGGTCGCTGCTGTCGTCGAGCTGGCGCCAGAAGCGCTGGGACTCGGGCACGGTGGTCCAGGTCGCGCCGTTCGACTCCTCGAACGGGGTGCGAAGGGTGTCGGCGGCGGCGGCGATCGTGGACGACATCTCGTCGCCCTCGTCGGGTGCGTTGAGGCTGCCGGTCGCGGGGGTGGCGACCCAGATGCCGGCTGCGGCGACCGCAGCCAGGGTCAGCATCGTGACGGGACGGCGCAACAGGACTGTGTGTCGGAAGACTTTCATGGCGCTCCTCGAGTACGCGCCGCGCCCGGCCCTGTGCTGCAAGACCGTGCTGCAAGACCCGAGTCGCAGCGAACGATGGTTGGCTCCTTCACCTTCGTCGTGACGCACGGGTAGGGCAAGACCGCTGCCGGTGGAATGTCCCGGATCGCGGCATGGTTGGGGCTGTCATGTCGACCGGTGAGTGGGTGCTCGTGGGTGCGGTCGTGCTCGCGGTCGCCTTCGGAGGCTGGCGGCTGATGGTCGACGGCCGGTTCCGTGGGACCCATCGGGTGCGCGGAGCCGATGCCGAGCACGCCGACGAGCGGCCGCCGGGCAGCCTCCTGGACTCCACCCCGTACGCCGACCGGCTGGGGGAGCGGGCGACGCTGCTGCAGTTCTCCAGCGCGTTCTGCGCGCCGTGCCGGGCCACCCGCGTCGTGCTCGCCGATGTGGCCGGGACGGTGCCGGGTGTGGCCCACGTGGAGGTCGACGCCGAGGAGCACCTCGAGCTGGTGCGCCGTGTCGGCATCCTGCGGACCCCGACGACGCTGGTGCTCGACGCGGCCGGCGTCGAGGTGACCCGCGCGGCGGGCGCGCCGACGCGGAGCCAGGTGCTCAGCGCCCTGACGAAGGTCGGCTGACCAGAATATGGACACACGGTCCACATCGCGAGACATCGGCTGGGTGGGGTGCCACGCCTCGCCTACTGTTCGTGCCATGTCCTCGACCATGCTGACCCGCCGCCGCGCAGTGGACCACTGCCGCGTGCGCTCGTCGCTGTGTCGAATGTCCTGACGGGCGCGCCGATCCAACCTGTCTTTTGTCTAGTCATTTAATTGACTAAGGTGGAGTCGTGCGCCCCGTGCCGTCAGCTGCCCGCCCAGGACATCAGGAGACTCGCATGACACAGCAAGCGCTCGCCCCCACGCCGACCGACGCCGGACCGGCCGGCATCGACCCCCGGGGTCCCCAGTTCTCCGCCGCGCTGACCACGCTGGTGCTCGCGACCGTGCTGCTCCTCGCGCCCGGGCCGGTCGCCACCGTGCTGCTCGCTGCCCAGGCGGGCGTGTTCGCGGTCGGCGCCCTCCTCGGCGTCCAGCACACGCCGTACGCGCTGGTGTTCCGGACCCTGGTGCGGCCGCGGCTCGCGGCGCCGACGCACCTCGAGGACCCCCGGCCGCCGCGGTTCGCCCAGGGAGTCGGCCTCGGGTTCGCCGTCGTCGCCCTGGTCGCGTTCGTCGCCGGCGCGACCACCGTCGGCCTCGTGGCGACCGGGCTCGCACTGGCCGCCGCCCTGCTCAACGCCGCCTTCGGCTTCTGCCTGGGCTGCGAGCTCTACCTCATCGGCGCCCGGGTGTCTTCCCGCGACGTCACCACCGCCCGCTGACCGCAACAAGAAAGAGATAGCCATGAGCCGCGAATCCGCACTCGTCTCCGCCCAGTGGGTGGAGGACAACCTCGAGACCGACGGCGTCGTCGTCATCGAGGTCGACGAGGACACCACGTCCTACGACAAGGGCCACATCCGTGGCGCCATCAAGCTCGACTGGACCACCGACCTCCAGGACCAGGTCCGCCGCGACTTCGTCAGCAAGGCTCAGTTCGAGGAGCTCCTGTCGAGCCGCGGCGTCGCCAACGACGACACCGTGGTGCTCTACGGCGGCAACAACAACTGGTTCGCCGCGTACGCCTACTGGTACTTCACGCTCTACGGTCACCAGGACGTCAAGCTGATGGACGGCGGCCGCAAGAAGTGGGAGCTCGATTCCCGCGAGCTGACCGACGAGGTCCCGACGCGTTCGGCGACGACGTACACCGCGCAGGAGCAGGACCACTCGATCCGCGCCTTCCGCGACGAGACGGTCGCCGCCATCGGCGTCAAGAACCTCATCGACGTGCGGAGCCCCGACGAGTACGCCGGCCGGCTGCTCGCCCCCGCCCACCTGCCGCAGGAGCAGGCCCAGCGCGCCGGCCACGTGCCGACCTCGCTCAACGTGCCGTGGAGCAAGAACGCCAACGACGACGGCACCTTCAAGTCCGACGACGACCTCAAGGCGCTGTACGCCGAGGTCGGCATCGACAACGGCAAGGACACCATCGCCCTGTGCCGCATCGGTGAGCGCTCCTCGCTGACGTGGTTCGTGCTCAAGGAGCTGCTGGGCCACGAGAACGTCAAGAACTACGACGGCTCGTGGACCGAGTACGGCTCGCTGGTCGGCGTGCCGGTCGCCCTCGGCGACGAGCCGGGCTCTGCCGACGAGGTGCGTGCCTGATGTGCGGCGCGACGAAGGGCGGGCTCTCGCTCGACGGCGTCAACGTGGCCAAGGAAGCGGTGATCCAGGGCCAGGTGACGCGTGATGGCGAGGCCGTGGCGTCGGCGTACGTCCGGCTGCTCGACCGCACCGGTGAGTTCACGGCCGAGGTTCCGACGTCGGCGACGGGGCACTTCCGCTTCTTCGCCGGCGAGGGTGACTGGACGCTGCGCACCCTGGCGCCGAAGGCCGAGCCGGTCGACGTCAGGGTGAGCGCAGCGATCGGGAGCGTGGCCGAGGTGGACGTCGCGATCTGACGGCGTTCAGCGGGGCATGCCCGACCAGAACCCGCAGTGGTGGTCGTCGGCGAACGGCGTCGGCGCGATGGCGCCGGTCGAGAGGCCGACAACGGTGCCCGAGCGTCCGAACTCGGGCCAGTGCGGTCGACCGGGTCCGTTCGGGTCGCCCGAGCGGGCGAACGCCGCCCAGTAGTCGACCATCGTGTCCGCGAGCCCTTCCTGCTCGGGGGTGAGCTCCGGGTAGGGGTTCGTGAAGCGCAGGTCCCACAGGTACGGCAGGTCGATGCCGTGGAAGCTCCCGAGGGGGACGCCGTTGACCACGTCGTCGGTGGCCTCCTCGAACTCGTAGGCGTAGACGGGCTGGCGGACCGACGCGGCCTCTGCGGTGCGCAGCGCCGGGCAGGAGCCGATGGAGCCTCCCCAGTCGCCGACCACGGCCGCCAGCGCCAGGGCCGGGCTGTCATAGGCGGCAGCGGGGTACTCCGCGAGAACGGCGTCCGCACCATCGCCGAAACCACCTGTCACCTTCTCGCGGTAGGCCTCCTCGGTAGGGAGCGACTCCTGCGAGACGATCCCACGCATCTCGTCCCGGGTGCTGCCGACGAGCAGCGGCACCCGAGCGGCGGTCCCGCGACGTAGGGCGTCCCGGGGCTGCTGGGGCAGCATCCACGTCCCGGCGACCGGGTTCCACGGCCGGTCGCTGACCCGGGCCGTGGCGGACCGGCCCTCGTCCAGGAGGATCCCGAGCAGGGCTGTCGGCGTCTGGTTGCGGAGGCAGGCCGCCACGTCAGGCCGCGTGTCACAGCGGAGGGCGTGGGTCGCTCGGGTGCCGAACGCCCGCGCCGCACTCGGGGTCAGCACGTCGTTGTCGCAGGCACCGCTCTGGGCGGTCGCGCGGTGGAACAGGCCGCGCGACCAGGGCGAGGCGAGGTGGGCGCAGACGGAGCGGGCGCCGGCGGACTGGCCTGCCAGTGTCACGTTTCGCGGGTCGCCGCCGAACGACGCGGCGTTGCGGCGAACCCAGCGCAGGGCCGCCGCCTGGTCCATCAGCCCGTAGTTGCCCGCGGTGTGGCCGAGCGCCGGTGCCGCGAGGAACCCGAGTGCGCCGAGCCGGTAGTTCAGCGTCACGACCATCACCCCGCCCCGGGTGGCGAGCCGGGTGCCGTCGTAGTCGTGCGCGCCGCCGGTGGTGAAGCCACCGCCGGCCAGCCACACCAGGACGGGCAGCCGTTCGCCTCGTCGGGCGGCGCGGGGCACGGTGACGTCGAGGTAGAGGCAGTCCTCCTGCCCGACGGCCCCCTCGTAGCCGACCTGCGGGCACAGCGGGCTCGGGGACGTCGCGTCCCGCACTCCGCGCCAGGGTCGGGGCCGGGCCGGCGGTCGCCAGCGGCGCTCGCCCACCGGCGGCGCGGCGTACGGGACGGCCGAGTAGGTGGTGTGGTCGTCGGCGACGCTGCCGCGCAGCCATCCGGAGTCGACCCGGACCACGCCGGGGTCCGGTGGCCCCGGGTCGGCCGCGGTTGTCGGGGAGGCGACGAGGACCGTTGAGGCAGCCACGGCGACGGTGATCAGGGACTGGGTGAGTGCGCGAATGGACATGCCGCCAGCCTGACCGCGCGAGGACGCCCGTGAGTACGCCGAGCGTCGCGACTGCAACTACGTCAGTCTGCGTATACCGGGCCGTGGCAGGCTGGTTCCGTGGTACGACGACGGGTGGTGGTGCGGGGACGGGTGCAGGGTGTCTTCTTCCGGGCGTCGTGCGAGCAGGAGGCGTCGCGTCGGGGAGTCTCGGGCTGGGTGTCCAACGAGCCCGACGGGTCCGTCGTGGCCGAGTTCGAGGGCGAGACCGGCGACGTCGAGGCGATGGTCCAGTGGTGCGGCGTGGGCCCACCGTCGGCGCGGGTCGAAGGGGTCGACGTCACCGACCAGGAGCCGCGGGGCGACCGGGGGTTCGAGGCCCGGTGACCGCCCCGACGGCAGCGGCTGCCGGCACCTGGCGGCTCGGCGACCTCGAGGTGAACCGGATCGGCTTCGGTGCGATGCGGCTGGCCGGCAGCGGGGCGTTCGGGAGGACGGCGGTGCGGGACCGGTCTGCGGCGATCGCGGTGCTGCGCGAGGCGGTCGAGCTCGGGGTCAACCACGTCGACACGGCGGCGTTCTACTTCGCGCCGCTGAGGTCGTCCAACGAGCTGATCAACAGCGCGCTGGCGCCGTACCCGGACGACCTCCTCATCGCGACCAAGGTCGGACCGGGCCGCGACACGTGGGGCGAGTGGACCGGCTGGGCGTCGCCCGAGCAGCTGCGCGGGCAGGTGGAGGAGAACCTGCGCCAGCTGGGCCGTGACCACCTCGACGTCGTCAACCTGCGCGTCCTCGGCGGGCCGGTGTCGATCGCCGAGCACGTCGGGGCCCTGTCGGAGCTGCGCGACGCCGGGTTGCTGCGCCACATCGGCGTCTCCGGCGTCACCACGGCGCAGCTGGACGAGGCCCGCACGGTGAGCGAGATCGTGTGCGTCCAGAACCGCTATGGGCTCGGCGACCGCGGCGGCGACGACGTGCTGCGGGCCTGTGCCGAGCGCGGCATCGCGTTCACGCCGTTCTTCGCCATCGCAGGCACCGGCCGTGAAGGGGGCCGCGCCGAGACCGAGCACCCGGCCGTGCGCGAAGTCGCGGCGGCCCACGGCGTGACGACGGCGCAGGTGCGGCTCGCGTGGTCGCTGCACCAGGGACCGCACGTGCTGGCGATCCCCGGCACGGGCGACCCCGAGCACCTGCGCGAGAACGTGGCTGCCGGAGGGATCGCGTTCGACGCCGACGAGCTGGCGATGCTCGACGCGGTCGCTACCGCTCCAGGATGACCGTGAACGGCCCGTCGTTGACGGACTCCACTCGCATGCCCGCGCCGAAGCAGCCCTCCTCGACCCGGGCTCCCATCGCCCGTAGGCCGGAGCAGAACGCGGTGTAGAGCGGCTCGCTCACCTCGCCCGGCGCGGCGGCCTGCCAGGTCGGCCGGCGGCCCTTGCGGGCGTCGCCGTACAGCGTGAACTGGCTGACCACGAGGATCGGGGCGCCGACGTCGGACGCCGACTGCTCGTCGCGCAGGATGCGCAGGTCCCAGACCTTCCGCGCCAGCCAGCCGACCTCGGCCGAGCCGTCGGTGTGGGTGATGCCGAGGTAGACCAGCAGGCCGGCCGGGATCTCGCCCACGACCTCGCCGTCGACGGTGACCCGGGCGGAGAGGACTCGCTGGACGACGGCACGCATCCCGACATTCTGGGGGGTCGCAGGTTCTGAGAGCATGACGCCCATGCCCGACGTGCCCGCCGACCGCCTGCTCGTGACCGTCGCGCCCACGGGCGCCGAGACGACCAAGGCCGACTGCCCGCAGCTGCCGACGACCCTCGACGAGCTGGTCGCCACCGCGGTCGAGTGCGAGGCGGCCGGGGCGGCGATGATCCACGTGCACATCCGCGACGACGAGCACGCGCCCACCCTCGACCTGGGCCGGCTGAAGGAGACCGTCGCGGCGCTGAAGCAGAGCACCGACCTGGTCGTGCAGCTCTCGACCGGCGGCTCCGTGCACGACCCGCTCGAGCAGCGGCTCAAGGTGCTCGACGCCGAGCCCGACTCGTGCAGCCTGACGATGGGCACCACCAACTTCGGCGACGACGTCTTCTCCAACCCGTGGCCGTTCGTCTGCGAGCTCTACCAGCTCAGCCAGGAGCGCGGGGTGGTGCCGGAGTTCGAGCTCTTCGACCTCGGCCAGGTGCACGCCCTGTCCCGGCTGCTCGCGAAGTACGGCCTGCCCGCCGGCGGCAAGGTGCACTGCGACCTGGTGATGGGCGTGCCCGGCGGCATGAACGGTACGGCGGACGCGCTGGTCGCCTCGGTGCGTGACCTGCCGCCGGAGGTGACGTCCTGGTCGGCCACCGGCATCGGCCGCTCGACACTCCCGGTCGCACTCGCGGCGCTCTCCAAGGACGGTCACCTGCGCGTGGGCATGGAGGACGTGCTGACCATCAGCCGCGGCGTCCCCGTCGAGAGCAACCGGCAGCTCGTCGAGCGCGCCGTCGAGCTCGGGCGCGTCGTACAACGGACCCCGATGACAACCGACGAGGCACGGACGCTCCTCGGGATCTGAGTACGATCAGCGGGTGGCAGCGGCGCCTCAGCAGGAGATCCGGTTCGCACGCGCACCCGACGGCGTGCGGATCGCCTACGCCGTGCACGGGTCGGGGCCGCCGCTCGTGGTCGACGCGTGCTGGCTGAGCCACCTCCAGCACGACTGGGTGTCGCCGGTGTGGCGGCACCACCTGGCCGAGTGGAGCAGCTACCGCACGGTCATCCGCTACGACGAGCGCGGGCACGGACTGTCCGACCGCGACGTCACCGACTTCTCGCTCGAGGCCAGGCTCGGTGACCTCGAGGCGGTCGTCGACGACGCCGGCGTCGACGACTTCGCGCTGCTCGCCATGGCCCAGGGTGGGCCCGTCGCCACGGCGTACCTGGACCGGCACCCGGGCCGGGTGTCGCGCATCGTGTTCTACGGCAGCTACGCGGGGGCAAAGCTCAATCCCACGCCCGACGACCTCGCGCTCGACGAGGCGTTCGAGACGCTGATCCGGGTGGGCTGGGGCCGGCCCGAGTCGGAGTTCCGGCGGGTGTTCACCTCGCTGATGATCCCGGGCGCCACCGAGGAGCAGCGGGTCTGGCTCGACGAGCTGCAGCGGATGGCGGTCGATGCCGACACGGCGGTGCTGGCACGGCAGCAGCGAGCCGAGGCCGACGCGTCCCATCTCCTCGCGGCGCTCGACGTGCCGACCATGGTGATCCACTCGCTCGGCGACCGGATGAACGGCTTCGACAAGGCCCGGCACCTCGCCTCCGAGATCCCCGGTGCCCGGCTCGTGGCGCTCGAGAGCGACAACCACATCCTGCTGGAGGACGAGCCCGCCTGGCCGGTCTACGCCGCAGAGATGCGCGCGTTCCTCGCCGCCGATGCCACCCCCAGGAAGGTGCGGGACTCGGCCATCCGGCTGCTCTCGTCCCGGGAGCGCGAGGTGCTGGCGCTGGCCGCCCAGGGGCTCGGCAACGTCGCGATCGCCGAGCAGCTGACGCTCAGCGACCGCACCGTCGAGCGGCACCTCCACAACATCTACGACAAGCTCGGCATCGAGGGCCGCACCGCCCGCACCGCTGCTGTCGCGAGGTTCCTGGCCGTCTGAGGGCTACGCGGCAGCCGCCATCGCGGACGACGGCCCGCGGCGCGGAATGGGTGACAGCACCGATGCCGGGACCCGTCGACCGGGAGCACTGTGGCACCCATGACTACCGACACAGCAACAGACGAAGACCGATCCCTCAAGCAGCGCCACGCCACCATGTGGGCTCTCGGCGACTACACCGACGTCGCCACCGAGGTCATCCCGAGCCTGGGCCCCGTGCTCGTGCAGGCCTGTGGGGTCACCGCGGGCCAGCGCGTGCTCGACGTCGCCGCCGGAGCGGGCAACGTGTCCATCCCGGCCGCACGCACCGGCGCGACCGTCGTGGCCACCGATCTCACTCCCGAGCTGCTGGACCGCGGCCGGGCCACAGCCGAGGCAGAGGGCCTCGACCTGACCTGGCAGGTGGCCGACGCCGAAGCGCTGCCCTTCCTCGACGGCGAGTTCGACGTCGTCACGTCCTGCGTCGGCGTCATGTTCGCCCCGCACCACGAGGCGTCCGCCGCCGAGCTGCTGAGGGTCACCCGACCCGGCGGCACCATCGGCCTGCTCAGCTGGACGCCGGCCGGCTTCATCGGCCAGATGTTCGCGACCATGAAGCCGTACGCCGCGGCGCCCCCTCCTCCCGGCAGCCAGCCGCCGCCACTGTGGGGCGACGTCGAACACGTGCGCGGTCTGCTGGGCGACGGTGTCAGCGACCTCACGGCCAGCACCGCCGTGCTGGAGGTGGACCGCTTCGACGGGCCCGCCGGGTTCCTCGAGTTCTTCAAGGCGAAGTACGGCCCCACCATCGCGGCGTACAAGGGACTCGCGGGCGACGAGGACCGGATCGCCGCCCTCGACCGGGAGCTGGTCGAGCTGGCCGGACGCTTCGGCCGGGGGACCGATGCCGGCTTCCGGATGGAGTGGGAGTACCTGCTGGTGACGGCCACCCGCGCCTGACACGGGGCGGCTCAGGGGGCGCGGCTAGATTCGAGCCGAACCCCCAACCCCCGTGAGGAGACGGCATGGACGAGCAGCAGGACGCACGCGTGGAGGCCCTGCGCAACGTGGTGGAGCGAGTGACCTCGTGGCAGGAGTCAGCCACCGAGGGCACCGTCCACGAGGAGCTCGACAAGGGCCTGGCCGAGGCGGGCGTGACGCTCACCCCGGACCAGCGCGACCAGGTGGCCGGGCAGATCTCGGACGGCGAGGACGTCGACGTCGAGGCTCTGGCGGCCGACTCCGAGGGTGGCGGACCGGCCTAGCCCCGAGAGTGCGGAACGGCCCGGCCGACCAGGAGGTCCGCCGGGCCGTTCGGCCGTGCTCAGGAAGCGGAGTTGATCATGCCGGCGCCGACGGTGACGCCGGTCGCCTCGTCGATCAGGATGAAGGACCCGGTCGTGCGGTTCTTCGAGTAGGGGTCGCACAGCAGCGGCACGGTGGTGCGCAGCTGGACGCGTCCGATCTCGTTGAGACCGATCTCCTTGGTGTCCTGGTCGCGGTGCAGGGTGTTGATGTCGAGGCGGTACTGGACGTCCTTGACCATCGCCCGCGCGGTGCGGGTGGTGTGCTTGATGGCGAGCTTCTGGCGCGGACGCAGCGGCTCGTTGGTCATCCAGCAGATCATCGCGTCGATGTCCTGGCTCGGCTTCGGGGCGTTGTTGGCCCGGGCGATCATGTCGCCGCGCGAGACGTCGACGTCGTCGTCGAGGCGCACGGTCACCGACATCGGCGGGAACGCCTCGTCGACCTCCTTGTCGAAGAGGTCGATGCCCTGGATCGTCGACGTCATGCCCGAGGGGAGCACGACGACCTCGTCGCCCGGCTTGAGCACGCCACCGGCCACCTGGCCGGCGTAGCCGCGGTAGTCGTGGTAGGCGTCGGACTTCGGCCGGACGACGTACTGGACCGGGAAGCGGACGTCGACCAGGTCGCGGTCGGAGGCGACGTGGATGTGCTCGAGGTGGTGCATGAGCGTGGGGCCGGAGTACCACGACATGTGCTGGGAGCGGTTGACCACGTTGTCACCGTTGAGCGCGGAGATCGGGATGACCTCGAGGTCGGGGATGTTCAGCTTCGTGGCGAACTGCGTGAACTCCTTGTGGATCCGCTCGTAGGTCTCCTGGGAGTAGTCGACGAGGTCCATCTTGTTGACCGCGAGCACGAGGTGCGGGACCCGCAGCAGCGACAGGATCACCGCGTGCCGGCGGGACTGCTCGGTGAGGCCCTGGCGGGCGTCGACGAGCACCAGGCCGAGGTCGGCGGTGGAGGCGCCGGTGACCATGTTGCGGGTGTACTGCACGTGGCCGGGGGTGTCGGCGATGATGAACTTGCGCCGGGGCGTCGCGAAGTAGCGGTAGGCCACGTCGATGGTGATGCCCTGCTCGCGCTCGGAGCGCAGGCCGTCGGTCAGCAGCGCGAGGTCGGTGTAGTCGTAGCCCTTGGACTTCGACGTCGACTCGACCGACTCGAGCTGGTCCTCGAAGATCGACTTTGAGTCGAGCAGGAGCCGGCCGATGAGCGTGGACTTGCCGTCGTCGACGGACCCGGCGGTGGCGAAGCGGAGCAGGTCCATCTGCTGGAGGGTCTCGTCAGCCATCAGAAGTAGCCTTCCTTCTTGCGGTCTTCCATGGCGGCTTCGGAGAACCGGTCGTCGCCGCGGGTCGCGCCGCGCTCGGTCACCCGGGCGATGGCGATCTCGTCGATGATCTGGGCGGTGGTGGCCGCATCGCTCTCGACGCAGCCGGTCAGCGTCATGTCACCGACGGTGCGGAAGCGCACGGTGCGGGTCTCGATCGTCTCGTTGCCCTTGGGCTGGACGGCGTCGGAGGCCGACAGCAGCATGCCGTCGCGCTCGATCACCTCGCGCTGGTGCGAGAAGTAGATCGTCGGGATCTCGATCTGCTCGCGGTCGATGTAGTGCCAGATGTCGAGCTCGGTCCAGTTGGACAGCGGGAAGATCCGCATGTGCTCGCCCTCGTGGATGCGGCCGTTGTAGAGGCTCCACAGCTCGGGTCGCTGCATCTTGGGGTCCCACTGGCCGAACTCGTCGCGGTGGGAGTAGACGCGCTCCTTGGCGCGGGCCTTCTCCTCGTCGCGGCGGCCGCCACCGAAGGCGGCGGTGAAGCCCTCGACCTCGATGGCGTTGAGGAGACTGCCGATCTGCATCCGGTTGCGACTGGTCTTGCCGTCGTCGACGATCACGCCGCTCTTGATGTCGTCGTCGACCGAGGCGACGACGAGGCGTACGCCGAGGCGATTGACCCACGAGTCACGGCACGAGAGCACCTCGGGGAAGTCGAAGCCGTTGTCGACCTGAAGCACCGGGAACGGGATCTTCGCGGGGTGGAACGCCTTCTCCGCCAGCCGGAGCATGACGATGGAGTCCTTGCCTCCGGAGAACATCAGGACGGGCTTCTCGAACTCTGCAGCGACCTCACGGAAGATGTGGATCGACTCCGCCTCGAGCTGGTCGAGCTGACTCAGCTGGTAGTCGGCATGCGTTTGGGTCATGACTGACGGGGGACCTCTCGTCGGAATGGCAACCGACATGCTATCCGTGGGGAGGGTCGGGGGCAGAACCGGCGGTTGGGTCTCGATCCGCCGGCTCGTTCCTCGCCGCCTGCTCGACCACCGAAACTACGTGCCGTCTGTCTTCTTCATGCCGATCAGCCCCGGCCGGTACGACGGATCCTCCAGCTCGGCCACGGTCGGCGAACCGAACATCGGGAGCCCCGTCGTACGCCGGATCAGGCCCCAGACGAGCGGTACGAGCACGAGGGTGGCCAGGCCGACGCCGGCGATCAGGATCGGGTGGGTGTCGTCCTCGCCCGCACCGAGCGGTGCCCAGCCGGCCTTGTCGAGCAGGGCGACGCCGGACATGGTGAGCACGACGACGATGCCGCGCCGGATGAACGACTGCGGCACCCGCGGCGCGATCATCGAGCCCAGGATCGTGCCGGGCACGGAGCCCAGGATGAGCGGGATCGTGACGCCGAAGTCGAGGCCGTGCAGGGCGATGTTGGAGATCGCGGCCGCCAGCACGAGCGGCACGGCCTGCACCAGGTCGGTGCCGACGAGCTTCACAGCCGAGAGGCCGGGGTAGAGCATCAGGAGAGCGATCATGATCACCGAGCCGGAGCCGACGCTCGTCACGCCGACGAGCAGGCCGCCGAGCGCGCCGACGAGCAGGGTCGCCAGCGGGCGGATGGCGGGGTTGTCGTCGGGCGTGTGGGTTCCGCTGCGCACCCGGCGCAGGTTGATGTAGAGGCGCAGCGCGTAGGTCAGCGCCGCGAGGAGGAGCGCGAACCCGATGCAGAGCTTCAGGAGCTTGTCGAGCTCCTCCGGCGAGTCGGTGACCCCGGAGACCAGGTAGGGCCCGAGCAGCGCCATCGGGACCGACCCCAGGACCAGCCACTTGGCCAGCTGCAGGTTGGGGGAGCCCTCGCGCTTGTGCACGATCGCCCCGCCCGTCTTGTAGACCGCCGCCGCGGTGAGGTCGGCGGTCACGACGGTGGCGGTCTCGCCGACGCCCAGGAAGATCAGCGCGGGAGTCATCAGCGCGCCGCCGCCCATGCCGGTGAGGCCGACGACGGCGCCGACGACGAAGCCCGCCACCAGGATCGCGACGAACGTCGTGGTGAGCCAGTCCATCAGGCGTCCTCGGAGTCGGTGGGGTTCCGAGACGGTTGCTGCGCAACCTCCTCAACCAGCGAAAGGTGGCCGCGCTCGCGCAGCGCGGCGAGCACGTCGCCGAGGGCGGCCTCGACGCTGCGCCCGGTGGTGTCGACGCGTACGGCGGCGTTGTCGGGCTCCTCGTAGGGCGAGGAGATGCCGGTGAACTCGGGGATCTCGCCGGCCCGCGCCTTGGCGTAGAGGCCCTTGCGGTCGCGGCGCTCGCACTCCTCGAGCGGCGTGGCCACGTGGACGAGGAAGAACTCGCCGCCGGCGTCGTCGACCATCTCCTCGACCTGGCGGCGGGTCTCGTCGTACGGAGCGATCGGGCTGCACACGGCGACGCCGCCGTGCCGGGCGATCTCGGCGGCGACCCAGCCGATGCGTCGGATGTTGGTCTCGCGGTCGGACTTCGAGAAGGTCAGCCCGGCCGACAGGTTGCGGCGTACGACGTCGCCGTCGAGGCTGGTCACAGTGCGCTCTCCCTGCTCCAGGATGAGATCGGTCAGCGCCTGGGCGAGCGTCGACTTGCCGCTGCCGGAGAGGCCGGTGAAGAACACCACGAGGCCCTGGTCGCCGGGCTCGGGCCGGTCGTGGGCGACGACGTCGGCGATCTCGCGGGGCCAGGTGTCGTCGGCGTGCGGCTCGTGCAGGGCGTGCACGGGGTCGCCGGACGCGTAGTTCTCGACCACTCGGACGCCGAGCGCGTGGTCGGCCTCGGCGGCGCCATGTGCCGGCAGGGGTACGACGACCACACTGGCGTCGGGCAGCAGGCGGGCGGCGGCGAGGGTGGCGCGTACGAGGCCCACCGGCGAGAGCGCGGACGTGCCGTGGCCGGCGTAGGTCAGGAGCACGACCCGGCCCAGCTCGCCGAGGTCGTCGAGCTGACCCGCGGTGAGTGCGTCGTCGACCGGTACGAACGTGGCTCCGGCATGGTCGCGCCGCACCTCGTCGGGCGTCAGGTGGAGCCGGCGGAACGGTCCGTGCTGGGCCGCCGCCAACGGCTCGATCGCGCCGCTGTCCGGCCGGACGCGGGCGAGCGGCAGACCCTCGGGGTCGACGAGCTCGACGACGGCGGCGCGGGCCAGGTCGTCGGGGAGGGTGAGCGTGACGGGGCTGCCCCACTCGTTGAAGCCGTTGGTCGGCGCGAGCGCGCCCGACACGAGCAGCTCGAGGTCGTCGAGCTCCGTCGGCGTGGGGCAGTGCTGGGGGATGGCAGGGGATGACACGGGCGTCATCCTGCCACCCGGTGGTCGATAGCCTGCGCTCCATGTCTGCCGCCAGTCCCGCGTCCGCACCCGTCGTCGCCGAGATCGTCCGCTCCGGGTTCGTCGAGGGCCACCACTACGGCTCGCTCGTCGCCCTCGACCCGACCGGTGTCGTGAGCTGGTCGGTGGGCGAGGTGGACGCGCAGGTGCTGCCCCGCTCGTGCAACAAGCCGCTGCAGGCGCTGGCGATGGTCCGGCTCGGCCTCGATCTGCCGCCCGACCTGCTGGCGCTGACCTGCGCGTCGCACTCGGGGGAGCCGTTCCACATCGAGGGGGTACGTCGCATCCTGGCCTCTGCGGGCCTCGACGAGGGAGCACTGCAGACCCCGCCCGACTACCCGCTCGACGACGACGCCCGCGAGGCGGTGATCCGGGCCGGGGGCGCGAAGTCGTCGATCCTGATGAACTGCTCGGGCAAGCACGCCTCGATGCTCGCGACCTGCGTGGTCAACGGCTGGGACCACACGACCTACCGCGACCCCGGCCACCCCCTCCAGCAGGCGACGATCGACACGTTCGCCGAGCTGACCGGCGAGCCGGTCACGACCGTGGCCGTCGACGGGTGTGGTGCGCCGCTGCTGTCGACGTCGCTGACCGGGCTGGCGCGCGCGTTCCGGACACTTGCTATCGCCGAGTCCGGCGACGAGCGCCGGGTGGCCGACGCGATCCGCGAGCACCCGGCGTACGTCTCGGGGAGCACGCGTGACGAGCTTGCCCTGCTCACCGCGATCCCGGGCGCGATCGGCAAGGCCGGCGCCGAGTCCTGCTATGCCGTGGCCCTGCCCGACGGCCGGGCCTTCGCGCTCAAGACCGACGACGGGGCGCCCCGGGTGCGGCCGGTGCTGATGGCCGAGGCGCTGGCCCGCAGCGGCGTGCTCGAGACCGAGGGCGTCGACGCCGACGCCGTACGCCGGACGGGCCAGGTGCCGCTGCTCGGTGGCGGGCTGCCCGTCGGGGAGATCCGGGCCAGCTTCTGACGTGTGACTCGGTTCACGCTTGCTCAGTTTGCATTTTGCTAGCAAGAGTTAGCACAGTGGTGGCATGGCGAAGGGCAAGGTCGGCAAGTCGGTCGAGGGTCTCGGCGACTACCTCAAGGAGCAGCGCGTCAAGGCGCGCCTCTCCCTGCGGCAGCTCGCCGATCTCGCCGGCGTCTCCAACCCCTACCTGAGCCAGATCGAGCGCGGCCTGCGCAAGCCCTCCGCCGAGGTGCTGCAGCAGATCGCCAAGGCACTGCGCATCTCCGCGGAGCAGCTCTACGTCCGGGCCGGGATCGTCAGCCCCGAGCACGACTCCCCGCGAGGCGGAGTCGGTGCGGTGGAGCTCGCGATCCTCGACGACGCCGGGCTCACCGAGCGCCAGAAGCAGTCCCTTCTCGACGTCCACGCGTCGTTCCTCGCCCTCAACCGGGCGGCCGAGCGATCCGCGGACGACGACACCTGATCCACCCAACCCAGAGGAGAACCCCATGGCCAAGGCCAAGTTCGACGTCAAGACCGAGGCGACCCGCGCCTTCTACGCCGGTGTCGGCGTCAACGACCTCGCAGTCGAGGTCGTCCGCGACCTCGTCACGACCGCCCAGAAGTCGGTCCAGCAGATCGACCTCGACCCGAAGAGCCTCCGCGAGCAGGCCGTCACCGTCGCGAAGGCCCGCCGCAAGGCGATCGAGGCCCGCGTCGCCGAGCTGCAGAGCGACGCCAAGAGCGTCCCCGCCAAGGTGCAGGCGCGCGTGACCGAGCTCGTCAACGAGAACACCGCGGCGTACGGCGACCTGGTCACGCGTGGCCAGAGCCTGGTCGGCCGGATCCGCAAGCAGGAGTCGACCGTCGCCGCCACCTCGTCCGCCAGCACCACGGTGGCGAAGGCCAAGACCACGAGGACCCAGGCGACCAAGACCACCAAGGCGCGCACGAAGGTCACCCCGGCCACGAAGAAGAAGGCCACCGCGACGAAGTCGTCGGCCAAGGCCACCGCGACCGCCGCGAAGAAGACCGCGAGCAACACCGCCGCGGCCGTCGCCGACGCCGCCCAGAAGGTCGGCGACTGAAGAGACACCGACGACGGACAGCTCGCGCTGTTCTGACTCGCGAGGCGCAGCCCCCCGGTCGTATGTGGTCCGGGGGTCTGCGCCTCCTCTCGTCGGTCGAGTAGGGCCGCCAGGCCCGTATCGAGACCCGCGCGTCTCTCGTTGGTCAGTAGGGCCGCCAGGTATCGAGACCCGGCGGTCCGCCAGGCCCGTATCGAGACCCGGTCGAGGGGTGTGGTCTCGATACACCTCGCTCGTTCCTCGCTCGGCACTCGACCACCGAGGAGCTCGCTCGGCACTCGACCACCGAATCCTCCTCGTTGGTCGAGTAGGGCCGCCAGGCCCGTATCGAGACCCGCACGTCTCTCGTTGGTCGAGTAGGGCCGCCAGGCCCGTATCGAGACCCGCGCGTCTCTCGTTGGTCGAGTGGGCCGTCCAGGCCCGTATCGAGACCCGCGCGTCTCTCGTTCGGTCGAGTCGGCCACCGAGGGCTCGCTCGGAACTCTACTACCGAATCCTCCTCGTTGGTCGAGTAGGGCCGCCAGGCCCGTATCGAGACCGCGCGTCTCTCGTTGGTCGAGTAGGGCCGCCAGGCCCGTATCGAGACCCAGTCGAGGGATGTGGTCTCGATACACCTCGCTCGTTCCTCGCTCGGCACTCGACCACCGAGGAGCTCGCTCGGCACTCGACCACCGAGGAGCGCGTAGCGAGGCGCTCGGCCAACGAGCTCGACAACGTAGGCTGGTGCTTGTGAACGTGTTCGAGCTCCAGGGCTGGGTCTACCTCGTCGTCCTGATGGCCATGCTGGTCGTGAAGGGGTTCGCTCTCATCAGCGCGCTCACGTTCAGCGGCCCGGCGTACGAGGCGGCCAGCAAGGGCACGAAGGTGGCCTGGGCGATCGGCTTGGGGGTGGGATTCGCCGCGCAGCTCATCATGCTGAGCGCGTCGCCCATCAACCTGATCTCGCTGGCCTTCATCATCGTGGCGTTCGTCTACCTCGCCGACGTGCGTCCCGCGCTGTCCGAGGTGACCCGGCGCTGAGTCCGCCCGTTGCCCGGTCGGTAGGTTCGGGCGCTCGGCATCGAAGGGGAAGTGATGAGTGGAGAGTCCGAAGAGCGCCCGTGGGGCTCATGGCACGTCATCGACGAGGGCATGGGCTACAAGGTCAAGCGCATCCACGTCGACCCCGGTCAGCGGCTGTCGTACCAGACCCACGAGCACCGCTCGGAGCACTGGGTGGTGATCTTCGGTGTCGCCACCTGCGTGATCGACGGCGACGACGATCGTGGCCGGCCCCGGTCACTCGGTCGACGTCGCCCAGGGCGCCGCCCACCGCATCACCAACCTCGGAACCGAGGAGCTGGTGATCATCGAGGTCCAGCGCGGCGGCTACACCGGTGAGGACGACATCTGCCGCCTCGAGGACGACTACGGCCGCGAGGACGCCGAGGCCTCGGCGCAGTAGCGCTCCAGCGCCACGAAAGCGTCCTCCGGGTCGAAGCCGGTGGCCCGGATCTTGGTGAGGTCCATCGTGCTGTTCTGCGGTCGGGGCGCGAGCGCCTTGCCGGCGGCGTACTCCTCGGCCGTGGTCTCGGAGACGTCATCGGCCGCGCGGCCCGACAGCTCGAAGACCCGCTTCGCGACGTCGTACCACGAGGTGGCCGGGCCGCCGTTGGAGACGTTGTAGGTGCCGTGGTCCGCCCCGGCGTCCAGCAGGTGCTTCGTCGCGCGGGACAGCTCCCCGGTGAAGGTCAGCCGCCCGACCTGGTCGCCGACCACACTGGGCGAGACGCCGTTGCCGGCCAGGGTCTGCATCGTGCGGACGAAGTTCTTGCCGTCGCCGATGACCCACGACGTCCGCATCAGGTAGTGCTTCGGAGCCAGCCGGACGGCGATGTCGCCCGCGGCCTTCGACTGGGCGTAGACGCCCAGCGGGGACAGCGGCTCTTCCTCGGTGTGGCCGGGGTCGAGTGGAGCGGTCCCGTCGAAGACGTACTCCGACGAGTAGTGGACCAGCGTGAACCCGTGCTGGACGGACAGCCGCGCCAGGGTCGCCGGCGCGCTCGCGTTGGCCGCCCACGCGGCGACCCGGCCCTCGGGGGTCTCGGCGGCGTCGACGGCGGTGTACGCCGCGGCGTTGAGCACGACGTCGTAGTCGTCCCACGGCCACGCGGCGACCGCGGCGGCGTCGGTCAGGTCGAGCCGGTCGCGGCCGACGGCCTCGGCGTCCGGAAACTCCTGCTGGAGCGCCTGGCCGAGCTGGCCGTTGCCGCCGACGACCAGCGTGCGCTGGCGGGCGATCGCGGTCGACCGGTCGAGCCGAGGATTGTTCTGGTCCTTCTCGGAGATGATCGCGTCGGCCAGCGGGATCGGCCACGCGATCGACACGGTCGGGTCGTCGAGCGAGAGCGCCGGGTAGGCGATGCCGGGACGCCAGTGCTGGTTGACGAGGTACGTGTAGGACGTGGCGTCCTCGAGCGTCTGGTAGGAGTTGCCGACCCCGCGCGGCACGAACACCGCCACCGAGGTGTCCATGTCGAGGGTGAACGTCGCCCCGAACGTGTCGCCCTCGCGCATGTCGACCCAGGCGCCGAAGATCCGGCCGGTCGCGAGCGAGATGAACTTGTCCCACGGCTCCGTGTGGATGCCGCGCGTCACGCCGCGGTCGGCGTTGAACGACACGTTGTTCTGCACGGGACCGAAGTCGGGCAGCCCGATGTCGAGCATCTTCTGCCGCTGCCAGTTCTCCTTGAAGAACCCGCGCGGGTCGTCGCGGCGGTCGAGGCGGACCACCACGAGACCCGGGATCGGCGTCGTCTCGAGCGACGGCAGTGCCACCGTCACATCCCCTTCGCGGCGTACGACGCCTCGGTGGCTTCCTTGGCCGGGCGCCACCAGTCCTGGTGGTCGGTGTACCAGGCGATGGTGTCGGCGAGGCCGGCCTCGAAGTCGTCGAAGCGGGGCCGCCAGCCCAGCTCGCTGCGGAGCTTGCCGGACTCGATGGCATAGCGCATGTCGTGCCCGGCTCTGTCGTTGACATGCTCGAAGTCGTCGGCGGGGCGGCCCATCAGGGTCAGGATCAGGCGGACGACCTCGAGGTTGTTCTTCTCGCCGTCGGCGCCGATGAGGTAGGTCTCGCCCGCCTTGCCGTCGTTGAGGATCGTCCACACCGCGCTGGAGTGGTCCTCGGCGTGGATCCAGTCGCGGACGTTCTCACCGCTGCCGTAGAGCTTGGGGCGTCGACCGTCGAGCACCTCGGTGATCTGCCGCGGGATGAACTTCTCGATGTGCTGCCAAGGGCCGTAGTTGTTGGAGCAGTTGGAGATCGTCGCGCGCAGACCGAATGACCGCACCCACGCGCGCACCAGGTGGTCGGACCCGGCCTTGGACGCGGAGTAGGGGCTGCTCGGGTTGTAGGGCGTGTCCTCGGTGAACCGCTTCGGGTCGTCGAGCTCGAGGTCGCCGTACACCTCGTCGGTCGAGATGTGGTGCAGGCGTACGTCGTGCTTGCGCACCGCCTCGAGGATCGTGAACGTGCCGATGAGGTTGGTGCGGATGAACGGGCTCGGGTCGTCGAGTGAGTTGTCGTTGTGCGACTCGGCCGCGTAGTGCACGACCGCGTCGTGTTGCGCGACCAGCGGCTCGACGACCGACTCGTCGGCGACGTCACCGACCACCAGCTCGACGCGGTCGGTGGGTAGGCCTTCGAGTGCCTCGCGGTTGGCGGCGTACGTCAGCTTGTCGAGGACGGTGATGGTCGCGTCGGTCTCGCGCACCAGGTAGTGCACGAAGTTGGAGCCGATGAACCCGGCACCGCCGGTCACGAGGATTCGCTTCATGCGGCGGAGTCTATGAGTCAGGACGTGGTGGCGCGCAGTCGCCACCGCTGGCGCCCGTCGAGCTCGGCGGTGTCGAACCGCGCGCCGCCGTCGGTCGCCGCCCAGCCGTCCGGCAGCTCGCTCGACGCGTAGCCGTCGGGCCAGTGCACCGTCACCGCCAGCTCCTCCGGGCGGACGGTGGGGTGGTTGTCGAGGTCGAGGCGGTAGGTCAGCCCGCCTCCGTCGAGGATCGCCGCGCGAGGGACGTCGTACACGACGGAGAGGGTGACCGTCCGGCCGGGCTCGAGCAGGGCGGGCAGCTGGAGGTAGGGACGGCCGAAGTAGTCGCGCGGCTCGGGGACGACGTCCTCGTCACGCCACCGAAGGCTGCGGACCGCGGCGCCGCGGGGCAGGAAGGCGCCGATGTTGAGGGGGATGGTGCGGCGGGTGTAGAGGTCGGCCTCGGCCGCGGGATCCGCGGGCGGCGCATCGTTGTGGATCGTGGCCTTCAGCCGCACCCGGGCGCTGCCGTCGCCGGCGAGGCGTACGTCGGAGCTGATGGTCTTGCGCTGCCAGTAGTCGGACTTGGTGCCGCCGACGTTCTGGGTGAACACGCCCAGGTAGTCGCCGTCGGTGTCGGAGAGGTCGCCGTCGAGGCCGGCGTCACCGACGGCGCGCTGGGCCTCGGGGTCGCGGAGGTGGAGCGCGAGGTGCCTGGCGCGGGCCGAGTCGGCCAGCGCGCGCACCGTGCCGGGGGCGTCGACGCCACCGAACAGCTGCCCGGTGAAGGCCGGGATCAGCGCCCGGTTGAGGGCCTTGCGCCGCTGGAGCTCGTCGGCCCCGAACACGTCGTAGCTGCCGACGGTGAGCTCGACCAGCTCGTCGGCGTCCACCTGGCCGTGGCCGGGCACGTCGAGGGGCCCGGTCAGCCCGACGAGCCGGGCCAGCGCGACCACGTCGACGGCGAGGAGCCCGTCGACGTCGGTGCGCTTCAGGCGGGCCCAGGCGCGCAACACCTCCTCGCCGCTGACCGGCCAGGAGGGGGCCAGGTTGGCGTTGGTGATCCGCTGCCGGAAGGGGCTGTGGAAGGGGTTGCCCTCGACGCCCTCCCAGATCACCGGTCGGAAGGCGCGGGCGGTGGCGGCGGTGTCGTTGGTGCGGCCCAGGGTGAGCCGGCCGTCGTCGAGCGTCGCGGTCGCGAACGTCAGCGCCGCGCCGCCGGAGAAGCGCATCTCGGCGGGGTTCAGCATCGCCACGAGGTAGGTGCGCGGACCGTCGCCGCCCAGGATCGCGGGCAGTGCGTCGAGCACCGGTCGCAGGTCCCGCACGGCTCTCTGCACGGGCGCGATCTCGCCGAGGGCGCGATCCCTGGCGGTGGCCGTGGCCTCGCCGATGACGGGGGCGCCGCCGCCGACGGCGTCGAGCGCGGCGCGGGCCGCCGTCAGGTGGCCGTCGACGCTGGTCACGGCGTCGATCAACCGGTCGAGGGTGGGCAGGTCGACGCCGCCCTCGCCCCGGAACAGCGTCGCGTCCCCGCCGGACAGCTGCGGGTAGACCCCGGTGGCCAGTTCCACGGCGGCGGTGACCTCGTCCAGGGCCGTGCCCAGGCGCCGTACGTCGCGGACGCCGGTGCCGGCCACCGGGACCAGACTCCACACCCGGCCCCCGATGCCCTCCGTGGCGTCGCGCAGGTCGTCGACGGCCTGCCTGGCCAGGACCACGTGCGTCGCCGCCGCGTCGACGTCACCGGCCTCGAGTGCGTCGCCGGCGAGAGTGAGCTCGGACTGCGCCAGGTCGGCGTCCGCCCGGACGCCGCGGAAGGGCAGAGCGAGGACCACGAGGACCACGAGCAGCAGGACGACCGCGCCCGCAGCGAGGCCGACACGCCGGCGGAGCGAGGAGCGGGCCGCTGGCATGGCGTCATCGTGTCAGAGACGCAGACATCCGGCCGGGTGACCAGAACCCCTAGGGTTGCCCCTATGCGCGGCATCATCCTCGCCGGAGGCACCGGCTCCCGACTCCATCCGATCACGCAGGGGATCAGCAAGCAGCTGGTGCCCGTCTACGACAAGCCGATGATCTACTACCCGCTCTCGACGCTGATGCTGGCCGGGATCCGCGAGGTGCTGATCATCACCACCCCGCACGAGGCCGAGGCGTTCCGGCGGTTGCTGGGCGACGGGTCGCAGTTCGGCATCCAGCTCACCTTCGCTGTGCAGAGCAGTCCGGACGGGCTGGCCCAGGCGTTCCTCATCGGCGCCGACCACATCGGCGGCGAGAAGGCCGGGCTGGTGCTGGGCGACAACATCTTCTACGGCACCGGCCTCGGCACCCAGCTGCGTGGCTTCGCCGACATCGACGGCGCGGCCGTGTTCGGCTACCAGGTCTCCGACCCGACGGCGTACGGCGTGGTCGAGTTCGACGGCGAGGGCCGCGCGATCTCGCTGGAGGAGAAGCCGGAGGTCCCGAAGAGCCACTACGCCGTGCCGGGTCTCTACTTCTACGACAACGACGTCGTCGGCTTCGCCAAGGAGCTCACCCCGTCGCCGCGCGGGGAGCTCGAGATCACCGACCTCAACCGGCGCTACCTCGAGTCCGGCCGGCTGCAGGTCGAGGTGCTGCCGCGCGGCACCGCCTGGCTCGACACCGGCACCTTCGACTCGCTCAACGACGCGTCCAACTTCGTCCGCACCATCGAGGGCCGGCAGGGCACGAAGATCGGCGCACCCGAGGAAGTGGCCTGGCGGATGGGGTTCCTCTCCGACGAGGAGCTGACCGAGCGGGCCGAGCCGCTGCGCAAGAGCGGGTACGGCGAGTACCTGCTGGGGTTGCTCAACGACCGCTGAGGTCGGCGTCGACCATGGCGGCGACGACCTCGTCGAAGGTCCTCGTCGGCCGCCAGCCGAGCTCGCGTCGGGCGCGAGTGCTGTCGCCGCGAAGGTCCGCCGCGTCGGAAGGCCGGACGAATGCCTCGTCGACGCGCACGTAGCGCTCCCAGTCGTCGATGCCGGCTCGGGCGAACGCTGCGGCGGCGAACTCGCGCACCGAGTGGCCCTCACCGGTCGCGACGACGTAGTCCCGCGGGACCGGATGCCGGGCAGCACGCACCATCGCGTCGACGTGGTCGGGCGCCCAGCCCCAGTCGCGGCGGGCGTCGAGGTTGCCGAGCACGAGCGTGTCAGCGCGACCCCGCACGATCTCGGCCACGCCGCGGGTGATCTTGCGGGTCACGAACCGACCCGGCCGGCGCGGCGACTCGTGGTTGTAGAGGATCACGCCGACCGCCCGCAGCCCGCGCGTCCGCCACGTGTCGACGGCGCGGTGCGCGAGCGCCTTCGCCTCGCCGTACGGGTTGGTGGGCGCGAGCGGAGTCGACTCGTCCTGGGGGCTGGTCGACGGCGCGCCGAAGATCTCTGCCGACGACGCCTGCACGAACCGCACCGGGCGGCCGACGGCCTCCATCACGGCGTACGACGTCGCCATCAGCTCGACGGCGGCGTCGCCGTTGACTCGGCGTACCGCCTCGGGCTGCTGCCAGCTCTGCGCCACCGAGCTGATCGCGGCCAGGTTGTAGACCTCGTCGGGGGCGAGCTCGAGCAGGAGTCCGCGCATCGCCGAGGCGTCGGTGACGTCGCCGGTGTGCAGGGTCACGGCCTCGGGCACGAACGGAGGACGCGGGCCGCGGGCGAGGGCGTGCACCTCGACCCCGTCGAGGAGCAGCCGCTCGGCGAGGTAGCTGCCGTCCTGACCGCCGATGCCGGTGACGAGGGCGAGGGTCACCAGCCGGCTTTCAGCGCCGCGACATCGGCGTCGACCATCATCGTGACGAGCTCGTCGAAACCGACCCGCGGCTTCCAGCCGAGCACCTCGCGCGCCTTGGTCGCGTCGCCGACGAGCCGGTCGACCTCGGCCGGCCGGCGGAACCGGTCGTCCTGGCGCACGTGCGCGCTCCAGTCGTCGATGCCGATGTGCCGGAACGCGACGTCGACCAGGTCGCGGATCGAGTGCGTGACGCCGGTGGCGATGACGTAGTCGTCGGCCTGCTCCTGCTGGAGCATCAGCCACATCGCCTCGACGTAGTCACCCGCGAAGCCCCAGTCGCGCTGGGCCTCGAGATTGCCGAGCACCAGCTCGTCGGCGAGCCCGAGGCTGATCGCCGCGACCGCCTTGCTGACCTTGCGGGTCACGAACTCCTCGCCGCGCCGGGGCGACTCGTGGTTGAAGAGGATGCCCGACGAGGCGTGCATCCCGTAGGACTCGCGGTAGTTGATGGTCATGTAGTGCCCGAAGACCTTGCTGACGCCGTACGGCGAGCGCGGCCACAGCAGCGTGCGCTCGTGCTGCGGCGACTCGGGCACCGATGCCGAACATCTCCGAGCTCGACGCCTGGTAGAAGCGCACGGATCCCGGCTCGTCGCCGGCGTG
Organism: uncultured Actinomycetota bacterium; assembly: GCA_963825755.1. GTDB lineage: Bacteria > Actinomycetota > Actinomycetes > Propionibacteriales > Nocardioidaceae > Nocardioides. The sequence continues at coordinate 191,652 of CAWGUS010000005.1, read as the reverse complement.
GAGGCGCACCGCCTCGAGCATGGTCAAGCACGCCCTTCGCGGTGACGTCGGCGGTGACCGCTGCGTTCTCCCACGAGTAGGCGACGAAGGAGATCGCGCCCAGGTTGTAGACCTCGTCGGGCCGGGCGGCGCAGAGCGCTCGCAGCAGGCTCGACATGTCGGTGAGGTCGCCGTTGTGGAGGTGTACGTCGGGCACCAGCCGCTCGACCAGCTCGCGGCGGGGGTTGTTCTGGCCGCGGATGACACCGTGCACCTCGTAGCCCTTCGCGAGGAGGAGCTCGGCGAGGTAGAGCCCGTCCTGTCCGGTGATCCCGGTGATGAGCGCGGTGGGCTGACGACTCGGCATGTCGGGATTGTGTCAGGGTCCGCTCGATGGGCGTGTCGGGCCCGGTTGTCGGCTGTGGCACTCGACCACCGATCTTTCGGTGGTCGAGTAGGGCCGCTGGGCCCGTATCGGGGCCTGGTTGGTCTGGTGGTGGTCTCGATACACCTCGCTCGTTCCTCGCTCGGCACTCGACCACCGATGCTTTCGGTGGTCGAGTAGGGCCGCTGGGCCCGTATCGGGGCCTGGTTGGTCTGGTGGTGGTCTCGATACACCTCGCTCGTTCCTCGCTCGGCACTCGACCACGCGAGAGATCGCTCCGCATCGACCGCCGTACGGATCAGGCGGTGAGGATGGCCTCGACGCTCCGCAGGGCGCGGTCGGCGTAGCCCTGCCACATCCTGCCGATCACGCTCGTGGTCAGCCGGGCAGGAGGGGCGGCGGGGTGGAGGGTCCAGGCCCAGCCGATGCGGCAGCCGTCGCCCTCGGGCGTGACCGTCCAGACCCCGTCGATCCGTTGCACGAAGGGGCGGAGCCTCCCGTGGATGTCGTCGAGGGTGTAGCCGAAGCTGTGCGGACGGTCGATGGACGTCAGCGTCTCGTGCAGGGTGCCGCCGTCGCCGAGCACGAGGGTGCGGGTCCGGCCGACGGTGTCCCACGAGCCGTCCTGGTCGCGCACCTCGCTGATGGGCGGGAACGCGGCGTATCGCCGCGCGAAGACCGCCTCCCGGGGTGCCTCGAGGACCACGTCGAAGGCGCGGGACGCCTCCACGGCGACCACCCGTGACGCCTCCACGCGATGGCTGCTCACGGGGGCAGGCTAGCGGACACGCATGGCCGTCGTAGGCTGCCGCGCATGAAGGTTCTGGTCACCGGCGGCGCCGGATACATCGGATCGATCACCGCGAAGGCGCTCGAGGAGGCCGGTCACACGCCGGTGATCCTCGACTCCCTGCTCGTCGGCCCACTCGCGTTCACGCAGGACCGGATCTTCTACGAGGGCGACATCGCCGACCGCGAGCTGCTGCGACGCATCATGGCCGAGCACCCCGACATCGACGCCACGATCCACATGGCGGCGCGGATCGTCGTACCCGAGTCGGTGGAGAAGCCCTATGAGTACTACCGCGACAACGTCTCCAAGTCGCTCGAGCTCTTCGACGAGCTGCTCGCGTTGGGCAAGCCGCGCGTGGTGTTCTCGAGCTCGGGCTCGCTCTACGACATCAAGGACGACTTCGAGGTCCGCGAGACGGACCCGGTGGCCCCGACATCGCCGTACGCACGCACCAAGCTGGTCATGGAGATGGTCCTCCAGGACATCGCCGCCGCGACCGACCTGCGGGCGATCATCCTGCGCTACTTCAACCCGATCGGGTCCGACCCCGACCTCGAGACCGGCATCTACGCAAAAGAGCCGTCGCACGTCATCGGCCAGCTCGTGATGGCGGCACGCGGCATCAAGGACGCGTTCACGATCACCGGCACCGAGCACCCGACGCGTGACGGCACGGGGCTCCGCGACTACATCCACGTGTGGGACCTCGCCCGGGCTCACGTGCGCGCCGTCGAGCGGTTCGACGAGGTGCTGGCCACCGTCGACGCCCGCTCGACGATCATCAACCTGGGCCGTGGTGACGGCGTCACGGTGCGCGAGCTCATCGCGTCGTTCGAGCGCGTCTCCGGCCACGCGGTGCCGCAGCGCGAAGCGCCCCCTCGCCCGGGTGACGCGATCGGTGCGTTCGCCAACGTCGACCGGTCGCGCGAGCTGCTCGACTGGCAGACCGAGCTGAGCCTCGACGAAGCCATCGCCTCGGCGCTCGCGTGGGGCGAGAAGCGCCAGGAGATCCTGGGCTACGAATGATCGCGGCCATCGCCCTGGCTCTCTCCCTGATGGCCGGGCAGCCCTCACCACCGACGGAGCTCCCTCTGAGTGGGCGCATCGTCGTGCTCGACGCGGGGCACCAGCTCGGCAACCACCACCACCCGCGACAAGTGAACCGCCCGGTGCAGGCGGGCGGCTTCACGAAGCCCTGCAACACGACGGGTACGGCGACCAGCGCGGGCTACCCGGAGGCGACCTTCACCTGGCAGGTCGCCCGGCAGGTGCGTGCGCGCCTCCGTGACCTCGGCGCCCGGGTCGTCATGGTGCGCACCTCCAACCGGCAGGACCGCTGGGGGCCGTGCGTCGACGAGCGCGGCCGCGCAGGCAACGACCTCGGCGCCGACCTGAAGATCAGCATCCACGCCGACGGGTCGTATGCCGCCGGGGCCCGCGGCTTCCACGTGATCGCTCCCGCCGCGCGACCCGGCTGGACCGCCGACATCGCCCCGGGCTCTGCCTCCCTCGCCCGCGACATGAAGCGCGGCCTGAAACGCGCCGGACTCCCGGTCGCCAACTACACCGCCGGCGGCGACGGCCTCGACGTACGCCGGGACCTGGCCACCCTCAACCTCTCCGCGATGCCGGTCGTGATGGTCGAGCTCGGCAACATGCGCAACCGGGCGGAGGCCCGCCGGATGACCAGCAAGCGCGGCCGCGCGACGTACGCACAGGGCCTCGTGCGGGGCGTGCGCATCTCCCTGTCGGCCAGATGATCGCGACCCACCACTGGGACGACTGGTCCCTGCCGGACCTGGTCGCAGCCAAGGGCGCCACACGGGTGAGTCTCGTGGTGCCCGCGCGCAACGAGGCGGCCACGGTCGGCGACGTCGTCACCCGGGTGCGCGACGCACTGATGGACACCGTGGCGCTGCTCGACGAGGTCGTCGTCATCGACTCCGACTCGACCGACCAGACGTACGCCGTCGCCGAGGACGCCGGGGCCGTCGTGCACCGGTCGGCCGACATCCGGCCCGACCTCGGATCGCACCCCGGTAAGGGCGAGGCGATGTGGAAGTCGCAGTTCGTCACGACCGGCGACGTCGTGGTGTTCATGGACGCCGACCTGCTCGACTGGGACACCCACTTCGTGCCCGGGCTGCTCGGGCCGTTGCTCACCGACCCCGCCGCGCAGCTGGTGAAGGGCTTCTACCAGCGCCCGTTCGGCGACGACCCGGCGTCCGCCTTCGAGGGCGGCCGGGTGACGGAGCTGGTCGCGCGGCCGCTCATCGCGGTGCTCTTTCCCGAGCTCAGCGGACTCGTCCAGCCGCTGGCGGGCGAGTGGGCGATCCGACGCGAGCTGTTCGGCTCGCTGACCGTCCCGACCGGGTACGCCGTCGAGCTGGCCGCGCTCGTCGACACCGTGCGCAGCCGCGGCGAAGGTGCCCTGGTCCAGGTCGACCTCGGCCGTCGTGCTCATCGTCATCAGGCGCTGCGCGATCTCGGCGGCATGTCGACGCAGATCCTCGCGGCGGCCCTTCAGCGGGCGGGCCTCGAGCGCGCCGACGTGCTCCGACTGCGCCAGTTCCACCCCGACGGTGCCGGTGTGGAGGCGGTCGACATGATGGTGCCGACCCTGGAACGACCACCCGCGGAGGAGCTCAGGTGACACTCGTGCTGGGCCGGCACTCGTTCCCCGACGAGGCCACGCTGATGATGGCCATCGTCAACCGCACGCCCGACTCGTTCTACGACAAGGGCGCCACCTGGGCCGAGGACAAGGCGTTCGACCGGGTGGCCGAGGTCGTCGACCAGGGCGCGGAGATCGTCGACATCGGCGGCATCAAGGCCGCCCCCGGGGCCGACATCGACGCCGCGGAGGAGATCCGGCGGGTGGCGTCGTTCGTGAGCCGCGTACGGACGTCGTACCCCGACCTGGTCATCTCCGTCGACACCTGGCGGGCCGAGGTCGGCCGCGTCGTGTGCGCCGAGGGCGCCGACGTGCTCAACGACGCCTGGGGTGGCGCCGACCCGGCCCTCGTCGACGCCGCGGCCGAGCACGACGCGGCGCTCGTCTGCACGCACACCGGCGGAGTGACGCCGCGCACCCGCCCCTTCCGGGTGGAGTACGACGATGTCGTGGCGTCCGCGATCCGCGACACCGTGGCCTATGCCGAGCGGGCGGTGGCCGCAGGTGTGCGCCGCGAGTCGGTCGTCATCGACCCGGCCCACGACTTCGGCAAGAACACGTTCCACTCCCTCGAGCTCACCCGCCGGCTGGGCGAGATGGTCGCGACGGGCTGGCCGGTGCTCGTGTCGCTGTCGAACAAGGACTTCGTCGGCGAGACCCTCGACCTCCCGGTCGGGGAACGGCTCACCGGCACCCTGGCCGCCACCGCCGTCTGCGCACAAGCCGGTGCGCGGATCTACCGGGTGCACGAGGTGACCGAGACGCGCCAGGTCGTCGACATGGTCGACACCATCGCCGGCCGGCGGCTGCCGCAGCGCGCGATCCGGGGGCTTCAGTGAGGGTCGTGATCGTGCCGCCGGTGCTGGCGCTGCTGCCGGAATACGCCGCCCGTGAGGACCCCGTCGCCGACCTGCGCGCGGCCGCGGTCTCGGCCGTCCGGTGGCTGGTCGAAGGAGCCGACGGCGTGCGAATCCTCGCTGACGACGTACAGGGTGGGCGTGTCGGCACCCATCTCCTCGAGTCGTCCGCCACACACCGGGTCAGGGCCCGGTCTCAGGCGGACGACCCGGTCCTCGTCATGATGAACGGCTCGGCGAAGCGCACCGAGAAGGCTCCCGGCCACCTCGACGACCGGGCGACCGAGTTCGATGAGGTGCTGGGTGCGGCCCTCGCCGGCGGTGACACCGGCGCACTGGCCGGGATCGACCGGGCGCTGGCGACCGAGCTGTGGGCCAGCGGCCTCGACGGGCTGGCCTCACTCGCGCACCTGAGCGTCGAGGAGGCCGTGGTGGACTACGCGGACGATCCCTACGGGGTCGCCTACTGGGTGGTGAGGTGGACATGCGCGTCCTGATCGGAGACGACCCGGGCGCGGAGGTGGCCGACGACGACCTGGCGGCGCGCTACGCGCGGCCGTTCGACCACGTCGGGCCCTGGCTGCGCGTCAACATGGTCAGCACGGTCGACGGCGCCGCCCAGGGCGCCGACGGCAAGAGCGGCGGCATCAACAACGCCGCTGACAAGCGGGTCTTCGACGCGCTACGCCGGGTCGCCGACTGCGTGGTGGTGGGCGCCGGCACGTTGCGTGTCGAGGGCTACCGGCCCACCGCAGTGCCGCTCGTGGTCGTCAGCCGCTCCGGCGCGGTGCCACCCCTGCTGCGGGAGGCCGATCCCGGCCGGATCCTGATGGCGACCACCCGGCACGCACCCGCGCTCGAGGAGGCCCGGACGCTGCTGGGAGCGGAGAACGTCATGGTCCTCGGCTCCTACTCCGTCGACCTGGCCACCCTCAAGGCAGCCCTGCACGACCGCGGCTTCACCGAGCTGCTCTCGGAGGGCGGCCCGCACCTGCTGCACCAGATGCTGGCCGAGGGCATCGCCGACGAGCTCTGCGTCACCGTCGTGCCACGGGCGGTCGGCGGCACCCGGCTGCGCATCGTGGAGGGCGCCGAGATCGACGTACCCCTCACCCCGACGCTCCTGCTCGAGGAGGACGGCACCCTGCTCGGTCGCTGGCGCGTGCAGGGCTGAAGGTTCAGCCGAGGGCGTCGAGCAGTGCCTTGCTGAACGCCGGGATGTCGCCGGGGTTGCGGCTGGTGATGAGGTTGCCGTCGCTGACGACCTCCTCGTCGACCCACGTGCCGCCGGCGTTGCGGATGTCAGTCTGCAGGCTCGGCCACGAGGTCAGCCGCTTGCCGTCGAGCACGCCCGCCTCGACGAGCGTCCAGGGCGCGTGGCAGATGGCCGCGACCGGCTTGCCCGACGCCACGAAGTCCTTGATGAACCTCACGGCATCGGCATCCATGCGCAGGGCATCGGGGTTGGCGACGCCGCCCGGCAGCACCAGCGCGTCGTAGTCGTCGACGCCGGCGTCGGACACCTTCACGTCGACCGGACGGGTCTCGGCCTTGTCGAGGTGGTCGAAGGTCTGCACCTCGCCCGACTCGGGCGACAGCAGAGCGACCTCGTGCCCGGCTTGCACGGCGGCCTGCCAGGGCTCGGTCAGCTCGACCCTCTCGACGCCTTCTGAAGCGGTCAGGAACGCGATCTTCTTGGTCATGCCCTCCACCGTGGCACGCAGGTGGTGAGCGACCAACCGTCGCTACCGGTGACGCTCAGGCGCTGTCCCGCGTGACGAGCATCGGCGGGATGATCATCCGCATCGGCCGGCCGCTGCCACGGCCGTCGATCTGCTCCAGGAGCAGGCGGGTGGCCCGTCCGGCCATCTCCTCGACCGGCTGACGCATGGTCGTCAGGGCCGGGGTGGTGCGCTCCGCGACACCGAGGTCGTCGTAGCCGACCACGGCCACGTCGTCGGGCACCCGCCGACCGCTCGCGGCGAGGACCTTGAGCGCACCGACGGCCATCAGGTCGGAGGCGACGACCAGGCCGTCGAGATCGGGGTGCCTCGCCATCAGGGCCTCGGCCGCCCGCTGGCCGCCGAGCTCGGTGAAGTCGCCGTGCTCGACCGCGTCGTCGGGCAGCCCCGCGGCTGTCATGGCCGCGCGCCAGCCGATGAGCCGGTCGACGGCCGCCGTCATGTCCGAGGGGCCGGCGACGGTGCCGATGCGGCGGCAGCCACGGGCGATCAGCACCTCGGTGGCCTCGCGCTCGCCGGCGGTGTTGTCGACGTCGACATAGGCGACCCGGTCGCCTCCGGTCCAGGGCCGGCCGCCGAAGACGCACGGCAGGTCGAGCTCGGCCAGGTGGTCGGCGAGACCGTCGTCGCGGTGGTGCGACACCACCAGCGCGCCGTCGACGTGCCGGTTGGTGAGGTAGCGCAACGTGCGTGCCGTGGAGGCGCCCGGCCGGGCCAGGAGCAGCACCAGCTGGATGTCGCTCTCGGACAGCACGCGCGTGACCCCGCGCAGCGTCCCGGCGAAGAACGGGTCGGAGAAGACCCGGTCGTCGGGCTCGGGCACGACCACGGCCACGGAGTCGGTACGGCGCGTGACCAGGCTCCGGGCGGCCGGGTTGGGCACGTAGCCCAGTGACCGCACGGCTGCATCGACCGACGACCTGGCCTGCGGGCTGACCCTCTGCCCGCCGTTGATGGCGCGCGAGGCCGTGGCCCGGGAGACGCCGGCCACGCGAGCCACCTCGTCGAGGGTCGGCGATCCGGTCGCCGGGTCGCGTCTGCCGTTGTTCACGCGGGTCACGGTAACCAGCCGCCGGACCCGGGCGCGGGGAGCCCTCCCGACCTCGAGACCTCGGCGTACCAGCGCGCGCTGGACTTGGGGATCCGCTGCTGCGTCCCGTAGTCGACGTACACGAGTCCGAACCTCTTGGCGTAGCCGAACGCCCACTCGAAGTTGTCCATGAACGACCAGTGGAAGAAGCCGCGCACGTCGACGCCCTCGTCGATGGCGAGGTGGACGGCGCGAAGGTAGGAGTCGAGGAACTCGATCCGGTCGGGGTCGTGCACGTCGCCGTCGGCGTCGGGCACGTCGGCGTACGCCGCCCCCGTCTCGGTCAGGTAGATCGGGATGGGCGGGTAGTCGTCGTGGATGCGGCGCAGCAGCCGGTGGAGACCCTCGGGCTGCACTTCCCAGCCCATGTCGGTGACGGGGAGCCCGCGGCTCGGGAAGGTGACGTGCTCGGAGCCCACGAAGGGGGAGAGGCTGACCCGGTCCGGCTGGTCGCTGCCGATGCCGACGACGTCGGTGTGCGGGTGCCCCGAGACCGCGTCGCCGTGGTAGTAGTTCACACCCAGCACGTCGAGGGGCGTGGAGATCAGGCCGAGGTCGCCGTCGTGCACCACGTGGTCCCAGCGGCTGCCTTGCCAGGTGAGGTGGGCGGTGTCGCCGAGCAGGTCCTCGGGGTATCGCCCCCGGAAGATCGGGTCGAGGAAGAGCCGGTTGTGCAGGGCGTCGATGCGTCGAGCTGCGTCCTGGTCGGCGGGGTCGTCGGGGTCGTGCGGGTCGGCCACTGTGATGTTGAGGCTGACTCCGAGTCGGACGTCGTCGCCACGTCGTCGCAGCTCGTCGACCACCAGGCCGTGCCCGAGCAGCAGGTGGTGCGCGGAGACCAGACCGGCGACACCCTCCTGCCGCCCGGGGGCATGGTGGCCGGCGGTGTAGCCGAGCAGCGACGAGCAGAAGGGCTCGTTGAGGGTGGTCCACGTCGGCACCCGGTCGCCGAGCACGTCGTACACCGAGAAGGCGTACTCCGCGAACCGATGCGCTGTGTCGCGGTTGGTCCAGCCGCCCGCGTCCTCGAGGGCCTGCGGGAGGTCCCAGTGGTAGAGCGTCAGCCACGGTGAGATGTCGCGCGACAGCAGCTCGTCGACCAGTCGGTCGTAGAACGCCAGCCCGGCCGCGTTGACCGGCCCGCCGTCGGGCCGCACGCGGGGCCAGGCGACGGAGAAGCGGTACGACGACGCGTTGAGCTCGGCCATCAGCGCCACGTCGTCGGGCATCCGGTGGTAGTGCTCGCAGGCGGCATCGCCGGTGTCCTGGTTGAGCACGGCGCCGGGCGTGTGGGAGAAGGTGTCCCAGATCGACGGAGTGCGCCCGTCCTGGTCGACTGCACCCTCGATCTGGTACGACGCGGTGGCGACGCCCCAGACGAAGTCTGTCGGGAACCGCGTCGCCCCCTCGACGATCGGCGTCGTGACTGTGCGCTGGATGGTCATCCCTTGACGGCTCCTTGCATGATCCCGGCGACCAGCTGGCGGCCGGTGAGGACGAACAGGATCAGCAGCGGCACGGTGGCGAGGGTGGCTCCCGTGAGGACCAGGCTGTAGTCCTTGAAGAATCCGCTCTGCAGCTGGTTGAGGGCGACCTGGATGGTCGGGTTGCCGGCCGGCAGGGCGATGAACGGCCAGAAGAAGTCGGTCCACGTCGCCATGAACGTGAAGAGCCACAGGATCGCCGCAGCCGGCCTGGCGGCCGGGGCCACCACGTTCCACACGATGCCGATCTGGGAGCACCCGTCCATGCGCGCGGCCTCGATCAGCTCGTCGGGCACTGCGTCGACGAGGTACTGGCGCATGAAGAACACCCCGAACGCGGTCACCAGGGTGGGGACGATGATCGACCACGTGGTGCCGGTCCAGCCGAGCTTCGACATCAGGATGAACAGGGGCACCACCCCGAGCTGCGTCGGCACCGCCATGGTGGCGACGACGGTGGCCAGCAGGGCCGACCGGCCACGGAAGCGCAGCTTGGCGAAGGCGTAGCCGGCCAGGGTGCCGAAGACGACCGTCGAGGTGGCGCACACCGACGACACCAGCACGCTGTTGCCGAGGGCCTTCCAGAACGGAACCGTGTCGATCACCCGGCTGGCGTTGTCGAGGAAGTGCCCACCGGGGAGGAGGGGAGGCACGCCCTGGGCCGCCACCTGCGCCGTGTGCGAGCCGAGCAGGAAGGACCAGTAGAACGGCGCGGCCGAGCCGATGACGAAGGCCGCGAGCAGCCCGTACACGAGAAAGCCGGGACGCTGCCTCATCGCTCGCCTCCCAGGCTTCCGATGCGTTTGACGAGGACCAGGTTGACCAGGGCGATCAGCAGGATGAGCAGGAAGAGCATCCACGCGGTCGCCGAGGCGCGGCCGAGATCGCGCAGCTGCCAGCCGAAGTCGTAGACCAGCATGGTGATGGTGCCGAACTGCCGGTCGCTGCCGCCGTTGCGGGCGGTGGTCTCGTCGAAGAGCCGTGGCTCGGCGAAGATCTGCAGACCGCCGATGGTCGAGGTGATGATGACGAAGATCATGGTGGGCCGGATCATGGGCAGCGTGACGCTGAGGAACTGGCGCACCCGGCCCGCGCCGTCGAGCGCCGCCGACTCGTAGAGGTCGCGCGGCACCGCCTGCATCGCGGCGAGGAAGATCAGGGCGTTGAACCCGGTCCACCGCCAGTTGACCATCGTCGCGATGGCGATGTGGCTGGCGAAGCGGTCGGTGTGCCAGGCGATGGGACCGATACCGACCGAGCCGAGCAGCTCGTTGAGCAGGCCGTAGCGGTCACCGAAGACGCTGCCGAAGATGATCGCGACGGCGACGGGCGAGACGACGAAGGGCAGCAGGATGCTCATCCGCCACCAGGTCCTGCCCCGCAGCTGGTTGTCGAGCAGGGCGGCCAGCACCACTGCGATGACCACCTGTGGGACCGAGGAGAGCACGAAGATGCTCAGGGTGTTGACGACCTGCTTGGCGAAGTAGGGGTTCGCCCAGACGTCGCTGTAGTTCTGCAGGCCGATGAACTCCCCCTTGCCGCCCAGCAGGCTCCAGTCGTGCAGCGAGACGTAGGCGGTGTAGACGAGCGGGAAGGCGCCCACGACCGCGAACACCAGGAAGAACGGTGAGATGAAGAGGTACGGCGCGAAGCGGGTGTCCCAGACCCCCAGGCGCTGGCGCCAGGTGAGTCGGTCGGGAGGTCGGGCGTCACTGGGAGGACCCGCCGCCCGGGACGGGGAGGTGGTGGCCTCCCCGTCCCGGGCCCCGGCGGGGCCGAGGGTTCGTTGGGGCAACTGTCTCAGCCCAGCGCGGCCACGTCGGTCTGGAACTGTTCCCAGGACTCGGCAGGCTCCTGAGAGCCCTCGTCGACGCGCAGTACCGCCGCCTGGAACGCCGTCAGGATGTCGGAGTACTTCGGGCCCTTGTAGGGCTGCACCGTGATGGCCTCGGCCCGGTTGGCGTAGATCTGGCCGATCTCGGCGTCGTTGAAGTACGGGTTGACGGCGTCGACGATCTCCGGGGCTGCGAGCGCCTCGACCTGGCTCGGGAACGGGCCCTTGGCGGCGAAGGCCTTGGCCTGCTGCTCGGGCGCGGTGAGCCACGCGGCGACCTCTTGGGCCTCCTCGATGTTGTCGCCCTGGCTGGGGACGGTCAGGTAGGAACCGCCCCAGTTGCCACCGCCTCCCGGGAAGACATCGGCGATGTCCCAGCCCTCGACGCCCTCGGCGTTGCCCTCGATGATGCCGAGCATCCAGCCGGGGCAGAAGGTGGTCGCGAAGCCGTCGTTCTGGAAGGAGGCGGTCCAGTCGTCGCCCCACTGGGCGAGCTGGGTGGAGAGAGTCTCCGAGTTGCGGGTGATGTCGTCCCAGACCGCCTTGAGCTCGGGGTTGTCGGTCTGGATCGTGTCGTCGTCGGCCTCGAACGGGTTCTCGACCTGGTTGAGCATGGCCTGGCCCAGGGCGCCGGACGAGTCGTACCACGCGGTGTCGGGCATCGCCTTCACGAACTTCTCGCCGGTCGCGAAGTAGTCCTCCCACGTGCCCATCAGCGCGGCCACCTCCTCACGGTCGGTGGGCAGGCCGGCCTTCTCGAAGAGGTCGGCGCGGTAGCAGACGCCCTCGGGACCGACATCGGTCCCGTAGCCGATCATCTGGCCCTCGGAGTTGGTGCCCTTCTCGGCAACGAAGTCGAGCCAGCGGCCCTCCAGCTCCGGGTCCGTCAGGTCCGCGAAGGCGTCGCTCTCGGCCAGCACCGCCGCGATCGCGTCACCCTCGATGGCCTCGATGTCGGAGAGACCCGAGCCGGCGGCCAGCTTGGTGTAGAGGTTGGCCTTGGCGTCGTCCCACGTCCCGACCTTGACCTGCTCGAGGACGATCTCGTCCTGCATGGCGTTGTACTCGTCGATGAGGTCCTCGTAGCCGAACTCGTTGAACGTCGCGACGGTGATCTTGGTCTTGCCGTCGGACGTCGCGCCGTCGGAGTCGCCGCCGCAGGCGGAGACCAGGCCCAGGACCAGGACGCCCACGGCGGTGAGGACCGCTCCGCGGCGCAGCTGTGAGGACCGGTGACGAGACCGGCGTACCGGTCCGGTGGTTGTGGTGTGCACGATTGCTGGCTCCTGCCGTAGTGCTGGCGTCTGGTCCGGTCCGGAGGCCGGAGGGTGTGGAGTCGCGGTGTGAGAGCGCTTCCACAGTGGGTGGAGCACCAACGTGACACGCGTTACATTTCGTGTCAAGAGTCAGCGTGAATTGAGGCTCGAACGTCACCCGGTCGCGTGGGAGCGCTTTCACAAGTTGAGGGGCAGGCCGTCACCCGTGGGTGATGGTGCCGGCACTGTCCTTGTCGAGCGACCTGCCGATGACCATCCGCTGGATCTGGTTGGTGCCCTCGAAGATCTGCATGACCTTGGCCTCGCGCATGTAGCGCTCGACCGGGAAGTCCTTGGTGTAGCCGTAGCCGCCGAGCACCTGGACGGCGTCGGTGGTGACCTTCATGGCGTTGTCGGTGGCGACCAGCTTCGCGATGCTGGCCTCGCGCGCGAACGGCAGCCCGCGGTCCTTGAGCCGGGCGGCGTGCAGGGTTGTCGCGCGGGCGCTCTGCACCGCCGCCTCCATGTCGGCCAGCACGAACGCCAGGCCCTGGTGATCGATGATCCGCTGCCCGAACGTACGCCGTTCGCGGGCGTAGTCGACCGCCTTGTCGAGCGCGCCCTGCGCCAGCCCGGTCGCGACGGCGGCGATGCCGAGGCGGCCGGCGTCGAGGCCGGCCAACGCGATCCTGAGCCCGTCTCCCTCGGCGCCGAGCCGGCGCTCGACCGGCACGCGGACGTTCTCGAACAGCATGGTGGCCGTGGTGGAGCCGGTGAGCCCCATCTTCTTCTCGGGGTTGTCGGCGGTGAGCCCCTCGGAGTCGGCCGGGACGAGGAAGCAGGAGATGCCGTTGCGGTCGTCGGAGGTGCGGGCCATCACCTTGTAGAAGTCGGCGTGGCCGCCGTGGGTGGTCCACGCCTTGGCGCCGTTGAGCACGTAGTGGTCGCCATCCAGCTTCGCCGTCGCCTTCATCGCCGCCGGGTCGGAGCCGGCATGCGGCTCGGACAGGCAGTAGGCGCCCAGCAGCTCGCCGCCGAGCATGTCGGGCAGCCACGTGTGCTTCTGCTCATCGGTGCCGAAGTTGACCAGCCCGAAGCAGGACAGGGCGTGCACGCTGGTGCCGACGCCGACGCTCGACCACACGGCGCCGAGCTCCTCGAGCACCTGGAGGTAGACCTCGTAGGGCTGCCCGCCGCCGCCGTACTCCTCGCTGTAGGGGAGCCCCAGCACGCCGACCTCTCCGAGCATGCGGAACACGTCACGCGGGAAGGTCTCGGTGGCCTCGGCCTCGGCGGAGCGCGGTGCGAGCTCGTTGGTGGCGAGGTCACGGACCAGCTTGAGGAGGTCGGTGGCTTCGTCGGTCGGCAGGACACGGCTGGCGCTCATGGTGGCTCAGCGTAGGCGGCGCGACGCGCGTCGCGGAATGCGGAGAAGGCGGGCGGGGTTGGACCCCACGATGCTTGCCGAATCCCGCCGTCTGTCCGTCCTGCTCGGAGTCCTGTTCGGGCTCGCAGGCATGGGCTCGTCGTCGGCGGCGATCGCGCTGCCCCTGATGGCCGACGACTTCGGCATCAGCGTCGGCACCGCCACCTGGACGATCAGCCTCTACGCCCTGATGCTGGCCGTGACCACAGCCGTCTACGGCCGCGTCTCCGACCTGGTCGGCGTGCGGATCCCGCTCCTGGTCGGCATCGGCCTGATGACGGGTGGCGCCCTGGTCGCCGCCCTCGCGCCGACGTACTCCGTGCTGCTCGTCGCCCGGCTGCTGCAGGGCGCCGGAGCAGCCGCTGTGCCGACTCTCGGCGTGGCCGTGCTGAGCGCGAGGTACGCCGGTTCCGTGCGCAGTCTGGCGTTCGGCCGGCTGGCCGCCACGGCCGCGGCGATCAGCTGCCTGGGTCCGCTCGTGGGTGGCGTCGTGGAGCACGCGTTCGGCTGGCGTGCCGTGATGGCGCTGCCGATCCTGGGTGCACTCGTGCTGCCACTGATCTGGCGACGGCTCACCGGAGAGGGCACGGGCGCGACCCTCGACGTGCTCGGTGCGGTGCTCGTGGCGGCGACCGCGGCCGGGCTGGTGCTGCTGGTGCAGTCGCCCTCGACCGGCGTCCTCGTGGCCCTGGTGGGCGTCTTCCTGCTGGTGCTCGGAGCTCCCGCGGTCGCGTGGCGGATGCGACGGCGGCCGCACGGCTTCCTGCCGGTGAGCGTGGTCCGCAACCCGGCCGTCGTGCGCAGTGCCATCGCCTCGTCGGCCATCCCCGCCTCGTGGTTCGCGCTCCTGATCGGCGTCCCCGCGGTGCTCGTCGCCGAGGGCTGGGAGCCGTGGCAGGTCGGCCTGCTGCTCGCCCCGAGCGCCGTGGTGGCGCTGTTCGTGCCCCGCTTCGCCGGGCCACTCATCGACCGGGTCGGACCGGCCGCGGCCATCGCCGCCGCGACCGTCGGCGCCAGCGTGGCCATGCTGCTCGCGGCGCTCGGCGCGCAGCTCGTCTCTCCTGTCCTGCTCGGGTTCGTGGTGGCGGTCGTGACAGTGATCTTCGGGATCGGCCAGCCGGCGCTCAGCGCGGCGGTCGGCGACGCGGTCGAGGAGGACGTACGCGGCGTGGCCCTCGGCGTCGCCACCCTGTTCTTCCTCGTCGGCGGCAGCGTCGGCTCCGCCGTGGTCGGCGGCCTCGGCGAGGTCGCGGGACTGCCCGTCAGTCTGGCCGCGCTGGCGGTGCTGCCCCTTCTGGGCCTGGCCGTGCTCGCGCCCCAGCTGCGTCGGGCGCGACTGGCTGCCTGATTGAATCGCCGAGGGGCTGGCGCCGGTCTGGACCGGTGCCTAGAGTGCGAGCGACTTCATCTCTCGAGCGAAAGCGCTGCCGATGCCTGGTGTACGCCGTCTTGCCGTGTTGATCATGCTGGTGCTCGGGGTGGGGGTGCTGCCGGCCTGGACGATGTCACCGGCGGGCGCAGCGCCACCCGACGAGGGAGCGTTCGCATCGCTCCGCGGCTTCACGCCCGAGGGCGCGAAGGTGCGGGTGCAGCCCAAGAGCTACACCGCCACCCGCGTCGACTTCGGTGCCCTGCGCGGCGAGCTGCCGTCCGGGAGCGCGTCCTCGGTCGTCTCCGTGCCCGACCCGTCCGGTGCGCTCGCGCGCTTCCGGGTCCAGCGCACCCAGATCATGGAGTCCGAGCTGGCGGCGAAGCACCCCGAGATCGCGACGTACTCCGGCCGCGGTGTCGACAACCCGCGGGCATCGATCGCTCTCGACCTGACGCCGATGGGCTTCCACGCCTCCGTGCGTGCGCCGGGCGCGCAGCGTGACTGGTACGTCGACCCCGCCTACAACCGCCGCGGCACGACGCAGCACCTGAGCTACTTCGGCGCGGACCTACCGGCCGAGGAGCAGCGCCGGCGTGAGGGCGAGATCGAAGGCTTCGGTGACAAGGTCCTGGGTGCCAACGCGACGCCGTCGGCCGCTCCGGGGTCGCCGATCGTGCGCAAGGTCTACCGTCTCGCGCTGACCTCTGACCCGGCGTACGCCACCTACTTCGGCGCCGACAACGTGCTCTCGGAGAAGGTGACCCTGATGAACCGCGTCAACCAGGTCTACAACGACGACCTGGCCATTACCATGCGGCTCGTCAACGCCACCGACAGCCTCAACTTCGACACCGAGGTGGAGGCGACAGGTCCCGATGGTCCGTGTGGCTCGGCTCCCTGCTTCAGCCTGCACGACGACGCCGGCACGCCGGACGACGAGAGCGACGACGTCCCCGGCGGACTCGAGTACTGCGACTCGCCGGCACTCGGCGAGAACCGCAACGTGCTCGGTCTGCTCGTGGGCGCCTCCAACTTCGACATCGGTCACCTGGCACTGGGCACCCCCGGTGGTGGCTACGCGTTCCTCGGTGTGGTCGGCGCCGACTACAAGGCCTCGGGATGCACGGGCCTGCCGCAGCCCGAGGGAGACTTCTTCGCCATCGACTACGTCGCCCACGAGATGGGTCACCAGTTCGCTGGCAACCACACGTTCAACGGCACCCAGCACAACTGCTCGGGTGGCAACCGGGAGGCCGCCACGTCGGTCGAGCCGGGCTCCGGCTCGTCGGTGATGGCCTACGCCGGCATCTGCCGGCAGGACAACCTGCAGGCACACTCCGACCCGTACTTCTCCCAGCGGTCCGTCGACGAGGTCACGACCTACACCGAGGCGGCCCCGCCGTCCAACTACGAGGTGCAGACGGTCTCCCTTCGGGACTTCGACGGCACAGACTCCATCGAGATCAGCTACGGCGCCTCCACGCCGGTCACGCTGACCAACGGCACCGACTACACCGCGGCGGATGTCGAGGCTGCCATCGAGGCCGCCGTCCCCGGCGGCATCGACGTGTCCGTGGTGCAGTGGGACTTCGACGAGACGGGCTACCGGCCCGACCCCGCGGAGATCGACGAGCGCGGCTTCCAGGTGATCTTCAACGAGGAGCCGTCCGTGTTCGAGGTGCCCGCCGACGCCAGCGACATCAACTACGACAACCTGACGGTGACCGGCAACGGCGACGTCACGACTCTCGTGGGAGAGACCTCGAAGGGTGGACCCTCGAACAACGGCGGCATCACCACCGAGGCCACCGGCAACGCCGCCCCCTCCGTGACCCCACCCGCGGACAGGACGCTGCCGATGCGCACCCCGTTTGCGCTGACCGGCTCCGGCACGGACGCCGACGGCGACCCGCTGCTCTACCTCTGGGAGCAGAACGACGACGCCGACGGCACCGCCGGCACGGCACTGGTCAACAACACCAAGGCCAACGGGCCGCTGTTCCGGGTGTTCGGCAAGGAGGCCATGGTGTCGACGGCGGACTCGCTCAAGTCGCCGTCGCCCAACCAGAACCTGGCCGACGGCAGCCCGACCCGAGTGTTCCCCGACATGGCGCAGGTCCTCAGCGGCAACACCAACGCCGCCTCCGGGGTCTGCCCGACAGCGCCCCCCATACCGGTGCCCTACGTGCGGCTCGACCCGGCACTGGTCGAGTGCTACTCCGAGTACCTGCCCAAGCCCGGTTATGTCGGCACGCCGGAGGCGGGCGTGCCTGCCATGCACTTCCGGCTGACGGCCCGCGACCTGTTCCCGACCGGTGGTGGCGTTTCGTACGCCGACGTGACGCTGAGGCTCGACCCGACCGCGGGTCCGTTCCTGGTGACGTCGCAGGCGACTCCCGGCGCGACCGTGGCGGGTGGCACTGCTGTCCCGGTGACGTGGGCGGTCAACAACACCCAGGCGCTGGCTCCGAACGTGAAGATCACGGCGTCCACCGACGGTGGCCAGACGTTCGGCACCGTGCTCGCGGCATCAACGCCGAACGACGGCTCGGAGCCGCTGACCATGCCCAACGTCACCGCGGCCGACGTACGCATCAAGATCGAGGCGGTGGGCAACTACTTCTTCGACGTCAACGACGCGTCGTTCAAGCTGGCGGCCTCGCCGGCGCCGGAGACCACCATCACCAGTGGGCCGGACGACGACTCGGTCGTGCTCGAGCGGAAGGTCGACTTCCGCTACTCGTCGAGCTCGGCGGCCGGCACCTTCGCGTGCACGGTCGACGGTGACGCCGTGCCGTGCAGCGCGTCGGGCAAGTCGAGGCGCTTCTCGGCGGGCACGCACGTGTTCACCGTGGCGGCGGTCAACGTCGCGGGAGTCGCCGACGCGACGCCGGCCACCCGGACCTTCACGGTGCCGCGCGACGACAACAAGCTGGGACGTGACGGACGCTGGAGGAAGGTCAAGCAGGGCAAGGCGTTCGGCAACGACTACGTCACCTCGCGCGACAAGGGCGCCAGCCTCTCCACGCGGATCCGCAAGGCCACCGAGGTAGCCCTCGTCGTCAGCACCCGCAAGGACGCCGGATCGGTGAAGGTCTTCGTCGGCAACAAGCGCGTCAAGACCATCAGCCTCAAGGGCAAGAACCGCGTCAACAGGCTGCGCTACGTGCGCTTCGACGACGAGACGTCCGGGGAGCTGCGGATCGTCGTGGGCAAGAACAAGCCCGTGCGGATCGAGGGCGTGGCGGTGGTGACCGACCCGAGCTGACCCTGTTCGACGTCATACGGACGGAGTCGCCGCCGGAGGCTCCGTCCGTATGACGTCCGCGGTGTTTCGGTCGGGCGCGCGTGGGTAGGACGTCGTCGGGGCCGTCGTCCGTCGGCCCGGATCACGCAGGGGGAGCCATGACCGACCTCGAGATCGACATCCCGCGGCTGTATCGCGCCGGGAAGCTCGACATCCCGGCTGAGGCCAGCCGGATGTCTGAGATCGCCTACGACCTCTTCGGAGTCCTGGGCACGTTCAACACCATGTCGGCCGGCGCCGGTGACCCGGCTGCCTGGCGGAAGATGCTCCGGGTCGGAGGCGAGATCTACGACCAGGTCCGCGAGACGGTGGACGACCTCAACAACGTCGGCGTCGCCGTGATCAAGACCGCCGACGACCTCAGGCAGACCGAGGACGGCGCCGAGGAGCAGTTCCTGGCGATGGGCCAGCACCTGAAGGACCTCGACCCGCCTCCGGCGCCGCGTCCTCCCGACATCGGCGATGTCGAGGCCCCAGGTGGAAACCACGAGGACGGCAGCCGGGTGGAGAGCACCCCGGAGCCCAGCGACCCCGAAGAGGTCTGGGGGGTGCGTCGGTCATGAGTGGGTTCGACCACGGCGAGTTCGACAAGGCGCTCGACGATCTCGAGGAGTACCTCGGCTACCTCAAGGGCAACGAGCTGGCGGCCAAGACCTTCTACGAGTTCGGGCTCTCGACGATAGACCTGCAGCCCGCGATCACCGAGTTCGACTACACCACGCCGTGCCCCAACGGCCGCTTCGCCGTGAAGTACGACCGCTACCCGTCGATCGACGTGGGCCTGCCGGCGGACGACTGGGGCATCGAGCAGGCGCAGGCGAAGGCCAAGGAGCTCAAGGAGGCGATGGACGTCTCCTACCAGTTCGGCCTGAACTGGGCCTCCGGCATCGCCGCCCAGGCGCGCAGCATCTGTGACCAGTTCACCGAGCCCTACGTCCCGACGCTCACGGCAGCGATGGACCTGATGCAGGCGAAGGTGGTGAACCCGCTCCAGGTGTCGGCCAACGACAACTGGGCGAACCTCGGCGGCCAGGCCAGCCTGTGGGGTGGCGACTTCGCCGACGAGTTCCACAACTTCTACGACAACTACGACAACGTGATGTCGCGGTTCAGCGTCTTCTGCGGGTGGATCAACCTCGGCTTCGGGCTGGGCACCAAGATCATCGCTGGCACCCAGCTCGGTGCGGGCAAGTTCGTCACCAGCCTGAAGAAGAACATCGAGAGCCAGCTCGACCACTGGGTCGACAGCGGCGGCGACACGCCGTCCGACCCCTCGGAGTGGCCGGCGTGGGTCGGCAACGTCGCCAGCCTGGTCGACAGCACCCTTTCGCTGGCCTCGGACATCCCCATCGTGGGTGAGGCCGCCGATCTGGTCGAGCTCACCAAGAAGCTGGGCGCCGTCGCGCAGGACATCGACGGGCTCCTGGGCGGCAACCTGCTGCCCGAGAAGGAGACCTATTCGGCGGTGATGACCGCCGAGGCCGCCAACGACCTGATGATGCGCACCCTGTACGACGACCACTACCAGGCGTTCACGAACGGGATGGATCGCCTCGACGTCGGCGGTGAGGGGTCGAACTCCGAGGAGCGGGGCATCAGCGGCACGCGCCTGCTCAACATGATGAAGGACGTCAAGTTCCGCCGCGACTGGGGACTGGACACGGTCCCGCCGACGAGCCTGGCCTGACGATCGTGCTGCTCAGGCGGGAGGGCCGACGAGCAGCGCAGCCCCGGTGAGTACGACGACCGCGGCGAGACCCGCGAGGGCGCCGCGCGCGGGGTTGCGGAGCAGCCACGCGACGAGGCGCTCGGACAGCGACCCGGGGGCGACCGAGCGGAGGCGCCAGTCGTCGGCCAGCAGACCCCGCCGCTCGGCGTACACGTCGAAGGCGATCGTGGCGAACGGCGGCACCGCGGCGACCAGCCCGAGCACGCCGCGACCGAACGACCAGCGCTGGTCGACCCAGGACGACCAGCGTGGTCAGGCAGTAGGCGACGAACACGACGCCGTGCACCATGCCGAAGACGCGGACGCCGAGCTCGGTGGTCTCGGTGACGTACTTGAGGAACATGCCGGACAGCAGCAGCGCCCAGGTGACGGCCTCGGCGATCGCGACCCGGCGGAACAGGACCCGAGGGGTCACTTGGCCGCCTTGCGCGCGTGCGACGCGGTCTTGGCGCGGGCGTTGGCGTCGAGCACGACCTTGCGGATGCGCACCGAGTCGGGGGTGACCTCGACGCACTCGTCGTCACGGCAGAACTCCAGGCACTGCTCGAGCGAGAGGCGGCGCGGCGGGATCAGCTTCTCGAAGTTGTCGGAGGTGGCGGACCGGATGTTGGTCTGCTGCTTCTCCTTGGTGATGTTGACGTCCATGTCGTCGGCGCGGGAGTTCTCGCCGATGATCATGCCCTCGTAGACCTCGGTCGTGGGCTCGACGAACATGATCCCGCGCTCCTGCAGGTTGGTCATGGCGTACGCCGTCGCCGCGCCCTTGCGGTCGGCCACCAGGGAGCCGTTGGTGCGCGAGCGGATCTCGCCGGCCCAGGGCTCGTAGCCCTCGGAGATGCCGTGCGCGATGCCGGTGCCGCGGGTGTCGGTGAGGAACTCGGTGCGGAAGCCGATCAGGCCACGCGCGGGCACGAGGAACTCCATGCGCACCCAGCCGGTGCCGTGGTTGGTCATCTGACTCCATGCGGCCCTTGCGGGAGGCGAGCAGCTCGGTGATCGTGCCGAGGTACTCCTCGGGGGCGTCGATGGTCAGCCGCTCGAACGGCTCGTGCACCTTGCCGTCGACCTCCTTGGTGACCACCTGCGGCTTGCCGACGGTGAGCTCGAAGCCCTCGCGGCGCATCTGCTCGACGAGGATGGCCAGCGCCAGCTCGCCGCGGCCCTGCACCTCCCACGCGTCGGGGCGCTCGGTCGGCAGGATGCGCAGCGACACGTTGCCGACGAGCTCGGCGTCGAGGCGGTCCTTGACCAGGCGGGCGGTGACCTTGCCGCCCTTGTAGCGGCCGACGAGCGGCGAGGTGTTGGTGCCGATCGTCATGGAGATGGCCGGCTCGTCGACGTGGATGAGCGGCAGCGCGACGGGGTTCTCGGCGTCGGCCAGGGTCTCGCCGATGGTGATCTCGGGGATGCCGGCGACGGCGACGATGTCACCGGGTCCGGCGGTCTCGCCGGGCTTGCGCTCGAGGCCCTCGGTGACGAGGAGCTCGGTGATGCGTGACGTTCTTGGTCGAGCCGTCGCGGCGCATCCAGGCGACCGTCTGGCCCTTGTTGAGGGTGCCCTCGTGGACGCGCACCAGCGCGAGCCGGCCGAGGAACGGCGAGGCGTCGAGGTTGGTGACGTGGGCCTGCAGCGGGGCGCCCTCGGTGTAGACGGGGGCCGGGATGGTCTCGAGGATCGTCTTGAACAGCGGCTCGAGGTCGCTGCCCTCGGGCATCGTGCCGTTCTCGGGGGCGGTGAGGCTGGCGATGCCGGCCCGGCCCGACGCGTAGACGACGGGGAAGTCGAGCGCGTCCTGGCTGTGGCTCTCGTCGAGGAGGTCCATGAACAGCTCGTAGGTCTCGTCGACGACCTCGGCGATGCGGGCGTCGCTGCGGTCGGTCTTGTTGACGACCAGGATCACCGGCATGTCGGCGTTGAGCGCCTTGCGCAGCACGAAGCGGGTCTGGGGGAGCGGGCCCTCCGACGCGTCGACGAGCAGCACGATGCCGTCGACCATCGACAGGCCGCGCTCGACCTCGCCACCGAAGTCGGCGTGACCGGGGGTGTCGATGATGTTGATGACCATCGGCTGGCCGCCACCGGCGGGACCCTCGTAGTGCACCGCGGTGTTCTTCGCGAGGATCGTGATGCCCTTCTCGCGCTCGAGGTCGCCGGAGTCCATGACCCGCTCGGCGACGCTCTCGGCCTGGTGGGCCGTGAAGGCCCCGGCCTGGCGGAGCATCGCGTCGACCAGCGTCGTCTTGCCGTGGTCGACGTGGGCAACGATCGCTACGTTGCGCAGGTCTGAACGTGTCGTGGACATGGGTGTACGGCATCGCTTTCTGACGGAGGTGCTGGCCCGACCGGGCAGCGACCCATTCTAGGCCCGGACCGGTCGCGAGCCCGATTCGTCAGCCGGCGTAGGGATCTGTGATCTCGCGCAGCCGCAGCATCGAGGCATGGAGCCGGTCGAGCTCCGACCGCCCCAGGTGTGCCTCCCACTCGGCGTAGATCACCTCCTCCACCCGTACGGCGTGCCGCTGGGCCTCGCGGCCGCGAGCCGCGATGTGCACCACCCGGGCCCGGGCGTCCGTCGGGTCGGGCACCCGCTCGACGTACCCGTGCCTCTCGAGCTGGTCAACCAGGAACGCCGCTGTCTGCTTGGTCACCTGGGCCATCTCGGCGAGCTCGGTGACGCGGTTGCCGTCGGGCCCGATCCGCGCGAGCAGACGACCCTGGGCCAGGGTCGCGGGGAAGCCAGCCTCCTGCAACGCAACGAGGACCCGCTGCTCGATGTGCCGGTGGGCCACGAACATCAGGACCCCGACGCCGGGTTGATCGACCGGGGGCTGCGGATGCGTTGACATGTAGTCAGTCTATCTGTCTAATTGGACAGAGGATCGAACCATGTTGGGAAGGCCGCCATGGACGTCGACGAGAGCTGGCAGATCATCGACGAGCAACGGCTCGTCGTCGCTGACCTGCTGGCAGGCCTGTCGCCACCTGAGCTCGCGACGCGGTCGCTGTGCGAGGCCTGGACGGTGCGGGACGTCGGCGCCCACCTGTCGCTGGCGGCCACCGCCAGCCTGCGGGAGGTCGGGCGCGCGATGGTGCGCGGCCGGGGTGACTTCGACGCGATGATCCGCGAGGCCACGCTTGACCGGGGGCGGCGCTCGCCCGAACGGATCGTGGCCGACCTCCGTGGGATCCACGGCTCCCGTCGGCTGGCTCCGGGGACGCTGTGGCGCGACCCCCTGCTCGACATCCTCGTGCACGCGCAGGACATCGCGCACCCTCTGGGCATCGACCTGCCGACGCCGCTGGACGCGGCACGTGAGGCGACGGAGTGGGTCTGGGCCCGCCGCTTCCCGTTCTGGCCGGCCCGCAGGTGGAAGGGGTTGCGTCTGGTCGCCACCGACATCGACTGGGCCCGCGGCCGGGGCCCTGAGGTGCGCGCGCCGGTCCAGTCGCTGATGTTGCTCTCCACCGGCAGGGCCGCCGGTGCGCGCGACCTGGCCGGCCCGGGTGCCGGCCAGGCCGCCTCACGCATCTCCGCCTGACCGCCCGATGGGTTTCGTCGGTCGGCTCGGGTAGGACTGAGGGCATGACCTGCCTGTTCGTGCCGCCCTACCTCCTCCGCCGCATCGCCGAGTCCGGGCACCCCGGCGCGGGCTCGTCGACCCAGACCCTGCGCGTCGACGCCGGCGTGCGGGGCCGCCGGGCGGCGCGACTGGCCGCGCCGCCGGCGATCGACGGCGCCTGGCTGGTGCACACCGCCGACAACGGCACGGTGCTGCCGGGCGAGCCCGTGCGCGCCGCGGGCGAGGCGGCGGTGGGCGACGCCGCCGCCGACGAGGCTGCCGACGGCATCACGGCCACACTGGCGCTCTTCGCCGACGCGTTCGGCAGGTCGTCGTACGACGGGGAGGGCGTGGGGGTCTCGCTGACCGTGCACTACGAGAAGGACTACGACAACGCCTTCTGGGACGGCGCCCACCTCGTGTTCGGCGACGGTGACGGGCAGGTCTTCGACCGGTTCACCAAGGCGGTCGACGTGCTGGCCCACGAGTTCACGCACGCGGTGACGGAGCACACCGCGGCGCTGGCCTACGAGGGCCAGTCGGGGGCGCTCAACGAGTCCGTCTCCGACGTGTTCGCCTCGTGCCTCAAGCAGCAGCTGCTCGGCCAGACCGCCGACCAGGGCGACTGGCTGATCGGCGAGGGGCTGTTCCTCCCCGGGGTGCAGGCACGGGCGCTGCGCGACATGGCCGCGCCGGGCACCGCCTACGACGACCCGGTGCTGGGTCGGGACCCGCAGGTCGGCCACCTGGACGACTACATCGAGACGACCGACGACAACGGCGGCGTGCACCTCAACTCCGGCATCCCCAACCGGGCCTTCCAGCTCGCCGCCGTCGCGATCGGAGGCCGCGTCTGGGAGGGCGCCGGCCAGATCTGGTACGCCGCCCTGACCTCGGGCAGCGTCGCCGCCGGCTCCGACTTCGTGGCCTTCGCGGCGGCCACCGTCGCCGCGGCCGGTGACCACGCCGAGGCCGTGACGCAGGCCTGGCTGGACGTCGGCATCGACCCCGCCGGCCCCCCGGTCGCCACCGACCCGCCGCCACCTGTCGCGGTGCCCGCCGGCCTGGTCGCGGTCCGCCGGTCGGGCGGCTTCGCCGGCCGCACCGCCTCCGGCACCGTCGACCTCGACGGCGACGACCCGCGCGCGCCCGTGGTGCGCGAGCTGGTCACCGGTCTCGACCTGCGACACGTCAAGCCGGGGCTGCCCAAGCCCGACATGTTCACCTACACGTTCGAGATCTGCGGCGCCGACCCGGTCGCCGTACCCGAGCAGCACCTCACCGACCGCCTGCACCGCCTTGCCGAGGTCGTGCTGTCGAGCGGCACTGGCCCGCCTTTGCGCTGACGTTTCGCTCAGGTCAGCCCTCGTCGGGTCGATGGTCCCCCTGCCGACGCATGAGGGAAGGGCCACGCATGGACGAGTTCGACGAGATGGACGAGATCGTCTCGGAGTTCCTGGTGGAGAGCCACGAGAACCTCGACCAGCTCGACCGGGACCTCGTCGAGCTCGAGCGGAACCCCGGCTCCCGCGAACTGCTCGGGAGCATCTTCCGCACCATCCACACGATCAAGGGCACCAGCGGCTTCCTGGCCTTCGGCCGGCTCGAGGCGGTGACCCACGTCGGCGAGAACCTGCTCGCGCGCCTGCGCGACGGCAAGATGACGATGACGCCCGGCACGACCGACGTGCTGCTGGCGATGGTCGACCGGGTCCGCGACCTGCTCGCCGCCATCGAGCACGACGGCACCGAGGGCACGGTCGACGTCAGCGAGGCGGTGGCCCGGATCACCGAGGTGCTCGAGGGTCGGGAGGCTCCGGCCGCTGTCGCCGCAGCACGGAGCCGGTCCTCGGCGGCGGAGCCAGTGCCGGACGTCGCACCCGAGCCGGCTCCCGAACCCGCTGCCCGAGGACGACGGTCGTACGCCGCAACGTCGCCGAGTCGTCGATCCGCGTCGACGTCGACCTGCTCGACAGCCTGATGCGCCAGGTCGGCGAGCTGGTGCTGACCCGCAACCAGATCGTCCGGCAGGCCTCCGGCCAGCACGACGTCGAGCTCACCCGGGCCGCGCAGCGCCTCAACCTGATCGCGACCGAGCTGCAGGAAGGCGTCATGAAGACGCGCATGCAGCCCATCGACCACCTCTGGGCCAAGCTGCCGCGCGTCGTGCGCGACCTCGGTGCGGCCTGCGGCAAGCCGGTCGAGCTGGAGATGGTCGGCCGCGAGACCGAGCTCGACCGGACCCTGCTCGAGGCGGTCAAGGACCCGCTGACCCACCTGGTGCGCAACGCGGTCGACCACGGCCTCGAGAGCGCCGGCCGAGCGCGGCGGCGGCGGGCAAGCCGGCCGAGGGCGTGGTGACGCTGCGCGCCTACCACGAGGGCGGCCAGGTCGTCGTCGAGGTCGTGCGACGACGGCGCCGGCATCGACCCGGAGCGGATCGCGGCCAAGGCGGTCGACAAGGGCGTGCGCACCCAGGCGCAGGTCGCGCAGATGTCGAGCGCCGACATCCTCGCAACTGATCTTCCCCCCCGGCTTCTCGACCGCGGCCGCCGTCACCAACGTGTCCGGCCGCGGCGTGGGCATGGACGTCGTCAAGACCAACATCGAGAGCATCGGCGGCACCATCGAGATCGAGTCGGTGCTCGGCCGCGGCACCACCTGCCGCCTGCGCATCCCGCTGACGCTGGCGATCGTCCCGGCGCTGACCGTCGAGTGCGCCGGCGACACGCTACGCCATCCGGCCAGGTCAACCTGCTCGAGCTCGTGGCCCTCGACGCCGACAAGGCGGCGGCGACCGTGGAGCACGTCAACGGCGCGCCGGTCTACCGGCTGCGCGGGCACTCTGCTGCCCCTGGTCCACCTCGCGAAGGTGCTCGGTGTCGAGTCCGACCGCAGCGACGGTCACGTGCTGATCGCGGTGCTGCAGGCCGAGGGCAAGCGCTTCGGCCTGGTCGTCGACCGGGTGCTGTCGACCGAGGACATCGTCGTCAAGCCGCTCGGCGCCCGGCTCAAGGCGCTCAACACCTACTCCGGCGCCACGATCCTGGGCGACGGCCGGGTGGCCCTGATCCTCGACGTCCAGGCGCTGGCCCGGCGCGCACTCAACATCGACGGCCTCGAGCGCGCCACCGAGCAGGCCGACGACGCGCAGGCGGCGGCCGAGCACGTGCGGCTGCATCGTCGCTGGCATCGGCGGCGGCCGTCGCGTCGCCATCCCGCTGTCGTCGGTGACCCGGCTCGAGCGAGATCCCGCGCGCGACCGTCGAGGTCGTGGGCAGCCGCGAGGTCGTGCAGTACCGCGGCGACATCCTGCCGCTGCTGCGCCTCGGCCGGCACCTCGGTGTCACGGCCGACGACGAGGGGGAGGCGGAGCAGAAGGACCTCGTGGTCATCGTCTACACCGCCGGCGAGCGCAGCCTCGCGATCGTCGTCGACGAGATCGTCGACATCATCGACGAGGAGACCGAGGTCGACCGCGACATCGCCGACAGCGGCCTGCTCGGCTCGGTGCTGATCCGCGACCGCGTCGTCGAGGTGCTCGACGTGCGCGATGCCGTGCTCGCCGCCGATCCGAACTTCTACGCCGACGGCCCCGTTCCGACGTCGTCCATCTGGTCGGGCTCCGGCTCGGCCTTCGACGCCCTGGAGGCAGTGTGAGCACCCCACGGAGTTCTGCGCTCCCTCCGCTGCGCTCCCCCCGCCCACAACTCCACAGGGACCCCGCATGAGCACCGGATTCGTCACGTTCACCCTCGACGACAGGTTGTACGGCGTCCGCGTCGAGTCCGTGCAGGAAGTGCTCCGCGGCCTGCCGCGCACCCGCATACCGCTCGCCCCACCCACCCTGGCCGGCCTCATCAACCTGCGCGGCCAGGTGCTCAGCGCGGTCGACCTGCGCGAGCAGCTCGGGATGCCGGCGTACGCCGCCGAGGCCGCGCAGATGCTCGTGGTCATCCGGGTGGCGGGTGAGTCCGTCGCGCTCGTCGTCGACAGCATCGGCGCTGTCGTCGATGTCGAGGACGACCAGTTCGAGCCCCCGCCCGACAACCTCAACGACCCGTCCCGAGACCTGCTCCTCGGGGCCTACAAGCTCGCAGACCACTTGCTCCTCGCCCTCGACGTCGACCGCGCCGTCGCTGCCTGAACACGAGAACGGATATCAGGAAATCATGAAGTCACCCATCACCTGGAGCGTCGGCCGCCGGCTCGCCGCGATTGCCACCGTGGGCGGGGTCACCGCCGCCGCCATCACCCTCGTGGCGGTGAACGGCCTCAACCAGATCGACGCCAACAACGAGCGGCTGGCGGCCACCACCGAGGTGGGCACGGCCGTGCTCGCCCTCGACACGCGCGCCAGCGAGATCAAGCACACCGCCCTGAAGGCCATCGCCATCGAGGACACCTCCGACCTCGCCGCCGACATGGTCGAGGACCAGGCGACCGTCGAGGAGCTCGTGGCGGAGGTCGAGGCCAACGCCGGTGCGCTCGACGCAACCGCCGCCGACGTGGTCGAGCCGCTCGGCGACAGCTTCAGCACCTACATCGACAGCATCAACGCCTTCGTCACGCTGGCCACCGGCGACCGCGCCGAGGGTGTCGAGCGGGTCGAGGACATCCAGACCGCGAACGACATCACCGACGAGGTCGTGTCGTCGGCCAAGGACGTCCTCACCGCGTCCATCGCGGACCTGCACGCCGACCAGGCCGCCCTCACCTCGCGGGTGCGCACGGTGACGATCATCGTCTCCCTCCTCGGCATCGCGATCCTCATCGGCTCGGCCGTCGTCATCTCCCGCCGCATCGTCCGGCCCCTGCGCCGCTCGGTGCGCGCCCTCGAGGCCTTCTCCGCCGGCGACCTCACCCAGCGGGTGCCCGAGCGCT
Source organism: uncultured Actinomycetota bacterium (assembly GCA_963825755.1). Lineage (GTDB taxonomy): Bacteria > Actinomycetota > Actinomycetes > Propionibacteriales > Nocardioidaceae > Nocardioides. The sequence goes on along the minus strand of CAWGUS010000005.1, from coordinate 163,279 downwards.
CGACCGCCGAGCTGGGCCAGCTCGAGCGCGCGCTCAACCACTCCGTCGAGTCGGTCGGCCAGATCGTCGCCGCGGTGTCCGTCTCCGCAGACGCCGTCGCCGCTGCCTCCGAGCAGCTGTCGGCGTCGTCGCAGCAGATCTCCGCGGGTGCCGAGGAGACCTCGACCCAGGCCGGCGTCGTCGCTGGAGCCTCCGAGGAGATCTCACGCAACGTGCAGACCGTGGCGGCGGGTGCGGAGGAGATGGGTGCGTCGATCCGCGAGATCGCGCACTCCGCCAACGAAGCGGCGCGCGTCGCCTCGCAGGCCGTGCACGTGGTCGACACCACCAACTCCGCGGTCACGAAGCTCGGCACGTCGAGCCAGGAGATCGGCAACGTCGTCAAGGTCATCACGTCGATCGCCGAGCAGACCAACCTGCTGGCCCTCAACGCGACCATCGAGGCCGCTCGCGCCGGCGAGGCCGGCAAGGGCTTCGCGGTCGTCGCCAACGAGGTCAAGGAGCTGGCCCGCGAGACGGCGAACGCCACGGAGGACATCGCCCGTCGGGTCGAGGCCATCCAGGGCGACACCGGTGGCGCCGTCGACGCGATCCGCGAGATCGCCACGATCATCACGTCGATCAACGACTACCAGCTCACCATCGCCTCGGCGGTGGAGGAGCAGACGGCCACCACCAACGAGATGAGCCGCAACGTCGCCGAGGCGTCGGCCGGCTCGAACGAGATCGCCAACAACATCGCCGGGGTCGCGTCCGCCGCCGACTCCACCACCCAGTCGGTCGCGCAGACCCTCGACGCCATCAACGAGCTGGCGCGGATGGCGAGCGACCTTCGCTCCGAGGTGGGGCGTTTCCAGATCGCCTGAATCGGGGGCGACGCACAATCGTTGCCGGTGGCATCCTTGCGGTGCCGCCGGCTTCGTCATCTCGTGACGGCCGGCGGACCAGTTCCGAGGGGGAGGGGGGTGCCGATGCGCTACACCGTCGTGGGCGCGGCCACCCTGGGCTTCGACCTCTCCCGCCTGCCGTACGGCGCCACGGTCGCCGGCGTCCTGCGCGCCGCGCTCGCCTGCGGACCCGCCGAGCTGGACCGCCTGGCCGCGGCCCATCCCGGGTCGCCGGCCCGTCGGCACCGGCAGGCCGCCCTCGACGCCGCCCTCCTCGAGCGGGAGGCGCTGGCCGACGTGCTGCCGCACGCCGGCCGGGCGGTCGAGGAGGTCCTGCGCGGTCAGGTGCGCACGCTGCGCCGGCTCGAGACCGGCATGCTGGGCGATGTCGCCGGGCTCGACCCCCTCGTCCGGCACGAGGTCCTCGACTGGACCTGGCTGCACAGTGGCCCGATGGCGGTGCAGGACCCGGTCGCGGCCGATGCGGCCGACGTACTCTCCGACGCGGCAGCGGCCGGCTACCTCCGCGAGCCGGCGCACCCGGACCTGTGGGACGCGATGGCGGCACCCATGGCCGCGGCAGACGTGTCGGCCCTCGACGGCCTCGACGTCGCCGGCGCCCCCGGCGTCGGTGACGTGCTGCGCACGGTGGCCGCGGCCGACGACGACGCTCGCACCGCGTGGCGCCGGGTGGTCGACGAGCTGCGTCCGCGCACCGCCCAGTGGGCGCCCGCGATGCACCGCGCCACCTGGGCTGTGTCGCTCTCCGAGCGCCTCCGCCTCGCCGCCGACGTGCAGCTCGCCGGAGTCATCGCCTTCCAGGCCGGCGGGTTCACCGCCTCCGACGCGGCGTACGGCGGGTGGAACGCGCTCGCCGGCGTGCTCCAGGCGCACCTCGTCGGCGACCTGCTGCCGGCCGCCGAGGCTGACGTCCTCCTGCGTCCCTGGCGGTTCGTGCACGACTGAACCACTCAGGTCGGCGGTCCGGCTGCCGATGGGGGTCCTGGTCGCTCGTCCGGGGGGCCGACTCCCCACAGTGAGGGCTTCGATGGCGCCGATCCGCGTCCTGGTCGTCGACGACTCCGTCGTCATCCGACGCCTCGTCACCGACCTGCTCCAGGCAGACCCCGACATCGAGGTGGTCGGCACCGCCGTCAACGGCCGGGCCTCGCTGCACAAGGTCGAGTCGCTCAAGCCCGACCTGATCACCATGGACATCGAGATGCCGGAGATGAACGGCATCGACGCGGTCAAGGCGTTGCGCGCCTCCGGGTGCCGGGTGCCCATCGTCATGTTCAGCACGCTCACCGAGCAGGGCGCGACGGCGACCCTCGATGCGCTCGCCGCCGGCGCCACCGACTACGTCGCCAAGCCGGCCAACGTCGGCAGCGTGCAACGCTCGATGGAGCTGGTCCGCGAGGCGCTCATCCCGCGCGTCAAGTCGCTCGTGCCGCGGACGTTCATCCGTCCCTCCGTGGTCGCGCCGACCCCGCGCACCCCGGCCGGCCCCCGCCCGGCGCTGGCGACGCGGACCCGCTCCGAGTGCTACCGCCTGCTGGTCGTCGGCAGCTCCACCGGTGGACCCGAGGCGCTCTTCTCGCTCTTCTCGTCCCTGCCGCTGCTGCCGGTGCCGATCGCGGTCGTGCAGCACATGCCGCCGGTGTTCACCCGTCAGTTCGCTGCGCGCCTCGACCGCGCGTCCGCGTGGGAGGTGACCGAGGTCGAGCACGGCCAGCCCCTCGGTGCCGGCCAGATCGCCATCGCCCCCGGCGACCACCACCTCGAGGTGGTGTCGACGTCGCGGGGCTACGTCGCCCGGCTGTCGCAGGGTCCGCAGGTCAACTACTGCCGGCCCGCAGTCGACGTCCTCTTCCGCAGCGCCGTCGAGGCGGCCGGCCCGGCTGTGCTCGGCGTCGTGCTGACCGGCATGGGACAGGACGGCGAACGCGGCGCCGACGCCATCGTCGAGCGCGGTGGCAGCGTGATCGCCCAGGACCAGGCCACCTCCGTCGTGTGGGGCATGCCCGGTGCGGTCGCCAACGCCGGACTGGCCGAGCTGGTGCTCCCCTTGCCGCAGATCGGTCCCGAGGTCGTACGCCGGCTGGCCCGGCCCGCCCGGCCGTCCGCCGCGGAGTCCGTGGAGGTGGCCGGGTGAGCATGGGTGTCCGTGAGTTCGAGTTCGTGCGCGACCTGGTGCGCGCGGAGAGCGCGATCGTGCTCGACGCCGGCAAGGAGTACCTCGTCGAGTCGCGGTTGCTGCCGCTGTCGCGCGCGGCCGGCCACGCCGACGTGACGTCGTACGTCGCGGAGGTCGCCCGGCACCGGCAGCCCCGGATGCTGACGGCCGTCGTAGAGGCGCTGACCACCAACGAGACGTCGTGGTTCCGCGACAACGACCCCTTCACGGCGCTGCGCGACACGGTGCTCCCGACCCTGGCGAAGACCCGGCCCCGCAAGTCGATCCGGATCTGGTGCGCCGCGTGCTCGAGCGGCCAGGAGCCCTACAGCGTCGCCATGACCGTGCTCGACTCACCGTTGCTGGCCGACTGGGACGTGACGATCGTCGCCACCGACCTCTCCGACGAGATGGTGCAGCGAGGACGACGCGGAGAGTTCTCCCAGCTCGAGGTCAACCGCGGCCTGCCGGCGTCCCTGCTGGTGCGTCACTTCGAGCGCGACGGCCTCAACTGGCGGATCAGCCCCGAGCTGCGCTCGAAGGTCGAGTTCCGTCAGCTCAACCTGCTTCGCCCGTACTCCCTGTTGGGGACGTTCGACATCGTGTTCGTGCGCAACGTCCTCATCTACTTCGACCTGGAGACCAAGCGCGACATCCTGCGCCGCATCCGCCAGGTCACCGCCCCCGACGGATACCTGTTCCTGGGTGGGGCCGAGATGACTCGGGGCATCGACGACAGCTGGGAACGAGAGCCAGCCGGTCGTTCAGCCTTGTACCGGATCAGAGAGGAAGACCGCTCATGCGTGCCTTGGTAGTCGACGACTCCCGGGCGATGCGCCGCATCGTCGGCAGCATCCTGTCCCGAGAGGGGTTCGAGATCCTCCAGGCCGGCGACGGCCAGGAGGCACTCGACGTGCTGGAGGCGCAGAGCGAGCCGCCCGAGCTCGCCTGCGTCGACTGGAACATGCCCGTCATGGACGGCCTCACCTTTGTCACGCAGGTGCGCAAACGCCGCGAGTGGCGCGGCATCACGTTGATGATGGTGACGACCGAGAGCGAGCAGGACCGCATCGTGCGGGCTCTCGCCGCCGGCGCCCACGAGTACCTCACCAAGCCCTTCGAGGCCGACGACATGCGCCAGAAGCTGGAGTACCTCGGCCTCCTTCCCAACCTACGCGTGGAGGTGTGAGGTGCCGACCATCGTCGCGCCCGACGACGCCCTGCTGGCTGCCGTCGTCGAGCAGGTGTGGACCTCGATGCTGCACGAGCCCCCGCTGCCGTGGCCCACGGCGTGGTACGGCGGCCGGCACGGCGTCCAGGCCGCGCTTGCCGTCTCGGGCGACTGGGGCGGAGTGCTGCGCCTGTGGTGCGCAGACGCGGCCGCGGTGTCGATGACGCGGGCCATGCTCATGCTGGCCGACTGCGAGCACCCGGGTCTCGACGACGTCGAGGACGCCCTCGGTGAGGTGCTCAACATCGTCGCCGGCAGCCTCAAGGGTGCTCTCGGCGGCTCCTCGTCGCTCGGCCTGCCCACGGTGACCCGGTGCCCCGCGCCCGCGCCCACCGACAGCCACATCCACCAGACGGTGTCCTGGCACGACGAACCGGTCCTGATCTCCATCGTCCCCACGCGCTGACCGCGATCCGGCCCCGGCCACCCCGAGTAGACAAGGAAACACCCGCCATGAAGGTTCTCATCGCCGACGACAGCAGGGTCATGCGCCAGATCGTGCTCCGCACCCTGCGCCAGGCCGGCCTCGGCCACCACGACTTCGTCGAGGCCGAGGACGGCGTCGACGCACTCGCGAAGGTCGCCAGCGAGCGCCCGGACATGGTGCTCTCCGACTGGAACATGCCGAACATGACCGGCATCGACCTGCTGCGTCAGCTGCGCGCGGCCGGCAACGCCGTACCTTTCGGGTTCGTCACGTCCGAGGGCTCCGACGACATGCGGCACGTCGCGCGTCGTGCCGGCGCGATGTTCGTCATCGCCAAGCCGTTCACGCCCGACGCCTTCCAGGACGCTCTCGGCAGCGTCCTGGCCTGACCCTCCGACGCCAGGAGCACGACCATGCAGATGCCCGACCGCAAGTCGATCAAGGACCTCTTCGAGGGGATGCTCGGCCGCGAGATCACCATCGGCGACGCCCCCGAGCCGCTCGGTGCCGACGTGGTCCCGGCGCCCGGCCTCGCCGTGTACGTCGACGACGGCGGCCGCCTGACCGCCGTCGCGCTGATGGACTTCTCCCTCGTGGCGCACACCGGTGCGGCGCTGGCGCTCGTCCCCGTCGGTGGGGCCCAGGCGGCGATCGAGGACAACGTGATGCCCGGCAACCTGATGGACAACACCCACGAGGTCCTCAACGTGCTGGCCGCGCCGATCGGCGACTTCAGCGGCGTCCACCAGCGTCTGGAGCGCACCTACAGCCCCAACGAGGAGCTGCCGGCGGAGCTGGCCGCGATCGCCGCCACCCTGGGTGCGCGCGAGGACGTCCTGATCGGGATCTCCGGCTACGGGTCCGGCCGGCTGGCCGTGGTGTCGGTGCCCGCCGCCTGAGGCGAGGAACCGCAAGACTTCGGTAAGGAAATCCCGGTTCCCGCCGGCACGGTACGGGGCATCGGTCAGGGAGTACCCCGACCGAGGAGTCCAGATGCCCAGCTACGAAGCCCTGTCCGACACCGTCCAACGCATCGTCGATGCGGCGATCGAGTCCGACCTGGCCCTCAAGGGCTACACCGGCTCCGTGGAGGAAGGCTTCCGCGGCACCGGCTCCCGCACCCCTGAGGACCCCCTCACCATCGAGATCTGGATCTCTCCACCCGGCGGTGCCGACGGCGTGCCCGCCGGCCGGGCCGTCGACGACTACGGCGACCCGGTCGAGATCCACTTCGACGCCAGCCGCCATCTACGCCCGCTGGAGCGACGTCGTACCGCGGGCCTTCGAACCCTGGCTGGAGCTGCCCGACCCTGCCGGCTTCGAGGGGAAGCTGGAGGTCACGCGCGCGGTGGCCGTCGCACTCGCGGCCGGTGGCACGACGGCTGGTGGGGGCGGCGCCGAGATCCGGGTCTCGACAGGCAACACCGACCTGGCCGCCGACCTGACGTACGTCGTCACCGAGCTCGCGCAGTTCAACGGAGCGACGATCGACGCGTTCAGTCTCAACTACGCCGCCCGGCTGGCACCCGTCCTGAGCGGCCAGCACGTCATGGCGTGCGTCGTGGGCACCGTGCTCGCCGGGGAGCAGGAGATCTGGACGAATTGCCGCGACGACGTCACCCGGATCGCGGACGACGTGCTCACCGCGATGCGGGCGTCGGGTGAGCGAGGTGCGGCCGACGTGAAGACCGTGGTCAACGTGGTGGCGTCGATCGCCGCCGCGGCCACGATCTTCGTGTCCGGAGGCACGGCGGCGCCGATCGCCGGGGCGATCTCCACCACGATCGGCATCATCTCGAGATTCATCCCCGAAGGAACGCCCGAGGAGGAGCTCGCCTTCGGAGCGGACTCCCCGGACGGGGTCTTCGCCAAGCTCGAGGCAGCGCTCCACGACCTCGGGGTCTGGGTCACCGAGCAGGAGCAGGCACTCCGGGACGCAGCGGCGCATGCGCACGGCGAGCTCGTCTCACACCTCGAGGCGTACGACATCGCCCCGCCCGCCGACCTGCTCGCCGAGACCGACGCCGCGGCGCTCTACCGCCCGGAGGAGCTCGTCATCCTGGACCACCTGACGACGATCGCGGACGTCGTGCGGAGCACCCGGGACACCGTCCGCCTCGCCGGCAGCCGGCTGCCCAACGCACTGGGCAGCGAGATCTGGTCGCGACCGCCCAACATCGGGCTCAGCAGCGAGGGCCACTACTTCGAGTGGGAGCAGCTGGTGGAGCGGGTCACCACGATCGTCCTCGACACCGCGGCCGAGCTGGGCTCGGTGGCCGACCGGCTCGACTGGGTGGCCGCCGAGTTCGCGCAGACCGACGCCGCGGTCGCCGAGGACTACAGCAGCCGGTCGACCGGATGATGCGGGCGGGCGTCAGGCCAGCGCGCGGTCGAGCGCGGCGCGCACGTGCAGCGTCGTACACGGGAAGAGCGGGACCTCGCAGTCGGCCTGCTTGACGAGCAGCTCGAGCTCGGTGCAGCCGAGGAGCACGCCGCCGGCGCCGGCGTCCCAGAGCTCGTCGATGAGCGCGACGACGCGGCGCCGGGTCTTGTCGACCACCCGACCGTGCACGAGCTCGTCGTAGATCGCCGAGTTGAGCCACTCGTGGTGCACGGCGTCGGGCACGATGACCTCGGGCCCGCCGTCGGAGATGCGGTTGATGAAGAACGGGTCGTTCATCGCGACCGTGGTGCCGAGGAACGCGACCTTCTCGACGCCCGCGGCGCGGCACGCGTCGGCGACGACGTCGGCCAGGTGCAGCAGCGGGATGTCGACGGCGTCGGCGACCTGGTCGGCCACCTTGTGGAACGTCGTGGTGCACAGCATCAGGAAGTCCGCGCCGGCGCGCTCGACGCCCCGGGCCGCGTCACTGAGCAGCGTGCCGACCTGGTCCCAGCGCTCGTGGTCCTCGAGGTCGGTGACCTCGGCGAAGTCGACCGTGCTCAGCACGACCTTCGGCGACGACAGGCCACCGAGCCGTTCCTGCACCCCGATGTTGAGGTCGCGGTAGTAGACGAGGCTGGATTCCCAGCTCATGCCGCCGATGAGTCCGATGGTCTGCACAGCGGCAGTGTGCCACTTCGGGGCGAACCCGCGACGGGACCCGGAGGCTGCTGGACAAGACGTGCGACCGCGCGGATCGTTCAGGGGTCTCAGACCCGGTGGACCTTGTGCTGCGCGGCCTGCGCGCGCGGCCGGATCACCGAGCTCGTCGATGTTGACGTGCGACGGGCGGGTGGCGATCCAGGTGACGGCGTCGGCGATGTCCTCGGCCACGCAGCGGGTCGGGTACGCCGGCGTACACGGCGTCGGCCTTCGCCTGGTCGCCCCCGAAGCGCACGAGCGCGAACTCGTCGGTCTGCACCATGCCGGGAGCGACCTCGCTGATCCGGATCGGCTCGCCGACCAGCTCCAGCCGGAGCGTCTCGGTGACGACCTGGGTGCCGTGCTTGGCGGCGGTGTAGCCGGCGCCGCCCTCGTAGGCGACGCGACCTGCCGTCGAGCCCATGTTGACGATCACGGCGTCGCCAGACTCGCGCAGAGCGGGCAGCAGCGCCTGGGTCACGCGCAGCAGGCCGATCACGTTGACGTCGTACATCGCCTGCCACTGCTCCGGGTCGGCGGTCTCGACCGCGGTCGGAGCCGAACGCGCCGCCGGCGTTGTTGACCAGCACGTGCACGGGCCCGCCGACGGCCGCGGCCAGGGCGGCCACCGACTCCGCGCGACGTCACGTCGCAGGCGACCGCGACGCCGCCGATCTCGTCGGCGAGCTGCTCGATCCGGTCGATACGCCGGGCCGCGCACACGACCCGGAAGCCCGCACCGGCCAGGGCGCGGGCGGTGGCGGCGCCGATGCCGCTGCTCGCCCCGGTGACGACGGCAACACGACGAGAGTCCTCCGCAGTTGTCATGGCGCCATGATGGCAGGATCGCGCGGGTGACGATCACAGCGGCCGCTGACGGCTCCGCCCTGGGCAACCCCGGTCCCGCCGGTTGGGGGTGGTACGTCGACGACGAGCACTGGGCCTGCGGCGGCTGGGCCAACGGCACCAACAACATGGGCGAGCTGATGGCCGTGCTCGACCTGCTCCAGCAGACGGCGCACCTCGACGACGAGCTGCACGTCGTCTGCGACAGCACCTACGTCATCAACTCGATCACGAAGTGGATGCCCGGGTGGAAGCGTCGCGGCTGGAAGAAGGGCGACGGCAAGCCCGTGATGAACATCGAGCTGATGAAGGCGCTCGACGAGGCCATGCAGGGCCGTCGGGTGCGGTTCGAGTGGGTCAAGGGACACACCGGCCACCACCTCAACGAGGAGGCCGACCGGCTCGCCAACGCCGCCGCCACCGCGTGGAAGGCGGGCGCCGCGCCCGACCCCGGCCCGGGCTTCAGCGGCTCCCGGGTCGCCCACCCGGTCGCGACGCCCGGCCAGGTCGACGAGGAGCCCGACCTCTTCGCCGACCTCGACCGAGCCGACCCGGTCGAGTCGCCCGAGCAGACCGTCATCGCCCTCGAGCGGGCACTGCTCACCGACGAGGTCCGTGCCGACGCGGTCTCCGTGGCCGCGCTCCTCCACCCGCAGTGGCAGGAGGTCGGCAAGTCCGGACGCCTGTGGAGCCGGGACGAGATCCTCGCCGAGATCGGGCCGATCGGACCCGCCAGCCTCGACGTGGTCGACGTACACCGAGTGACGGAGGACGTGATCCTGCTGCTCTGGCGCAGCCACACCGATGAGGCGAGTGCCCTGCGGTCGTCGTTGTGGGTCCGCGAGTCCGGCCGCTGGCTCCAGCTCTTCCACCAGGGCACCGCCATCACCGGCTGACCGCCACCGGCGGCCTTTGCGGCGCTGCGGGCTGCTGGCACACTGTGTGCCGCCCGGCCCGGAAGAGAAGGAACCCATGTCACCACGTCGTTTCGCCGGCCTGTGCTGCGTGCTCGGGGGAGCGGTCTGGGTCGTCCGGTGGCAGCTCCCTCCGTCGGCGACGACGTCCGACGCGATGCGGTACGCCGGGCTGGCGCTGCTCGGCGTCGGCCTGATCGTCGCCGGGGGCAGCCTCGTGAAACGCGGCACCTGGTGGCTGCGTGCGATCGCCGGCGTCGGTGCCGCCGGACTGACCTGGTCCGTCGCCGAGGTGTTCCGCCCGGCCGGCGAGGCGCTGATGTTCGACGGCGTCACCGGCATCGTCGCGATCGTGGTCGGGCTCTTCGGCGTCGTCACCGGCCGCTCACGCACGTCCGGGCGGGCCGCCGGGGCACACGCGCGCTGAGGCGCATCCACGCCTCCGGGAATCCTTCGGCCCGATCCGGGGTTGTGCTCCGATGGACCGATAGACGTAAGGGGCACCGGTGACACGACAGGCGACGCAGTGGCGCGGCCGGGTGGCGATGATCAGCCTCCACACCTCTCCGCTCGACCAGCCGGGCACCGGCGACGCCGGAGGGATGAACGTCTACGTCATCGAGCTCTCCAAGCGGCTCGCCGCCCGCGGCATCGCGGTCGACATCTTCACCCGCGCGACGTCGTCGGCACTGGCCCCGATCGTCGAGGCCTCCGACGGGGTGCTGGTGCGCCACATCAACGCCGGTCCGCTGGAGGGCCTCACCAAGGCCGAGCTGCCCGGCCAGCTGTGCGTCTTCGCCCGCGAGGTGCTGCGCACCGAGGCGGCCCAGCCGATCGGGCACTACGACGCCGTGCACTCCCACTACTGGCTGTCCGGCCAGGTCGGGGCGCTCGCCCGCGACCGGTGGGGCGTGCCGCTCGTCCACTCGATGCACACGATGGCGAAGGTCAAGAACGCCGCGCTGGCCGACGGTGACACGCCCGACCCGATCGCCCGCGTGATCGGCGAGGAGCAGGTCGTCGAGGCCGCGGACATGCTGATCGCCAACACCGACATCGAGGCCCACCAGCTCATCGACCTGTACGGCGCGGCGCCAGACCGCGTCGAGATCGTGCACCCGGGCGTCGACCTGGGCGTCTTCCGCGAGCGCGACCAGGCGGGTGCGCGGCGCGAGCTCGGCGTGCCCGAGGACGCCCACGTCCTGCTGTTCGCCGGGAGGATCCAGCCCCTCAAGGCGCCCGACGTCCTGCTGCGCGCCGTCGCCGTGCTCCTCGACGACGACCCCTCGCTTCGCTCCCGCCTCGTCGTACCGATCGTCGGGGGTCCGTCCGGCACCGGTCTCGAGCACCCCGAGTCGCTCGCCCTGCTCTCGGCCGAGCTCGGCCTGGACGACGTGGTGCGCTTCGTACCCCCGGTCGCCCAGGACGAGCTGGCGACCTGGTGTGCGGCTGCCACGCTGGTCGCCGTGCCGTCGTACAACGAGTCGTTCGGGCTGGTGGCCGCCGAGGCGCAGGCCACCGGCACCCCGGTCGTCGCCGCAGCCGTCGGTGGGCTCACCACGGTCGTCGCCGACGGCGTCAGCGGACTCCTGGTCGACACCCACGACCCCCGCGACTGGGCCAAGGCGCTCGGCTCGATCATCGGCGACGCAGAGCTGCGATCCCGGCTCTCCGCCGGCGCGCTCCGGCAGGCCCGGCTCTTCGCCTGGGAGCGCACGGCTGACCGCACGCTCGAGGTCTACAAGCGCGCCGCGTCGCTGATGCGCCTGGAGGCGACGGCGTGACGGCTGAGGTGGTGCGCGACTTCCTCACCGCCGAGGAGATCGAGTTCACCGAGGCGACGCCGGGCACCTTCTCACTGACCCTCCCGGGCGAGCGCAAGCTCCAGACCGCCGTCCGCATCGACGTGGGCCCGCACGCGCTCGGCGTGCACGCGTTCGTCTGCCGCAACCCCGACGAGAACCATGCCCGCGTCTACCGCTGGCTGCTCGAGCGCAACCTCAAGATGTACGCCGTGGCCTTCGCCGTCGACCATCTCGGTGACATCTACCTCGATGCCCGGCTGCCGCTGTCGATGGTGAACCCCGAAGAGCTCGACCGCCTGCTGGGCTCGGTGCTGGCACACGCCGACGAGTCGTTCAACGCGATCCTCGAGCTCGGCTTCGCCTCCTCCATCCGCAAGGAGTGGGAGTGGCGACTGTCGCGAGGCGAGTCGACGAAGAACCTCGAGGCGTTCACCGCGCTGAGGCCCTCGGACGAGCAGCCCGGGCCGGTCAGCGGCTGACGACCAGCGCCAGCAGAGCCAGCGCCGCCGGCAGTGCCTGGACGATCAGGATGCGGCGGCTGACGGTGGCGGCGCCGTACAGTCCGGCGACGATCACGCAGACGAGGAAGAACACCTTCACGTCGAACCGATCGTCGATGAGACCCCAGACGAGGCCGGCGACGAGGAAGCCGTTGTAGAGGCCCTGGTTGGCCGCCAGTGACTTCGACTCCTCGGCGAACTCGGGCTTCAGGCCGAACGCCTTGCGCCCGGTGGGTGTGTTCCAGAGGAACATCTCGAGCACGAGGAAGCCCGCGTGCAGGGCCGCGACGAGCCCGATCAGCACGTTCGCAAGGAACTCCATGGCGCCATCATGGCCGACTCTCGACCGGGCCGGGCGACTCCGGGGCGTGCGCCGCCGGTCGCGTCGTACGCCGCGTCAGGAGCACTCCGACGATGCAGAGCGCACCGCCGACGAACGCCAGGGCGGCGGGCACCTCGCCGAGCGCCAGCCAGGCGATCAGGGTGGTGAGGAAGGGGACGAGGAACGTCGTCATCGCGAACTTGCCGGCATCGGAGTGGGAGAGCGCGTAGGCCCACGTCGTGAAGGCGATGGCTGACGGGAAGACACCCAGGAAGACGATCCAGCCCAGGTTGGACAGGCTCGTCTCTCCGGTGACCTCGACCAGCTCGCCGGCCCAGGGCAGGCAGACCACGGCCCCGACGACGTAGTACCAGAACGTCATCTCGAGCGCGCTCATCGCGCCGAGCAGCTTCTTCTGGGTGATGACGCCGACGGCGAAGGTCAGCGCCGCGACGACCGACAGCAGCACGCCGACCAGGTCGCCGTTGTCGCCGGTCGAGGAGACCCGACCGATCACCACGACGCCCGCGAAGCCGACGACGAGACCGGCGAGCAGCCAGCGGGTCAGCCGCTCGCCGAGGAACACGGTGGCGAGGAGGGCGACCAGGATCGGGCCGATCTGCACGATCAGGGCCGCCGTGCCGGCGTCGATCCGCCGCTCCGACTCGTTGAGAGTGAGGTTGTAGACGCCGATCCAGCTCACCCCGCCGAGTGCGATCAGCGGCCACTCGCGCCGGGTCGGCCAGCGCCGGTTGCGTTGGAAGAGCAGCATCGCGCCGAGTGCGACGACGGCGACGACCAGCCGGCCCAGGGACAGCGCGCCGGGCGGCACGTCGCGCCCGAGGTGCCGGATCGCGACGAACGCCGAGGCCCACATCAGCAGCGTGAACGCCACCGCTGCCAGCGGCTTCCACGGCACCACCGGGGTGCTGCCGGCGGCCGAGGCGGGAGTCTGGGTGGTGGGTGACGTCACCCCTCGAACGTAGACGTTCCCACCGACATCGACCGCCCGATTTACGGTCGCGGACCAGCGACTTTCGGACGTCGCATCAGGCTGGCCGGCTGACGGATCGATCTCGGCACGCCGTCACCGCTTCGTGCCTCAGCGGTGCGGCTTGCTCGATCCGACCGCGCCCACGCGCCGCACTCGTTCCTCGTGCTTCGCTGCGCGGTCGACGCGCTGGATCCGTGAGCCCTCCGGGCTCACAGATCCAGCTTGTAGCCGAGCCCCCGCACGGTGACGAGATACTTCGGCTCCGAGGGGTCGGGCTCGAGCTTGGCGCGCAGCCGCTTCACGTGTACGTCGAGGGTCTTGGTGTCGCCGACGTAGTCGGAGCCCCAGACCCGGTCGATCAGCTGGCCACGCGTGAGCACCCGGCCGGGGTTGCGCAGGAACATCTCGAGCAGCTCGAACTCCTTGAGCGGGAGGCGCTGCTCGGAGCCGCCGACGGTCACGACATGGCGCTCGACGTCCATCCGCACCGGCCCGGCCTCGAGGGTGTCGGGGAGCAGGTCGGGCTCGTGCCCACGTCGCAGGACGGCGCGGATCCGGGCCACGAGCTCGCGGGGGGAGTACGGCTTGGTGACGTAGTCGTCGGCCCCGAGCTCGAGCCCGACCACCTTGTCGACCTCGTCGTCCTTCGCCGACACCATGATCACCGGGACGCTCGACGTGGCCCGGATCTGCCGGCACACCTCGGTGCCGGGGATGCCGGGCAGCATCAGGTCGAGCAGCACGATGTCCGCGCCGTTGCGGTCGAACTCGGTGAGCGCCGCGTGCCCGTCGGCTGCGATCGCGACCTCGAAGCCTTCCTTGCGGAGCATGTAGGCGAGCGCGTCGCTGTAGCTCTCTTCGTCCTCGACAACGAGTACCCGGGTCACGGGCGTACCTCCTGGGTGCTCTGCTTGGTGTGGTCAGTGGTGAGTGCGTCGCTCGGGACGCTGCGCGGCAGGCTGAGGGTGAACGTCGAGCCCTGGCCCTCGACGGACCAGACGGTGACGTCGCCGCCGTGCGTGGCCGCGACGTGCTTGACGATCGACAGGCCCAGCCCGGTGCCGCCGGTGGACCTGTGCCGCGCCGGGTCGACCCGGTAGAAGCGCTCGAAGATGCGGTCGATCTCGCCCGAAGGGATGCCGATGCCCTGGTCGATCACGGAGACCTCGACGCAGGTCGGGGTGCCGCGGGTGGTGACGACGACGCTCGAGCTCTCTCCGGAGTACGCCACGGCGTTTGCGACCAGGTTGCTGACCGCGGCGGTGATCTGTTCGTCGCTGCCGTAGACCATCAGCTCGCTGTCGCCGCCGGTGATCAGGTTGATGTGCTTGGCGCGGGCCTCGATGGCGCTGGTGTCGACGGCGATCGCGATGACGTCGTCGATCTTCACCCGCACCGGCGTCTCGAGAGGGTCGTCGCCCTGCAGGCGCGACAGCTCGATGATCTGCTGCACGAGCCGGGTCAGTCGGTCGCTCTCGGTCACCATCCGGCCGGCGAACCGCTTGACGGCCTCGGGATCGCCCGACGCGTCGGCCACGGCCTCGGAGAGCAGCCGGATCGCACCGACCGGGGTCTTCAGCTCGTGGCTGACGTTGGCGACGAAGTCACGACGTACGGCCTCGACACGACGCTCCCGGGTGCGGTCCTCCACCAGGGCGAGCACCAGCCGCGAGCCCAGTGGCGCGACCCGGGCGGTGACCATCCGCGGGGTGGCGTGGTCGCGGCTGAGGGTCAGCTCGGTCTCGCGGATCTGGCCGTCGCGGCGCACCTGACGGACCACCTCGGCCAGATCCTCGATGATCAGCTCGTTGCCGCGCACCAGCCCGAACGCGTAGGCCGGCGCCGAGGCCTTGAGCACGACGTCGCTCTCGTCGACGACGACCGCGCTGCTGCGCAGCACCGACAGCACCGTGGCGACACCGATCGGCACGGCGGGTTCCTCGGGGGCGGCCAGCTGGTGCTGCTGGCGGTCGCTGATGTGCCAGGCGAGCACGGAGACCGCACCGACGACCACGCCGATGACGGCGGCCAGGGAGGCCTGGGTCGTCGGATCCACGCCTCAAGAGTACGGCGGGATTCACCGCGCGTTCGCCACGAGCCGCCCGGGCCGCCCAGTGTTCACCCCGCGTTCACGCGTCATCGCCGTCCGGACACCCGGGCTCCGTACTGTCCGCGGCATGCGTGATGCCTTCCATGACCAGCTCGACGGGATCTTCGAGGACCTGGCCGCCATCGGCCGCCTCGTCGAGACCGCAGTAGAGCGTGCGACCCGAGCCCTCCTGACCGCCGACGCCGGCCTGGCCGAGCAGGTCATCTCCGCCGACGTCGACATCGACCGGGCGCGCGAGCGGGTGGAGGACGACGCGTTCCAGCTGCTCTCCCTGCAGGCCCCGGTCGCCGGCGACCTCCGGATCGTGGTGGCGGCCCTGCGCATGGTCACCGAGCTCGAGCGGATGGGCGACCTCTCGGTGCACGTCGCCAAGATCGCGCGGC
Organism: uncultured Actinomycetota bacterium; assembly: GCA_963825755.1. Lineage (GTDB taxonomy): Bacteria > Actinomycetota > Actinomycetes > Propionibacteriales > Nocardioidaceae > Nocardioides. Next base: position 147,599 of record CAWGUS010000005.1, on the reverse strand, counting down.
TGCGCGTGCCGAACGTCGCCGTACCCGAGCAGATCCGGCCCAGCATCGGGCGGATGGCCGAGGTGGCCGAGGAGATGGTCCGCCGGGCCACGGCGATCATCGCCGAGCGTGACGTCGACGCCGCCCTGGGCCTCCACAAGGACGACGAGGAGATCGACCGGCTGCGCCGCGACAGCTTCGTGACCCTGCTGGCCGACGACTGGTCGCACGGCGTCGAGGCGGCCGTCGACGCCGCCCTGCTGGGTCGCTACTACGAGCGGATCGCCGACCACGCCGTCTCGATCGCCAACCGCGTGGTCTTCGTGGTCACCGGCCAGGCGCCGCAGGACGTCGACGTCTGACGACGCTGCGGCTCATCAAGGCCGCTGCGAAGAGTCAGCGCCCCTGATTCGCCACGGCAGCGGCCGCCTCGGCGGCCGCCTCGGGGTCGAGGTAGCGACCGCCCACCTCGGTGGGCATGAGGTCGTCGTCGAGCTCGTAGACCAGCGGCATGCCGGTCGGGATGTTGAGGCCGGCGATGTCCTCGTCGCTGATGCCGTCGAGGTGCTTGACGATCGCGCGCAGGCTGTTGCCGTGCGCCGCGACGAGCACGGTGTGCCCGGCCCGCAGGTCGGCGGCCACGTCGGACTCCCAGTAGGGCAGGAGCCGGGTGATGACGTCCTTGAGGCACTCGGTGCGGGGCAGATCGGCGCCGAGGTCGGCGTACCGCGGATCGCCCGCCTGGGAGAACTCGTCGTCGTCGTCGAGCGGCGGCGGGGGTACGTCGAAGCTGCGGCGCCAGGTCATGAACTGCTCCTCGCCGTACTCCTCGAGGGTCTGCTTCTTGTCCTTGCCCTGCAGCGCACCGTAGTGGCGCTCGTTGAGGCGCCAGCTGCGGCGGACCGGGATCCAGTGCCGGTCGGCGGCGTCGAGCGACAGGTTGGCGGTGGTGATCGCGCGCCGCTGCAGCGAGGTGTGTACGACGTCGGGCAGCAGGCCGGCCTCGACGAGCAGCTGGCCGCCGCGCACCGCCTCGGCGCGGCCCTTCTCGGTCAGGTCGACGTCGACCCAGCCGGTGAAGAGGTTCTTGGCGTTCCAGTCGCTCTCGCCGTGGCGGAGCAGCACGAGGGTGTGCGTCATGCTCAGTGCGCCTCGCCCTCGAGCTCGGCGACCGGGCACTCCTCGGGACCGGCGGCGACGCCCGCGATGTCGGCGTAGTAGCCGCAGTTGACGACGACGGGCACCTTCATGCTCGCGGTCTCGCCGTTGCTGAAGGTGAGGTTCACCGGGACGTACTCCCCGGCCTTGAAGTCGCCCGTCACGGTGATCGGGGTCTCCGAGACGGCGAGGTTGACCAGCGACCCCGGTGCGATCTCGACGGGCGACACCTCGGCGGCCTCGAGGGCCTCCTGGTCGGTGCTCGCGATGCCGTCGAGGGTGATGGTCTCGGTGGTGGAGTTGTTGGAGAGCGACGCGACGAACACGCCCGTGCCGGGCTCGGCGCTGACCACGTGGGCCGAAAGCACGTCGACGAGGCCGACGCGGTCGTTGGCGCCGTTGGCCGGCGTGTAGACGCGGTCGGTCGCCATGTTGAATCCGCAGGAGGAGGTCACCGCGGCGAGCAGGATCGCGCCGATGAGGGTGCGGGGAACGGAGAGCTTGGGGAGCTGCATGCGGTGGCCTTCGCGGGTCTGGGTCAGCGTGGGCACAGCCTAGCGTCGAGCGACGGTGTCAGGTCTGCTGGGCCAGCCCGACCTGCTGGGCCACGACCACCAGCGCGACCAGCACCAGCGCGACGTAGACGCAGCCGATCACGAGCAGCCTCGTCGCGCCCGTCCTCATGGCGATGCGCAGCGGCAGCGAGCGGTAGCCGTCCTGATTGTCGACCACCAGCCCGGGCAGCGCCCGCAGGACGTGCACGCCGATGCCGAGCAGGGCCGCCACCACGGTGATGGCGACCTCGGGCGGGGTGTCGGTCCCGGTGCCGTTCCACCCGCCGTACGACAGGTAGGCGGGGTAGAGGGCGAAGCTCACCGCCCACGGCAGCCACGAGAGCCAGCCCTTGCGCAGCACCAGGTTGCCGAGGAGCCCGACCAGGACCGCCAGCAGGTACGACGCGGCGGCGGTGGTGCCCGCGGCCACGGACAGGGGTACGACGAGCAGCACGCCGCACGCGATCGCGAACCAGACCGTGCCCGGCTCGAGCAGCCCCTCGCCGAGCGGCTTGCCCGGTGTCTCGTGGCGGGCGTCGCGCGCTCGGTCGACCAGGTCGTGGTGCCAGCCGACGACCGCCTGACCCACCAGCACCGTGCCGAGCACGAGCAGCACCTCGCGTCCGGGTCGCCCGGCAAGGGCCGCGGCGACGGCGACGGCGAGCGCCGTCAGCACCGCCTGCCGGGGGTGCGCGGCGCGCAGGAGGAGCACGGGTGGGGTCCGACCAAGCATGAGCCGCAGTATCCCGGCTCGTCCGCCCGAGGGCGGCACATCCGACCCCGTCGGGCGGACGAGTCGGCTCCCAGACGTGGCCGCCACCACACGAACACATGTTCTGTCAAGCCCGCATTGGGCCTCTGACCTGCACAAACGAACGAAGAGGCCGTTCGAAGACGTGTTAGAATGGACACCTAGGAAGGGGTACCGAACATATGACTTTCACCGTCGGCGAAACGGTTGTTTACCCGAATCACGGGGCCGCGATCATCGAGGACATCGAGATGCGGACCATCAAGGGGGAGGACCGGGAATACCTCGTTCTTCGGATTGTCGCCCAACAGGACCTGGTCGTGCGCGTCCCGGCCTGCAACCTCGATCTGGTCGGCGTCCGCGACGTCGTCGACAAGGAGGGCCTCGACCGCGTGTTCGACGTCCTCCGGGCGGCCCACGTGGAGGAGCCGACCAACTGGTCGCGCCGCTACAAGGCCAATCTCGAGAAGCTGCACAGCGGCGACGTCATGAAGGTCTCCGAGGTCGTCCGCGACCTGTGGCGTCGCGAGCGTGATCGCGGGCTCTCCGCGGGTGAGAAGCGGATGCTGGCCAAGGCGCGCCAGATCCTCGTCTCCGAGCTCGCGCTGGCCGAGCACACCAACGAGGACAAGGCCGAGGCGATCCTCGACGAGGTCCTCGCCTCCTGATTCGACTCTCACCGTTCGGCCCCCGACACACGTCCCGTGTCGGGGGTCGTTCTGTGTCTGGATAGCGTGGGCCCGCCATGACCGATCACCCGTACGACGCAGAGCCTGCCCTCGGAGCGATCCTGGAGGAGGGCCGCGGCGCCCTTCCCTTCGCGCTCATCCACGGGGAGGCCCTGGTGGCGTGCGCCGCCTGGGCCCTGGGCGATGCCGGAGTGACGGCGGTCGACCTCGGCACCGAGTGGGCCGGGCTCGTCGACGGCGGTGAGCCCTTCGTGCTGCACGACCCGCTGTGCCCGATGGTGCCGGCCGCCCTCATCGCCGACTGCCTGGCGCAGGCGGTGGCGTCCGGCTCGGTCGTGGTGGCCGTCGACGCCGCGGGCGTGGTGCTGTCGCCGGTCGTCCTTCCGGCGGCCGTGGTCGCTGCCCTCGACGACCTGCCGTCGCTCGACTTCGCCGAGCTCGTCACCCGGCTGGAGGCGCGCTTCCCGGTCGAGCGGGTGCGAGCGCCCGCCAGCGCCGCACGGGTCTTCGACCTCGCCGGCGTCGCCGCGCTCGAGTCCCTCACCACGCCCGATCCCGGATGAGCCCGGACGCCCGAGCAGTGCTCGCCCTGGTGGGCCGGGGCCGGCTGCCGCTCTCACCCCTGCACCGCCGACCCCTCTACCTCCACGCCCTGGAGGCACTGCTGGGGTCCGGGTCCACGCACGTCGTGGTGGCCGTCGGCGAGGCCGAGCGCGAGCCGGTGACCCGCGAGGTGCGCAGCGCCGGGCTGGCCGTCGACGTGTGCACCGGTGACGAGTGGTGGCAGCGCGTCCGTTCGGCAGCAGCGGCGCCCCTGCTCGTGCACGACCCGCTGTGCCCGCTGGTCTCCGCCGACTTCCTGCGCGATGTACGCCGTGACGCGGCGACGCGGCCCGACGTCTCGCTGCTGGCCTACCGGCCCGTCACCGACACGGTCAAGACCGTGGTCGACGAGCGCATCCAGGGCACCATCGACCGCGAGGGCCTCGCGGCCCTGGTGTCGCCGGCGCTGATCTCGGCCGCCGTCGTCGCGGCGGCTGCCGCCGCGGGTGAGCGGCCCCCGGTCGACGACTTCTCCCGGCTGGCAGCCTGGCTGCGCGAGCGCGGCGAGGTCGACCTGGTGCGGGCACCGTCGCTCGCCCGCCGGGTCGATGACGCCTCGGCGGTCAACCTGCTCGAGTGCGTCGACGAGCTCGCCCGCCGGGTGCGCACCGACGTCGTCACCGACGTAGCAGGTCCCGGAACTCCCGGAAGAACTTGACCGGCTGCCGCAGCACCGCGGCCGGCAGCTGGCGCAGGTAGCCGCGAGGGTCGCGCGCGATGCGGCGCAACATGCGCCGCGGCTTGCTGGCCAGCCGTTGCTCGAGGTCCATGGCGTACGCCGGGATGAGCGCCCGCGACGAGAGCTCGACGTGGGTGCCGCAGCGGGTGCAGCGCACCGAGTCGAGCAGGCGCCCGGTGTAGTGCAGCTCGTGGTCGGTGAGCTGGTCGCACACCTCGCAGCGGAGCTCCGCCTCCTCGACGCTCATGCGTGCTCCCCGTGCGGCCACAGCTCGCGCAGGTGCGCCATCGCGCCCTCGCGGCGGTGGTGGGGCGGCCGCGGCGCCGAGAGGTCCCAGTCGGCCTTGGCCAACAGGCGCTCGGCCAGGAAGAGGTCCTCGGGGAAGGTGATCTTGATGTTGCCGGCGTCGCCGTCGACGCAGAGCACCGGCACCTCGGTGTAGCGCTCCATGCAGCTGGCGGTGTCGGTGCCCACGAAGCCGTCGGCCTCGGCGAGCCGGTAGGCCTCGAGCAGCGGCCGCGCCAGGAAGGCCTGCGGAGTCTGCACCGCCACCACCCGCTCGGGCGGCTGCTGGCCGCCGTCGAGGGCGGCCAGGTTGCCCTGGACGCGGACGGGGATGGCGCCGCCGTGGGCGGTGGCGGTCTCGATGACGGAGGCGAACAGCGCGGTGCCGGCGAGCGGCCGGGCCGCGTCGTGGATCACGACGACGTCGATCTCGCCGGCCTCGATCGCCGGGGTGAGGGCCTGGAGCGCCTGCCACTCGGAGCTGTGGCGGGTGTCGCCGCCGACGACGACGGTGACGTCGGGAGGACCGACCTCACGGTCGAGGATGGCCAGCACGGCGTCCCGGTCCTGTTCGCGGATGACGAGCACGGTATGGGTGACGGCCGGCAACTCGCGCGCCCACCTGATCGACCAGGTGAACACGCGTCGTCCCGCCAGCGGCAGCAGCACCTTGTTGGTGTGGTGGCCAGAACGCCGTCCGTCGCCGGCGGCGAGCATCACGACCGCGGCGCGGGCGGGCGGGGGGAGCGGCACCGGGCGAGCCTAACGCCCGTCGTACCCCTCCCTCCCGCTGCCCGATGCCCACGAGCTGCCTCAGCCGACGAGCTGCGTCCGCAGCTCGGTCAGGTCGGGGACGCTTGCCGAGTTGTCGTCCATGGCGTCCTGGATCCGGCGCATGCGCACGATCAGGGCGGACTCGACAAGCTCGACGTCGGCGTACGTCAGCGTGTGGTCGACGGGTACGTCCCGCGTCAGCGTCGCTCCGGCCAGGACCCCGAGGGGCACCAGGCCATCCCTCGCGAAGTCGTCGGCCGGGTCGATCAGACCGCGGACCATCATCCCGCCGATCCCGTCGATGCGCTCGCCGGCCTTCAGCGGCCGCTTGGCCTGTGCCCCGACCTCGGCCGTCCAGTGCTCGGAGGTCAGGCTGGGACGCTTGTCGAGCACCATCTCGTAGACCGTGAGCGGGGCCTCGATGCTGGCCAGGTGGTAGGGCCGGTACAACGCGAAGTAGGGCCCGTCTCCCATCTGGAGGTAGCTCATCTCGTGGTGGACGTAGGGGTCGTCGGTGCGGATGACGACGAAGACGCCCGGAGCCACGGGGCCGGTGCAGTAGTCGACGACCCCGGCCTCCTCGATGATGCCGCCGTCCTTCGTGAGGGCGAAGGTCTCGTGCAGCGTCTCCACGGTCGACGGCGGCCCGAACATGCCTCGCCTGCTCACGCCGAGCCCGGTCGTGTTGGCGAGCGAGGCCATCTCGATCATCGCCTTCGAGCCGTCGACGAAGCTCGTGAGCATCTTGGGGTTCATCTGCTTCTCGACGGCGCGGTCGGCCAGCGACTCCGGGGTGGCGTAGGGGTCGAGCGGGTTGTTCTTGCCCTTGCCCGCGCAGATGACCTCGAAGTTCAGGTCGCGTGCGTAGTCGACCAGGATCTTGGTCTCGACGGGCTCGTCGCCCCGGCACACCGAGTAGATCGCGTCGGACTGCTCTGCCAGGTGGGCGAGGTAGCGGCCCACGGTGACATCGGCCTCGACGGTGAGGGTGGCGACGCTGATGCCGGCCGCGAGAGCCTGTACGGCGACCGAGACGGCGACGTCCGGGACGCCGGTCGCCTCGACGACGACGTCGAGGGGCAGGCCCGCGAGGCGCTCGACGTCGGTGAGGGCCACGCTGCCGCCGTCCTCGATGACACGCACCGCCGTGGCGGTGTCGTCGGCCTCGGCCGGGGTGATCCCCGCCTGGGTGAGGGCCTCGACGGCGCGTTCGTGCTGGACGTCCAGCACGGCCGACAGGGTGATGCCCGGCATCCGGAGCAGCTGGGCGGCGAACCCGCGACCCATCTGACCGGCGCCCACGAGGCCGACCCGCAGTGGTCGCCCGGTCTCGTCCAGCCGCTGTTGCAGCCTGTCTCGGTAGCTCATGGTCGGTCCTGTCCGGCGTCGGAGGGACCCGAACGCGTGATCCGGAACGAGTCACCGGTCGCCAGGAGCGCCAGGTCACCCTTCCGGACGCAGACGTCGCCGGGCAGCTTGGCCTCGGTGCGCCCGTCGGCCTTGAGGTCGAGGTGCCCGAGGTTGAGGAGGTTGTCGCGGACCACGTCGCCCACGGCAAGGATCTCGAGTGCGGTGTCGCCGAGGTGGAACATGTCGCCCGGACGGGGCCCGTCCTCGGCGACGCTCGCGCGGTGGAGCACCGAGATGTCGTGCAGCTCGGCCGGCGAGCCGTGGGCGAAGAAGATCAGGATGCCGTGGCCGAGGAAGGCCTCGACCTGCCCGCCCACGAGGGTCACCGTGGACTCGTAGACGGTGGTGATGTCGGTGACGGTCACGTCTCCTTCACGTCCTCCGGCTTCACGCCCGAGACGAAGAGCTCCTCGGTGATGAACTGCGCGAGGGGGCCGGCCGGGCTGGTGGCGTGCACGTCGACGGTGAGCACCTTCTTCATGGGGTAGACGCCGACGCGGGCGGTGCCGCCGCAGTCGATGACCGCGACGGCGATCTTGTCGAAGGGCGCCGACGACTTGAACCCGTCGAAGGCCTCGCCGCCGGTCATGTCCGCGATCTTCTGTGCCACCGGGTGGATGCCGCCGCCCGTGATCGAGGCCACCAGTGGACGGTCGTCGGTGGGGGTGATGGTCAGGGGGCCGCCCCAGCCGCCTCGACCCTTGCTGACCGTGACGGACTTGTACTCGCTCATCGCTGCTCCTTCGGTGGTGGGTGGGTCACGGTCCGGCGGGCGGGACCCGCCGGACCGTGCCGGGTGCTAGCTGCTGCTGGTGCTGTACAGGCCGAAGCTCGCGAAGTACGCGATCACGACGGCCAGAGGACCGGTGATCAGCCGCGAGATGAGGACGGCTGGGACGCCCACCTCGACCGTTTCCGGTTCGGCCTCACCGAGCGCGAGCCCGACCGGGATGAAGTCGCAACCGACCTGCGGGTTGATGGCGAACAGGGCCGGGAGGGCGTACTGCGGCGGGATGTCGCCCGTGCCGATGCGCGTGCCGAGAAGCACGCCGACGACCTGGGCGATGACGGCGCCCGGGCCGAGCACGGGCGAGAGCACCGGGATGGCGCAGAAGATGCTGATCACCAGGAGTCCCGGGAGGTTGCTGGCCAGGGGCTCGAGGACGTGTGCGAGCCACTCGCCGATCGTGCGGTCGTTGATGACCACGCCGTTGATGATGCCGACGAGCACAGCGATGAAGGCCATGAACGGCAGGATGTTGCGGATGACGGTCTCGATGGTGTCGCGGCCGGCCTGGTAGAGGGTTCCGACGACGCCGCCGACTCCCTTGCCGATGCCGACGAGCAGGTTGTTGAACGACGACATCGCGCCGCCCCGTGACTCGGTCGTGGTGCTCATGCCGCCACCTCCTCGGCGCTGGCGCGACGAGAGAGCATCCGTGCGGTGATGAGCTCGGTGACGACGCCGCGGATCAGGATGACCACCATGCCGACCAGGAGATACCGCACGGCCAGGTCTCCGGTGCCCAGACCCAGCGTCGTGATGCCCCCGGCGATCCCGAGGTAGACGAACAGCTCGCCGGCGTTGGCGTGTGGGAAGAGGCCGGTGATCGGGTGCACGAAGCTGACCGCCGAGTCGTAGAAGGCCGGCTTGTAGCGCTCGGGCAGGAAGCGGCCCATCGTGTACGCCATCGGGTTGGTCAGGAAGAACACGCTGACGATGGGCAGGACCAGGTAGCGCACGGGGTACCACTGCAGGCCCGGCCGGGCGGCGAGCTCACCGAGCTTCTCGATGCGCTCTGGACCGATCCACCGGATCAGGGCGTTGACTGCGGTCAGCAGGACCACCAGCGTCGGGATGATGCCGATGACGAGTGCCTTGAAGAACTCCCCGCCGGTCTCGAAGACCCCGATGAACCCCTCGGCGGCGTCCGCGAGCGCGCCGAAGAAGCCGGACGGTGGCTCGACCGTCGGGGTCTCGGTGAGGGGCAGGATGCCCGCCAGTACTGAGCTGAATGTCATGATTACTCCTGTCGAGTCGGCCCCTTGCGGAGGCCTGATCGGAGATGCGCTGCCAGGCATCGTTCGTCACCGGCGGGTCGTTGCCCGCTCGATTCCTGCGCCGCTGACCGGTCCCGGGCTCCACCCCGGGTCCGGCAGCGGTGTGGTGCTACACGGTGTGCTTCACGGGGGCCCGATCCGTCGTGCCTGCTGCCCGGTAGAGCTCGGCCGCCTGGCGGGCGGCGTCACGCTGCTGGGGAGAGATGTGGGGGAGGTCGCGCCTGCCGCTCAGCACCGAGACCTTGACGCCGTGGAGCGCGGGCAGCGGCTTCGCGCGAGCGAAGGTGGTCAGCCCGCTCAGGGTGAGCGCGTCACCGACGATGCCGCGCTCGTCGACCGCGATGGCCACGAACGCGCGCCCCCCGCGGTAGCGGTTCCCCGCGACGCCGACGCTCACCCGACCGGACGTCCGGAGGCGGCGTACGGCGTCGTTGAAGGCCATGGACTGCTGGTAGGTGAGGTAGAGCTGGACCAGCCAGCCGGCGACGACGGCGGCGAGCAGGGTGAGGGCGAGGCTCATGGTGTTGTCCCTTCCGTGGTGCTGGGGCCGGCGGCGCTGATCACGCTGCGGGCCAGGGCCTCGTCGCAGACGAGGGAGTCGATGATGCGGCCGCGGAGGGCGCCGAGGACGCCGGGCGTCTTGGCCCGGCCCGAGGCGACCCCCACGACGTTGGGGATCTCGAGCAGACCGTCGAGGCCGAGGCCCAGGACCCGGTCGTCGACGACGCCGCGGATCGGCGCACCGTCGGCGTTGTAGTAGCGCGCGGCCACGTCGCCGACGGGGCCGCTGGCCAGGAAGGCCTCGCGGTCGCCGGCGTCGAGTCCGAGGGAGTCGAGGATCGCCGCCGACGAACCGTGCGTGGGCGTGCCGATCCCGACGAACGCCAGGTCGGCCCGGCCGGCATCGGCGAGTGCGTCGCTGATCGAGGGCTCGGCCAGCAGCGCGTCGCGCGACGTCGCACTCTCGAGGGTGGCCGGGGCGTGGAGGAAGCGGTACTCCGCACCGAGCCGCACCGCAAGCTCTCGCACCAGCTCCTGGCCGCTGATCTCGTTGCTGATCGAGGAGAGCCCACCCACGAGCTGGACCAGGGACAGCCGGTGGAACTCCTGCTCCGCCGTGGTCGCGTAGACCATCGCCTGCAGGGCGCGGCCCCAGGACAGGGCCACCGTCATCGAGTCCTTGAGGTGATCCAGGAGCAGTCGCGCCGCCTGGGTGCCGACCGCGTCCTCGACGCGCAGGCCGGGCACGAGCCGGGTGTGCGAGACCCGGACCTCGTTGAGGCCGAAGGTGGTGCGCAGCTCGTCCTCGAGCTCGTGCACCCGGCCCTCCGGGTCGTTGATCCGGATCTCGACGATGCCCTGGTTCTGCGCCTCGGTGAGCATCCGCGAGACGTTGGACCGGCTGGTGCCGAGCGCCTCCGCGACCTGGGCCTGGGAACGGCCCTGGACGTAGTAGAGGCGTGCGGCTGCCAGCAGCATCGCGGGATCACGGGGAGTAGGCATCGTCACCTCTGTGCAGAGCGTCAGTCACAAATGATCTAGTGCATGTATAGGAGTGTGACCCCGGTCACGTCAAGGGGTCCGGCCTCTCCAGTCCCACGGGCGAGGTGGTCGAGCAGCGCCGCGGCGTGGGCGCCGTCGGCGACCCGATGGTCGACGGTGAGGCCGGCCTCGACGGTCAGCGCGACCCCGATCCCGCCCGCGACGGCCACCGGTCGCCGCCGGATACCGCCCAGCGACAGCACGCTCGCCTGGGGCGGCGTGAGCAGTGCCTGGAAGCGATCGACGCCCAGTCCGCCGAGGTTCGACAGCGAGGCGTTGGCCACGCTCAGGTACGTCGGGTCGACCCGGCCGGTCTGGGCGGAGGCGACGACGGCGCGGATCTCGCCGTCGAGCTGGTCGGCCGGCACGAGGTCCGGCTCGACGAACGTCGGGACGAGCAGGCCCCGGTCGGTGGCCACGGCCAGCGCGACCGACGGGGGTCCGGCCGCCGAAGGGCCGTCGTCCTCCCAGCGGCTCAGCAGGTCGGGCACCGCGCGCAGAGCCGCGGCGTACGCGCGGAGCAGCACGGTGGTCCAGGAGAGGCCCTGGCGGGTCGCGTCGGCCGTGTCGAGCTCGATCTCACGCCACACGGTGAACTGGGGGATCACCGCGGTGGGCGTCATGGCCCGGGCCACGGCCCGGCGTACGGCGCGTCGGCGGTCGGGGGCGACCGGCGCCGCGGCGGCGGGAGGAGCTGCGGGTGCGGGGGCGGTCTCCGGCGCCCGGAGGGCCTCGACGTCCTCGACGCGGACGAGCCCGGCGGGCCCGGAGCCGGTCACGGTCGCCAGGTCGACACCACGCTCGCGGGCCAGCCCCCGCGCCCGCGGCACGGCGGCCACGGGTCCGGCGGGCTCGGGCTCGGGTCCGGCAGGCTCGGGCTCCGGCTCCGCGGGAGCGACGTCCTGCGGCTCGGGCGGGGCGACGGCGTCGGGCTGCGGCTCGGTGAGCAGGTCACCGAAGCCACCGCCGGTGTCCTCGCCCTCGACCCAGGCGATCGGGTCGCCGACGTCGGCCATCCCGGAGGCGACCACGATCTCCACCAGGGTGCCGGAGACGGTGCTCTCGACCTCCATGTCGACCTTGTCGGTCATGACCTCGCAGACCACGTCGCCCTCGGCGACCTCGGCGCCGACCTCGACCATCCAGGTGGCCACCTCGCCCTCGGTCATCGTCATCGACATCTTGGGCATCCGGATCGCGAGTCTGGCCATCAGGACTCCTTCATGATGGTGCGGGCCGCCTCGACGATGTCGTCGACCTGCGGCACGGAGGCCCGCTCGAGCTGCGGTGCGTAGGGGATCGGTGCGTCCAGCCCGCTCAGTCGCTTCACGGGCGCGAGCAGCCGGTAGACGGTGGGCGACTCGGCGATCCGGGCGGCCAGCTCGGCGGTGAAGCCGACGTGGCCGGGCGCCTCCTGCACGAGCAGGGCGCGACCGGTGCGGGAGACGTCCTCGTGGATCGGGGCGTCGTCGAGCGGGGTCAGGCTGCGGGGGTCGATGACCGACAGTTCGATGCCCTCGGCGGCCAGGGTCTCGGCCGCCTCGAGAGACCGGGAGACCATGACGCCGGTCGCGACGACGGTGAGGTCGGCGCCGCGACGGCGTACGGCGCTCTGGCCGAGCGGCACCCGTACCGCGTCCTCCGGCACGGGGCCGGAGGTGCGGTAGAGCAGCTTGTGCTCGAGCACGATGACCGGGTTGGGGTCGTCGATCGCCGCGAGGAGCAGGCCCTTGGCGTCGGCGGCCGTGGCGGGCATGACGACCTTGAGACCGGGCACGTGCGCGAACCACGCCTCCAGGCTCTGGGAGTGCTGGGCCGCGGCGCCGGTGCCCGAGCCGAGCGGCGCGCGCAGCACCATCGGCACCGACATCGCGCCGCCGAGCATGTAGTGGATCTTGGCGGCCTGGTTGACGATCTGGTCCATCGCCTGGTTGGTGAAGTCGGAGAACTGGATCTCCACGATGGGACGCATGCCCGCCAGGGCGGCGCCGACGGCCGCCCCGACGATGCCGAGCTCGGAGATCGGGGTGTCGCGGATGCGCTCGGGGCCGAAGCGGTGGAAGAGGTCGCCGCTGACGCCGAACGCGCCGCCGTACACGCCGATGTCCTCGCCGAGCATGAACACGCGCTCGTCGGCCTCCATGGCCTGGCCGATGGCCTCGCGGACCGCCTCGGCGTAGGTGATGACCCGCTCCTGCTCGGGTGCGTTGCTGCTCACGATGGGCTCCTCAGGCTCGCGCGAAGACCGCGTCGAGAAGGTCGGTGGGGTCGGCGTCGGGAGCAGCGTTGGCCTGCGCGTACGGCGTCGCGCATCTGCTCCATGGCCTGGGTCCGGATCTCCTGGATCTCCTCCTCGGAGAGCACGCCGGACTCCTTGACCTGCGCCTCGAACCGCAGGATCGGGTCCTTGCTGCGCCACTCGGCGATCTCTTCCCTCGTGCGGTAGAGGTTCTTGTCGGACTTGCTGTGGCCCTTCCACCGGTAGGTGAGGTTCTCCACCAGCGTCGGTCCGTCGCCGGCACGCGCCCGCGCCACCGCGGTGCTCACGGCTTCGTGCACGGCGTCGAGGTCGTTGCCGTCGACGGTCACGCCCGGGATGCCGTAGGCGGCGCCGCGCTCGGAGATGTTCTCGATGGCGAAGGACTTCTCGGTCGAGAAGGACATGCCGTACTTGTTGTTCTCGCAGATGAAGACCACCGGCAGCTTCCAGATCGCGGCCAGGTTGACCGCCTCGTGGAAGGCGCCCTCGTTGGCGGCCCCGTCGCCGAAGAAGCACGCGACGACGCGGTCCTCGCCGCGCAGCTGGTAGGCCAGTGCGGCGCCGGCGGCGATCGGGATGCCGCCCGCCACGATGCCGTTGGCACCGAGGTTCCCGGTCGCCGTGTCGGCGATGTGCATCGAGCCACCCCGCCCGCGGCAGTAGCCGGTCTCCTTCGCGAGGAGCTCGGCCATCATCCGAGTCAGGTCGGCGCCCTTCGCGATGCAGTGGCCGTGGCCGCGGTGGGTCGAGGTGATCGCGTCGTCGGGCCGCAGCGCCAGGCACGCGCCGGTCGCCGAGGCCTCCTGCCCGATGGAGAGGTGCATGGTGCCGTGCATGAGGCCGCGGGCGAACAGGTCGTCGACGGCCTCCTCGAAGCGGCGGATGGTCCACATGGTCAGCAGGGCGTGGCGAGCGGCCTCGGGGGCGGCGCCGGGGTTGGCGTTCATGAGGTCTCCTCTGCACATATGTGCGTGTGACAATCACGTATGACCAGAGGGTAGGTGACCCACGTCACCGACGGCAAGAGGGTCGCCCGGTTTCGTTTCCTGCTGGAAACATCGCGGAGACCGCCGCACAACACGGCCGACCTACCTTTCAGGTCGACGAGGAGGGGCTCGGATGCGCGCGGAGTGGGAGCCGGTGTGCCGGCTGGTGGAGCTCGAGGTCGAGCGCGGCGCGACGGCCCTGGTCCACGGGCAGGCGGTCGCGATCTTCCGCACCGACGACGACCAGGTGCACGCGCTGGGCAACTACGACCCGTTCGCCAAGGCGTCCGCGCTGGCCCGCGGGATCGTGGGCATGCGCGGAGACGTGCCGTTCGTCGCGTCGCCACTGCACCGGCACGCGTTCGACCTGCGCACGGGTGAGTGCCTCGACGACCCGCACGTCGTCGTACCCGTCTACGAGGTGCGCGTCGTGGAGGGGGTCGTGCTGGTGGGGCACCGCGTGCCGGCCGCCGCTGATTGAGGTAGCTCGTTGGTTGAGGTGCGAGCGCAGCGAGCCTCGAAGCCAAGGGCACGAGCCTTGGTTTTCGAGGCTCCGTCGCTAGCGCTCCTTCGCACCTTGACCAGCGGCAGTGGCGGCGGCCTCGACCAGGGCGATCAGCTCGTCGCTGACCAGGCGGTCGCGCTCGAGCGGCAGCATGTGGCCGGCCCGGGGCGCCCCCACGAGCCGGGCGCCGCGCACTCCCCCCGCGATGCGGCGGGCGTGCGACAGCGGGGTCAGCAGGTCGTCGCTGCCGACGAGCACGACCGTCGGGATCCGGTCGTACGCCGCGAGGGCGGCGACCCGGTCGTGCCTCATGAAGTCGGCGTAGAAGCCGCTCATCGTCGCCGGCGGGCAGCTGATGATCTGGTCGACGACGAGGCCGGCGTCGCGGGGCCGCATCGGGTCGCCGAACAGGAAGCGGTCGGTCACCCACCGCTCGATCCGGGGAGTACGACGGCGCTCGCGGCGCGACAGCAACCGGGCCCGGGCGGCCAGCAGCCGGGGCACCTGCGCCCTGATTCGCGGCCCGACCTCGCGCATCCCGAGGGCGACGGAGTCCAGGTGGCCCGACGACGTGGCGACGAACGCGGCGCCGCGCACGCGCTCGACGAGGTCGGGTCGCTGCTCGGTCAGCGACATCATCGCCATCCCGCCGAGGGAGTGGCCGGCGAGCACGAGCGGGCCCGTCGGGGCGTGCGCGTCGATCACGTCGCCCATGTCTCGCGCGACGTCGTCGACCGTGCACGTCTCCGCGGGTGAGGCTGCCGACCGGCCGTGGCCGCGGTGGTCCCACACCAGCACCGCGACGTCGTGGCCGTAGCGGCTCAGCAGGTCCCGGACCTGGTAGTGCCAGCCTGCGATGTCGGCGGTCCAGCAGTGCGCCAGCACGACGGTCACGGGCGCGTCGGCGCGACCGTGCCGCTCGACGTACAGCTCGAGGCCGTCGTGGGTGATCAACCGACCACCAGGGCGGTGGCGATGGCGGCGATGCCCTCGCCGCGGCCGGTGAGGCCGAGACCGTCGGTTGACGTGGCCGAGACCGACACGGGGGCGCCGACGGCCTCGGACAGCGCCGCCTCCGCCTCGGCACGGCGCGGCCCGAGACGCGGCCGGTTGCCGATGACCTGGATCGCGACGTTCCCGATCTCGAAGCCGGCGCCGCGCACTCGCCGGGCCGTCTCGCTGAGCAGAGCCGCGCCGGAGGCTCCCGACCACTCGGGCTCCGACGTACCGAAGTTGCTGCCGAGGTCTCCGAGCCCGGCGGCCGACAGGAGCGCGTCGCAGGCGGCGTGGGCCGCCACGTCGGCGTCGGAGTGGCCCTCGAGACCCAGCGGCTCGTCGGGCCAGGCGAGGCCGGCGAGGTGGAGCTCCGCGCCCTCGACGAGGCGGTGCACGTCGATGCCGACGCCGGTGCGCGGCAGGGGCGGTAAGGACTCTGTCATCACGGCACGATCATGCCTGAGGGAGACTTGGGTCATGAGTGGGTCTCGCAGGTGGGCGCTGGCCGGACTGGTGTCCGGTCTCGCGGGCCTCGCGACGAGCTACGCCGCCGCGCTGATGCTCACGATCCGCGAGTCGCCGGTGGTGGCGGTCGCGGAGCTGATCGTGCGGATGACCCCGGGGTTCCTCGTCGAGCGCGCCATCACGCTGCTGGGGACCGCCGACAAGCCGGTGCTGGTCGCGACGGTGATCCTTCTCGTCTCCATGATGTTCGTGGTCATCGGCTGGCTCGGCTCCCGGTCGTGGCGCTGGTCGCTGGTGGGCTGGCTCCTGCTCGCCGCGTTCGGCCTCTTCGCCGTGCTCAGCCAGTCCGGCGCCCGCGCGGCCGACGCGATCCCGGTGGTCGTCGGCTTCGTCACCTGGGTGGTCTGCCTCGACCTGCTCGGCCGTCGCGCGACCCCACGACCGGCGTACGACGACGACGGGCGCCGCCGGTTCCTGGCGATGGCCGCGACGATCGGCGCGGGGGCTGCGGCCGTGGCCCTGCTGGGTCGGTTCGTGGGCGCCGGCAAGCGCAAGGTCGAGGAGAGCCGCCGGCTGCTGCGCCTCCCCGGCGTGACCCGCCGCGAGCCCCCGGCCAAGACCCGCATCGGCGTCGACGGTGTGACGCCGTGGCGCACCCGGGCCGAGGACTTCTACCTGATCGACACCACCATCGCAGTGCCCACGATCAACCCTGGTGACTGGCGGCTGCGCATCCACGGCCTGGTCGACCGCGAGCTGACGCTGACGTTCTCGGACCTTCTGGAGCGCGAGCTCACCGAGGCCTGGGTGACACTCAACTGCGTCTCCAACCCGGTCGGCGGCCCGCTCATCGGCAACGCCTGGTGGAGCGGGGTCCGGGTGGCCGCGCTGCTGGAGGAGGTGGGTGTGCAGGCCGGTGCCGATGCCGTGCTGCAGACCAGCGACGACGGGTGGACCTGCGGCACGCCGCTCACCGCGCTGACCGACACCCGCGACGCGATGCTCGCCGTCGCCATGAACGGTCGGCCGCTCCCGCTCGAGCACGGGTTCCCGGTGCGCACGATCGTGCCGGGGCTCTACGGCTACGTGTCGGCGTGCAAGTGGGTCGTCGACCTGGAGGTCACGAGGTTCAGTGACTTCAAGGCCTACTGGACCGAGCGGGGCTGGTCGGAGCAGGGTCCGGTCAAGCTGTCCTCGCGCATCGACGTACCCCGGTCCGGCGCCGACGTCCCGGCGGGCGACCTGCGCGTCGGCGGTGTCGCCTGGGCCCAGCACACGGGGATCCGGACGGTGGAGGTCGCCCTCGACGGCGGCGCGTGGGAGCCCGCCGAGCTCGCCCGCCCGGGCACCAACGACACGTGGGTGCAGTGGGCGGCCACCATCTCGGTGACCCCTGGCGACCGCATCCTGCGGGTGCGCGCCACCGACAACCTGGGCAACGTGCAGAGCAGCGCCGAGGTCGACGTCGTACCCGACGGGTCCGAGGGCTGGCACGGCGTCGACTTCACCGTCGAGGACGCGTAGCGAAGTTCCGCTGGTCGCTGGTCGCGTGGTCGCTGGTCGCGTGGTGATGCTTCACCAAGGTATGCAGGTCACGTGCGGGTTCCCTCGATGTGCATGCCGTGGGAAGTTCCGGTTCGGCTACATACCTTGATGAAGCAGGGGCAGGAGAGGCAGGTCAGCGGATGACGTACGCCGTGCCGCCGGAGGTGGGGATCCAGGCGTCCTCGAGCTCGGCGCGCTGGTAGGTGCGGCGCACCGTCGCGTCGCCTGGCGCGGCCGGGTCGTTGACGACCACGTCGCCGGTCGCGGTGAAGCCGACGATCACCATCAGGTGGCCGGGCGTCGACGAGATGGGCGCGCCGGTGAGCTCGCCGCGGCCGAAGGCGACCGAGATGACCAGGGGGGTGCCGGCGGCGATGTAGTCCTCGGCCTCGCGCAGGCTGCGCAGCCGGGTCACGAACGCCTCGGTGACGAACCGGCCGGCGTACGCCGTGTTGAAGGCCCAGTTGCCGGTGCCGTCGTAGCCGTGGTCGTAGGTGTTGCGTGCGGCGTGGTCGACCATCGGGTCGGGGTGGCCGGAGGTCGGCGCGGCAGGCGGTGTCGCACCGTGGAAGCCGAGCACCATCGCCACCGAGGTCGGCGAGCACCAGGCCTCGCCGCCGCCTCCCCACTGGGGGTAGTGGCCGCGGTGCACCATCTGGGAGTACGTCGGCACGTCGAGTGTGATGCCGGCGCCCGGGCCGGCCGCGGAGGTGGGTACGTCGTCCACGCCGGGCAGGCGCGAGGCGACCGCGCCGATGCGGTCGAGCGAGACGGCGGCGCGCGAGCCGGGTGCCCGGAGCAAGGTGGCCTTGAGCTGCCAGCCGGTCGCGGCCGCCGTCTTCAGGGTGTCGACGGCGACGCGGGCGAGGTCGTCGGGCTGGGAGCCCGCGGAGGTGCGGCGGATCGCCTCGCCGGAGGTCCAGCGGCCCAGCACGTCCCACGAGGAGACGGCGCCGGTGGCGTCGCGGACCCGCGTCTTGACCTCGACCCAGCTCGCGCCGGGCGTGGTGGCCTGCCACGACGGGATCAGCTCGCTGAGCGCGAAGCCGGGGTCGACCCATGAGGAGGTCCAGGAGCCGGATTCGTACTTCCTACCCAGGTAGGTACGGCGCCCGGTCGGCTTCTTGAGCTTCAGCGAGCCCTTCGCGACCTTGACGCCGACGCGTTCGCCGGAGCGGAGCTGGCCGCCGGTGGTCCAGGACGTGTGCGCGATCTGCCGGTCCTCGACCCGGGCCGGTGCGGCCTCGACGGCAGGAACGTACAGCGCGGGTGCCACGAGGGCGGCGAGCAGGGCAAGGGGAAGTCGGCGCACCACACGACGGTAGGTCACACCAGCCCCATCCGTCACGGCTTCCGGTGATCGAGCGAGGATGCCGGGCGGCGTCGTACCCGCACCTAGGATGGACCGGTGACTTTCAGGCTCCATGACACCGCGACCCGCGAGGTCCGTGACTTCGTCCCCCTCGAGGAGGGGAAGGCGGGTCTCTACGTGTGCGGCCTGACGGTGCAGAGCGAGCCGCACATCGGGCACGTGCGGTCGGGCGTCAACTTCGACGTGCTGCAGCGCTGGCTGCGGGTGCTGGGCTACGACGTGTCGTTCATCCGCAACATCACCGACATCGACGACAAGATCCTCGCCAAGGCCGCCGAGCAGGACCGGCCCTGGTACAACCTCGCCTACGCCATGCACCGCGAGCTCGACCAGGCGTACGCCGCGCTCAACGTCGCGCCGCCGACCTACGAGCCGGCCGCGACGGGCCATATCCCCGAGATGATCGAGCTGATCGGGCAGCTGATCACGCGCGGGCATGCGTACGCCGCCGAGGACGGGTCGGGCGACGTCTACTTCGACGTGCGCTCCTGGCCGGCGTACGGCGAGCTGACGCGGCAGGGCATCGATGACATGGAGTCGGCCGCCGACGCGGATCCGCGCGGCAAGCGCGACCCGCGCGACTTCGCGCTGTGGAAGTCGTGGAAGAAGGAGATCGAGCCCGAGACCGCGGCCTGGCCCTCGCCATGGGGTCCGGGTCGTCCGGGCTGGCACATCGAGTGCTCCGCGATGGCGCAGAAGTACCTCGGCACGTCGTTCGACATCCACGGCGGCGGAGTCGACCTGCGGTTCCCGCACCACGAGAACGAGCAGGCGCAGTCGCGGGCCGCGGGCCACGGCTTCGCGTCGTACTGGATGCACAACGCGTGGATCACCACCGCCGGCGAGAAGATGAGCAAGAGCCTCGGCAACTCGCTGATGATCCCCGCGGTGCTGGAGCGGTTCCGCGGCATCGAGCTGCGCTACTACCTCGTGGCCGCGCACTACCGCAGCCACGTGGAGTTCAGCTTCGAGGCGCTGGAGGAGGCCGCTGTCGGGTTCCGCCGGATCGAGGCGTTCCTCGACCGGGCGACGTCGCCATTGGTTGAGGAGGGCGCGCTGGCGCCCGTCTCGAAACCAGGCGACAACCTCCCCGACGCGTTCGTCGCGGCCATGAACGACGACCTCGGCACCCCGGCCGCGGTCGCCGTCGTGCACGACACCGTGCGCGAGGGCAACAAGGCGCTCGCCGCCGGAGCCGACTCCTCGACGTACGTCGCGCAGGTCGAGGCGATGCTCGACGTCCTCGGGCTCAACCCGCACGACCCGGCATGGGCGGCCGCGTCCACCGACGACGCGGGTCTCAAGCAGGCCGTTGACTCGCTGGTCCAGGTCCTCCTCGCGCAGCGCGCCGAGGCCCGTGGGACCAAGGACTTCGCCCGCGCGGACGAGATCCGTGACCAGCTCAAGGAGGCGGGGCTGACGATCACCGACACCCCCTCCGGACCCGAATGGAGCCTGACCGATGCCCGGTAACTCTTCCCGCAAGGGCGCGATCCGCAAGACCGGCAAGGGCCCGACGGCTGGCTCTGGCGGCCGGGTGAAGCGCGGCCTCGAGGGTCGCGGCCCGACGCCGAAGGCCAAGGACCGCCCCAACCACAAGGTCTTCAAGGCCAAGGCGAAGTCCGAGCGCGAGGACCAGGCACGCCCGAAGCGCCGCAGTGCGAAGAGCACCGACGCCGAGTGGGTGGCCGGTCGCAACTCCGTCGTCGAGGCGCTGCGGGCCGGCATCCCCGTCACCGGCATCTACGTCGCCGAGGGCGCCGAGCGCGACGCCCGGCTGCGTGAGGCGTTCAAGCTGGCCGCCGAGCGCGGCCTCTCGCTGCTCGAGGTCACCAAGGTCGAGCTCGACAAGATGACCGGCGGCGCGGTGCACCAGGGGCTCGCCGCCCGCATCCCGTCGTACGAGTACGCCCACCCCGACGACCTGCTCACCGCCGCAGGCAGTGGCGAGAAGCCGTTGATCGTGGCGCTCGACTCGGTCACCGACCCGCGCAACCTGGGCGCCGTCGTACGTTCGGCGTCGGGCTTCGGCGCGCACGGCGTGCTCATCCCCGAGCGCCGTGCGGCCGGCATGACCGCCTCGGCCTGGAAGACGTCGGCCGGCGCGGCGGCCCGCACGCCCGTCGCGCAGACCGTCAACCTCGTGCGCCAGCTCAAGGCCTACCAGTCGGCCGGCTGCATGGTCGTCGGCCTCGCCGCCGACGGCGACGTCACGCTGCCCGAGCTGGTGTCCGAGGGCGGCCTGTTCGACGTACCCCTCGTCATCGTCGTCGGTTCCGAGGGCGACGGACTCTCGCGCCTGGTCGCCGAGACCTGCGACCAGCTAGTCGAGCATCCCGATGGCCAACCAGCTCGAGTCGCTCAACGCGGGCGTGGCCGCGTCCGTCACCCTGTACGCCGTGGCGCAGGCTCGCGCCGCACGCTGACCCGCGCCATGCGCCGACCACGGCACACCGACCTGCTCCGCTGGGCGGGTCTTGCCGCGCTGTGGTTCGTGGTGACGCTGGTGACGGCGTCGACGCTGTTCCTGACGAGCAGTCGCACGACCGTGCTGGCCAGCCACGACGCAGTGCTGCGGCCGACGCTCGACAGCCATGCGGTGCTCAAGACCGGGCCGGTGCTGCCCAACTTCCGGATGGCCACGCCCGGCCGGATCGGCGTCAGCATCGACCTCGGGAAGACGGAGGCGTCGTCGACGGCCGAGCTGTTCCAGCGGTACGCCGTGATCGCGGCCGAACCGGACGCCCAGATCGCGAAGGCGGAGCGCCTGGTCGTCGACATGGCGGTCTCGGCCGCGCTGCGGGGTGCAGCCGTGGGGCTGCTGCCCGTCGCCATCTACTTCATGGTCGGACGCGTACGCCGCCGCGAGCTGTTGCACGGCCTGCGCCACCTGCAGGCGAAGACGCTGGCCGGCGCGCTGGCTCTGCTCCTCATCGGCATCGCGTTCTGGCAGCCGTGGCAGCACCGTGACGACTCGGTCGACGAGGCGCGTGAGTGGATCCCGCTGGGCGACTACCTCGGCGCCGAGGTCGACGCTGCCCGAGGGCGCGGCGGACGTCGAGATCCGCGTCGACGCCACCACCGACCAGTCGAAGCGGCTCTTCGAGAGCGCGCTATCGACGTACGAGAAGAGCAAGGAGTTCTACGCCGACGCCGTCGAGGCGGCCGACCTGCTCGAGCTGCGCGAGCCCGAGGAGGGCGAGACCGTGGTGACGATGGTGTCCGACCGGCACGACAACATCGGCATGGACAAGGTGGCGCGCGCGATCAGTGACGCCGCGGGCGCGACCGCGGTGTTCGACGCCGGCGACGACACGTCGTCGGGCGCGGCGTGGGAGGCGTTCTCGCTCGACTCCCTCGACGACGCGTTCGGCGACCTCGACACGTGGGCGGTGGCGGGCAACCACGACCACGGGACCTTCGTGAGCCGCTACCTGCGCGACCTCGGCTGGACGACGTTCGACGGGGAGGTCATCGACGGCCCCGGCGACACCACCCTGCTGGGCGTCGACGACCCGCGCTCCAGCGGCCTGGGCAGCTGGCGCGACGAGACCGGGCTGTCGTTCACCGAGGTGGGCGAGCGGCTCGCCGACGCGGCGTGCGACGCCGACGAGCGCATCTCGACGATCCTCGTGCACGACGCCAACCTCGGCCGCGAGGCGCTGGCGCGTGGCTGCGCGGACCTGGTCGTCGGCGGGCACCTGCACGTCGAGGTCGGCCCCACGGAAGTGGCTGCCGAGGACGGCAGCACCGGCTGGTCCTACACGATGGGCACGACCGGTGGGGCGGCGTACGCCATCGCGGTCGGCAGCAAGCCGCGGCGCGACGCGTCGGTCGCGCTGATCACGTACGCCGACGGCCGACCGACGGGCATCCAGAGCGTGGTGCTGCGCACCGACGGCCAGTTCGTCGTGGACGAGTGGGTGCCGATCCCGTTGTCCTCGGTGGTCGAGTAGCGAGCGCCAGCGAGCGTATCGAGACCGGAGTCGTGGCGACCGATGGTCTCGATCCGCCGCTCGTTCCTCGCGGCTACTCGACCAGCGAGGGACGGGGCTCCGGGAGCAGCACGACCTTCCCGACGGTCCGGCGCTCCTCCAGGTCACGGTGGGCCCGCGCCGCGTCCGCGAGCGCGTACGTCGTGAGAAGGGGCCGCCACCGACCTGCCGTCAGTCGCTCGAGCGAGCGGCGGGCCAGTCCCGGGATGCCGCCCGGCAGGGCGAGCATGCGCGGTCCGAGGGTCCAGCCGACGGAGAGGCCGCGGGCCACCACGTCGTCGGTGTCGAAGCGGGTGGCCGATCCGGACGAGTAGCCGAACATCAGGAGCCGGCCGCCCGGGCGCAACAGCTCGAGGGCGGCGCGGCCGCGGTCGCCGCCGACGCCGTCGTACACGAGAGTGACCCCGCCGGTGCGCTCGCGCACGACGTCGGCCCAGTCCGGACGGTCGTAGTCGACGGCGAGATCGCCGGGTCGGGTCAGCTCCTCGAGCCGTGCCGTCTTGGCCTCGCCACCCGCGGCCGCGACGACAGTGGCGCCCGCTTCCTGCGCGGCCTGGACGAGCAGCCAGCCGAGGCCTCCGGCCGCGGAGAGTACGAGGACGACGTCGTCGGCTCCGGGGGGCTCGAGCTCCAGCACGGCCAGCGCCGTGCGGCCGGTGCCGACCGCGGCCACCGCGTCCGCGGGGTCGACGTCGTCGGTGAGCGGGAACAGGTTGTCGGTCGCGGTCACGGCCTGCGACGCGTAGCCGCCGGGCACCGCTCCGAGGTGGGCCACCACCCGCCGGCCCAACCAGCTCTCGTCGGCTCCCGGGCCGACCGCGTCCACGATGCCGGCGACCTCCCGGCCGGGGATGGTCGGCAGCTCGGGCGCCGGCATCGGACCGGGCCCGCCGCTGCGCAGCGTCGTGTCGACCAGGTGCACCCCGCTCGCCGCGACGGCGATGCGCACCTCGCCCTCGGCAGGCGCCAGGTCGGGGAGCTCTTCGTGCGTGAGGTTGTCAGCGGGCCCGAAGGCGTGGAGCCGGATCGCGTGCATCGTCCCAGTGCACCGGTTCAAGCGGGCTTGAGGTCAAGTCAGAAGTAGTCGCGGATGTGCGGCTCGCGGGCACCGAAGAGGCCGTCGATCGTCTCGTCGTACGTCGTCGGGCCGGTGAGCAGGCCCGCCGTGCGGATCGTCGCGCAGGAGGCCGCGCCGGCGTAGGCGAGGGCGAGGCCGCGGGGCGCGAACACCGGCCCGTCGGAGTCGTCGACCCGGGTGCAGACCGACGCGCCGCCCACGAGCTCGTAGGACCCGTCCATCGTCTCCATCAGGTCGCCCTGGACGGAGAACCGCGCGGGGCCTCCCTCGGGCAGGGAGAGCCCGGTGCAGGCGCCGACGACGTCGTGCACGCGCAGCATGTAGGCGTGCCCGCCGGTGACCGGCCAGGCCACCGATGGCATCACCAGGCGGATCGCGTCCAGCCCGGAGGTCAGGAAGCGCACGTGGCCGGCGACCGTGGCGAACGAGCCGAGCGAGCGCAGCAGGGCACGCAGGGCGTCGGGCGTCGCGGCCAGCAGGTCGGCGACCTCGATGGTGGCCTTCTCGTCGTAGCCGGAGCCGCGTTCCCACGAGCAGTAGCCGAGCACCGAGCCGTCGTCTGCACACGCGAGCGTGACGCCGGTGAACGCGTCGATGAACTCCTGCGCGGTGGCCGAGAACGACGGCCCGCGGCGGGTGAGCGGGCCGTTGTGGGCGCTCGCCCAGACGTCGTACACACCGCGGACCGCGTCGAAGTCGTCGGCCGTGGCACGGCGCAGGGTGACGGCCGCACCGGGCCGCACGGCGGCGAGCGCGGTCGTCGGCACCTCGACGGCGTCGTACGACGAGACCAGCTCGTAGCCGAACCGGCGGTAGATGCCCGGCGCCGTCGGGAAGAGGGTCGAGATCACCTCGTTGCGCTCGCGCAGGCCCTCGTCGAGGGTGACGCGGAACAGCTCGTCGAGCAGGCCCTGTCCGCGGGCCTCCGTGCGGACGGCGACGCCGGCGATGCCGTTGGTCGCGACCTCGACGCCGTGGAACCACGAGTGGTACTCGCGCCCCATCACCCGCGCCAGCAGCACGCCGTCGTCGAGGGTGCCCCAGCTGTGCCGGCCGGGTTGTGGGTACTTCGCGGGGTCGGGCTCGGGGGTGCCGACTGGCCACGCGCCGAACGCCTCCTTGCTCAGCGCGGTCATCAGCGGCAGGTCGTCGGCGGTCAGGATGCGGGTCTCCACGGGGGCCAATGTAGGGGGACTGGGCCGAGTGGTCGCGCAGGTTTCGAGACAGGCGCCAGAGCGCCTTCCTCAACCAGCGCGGGGAGACAGGCGCCAGAGCGCCTTCCTCAACCAGCGCGGGGAGACAGGCGCCAGAGCGCCTTCCTCAACCAGCGCGGGGAGACAGGCGCCAGAGCGCCTTCCTCAACCAGCGCGGGAGACAAGGCGCCAGAGCGCCTTCCTCAACCAGCGAGTCAGCGACAGGACTAGCCTGCGGCCATGGCCCTGCGCATCGTGGCCAGCCGCCCCGACCCGGCGATCCTCACGCTGCCGTGGTCGACGCCGCTGGAGGAGTGGACCGACGAGTACGTCGTGCCGCTGCCACGCGGCCTCTCGCGGCACGTCGTCCGCATCATCCGCCTCGGCACGCACACCTACGCGGTCAAGGAGACGAACGAGCCGATCGCCTTCCGCGAGTACACGACGCTGCGCGACATGCAGCGCCTCGGCCTGCCGTCGGTGGTGCCCCACGGAGTGGTCGCGGGTCGGGTCGATGCTGCCGGCGACGAGCTGCCGGCTGCGCTGATCACCCATCACCTGCAGTTCTCGCTGCCGTACCGCAGCCTCTTCTCGCACGGCCTGACCGCCGAGAACCTGCCCAACCTGGTCGACGCGATCGTCGTGCTGCTCGTCCGGCTGCACCTGGCCGGCTTCTACTGGGGCGACGTGTCGCTCTCCAACGTGCTCTTCCGCCGCAACGCCGGCGAGTTCGCGGCCTACCTCGTCGACGCCGAGACCGGCGAGCTGCGGCACGAGGTCAGTGACCGGATGCGTGAGTACGACGTCACGGTGGGCTGCGAGAACGTCTTCGCCGAGCTTCTCGACCTGCAGGCCAGCGGCGCCGTCGCCAGTACCCAGGGGCACGAGATCATCGAGTACCTCCGCGAGCGCTACGAGCTGCTCTGGGCGGAGCTGACCTCCGAGGAGGAGTTCGCGGCCACGGAGCTGTGGCGCATCGAGCAGCGCGTCGAACGCCTCAACGACCTCGGCTTCGACGTCGAGGAGATCGACATCGTCACCGACTTCGACGGCGACAGCGTGCGGATCCAGCCCAAGGTCGTCGAGCTCGGCCACCACTGCCGCGAGCTCCAGGCGCTGACCGGGATGAACGTCGAGGACAACCAGGCCCGGCGGCTGCTCAACGACCTGGCGTCGTTCACCGCGCACTTCGACCTCGGCCGCGAGGACCGTCACCTGGTCGCCAACCGCTGGATGACCCAGATCTACGAGCCGATCATGGCGATGATCCCGCCCGACGCGCGCGGCAAGCTCGAGCCGGCGGAGATCTACCACGAGATCCTCGTGCACCGCTGGTACCTCTCGGAGCGGGCCGGCCACGAGGTCGGCATCTTCGAGACCGCTCGCGACTACATCGAGAACGTGTTGACCCGGCGGCCCGACGAGGCGATCACCGCGGATCCCGCCGACTCCGCTGGTTGAGGAGGTTGCGCAGCAACCGTCTCGAAACCGAGGACCTCGCAGGTTTCGAGACAGGTGCCGGAGCGCCTTCCTCAACCAGCGATCACGTGCACCGTCAGCACCGGCCCGCGGCCAGTGCCGGGGTGGAACGTCGGCTCCGCGTCGTACGTCGTCCTGATCCAGACCGCGTCGATCGGATCGGCCGGGCGGCTCGCCATCCGCAGCGCCACGACGCAGCCCACGGCCGGCCCGTCCTGGCCGTCACCGAGGCGCACGTAGGCCGCGGAACCGTCGTGGTGGGTGTCGAATAGCATGTGCGCGCGCCGTCTCGGCGCATGCCGGTGTAGCTCAGTTGGTAGAGCATCCGCCTTGTAAGCGGAATGTCGCGGGTTCGACTCCTGTCACCGGCTCCGAGATGTCCCCGCTGCCGTCTACCTTCACCCCCATGTTCAAGTGACTGCGGGTGTGGGGTGGTCGGCGCGGGGCGCGCCGGCCGCACGTTCTGCAGCAACGCGACCTCGTAGATGTCTGGCTGGCGGCTGGAGAGGCCTACTCGGCCTCGAAGCGCGGCCACCACGTCCTGTGGTTCTTGTCGGAAGAACAAGGCTGCCGATGCGCGATGTGCGGTCGCCCACACGTGGCGTGGCAAGGAGCTTGTCTTCGTTCTCGATCACGTCGACGGCGACTCCGGCAACAACTCGCGCGCGAACCTGCGGCTGGTGTGTCCCAACTGCGACTCGCAGCTGCCGACGTACAAGAACCGCACCAGCGGCCGAGGTCGTCGGGAACTCCGTTGACGTCGCGCCCGCCACCGGCGAGGGTGACCGCGTGATCGTGAGCTGACCCCGCACCCACCCGTGGACAGCAGGCCGCCCGATGGCGGGACCTGCTCCGGTGGCGTGCCGAAGGCCCCCAGCTCACGGAAGGCACCGCATGTCATCGATCCACCAGCACCCGCTCGCCTACCTCCTCGGCACCGAGGGCATCGCCCTGCTGCGCGCGTTCGCCGGCGAGCACGACCGCGACTTCACCCGGGCCCGGATCGCCGAGATCCGCGGGCTCCTGGACCGGGCCGAGGACTTCGGCGACGGCGTCGACCTCGAAGCGATCCCGATGGCCGAGGGGTACGACGCCTGGGCGCCGTCGTACGACACCCCCGACAACCCGTTCTTCGCCATGGACGAGTCGGTGCTCCTGCCGATCCTCGACACCATCCCGCCGGGCGACGCGATCGACGCCATGTGCGGCACCGGGCGCTACGCCGCGCACCTGGCCGCACGCGGACACCGCGTCCGGGGGTACGACGCCTCACCGGGCATGCTCGACCTGGCCCGCGCCAAGGTGCCGGCGGCGGAGTTCGGCGTCGCCGACGTCGCTGAGCTGCCGGTCGACGACGCCAGCGCGGACGTCGTCGTCAACGCGCTGGCGGTCAACCACGTCGACGACCTCGAGCCCGTCTTCGCCGAGGCGGCGCGCGTGCTCCGGCCGGGCGGGCGCCTGCTGCTGTGCTCGATGGTGGGCTACTTCCTGGGCTCCCGGCTGACCCCCCTGCTCGCGTACGACGCCAGCGGCCGGATCGGCTACGTGCCGGAGTGGAACCACTCGACCGGCGACTACCTCCGCGCCGCGCTGGCCGCGGGGTTCGACGTGCACGGCTGCCAGGAGCTGGTGGCGGCCCTCCCGCCCGGCGAGCACGACGGGGAGCCGGAGCTGCCGGAGCCGGGTCGGCCGATGAGCATCTGGCAGCTCCACCCGTGGATACCCGAGGCGGCCCACGCCGTACGCGACGACCGGGTCTGCCTGGTCGTGTGGGACTTCACCGCACCTGCGTGACCTCGAACTGCATCCGCGGCTCGGCGAACGTGTCCTGCGACGCGATCAGCTGCAGCTCGCGTTCGCCGGAGTCGAGGGTGTTCTGGAGGAGGTCGAAAACGCTCGACGTCGTGCGCGCCAGCGCGTCGGCGGGCGAGCCCGTCTCGTGCAGGTGCGCGGTGAAGAGCGCCGCGGTGACGTCGCCCGACCCGTTGGCCTTGAAGGGCAGGTACGGCGTCTGCACGACCCACGCGCCCTTGCCGGTGACCGCCATCATCTCGAGGGTGCCGGCGGGACGGTCGGGCCGGGCGACGGAGGTGACGAGCACGGTCGACGGGCCCATGGCCAGCGCCTTGTCGGCCGACTTGAGCGTCGACTTCAGGGTGTCGGGATGGGTGTCGGTGAGGAAGCCGAGCTCGAACTGGTTGGGCGTGATCACGTCGGCGTGCGGCACCACCCGCTCGCGGATGACCGGCGGGATCGCCGCGTCCACGAAGCACCCCGACTTGGCGTTGCCCATCACCGGGTCGCACGTGTAGGTCGCCTTCGGATTGGCCGTCCGCACCCGTGAAACGGCGTCGAGGATCACGTCGGCGATGCCGGCGCCGCCCTGGTAGCCCGACAGCACCGCGTCGACCTCGCCGAGCACGCCGCGCTCCTCGATGCCGATGATGACCTCGCGCACGTCGTCCGGCGACAGCAGCGGACCCCGCCACGCGCCGTACCCGGTGTGGTTGGAGAAGTGCACCGTGAAGACCGGCCAGACCTCGTGGCCGAGGCGCTGGAGCGGGAAGACGGCGGCGGAGTTGCCGACGTGGCCGTAGGCGACCGAGGACTGGATCGACAGGATCTTCACCGCGGCATTCTCCCATGCAGCCCTCGCGCCCTACGCTGACCGGGATGCGCGCACTCCTCACCCTTGCCCTGTCCACCGCCCTCGCGATCGGCGCCGCACCAGCCGTCGACGCGAGTACGCCGGATGCCCCGGCCGCCCGCGTCGCGCAGCGCGTGGTCGGCACCGGGACCCCCGCGAGCTGCACCTCGAAGGGCGTCGTGAAGGCGGTCGCGCGGGGCGGCACCGTCACGTTCGACTGCGGCCCGAAGCCGGTGACGATCAAGATGCGCAGGACCGCCAAGGTCGTCAACACCAGCAGGACGGTGACCATCGACGGTGGCGGGCTCGTCACCCTCGACGGCCTGGGCAAGCGCCGGATCCTCTACCAGAACACCTGCGACCAGCGGCAGATCTGGACCACGGACCACTGCAACGACCAGCAGTGGCCCCGGCTCGTCGTGACGGGCCTGACCTTCAAGCGAGGCAGGGCCACCGGCGCCGACAACGAGACCGGCAGCGGTGGTGCGATCTACGTGCGTGGCGGCCAGCTGCGAATCGCCGACTCGACGTTCGTCCGCAACCGCTGCAAGGCCTCGGGTCCCGACGTCGGTGGCGGCGCCGTACGCGCGCTCGACCAGTGGCGCGACCGGCCGGTGTCCGTCGAGGGCAGCACGTTCAGACGGGGCCGCTGCAGCAACGGCTCGGCGCTGAGCAGCATCGGCGTCTCGTGGGACATCACCGACAGCGTGTTCACCGACAACGTGGCCACCGGTCGCGGTGCCAACCCGGCGCGGACGGGCACGCCCGGTGGCGGCAGCGGGGCCGCGGTGTACGCCGACGGCAACGACTTCGAGATCGTCGTGCGCAACACCCTCATGGAGCGCAACCACGCCCGCGAGGGCGGCGGCGCGATCTTCTTCGTCTCCAACGACCGCAGCGGCCACCTGACGATCGTCGGCTCGACGCTGCGCGACAACCCGAGCGACGGCTTCGAGACGATCCCGGGCATCTTCTACCTCGGTCGTCAGGCCAAACCGACGGTCACCGGCTCGACAGTCGAGTGACTCAGGCGACCTGCAGCGACCGCTTCGACAGGCCCATCCAGAAGCCGTCGATCACCTGTGTGCCCGGCGTCTCGGCGTCGGTCGCCGCGCCGAGCGTCACGAACAGTGGCGTGTAGTGCTCCACCGTCGGGTGCGCGTACGGCATGCCCGGCGCCGACGACCTGTACGACGCCAGCGCGTCGACGTCTCCGCGCGCGAGTGCCTCGCCGGCCCACGCGTCGAACTCGCTCGACCAGCCGGGAGCCGCCGCCTCGATGCGGAACTCCTTGAGGAAGGGCAGGCCGTGGGTGAGGAAGCCCGAGCCGATGATCAGCACGCCCTCGTCGCGCAGCGGGCGCAGCCGCTCGCCGAGCCTCATCAGCCGGATCGGGTCGTCGGTGGGCAGCGACATCTGCAGCACGGGGATGTCGGCGTCGGGGTACATGATCCGCAACGGCACCCACGCGCCGTGGTCGAGGCCGCGCGAGGCGTGCTGGTGCACCGGCTCGGTGTCGGGCATCATCGCGGCGACCCGGGCCGCTAGCGCGGTGGCGTCGGGCGTCGCGTAGGTCATCCGGTAGTACTTCGCGTCGAAGCCGCCGAAGTCGTAGACGAGCGGGGCGCCGTTGGCGGTCAGGCTGACCGGCGCCGACTCCCAGTGCGCGCTCACGATCAGGATCGCCTTCGGTCGCGGCAGATCCCGGGCCCAGGCCGCCAGCTGGCCGGACCAGGTCGGGTCGTCGAGAAGGGGCGGGGCGCCGTGGCCGATGTAGAGAGCCGGCATGGGAGCGGTCATGTCCACATGATAGTCCGGAATTCAACTTTATTCCTCCTGCGTGATCAACCGATTGGTTGACAAAGGTCAGGGAGTCGTCCTAGGTTTGTTCAACCAAATGGTTGAGCAAAGGAGAAGCGAATGAGCAAGGTCATCGCCCACGCCACCATGTCCCTCGACGGCTTCATCGCCGATCCCCACGACGCGGTCGGACCACTCTTCGACTGGTACGACAACGGTGAGGTCGCCGTCTCCTACGGCGACACGGAGCGGATGTTCCACACCACCGAGGCCAGCGCCGGCGTGATCCGCGCCGCGACCGACGAGGTCGGGGCGGGGGTCATCGGCCGGCGCCTCTTCGACCTCACCAACGGCTGGAACGGCCGCCCCTCCACCGGCGACGCAGTGGTGGTGCTGACCCACGAGGCGCCCACCGACTGGGAGTACGCCGACACCGCTCCCTTCGAGTTCGTCACCACCGGCGTCACCGACGCGATCGAGCGTGCCCGAGAGCTCGCCGGCGGTCGAGACGTCGCGGTGACGGCCGGCGATGTCGCAGGCCAGGCGCTGGCCGAGGGGCTCGTCGAGGTGGTCGACGTCGCCCTGGTGCCGGTCCTCTTCGGCTCCGGCGTCCGCTTCGTGGGCGGACTCTCGGAGCAGGTCATGCTGGAGAACCCGCGGGTGATCGAGGGCGACCGGGTGCTGCACCTGCGCTACGACGTACGCCGCTAGGCCGGCAGCCGCCAGTCGACCGGTGCGCCGCCCTGCTCGGTCAGCAGCCGGTTGACCCGGCTGAACGGCTTCGAGCCGAAGAACCCGCGGCTCGCCGACAGCGGCGACGGGTGCGCCGACTCGACCCACGGGATCGACCCGAGCATCGGCTTGAGCGACTGCGCGTCGCGGCCCCAGAGGATCGCTGCACACGGCCCGCCGCGGCGTACGAGCGCGGTGATGGCGCACTCGGTCACCTGCTCCCAGCCGCGGCCGCGGTGCGACGCGGCCTCACCGGGCCGCACCGTCAGCACGCGGTTGAGCAGCATCACGCCCTGGTCGGCCCAGCCGGTCAGGTCGCCGTGAGCGGGCGTCTCGATCTCCAGGTCGCTTCGCAGCTCGGTGTAGATGTTGGCCAGCGACCGCGGCACCGGGCGTACGTCGGGCGCCACCGCGAAGCTGAGCCCGATCGGGTGGCCGGGCGTCGGGTACGGGTCCTGCCCGACCACGAGCACGCGTACGCCGGCCAGCGGCCGCGCGAACGCCTTGAGGATGTCGTCGCCGGCCGGCAGGTAGGACCGACCGGCCGTGATCTCCTCGCGCAGGAAGCGCCCCATCACCGCGATCTGCTCGTCGACCGGCGCCAGCGCCTCGGCCCAGTCGGGGGCCACCAGGCGTCGCTCCACCAACCCCGCCAGCGCACCCATGCCCGCGAGTCTGCCCCATCTCGCCGGCCGAGTGCCGGCGAGGGACGAGCCGGTGTATCGAGACCTGGGATGGCTCGTCCTCGGTCTCGAGACGGTTGCCGCGCAACCTCCTCAACCAGCGGATAGGGCCGCTGGTCGAGGTGCGAGCGCAGCGAGCCTCGAAACCAAGGTCCATACACTCACCCCATGGCCCGGCGCGCGAAGGTCGACGACATCCACGACGTCGCCCGCGCACTCCCGGGCGTGAAGCTGGCCGAGGGCGGTCGTGCGGTCTACCAGGTGTCCGGCCGCAGCTTCGTCTTCTTCCGCAACGCCCGGCCCGACGCCTTCGACCCCGAGACGGGGGAGCGGTACGACGACGTGATCGTCTTCTGGGTCGAGTCGGAGGAGGCCAAGCGCGCCCTCGTCGACGACGAGTCGACGCCGTACTTCTCGACCCCGCACTTCGACGGCCACCCCTCGGTGCTCCTGCGCGGCGCGCACGTCGGCCGGCTCGGCGTAGACGAGGTCACCGAGGTCGTGCAGGACGCATGGCTGGCGCGGGCGTCGAAGACCGCGGCGAGGAAGTGGCTGGCGGCCCGAGGGCTCGCGTAGCCGGCCGCTACGGTGGCCCCGTGCCGGCGCAGATGATCGTCCTCAACGGAGGCTCCAGCTCGGGCAAGTCGGGCATCATCCGGTGCCTGCAGGAGATCCTTCCCGACGCCTGGCTGGTCTTCGGCACCGACAGCTTCGTCGAGGCCCTGCCGGCGCGGATGCAGGCCTCCGACGCCGGGATCGAGTTCGGTCCGAACGGCGAGGTCACGGTGGGACCGGTGTTCCGGAAGCTGGAGGCCGCCTGGATGGCCGGGATCATCGAGATGAGCCGGTCGGGCGCCGGCATCATCCTCGACGAGGTGTTCCTCGGCGGCGCGACCTCGCAGCGACGGTGGCGCGACGCGCTGGGCGACCTCGAGGTGCTGTGGGTCGGGGTGCGCTGTGACGCAGAGGTCGCCGCCGGCCGCGAGATCGCCCGTGGCGACCGGGTCGGGGGCATGGCCGCCTCGCAGGCCGAGATCGTCCACCAGGGAGTGGACTACGACGTCGAGGTCGACACGACGCACACCGAGGCCCTCGACTGCGCGCGCACGATCGCCCGCCACCTCGCCTGAAGTCCTAACCACCCCGCACCGGCCGGGACAGTCGGTCGAGGAACGCCACCAGCAACGCCTCTCGCATCGGCGGGTGACGCCACGTCGAGCATCGCGTTGACCGGCGCCATCCGCTCGGGCAGCGCGAGGCTCGCCGTCGGCGGTCTCGCCGACCAGTCCGGACGCCGCGAGCAGGCCGTCGAAGTCGGCGTCGGTCAGGGTCGCCGGGTCGAGTGCCTCGATGAACGCCACCACGCCGGGGTCGACGGCGACCGGCCCGGCCCGACGGCGGCCGCCACCGACTCCCTCAGCGCGGTCAGAAGCTGACTCGACGTGGGGCAGGGTCGCCGCGCTGACGGACAGGTGGATCGTCGGCGGGCCGGTCGCCGTACGACAGCTGCGGCTGGACGTACCACCCCCGCGCCAGCATCTCGTCGGTCACCGTGAACGGGTCGCACGAGTCGTCGGTGGCCAGAGCGAGCAGTGTCGAGTCAGGACGTACGACGACCCGCAGACCCGGCACCGACGCGAGCCCGGCGACGAGCCGGTCAACAGCCGAGAACACCTCACGCGCCAGCCGGAGGTACCCCTCGTCGCCGATCGTCTGCAGCACCGCCCACGCCCCGGCGAGCGGGCCGCCGGACTTCGTCGACTGCATCGTGGAGTTGAGCATCGTGTAGCCCGGCCACGCGGCCGAGGCGAAGTACTGATCCCGACGTAGCGCCGAGTCCCGGTGCAGCAGCAGCGACGTGCCCTTCGGCGCGTAGGCGTACTTGTGGGTGTCGACCGAGATCGACGTGACGCCCTCGACCGCGAAGGTCCACGGGAGTACGTCGCGGCCCAGCCGGGCGGCGTACGGCAGCACCCAGCCGCCGATGCAGGCGTCGACGTGGCAGCGGACCCCGGCCGCAGCAGCCGCCGCGGCGATCTCGGTGACCGGGTCCACCACGCCGTGCGCGTACGACGGCGCGGAGGCCACGACGAGGACGGTCGCGTCGTCGATGGCACCGGCCATCGCGGCCGCGTCGGCGCGGAAGTCGTCGCCCACCGGCACCACCACCGCACGCACCCCGAAGTAGTGCGCGGCCTTGTGGAACGCGGCGTGCGCGGTCGACGGGATCACCATGCTCGGCGCCGTGACCGACGGCTTGCTGTCGCGCGCCGCCTGCACGGCGAGCAGCACCGACTCGGTGCCGCCGGAGGTGACCGACCCGACGGCAGAAGGCGGTGCGTCGAGCAGGTCGCACGCGAACCCGACGAGCTCGTTCTCCATCCGCAGCAGGCTCGGGAACGCGGTCGGGTCGAGCGCGTTGGACGCGGCGTACGCCGCGACCGCCTCGCTGCCCACCCGCGCGACCTCGCTGTCGCCGGAGTCGTAGACGTAGGCCAGGGTCCGGCCGCCGTGCACGGGCAGGTCGCCCAGCTGCATCTCACGGAGCCGCTGAAGGGGATCGCTCACCCGGAGACCTTCTCATCGACCTGCGTCGGCGTCGAGCGAGTAGCGGGTCAGCCACCACAGGCTCAGCACGGTGAGCACGGCGGGCAGCACCGAGAACCCCAGCGTGATCGCCGTCAGCGCCGAGTCGGGCTGGGCGACGTCACCGGTCGTCGAGGAGCGGTAGCCGCCGATCGCCAGCACCACCGCGAAGACGCCCGGGCCGAGGGCCAGGCCGAGGGTCTCGCCGGCGGTCCAGACGCCGGTGTAGACGCCGATCCGGTTGCTGCCCGTACGACGCGCGTCGACCGCGGCCGCGTCGGGCAGCATCGCCATCGGGAAGACCTGGCAGCCGGCGTAGCCGACGCCCACGAGGGCCGTCGCCGCGAACACGACAGCCGGCGGTGACGTGCGGGCGAGCACCGCCAGCAGCGCGCCGGCCGCCAGCACCACCGATGCGATCAGGTAGCCCTGCTTCTTTCCCAGCCGGGTGCCGACGCGCGCCCACACCGGCGTCAGCACCAGCGCCGGGCCGACGAAGCAGACGAACAGGATCGTGCTCGCGCCGGACCGGTCGAGCACGTCGGAGGCGAGGTAGTCGACGCCCGCGAGCATGCAGCCGGTGGCCAGGGCCTGCATCACGAACGTCGTCAGCAGCAGCCGGAAGTCGCGCGCCCCGGCGACCACCTTCAGCTGCTCGCGCAGCGACCCGGCACCCGCCGAGACGGTGCCGATCGGCGCGCGGCGCGTGCCGACGTACGCCCCGACGACCCCGACCACGATGATCGCCGCCATCGCGACGCCCATCACCCGGTAGCCGCCGCGGCCGCCGATCGCCGTCGCGGATCAGCGGCGCCGTCGCGCCGGCCAGCATGATCGTGAACGCCAGGATCGCGACCCGCCACGTCATCAGCCGGGTGCGCTCGTCGTACGACGTGGTCATCTCGGCGGGCATCGCGACGTACGGCACCTGGAAGAACGCGTACGCCGTGGCGCAGGCGAGGAAGAACACCAGCACCCACAGGGCGCCGAGCCACGCGCCGATGTCGGGGGCGGCGAAGATCAGCGCGAAGCAGACCGCGAGCAGCAACCCGGCCCGGAGCAGCCACGGCCGGCGCGGGCCGCGCGGGTCGTCGGTGCGGTCGCTGATGCGGCCGGCGATCGGGTTGAGCACGACGTCCCAGGCCTTCGGCGCGAACACGATCAGCCCGGCCCACAGCGCGGCGATGCCGAGGGTGTCGGTGAGGTAGGGCAGCAGCATCAGGCCGGGCACCGTGCCGAACGCGCCGGTGGCCACCGAGCCCGAGCCATAGCCGAAGCGCACCCCGCGCGGCAGCACGTCGGCGTAGGTCATCGCCGGCCGTCGACGTCGCGCAGGTGCGCGTTGAGCAGCTGCTTCATGCCCTTGACCGTCTTGGGCTTGCGGCTGGCCAGGTCGCGCCTCTCGCCGGGGTCGGCGCCGAGGTCGAAGAGCTCGGCCCGGCCGCCCTGCCGGATCAGCTTCAGGTCGCCCACGCGTACGGCGGCGCGGGTGTCGGATCGCCGGAAGCCGGGCCGGTGCACCCAGAAGAGCGTCTCCCGATCGAGTCCACCCGTGCCGGTCAGCACCGGCGCGATGCTGCGTCCGTCTACCTTGCGCGGCGGCGTACGCCCGGCCAGCTCGACCGCCGTCGGCAGCAGGTCGATGGTGCTGGTCATCGTGTCGTCGGTGCGGCCGGGGGCGACCGTGCCCGGCCAGTGCGCGACGAGCGGCACCCGGATGCCGCCCTCGTAGAGCTGGCCCTTGCCCCCGCGCAGCGGCCGGTTGGCGTCGTGCCGCGGTGCGCCGTTGTCGGACGTGACCATCAGCAGCGTGTCGCCGGCGAGGCCCAGCCGGGCGAGGGTGCGCGAGATCTCGCCGACCTGCTGGTCGACGCTCTCGAGCATCGCGGCGAGCACCGGCAGGTTGCCGGGGCGGGTGGCGCCGGGCTTGGCGCGGTACTTCGCGACCAGCTCGGGCTTCGCCTGCAGCCGCGTGTGCACGGCGAAGTTGGAGACGTGCAGGAAGAACGGCCGGTCGCGGTGCCGGGTGATGTAGCCGGTGGCCTCGCGCGCCAGCCGGTCGGTGAGGTACTCGCCCCGCGGGGCGGCCAGCCCCGGCATGAAGGAGTACGGCGCCACGTAGTCGCCGTCGGCGATGTAGCGGCTCTCGGACGCGCGCACCTCGTCGAAGCCGAGCTGGAACGGGTTGGCGCGCCGGCTCCGGTAGCGGCCGCTGTAGTCCTCGGTCAGGTGCCACTTGCCGATCAGGCCGCTGGTGTAGCCGGACCTGCGCAGGTGGTCGGGCAGGCTGCGCGTGCGAGGTGGGAGGAAGTGCGTCCCCGGACCCTGCTCGGGTCGCAGGAAGTCGCTGACGCCGGTGCGCGCCGGGTAGAGGCCGCTCACCAGTGCCGCGCGCGTCGGCGAGCACAACGGCCCGGCGGCGTACGCACTGGTGAAGCGCATGCCCTGCTGGGCGAGCCTGTCGATCTCGGGCGTCTCGTTGAACGCGTGGCCGTAGCAGCCCAGCTCGCGCCAGCCGAGGTCGTCGATCGAGACGACGACGATGTTCGGAGGGCGTACGGCGGCGGGCGGGGCCGCGCCCGACGACCGCGGCAGCGCGCCGACCAGGGCGCCACCCACGATGCCGCCCAGCAGGGCACGGCGGCTCGCGGGCGCGTTCATGAAGGTCTCCTGGTCGTGCTGACGGTGGCTGGGCGAGCGTAGCGATCCGGAGGCGGATGCCCGGCCGGAACGCGGAGACTACGCGAGCCGGGCGGTGAACCCGTCGAGGGACACGATGCCCGAGTCGAGCCTCGCCCCGACGGCGTAGCGGTACTCCGCCCGAACGGCCGGGTCGCGCGAGGTCGATGACCCCACCCACGTCGAACCGGAAGAGGAACTCCCAGCCCGCGCCCTGCTCGACGTACGCCGTGACGAGGGTGCCGCGGAGCACGAAGCTGAAGCGCGCGTCCGGGTCGTCGAGGTCGACCGAGCCGTCGAGGCTGCCGAGTGGCTCGGCGCCGTTGGTGATGAGCTTGCCGCCGGAGCGCAGGTCCCAGCCCGACGCGGTGCAGATCGTGGCGGTAGCGCAGCAGCACGTAGTTGTCGCCGTCCTTCGCGAGGCCGACGAAGACCGTCTCCTGCGTGCCGGAGTTGGCGAAGCCGCCCGGGTCGAGGGTGACGGCGACCTCGCCCGAGGCGGGCGCGACCGACGAGATGGCGAGCAGGTGGGTCGCCTCGGTGGTGGTGACCTTCAGCTGTCCGTCGGCCACGGTCGCCTGGCCCGCGAAGGAGCCCGACGGCACCGGCACCACGGCGTACGACGCGAGGTCGGTGTCGAACGGCTCGTCGATCTCGCTCGTCGGGTGGGTCGCCTCCGTCGGCGGTCCGGGGTAGAGGTCGAGCTCGGCGAGATGTGCCTCGAGGAGCGCCCGCAACCGTGCCGTGGTGGCGGGGTCGATGGCCGACAGGTCGGTCGTCTCGGCCTGGTCGGCGTCGAGGTCGTAGAGCTCCGACCGTCCGTCGCGCAGGTGGAGCACCAGCTTGTGCCGGCCCGACCGCACGGCGGCGTGCGGGTGGGTCTTGCCGATGTGGTGCGGGTAGGCCCAGAAGAGCGTGTCGCGGCGCACGGGGCGGCCGCGGCCCGTCAGCGCCGACGCGATGCTGACGCCGTCGAAGTCCTCCTCGCGCGGCTTCCCGCCGGCCAGGTCGAGGGCGGTCGGCAGCACGTCGATGGTGCTGGTGAGGGTGTCGTCGACGCGGCCGCGGCGCACGTGGCCCCGCCAGTACGCCACCAGCGGCACCCGGATCCCGCCTTCGTACAGCTCGCCCTTGCCGCCGCGCAGCGGCTGGTTGGCGTCGCGGTACGGGCCACCGTTGTCGGAGGTGAGCAGGAGCAGTGTGTCGTCGGCGATGTGGAGCCGGTGGAGCGTCTCCACGATCCGGCCGACCTGGTCGTCGATGCTCTCGAGCATCGCGGCGAGCACGGGCCGGTTGGGCGCCTGGTCGGCGCCCGGCTTGGCGGCGTACTTCGCGACCAGGTCGGGCTTGCCGTCGAGCGCGGTGTGCACGGCGTAGTTGGACAGGTGCAGGAAGAACGGCTCGCGGCGGTGCCGGGTCACGAAGTCGACGGCCTCGTCGGCGAGCCGGTCGGTGAGGTGCTCGCCGGGCGTGCGGGCGGGCAGCGTCGGCATGAAGAAGTACGGGTGGAAGTAGTCGCCGTCGCCGATGTAGAGCTGCTCGGAGGCGCGGACGTCGTCGAAGCCGTGGGCGTACGGGTTGCCCGGCCGCTCGTCGTACGCACCGCTGTAGGTCTCGGTCAGGTGCCACTTGCCGATCAGGCCGCTGGTGTAGCCGCGCGACCGCAGCACCTCCGGCACCGTGCGCAGGCCGGTCGGGAGGAAGTTGTCGCTGGTCGCGGCCTCCGGGCGCAGGAAGTCGGTGACGCCGGTGCGGCCCGGGTAGAGCCCGGTCACCAGGGCCGCGCGGGTGGGGGAGCAGAGTGGCGCCGCGGCGTACGCGTTGGTGAAGCGGGTGCCCTCGCGGGCCAGTCGGTCGATGTGCGGCGTCTCGTTGAACGTGTTGCCGTAGCAGCCGAGCTCGTCCCAGCCCAGGTCGTCGATCGACACGACGATCACGTTGGGCCGGTCGTGTCGCGGCCGGCCCTTGTGGCGGCCGGGTGCTGCGGCCGCTGCGGCGGTGCCGGCGGCGAGGCCGCCCGTGGCTGCCGCGCCGACGAGCACTCCGCGGCGGGTGGTCTGGGCCTGCACGGTCATCTGCGTCCCCCAATGTCGAGTAAGTGACCCAACAATAGAGGATGGGGTCAGGGAGCGAGAGAGCGCGACCCTCCCGAGCCGTAGCGTCGGCGCGGGTTGACGCCGATCGTCGACCGGTCGGCCGTGGTGGCGGCGGGCTTCTTGC
This sequence comes from uncultured Actinomycetota bacterium, assembly GCA_963825755.1. Classification (GTDB taxonomy): domain Bacteria; phylum Actinomycetota; class Actinomycetes; order Propionibacteriales; family Nocardioidaceae; genus Nocardioides. The sequence continues at coordinate 107,893 of CAWGUS010000005.1, read as the reverse complement.
CGGCGGCCTTCTTCCGTGGGGCGGCCTTCTTGGCACCCTTCTTGACGGCGGGCCTCTTCCTGACGGGCGTGGCCACCGGCTCCTCGACGGACGGCGTCGACCACTGCTCCACCCACTCGTCGAGCACCTGCCACGTCGTACGCCGTGCGGCGCGGCCGGTCAGCATGCCGAGGTGGCCACCCGGCACGACCTCGAAGCGCGCCTCGCGCGACCCGGTGAGCAGCGGGAGCACGGCGCGCACCGCGGCGATCGGCGCGATGCCGTCGTTGGCACCGCCGAACACCAGCACCGGCGCGGTGATCGACGCCAGCGAGATGGTCCGGCCGTCGAGCTCGAACCTGCCGTCGACCAGGCCGTTGCCCTTGATCAGCCGGTGGTAGAGCTGCCCGAACGTGCGCCCGGGGTAGGCGGTCATCTTCGAGGTGAAGCGGTCGACGGCCTCGATCTGCGCCAGGAAGTCGCGGTCGTCGAGATGGGTGGCCAGCGCGATCGGCTTGGTCACCAGCTTCTGGAACGACGACAGCTGGAAGGCCCACCGGACCAGGGGCTGTGGCGCCCCGCCCATCGCCTGGTAGGCGCGCGTGATCGCGCCGCGGCCGTCGCCACCAAGGTTGAGCAGCGGCCGTACCGGCGCGATGATCGGCACCTTCGACGTGTCGAACGGCGAGCCGACCAGCGTCACCGAGGCGATCGGCAGGTCCGGCTGGTCCGCCGCCGCCAGCAGCGCGAAGATCCCGCCGACGCTCCAGCCGACCACGTGCACCGGCCGCCCGCCGGCATGGGCCGACACCTCGCGGATCGCGGCCGGCACGACGTCGTCGATCCAGTGCTCCATGCCCAGGGTGCGGTCCTTGAACGACACCTGGCCGTACTCCACCAGGTACGTCGGCCGACCGCCGGTCACGAGGTGCTCGACCAGCGAGCAGCCGCGGCGCAGGTCGAAGCAGAGCGCGGGCGCGGCGAGCGGCGTCACGAGCAGCACCGGGTCGCCGGTCTCGACCGCGTGCGCAGCGGGCCGGTAGTGGTAGACCTCGCGGAGGTTGCCGTCGTCGATGAGCGTGCGCGGCATCGTCCGCAGGTCGGCCAGTCCGCCGTAGGCGACCATGTGGGCGACGTTGCCCGCCGCGGACACGACCTGATCAGGCTTGGGGATCAGATCCATGAGGGCAAGATACGCGCCCCACCCACGGGGGTGGTCGACAAGCGTGCCGCCCGGGACTAGACCTGACGCATGAAGTGGACCCTCGCCGCCCTCGGGGCCGCAGCCATCGGTGGAGTGGCCGCGCACGACCTGACCCAGAAGCGGCACGCCATCCTCCGGAACTTCCCGGTGGTCGGGCACGCCCGCTTCCTGATCGAGCGCTTCGGGCCCGAGCTGCGCCAGTACGTCGTGGCGTCCAACGACGAGGAGCGACCCTTCACCCGCGACCAGCGTGCCTGGATCTACGCCAGCGCGAAGCTGGAGAACAACTACTTCGGGTTCGGTACCGACAATGACATCGAGCACGTCGAGGGCTACCCGATCATCAAGCACCGCACGTTCATGGGGCCGGGCGCCCAGACCGCGCCGCACGGCGACGAGAAGGTGCCGCTGCCGGCGGCGAAGGTGCTCGGCGGGCCGCGCGGCCGCACGCACGCGTTCCGTCCCGAGTCGGTCGTCAACGTCTCGGGGATGAGCTTCGGGTCGCTGTCGGGCGCGGCCATCGAGGCGCTCAACAAGGGCGCCGCGATGGTGGGCTCGCTGCACAACACCGGCGAGGGCGCGCTCTCGCCGTACCACCGCAACGGCGGCGACATCATCTTCCAGATCGGTACGTCGTACTTCGGCTGCCGCGACGAGCACGGCCGGTTCGACATCGAGCGCCTCAAGGATCTCGTCGTATCCGCGCCCGTGCGCGCGATCGAGGTCAAGCTCAGCCAGGGCGCCAAGCCGGGCCTCGGCGGCATGCTGCCGGGGGAGAAGGTGTCGGCCGAGATCGCCGAGATCCGAGGCATCCCCGAGGGCGTCGACTGCGCCTCGCCCAGCAGGCACGAGGTCTTCCACGACGTCGACTCGATGCTCGACTTCGTCGAGTTCGTGGCGAGCGAGACCGGGCTGCCGGTCGGCATCAAGTCGGCCGTGGGCAACCTGGAGTTCTGGGACCACCTGATCGAGGCGATGCTGCCCCGCGAGCGGGGCGTCGACTTCGTCAACATCGACGGCGGCGAGGGCGGCACCGGCGCTGCGCCGATGATCTTCGCCGACTCCGTGGCCTACCCGTTCCGCATCGCCTTCACGCAGGTCTACCGGCGCTTCGCGGCTGCCGGCCTGGCCGACGACGTCACGTTCATCGGGGCCGGCAAGCTCGGCGTACCCGAGAACGCCGTGGTGGCCTTCGCCCTGGGCGCCGACATGATCAACGTCGGTCGCGAGGCGATGATGGCGATCGGGTGCATCCAGGCCCAGAAGTGCCACACCGACCACTGCCCGGTCGGCGTCGCGACCCAGAACCCGCGGTTCACCAGAGGTCTCGACGTCGGGCTCAAGAGCGTGCGCGTCGCCAACTACCTCATCTCGATGCGCCGCGACCTGCTCAAGGTCTCCGAGGCCGTCGGCGTCGTGCACCCCTCGCTGATCACTCCCAGCGACGTCGACATCCTCGACGGCCAGTCCCGCACGATCACCCTGGGTGAGCTCTACGGCTACGAGCCCGGCTGGGGCCGCGTCTCCGAGACCGTCGAGAAGGAGATCACCGCCATCATGCTCGGCGACCTCGAGCCCCGCTCGAAGGCCCCCGACTGAGGAAGGTGCCGGTGTGCGCCGCTGGTTGAGGAAGGCGCGCTAGCGCCTGTCTCGGAGTCCAGGCCCCCGCGGCGGTCCGCAGGTTTCGAGACGGTTGCTGCGCAACCTCCTCAACCAGCGGAGGATCGCACCCGGCGATCAGGGCACTCGACCACCGATCTTCGTTGGTCGAGTAGCGAGCGCCAGCGAGCGTATCGAGACCCGTCCGGCCGACCGCGGGTCGGCGATCCGCAAGGATGGGCGCATGGGATCAGGGCACTCGCACCGCGCGGACAGCCGCGGTGACGGGTTCGAGGTCGCGCGTACGCCGCGGCTCGTGCTGCTGGTGTCCCTGTTCCTGGCGGGGGTGGTGGCCGTGATCGGCACGGTCGCGCTCTGGCCGAGCGGCGCGGACGTGGACGACGTCGTGGACGCGGTGCCGTACGCCGCCGAGGGTGTCACCTTCCCGACTGCGGCGGTCGACGCCGTACAGCCCGTCTGCCCGCGCCCGGCCAACGGCGGTGTCGCCAGTGGCGAGGACTGCGGCAACATCCAGGCCACGGTCAGCACCGGTGCCGGAGAGGGCGAGCAGGTCACCGTGTCGGTCGCCCCGCAGGTCACCGACTCGGGACTCGTGCCGGGCGACGAGGTGCGGCTCCAACGCACTCCCGGAGCCGACGGCGCGGAGACGACGTACGGCTACTTCGGCACCGAGCGACGCACGCCGCTCCTGGTCATGACGCTGGCCTTCGTCCTGCTCGTGGTCGTCGTCGCGCGGTGGCGCGGCTTCTTCGCCCTGGTCGGGCTGGCGTTGAGCGGCCTGGTGATCTGGGAGTTCATGCTGCCGGCCCTGCTGACGGGTGGGTCCGGCCTCCTCGTGGGGCTCTCCGGTTCGACGGTGATCATGTTCGTGGTGCTGTACCTCACCCACGGGCCGTCGATGCGCACCAGCGCAGCGCTCGCCGGCACCCTCGCCGGCATCCTGGTCACCGCGGGGATCGGCATCGCGGCGGTGGGGGCGACCAGGTTGACGGGCATCGCGGACGAGCCGGCCGGCATCCTGTCGGCGTACGTCGGCGACCTCAGCTTCCAGAGCCTGATGGCCTGCGCGACCGTGGTGGCCGGCCTCGGCGTCCTCAACGACGTGACCATCGCGCAGTCGTCGTCGGTCTGGGAGATCCGTGCCGCGGCGCCGACGATGAGCCGCGCCGCGGTGTTCGCCAGCGGCATGCGGATCGGCCGCGACCACATCGCCTCGACGATCTACACGATCGTCTTCGCCTACACCGGCACCGCCCTCGCCGTGCTGCTGATCCTCCAGCTCTACGGGCTGCCCGTGTCGATCCTGCTCGCCACCGAGGAGATCAGCGAGGAGATCGTCCGCACGCTCGCGAGCGGCATCGGCCTGGTCCTCGCAGTGCCCCTGACGACGGCTATTGCCGCGGTGACGGTGCCGCGCGGGCGCTGACTCAGCCCATCGCCTCGAGCAGCGGCACCACCGCGTCGGGACCCGGCTGGCTCGCGATCTCGGCCGCGACCACCCCCGCCGCCCTCCTGTACGCCGGCTCGTCGAGCAGGGTCCGCACGGCAGCGCCCACGCCGGCCGGTGTGGCCGTCACCGCGTCGAGCGCCAGGCCGAGACCGAGCTCGGTGACCCGCTCGGCGTTGTGCGTCTGGTCGGCGCCCAGCGGGAGGAGCAGCGTCGGCAGGCCGTGGGCCAGGGCGCCGACGACGCTTCCCGATCCGCCGTGCGAGATCACCACGTCGCACGACGGCAGCAGCGCCGCCTGGTCGACGTACCTCTCGAGAGTGATGTGCCCGGGCTGCGGCGGCAGCTCCGTGGGGTCGACGCCACGCCCCACCGTCGCGACGACGCGGCCGGGAAAGTCGTGCAGTCCCGCGAGCACCCGCTCCATCAGGTCGCCGGACGCACTGTTGAACGACGTGCCGAGGGTGAAGTAGGCGACCGGCGTCTGATCGGCGCGAGGCTGGCCGGCCACCTGGGTGCGGAACGTGAACGCGCCGGCCGGCAGCGGGTGGTCCGGGTGGCGGAAGCTGGGCGGGAACGGCGACAGCACCAGATCGCCGTCCAGCATCCGCAGCGCCGGGTCGGGTCCCAGCCCGTGCTCGCCCCGCACCTCGTCGAGGGCCGCGGGCACGAGGTCGCGCCGTACCAGCGATCCCGCGGCCAGCACCAGTACGACGGCGCACGGCACGCCGAGTCGTTCGGCGGCGATCCCCGCGCCGAAGTCGGCCTCGTCGCGGACGACCACGTCCGGCTGCCACGCGCGTACGACGTCGAGCAGGGCCGCCGCATGGCGGCGCGCGCCCTTGCGGGCGAAGTTCTCGACGAACTCGAGCTCGGCGGCCTCACCGTCGGCCGGCTCGAGCGGGCTGAGGTCGCGCGTTGCCCGGGACGTGGTGGCCGCCTCGGCCGGCGCGCTCGTCGCGATGGACTCGAAGCCGGCCGCCCGGACGGCGTCGGTCACCTTGCCCGACCCCGCGACGGCCACGGAGTGACCGGCCGCTTCGGCGGCCCGGGCCAGCGGGACGAGCGGCTGGAGGTGACCGCTTCCTCCGATGAACGTGAAGAGGAGCCGCACGGCTCAGGAGCGCCGGGCCGGCCGGAGCGGCTTGCCGTGCGACTCGGGCACCTGCGAGAGCTCCTCGAGGAACGCGTCGGCCCAGGCCTTCACGTCGTGCTCGACGACGGTCTTGCGCATCGCCTTCATCCGCTTCGCCCGCTCCTTGTCGGTCGACCGGTGGGCGTCGAGCAGCGCCTGCTTCATGCCGTTGATGTCGTAGGGGTTCACGAGCCAGGCCTGGCGCAGCTCGTTGGCCGCACCCGCGAACTCCGAGAGCACCAGCGCGCCCTCGTCGTCGTAGCGGCAGGCGATGTACTCCTTGGCCACGAGGTTCATGCCGTCGCGGTAGGGGGTGACGACCATGACGTCGGCGGCGCGGTAGAGCGCGGCCATCTCCTCGCGCGGGTAGGAAGAGTGCAGGTAGGAGATGACCGGCTTGCCGATGCGCCCGAGGTCGCCGTTGACCTGGCCGACCAGCTGCTCGATCTCCTCACGGATCAAGATGTACTGCTCGACCCGCTCGCGAGACGGCGTCGCCACCTGCACGAACACGGCGTCATCGACGTCGAGCCCACCATCGCGGATCAGCTCGCTGTAGGCGCGGAGCCGGGCGTAGATGCCCTTGGTGTAGTCGAGCCGGTCGATGCCGAGGAACAGCTTGCTCGGACTGCCCAGCGCGCGCCGGATCTCGGCCGCCCGCTCGGCGACCGCCTCGGAGCGTGCGAGCTCCTCGAAGCCCGAGGTGTCGATCGAGATGGGGTACGCCGCGGCACGCACCGTGCGCTCGTCGGGCAGGTAGACCAGGTCGCGGTGCGTCTTGTGGCCGACGCGCTGGCGCACCAGCCGGATGAAGTTCTGGGCGCCACCGGCGAGCTGGAAGCCGACGACGTCTGCGCCGAGCAGGCCCTCGAGGATCTGGCGCCGCCATGGCAGCTGCTGGAAGAGCTCGCCGGGCGGGAACGGGATGTGCAGGTAGAACCCGATGCGCAGGTCGGGTCGCAGCTCACGCAGCATCTGCGGCACCAGCTGGAGCTGGTAGTCGTGCACCCAGACCGTGGCGTCCTTGGCGGCGACCTCGGCCGCCTTCGCGGCGAACCGCTCGTTGACCGTGACGTAGGAGTCCCACCACTCGCGGTGGAACTCCGGCTTGGCCACCACGTCGTGGTAGAGCGGCCACAGGGTGCCGTTGGAGAAGCCCTCGTAGAACTCCTCGATCTCCTGCGCCGTCAGGTGCACCGGGACCAGCGACATGCCGTCCTCGACGAACGGCTCGAGGTCGTCCTCGGTGCCGCCCGGCCAGCCGATCCACGCGCCGTCGTTGGCCCTCAGCACCGGCTCGAGCGCGCTCACGAGGCCGCCGGGGGAGCGGCGCCAGCCGGGAGTGCCCTCGGCGTTGTCGACCCGGTCGACGGGCAGCCGGTTGGCGACGATGACGAGGTCGGCCTTCCCGGATGTGGTCACGTCGCCAACCCTAGTCGGGGCCTGCGACGCCCGCCCCACCCCCAGAGGTCAGTCGTCCGACGGATACCGGACCCCGATCTGGCCTCGCAGGTCGTCCATCTGCCGCATCAGCGCCAGCGTCTGCGCGTGCGGCACCAGCGGGCTCTCGCGCAGGCCGGCACGCACGCACCGCATCACCTCGGCGGCCTCGTTGCCCAGGCCGCCACCGATCAACGGCTCCACACCCGGCACGTCCTCGGCCTCGCCGTCGGTGGGCAGCCAGGTCACCGCGTCCGGGTGGTGGAACGAGCCCGAGAGCTCGATGCGGCCGAGGTCCGTCCCGATCCACGCCGTACGCCGTGGGTCGGAGGTCATCGTCGCGCTGAGCGCGGCGACGGCGCCGCCGGGGTAGCGGCCCGCGATGACGACGTCGCGGTCGACGCCCCGCGCGTCGAGGTCGGCGACGGCACGCAGCGTCGGTGGCCTCGCCGAGCATCAGATGGGCGAAGGTGAGCAGGTAGACGCCCATGTCGAGCAGCACGCCGCCCCCCAGGGCCGGGTCGAGGAGCCGGTCGGTCGGCGGACGCTCGACGCGGAACCCGATGCCCGCCTGCAGCGAGCGCGGGGTGCCGAACCGGCCGGCGGCCAAGCCGTCGCGCACCGCCCGGATGCGCGGGTGGCAGGCCATCCACATGGCCTCCATCAGGAAGCGGTCGTGCTCGCGGGACAGCCGCACCATCTCCTCCGCCTCCGCTGTGTTGAGCGTCAGCGGCTTCTCGCAGAGCACGTGCTTGCCGGCCTCGAAGGCGAGCCGCGCACCCTCGAGGTGCATCGAGTGCGGGGTGGCGATGTAGACCACGTCGACGTCGGGGTCGGCGACCAGCGCGTCGTACGACGCGTGGGCGCGGCAGCCGCTGCCGCCGGTGTGGTCGGCGGCGAACGCCTCTGCGGACTCCCGGAATCGGGACCCGACCGCCGCGATCACCGCACCGGGGGCCAGCTGGAGGTCGCGAGCGAACGACTGCGCGATGCCGCCCGTGGCGAGGATGCCCCAGCGCACGGGTGTCTCGGAACTGCTCATGCCCGACAGACTAGAGACTGTCCACACGACTCGCCGGGTCGAATGACATCGGTGTGGTTCGTCGCCTACGATGGGGCCGGAAGACGCCGCGCACGATGCCTGCACCACGGGCCCGCACAGGGGAGAGACGGACATGGACGCTGCCAACGCCCTCCAGGGCCACCCGGCCGAGGAGTCGGCCGGCCTCAGCGACCGCGACCGCGAGATCCTCGAGTTCGAGCGCCACTGGTGGAAGTACGCCGGTGCCAAGGAGCAGGCCGTCCGCGACAACTTCGACATGTCGTCGACTCGTTACTACCAGGTGCTCAACGCCCTGATCGACCGCGATGAGGCCCTCGAGGCCGACCCGTTGCTGGTCCGCCGGCTCCGGCGCCTCCGCTCGCAGCGCCAGCGCCAGCGTTCGGCCCGCCGGCTCGGCTTCGAGCTGTGATGACGCGCAGCCGCAACGAGCGCGGCGTCGCCGTGCCCTCCCCGCTCGTGATGCTCAGCATCATCGCCGTCGCCATGGCCGCCATCGCCTTCGTCGCGACGCGCGACCAGCCCACCGACGAGCGCCGCATCGAGACGGTGTCAGGTCCCAGCGACCCGGCCACCCCGGTGGCCACGCCGAGCGCCGACCCGACCGAGGAGCCGAAGCCGCAGGTCAAGCGGGCCAAGGTGATGGTCGAGATCTTCAACAACTCCAACATCCAGGGCCTCGCCGGCACAGCCGCCGAGAGCGCCGTCTCGGCAGGGTGGCAGGTCGTCGGCACCGACAACTGGAACGGCACCGTGCCCAGCTCGACGGTCTACTACCCGAAGCGGCTCAAGGCCGCGGCCCGGCTGCTGGCGCTCGACCTCGGCATCGACCGGGTCATGCCCGCGGTCGACCCGATGCGCCTCGACGCGCTGACGGTCGTCCTCACCGGCTGACCGCTCCCGGCGGCGGCGTGACAGGGTGAACCCATGGAGTTCACCTCCGCCACGGCCCGCCGGCGCTACGACGAGATCGTCGCGGTCGCCAGGGACACCGTCGTCGCCCTCGACTTCGACGGCACCCTCGCCCCGATCGTCGGGGACCCCGCCCGGGCCCACATCCACGACGACGCCCCCGACCTGCTGGTCGACCTGTCCGAGGTGGTCCGGGCGATCGCGGTCATCACCGGCCGGCCGGCGCGCCAGGCGCTCGCCCTGGGCGGTCTCGACGACGTCGGCTCACGCATGGGCGGCTCGGGTCGTGAGCTCTTCCTCTTCGGCCAGTACGGCAACGAGCGCTGGTCATCGACCAACCGCCGGGTCATCTCGCCGCGACCGCCGCACGGGCTGAGTTCCTACCTGCGCGAGCTGCCGGGCATCCTGCGTCGCGCCGACGCCGCCGAGGCGTACGTCGAGGAGAAGGGCCTCGCGGTCGCCGTACACACGCGTCGGCTGCCCGACTCCGAGGCCGCCTTCGACCGGCTGCTGCCGATGCTGCGCGATGCCGCCGCCCGCAACGACCTGATGATCGAGCCCGGCCGACTGGTCGCCGAGGTGCGGGCGACCGGGATGCACAAGGGCATCGCCGTGCACTCGCTGGTCGACGACCTGGGCGCCAAGGGGTTCGTCTTCGCCGGCGACGACCTCGGCGACCTGGAGGCGTTCGCCGCCGTGGCCGAGCTCCGCGAGGCGGGCCTGGCGACGCTGCTCGTGTGCTCGGCCAGCCCCGACGCGGAGGGCCCCGACGAGCTGCTCGAGCTGGCCGACGTCGTGGTCGAGGGCCCCGACGGCGTGCTCGACCTGCTCCGCCAGCTGCTCGCCGACGCCCGCTGACGCCACGTCCGCCATCCGACCAACATGCGGACTCGGTGTGCACATGGTGAGACGCGCGCCTAGGCTGAGGCCAGCTCATCGAGAGGGACTGAGGGAACGGCCCGTCGACGTCCCGGCAACCGCCGCGAACCTCCTGCCTGACGGCAGTCGCGGAAGTGGTGCTAATTCCGGCCCGCGGCGAGGTCCGTCACGGGGCAGATGAGAAGGAGGATTCCTTGAGCGCTCCCACCGTCGAGAAGACGTCCACGACCCCTCGCGCCGGCGCCTTCGGCAACGCGAAGAACCTCTCGTGCCGCGAGTGCGGCCATCAGGTCGAGCTCGGTCCGTTCTATGCGTGTCCGGAGTGTTTCGGACCCTTGGAGATCGCCTACGAGTTCCCGACCGTGACCCGCGAGCAGATCGAGGCCGGTCCGCGCAACATCTGGCGCTACAAGGCGCTGCTGCCGGTGCCCGACGACATCGAGCAGAGCCCCAACATGGAGCCCGGCTTCACCCGGCTGCTGAAGGCCAACAACCTCGGCCGCGAGCTCGGCATCGACAACCTGTGGGTCAAGGACGACAGCACCAACCCCACCAACTCCTTCAAGGACCGCGTCGTCGCCTGCGCGCTGAGCGCTGCCGTCGAGCTCAAGGCCAAGGTCTTCGCCTGCCCCAGCACCGGCAACCTCGCAAACGCGGTCGCCGCGGCCGGCGCCCGGGCCGGCATCAAGACCGTCGTGTTCATCCCGAGCAACCTCGAGAAGCCCAAGCAGGTCAACAGTGCGGTCTACACCGACTCGCTGGTCGCGGTGAACGGCAACTACGACGACGTCAACAAGCTCGCCTCCGAGATCGCCGGCGAGGAGGAGGGCTGGGCGTTCGTCAACGTCAACGTCCGGCCCTACTACGCCGAGGGCTCCAAGACGCTGGGCTACGAGATCGCCGAGCAGCTCGGCTGGCGGCTGCCCGACCAGATCGTCATCCCGGTGGCGTCCGGCTCGCAGCTCACCAAGGTGCACAAGGCGTTCCAGGAGCTGATCAAGCTCGGCCTCGTCGAGGACAAGCCCTACAAGGTGTACGGCGCCCAGGCCACCGGCTGCTCGCCGGTCTCGGTCGCCTATAAGGCCGGCGTCGACGCGATCCGGCCGGTCAAGCCCGACACCATCGCCAAGAGCCTGGCCATCGGCAACCCGGCCGACGGCATCTATGTGCTCGACATCTGCCGCCAGACCGGCGGCGCCGTCGAGGACATCTCCGACGACGAGGTCCGCGCGGCGATCGTGCTGCTCGCCCGCACCGAGGGCATCTTCACCGAGACCGCCGGCGGCACCACGGTCGGCTGCCTCAAGAAGCTCGTCGAGAGCGGACAGCTCGACACCAGCCTCGAGACCGTCGTCATCAACACCGGACACGGCCTCAAGACGCTCGACGCCGTGGCCGACCAGGTCTCCGTCGCGGCGACGATCGACCCGTCGTACGCGGCGTTCACGGCCACCGGCATAGCCTGAGGGCACCGACCAAGACCTGAGAGGGACACCCATGAGTGTGAGCGTCCGCATCCCCACGATCCTGCGCACCTACACCGGCGGGGAGTCCGAGGTGACGGCCGAGGGCACCAACCTCGCCGAGGTGCTCGACCACCTCGACGGCTCCTACACCGGCATCAAGGGCCGGATCCTCGACGAGGCCGGCCAGCTCCGCCGGTTCGTCAACGTGTACGTCGGCAATGACGACGTCCGCTTCCTCGACAACCTCGAGACGGTCACCCCGGAGGGCACCCAGATCTCGGTGATCCCGGCGGTCGCGGGCGGATGACGGCCACCCGGCTCGAGTACTCCCGCACCTACCCCACCGCCGTCGAGCCGACGTTCGAGTGGCTGCTCCCGGTGCCGCTCGAGCAGGTCTTCAGCCGCCGCTACGGGCCGATCCCGCCGATCAAGGGCACCGACATCGACGGCGGCGGACCGTGGGGCCGGCCGGGCCAGACCCGCACCATCCGGCTCGCCGACGGCGGCACGATGCGCGAGCACCTCACCTCCGTCGACGCGCCACGCTCCTTCGGCTATCGCCTCGACTCGATCACCGGCCCCATGAAGCCGCTGGTCACCAGCATCGACGGCACCTGGGCCGTCGAGTCCGCGGGCAACGGCTCCCGCATCACCTGGCGGTGGGAGATCCGACCCAGCAGCGCGTGGTCGGCGCGCATCATGCCGGTCTTCGGCCGCCTGTGGCAGGGCTACGCCCGCCAGGCCTTCGAGGAGATCGAGAAGCAGCTCGTCTGAGCCGTCCCTCAGCCCAACGAGTCGACCAGGAGCCGGTAGGTCTCGTCGACCGCTCCTTCCGCGCTCCTGATCACGACCGCGCCCGGTCTCTGCGCCGCCAGCTCCTCGAGGGCCGCGTGGCACCGCAGCAGCTCCGCGTCGCCACCGTTCGCCGCGACGATGACGCGCACCGTGTCGTGCCAGGGATCGTCGGGCTCCGACGTGCCGCGACGCGCGAACCGCGCGATCGTGGCTTCTGGGGTGTCGAAGAGGATCCGCTCGACGAACTGCGCACCGGACGCGACAGCACAGCCCTCGAACCGGGCCAGCTCCACGGGGCTGAACAGCATCTGCGGCAGCACGACGTCGTTGCCCTCCTCGAGGTACGCCGTGATCATCGCCAGCGCGGCCGGCCTGATGAGCGCCCCGGCCCGGCCGAAGTCCTGCTCCCACCCGCCGATGAGGGTCCGGAGCACGTCGATGTCGCAGTTCAGCACGCCCGGGTGGGCCTCGGCATAGCGTCGTGCCAGGGTCGACTTCCCGATCCCCGGCGGCCCGTTCAGATGGATGAGTCGGCTCATGGCCGGCCCACACTAGCCGCGGCCCTCGACCTAGCCGCGGCCCTCGACCTCATCACGCCGACTCACGAGGTGCGCGCGCTCGGCCTCGTTGTCGCACCGCCCGATCGCCTCGTCGTACGACGCGACGGCGGCCGCGACGTCTCCCGACCGGGCCAGCAGCTCGGCGCGGGCGCCGGGGAGTCGGTGGCCGGGCAGGTCGAGACCGTCGAGCAGCCGCAGTCCGGCGAGTGGACCGTCTGCCTCGGCGACCGCGATGGCGCGGTTGAGCCGTACGACGGGTGAGGGCACGAGCGCTTCGAGCTCGGCGTACCACTGGGCGATCCGGCTCCAGTCGGTCTGGTCGGCCGAGGCCGCGATGGCGTGCTCGGCGGCGATCAGTGCCTGGAGGAGGTACGGCGTCGACGGCCGCGACAGCTGGGGCCGCAGCAGCCAGATCGCCTCGTCGATCTCGGCCGTGTGCCACCGCGAGCGGTCCTGGTGTGGCAGCAGCACCAGGGCGCCGTCGCGCACGCGGGCGTCGCGTCGGGCGTGCTGCAACAGCATGAGGGCGAGCAGGGCGTCGATGTCGTCGGCGCCGGCGAAGCCGCGGGGGAGCAGCCCGCGCAGCACGCGCACCAGACGGACCGCCTCACCGGCCTCCGCCGTCCGGACGACGTCCGCGCCCGACCCCGGCGCGTAGCCGGCCGTGAACGCCAGATAGGCGATGTCGGCCACCGTCGCCACGCGTTCGACCAGCTCGGCTCCGGTCGGGACCGCGAACGACTCGGCCGCGAGCCGTTTGCGGGCCCGCGTCAGCCGCGCCGCCATCGTCGGGGTGCTCACCAGGAACAGCCGTGCGATGTCGGGCGTCGAGACACCGAGCACCAGCCGAAGGGTCAGCGCAGCCGCGGCGTCGGCGGGCAGCGACGGGTGCGCGCACAGCAGCACCAGGCGCAGGCGCTCGTCCACCAGTCCCTCCCCGTCGTCGGCCATCACGCGCTGCGCCTCCTCGGTCAGCTCGGACTCCACCGCAAGCCGCGGCAGGGTGCGTACGGCGACCGCCTCCGACCGCAGCCGGTCGAGGATGCGTCGCCGGGCGGCCGTCAGCAGCCAGCCCGCAGGGTTGGTGGGCACGCCGTCGCGCGGCCAGGTGCGGGCGGCCGCCTCGAACGCGTCGGCCAGCCCGTCCTCGGCCAGGTCGAGGCGCCGGAACCCGGCCACCAGCAGTGCCAGCAGCCGTCCCCACTCCTCGCGCCACGCGCGGTCGAGTGCCTCCACGCAGTCAGCCGTCGTACCCCTCGATCGAGGTGACGGGTCGCACCTCGATCGTGTAGCCGGGCGACAACAGGGCGGCGAGCTCCAGGGCCGTCGCCATCGAGTCGAGGTCGACGAGGTAGAAGCCGACCAGCTGCTCCGCGGACTCGGCGAACGGCCCCTCGATGACCACGCCGTCGCGGACGCCACGGGCATCGGCCGCTCCGGCCAGCGCCTCGCCGGCGACCAGGGCTCCCCGATCCTTGAGCGCTGCGTCGAACGCGGCGTGGCCGTCGAACACGGCCTGCCTCTGCTCCTCGCTCGCGCGCTCCCACGCCGTCGGGTCCTCCTCGTTGAGCAGGACGAGCAGCCTCATCCGTTGCACCTGCGCAGCTCGAGCCCCTTCTCGCCCTCGGCCAGGATGCCGACGCACTGCACGAGGTCGTCGACGTCGGCGCTCTCGATCAGGTAGAAGCCGGACAGCTGCTCCGCGCTCTCGGCGTACGGGCCCTCGGTGACGACGACGCCGTCGCGGTCGCCGGTGATGACCTTCGCCTCGCGGCTGTGGGTCAGCTCTGCGCCGGCCTTGACCTTGTGGCCGCGCGCGGCCAGCGCCTCGCCGAACTCGCGGTGCTTGCCGAACACCGCGTCCTTGTCGGCCTGGGTCAGGGCGTCCCAGGCGGCCTCGTCGGTCGGGATCAGCAGGATGTAGTCGGTCATGACCGTTCCTTTCTCGGTGGGGTGAGTCTTCCACCGAGATGACGTGCGGGCGTGGCCGATATCGACAGGTCGGGCACAGTGGAGCCATGGCACGCACCATCGCAACCAACGACAGGGTCGACCGCGATGCACTGCTGGACTTCATCCGGCCCCGGCACCGCGTCACCCTGGTGACGACCCGCCGCGACGGCCGACCCCAGCTCTCACCCGTCTCGTGCGGCGTCGACGATCAGGGCCGGCTCGTCGTGGCGACGTACCCGTCCCGGGCCAAGGTGACGAACCTGAGACGCAATCCCGACGCCAGCGCACTGGTCCACAGCGACGAGTGGAACGGCCCGTGGGTGCAGGTCGACGGGGTCGCCGAGGTCATCGACATGCCAGAGGCCGTCGAGCCGCTGGTCGACTACTTCCGGAGCATCTCCGGCGAGCACCCCGACTGGGACGAGTACCGCCGGGCCATGCGCGACCAGGGCAAGTCGCTGATCCGGCTCACCATCGAGCGCTGGGGTCCGGTCGCGACCGGCGGCTTCCCGCCCGAGCTGGCCGACTGAGGGCGAGCGTTGGGCCGGCGGTCACGTCGGGTTGCCCGCGCGTTCAGGCCGATCTGGTTCTACTCGGCGCATGCGAGCGCGCGAGCGATGGACCCTGGGTGTGCTGGCCTCGGCCGGTGTCGCGGTCACCAGCAGCGTCGGCGCGCGCCAGTTCCTCCAGCGGCAGGCCGCGATCGCGCGCGGCATCATCGGTGACCCGCTCGGGCATGCCGCACCGGAGGCCGACAAGGTCTACCGGAAGAGCAACTCGGGTCGTCTCGACCTGCTGATGCTCGGTGACTCCATCGCCGCCGGTCTCGGCGCCGACCGGCCCAAGGACACCCTGGGCGCCCGGCTCGCGAAGGGGCTGGGCAAGGCCGCCCGTAGCTCCGTCCGACTGCGTACGGCGGCCCGCGTGGGCTCCGAGTCGAGCGTGCTCGCTGCCCAGCTCGACGCCCTGCCCGATGGCTACCGGCCCGACGTGGCCGTCATCGTGGTCGGCGGCAACGACGTGACGCACCGGGTGCCGGTGGCCGAGTCGGTACGCCACCTCACCGACGCCGTCGACCGGCTGCACGAGCTCGGCGCCCGCGTCGTCGTGGGCACCTGCCCCGACCTCGGAGCGCTGCGGCCGGTTCCGCAGCCGTTGCGCAGCCTCGGTTCACGCGCCAGTCGTCAGCTCGCCAACGCCCAGCGGGAGGCGGCTCTCGAACGCGGCGCGTACGTCGTCTCGCTGGCCCACGTGGTCGGCCCCTTCTTCATCACCAACCCCGACGAGATGTTCAGCCTCGACCGGTTCCACCCCAGCGCCGCCGGCTACCGGCGTACGGCGAAGGCGATGCTGCCGTCGGTGCTCCGAGCCCTCGGTCATGTCGAGGACCTGCCGTTCGGGCACCACGCCCCGGCGATCTAGCCGGCTTCCGGGTTGCTGCTCGCGACGGTCGCGCGGACCTCGATGCCACCGTCGCCGTCGGCCAGGATCCCGACGCACTCCAGCAGTCCGTCGAGGTCGTCGCTGTCGACGCAGTAGAAGCCGGTCAGCTGCTCGACGCTCTCGGCGTACGGCCCCTCGGTCACCTCCAGCTCGTCGCCGACCTTGCGCACGACGCGGGCGCTGCTGGAGTGGGTCAGCTCGGCGCCCCCGGTGACCGTGTGGCCGCGAGCGGCCAGCGTCTCGGCGAACTCGGTGTGTCGGGCGTACGTCGCCGTCCGCTCCTCCTCGGTGGCGTCCGCCCAGTAGCTCTCGTCTCCGGGCAGCAGCACGACGTAGGAAGTCATCGGGCCTCTCCTCTCGTTGAGGGATGGGGTGAGTCTGTCACCGTGATGACGTACGGGGGAGGGCGAGATCGACAGCGCGCGCCCTCGTTCTAGGGTGACCGGGTGCCCGAGGACCCGAAGGAACGCCGCCGCCGCCTGCTGGCGATGGACCTCACCGAGCTGGCGGTCGAGTTCGGCACCGACAAGTGGGGCGTGCACCGCTACACGACGCACTACCAGCGGCACCTCGAGCACCTGCGCGGCGAGGAGTTCACGCTGCTCGAGCTCGGGGTGGGCGGCTACACGCGCAGCATCGGCGGCGCGTCACTCAAGATGTGGAAGTGGTTCTTCCCGAGGGCGCGCGTCGTCGGCCTCGACATCGAGGACAAGACGGCGCTCAGCGCCGGGCGCATCACCGTCGTGCAGGGTGACCAGACCGACGAGGCGCTGCTGACCGCGCTGATGGAGGAGCACCGGCCCAAGGTCGTCATCGACGACGGGTCGCACGTTCCCGACCACGTGCGCGCGAGCTTCGGCGTGCTCTTCCCGCTGCTCCCCGACGACGGCGTCTACGCGATCGAGGACACCCAGACGTCCTACTGGCCGGAGTGGGGCGGACAGGCCGACCCGCGCGCCCGCGGCACCTCGATGGACCTCGTCAAGGACCTCGTCGACGGCCTCAACTTCGAGGAGTACGTCGACCCGCACGAGCCGACGTACACCGACCGCTGGGTCAGGTCGGTGCACTGCTACCACAACCTCGTGGTCGTCGAGAAGGGCGACAACGTCGAGGGCACCAACAAGTTCGACGTCCTCAAGGAGCGATACGCGTGACGATCCTGCTCGCCACCAGCAGCGACTGGCCCGACGGCGAACCCGGCCACGAGGCCCTCGACACCACCCTCGCCGAGCGCGGGATCGACGCACGCTGGGCCGCCTGGGACGACGCGTCGGTCGACTGGGCCGGCGCCGACCTCGTCGCCGTGCGCTCAACCTGGGACTACGTCGACCGCCACGAGGAGTTCCTGGCCTGGGTGCACGCGGTCGAGTCGACGACCCGGGTGCTCAACGGTGCCGACGTCTTCGCATGGAACCTCGACAAGGCCTACCTCACCCGGCTCGGCGACGTGCCCGTCGTGCCCACCCGGCTCGTCTCGTCCGCCGACGACGTCGAGGCCGCGGTCGCCGACTTCGGCGAGGTGGTCGTGAAGCCGCGGGTCGGCGCGGGAGGCGTCGGCGTGACCGTCGTACGCCGTGGCGACGCGATCTCGCTGCCCGACGTCCCGGTCCTGGCCCAGCCGCTCGTCACCACGGTCCACACCGACGGCGAGACCTCGGTGTTCGTGCTCGACGGCGAGGCGGTGTCGATGGTCAACAAGGTGCCAGGCGCCGACAGCATCCTGGTGCACGAGCACCTCGGCGGGAAGACCAGCGTGGTCCCGATGTCGGGCCCGGAGGTCACCCTGGCCGTCGAGGCGCTGCGCGCCGCCGCAGCGTTCACCGGCCGACCGCTCGACTACGGCCGTGTCGACCTGCTCAAGTACGACGGCTACTGGCGCGTCAGCGAGCTCGAGGTGGTGGAGCCCGGCCTCTACCTCGACGTACTCCCGGCGAACGCCGGACCGTTCGTCGACCTCGTGGCCTCTCGACTCTCGTTGGTCGAGTAGCGAGCGCCGGCGATTTCGGAGGTCGAGCAGCGAGCGCCAGCGAGCGTATCGAGACCCGTATCGAAGCCGCTCACGCGCGGCCGACGCGAGCGGTGAGCCAGCCGGCGTTCTTGGCGATCACGTCGTCGGGCACGATCTCGCCCACCCCGGCGGCGAGCACGTCGAGCCGGATCGTCGCGAGCGAGTCCCGCCACGCCTGCTCGGCGCTCCACATGCCGGCCGCGATCGCGCAGGAGCTGCGGAAGCACTTCTGCGGCGCGGGGTGCGGCGCGCGCTGGCGGATCTCGGTGCAGCGGAACGCCGTCCGGTCGCCGTCGACGGCCAGCACGATGTCGAGGAGCGTCACCTCGCTCGCCGGCCTCGCGAGCGCGTAGCCGCCGTTGCGGCCCTGGCTGGACGCCACGATGCCCGCGCGTGACAGCGCCTGCAGCGACTTGGCGAGGTAGGGCTTCGGGACGCCGTGGAACTCGGCGAGGACGCCGGCGTTGAGGGCCAGGCCGTCGGGGAGCTGGGCGAGCACGACCGCGCAGTGCGCCGCCCACTCGACTCCTTCGCTGATGCGCATGCAAACGAGGTTACGCGATGTCCGAGTTCTCTGGTATAAACATGGATATATAATATCCACATATTTGAGGAGTCGTCATGAGGGTCGCCGTCGTCGGAGGGGCCGGGCTCGCCGGCAGTCACGCAGTGAAGGCGCTCGAGGCCGCCGGGGACGAGGTGGTCGTGCTGAGCCGGGCCAGCGGCGTCGACGCCACCACGGGGGCCGGCCTCGACGAGGGACTGGCCGGCGTCGAGGTCGTCGTCGATGCCGCGAACGTCGCCTCGATGGACCGCGAGAGGGCCACCGCCTTCTTCACCAGCGTCGCCGGCAACCTGCAGGCCGCCGGCGCGAGGGCCGGCGTACGCCGCATCGTGACGCTGTCGATCTACGGCATCGACGGACTCGAGGGGCGCGGCTACTTCGCGGCCAAGCTGGCGCACGAGGAGGCGGCCCGGTCCGGCGCGGTGCCGTCGACGGTCCTGCGCGCGACGCAGTTCCACGACTTCGGCGGCCAGCTGATGCAGTGGACCCGCAAGGGTCCGGTCGTCGGCGTTCCGATCCAGCCGGTGCAGACGGTCGCGATCGAGACGGTGGGCGCCCACGTGGCACGCCTCGCGCACGCGGACGACGACGGCACCGTCAACCTCGCGGGACCGCGTCCGGACACCCTCGTCCGGCAGGTACGCCGTCACGTCGAGGCCGCCGGGAAGCGCTACGTCGCCCTGCCGCTGTGGCTGCCCGGGCCGGCCGAGAAGCGGATCCGGGCCGGCGCCCTGGTGCCCCACGGCGACGCCGTGCTCGACGGGCCCGACTTCGACACCTGGCTGGCATCCCGCTGACTATCCGCCGGGTCCGGGGACGACCCGAGGCGTTTGCACTCACCCCCTCCGAGTGCTAAACATGACGCTGGCACTCTCGCCATGAGAGTGACAACACGGCACTGGTGACGTTGAGGTTCCCCAGACCGGCGGGAAGGGTCCGTCGGAGGGTCGGGTTCCGTCCGTCGCGGGCAGCCCACCAGGCGCCGTACACCCCCAGACTCTGAAGGAATCACAAGAGTTATGTCGAAGCTGATTGCTTTCAACGAGGAGGCCCGACGCGGCCTCGAGCGTGGCATGAACACGCTCGCGGACGCCGTCAAGGTCACGCTCGGGCCCAAGGGCCGCAATGTCGTGCTCGAGAAGAAGTGGGGAGCCCCCACGATCACCAACGATGGCGTCTCCATCGCCAAGGAGATCGAGCTCGAGGACCCGTTCGAGAAGATCGGTGCCGAGCTGGTCAAGGAGGTCGCCAAGAAGACCGACGACGTCGCCGGTGACGGCACGACCACCGCGACCGTTCTCGCCCAGGCGATGGTCCGCGAGGGTCTGCGCAACGTGGCCGCGGGTGCCAACCCGATGGGCCTCAAGCGTGGCATCGAGGCCGCTGTCGAGGCCGTGACCGCGCAGCTGCTCGGCATGGCCACCGAGATCGAGACCCGCGAGCAGATCGCCGCCACCGCGTCGATCTCCGCCGGTGACCCCACCGTCGGCGACGTCATCGCCGAGGCGATGGACAAGGTCGGCAAGGAAGGCGTCATCACGGTCGAGGAGTCGAACACGTTCGGCATCGACCTCGAGCTGACCGAGGGCATGCGGTTCGACAAGGGCTACATCTCGGCCTACTTCGTCACCGACCCCGAGCGCATGGAGACCGTGCTCGAGGACCCCTACGTCCTCATCGCCAACTCCAAGGTCAGCAACGTCAAGGACCTGCTGCCCCTGCTCGAGAAGGTCATGCAGTCCGGCAAGCCGCTGGTCATCATCGCCGAGGACGTCGACGGCGAGGCGCTGTCGACCCTGGTCGTCAACAAGATCCGTGGCACCTTCAAGTCCGTCGCCGTCAAGGCCCCGGGCTTCGGTGACCGCCGCAAGGCCATGCTCCAGGACATCGCGATCCTGACCGGTGGCCAGGTCATCTCCGAGGAGGTCGGCCTCAAGCTCGAGAACGCCGGCGTCGAGCTGCTCGGCTCGGCCCGCAAGGTCGTCATCACCAAGGACGAGACCACCATCGTCGAGGGTGCCGGCGACACCGGCCAGATCGAGGGCCGGGTCAACCAGATCCGCGCCGAGATCGAGAAGTCCGACTCCGACTACGACCGCGAGAAGCTGCAGGAGCGCCTGGCCAAGCTGGCCGGCGGCGTTGCGGTGATCAAGGTCGGCGCGGCCACCGAGGTCGAGCTCAAGGAGCGCAAGCACCGCATCGAGGACGCCGTCCGCAACGCCAAGGCGGCCGTCGAAGAGGGCATCGTCGCCGGTGGCGGCGTGGCGCTCGTGCAGGCCTCGGCCACCGCGTTCGACAAGCTGGACCTCACGGGCGACGAGGCGACCGGTGCCAACATCGTGCGCTACGCGACCGAGGCCCCGCTCAAGCAGATCGCGATCAACGCCGGCCTCGAGGGCGGCGTCGTGGCGGAGAAGGTGCGCAACCTGACCCCGGGTCACGGTCTCAACGCGGCCACCGGCGAGTACGTCGACATGCTGGCCGAGGGCATCAACGACCCGGTCAAGGTGACCCGCTCTGCCCTGCAGAACGCCGCCTCGATCGCCGCGCTGTTCCTCACCACCGAGGCCGTCGTGGCCGACAAGCCGGAGAAGGCGGCCCCCATGGGCGGCGATCCCTCCGGTGGCATGGGCGGCATGGACTTCTAAGGTCCAGCGCCGCAGGTTTCGAGACGGGCCTGGCGGCCCTCCTCGACCAGCGACACAGCTTCACCCGGCAAGGCCCCCGCTCCGGCGGGGGCCTTGTTGTGTCGTGGTTTCGAGACGGGCGGGTCTCGATACACCCGCTCGACCGCCGATGGCGGGCCGTGTTGCGTGTCGCGACAACTTCGCCGGATCGGCAGGCGTCACAGGTACCGTGACCCGGCCGATGAAGACATCCCGAGGAACTCCCCGCATCGTGACCGCGGTCGTCGCGCTGGTCGCCGCGCTGGCGGCTGTGCCGGCGGGCCGGCCCGAGCCTGCCGGCGCGCAGGCGCCGGGCGACCGCCCGAACATCATCCTGATCACGACCGACGACCAGACGATCGACGAGCTCCACTGGATGCCGCTCACGCGGGCCGCCCTCGGCCAGGGCGGGGCGACGTTCGGGCAGGCGATCTCGCCGCACCCGCTGTGCTGCCCGGCCCGCGCCGAGATGGTCACGGGGCAGTACGCGCAGAACAACGGCGTACGCAGCAACTCCGGTCCGCACGGCGGCTTCGGTGCGCTCGTGGAGCCCGGCAACACGGTCGCGACCTGGCTCAACGACGCGGGCTACGCCACCGGGTTCGTCGGCAAGTACCTCAACCTCTACAACGAGCGCCATGGCGTCCAGGCCGGCTGGGACCACTGGGCGCCGATCATCCGCGGCACCTACCAGCCCTTCGACTACACCGTGTACGACGACGGCGCCCTCGTCGAGCACCACGGCGACCTGCACAACAACGACTTCGTCGCCCAGCGCACCGTCGACCTGGTCGGGGAGTACGCCGGCAAGGACAAGCCGTTCTTCCTCTGGTCGTCGTACGTCGCCCCGCACGGGCAGTGCACCGACAACCTGCCGCTCGACGTGTGCGCGGCCCCGCCGACGCCGGCGCTCCGCCATGCCGAGCTGTACCCCGGCTCGCGACTGCCGTCGCTCGACAAGCCGTCGTTCAACGAGCAGGACGTCTCCGACAAGCCGATCATCATCCACAAGCAGAAGCGGGTGCGGGCGGCGAACCTGCAGCGGCTGTTCACCCAGCGGATCCGGTCGCTGGCCTCCGTCGACGAGGGTGTCGCGGCCACCGTCGAGGCGCTTCGGGCGGCCGGCGAGCTCGACAGCACCTACCTGGTCTTCACCAGCGACAACGGCTACCTGCTCGGCGAGCACCGCTACAACGGCAAGGTGCTGGCCTATCGCGAGTCGCTGCGCGTGCCGATGCTCGTGCGGGGGCCCGGCATCCCGGCCGGGGTCTTCCGCCCGCAGCGCGTGTCGACGATCGACATCGCGCCCACCCTCGTCGAGATCGCCGGTGCCACGCCGGGTCGGACGATGGACGGCGTCTCCATGCTGGCGGCCGCCTCCTACGGCGTACCCCTCGGCCGGACCTCGCTCATCCAGGCCGGACCCTTCCGGCGGCGCGGCACGGTCGACTGGACCTACCGCGGCGTCTACACCGGCCGCTACACGTTCGTCCGCTGGAACCGCACGGGCTTCGTCGAGCTGTACGACCACGCGAAAGACCCGTTCGAGCTGGGCAACCTGGCGGGCAACCGGAGGTACCTCGGCGTACGCCGCGAGCTGTTCCGCCGCGCCAACCTGCTGTCGAGGTGCTCGTCCGAAGCGTGTCGCGTGGACTTCGGGCCGGTGCCCCGGCCGCGCCGCTGATCCCGCGTGCTCGCTACGTTGGAGTGGTGACACGGGAGGAGCGGTTCGAGGCGCTGGCACGCGTGGTCATCGAGCCGGTACGCCGCTTCCTCGCCCGTCGTACCGACGCCGACACCGCCGACGACGTCCTCTCGGACACCCTGCTGGTCCTGTGGCGCCGCTTCGACGACGTACCGGAGAACGCCCTGCCCTGGGTGTACGGCGTGGCTCGGGGCTGTCTGCACAACGCCGAGCGCAGCCGCCGGCGCCAGGAGCGGGTGGCTGCCAAGGTGGCCGGACAGCCCGTCGAACCGCATCCGACGGGCACCGACCCCCGGCTAGCGGAGGCGCTGGACCGGCTGCCCGAGCGCGACCGCGAGCTGATCCGGCTGTGGGCCTGGGAGCAGCTGACGCCGGCCGAGATCGCCCTCGTGCTCGACCTCACCGCCAACGCGGTGAGCATCCGGCTGCACAGGGCCAGGGGAAAGCTTCTCGATGAATTGCGAAAGACCGGATCAGGTGCCGGACATGAAGGGGCAGAAGGGAGGCCATCGTGAACACCCACGACGACGACGAGCTGCGCCGCAGTCTTGGCGCCATCGATCCGGCCTCCCAGCTGACACCGGTGCCGCCCGAGACGGTGGCCCGACTCCTGGAGGACGCCATGAACGACCAGAACCCCGAAACTCGACCCGAGACGACCGGCGCCCGGCGCCCCCTCGTCTGGGTCGCGGCAGCAGCTGCCGTCGTCGTCATCGCGGGCGCCTCCTTCGCAGCGATCCGCGGTGGCGACGACGCGCAGACCCCCACGGCCACCGAGCCGACCAGCCAGAGCCCGACGGCTCCCGAGGTGCCGGTGGCCGAGCCCGGCTCCACCACCGAGCTCACGACCGGCGAGGCCGTCAACGCCAAGTGCATGGTGCCCAACGTCGAGGTGCTTCGCGGCAACTCGCTGGCCTTCGACGGCACCGTGAGCTCCATCGAGGGCGACCAGGTCACCCTGACGCCCACCGCCTGGTTCAAGGGCACGCCCACCGAGACCGTCACGGTCACCGCGCCCAGCGAGCAGCTCCAGGAGCTGCTCGTGGCGGTGGACTTCGAGGTCGGTGGCCGCTACCTCGTCACCGCCTTCCAGGACACCGTGACGTTGTGCGGCTTCAGCTCGGCCTGGTCCGAGGATCTCAACAAGCTCTACCTGGACGCCTACACCGGCTGAGTCAGAACACGTTGAGGGGCCGGAACTGCACCGAGAGCCGCGGCCCGGCGTGCGCGGTCTTGGGTACGGCGTGCTCCCAGGTGCGCTGGCACGAACCGCCCATCACCAGCACGTCGCCGTGGCCCATCACGACCGCGATCGACTCGCCGCCACCGCGCGGCCGGAGCAGCAGCCGACGCGGGTCGCCGACCGAGACGATCGCGACCATGGTGTCCTGGGTCCTGCCGCGGCCGATCGTGTCGCCGTGCCAGGCGACCGAGTCACGGCCGTCGCGGTAGTAGCAGCAGCCGGCCGTCACGAACGGCTCGCCGAGCTCCGGCAGGTAGTGCGCCGACAGGGCCTCGCGGGCCTCGGCGAGCAGCGGGTGGGGCAGGGCCTCGTCGACGCCGTAGGTGTGCACCAGCCGGGGCACGTCGACCACCCGGTCGTACATCTGCCGCCGCTCGGCGCGCCACGGCACGTCGCGCACCAGCGCCTCGAACACCTCGCCGGCGCCGGGCAGCCAGTTGCGTTGCACGTCGACCCACGCCCCCCGCGACAGCTGGGTGCGATCGGGGTCGAGCGTCGGCAGGGCGTGGTCGCCGGTGTGCTCGGTCGTCGGCGCCTCGTCGAAGAGGGTGCCCTGGAAGTCCACGCCCCGATGATATCGAACACCTGTTCGGACGCCAAGGGTCCAATTCCTCGCCCGTTGAGGAGGGCCGCAGCCGGTCCGCCCGCTGGTTGAGGAGGGCCGCCGGGCCGGTCCGCCCGCTGGTTGAGGAGGGCCGCCAGGCCGGTCCGCCCGCTGGTTGAGGAGGGCCGCCAGGCCCGTCTCGAAACCTGCGTGGTTTCGAGACGGTTGCTGCGCAACCTCCTCAACCACCGAGGTGTGGGGGACGCCGGGCCCGGCTTTGTGCTGGTTGAGGAGGGCCGCCGGGCCCGTCTCGAAACCTGCGTGGTTTCGAGACGGTTGCTGCGCAACCTCCTCAACCACCGAGGTGTGGGGGACGCCAGGCCCGGCTTTGTGCTGGTTGAGGAGGGCCGCCAGGCCCGTCTCGAAACCTGCGTGGTTTCGAGACGGTTGCTGTGCAACCTCCTCAACCACCGAGGTGTGGGGGACGGCGGGCCCGGCTTTGTGCTGGTTGAGGAGGGCCGCCGGGCCGGTCCGCCCGCTGGTTGAGGAGGGCCGCTGGGCCCGTCTCGAAACCTGCGTGGTTTCGAGACGGTTGCTGTGCAACCTCCTCAACCACCGAGGTGTGGGGGACGGCGGGCCCGGCTATGTGCTGGTTGAGGAGGGCCGCCGGGCCCGTCTCGAAACCTGCGTGGTTTCGAGACGGTTGCTGCGCAACCTCCTCAACCACCGAGGTTTGGGGACGGCAGGCCCGGCTTTGTGCTGGTTGAGGAGGGCCGCCAGGCCCGTCTCGAAACCTGCGTGGTTTCGAGACGGTTGCTGCGCAACCTCCTCAACCAGCGGGCGACGGCGCTGCGCCAACCTCCTCAACCAGCGGGCGACGGCGCTGCGCAACCTCCTCAACCAGCGGGCGACGGCGCTGCGCAACCTCCTCAACCAGCGGGCGACGGCGCTGCGCAACCTCCTCAACCAGCGGGCGACGGCGCTGTGCAACCTCCTCAACCAGCGGGCGACGGCGCTGTGCAACCTCCGCAACCAGCCAACACCGGGGTCGGGTCGGGGTGAGTCCCCATGGCGCCGTCTTGGTGCGGCGCGGGAGGCTTGGTGCATGACCGAGGACGAACACTCCGAGCACCTGCCCGCGGCACGGGTCCGCAACCTCACCAAGACCTACGGCACCGGCCAGGCGCTGGTGCGGGCGCTCGACGACGTGACGCTCGACCTGGCGGCGGGGGAGTTCACCGCCATCATGGGGCCGAGCGGCTCGGGCAAGTCGACGTTGATGCACTGCTGCGCCGCCCTCGACACCGGCACGTCGGGCCAGGTGTTCATCGGTGACCAGGAGCTCAGCCGGCTCAAGGACAAGGCGCTGACCCGGCTGCGGCGCGACGAGGTCGGGTTCGTGTTCCAGTCGTTCAACCTGGTGCCGACCCTGACCGCGCGCGAGAACATCGTGCTGCCGCTGGCCATCGCCAGACGCAAGCCCGACGCCGACTGGTTCGACTCGGTGATCTCCACGGTGGGCCTGGGCGACCGGCTCAGTCACAAGCCCAACGAGCTCTCCGGCGGCCAGCAGCAGCGGGTGGCGATCGCCAGGGCGCTCGTGAGCCGCCCGCGGATCGTCTTCGCCGACGAGCCGACCGGCAACCTCGACTCCCGCTCGGGTGCCGAGGTGCTCGAGCTGCTGCGCCGCAGCGTCGACGACCACGCCCAGACGATCGTGATGGTGAGCCACGACCCGGTCGCCGCGGCGTACACGGACCGGGTGGTCTTCCTCGCCGACGGCCGCGTGGTCGACGAGCTGCGCGACCCCGAGCGCGAGTCGGTGCTGGAGGTCATGGCCGCCATGAGCGTCCCGGCGGCCCTCTGATGCTCCGCGCCGCCCTCAAGAGCCTGCTGGGTCGCAAGGTCCGGTTGCTGCTGAGCACGTTCGCGATCGTGCTCGGTGTCGCGTTCGTCGCGGGCTCGCTGGTCTTCAGCGACACCCTGAGCCGCAGCTTCACGGCGCTGTTCCAGTCGACCGTGGGCGACGTCGTCGTCCGGCCGGAGGGTGCGGGCGACGTACGCAACGGCCCGTCCACCCGCACGGTGCCGGCCTCGGTGCTGGCCGACCTCCAGGACGTCGAGGGCGCGGCCCGGGTCGACGGCAACGTCAACGACTTCGGCGTCTTCGTCGTGGACCGCGAGAACAAGGTGGTCGGCGGGCAGGGCCCTCCCGGCATCGGCGGCAACTGGTCGGACGCGCCGGCCGGGCACGGCCTCGAGGGCCTCAGCATCGTCATCGGCGACGAGCCGAAGGGTCGCGACCAGGTGGTGCTCGACGCGTCGACGGCCGACCGGGCGGGCTACACCCGGGGGGACCGGGTGCACATCGTGACCTCCGGGACGGAGGCCGTGCTCAACCCGGTGCTGGTCGGCATCGCCGACTTCGAGCACGGCGGGTCGCTCAACGGCGCGACGTACGCCGCGTTCGACACCAAGACCGCCCAGAAGCTGTTCGCAGAGGGCCGGGACGTCTACACCGACCTGTGGGTGACCGCGGCCGACGGCGTCAGCCAGGAGGAGCTGCGCGACGCCGTGGCGCTCAGGCTGCCCGACGGACTGGAGGCGGTCACCGGAGACGTGGCGGCCGACGAGACCGCCGGCGAGCTGCTCCAGGCCATCTCCTTCATCACCACGTTCCTGCTGATCTTCGCCGGGATCTCGCTGGTCGTCGGCGCCTTCTTGATCGTCAACACCTTCTCGATCCTGGTCGCCCAACGCAGCCGCGAGCTCGCCCTGCTGCGGGCGCTCGGCGCGTCGCGGCGGCAGGTGACGAGGTCGGTGCTGCTCGAGGCGTTCGTGCTCGGCGTGCTCGGCTCGACGATCGGGCTCGGGCTCGGGGTGGTGCTCGCGATGGTGATCCGCTTCGTCTTCGGCCGCTTCGGCCTCGACCTCTCCGAGCAGTCGCTGATCTTCGCGCCGCGCACCGTCATGGCGGCCTACGGCATCGGCATCGTCGTGACCATGGCGGCGGCCTGGCTGCCGGCGAGGCGCACGTCGCGGATCGCGCCGGTGCAGGCGCTGCGCGACGACATCTCGATGCCGGAGACGTCGTTGCGCCGCAGGTTCCTCGGCGGGCTGGCCCTGATCGCCGCCGGGTGCGGTGCGCTGGCCGCTGGCCTGTTCACATCGGTGAGCCGGGGCGGGTGGTTCGTCGGTGGCGGCGTGCTCGCGGTGCTGCTCGGCGTCGCCTCAGCCAGCCCGGTGCTGAGCCGGCCGTTCCTCGGCCTGGCCCAGGGCCTGCTGGCCCGGGTGTTCGGCACGGTCGGCAACCTCGCCGGCCAGAACTCGCTGCGCAACCCGCGACGTACGACGGCCACGGCGTCCGCGCTGATGATCGGTCTCGCTCTGGCCGCCACGATGGCGATCGTCGGCGACTCGGCGAAGGCGTCGGTCGACCAGACGATCGAGGAGAACTTCAAGGGCGACTACGTCGTCAGCAACCTGATGGGGCAGTCGTTCTCGACGCGCATCGGCGACCAGATGGGCGAGGTCGGCGGTGTCGAGTCGGTGGCCCGCCAGCGCTGGGCGATCGGCGACACCGACGACGGGCCGCAGGGGGTCGGCGCGAGCGAGCGGTCCTCGCTGTCCGGTGCGCTCGGCCTCGAGATGGTCACCGGGTCGCTGAAAGACCTGCGCGAGGGCACGGTGCTCGTGTCCGACGAGTACGCCGACGACCACGACCTCGCGGTCGGCGACGACTTCGAGATCACGTTCAACGGTGACGAGGTGTCCTACCCGGTGGTCGGCCTGTTCGCCGACAACCCGGTGGTCGGGTTCCCCGTCCAGACGACGTTGTCGACGCTGAAGGCGGCGGGCTTCCCGGAGCGCGACAACTTCCTCGTCATCGACGTCGACCGGCGGACGCCGGCCCTGCAGGAGCAGGTGGAGGACGTGGTCGCCCAGCTGCCGATCGTGACCGTCAAGGACCAGGCGGCGTTCGCCGAGGAGCAGCGCGGACCGATCGACCAGCTGGTGCTGATGATCTTCGCGCTGCTCGGGCTGGCGCTGTTCATCGCCGTCCTCGGCATCGTCAACACCCTCGCCCTGTCGGTCATCGAGCGCACCCGCGAGGTCGGACTGCTCCGCGCCGTGGGGTTGTCACGCGGCCAGCTCAGGCGGATGATCACATTCGAGTCGGTGGTGATCGCGGTGCTCGGCGCAGTGCTGGGGGGCGTGCTCGGTGTCGGCTTCGGCATCGCGATGATGTACGCCCTGCGCGACGAGGGGCTCGAGGTCATCTCGGTGCCGTGGGACCAGCTCGGTGCCTTCCTTGCGGTCTCTGTGGTGATGGGTGTCCTGGCTGCCGTGCTACCCGCCCGGCGGGCCGCGCGACTCGACGTACTCACCGCGATCGCGACGGAGTGACCCAGCAGCCAGAGGTAAAGGATTGGGGGGCAGGCGCATGACGTCTCTGATTCCCGGTACGGATCAGCCCGACCAGACATATTCTGTGCGCATGACCGAGGTAGCAGGAACCGTGCAGCGCGCGCTGAAGCACGTGCAGGTGCGCGAGCACGTCCGCACCCTGGTCGAGGGTGCCGAGCCCGGCACGCCCGCACCGTCCGAGCGCGAGCTCGTGGCGCAGTTCGGCGTGGCGCGGATGACCGTGCGCCAGGCCATGGACGCGCTCGTCGTCGAGGGCCTGCTCGAGCGGATGCCCGGACGAGGCACGTTCGTCGCCCGCCCCCGCGCCCGCGTCGGCATGCTCACCGGCTACACCGAGGACATGCGCCAGCGCGGACTCCTCCCCGAGTCCCAGACCCTGCTCGCCCGCCGCGAGCAGGCCGGCCCCGGCGTCGCCCGGGCGCTCGACATCTCCGCCGGCGACGCGGTCATCCACTGGAAGCGGCTCCGCCGCGGCAACGGCCAGGTCATCTGCATCGAGGACGCCTACCTCAACGAGGTGCTGCTCCCCGGCTTCCTGCAGTCCGGCATGCCCACCAGCCTGTACGACGCACTCCACGCGCGCGGCCTGCGACCCACCTGGGCCGAGGACTCCGTCACCGCTGACATCGCCACCGCCGAGGAGGCCGAGCAGCTCGAGATCCCCAAGGGATCCCCGGTGCTGCGCGTGGCCCGCCGCGCCCTGATCGGCGACCGGCCGGTCGAGGTGTCGCGGTCGGCCTACCGGCACGACCGGTTCACGATGTACGTGCAGGTCGGCTCCGACAGCTGACCGCTCGCTCGCCGGTCTCGATACACCTCGCGAGTTGATTGTCGAATAGCGAGCGTATCGAGACATCCTCGCTCGGCACTCGACCAACGAAGGGCTGCAAGGATCGGGGCATGCTCGACTCCCTGTCGCCGGCTCGCCGGCGCTTCGTCGGGGTGCTCGTCGCCCTGGCGCTCGCCGTCGCCGCCGCCGTCGGCGTCGCCCTCTGGGCGGGCCGCGACCCCGAAACGGTGCCCGTCTCGCAGGCGGCGCCGGGACCGGTGCTGCTCGTGCCGGGGTACGGCGGAGCGACAGCAGGCCTCGACGTACTCGCGGAGGCATTGACCCGGGCCGGCCGGGACGCGACCGTGGTGACCCTCGCCGGCAACGGCACCGGTGACCTCGACGAGCAGGCCGGAGTGCTCGAGGACGCCGTCGACCGGGCGCTGGAGCGCACCGGCGCCGACTCGGTCGACGTGGTCGGCTACTCCGCCGGCGGGGTGACGGCCCGGCTCTGGGTGCGCGACCATGGCGGCGCGAGCCAGGCCCGCCGCGTCGTCACCATCGGGTCGCCCCACCACGGCACGGACCTGGCCGGGCTCGCCGGCGACCTGGCGCCCGACAGCTGCCCGGAGGCCTGCCGCCAGCTCGCGCCAGACAGCGACCTGTTGCGCGAGCTCAACGACGACGAGACGCCAGCAGGCCCGCTGTGGGTGTCGATCTGGACGACGGACGACCAGGTCGTCGTGCCTCCCGACTCGGCCGCGCTCGACGGCGCGCTCGAGCTGACCATCCAGTCGGTCTGCCCGGGTGCCGTGGTCTCGCACGGCGACCTGCCGCGCGACCCGTCGGTGATCGCGGTCGTGCTGGAGCAGCTCGGCGTCGACGCTCCATCCGTGCCCGGCACCGACATCTGCTCGCCGGCGCCGGAGCTCGTCAGTCCGTGACGTCCTTGGTGGCGAAGTTGGCCCACCCGATGCCGAGGAACACCGCGACGTACGCCAGTTGCAGCAGTGTGCCCCGCACGACGTCGCGCCACAGGATCGGGTCGCGGAACAGGTCGACGAAGGCCAGCCAGTAGCGGGTCAGGAGGTACGGCGCGATCGAGTCGGCCGCGTCGAGCGTGAGCAGCAGCGTCGACGCCACGAGCAGGGCCAGCGTGCCGAGTGCCGCGCCGAGAGGGGAGTCGACGATCGTCGAGAGGCACAGCGCGATCGAGGCGACGCCGAACATCGACAGCAGCGCGTAGGCCAGCGCGAGCAGGGTCCGGGCGATCAGCTCCTGCTGGGTGAGCGTGGTTCCGGAGACCGTGGCCGTCGCGCCGATCGGTGCGTCGCCGAGCAGCAGCGTGCCGGTGACGTACGCCGTCGCGGCCACCACCACGAGGGTCAGCATCACGAACACCATCACGCTCACCAGCTTGGCGATGAGCAGCCGGGTCCGCCCGACCGGCCGGACGAGCAGGTAGCGCAGCGTGCCCTGCTGGGCCTCGCCGGCCACGGCCTCGCCTGCGACGATCGAGACCGCGATCGGCATGAAGAGCGGCAGCACGATCGCGATCGCGGCCAGCGGGAAGAGGGTGCCGTCGGTGAGCACCGCCGACAGGAAGGCCGGTCCGGTGCCCGGTCGCGGCCCGACCTCGGTCAGCCCGAGCAGCACCGCCACCAGCGTCGGCAGCGCGTCGATCATCAAGATCGTGACCCACGTACGACGGCTCCGCAGCAACTGGTGGAGCTCGACGCGGATCATCCGCGCCCGATCCGGTCGGATCCGGCGGCGGTGGCCGCGAGGACGACGTCCTCGAGGGTGTGCCGCTCCGGCGCCAGCTCGGTGACGCGCACGCCGCCCTGCACCAGCAGCGCGTTGAGCTCGGCCACGTCGTCGACGCGCACCAGCAGCGACTCGTCCCCGAAGCTCTCCACCTGGCCGTCGAGCAGCGCACGGGCCCGGTCGACGTCGCGGGTTCGGAGGAAGGTGCGGCCGGTCGGCTTCGTGAGCGTGACGAGATCCTCCTCGATGACCAGCCGGCCCCGGTCGAGCACGCCCACCCGCGTCGCGAGCTGCTCGATCTCGGCCAGCAGATGACTGGACAGGAAGATCGTCGTGCCCCCGGCGTGCAGCTCGAGGAGCAGGTCGCGGATCTCGTGGATGCCCTGCGGGTCGAGCCCGTTCGTCGGCTCGTCGAGCACCAGCAGCCGGGGCTGGCCGAGGAGAGCGTGGGCGAGGCCGAGCCGCTGCCGCATGCCGAGCGAGTACGCCGCCACCGGGCGCTCGTCGACACCACCCAGCCCCACCCGGTCGAGCACGTCGTCCACCCGACCGGCTCGGCCGCGCCGACCGTTGCGGCCCAGCGCGTCGTGCACCCGCAGGTTGGCCCGGCCGGACAGTCGCGGGTACGCCGCGGGCGACTCCACCAGGGCACCCACCTGCGGCAGCACCTTCCCGGCCTCGCGGGGCATCGTCTCGCCCATCACCTCGGCGGTGCCCGACGTGGCGAGCACCAGCCCGAGCAGCATCCGGACGGTCGTGGTCTTGCCCGAGCCGTTGGCGCCGAGGAAGCCGTAGATGTCTCCCTCGCGCACGTGCAGGTCGATGGCGTCGACGGCCAGGATGCCGCCGCCGTACCGCTTGGTGAGGCCCGTGGTCCGGATCATCGGGCCGTCACCACCGTGCCGCGGGCCAGGTCGCGAGCCGCGTGCACCAGGGTGGCGCGGGTGACGGTGCCGGCCACCAGCCAGCCACCGTCGCCCCCGTTGCCGGTGAGCATCACACCGAGGGGTCCCAGCGCCACGGCAGTGCCTCTCCGGGAGACGCGCACGCCGGGAGTCAGCTCGAGCTGGTCGCGCAACGGCACCGCCTCGCGGTCGCGCAGGGGGATCGTGATCAGCCGGGTCAGGCCGGCGCCGTAGACGCCGACGGCGCGATCCGCTTCGGGGGCCTTCGGCAAGCCCGCGACCGATCGGGGCGGCAGGTACGGCGCGTACTGGTTGGCCGCGTCGGCGATGTCGAGCACGTCGTCGAACGAGATGTCGGCGCCCGGCGGCGCCCGGAACCTCACCCGCTCGACGGGGGGTGTCGCAGCGGAGAAGTCGAGGAACGCCGATGTGAAGGCCGCCGAGTCGGCACCCTTGGCGGTCACCTCGACCCGCAGGGCGACGCCGGACTCCGGGTCCGCCCACAGGTCGACGTGGTCGATGCTCGACTGCTGCGCGGCCGGCGCGAGTCGCAGGCCTGCCGCATCGACCCC
Organism: uncultured Actinomycetota bacterium; assembly: GCA_963825755.1. GTDB lineage: Bacteria > Actinomycetota > Actinomycetes > Propionibacteriales > Nocardioidaceae > Nocardioides. Next base: position 74,825 of record CAWGUS010000005.1, on the reverse strand, counting down.
GGCCACGCGCCGCGCGGGCAGGCGCTCGACGTCGGCCGCGTCGACGTCGTCGAGCAGCAGCCCGGCCACCTCCGGGGGCACCAGGTCGGCGGCGCGGGGGAGCCGGATGTCGGGATCGGGACTGCGCTGGACGTCGTGCTGCTGGTAGCGCCAGCGGGTGGTCCCGCGCGCGTCGTGCACCAGGTCGCTCTCGCCGCTCGGCAGCAGCTTGTCGACCCGCCACGCGTCGGCGCTGCGCCACCACACGCGCATCCGGGTCTCCTCGCCGAACAGCGCGCCGAGGTCGGTGAACCGGTCGGCCACCGGCAGCTGCAGAGAGCCCCGCGACTCGACGTACCCGGAGTAGGGACGGTTCTGCGCCGCCTGCACGAGGGCGAGCAGCTCGCCCGAGGTCAGGCCTGGGTCGTCGACTGGCAGCGCGCGGACCACGAAGGGCGCGGCGACCAGCGCCGCGACTCCCGCGGCGACGACGGTCCAGCGTTGCGCTCGCCTCATCCCCGCGAGCGTACGTCGACGCGTTGGAGCGGGCACCGCACCTCCTCGCCGGGTGATGAACCGTTCGACCAACACACGTGTGGGGTCGAACGATCGTTCAACGAGGGGGGTCAGGCCCGATGGTCGGGCGCCACGTCGTCGGCGTCGATGATCCGGTAGGCGTAGCCCTGCTCGGCCAGGAACCGCTGCCGGTTCTGCGCGAACTCCGCGTCGACGGTGTCGCGCGAGACGATCGTGTAGAAGTGCGCGCTCTTGCCCTCCGACTTGGGCCGCAGCAGCCGGCCGAGGCGCTGCGCCTCCTCCTGCCGGGAGCCGAACGAGCCGCTGACCTGGATCGCGACCTCCGCCGAGGGCAGGTCGATGGAGAAGTTCGCCACCTTGCTCACCACGAGCAGGCCGAGCTCACCCGAGCGGAAGGCCTCGAAGAGCCGCTGCCGCTCCTTGACCGGCGTCTCGCCCTTGATGACCGGTGCGTCCAGGGCCTCGGCGAGCTCGTCGAGCTGGTCGAGGTACTGGCCGATCACGAGCGTGGGCTGACCCTCGTGCTCCTTGACGAGCCGCCGTACGACGTCGAGCTTGCGGCCGGTGCAGGACGCCAACCGGTAGCGCTCGTCGGGCTCGGCCGTGGCGTAGACGAGGCGTTCGCTGTCGGGCAGCGTGACGCGCACCTCGACACAGTCGGCCGGTGCGATCCAGCCCTGTGACTCGATGTCCTTCCACGGGGCGTCGTACCTCTTCGGCCCGATCAGGGAGAAGACGTCGCCCTCGCGGCCGTCCTCGCGCACGAGGGTGGCGGTCAGGCCGATCCGGCGGCGGGCCTGGAGGTCGGCGGTCATCCGGAAGATCGGCGCGGGCAGCAGGTGCACCTCGTCGTAGATGATCAGACCCCAGTCGCGGGCGTCGAACAGCTCGAGGTGCGAGTAGACGCCCTTCCGTCGGGTCGTCATCACCTGGTACGTCGCGATGGTGACGGGCCGGATCTCCTTGACGGAGCCGGAGTACTCGCCGATCTCGTCTGCTGTCAGCGACGTGCGCCGGATCAGCTCGTCCTTCCACTGCCGCGCGCTGACGGTGTTGGTGACCAGGATCAGCGTGGTCGCCGCGGCGTGCGCCATCGCGGCCGCGCCGACGAGCGTCTTTCCCGCCCCGCACGGGAGTACGACGACGCCCGAGCCGCCGTGCCAGAACGACTCCGCGGCGTCGCGCTGGTAGTCGCGCAGGTGCCACTCGGTCTCGTCGAGCGCGATCGGGTGCGCCTCGCCGTCGACGTACCCGGCGAAGTCCTCGGCGGGCCAGCCGATCTTGAGCAGCGCCTGCTTGAGGTTGCCCCGCTCGCTGGCGTGCACGACGACGGTGTCCCCGTCTGCGCCGCCGATGCGTTCGCCGACCATGCCTTGGATTCGCTTGGCGCGCAGCACCTCTTCGAGCACCGGCCGGTCGGTGGAGACCAGGACCAGGCCGTGCACCGGGTGCTTCTCGAGGCGCAGCCGGCCGTAGCGGGCCATCGTCTCGGCGATGTCGACGAGCAGCGCGTGCGGCACGGGGTAGCGCGAGTAGGCCAGCAGCGTGTCGACGACCTGCTCGGCGTCGTGCCCGGCGGCGCGCGCGTTCCAGAGCCCCAGCGGCGTCAGCCGGTAGGTGTGGATGTGCTCGGGGGAGCGCTCGAGCTCGGCGAAGGGGGCGATCGCCTTGCGACAGTCCTGCGCGCGCTCGTGGTCGATCTCGAGGAGCAGGGTCTTGTCGGACTGGACGATGAGTGGACCGTCAGACACGGGCTGCTTCAGACACTGGCTGCGGCCTTCTGTCGGGCGCGGTACGCCGCGACGTTGGCCCGCGACGAGCAGCGGTCGGAGCAGTAGCGCCGGGACTGGTTGGGCGAGGTGTCGACGTAGACGCAGTCGCACTTGGTGGCGCTGCAGACACCCAGCCGGGTCGGGCCGAGGTCGCAGACCAGCGTGGCCAGCCCCATCAGTGACTCGCCGATCAGCAGGTCGGACACGGACGCCGCCCGGTTGGCCACGTGCATGTGGAGGTGCGTGGGCTCGTGGTCGCTGATCATCGGCGTGATCGGGTGCTGGCCGAGCAGCTCGTTCAGGCCGGTCACGACATCGACCGCCCGGCCCTCGTCGGAGGCGTCGAACACCGGCCGCAGGTCCCGCTGGAACCGGCGCAGCACGGCGACGTCGCGCTCGCTCGTCTGCGCATGCAGCCACTGCCGGTTGGAGAGGTGTGCGACGAGGCCGTCGACGTCGTCGACGTCGGCGTTGAGCAGCGCCGCGGCCGACTCGGCGTACCTCAGGAAGTCCATCCGCCCAGTCTACGGTCGGCCGGCAACGGACTGAGGGCGTGTCCCTATCGGCTCTCAGCAGGGCGGACGGTGGTGATCCGGTGCACGGCGAACGTGCGGGTGTCGTCGCTGCGATGGTCGTGCGCGGTGAGCTGCCCGCCCTCGACGCGCAGCGGGTCGACGAGCCGGTCGGACGAGGAGCCGTGGTTGTCGACGTAGCCGATGAGCACGGTGGCGCTGTCCTCCACGGCCAACCGCAGGGCTGCCAGGGCGTCGGACGGGCTGGTGGCGTCGGCGGGCCGCGTCGGGCGGGAGGCGCTGGCCCGGTCGCCGGCTCGGATGGCGGTGACGACGGCGGTGACGGTGGCCGCCTCGCGCGCGGTGCGTACAGCGGGCGGCCGGCGGTGCCGTGGGGTACGGGCCCGCTGGAGGTCGCGACGGGCGACCCGGACCGTGCCGTCGGCGGCCTCGACGACGGGGGCGGCGCCGAGCTCGCGCAGCCGGGGCAGGAGCACGTCGACCGGCACGGTGCTGACCAGCACGGTGGGCGCGAGGCGGCGCAGGCCGAGCGTGCTCGCCTTCGGGTGGTGCAACAGCTCGGTCAGCGCGCCTTCGTCGTCGGCGCGCAGGAACGCCTCGGCATGGCCGACGCGCAGGGTGCCGAACGTGCGGGCGACGTCGTCGACGAGATAGGTCAGCGGCTGCGGCAGGGGAGTGCGGGACACGGACGCGAGGAACTCGTGCACCTCGGCGGCCGACCAGCCGGCGTCGAAGGCGCGGCGTACGGACGTCGGCGCGAAGCGGTAGACCGTCGCGCCGCCCCGCGACTCGACGTCGGCCAGCAGGTGGAGGGTCCGCGACAGCGTGGGCTCGAGCGGTCCGGGGGCGACCGCGGTGAGGTCGGCCTGGACGAGCACGTGGTCGACGGGCTCGGGCAGCAGTGGTGCCAGGGCGGCAGCGGCCGCGTCGAGGTCGCCCTCGAGCAGGAGACGACCGGCGCTGGAGAGCCCGTCGTAGCCGGTGACGCCCAGGGCCGCCGCCTCGGCCAGTGCCCAGGCCACCATGTCGGCGCGGGTGGCCGGCCGGCGGGGACGCTTCCACGCGACGCGCGCGACGACGCCCGGGATGCCGGTGCCGGTGGCGAGCGAGGCACCCGGAGGCAGGGCGGCGAGCTCGTCGAGAGCCATCCGGCGTGCCTCGGCCTGGAAGCTGCTTGAGAGGTCGGGGGCGAGGGCGTTCCAGGTCTTGCCGGCGCTGTCGCGGGTGCCGATGAGCCCGGTCAGGCGCGGGGACTCCAGCCAGGCTCGCGCGATCGCCGCCCACCGCGCGGCGGGGGTGCCCGTCGACCACGAGTCGTAGGTGTCGGTGGGCAGCCAGACGGCCTCGCCGTCGGTGTCGGTGGACTCCGCGAGCAATCCCGCCTCGTGTGCCACCTCGACGAGCAGCCCGGCCTCGCCGGGCGTCACGTGCAGCTCGGTCGACGCCTCCTTGAGATCCCGCACGCCCAGTCCGCCGGACCGCAGGACGCCCGGCGGTGCCAGGCCCCAGTGGTCGAGCAGCAGCTCCACGCGGCGTACGGCGTCGAAGGCCGCGCCGGCGGCCAGCTTGTCGACCAGGGCCGGGTCGCGCTCGCTCGTCGCGATCGGGGGTACGTCGTCGACGGGGGCCGTGGTGGTGCGACCGCCCCGCATGGCCAGCCCGACTTCGCCGGGCAGGTGCACGACGCCCTGTCCGCGGGGCACGAGCAGGCCGTGGGCGAGCAGCTCCTCGACCGGCGTGGCGGCGTCCTCGGGGCGGGCCGGGGGCCGGTTCGCCCCGGTCGTGCCCTCACCTCCGTGCTCGGCCAGGTGCTCGAGCATGGTGCGGGCCGGCGGGGTCAGCGCATCGATGCGCTCGCGGAGGGTGGCTTCGTCGGGGCCGTGGCCGGACACCGGTCGGAGGCCGCTGACGCCGGCGGCCCGGGTGCCGCGGAGCACCTCGGCGATGCCCGTCAGCGGACGCAGGCCGGACGGGCTCTGCCACGACAGCGCCAGGTCGACCAGGCGGTCGGTCGCGGCCCGGACTGCTGCCGGGTCGGCGTACACGAGTGAGACAAGTTCGTCGTAGGTGGTTTGAGATGCAATCACCTGGGCATCAAGCACGGAAAGCTCCAGCCGGCTCAGTCCGTCGAGCGCGCGCAGGACAGAGGAGCGCGTCGCGGCCCGCGAGGCCAGCTGGGCCGAGTCGTGAGGAGCCGGCGTGGCGAGGTCTGGACGCTCCCGCAGCAGGTTGCCCAGGCGCTCGTCCGACCAGCCGCGCAGCTGTTCGGCGAGGGTGCGTGGGGGTGTCCCCGGCTCGGTGGCAGACATCTCTCCTACGCTACTCGTCAGCCTCCCGACCGGAGGCATGGTCCACGGGCACGGCCGTGGCGACGACGACAGGGTGAGCCGATGAGGGCGGTCGACCTGCACCACGGCTCCTCCAGCGAGACCGGCCACGTACGCAAGGTCAACGAGGACGCCTTCCTCGTCGCGCCGCCGCTGTTCGTCGTCGCCGACGGCATGGGCGGGCACTCCGGCGGCGACGTGGCCAGCGGCATCGTCGTCGAGGAGTTCGCGCGGCTCAGCGAGGAGGGCTACGACCCGCGCGGCGGAGCCGAGGCCGTGGTCGCCACGCTGACGCGCTGCCAGGTCCGGATCCGCGACTACACCAGCGCCCAGTCGGGGGTGGGCCACCGCGTCCATGCCGGTACGACGGTCGTGGTCGCGCTGCTCGTGGAGGACGAGAAGGGGCCGAAGTGGCTGCTGGCCAACCTCGGCGACTCGCGCATCTACCGGCTGGTCGACGACAAGCTCGACCAGGTCAGCGTCGACCACTCCGTGGTCCAGGAGCTGATGGACGCCGGCGAGATCACCGCCGAGGAGGCGGTCGACCACCCGGAGCGGCACGTCATCACACGCGCGCTCGGTGCCGCCCTCGACTCCCTCGAGCCCGACTTCTTCCTGCTGCCGCTGGCGGCCGCCGAGCGCATCCTGCTGTGCAGTGACGGCGTGCCCGGCATGATCAGCGACGCCACGATCGAGCGGATCCTCCGCCAGAGCGACGACCCCCGCGACGCGGCCGACGGGCTCGTCCAGGCGGCGCTGATGGCCGGCGGCCGCGACAACGCGACGGCAGTGGTCGTGGATGTGGTGGGATTGGTCACCGACGAGTCGTTCGACTTCGTGCGTCAGCGCGAGAGTCTCGAGACGAAACTGGGGACGCTTCCATGAACAACACGTTCAACGAGCACGACGCCAGCCGGCGCGGCTACCTGCCGGGATCGTGGTACGCCGCGGTCGGACCCGCCGTGACCGTGCTCCTGCCGGCATCCGCCAAGGCCCGGGTCGCCGCCGTCTGGGAGCAGGTCGACGACGGTGCCGGCTTCGACGACGCCCTCGACGCGCTCGTCGGCGGGGGCTTGCGCGACCTGACCGACTTCGTGCTGGTCGGCGACGGCGACGGCAGCACCCGGATCATCGTCCGCGGCCGGGGCCGGGTCAGCTGCGACACGTCCGACGGGCCCGTCGAGGTGGGCGCCGACGGTGGCTCGATCTGGACCGAGCGCACCCTCACCGGGGTCTCCGGGCTGAGCGTCGAGGTCGAGCCCGGTGCGAGCGGCGACGAGCTGTCCGTGGGCTCGGGCCTGGTCCGGGTCTCACGGGTCACCTGGGGCGCGCCCGCTGCGGGAGCCGGGCAGGTGCCCACCCCCGAGTCGACGCCGCTGGCCGCGCCCGAGCCGGAGCCCGTCGTCGTACCGGCGCCCGTGCCGGAGCCGGAGCCGGAACCCGAACCGGTCGTCGAGCCGGAGCCGGAGCCCGTCGTCGCCGACGCCGAGACCGGCGAGCACCCTGCGGCGCCCGTCGTGGCGCCCTACGTCGAGCCCGAACCGGTCGTCGCGCCCGCCGTCGAGTCCGCGCCCGATCCGCTGCCCGGTCCGGAGACGGTCGGGCTCCCGGTCGACGAGGGTGACGGCGACCACGACGGCAACACGACCATCGGCACCTCCGGCGGCGTGGGGGCCGAGCCGCCCGGCATCCCGGGTCAGCCGCCCGCGCCCAGCGTCACCTCGCGTCCGGTCGCGAAGCTGGTGTTCTCCAGCGGCGAGACCCTCGAGGTCGACCGGGCGATCCTGATCGGCCGCGCGCCCGAGGCCCGGCGGTTCGCCTCGGGCGACCAGCCGCAGCTGCTGACCGTGCCGAGCCCCAACCACGAGATCTCGTCGACCCACCTCGAGATCCGTCCCGGCTCCGGGGTCGACCACGGCATGTCCGTCGCGACCGACCTCGGCTCGACGAACGGCACGATGCTCATGCAGCCGGGCCTGCCGCCCGAGGAGCTCCAGCCCGGCATCGCGGTGTCGCTCATCCCGGGTGCGATCATCGACCTCGGAGACGGCGTGACCATCCAGGTCACGAATCCCTGACCCGACCCAGGACCCCGCCATGAGTGATCGCTTCGCCAGTGCTCCGCCGACCTATCCGGTCGCCGAGCTCGAGCGACGCTTCTACGCGTTCGCCATCGACCGGCTGATCGTGTGGGGCCTGTACGCCGCGGCGGCCGTCGCCTGCTGGTACTTCCTCGGCGAGGACGAGTTCTGGACCGGCGCCGGCATCGTCGTCGGCGTCGCGGTGCTCATGACGCTCATCTTCTCGACGGTCCTCGGCCTGACCGGGTCGTCGCCCGGCAAGAGTCTGGTCGGCCTGCGGGTCGTGCACCACGGCACCGGCACGCCGATCGGCTTCGGTCGCGCCTTGCTGCGCTCGGTGGTGCTCGGGCTCTCCGCCCTGCCCACCTTCGGTCTCGGCCTGGCCACCTTGGCGTGGACCGCAGTGGCCGACGGCGGGCACCGCCGCCGCGGCTGGCACGACCACATCTCCCACGGGATCGTCGTCGACGTGCGGCCCGCACACCCCGTCGCCGCCGAGGTCGAGGCACCGCGCCACGTCGTCAACCTGACCGCGATGCGACTGATCCCGGCACCGGTCGCTCCGGCGGCGCCGACGCCCGTGCCGACGCCGACACCGGCACCCGGTGTCGGTGACGGGGGCTCGACCCTGCACCGGGGCCCGCAGCCGCCGCACCAGCTGCAGCCTCCTCCCCACCCGGCGCCGACGCAGCAGCCCGGTCAGCCCTGGCCGCCGCAGCCTGTGCCGCAACAGCCTGGGCCGCAGCAGCCGGTCCCGCAGCAGCCGGTGCCGCAGCCCGTGCAGCAACAGCAACCACAGGACAGGACCGTGCACCGCGCCCCCCAGCCGGACCCGGGCCAGTTCCCGCCGGCCGACGACGGTCGCACGGTCATCCGGGGCTCGCGCGGTGGCCAGCAGGCGCAGATCGCGCCGCAGCAGGTCTCGGCTCCGACGACTCGTTGGCGGGTCACGTTCGACAACGGCGAGACGTTCGTGGTCGAGGGCCTCGCCCTGGTCGGCCGCCGCCCGGAGTCACGCGGCGGCGAGCCGGTGCGCCACGTCGTACCCCTGTCGTCGGGTGACATGTCGCTGTCGAAGACGCACGCGCAGTTCGGGCCCGCTCCCGACGGCGCCCTGGTCGTGATGGACCGCGGCTCCACCAACGGCTCGATGCTGCTGCGCAAGGGCGTCGCGCGCGAGCTGACGGCCGGCAAGCCGACCACGGTGATCGACGGCGACACGGTGCGCTTCGGCGACCGGGAGATGAAGGTCAGCCTCGAGCGCTGACCCGCACGGTGTGCAGCCGGGCCACCCTGAGGGCGAGCTGCACGTCGAGGCTGTGGCCGGGCTCGCGCCAGTCGCCGAGCAGGTCGTCGACCCGGTCGAGCCGTTGGGTGACGGTGTTGGGGTGCACGTGCAGTCGTTCGGCCGCCGCCTTGAGCTTGCCGCCGGTCGCGAACCACGCCTCCAGGGTGGCGATGAGTGACGTGCCCCGACGGGCGTCGTACTCGCGGACGGGTCCGATGGTGGTGTCGAGGAACGAGCCCAGCTGCTCGGGTCCGTTGTCGCCGAGCAGCAGCCGGGCCAGGCCGAGCCCGGTGGCGTCGCTGACGTCGCCCGCGCGACCGAGCGTCAGCAGGGTGTCGAGGCAGCGCCGGGCCTCTGCGTGGGCCTCGCGCACACGCGCGGAGTACGCCGCGACGTCGGGGCCGCTCTCGACGACCGCGACGCCGACGGTGGCCGTCCCGCCGGCCCGGGTGATCGCATCGTGCAGGCGCCGCCCGCTCTCGACGGGATCGGAGCCGGGGGCGATGAGCACCAGCCGTCCTCCGTGCTCGCCGGCCAGTCCGTGCGCACCGGCGGCAGCAGCCGACGCTGCCCGGAGGGCGGTGTGCCGGTCCACGCCGTCGAGCTCGGCCACGCAGAGCACCGCCGGATCGGTGAGCTCGAGGCGCTGACGGCGGGCGCGCTCGCGCAACCGGGACGGGTCGTCGAGGCGGCCGTCGAGCAGGTCTCCGAGCAGCTCCACGCCGAGGCGCTCCTCGGTCTCCGCCACCGACCGCGCGAAGAGCAGGACGAGGGCGGTGACCAGGGCGCCGCGCTCGAGGGTGCGCCGCTCGGCCCGCTCCATGGGCCGCTTCGGGCGGCTGAGCACCAGCGTCGCCAGCTGCTCCGTACCGGCCAGGGAGGGCGCGACGAACCCGTCGTCGATCGCCACCGAACGGCCGGACGCGACGGCCTCGGCGACGGCGTCCTGCCAGCCGGCGGCCGGTGCTGCCTCGCCCGCGAGCACCTCGCCGTCGGGGCCGTGGACGGTCACGTCGCCACCGAGGATGCCGGTCAGCACGGTGGCCACCTCCTCCACACCGCCGCCCTGCAGCAGCAGATCGGTGAGCCGGTCGTGGGCGGTGGCCGCGGCCTCGACCGAGCGGGTGTGTGCCGTCATCGTCGCGTTGGCCTCGTCGAGCTTGGCGAACAGTCGGGCGTTCTCGAGCGCGACCGCGGCATGCGCGGCGAACGACGTCAGCAGCGAGACCTCGGCCGCCGGGAACTGGCGCACCGTTCGGTGCACCGCGAGCAGCGCGCCGATCACCCGCCCGTCGAGGATCAGCGGCACGCCGAGGATCGCGCGGATGTGCTCGCCGGCCACGGCCTCGTCGATGTAGCCGCGGTGCACGAAGCGCTCGTCGGACTGGTAGTCCTCGGTGAAGTACGGCGCGCCCGTCTGGGCGACCAGCCCCAGAAGCCCGGTGCCCAACGGCAGCCGCAGGCTGCGGAACTCCTGGGTGAGCGCCCCGTCGGTGACCTTCATGTACGACGCGCCGTCGTTCTCGTCGTTGAGCGACAGGTACGTCATGTCGGCGTTCAGCAGCTGCCGCGCCCGCCGGACGATGGCGGTGAGGATCGCGTCGACGTCGCGGATCGCCGTCAGGTCGCTCGCGGTGTCGTAGAGCGCCGACAGCTCGGCCTCGCGGGCCCGGTGCCGGGCGATCACCTCGCGGAGGCGCAGCGCCAGCTCGTGCTCGTGGCGCAGCGCGTCGACCGCCTCGGCGGCCAGCTCGCCGGCGCCGGCCATCGCCTCGGCCTCGGACACCACCCGGTCGAAGTCGGTGCGCGGGGCGTCGGCGTACAGGAGCTCCAGGAAACCCATGCGCCACATCATGACCGTCGTGTGGCCCATCTGCACAGGGATGTGGTGGAACTATGTGTGGCGCGGCCATGTTCGGCCGGATCGTCGTGGGCCTAGCGTGGCGGTCATGAGTGAGACGCGCGTCACCCCCGGGACCCGGCTGGAGGGCCGGCGAGCCGTGGTGACCGGCGGCGCCAGCGGCATCGGCGCCGCCGTCGCGACCCGGCTGGCCGAGGCCGGCGCGGAGGTCGTCGTGGTCGACCGTGACGACGAGGGCGCCGCCAAGGTGGCCGCGACCATCGGCGGCGAGCACCGCACCATCGACCTGTCCGACGGTGCCGCCATCGACGCACTCGACGTCGACGCCGACATCCTCGTCAACAACGCCGGGCTCCAGCACGTCGCGGCGGTCGAGGACTTCGACCCCGAGCGGTTCGCGCTGATCCACAAGGTGATGCTCGAGGCGCCGTTCCGGCTCGCGCGGCGACTGCTTCCCGGCATGTACGCCGCCGGCTGGGGCCGCATCGTGCACGTCTCGAGCGTCCACGGCCACCGCGCCTCGGCGTACAAGTCGGCCTACGTGAGTGCGAAGCACGGTCTCGAGGGCCTCTCCAAGGTGATCGCCCTCGAGGCGGCCGGCAAGGGCGTCACCAGCAACACCGTCTGCCCGGGCTACGTGCGCACGCCGCTCGTCGAGGGTCAGATCGCCGACCAGGCGAAGGCGCACGGCATCCGCGCCGCCGATGTCGTCGACGACGTCCTGCTGGCGCGCACCCCCGTCAAGCGACTGGTGGAGCCGGAGGAGGTGGCCGAGATGGTGGCCTTCCTGTGCGGTCCGCACTCGGCCTCCATCACCGGATCCTCGTTCGCCCTCGACGGCGGCTGGACCGCCGCATGACGCCCATCCCCTGACCCCTGTACGGCCCCCGAAAGGAAACCCGCATGTCCACCCACGCAGCCCAGGCCCAACCCACTGGCGGCGCGCCGGAGCAACGGTCGATCGTCAAGGTCGTCTTCGCGAGCCTGATCGGCACCGCCACCGAGTGGTACGACTTCTTCCTCTTCGGCTCGGCCGCCGCCCTCGTCTTCGGCGAGGTGTTCTTCGGTGAGATCGGCGGCACCGACGGCACGCTCTACGCATTCATGACCTACGCGCTGGGCTTCGCGGCCCGGCCGCTCGGCGGCATCGTCTTCGGACACTTCGGCGACAAGGTCGGCCGCAAGCAGATGCTGGTCGCCTCGCTGCTGCTGATGGGGATCGGCACGTTCGCGATCGGGCTGCTGCCGACGTACGCCACCATCGGCATCGCCGCGCCCCTTCTGCTGGTGTTCTGCCGGCTGCTCCAGGGCTTCGCCGTCGGCGGCGAGTGGGGCGGCGCGGTGCTGATGGCCGCCGAGCACGGCGACGACGCCAACCGCGGCTTCTGGACGTCGTGGCCGCAGGCCGGCGTGGCGCTGGGCAACCTGTTCGCCACCGGCGTGCTGTGGGTCCTGGCCGCCGTGCAGACCGACGAGGCGTTCCTCGACTGGGGCTGGCGGATCCCGTTCCTGCTCTCGGCCGTGCTCGTCGTGATCGGTCTCTGGGTACGCCTCACCATCGAGGAGTCGCCGGTCTTCAAGGAGGCCCAGTCGCACGTCGCCGAGCGGACGCACATGCCGATCGTCGAGGTGATCAAGGAGTACCCGCGCGAGGTCTTCGTCGCGATGGGCATGCGGATGGCCGAGAACATCAGCTACTACATCTTCACCGTCATCTCGATCACCTACGTGACCACCTACCTCGAGCTGGACAAGGATCTGATCCTCCGTGCGCTGCTCATCGGTGCGGCGATCCAGTTCTTCTTCGTGCCGGCGATCGGCGCGCTGTCCGACCGGGTCGGACGACGGCCGCTCTATCTCGCCGGCGCCGTGGGAGTGGGTGTCTGGAGCTTCGTGTTCTTCGACCTGCTCGACTCCGGCAGCTCGGGCAAGTTCCTGCTGGCGGTGATCGTCGGCCTGATGCTGCACTCGCTGATGTACGCCCCGCAGGCGGCGTTCTTCTCCGAGCTGTTCGGCACCTCGGTGCGCTACACCGGCGCCTCGGTGGGCTACCAGCTCGCGTCGATCTTCGCCGGTGCGCTGGCGCCGATCATCGCCCTCGAGCTGCTCGGCGAGGTCAGCGACGGCAACACCACCGCGGTGGGCATCTACGTCTCCATCGCGTCGGTCATCACCGTGGTCTCGGTGCTGTTCGCCAAGGAGACCCGGGCCTCCTCGCTCCGCCACGACCGCGTCGTCGAGGACGCGCACGTCTGACGTCCCGGGCTGGCCGCGGGGCCGTGGGCGAGTAGTTTCGGGCCATGGAGTCCTACGCCGCAGGAGAGACCAGCCCGGCGCTGCTCGACGAGACCATCGGCCGCAACTTCGAACGTACGGCGGCGCAGCACGCCGACCGCGAGGCACTGGTCGAGGTGGCCAGCGGCCGCCGGTGGACCTGGGCCGAGCTCGACGCCGACGTAGACATCCTGGCGCGGGCGCTGATGGCGGCCGGGCTGGGCGCCGGCGACCGGATCGGCATCTGGGCACCCAACTGCGCCGAGTGGACCCTGGTGCAGTACGCCACCGCGAAGATCGGCGCGGTCCTGGTCAACGTCAACCCGGCCTACCGCACCCACGAGTTCGCGTACGCCGTCAACCAGTCGGGGTTGCGGATGCTGGTGAGCGCCGAGTCGCACAAGACCAGCGACTACCGCGCGATGGTCTCCGAGACGCGCGACCACTGCCCGACCCTCGAGCGCGTCGTGTTCATCGGCACGTCCGACTGGAGTGGCCTGCTCGACGGGGCCGACGGCGTGTCCGCCGACGAGCTGGCGGAGCGGTCGGCAGGCCTCGCTCCCGACGACCCGATCAACATCCAGTACACCTCCGGCACCACCGGCTACCCCAAGGGCGCCACCCTCAGCCACCGCAACATCCTCAACAACGGCTTCTTCACCACCGAGCTGATCAACTTCACCCACGAGGACCGGCTCTGCATCCCGGTGCCCTTCTACCACTGCTTCGGCATGGTCATGGGCAACCTCGGCTGCACCACCCACGGCGCCACGATGGTCATCCCCGCGCCGGCGTTCGACCCCGCCGTGACGCTGCAGACGGTGCAGGACGAGAGGTGCACCGGCGTCTACGGCGTGCCGACCATGTTCATCGCGATGCAGAACCACCCCGACTTCGCGTCGTACGACCTGTCCAGCCTGCGCACCGGCGTCATGGCCGGCTCCATCTGCCCGGTGGAGGTCATGAAGCGCTGCATCGACGACATGCACATGGCGGAGGTGGCCATCGCCTACGGCATGACCGAGACGTCGCCCGTGTCGTGCCAGACCCGCTCCGACGACGACCTCGAACGCCGTACGGCGAGCATCGGCCGCGCCCACCCGCACGTGGAGATCAAGGTGGTCGACCCGGCCACCGGCGAGGTCGTCGAGCGCGGTGAGACCGGCGAGTTCTGCACCCGCGGCTACTCCGTGATGCTCGGCTACTGGGACGACGCGGCCAAGACGCGCGAAGCCATCGATGACGACGCGTGGATGCACACCGGCGACCTGGCCGTGATGCGCGAGGACGGCTACTGCACCATCGTCGGCCGCATCAAGGACATGGTCATCCGCGGCGGCGAGAACATCTACCCGCGCGAGATCGAGGAGTTCCTCTACACCCACCCCGACGTGGAGGACGTGCAGGTCATCGGCGTCCCCGACGAGAAGTACGGCGAGGAGCTGTGCGCCTGGATCAAGCTGCGGGCCGGGGCCGACCCCATCGACGCCGACGCCGTGCGCGCCTTCTGCTCGGGCAAGCTCGCGCACTACAAGGCCCCGCGCTACGTCAAGGTGGTCGACGAGTTCCCGATCACCGTGACCGGGAAGATCCGCAAGATCGACATGCGCGAGCAGTCGGCGAAGGAGCTCGGCCTGACCGCTGGTTGAGGTGCGAGCGCAGCGAGCCCCGAGACCAAGAGCCGGCTCAGCGCACGAGCACGACCGGCACCCGCGCGGTGGTGCCCCGGGCGCTCGTCCACACGACCTGCCCGGCGTCGAGGCGGTGCGGTCCGGCGGGACCGGTGACGTCGACCCGGAACGTGGCCGACCGGCCCGGGCGCAGCGTCAGCGCCGCCGGCCGGACGCTCACGGCGTGACGGGCGAAGCCCACTGCGCGGGACGAGAAGTACATCGGTCGGCTGCTGACGTTGGTGACCCGGCGGGTGACGGTGCGGTGGCCGCGGATCAGCATCGAAGGCGTGTTCAGCTCGGACCCGGGGAGGTCGCCGGCGAGGTAGCGGCGGAACGCATCCGGGCCGATCCGGAAGGCCAGGCCGGGTCGCGACGCGACCCTGGCCGTGCTGCGACCGGCGCCCTGCTCGAGGCCGTTGCCCGGTCCGCCGACGGGTTCGGCGGTGGTGGCGACGGCGGAGCGCACCAGGTCGGCGGTCCAGCCGCGGTGCCGGGCACGCACGAGCGCGGCCACTCCGCTGACCTGCGCGGCGGCGGCCGACGTGCCGGTGAACAGGTCCCAGCGCCGGCCGCTCGTCGAGGGCACGGCGCCGAGGACGCCGGTGGCCGGGGCCACGAGGTCGGGCTTCACGGTGCCGGCGGTCGGGTCGCCGGGAGCCGACCAGCGAGCCATGCGCGCCGGTGCGGTCGGTCGGCCGAGCGGACGCAGCGTCGCCTCGGCGGCCGGATGGCGGCGCAGCCAGCGGACGAGCGTGCGGGCCGCACGCGCCTCGAGGTGCACCGTCGGCACGCTGTGGAAGTCGTCGGAGGCGGTGCCGCGGTCGCGGTTCACGAGCACCATGCCCACGCCGTCGGCGCGCTGCACGGTCTGCGACTTCTCGACGCGGGCCGTGCCTCCACGGCGGCACACCACGATCGCGCCCGCTGCCCGGCTGGCGTCGAGCGAGCCGGGGCGGCACTGGCCGGCCTCGTGCGCGGAGGCTCCGGGGGCGGCGACGTCGGTGGCGAGCAGGATCCTTGCCTTCCCGGTCGGCACGACGGCCCGGCTGGCGCCCTCGAGCCTCGGGCCACCGGGCACGACGACGCGGCCGGCGCTGATCGACCCGGCCAGGGCGCCGACCGTGGTGACCCAGGGCGCCGGGTGGGCGGCGTACTGGTGGCGGGCGTCGTTGCCGGCGGCGGCGACCACCACGACGTCGTTCTCGGTGGCACCGAGCAGGGCCCGCTCGACGGTGTCGAAGGCGGTCGGGCCGGCCACGGAGAGGTTGAGCACGTCGACCCGGTCGGTCGTCGCCGCGTCGATCGCGGTGACGAGGTCGGCGGTCGAACAGCCGTCATCGGCGGGATCCGGAGCTGTCCAGCAGGCCTTGTACGCCGCGATCCGGGCCTGCGGGGCCACGCCACCGAACGTGCCGGACCAGTCGTCGGCCGCGACGGAGACACGCGCGTTGCCGGCGGCCACCGAGGCGACCTGGGTGCCGTGCCCGGTGACGTCACGCGGTGACAGCGACTCGGAGCTGCGGACCCGGTCGGCGCCGTAGCCGGCGACGTACCAGCGGGCACCGACGAGCTTGCGGTTGCAGACGTCGACCGTCCAGTCCTGACCGGTCGCGCAGCCACCGGCGAACCGCCGGGGCTCGCGGCCGAGGGCCGGGGTGTCGGCGAAGACTGGCCCCTCGGGGGCGATGCCGGAGTCGATGACGCCGACGACGACGCCGGCTCCGCCCCGTGGGCGCCGGGTGGCCTTGGCCATCGACGCGGCCGACGCGACACCGCGCGGGGCGGCGGCGAGCGGAACGATCGCGTTCGGCTCGACGAGGGCGACGGCCTCATCGGCCTCCAGCACGGCGGCCTGGTCGGCGGTGAGCTGGGTCGCGAACCCGTTGACGGCGGTGGTCCATCGGTAGGTCGGGGCGGGTGCGGCGACGGACGCCAGCAGCCGGTCCTGCTCTGCGGTGAGGGCCTCGACCGCGGACGAGCCCGGGGCGCTGAGGGTGACGAGGTACAGCGCGGTCGCGCCGGTGTCGTCGGCGTCGGCGGCCGATGTCATCGTCATCGTCGAGGCAGCCAGGGTGCCGACGAGCAGCGTCACGAGGGCGGCCCGGAACCCGCGTCGTGGTGACGCGTCGGTGCGGTGCTGAGGTGCGCCCATGTGCGTGTTCCCGTCCGGTCGGCACCTGAGATTGTGCCGACGAACTGACCATGGTCGCAGGGGATTGGCGGGGAATCAAAGGACGGACCTACGCTGAGGCCATGCTCAGGAGCCCCGCCCCCCTCACAGTGGGCTTCGACCTGGACATGACCCTGATCGACACGGCCCCGGGCTTCCGGGCCACGCTGACGGTGCTGGGCGCCGAGCTCGGCGTCGCCTTCCCGGTCGAGGAGATGACCGCCCGGCTCGGCCCCCCGCTCGACCTGATGCTCGCCCCGCACCTGGCCGAGGAGGCCGTGTCGCCGGCGATCGACCGCTTCCGCACGCTCTACCCGGACCACTGCATCACGACCGTTCCCGCGTTCGCCGGCGCCCACGAGTCACTTGCGGCCGTACGCCGCCACGGTGGGCAGATCCTGCTCGTGACTGGGAAGTTCGCGCCCAACGCCCAACGGCACGTCGACCACCTCGGGCTCGACGTCGACCACGTGGCCGGCACCGTCTGGGGCGTCGGCAAGGCCGACGTGCTGCGCGAGAAGAACGCGTCGATCTACGTCGGCGACCACGTCCACGACGTCGAGGGAGCCATGGCAGCAGGCGCGATCAGCGTCTCGGTGCTGACCGGTGGCTGCACGCGCGAGGAGCTCCTCGAAGCCGGCACGCACGTCGTGCTCGACGACCTGACGCAGTTCCCGGCCTGGCTCGACGAGCACGTGCTCGATGACCGCCTCGCCGCGCTCGACGCCGACCTGTCCGCGCGCGAGTCCGTCGTCGTCGCCTACAGCGGGGGAGCCGACAGCGCGTTCCTCCTCGCCGCCGCGGTGCGGGCGCTCGGCGCCGACCGGGTGCTCGCCGCCACCGGCTACTCCCACTCGCTGCCCGAGGCCGAGCGCGACCCGGCTCGTGAGTTCGCGGCGTCCCTCGGAGTTCGGTTGGTGACCCCGACGACCCACGAGATGGACCGCGAGGGCTACGTCGCCAACGCGGGCGACCGCTGCTACTTCTGCAAGGCCGAGCTGACCGAGGTCCTCGGCGGGATCGCCGAGCGGGAGGGGTTCCGGCACGTGGCCACCGGCACCAATGCCGACGACGCGGTCGCCGGCTTCCGGCCCGGCATCAGGGCGGCCGCCGAGCGAGGGGCGATCACACCACTGCTCGACGCCGGCCTCACCAAGGCCCAGGTGCGGGCCGCGTCGCGACGCTGGGACCTGCCGACCTGGGACAAGCCCGCCGCGGCCTGCCTGTCCAGCCGGGTCGCCTACGGCATCGCCGTCACCCCGCACCGGCTGGGCCGCATCGAGCGTGCCGAGGCCGCCGTACGCCGGACCCTCGAGGCCGCCGGAGCCACCGTCCGCGACCTCCGGGTGCGCGACCTCGGCGACCGGGCGTCGGTCGAGGTCGACGCCGCGCTGCTGACCGGTCCGCTCGCGTCCGGATCGCTCCCCGCGGCCGTGCGCGACGCCGTACTCGCCGAGGGGTTCGACGGCGCCGATCTCGACCCGCGCGGCTTCCGCTCGGGGTCACTCAACGAGCTGCTCGACTAAGGCGCGTCTGCGCGCTCCATGGCCTGCTGCACGCCGCCCTGCGGGCACCTCGGTGCGTTGTCGTCAGTCGTCGATGCTGGCGCTTCGCCTCCCCCTTCCGCCTTGCGGTGCACTCCGCAGAACGACGCTCGCGGCGGCCGAGAGCACGCAGACCCACCTAACCGATGGCCCGCCGGTTGCCCGGCCACATATCCTTCCCCCTGCGCGCGACACACGGTCGCGCTGCGACGAGTGCGAGCAGATAGGTCGGTCCAGTGCCCAGTGGCAAGGTGAAGTGGTTCGACGCCGAGAAGGGCTTCGGTTTCCTGTCCCAGGACGACGGGCCGGACGTCTACGTCCACACCGACGCGCTGCCCCAGGGGGTCACCACACTCAAGAACGGTGCCCGGGTCGAGTTCGGCATCGCACAGGGCCGCCGCGGCGACCAGGCGCTCCAGGTGCGCATCCTCGACGCGCCCGCCTCCGTCTCGCGCAACCAGCGCAACGCCTCGCGTAAGTCGCCCGAGGACATGACCACCATCGTCGAGGACCTCATCACGCTGCTCGACAACGTCGGCGAGGGCTACCGCCACGGCCGCCACCCCGACCCCAAGACCGCCAAGCCGACCGCCAAGCTGCTGCGCGCGCTGGCAGACGAGCTCGAGCTCTAGGTCATCTCGGCTCCATCAAGGTGTGTAGCACGCGCCTCTGCTTCATCAAGGTATGTCGCCGACCTGTGACTTCCCATGGCGTACAGGCCATGGGAAGTTCGAGTTCACCTACATACCTTGGTGAAGCACGCGGCTCAGGCGGGTGCCCCGACGCGCGCTCGCCGGTGCGAGACCAGCACGTACGCCGACCACGCGGCCAGCACACCGGCGGCGATGCCCAGGCCCAGCTGGGGCATCAGCGGCATCGCGATGCCGACGAACCCGCCGATCACCCACGCCAGCTGGAGGGTCGTGTCGGAGCGCGCGAAGGCGCTCGCCTGCACGCGCTCGGGCACGTCACGCTGGATCGTCGAGTCGAGCGACAGCTTCGCGAGTGACTGGGCGAGGCCGGCGGTGAGGCCGAGGAGTGCCAGCGAGAGCACGCCGTAGAAGAGCGACGCCACGAGCGCGAGCGCGGCGTCCGCGAGCAGGGCGACCACGACCGTGACGGCCGGGTTGATGCGGCGGGTCAGCGAGGCGGCGGCGATGCCGAGGGTGTTGCCGAGGCCGGCGGCGCCGATGACGATGCCGAGGAGGTACTCCGGCTTCCAGCCGTCGATCGGGTTCTCGCGCAGCAGGAACGCCATGAACATCGTCAGGAAGCCCGACAGCCACCGCGGCCCGGCGTTGGCCCGGAGTGCGAACGCCACCGCCGGTGGGATCCGCACCCGTTGGCGCTTGGTGGTGGTCGCGGTCGCGGTCGCCGTGCCGGTCGCGCCGTCTGTTGCCGGGGCCGGGCCCTGGTGCTCGTCGGAGCCCGGCATCAGCACCAGCGTGCCCTCGCCCTGGCTGGAGTCGACCCGCTCCGGTAGCCGGATCGCCAGGATCGTGGCTACCACGAACACCGCGAACGCGTAGCGCAGCGACCACTCCGGCCCGAAGTACGACGCCCCGGCAGCGAGCGGGGCCGATATCGCGGCACCGACGACCCCGGCCAGGGAGACCCGCGCGTTCGCCTTGACCAGCGTCAGGCCCTCGGGGATCAGTCGAGGCACGGCGGCGGCCCGCGTGACGCCGTACGCCTTGGACGCGACGAGGACGCCGAGGGCGGCGGGGAACATCCACTTCGAGTTGGTGACCACCGCAGTCGCCAGCACCCAGCAGAGGAAGCCGCGGATCGCCATCGTCGAGCCGATGGCCCAGCGCCGGCCGTGGCTGAACTTGTCGAGGAACGGCCCGATCAGCGGTGCCACGATGGCGAACGGCAGCATCGTCAGCCCGAGGAACAGGGCCACCTGGCCGCGCGCCTCGCCGGTCGGGACCTGGAAGAAGAGCGTCCCGGCCAGGGAGATCGCCACCGCCGCGTCACCCGCGGCGTTGAAGGCGTGCAGCTCGATGAGGCGCGAGAGCCCGGAGTCGCCGGCGCCTTCGGCGCGGGCCGCCTTGCGCGCCTGGGTGGCCGAGAAGCGGCCGGCCCGGCCGGTCACCCGGGCAGTGCCCGCGACGCCGCGACCGGTCACCCGGGCGACCCCCGCGAGGGCACGCCCGACGACCCGGCCGGCGTCCTTGGCGCGCTCAGCACCGGGTCGCTTCGGCTCCGGGTCGTTCGTCGTCACGCCTCCATCCTGCCGGGTCGGGTGGGCCGGGGAGACAGCGCCACACTGCATTTGCGATGATCGACGGGTGACCCCACTCGCCGCCGCCAAGCCTGACGCCACCCTGGTGAAGGCCCACGACACCGCCCGCTCGGTGCTGCTCGAGCAGGCGCCCGCCTCCGACATCGGCGACCACCTCGGTCACGAGGTCGAGATCGAGGCCGAGAAGGTCGTCACCCACTTCTTCGCATGCACCCGTCCCGGCTACGTCGGCTGGCGCTGGGCGGTCACCATCGCCCGGGCACCCCGCCAGAAGGACGTCACGGTCAACGAGATCGTGCTGCTCCCCGGCTCCGAGGCGATCGTGGCGCCCAGCTGGCTGCCCTACAGCGAGCGCCTCCAGCCCGGCGACCTCTCCCCGGGCGACCTGCTGCCCGTCGACGACGAGGACCCACGGCTGGTCCCGACGTACCTGCTCGGCGACGACGAGCTCGACGCCGACGACGTCGCGCAGGTCAAGGCGGTCGCGGCCGACCTCGGCCTGGGCCGGGTCCGCACCCTCTCCGTCGAGGGCCGCGACCTCGCCGCGCAGCGGTGGTACGACGGCGACGGCGGCCCCGAGGCGCCCCTCGCCAAGTCGGCACCGGCCACCTGCACCACATGCGGCTTCCTGGTCCGCATCGCCGGCCCGCTCTCGGAGGCCTTCGGCGTCTGCGCCAACGGCAACGCCAACGACGACGGCCGCGTGGTGTCGTTCGACCACGGCTGCGGAGCCCACTCCGAGGTGAAGCTGAGCCGCAAGAACCAGCCCGCCCCGCCGGCCGAGCACGCCTTCGACTCGCTCAGCATCGACGACTTCGAGACGTTCTAGCCTCTGCTCGGTGGTCGAGCGCCGGGGCCGCCTTCTTCGGTGGTCGAGTGCCCGCGAGGGACGAGTGCCGGGGCCGCCTTCTTCGGTGGTCGAGTGCCCGCGAGGGACGAGCGGGTGTATCGAGACCCGGGTGTGTCGAGGCGGTCGGGCGAGCCGAGTGGGTCTCGATACGGGCCTGGGGGCCCTACTCGACCAACGAGCGATCTTCGGTGGTCGATCGCCGGGGGCCGCCTTCTTCGGTGGTCGAGTGCCCGCGAGGGACGAGCGGGTGTATCGAGACCCGGGTGTCGAGGCGGTCGCGCGCGTCGAGTGGGTCTCGGTACGGGGTCTGGGGGCCCTACTCGACCAACGAGCGATCTTCGGTGGTCGAGTGCACGCGCGGGACGAGCGGGTGTATCGAGACCGCCATCTGCCCGAGCGAGGTCGCAGCACGGGCCGGGCGCTCGCTACTCGATCGACGCGGCGAGCTCGGCGCGCGCCTTGCGCCGCCGGCGGCAGTACTCCAGGCCGAACAGGCCGAGCCCGAAGCCGGCCATGCACGTCCACAGCCACCACACGTGGCCGTCGTCTTGGAGCCGGCCGTAGAACGGCAGCAGCGCGATGAACCCGAGGAACCACATCGCCGTGCCCACCTCGAGCGTCCGCACTCCGTCGACGTCGAGGGGCGCCACATCGGCCACGATGTAGGTGCGGTTGCCGATCTCGTGCTGCTTCGGCTGGTCGTCGCGGAGTTCCACGGTCCGCACGCTAGCAACCGGACGTCACGTCGTACACGCGGTGGGTGCGCTCCGGCCGCTCGCTCTGCCAAGATGCGGCCGTGACCCAGTCAGCCTCGACCTCGTCCTCCGGCCTCGACCGATTCTTCAAGATCTCGGCCCGCGGGTCGACCGTCGGCCGGGAGGTGCGCGGCGGCCTCGTCACGTTCCTCACGATGGCCTACATCATCGTGCTCAACCCGATCATCCTGCTCGCCGGCAAGGACATGAACGGCGACCTGCTCGCGGGCGGCGACTTCGCCGCGATCAGCGCCGCGACCGCGCTCGTGGCGGGCCTGGTCACGATCCTGATGGGCGTCGTGGCCAACTACCCGCTCGCGCTCGCCACCGGGCTCGGGCTCAACGCCTTCGTCGCGTTCTCCATCGCCAGCCAGATGACGTGGGCCGACGCCATGGGCCTCGTCGTGCTGGAGGGCCTGATCATCCTGGTCCTGGTGCTCACCGGCTTCCGCGAGGCGGTCTTCAAGGCCGTGCCCGCGCAGCTCAAGACCGCCATCTCGGTCGGCATCGGCCTCTTCATCGCGCTCATCGGGCTCGTCGACGCCGGGTTCGTGCGCCGGACCGGTGCCGGCCCCGTGCCGGTCGAGCTCGGCATCGGCGGCCAGCTCTCCGGCTGGCCGGTGCTCGTCTTCGCGGTCGGGCTCGTGCTGGTGATCAGCCTGTACGTCGCCCGCGTCAAGGGCGCCATCCTCATCTCGATCGCGATCACGACGGTGCTGGCGATCATCGTCGAGAAGATCGCCGGGATCGGGCCGTCGGTCAGCGCCGCCGGCGTCAACCCGAAGGGCTGGAACCTCAACGTCCCGGCGATCCCCGACTCCGTCGTCGACACGCCCGACTTCCAGCTCCTCGGCGAGTTCAGCCTGCTGGGCTCCTGGGAGAACGCGGGCGTCGTCACCGTCTGCCTCTTCGTCTTCACCCTGCTGCTCGCCGACTTCTTCGACACCATGGGCACGATGACGGCCATCGGTGCCGAGGCCGGCCTGCTCGACCACGAGGGCAACCCGCCCAACATCCGCCGCATCCTGGTGGTCGACTCGATCGCCGCTGCCGCGGGTGGCGCGGCCAGCGTCTCCAGCAACACGTCGTACATCGAGTCGGCCACGGGCGTCGGCGAGGGCGCGCGCACGGGGCTGGCGTCGGTGGTCACGGGTGTGCTCTTCCTCTTCGCGACGCTCTTCGCACCACTCGTCGAGGTGATCCCCAACGAGGCTGCGGTGCCCGCGCTCGTGCTCGTCGGCTTCCTGATGATGCAGCAGGTCAAGGGCATCGACTGGGACGACCTCGAGATCGCCATCCCCG
This sequence comes from uncultured Actinomycetota bacterium, assembly GCA_963825755.1. Lineage (GTDB taxonomy): Bacteria > Actinomycetota > Actinomycetes > Propionibacteriales > Nocardioidaceae > Nocardioides. The sequence goes on along the minus strand of CAWGUS010000005.1, from coordinate 51,631 downwards.
CCTTCCTGACGATCGTGCTGATGCCGTTCACCTACTCCATCTCGGCGGGCATCGGCGCCGGCTTCCTCGCCTACGTGCTGATCAAGGTCGTGCGCGGCAAGGCCGCGGTCGTACACCCGCTGATGTGGGTGGTCGCCGTGATGTTCCTCGTCTACTTCGCGATCTCGCCCCTGTCCGCCTGGCTCAGCTGACGACCGCTGCCCGGTGGCCGAGATCACTCTCTGCCGGAATACTTAGCAGAGGTAATGAGTTATGCTAAGCACATGCCAACGGTCGAGAAGGTTGCCCGCACCAACGCGGGACTCGCCGCCGAGCTCCGCATCTCGGTGATGCGGCTGCGTCGTCGACTGGCCAACGAGCGCCACCCCGACAACGAGCTCAGCCTCGGTCAGATGGCCGTCCTCGGGTGCCTCCACCGCAACGGCGACCTGCCCATCGGTGAGCTGGCGGCCTTCGAGAAGGTCCAGCCGCCGTCGATGACGCGCACGGTCACCGCCCTCGAGGCCGCCGGCTTCGTCGTACGACGCCCGCACGAGCTCGACGGCCGCCAGGTCGTGGTCGAGCTGACCGACACCGGCCGGGCGACCGTGCTGGCCGACCGTGACCGCCGAGACGCGTGGCTGGCCCTGAGGCTGACCGCCCTCACCGCCGACGAACGAGCCGCCCTGCGCCGGGCCGCTCCGATCATCCAGCGACTGGCGCAGGAAGACTGATCACGACGACTTGAGTCCCACATTCCGCTCGCTCCGCAACCACAACTACCGGCTCTACCTGGCCGGCAGCATCGTGTCGAACACCGGCACCTGGATGATGCGTGTCGCGCAGGACTGGCTGGTGCTCTCGATCCCCGGCAACAGCGGCACCGAGCTCGGCATCACCACCGGCCTCCAGTTCCTGCCCGTCCTCCTGCTCTCGCCGTACGCCGGGGTCATCGCCGACCGCTTCCCCAAGCGCCGGCTGCTCCAGGTCACCCAGGCGATGATGGCCATCGCGTCCCTGCTGCTCGGCCTGATCGCCGTGTTCGGTGCCGCCCAGACGTGGCACGTCTACGCCCTCGCCTTCGCGTTCGGCATCGGATCGGCGTTCGACGCCCCCGCCCGCCAGTCCTTCGTCTCGGAGATGGTCGGCGCCGACGACCTCACCAACGCCGTCGGCCTCAACTCCGCGAGCTTCAACACGGCGCGCATCATGGGTCCCGGTCTCGCCGGGCTGATGATCGGAGTCCTGGGTGACGGCATGGCCGCCTCCGGCTGGGTCATCCTGATCAACGCCGTGTCCTACGCCGCCGTGATCCTCCAGCTCCAGCGGATGGACACCGCCGAGCTGAACTCACCCGAGCTCACCACCGGCCGGCAGCGAGGCATGCTTCGCGAGGGCATCGCCTACGTCCGCAGCCAGCCCAAGATGCTGATGATCCTGGTGATGGTGTTCTTCGCCGGGACGTTCGGCATGAACTTCCAGATCACCTCCGCCCTGATGGCCACCGAGGTCTTCGACAAGGGCGCGGGTGAGTTCGGCGTGCTCGGTTCGGCCATGGCCGTCGGCTCGTTGACCGGCGCCCTGCTCGCCGCCCGCCGGGTGCGCATCCGGATGCGGCTGCTGATCGTCGCCGGCCTCGGGTTCGGGGTCGCCGAGATCGTCGCCGGGCTGCTGCCGTCGTACGTCACGTTCGCGCTGTTCGCCCCGGTGATCGGGCTCTGCACGATCACCCTGCTGAACTCCGCCAACGCGACCATGCAGCTCGAGTCCGACCCGCGGCTGCGCGGTCGGGTGATGGCGCTCTACATGACCATCGTCATGGGCGGCACCCCGCTCGGCGCCCCCGTGATCGGCTGGATCGGCGAGACGTACGGCGCCCGCTGGTGCCTCATCATCGGCGGCGTGCTGGTCATCGTGGGGATCGGCCTGGCGTCCCTGGTCTACCTCCGAGCCTCGCGCCAGTCCCTCGCCGAGGTGCTGCGTGGCCCGGCCGCCATCGAGCCTGCCGAGGAGCACCTCCAGCAGACCGCCTGAACCCGCTTCAGCCGTCGGTTGAGGAGGGCGCCCAGCGCCTGTCTCGAAACCAGGCGCATGGGCTCTTGGTTTCGAGACGGTTGCTGCGCAACCTCCTCAACCAGCGGGGGACGGTTGCTGCGCAACCTCCTCAACCAGCGGGGGACGGTTGCTGCGCAACCTCCTCAACCAGCGGGGGACGGTTGCTGCGCAACCTCCTCGACCAGCGGAGACGAACCCCGGCGTCCGGCGTTTTGACCCCCTCAGGCGTGACGGGTAATCTCGATCCTCGTGTCTGGGGTGACCAGGCACGTCAGGCGTGCCCTCAGCAGCCGCCGCATCCCAGGCACATCGAAACACTCGCAACACGACCGTGTCCGGCACCGTGCCGGGCCGTGACAAGCACATTGAAAGGGAACCACCAGGTGCCCACCATTCAGCAGTTGGTCCGCAAGGGCCGTCAGGACAAGGTGTCGAAGAACAAGACGCCTGCCCTCAAGGGTTCGCCCCAGCGACGCGGTGTCTGTACCCGCGTCTACACCACCACCCCGAAGAAGCCGAACTCCGCTCTCCGCAAGGTCGCCCGCGTGCGCCTGTCGAGCGGCGTCGAGGTCACGGCGTACATCCCGGGCGTGGGCCACAACCTCCAGGAGCACTCGATCGTGCTCGTCCGCGGCGGCCGGGTGAAGGACCTTCCCGGTGTCCGCTACAAGATCATCCGCGGCACCCTCGACACCCAGGGCGTCAAGAACCGTAAGCAGGCCCGCAGCCGCTACGGCGCCAAGAAGGAGAAGAGCTGATATGCCGCGCAAGGGTCCCGCACCGAAGCGTCCGATCGACGTCGACCCCGTCTACGGGTCGCAGATCGTCACCCAGCTCGTCAGCAAGGTCCTCCAGGACGGCAAGAAGCAGGTCGCTCAGCGCATCGTCTACACCGCGCTCGAGGGCTGCCGCGAGAAGACCGGCACCGACCCGGTCGTCACGCTCAAGCGTGGTCTCGACAACGTGAAGCCGTCGATCGAGGTCAAGTCCCGCCGCGTCGGCGGTGCGACCTACCAGGTCCCGATCGAGGTCAAGCCCAACCGCAGCACGACCCTGGCCCTGCGCTGGCTCGTCGGCTACGCCGCCGACCGTCGCGAGAAGACCATGGCCGAGCGCCTCATGAACGAGATCCTCGACGCGAGCAACGGCCTCGGCGCCGCTGTGAAGAAGCGCGAGGACACCCACAAGATGGCCGAGTCCAACAAGGCCTTCGCCCACTACCGCTGGTGACGAGTGGAGCACGCCGCCGCTCGCCGCGGCGTACTCCTCCCACCGCCCCCACTACCTAAAGGGACTGAGACTTCCTCGTGGCTGTCGACATCACCACCGACCTGAACAAGGTCCGCAACATCGGCATCATGGCGCACATCGACGCCGGCAAGACCACCACCACCGAGCGCATCCTCTTCTACACCGGCATCTCCTACAAGATCGGTGAGGTGCACGACGGCGCCGCCGTCATGGACTGGATGGAGCAGGAGCAGGAGCGCGGCATCACGATCACGTCCGCCGCGACGACCTGCTGGTGGAAGAACCACCAGATCAACATCATCGACACCCCGGGTCACGTCGACTTCACCGCCGAGGTCGAGCGCTCCCTGCGCGTCCTCGACGGCGCGGTCGCGGTGTTCGACGGCGTCGCCGGTGTCGAGCCGCAGACGATGACCGTGTGGCGCCAGGCCAACAAGTACTCCGTCCCGCGGATGTGCTTCGTCAACAAGCTGGACCGCACCGGTGCCGACTTCTTCCGCTGCGTCGACATGATGGTCGAGCGCCTCAACTCCACCCCGCTGGTCCTTCAGCTCCCGATCGGCGCCGAGGGCGACTTCATCGGCGTCGTCGACCTGGTCGGCATGCGCGCGCTGGTCTGGCGCGGCGAGACCACGATGGGCGAGGACTACGCCATCGAGGAGATCCCGGCCGACCTGGCCGAGCAGGCTGCGGAGTACCGCATCAAGCTCCTCGAGACGCTCGCCGAGGCCGACGACGTCATCATGGAGAAGTACCTCGAAGAGGGCGACTTCGGCGTCGAGGAGCTCGAGGCCGCGATCCGTCGCGCCACCCTCGCCGACCTGATCAACCCGGTCCTGTGCGGCACGGCGTTCAAGAACAAGGGCGTCCAGCCCCTGCTCGACGCGGTCGTCAAGTACCTCCCCTCGCCCCTCGACATCGACGCGATCGTCGGTCACTCGGTCAAGGACGAGAACGAGGAGATCAAGCGGCTCCCGTCCGACGACGAGCCGTTCTCCGGCCTGGCCTACAAGATCGCCACGGACCCGCACCTCGGCAAGCTGATCTACGTCCGCGTCTACTCCGGCAAGCTGGAGGCCGGCGCGACCGTGGTCAACTCGGTCAACGGCCGCAAGGAGCGGATCGGCAAGGTCTACCAGATGCACGCCAACAAGCGTGAGGAGATCGCGTCGGTCGGCGCCGGCCAGATCGTGGCCGTCATGGGCCTCAAGGACACCAAGACCGGACACACCCTGTCCGACCCGCAGCACCAGGTGATCCTCGAGTCGATGACGTTCCCGGCCCCGGTGATCGAGGTCGCCATCGAGCCCAAGACGAAGTCCGACCAGGAGAAGCTGGGCACCGCGATCCAGCGTCTCTCCGACGAGGACCCCACCTTCACGGTCAAGGCCGATGAGGAGACGGGTCAGACGATCATCGCCGGCATGGGCGAGCTCCACCTCGAGATCCTCGTCGACCGGATGAAGCGCGAGTTCCGCGTCGAGGCCACCGTCGGCAAGCCGCAGGTGGCCTACCGCGAGACCCTCCGCAAGGAGGTGACCAAGCACAGCTACACCCACAAGAAGCAGACCGGTGGGTCCGGCCAGTTCGCGAAGGTCGTCGTCTCCCTCGGCCCCAACATCGACCCCGAGACGGGCACCGGTGCGGGCTACGAGTTCGTCAACAACGTCAGCGGTGGCCGCGTCCCCAAGGAGTACATCCCCTCGGTGGACCAGGGTGGCCAGGACGCCATGGAGTTCGGCATCCTTGCCGGCTACCCGATGGTCGACGTGAAGTTCTCCCTCGAGGACGGCGCCTACCACGACGTCGACTCGTCCGAGCTCGCGTTCAAGATCGCCGGCAACCAGGCGTTCAAGGAGGCCGCTCGGATGGCGAAGCCGGTCCTCCTCGAGCCGATGTTCGCCGTCGAGGTCACCACGCCCGAGTCGTTCCTCGGCACGGTCATCGGCGACATCAACAGCCGGCGCGGCCAGATCCAGAACCAGGAGGAGCGTCACGGTGACATGGTCATCAACGCCCTCGTGCCGCTGTCAGAGATGTTCGGGTACGTTGGCGACCTGAGGTCCAAGACCTCCGGTCAGGCGTCGTACTCGATGGAGTTCGACTCGTACGCCGAGGTTCCCACGAACATCGCCGACGAGATCATCAAGAAGGTCCGCGGCGAGTAAGTCGCCCGGATCCTCGGCATTTGCACCATCCATCACCCACGAGTCAAGTAACAACCCACACCAGGAGGAGCCCCAGTGGCTAAGGCGAAGTTCGAGCGGACCAAGCCGCACGTCAACATCGGCACCATCGGTCACATCGACCACGGCAAGACGACGCTGACCGCGGCGATCACCAAGGTGCTGCACGACAAGTACCCGAACCTGAACGAGGCCTCGGCCTTCGACCAGATCGACAAGGCGCCCGAAGAGCGTCAGCGCGGCATCACCATCTCCATCGCGCACGTCGAGTACCAGACCGAGGTGCGTCACTACGCGCACGTCGACTGCCCGGGTCACGCGGACTACATCAAGAACATGATCACCGGTGCCGCCCAGATGGACGGCGCGATCCTCGTGGTTGCCGCCACCGACGGTCCGATGCCGCAGACCCGCGAGCACGTGCTGCTCGCCCGCCAGGTCGGCGTGCCCGCCCTGGTCGTGGCGCTCAACAAGTGCGACATGGTCGACGACGAGGAGCTCATCGAGCTCGTCGAGATGGAGGTGCGCGAGCTCCTCACCGAGTACGAGTTCGACGGCGACGACATCCCCGTCGTCCGCGTGGCCGCCTTCCCGGCGCTGCAGGGCGACGCCAAGTGGGGCGACTCGGTTGCCGAGCTCATGCAGGCGGTCGACGACTACATCCCGACCCCCGAGCGTGAGATGGACAAGCCGTTCCTCATGCCCGTCGAGGACGTCTTCACGATCACCGGTCGCGGCACGGTCATCACCGGCCGCATCGAGCGGGGCATCGTGAAGGTCAACGAGGAGGTCGAGATCATCGGCATCCGCGAGGGCTCGCAGAAGACCACGGTCACCGCGGTCGAGATGTTCCGCAAGCTCCTCGACGAGGGCCAGGCCGGCGAGAACGTCGGTCTGCTGCTCCGCGGCACCAAGCGCGAGGACGTCGAGCGCGGCATGGTCGTCATCAAGCCCGGCACCACCACCCCGCACACCAACTTCGAGGCGAGCGTCTACATCCTCTCGAAGGAGGAGGGTGGCCGTCACACGCCGTTCTTCAACAACTACCGCCCGCAGTTCTACTTCCGCACCACGGACGTGACCGGCGTCGTGACCCTCCCCGAGGGCACCGAGATGGTCATGCCCGGCGACAACACGGAGATGTCGGTCGAGCTGATCCAGCCGATCGCCATGGACGAGGGCCTGCGCTTCGCCATCCGCGAGGGTGGCCGCACCGTCGGCGCCGGTCGGGTCACCAAGATCACGAAGTGAGCTGAGCCCGCCGGCCCGACGAGGTCGGGACGGCGGTGCGAAGCCAGGTCGGGTAGCCCCGCGACTGAGCTTGCGAAGTCGCGCAAGGGCGTATCGAGACCAGATCCGTAGAGCCAACTGCTTCACCCGCATCGCCCCCGGACCATCAGGTCCGGGGGCGATGTCGATTTGGCCACCTGGCTCCGTTTACCGGTGAGAGGGCCGGGTAGGGCCCGTCGGACGACAACGAGGGGAGTACGACGTGAGTGAGGCTCTAGGGGTCGAGGTCGGGCGCGTTTGGCGTGCCGGAGCGATATCCCTGCCCGAGGTAGCAACCAACCTGGCCATCGCTGGCAACGACGCGGGCGGCCCGCTCAGCGCCCTGACCGCACGGACGGGAGGGGTGGGGAACGACCCCGGCCCGCTGTTCGAGGAGCTGCAGGCGCTGGTGGTGAAGGCGCTGAGCGACTCCGAGCAGGCGATCAGCGACTGCGCGGTGGCGCTGATCTGGGCCGCCAACGACTACGAGCTCACGGACCAGGCGGCGCGCGACGCCTTCGCCCGCGAGAAGAACAGGGCGGAGTGAGATGACCTTCGACACCGCAGATCTCAAGGACCGGGCCCAGCAGCTGCTGGAGGCCTACAACAACGGCTCGTGGGGATCGGGATTCATCGACGATCCCGGCGAGCTGGCGCGGGTCTACGACAGGTTCGTCGACACGCCCAACCCGGACGACTTCGGGCAGCACACGTCGTCCTTGCTGAGCGCGATGGAGCGGCTGGCCCCCGCCGGCTTCGACACGAACACCTCGGACTCCAAGGGCAAGCCGGTCAACGGCTACGCAAACTCGGTGCTCGACAAGGTGATCGCCGTCGGCATCGAGGTCGACGACTGGACCGGCGCCGCCGCCGACGCGTTCTTCAAGTGGTCCACCGAGTGGAAGACCAGCATCTCCAACCAGTTCGCAGGGGTCTCGGTCCTGCGCGAGCTGCTCCACGCCGAGGCGGCCATCTGGCAAGCGGCCGCCGAGGACCTCGACAACATCTCCAAGGCCGCGATCCAAGCCCTCGCGGCCGCGGACGACCAGTACGACACCGGCTCCGGCGACCTCGAGGTGACCCTGAAGGTCGTCGGCGCGATCGTGGCCGTCGCGGGCGCCGCACCCACCGGGGGCGGCTCCCTCGCGATCCTGCCGACGCTGGGCGCCGGTGTCACCGTCGCCAGCACGGGGATGGACATCGCCAAGGGAGCCACGACCGAGACGAAGGCTGTGCGCGGTTGCTGCCCCCGCGACATGCTGTCCTCGCTGAAGGAGGGCCTGAAGAAGATCGAGGACGAGATCAAGAAGGGCGAGGACGCGCTCAGGAAGGCTATCCAGGCCAACATCGACGAGATCGACGAGAACTGGGCCCTCTTCTGCAAGCCGGCGCCGTCGCTCGCCTCGACGTCCCGCGCGGACATCGGAGCCTACGGCGGTCTCGGGAAGGCCAGCGTCTCGTGACCGGAGGGATGCGGGAGTTCCGAGAGGCGTGGAACGAGATGGTGGTCGAGACAACCTCCCCCAACGGGCTCGTGCGCCTCAGGAACCTCGCCGACCGCGAGATCCAGGTACGGATCGACGACAGCTACTTCCACCGGACCGGCCTCGTCGGGCTGGTCGAGCAGGCCGTCCGCCTGCTGAAGCTGGCGTTCGTCGAGCGCACCAGGACCTACAACCGGACCCGCGAGCTGCTCACCGGCATCCAGGTCGGCCCGATCGAGCCCGGCGACAACCCTCACGTGCAGGAGTTCGTCCGCCGTCGCGACGAGATGGTGGCCGAAGGCACCTCGGCCGACGGGCTCGTCAACGCCGTGTCGATGGGCATGCGAGAGTTCACGGTCACGATCGACCCGACGCTGTGGTCCGGCGGCGACCGCGCGGCGGTGGAGCGGGGTCTCGGCGAGGCCTGCACGGCCGCCCTGCGCGACCAGTTCGCGAAGATGCAGCAGCTCAAGCGAGAGGGGCACTGACCGGTGCGGACGCTGCGAGCGGCTGCCGTCGCCGTCGCCGTCCTGGCGACCCTGTCCGCCTGCGGCGCGGGCTCGACCCTCGGGGAGGGCGACACCGTCCAGGGTCCGACCACGGTCGACGGCACCGCCTATGAGTTCCGCGTGCCCAGCGGGGGCATCACCGTCACCATCGGCGAGCCGGTCGACAGTGTCGACTCCGCGTCCGGCGACGAGGCCAGCGCGCCCGACGGCGGGGCACTGCTGCCCGTGTCGTGGGCGCTGGACCGCCAGCGTCCCCTGCCGGTGACCGGGTTCGACCAGGAGGCGAAGATCGCGATCGAGACCGACGGCGAGACGGTCGACGTCGTCACGATCCCGGACACACCGGTCTCGAGCGACGCGGTCTACGTCGCCGTACCCGGAGACGGGACCGACGTGACGGCCTCGGTCACCTACGACGGCGTCACCCAGGTCATCGGCGCCGACGGCGAGCGCGACGGCGGCATCGCCGAGGCGTTGTACGACGACGCGGCCGGTGGTGACCTGCGGGACTGCCCGGAGTCGGCTTCGGCGTCGAGGGCGCAGACATCGACTGCCGGCTGCGCAGCTGGGTGCTGCCCTACCTGCCCGGCTACGGGTGGGCAGAGGACGGTCAGGCCTACGTGCTCGTCCAGCCCGACCTGGCCCTCTGGAGCGTGACGACGGGTGGGACGAGGTACCGCAGCACGTTCGTCTCCGACGCCTCGACGGTCGACGGGGTCACGGCCGAGACTCGCCTCGAGCGCGGCTCGCGCGGCACGGGCTCACTGGGTGGCCTGCTGACGGCCGTCGTCCCGACCGCCGACGCGCACACCTGGCAGGTCGACGCCGAGTTCACGTTGCGGAGCCGGCTCGGCGGCCCCCGCGACGACGAGACGGTCAGGCTCGTCGCCGAGGTCCCGCTGCAGCCGTGAGTCAGTGCGCGACGAGCGTCGTGAGCACGTCCGGCCAGTGCGCGGCCAAGGTGGCCAGGTGGGTGGCGCCCGGCCGCAGGGTCACCTCGGCGTATGGGATCTGCTCGGCGAACCACCGCGCGCCGGGCAGGGCGCGCTCGTCGGCCTCGCCGTACCAGAGATGCGTCGGGCACCGCACGGCGGAGACGTCGACGTCCCACGGCCGGAACGCCAGGGCAGCGTCGCGCAGGTAGCCACGTTGGTCCGCGAGCGCCTCGCGGGCCGAGGCCGCGAGGTCCGCGACCGGCCGGCCGGCGAGCAGCGCGGCGTCCTGGGCGGGCAGCGACCCGGTCCAGCGTGCGGCGAGGGCCGCGTCGTCGGAGTCGGCCGGATCGATGCCGGCGACCCACTCCTCGAACTCGGGCCGGGCCTGCTCCATGGCGTCCTCGACGCCGTCGGTCTTCGCCGTCTCGGGCATCGGCAGGGTGGCGACGACACCGAGGGAGGTCACCCGGTCGCGGTGCCGGGCCGCCAGCCCGGCGGCGTACCCGCCGCCGACCGACATGCCCAGCGCCTCGACCCGGTCGAGGCCGAGCAGGTCGAGGACGGCAACGGCGTCATCGGCGACGGACGCGTGCGTGGAGGGGGCGTACGTCGAGAGGCCGTAGCCGGGCCGGTTGACGCAGAGCAGCCGCACGCCCGCCTCGCGGGCAGCGATCTCGCCGCCCCTGGCGGCCCATCGCGTGTCCGGGCAGCCGTGGAAGAAGACCACGACCGGGCCGGCATCGGCCCCACCCAGCCACAGCTGGGCGACCCGGCCGTCCGGGAGGGTGAGGATGGCCACGGGTTCACGGTAGACGCGATGCCGATGGGACGATCGAGTCATGTCGCACGCCCGCCCGGCCAGGCCGCACCAGAAGCTCACGCCCGACGGGCGACGGATGCGCGAGGTGCTGTCCTATTCGCGGCGCGGGAGCCGGTTCACGCCGAGCCAGCAGGAGGCCTGGAACGCGCACTCCGACGGTTGGGTGATCCCCGACGAAGCGGTCGACGAGCCGGACTTCTCGCTGGCCGACTGGTTCGGTCGTACGGCGCCGCTGGTCGTCGAGATCGGCCCCGGCGTGGGTGAGGCGACCGGGGTGCTCGCAGCTGCTCGTCCCGACCACGACGTGCTGGCGCTCGAGGTGTGGAAGCCCGGCATCGCCGCGGGGCTGGGCGAGGTCGCGGCGGCCGGCGCGACGAACGTCAGGTTCTGCTCGGTCGACGCGGTCTGGATGCTCGAGAACGTGGTGCCCGAGGGTGGCCTCGCCGAGCTCTGGACGTTCTTCCCCGACCCGTGGCCGAAGACCAAGCACCACAAGCGACGCCTGGTCGACCGGGACTTCGCGGCCCTGGCCGCCTCACGGCTGGCGCCCGGCGCGGTCTGGCGGCTGGCCACCGACTGGGCGCACTATGCCGACCAGATGCGGGCTGTCCTCGACGCCGAGCCCGCGCTCACCGGTGGCGTCGTTGAGCGCTGGGCAGAGCGGCCGGTCACGAAGTTCGAGCGCAAGGGCACCGAGGTCGGCCGCGACATCACCGACTTCGCCTATCGCCGGCGCTAGGTCCCGATACGGGCCTGGCGGCCCTACTCGACCACCGAGAAGGAGCTCGGCGAGCCCCGCTCGGCTCACGCCACGTCGAGGCCCTGCTCGTGGAGCAGCCACTCCACGCGGAGTCGCTCGGCGTCGCGGTCGGTGCCCGGCGGCAGGTCCGACAGGGTGTCGGGCAGACCGAGCGCGGCACAGGCGTCGCAGAGGGCGTCGTCGTACGCCGCGAGGGTGGCGACGCGGCGCAGCTGCGGCTGGCCGGGCGTGGGGTGCAGGGTCGCCACGCGCAGGCGGCGCAGGTCGGCACACAGCACGTCGATCGGCGGCCCGGCCGGGGGCGGCGGGGGCGGCGGGACGACATGCAGAGCCCGGCCCACGCGGACCAGGAGGCGGCCGATCGACGGGGCATAGAGCACCATGCCGAGCACCGCGGCGATCATCGCCGTGCCGGCCGCCAAGGACAGGATGCCCAGCAGCATCGTCCTACGGTACGCCGCCCCGCCCGCTTTCGAGGAGGGCGATCTCCTCGTCGACGTACGGGTCCTCCTCGCCCACGCGGTCGAGCTCTGCCCTGATCCCCCGTTGCACGGAGAGCGCCTCGTCGGTACGGCCGAGGTGCCGCAGCGCCCAGGCCACCATCCATCGGGCGGTACGGGTGCGGCCGTCGTCGCCCATCCGCCGGCGCGCGGCGAGAGCCTCCTCGAACGTCGTCAGCGCGGCACCGAAGTCTCCCGCGCCGGCGTGGCACATGCCGATGTTGTTGAGCAGGGAGGCGTCCCAGTCACGCGCGGCGGGGTCGGTCGCGCAGCGCGCGACGGCGAGTGCCTCGGCGTTTCGCGCGAGCTGGTCCTCCTCCGGTGCGGCCAGCGCCACCATGTGCAGCGCGTCGACCTCCAGAGCCTCCAGCCCCGCTTCGTGCGCAAGGGCGACGGCCACGTCGAAGTGTGTCCGTGCGGCCGCGACATCGCCCGACGAGCGGAGCAGCCGGCCGCGCTCGAGGGCGGCCCGGGAGCCCACGGCAGGCGACGAGGCGGTGAGGCCGTCGAGCACCGCATGTCCTGCGTCGTACCGCTCCTGGAGGCCGAGAGCCCGGGCCACCTGCGTCAGCCACTCCTCGGCGTCGTCGCCGCTCGTCTCGACGGCCGCGTCGCGGAACCGGGCCTCGGAGGTGGCCGGGTCGTCGAAGTCCCACAGTGGCAGCGGATCGACCATGAATGGCATGTTCGCACGGGCCGGTGGCGCTCCGGGACGACCTAGAGTTCTGAGGTGACCACGACCGCCGCGCGCACGCCGACGCGGCGCGTCCACCGGGCCTGGTGGGTCGCCGGCATCACGATGGCCGCGCTGGTCGCGGCGGCCGGCTTCCGGTCGTCGACGGGCGCCCTGCTGGAGCCGTTGGAGCAGGACTTCGGCTGGTCCAGGTCTACGACGAGCGGCGCGGTCAGCCTCAACCTGATCATCTACGGACTCACGGCACCCTTCGCCGCGGCGTTGATGGAGCGGTTCGGCGTGCGCCGGGTGGTCGCCATCTCGCTCACCCTGGTCGCCATCGGCTCCGGGCTCACGCTGGTGATGACCAGCGCGTGGCAGCTGTGGCTCCTCTGGGGATTCGCCGTGGGCATCGGCACCGGCTCGCTGGCGCTGGTCTTCGGCGCGATCGTGGCCACGCGGTGGTTCGACCAGCACCGCGGCCTGGTGGTCGGTGTGTTCTCGGCGGCCAGCTCGACGGGCCAGCTGGTGTTCCTGCCGCTCATCGCCCGGCTGGCCGACGGCCCCGGCTGGCGCTGGGCGGCCGGCCTCGTCGCGGCGTTCGCGTTGGCTCTGGTGCCGCTCGTGTGGTGGCTGCTGGCCGACCGGCCGAGCGATGTCGGCACCACGCCGTACGGCGCGCCGGAGGACTGGACCCCGCCACCTCCTCCCGTGTTGACGCAGAGCGCGGCCCGGGTCGCCCTCACGACCCTGCGGGACAGCGCCCGGTCGCGGGTGTTCTGGATCCTGTTCCTGACCTTCTGGATCTGCGGCTGGTCGACCAACGGGCTGATCGGCACCCACTTCATCCCCGCGGCGCACGACCACGGGATGCCGGCGACGACGAGCGCCGGCCTGCTCGCGCTGATCGGGGTCTTCGACATCGTCGGCACGGTCGCGAGCGGCTGGCTGACCGACCGGGTCGACAGCCGCTACCTGCTGTTCGTCTACTACTTCTTCCGCGGGCTGTCGCTGCTGGCGGTGCCGTGGCTGCTCGCCGACACCGTGCACCCGAGCCTGTTCCTCTTCATCCTGTTCTACGGGCTCGACTGGGTGGCGACGGTGCCGCCGACGGTGGCGCTGTGCCGCCAGCACTTCGGTGAGGTGCGCGCGGGCGTGGTGTTCGGGTGGGTCTTCGCGGCCCACATGGTCGGCGCGGGTGTCGCCGCGTCGTACGCCGGCTGGATCAGGGAGGTGAACGGCGACTACTTCGGTGCCTGGATGACCGCGGGCGCGCTGTGCATCGGCGCCGCTGCGCTGTGCCTGCTGATCCCGCGCGCAGATCAGTCGAGGTCGGCGCGGTCGAAGTCCTCCGGCGAGTAGGCGCGCGGCTCGACGAGCACCATCCAGTTGCCGGAGTTGTCGCGCATCAGCGCCTCGACGCCGTACGGCCGCTCCTCGGGAGGCTGGATGAACTCGACGCCCTTGGCGACGAGGTCGTCGTAGGTCTTGCGGCAGTCGTCGACATGGAGGCCGATGCCGGGCAGGCCGCCCTCGGCCTGGGCGCGCTGCATGGCGCCGATCAGGTCGTCGGAGAGCGGCTTGCTGGGCGTGGTCAGGTGCACCTGGAGCTCGGGCTGGCTGGGGTGGCCGACGGTGCACCAGCGGAAGTCGTCGCCGAGGGTGATGTCCTCGCGGGCCTCGAAGCCCAGGACGTCGGTGTAGAAGGCGAGGGACTCGTCGATGTCGCGGACCCAGACGCTGACCAGGGAGATGTTGGAGATCATCCGGTCACGCTAGGCGCCGGAGCCGCTCCCCGGCTTCTCCTGGCTTGCGGTCCTGCGTTCGACCAGGCCGGCCATGAAGACGTAGCAGCCGGGGATGCGCGGCGCGCCGTCGGAGTACCTCCGCTGGAAGTCGCTCGGGCTCTCACCGACGATCTCGCTGAAGCGGCTGCTGAACGAGCCCAGGCTCGAGAAGCCGACCGCGTGGCAGACCTCGGTCACGGTGAGGTTGGTGGCTCGCAGCAGGTCTTGCGCGCGCTCGACCCGGCGTTCGGAGAGGTACGCCGCCGGCGTCGTGCCGTACGTCGCGGTGAAGAGGCGGTGGAAGTGCCACTTGCTGATCGCGGCCACCGCGGCCAGCTGCTGGAGGTCGAGCGGCGAGGCGAAGTGGCGGTCGGCGTGGTCGCGGGCGCGACGCAGGTGCACGAGGACCTCGTCGGCGGCGCGCACGGTCACCGGCTCCGGGTGAGCCGGCGGCGCAGGGACTCCTCGCGGGCGAGGCGGGCGGAGTCGCGCTCGCGGCGGGCGGCGATGACGGCGGCGAGGTACGCCTCGGGAGGCGTGTGCGGCGGCGGTGCCGGCGCGACGTACCGGCTCGTCTCGGTCGCGAGGTCGGTGCCGAGCCGGAGCCGCGTCGCCGGGTCGATCTGCTGCACGCGGGCGAGGTACTGCCGGATGCCGAGGGCCAGCCGCGGCGGCAGGGTGGCGATGTCCGCGGTGTGTGCCCACGCGGCCAGTCCGGGCGGCATGCCGACGGGCTGCGGCAGGCTGAGGCGCACCCGGTCGCGGACGACGTACGTGCCGGCCGCGAAGTCGCCGAGCCGCTTGCCGCGCGAGCTGAGCAGGGCGGAGAAGAACGCGGGGGCCCCGGAGAACGCATAGATCTCGACGAAGCCGATCAGGGCGCGCACGAACGCGTGCTGGAAGGAGATCGGGCCGGCGTCGTCGCGCACGGTGCGCAGCCCCATCGCCCACTTGCCGAGCGACTT
Organism: uncultured Actinomycetota bacterium; assembly: GCA_963825755.1. Classification (GTDB taxonomy): domain Bacteria; phylum Actinomycetota; class Actinomycetes; order Propionibacteriales; family Nocardioidaceae; genus Nocardioides. The sequence goes on along the minus strand of CAWGUS010000005.1, from coordinate 36,458 downwards.
GCCCCGGGTGAGGGTCTCGGTCGTGGTCGGCACCACGATGAACACCACCACGATGGCGCCGATGAACGCGACCTGCAGCAGCGCGGCGTCGCTCTGCACCGCGGCCAGGGTGAAGGTGAAGACGATCGCGACGAGGATGGCTGCGGTCAGGATGACGTCGATCAGGCCCGACACGATGCGCGAGCCGAGGCTGGCCGCGGGCAGGTCGAGGGCGACGGCCTCGCCGGTGACGAGGTCGTCGGTGGTCAGCGCGGCGTAGGCGGAGTGATCGGGTTCGGCCATCGCGGGCCAGCATAGGGCGACCCATAGAGTGACACCGTGGACCTCGACGCCTACGTGATGGCACATCATCACGAGTGGAGCCGGCTCGAGGAGCTGACGAAGAGGCGACGGCTGTCCGGCCCCGAGAGCGACGAGCTCGTCGACCACTACCAGCGGGTCGCCACGCACCTCTCCGTCGTGCGCACGTCGGCACCGGACGCCCAGCTGGTCGCCTACCTCTCGGCGCTGCTGTCGCGGGCGCGCAACAAGTCGGCCGGCACCCGGTCGACGACCTGGCGCGGGGTCTCGGGGTTCTTCGCAGAGCGCTTCCCGGCGGCGCTGTACCGCCTGCGCTGGTGGTGGATCGGCACGTTCGCGGCCAACGCGGCGGTGATCGCGGTGATGATGTGGTGGCTGTTGGGTCACCCCGACGTCGAGCAGAGCCTGCTGTCGCCGGACGAGATCGACCAGCTGGTCAACGAGGACTTCGAGAACTACTACAGCGAGTACGCCGCCTCGCACTTCGCCGCGCAGGTCTGGATCAACAACGCCTGGGTGGCGGCGCTGTGCATAGCCCTGGGTGCGCTCGGCGCACCGGTCGTCTACCTGCTGTTCCAGAACGTCGCCAACCTGGCGATCATCGGCTCGATCATGACCAGGCACGACCACGGGGCTCACTTCTGGGGGCTGATCCTGCCGCACGGCCTGCTCGAGCTGACGGCCGTCTTCGTCGCCGGAGGCGTGGGCCTGCGCCTGTTCTGGTCGTGGGTCGAGCCGGGCTCGCTCACGCGCACCCAGTCGCTGGCCCACGAGGGCCGCACCGCAGGCACGGTCGCCCTGGGCCTGGTCGCGGTGCTGCTGGTGAGCGGCATCATCGAGGCGTTCGTGACGCCTTCCGGACTGCCCACGTGGGCCCGCATCGCCATCGGCGTCCTGGCCGAGCTGGTGTTCCTCGTGTACGTCTTCGGTCCCGGCCGGTCGGCGTACCACCGCGGGGTGACGGGCGACGTCGACGCCGCCCTGCTCGAGGACCGCGCGGCCACCCGGGCCTGAAAATGCGTCGCTCCAGGCCGACCGGTCTGCCTAGGGTGCCGGGCATGATCACCTACACCGTGATGGTCCGTCGTGTCCGGGCAGCCCTCGAGGAGGGCGTGGGGGTGGCACCCGCTTCGTGACGACTGGGCCGAGCGCGTCGTGGCCCGGGCTCGGGTCCGGCCCGGTGAGCTGGTGCTCGACCTCGGCGCCGGCGCCGGTGCCCTCACCGGGCCCCTGGTTGCCGCCGGCGCCCGAGTCATCGCGGTCGAGCTGCATCCGGGGCGGGCCGCGGCTCTGCGCAGTCGCTTCCCGGACGTCACGGTGGTCGAGCGCGACCTGCGCACCTTCCGGTTCCCGTCGCGGCCGTTCCGGGTCGTGGCCAGCCCGCCGTACCCGCTGACCTCCGAGCTGGTGCGCAGCCTGCTGCGGGCTGACGGCCTGCGTGGCGCCGACCTCGTCCTCCAGCGCGGCGCAGCACGGCGGCTCGTCGAGCGGCAACCGCGGTCGCGGCGCCCGCGGCTCGAGCTCCGGATGCCGGTGCCGCGTCGGGCGTTCCGTCCCCCGCCACGCGTCGACTCCGTGGTCCTGGGCATCAAGCCTCGTTGAGTCGCGCCTGCGTGCTCGTCGAGATGCGCCTCTGCGTCGGGCACCCATCACGGAGGCGCAACTCAGCGGTGCGTCAGGCGCGACTCAACGGTGCGCGAGGCGCGACTCAACGGTCAGAGGAGGCCGCGCGCCTTCAGGGCGAGGTAGTGGTCGGCCAGTGCGGGCGGCAACGACTCGGCCGGCGCGTCGACCACGTCGACGCCGAGGGCGCGGAGCAGGTCGGCGGTACGCCGGCGCTGAGCCAGCACCTGGTGGGCCGCGGCCGCGTCGTACACCTCGCCGGCGTCGGAGTGCAGCGCCGTCATCGCCGAGAGCGCGGGGTCCTGCACCGACGCGAGCACGACCCGGTGATGGCGGATCAGCGTGGGCAGCACCGGCAGCAGGCCCTCCTCGATCGCGGTGGGCTCCAGCGGCGTCAGGAGTACGACGAGCGCTCGTTGCCGTCCCATGCCGGTGACCGCTCCGGCGAGTGCCCGCCAGTCGGCCTCGGCGATCACCGGCTCGAGGTCGGCCATCGCTTCCTGCAGGGTGGCCGCGACATCACGGGCACCGGCCGAGCGGAGCCGGGTGCGGACCTGTCGGTCGCCGGCCACGAAGTCGATGCGGTCGCCGGCGCGAGCCGCGAGCGCTGCCAGCAGCAGCGCGGCATCCATCGCCGAGTCGATGCGCGGCACGTCCTCTACCCGCCCCGCCGACGTGCGCGACGTGTCGAGCACCAGCACCACGCGGCGGTCGCGCTCGGGCTGCCAGGTGCGCACCACCACGGTGCGGTTGCGGGCGGACGCACGCCAGTCGATCGAGCGCACGTCGTCACCGCGGACGTACTCGCGAAGCGAGTCGAACTCCGTGCCCTGCCCGCGCACCCGCACCGCCGACCGGCCGTCGAGGTCGCGCAGCCGTGCCAGCCGCGACGGCAGGTGCTTGCGGGAGTCGAACGGCGGCAGCGACCGCACCGTGCCGGGCACGTCGAGGGTGGCCTGGCGGGCGGCCAGGCCGAGGGGTCCGATGCAACGGACGGTCACGCCGGACGCGCGCAGGTCGCCGCGGCGTACGGGAAGAAGGGGAGTGGTGACCTTCGTGCCCGTCTCACGCGTCACCCGCACCCGGTGCCGGTTGCGGGTGGCACCGGCACTCGGCTGCCACGCGTCGCGCACGATCGCGCGCACCGGGCGGCCGGCGGTCGACAGGGCCAGCTCGGAAGCGGCCGGCGTGCCCTGGCGGACGGTGCCTGGCTCACGCCGCGACATCGTCAGCGCGCGCGGCGACGGGGCGAGCGCCCAGTCGGCCAGCACCACCAGGACCACGGCGAGCAGCCAGAGCCACACGGTGCCCATGCCGGGTCGCAGCACGACCGGGACCAGCCCCAGCAGGAGCAGGAGCGGGACGCGCCGGTGATGGCCATCAGCGAGGCTCCTTCATCGAGGGACCGGCACCGAGCCCAGCGCCGACGACAGCACGGCGCCCACATCGACACCCTCGAGCTCGGCCTCGGGACGCAACCCCAGCCGGTGCACGAGCGCGGCGTGCGCCAGCGCCTTCACGTCATCGGGCGTCACGAAGTCGCGACCGGTGAGCCACGCCCAGGCCCGCGCGGCCCGCAGCAGCGCGGTCGCACCACGCGGTGAGACGCCGAGCGACAACGACGGCGACTGCCGGGTGGCGCGGGCGATGTCGACGATGTAGCCGAGCACCTCCGGCGCCACCTGTACGCCGCGGCACGCGGCCTGCCCGGCCGCGATGTCCGCCGGCCCTGCGACCGCGGAGACGCCGGCCGCGCCGAGGTCACGCGGGTCGAACCCGGACGCGTGCCGGGTCAGGATCTCGAGCTCGTCGTCACGCTGCGGCACCGGGAGCACCACCTTGAGCAGGAACCGGTCGAGCTGGGCCTCGGGCAGCGGATAGGTGCCTTCGTACTCCACGGGGTTCTGTGTCGCCGCGACAAGAAATGGCCGCGGCAACGGACGTGACACGCCGTCGACCGACACCTGGCCCTCTTCCATCGCCTCGAGCAGGGCGGACTGCGTCTTGGGGGGCGTCCGGTTGATCTCGTCGGCGAGCAGCAGGTTGGTGAACAGCGGTCCCTCGCGGAACGCCAGCTCGCCCCGGCCGCCCTCGATCACCATCGAGCCGGTGATGTCGCCGGGCATCAGGTCGGGCGTGAACTGCACCCGCCGGGTCTCGACGTCGAGCGACGCTGCGAGCGCACGCACCAGCAGCGTCTTGGCGACACCGGGCACGCCCTCCATCAACACGTGCCCGCCGGTGAGCAGGGCCACGAGCAGTCCGGAGACCGCCGCGTCCTGTCCGACGACGACCTTGCCGACCTCGGCGCGTACGGCGGCCAGTCGCTCTCGTGCCTCGTCGGACCCGGGTGCCTGGGGACTGTCGGTCATGTGCGACGTACCTCTCTGTCGAGTGCGGCCAGCTCGCTGGCCAGGTGGATCAGGTCGGGGTCGGTGGGCGGCGCGGGAGACGCGTCGTCGAGCAGCCGGGCGAGCTGGGCGGGGTCCCTGCCGGTGCGCGCGGCGAGCGCCGGCACCAGGGCCGACAGGTCGCCGGGTGGCAGGCGCAGGGCGGTCTCGGCCGAGCTCCTGGCCGCCTGCCGCAGTGCGGCCGCCGCGTGCGAGCGGTCGCCGACGCGGCGGTAGAGCCGACCCCTGCTCTGCGTCGTCTCGACCGCCTTCACGACCACTGGCAACGGCTCCGTGGCGAGCGGTCCGAGGCGGCGACCGCGCCAGAGCATCAACGCGAGCGTGGTGAGCCCGACCAGCCAGAGAGCGGGAATCAGCCAGCGGGGGAGCAGGCTGCGCACGCTCACGCCGTCACCTCCGACCAGGTCGGCGTACGTCGGGACGTACCAGACCAGCCGGGGCCGCTCGCCCAGCAGGCGCAGTGCGGCGGCCGCGTTGTCGGCGCGCAGGATCTGGTCGTTGGTGAGGATGTCGCCCGCGCCCAGCAGGGCCACCCGCTCGGTCGGCCGGGCGAGCAGCCGGCCCCCGGGGGTGGGGAAGCAGCCGGTGCCGTCGAAGGCGTACCCGCTGTCGATGCTGATGTCGAGGTCACGAAGGGCCGGCTCGTCGCAGCCGGCGCCGATCGGGTCGTCGGGCGAGATGCTCGTCGGCAGGTCCGTGAATCCCATCGCCTCCACCGCGCCGATGCCGGGCTCGGCCACGACGAGCTGGCCGGGGGAGGCGTGGTCGAGCAGCCGCCGGGTCGTGCTCGCGCCGAGCTGCTCGCTCGAGGTGACGAGCACGGTGGTGCCGGCGTCGACAGCGGCCTCCTCGAAGTCGTCGGCGTCGCGGGCCACGCTCACGTCGACGCCCTGGTCGTCGAGCACGCGCGCCAGCGCCCGCGCCCCGTCGGTGCCCGGGTTGTCGGGGTCGAGGCGGGCGGTCGTGCGGTTGCCGGGCGTGCCGAGCAGCAGGACCACGGCCAGCGCGGCCAGCAGCCCGCCGACGATGAGCAGCGTCGACCGGTGCCGCTCCCACAGCGACTCCGTCACCGCACACCCACCAGGTCGTCGTCGAGTGCCAGGACGGACACCGCCTGGTCGCGCGATGCGGGCCGGCCGCCGTACAGCACGCGGTCGAAGAGGGTCGCGGCGTCGTCGACCCGCGACGTCATCGCGGGTACGGCGAGCCCGAGGTCGCGCGCCACCTCGTGCGCCGTCGCACCCGGTGCGTCGGCGAGGCGACCCCGTTCGATCTGGCGTACGGCGAGGGCCCGGAACCCGTCGACCAGGGCGTCGTCGGGCCGGTCTTCGGCCAGCGCCGCCTCGGCCCGGGCGCGCAGCTCGGCGGCGCTGATCCGCTCGTCGGTGAGCAGCGGACCCGACGCCGGGCCGGTCCGGGAGGCGCTGCGGGCCCGGCTGACCAGCCAGACCAGCCCGAGCGCGAGGAGCAGCAGCACGAGCATCGCGACGAAGGTCGACAGCGCGGGCACCCGGGAGGCCGCGTCGATGCCGTTCTCGAGCGTCCGTTGGAGCCACGAGATGAGCCGGTTGATGACGTCCTGCTCGTTGTACTCCGGCTTCAGCAGCTCCCGCCGCAGCAGCGACCGGGCCTCGTCGGGCGAGGGGTCGAGCGGGGCAGCGACCCAGGCGGTCGTCACGAGACCCGGATCCCCGCCCGGGTCATCAGCTCGACGTCGTACGCCTCCTTGCGCATCCGCTGGTCGAGGTACTGCAGGGACACCATGGTCGCGGTGAACGGCGACACGAAGGCCGCCGCCACCACGGAGCTGGCGGCCTGGCTCAGCACGAGCAGGAACAGCGCCGACTCGGAGGGTGCGCCCGCCGCGAGCGCTCCCTGGCCCAGGAACGAGATGGGCAGCGAGAGCATGCTGCCGGCGATCTGCGCGATGACCACGGTGAGCAGGGCGATGCCGAACGTGCGCCAGAACTGGCGGCGGGTCAGCGTGAAGCCACGACCGATGGCACCCCGGATGCCGATGTCCTCGAGCATCAGCGCCGGCACCGGGAGGTAGTAGACGCGGATCCAGAACCAGCACATGAACGCCACGAACAGCGGCACGCTCACCAGCCCGAACACCACCACCGGCCACGCCTCCTCGGCGGAGAGCACGACGAGCACCCACATGCCGGCGTACGCGCCGATCGCCAGCATCAGCAGCAGGGCGAGCACGACCGTCAGGCCGATCAGCCGCCAGCGCCGCCCGCGCGTCTCGGCCCACGCCTCGACCAGGCCGAGCCGCTTGCCGATCGCGGCCGCGGCGCAGACCCGGGCGATCATGCCCGTCACCAGGATCAGGCCGATCGACTGGAGGAAGCTCCCGACCACGAGCGAGCCGACCGCGCCGATGATGCCGGCGATGTCGGCCGTGCTGGTCTCGTCGGTCGACGACGCGTCGAGGGATAGGTCGACGGCGAGGCTGAGGGCGCCGGTGATGAGCACCGGGATCGCCATCGAGATCGCCGCCACGAGCACCGCGGAGCCGACCGTCGCCTTCGGGTTGAACCGGATGATCTTGAACGTCGCGTCGAACATGTCGGCCAGCCCCAGCGGGCGCAGCGGGAGCGCACCCGGCTTGTGCGCGGCACCCATCGGCGCCGGGCCGGGTGGCCGCCACCCGGCCGGCGGTGGCGGCGGCGCTGCGTACGACGGTGCGGACTGCCACTGCCCCGACCACTGCTCCGGCGGCGGACCCTGCCCGGGCGCCGGGTACAACGGCTGGGTGGGCTCCGGTGGACGTGGCTCACCCGGGGGCGGGTACTCACCCTGACCAGACATGCCCAACCCCCGCCTCGCGCTCCCGATCGTGTGCGCCGACATCTTCGCAGACGCCGCATCGTCGCCAGGTCTGGTGCGCCCAACTAACCTCCCTCCATGCGCCGGCTCGGAGTCGTCCTCCCCCTTCTCCTGCTGCCCCTCCTCGTCTCCTGCTCCGACGACGCACCCGACCAGGAGCCGACGGAGCTCGTCGACACCGGCGACCCGGAGTCGGCGGAGCCCACGGAGGACTCGATCCGCGAGCGCTGCGCCTCGCAGATGCCCGAGCCGACGCCGATCCGCGACGTCGTCTCGCTCGGCGAGGACGACGCGACGAGAGTTCCCGCCGTCGTGGTCGGCCCGGAGCAGCCGTCAGACACGGTCCTGGTCCTGCTGCACCAGGTCGGCTCAGCGCTGTGCGGCTGGGGCGCCTTCGCCACCGCGGCCGCCGAGCAGGGCGTGACCTCCGTGCTCGTCGACCTCTGCGGGTACGGCGACGCGGAGTGTCCCGAGGGCTCGACCGGGGCGGTCTCCGCGGACCTCGGCCTCGGCCTGGCCAGCGAGCTCGGCGCGACCCGCACCGCGCTGGTCGGCGCCTCCATGGGCGGCAGCGAGACGGTGCTGGCGATGGCCGGCGGCACCGACGCCGACGTCTGGGTCGACGTCTCCGGTCCCTCCAGCTGGGCGGGTGTCCAGCTGCTCACCGCGGCCCCGAGGATCGACGAGCCCGGCCTCGTGGTGTTCGCGCGCTCCGACGGCGACGCGGAGTACGCCGCGGGCCAGCAGCTCGCGCGGCGTACCGACGCCGAGTTCCTCGACGGCGGCCGGGGCCATGGCTACGAGCTGCTGACCGACCTCGACGGCGCGCTGCTGCCCGCCGGCGAGCGCGTGCTCGCGTTCGCTCGGGGCGGCTGAGCGAGCCGGACCCGAACCGATTTGGCGTAGCACGGGCACCTCTGTCAAGATATCCAGGTTGCTCCGGCGGGTCGCCGGGGTGTGCCACACCAACTTGACCACTGAATCGCGTCTCCGGATGGATCAGTAGCTGGCGTGCGGCCGCACCACTGTCCACTCGACAGGGAGACCCGATCAGCCCGACGAACCGTCGGGCGCCACACACAACTGAGTCAGAACCCCGCGCCGACTGCCGTGCAAAACGCACGACACGCCCGACCGCGGGGGTGGGCGAAGTGGCGGAGAGACAGGCGGGACGTCCTCACCCGAGGACGGATCGAGACAGACCAGCACGCGGTACCACCGGGCGAGCCGGAGGTACGAGATCGAAGAGGACGAGCTACCTATGGCGGGACAGAAGATCCGCATCAGGCTCAAGGCCTATGACCACGAGGTGATCGACACCTCGGCGCGCAAGATCGTGGACACCGTCACCCGCACGGGTGCCAAGGTCGCCGGCCCCGTGCCGCTGCCGACCGAGAAGAACGTGTACTGCGTCATCCGCTCGCCCCACAAGTACAAGGACTCGCGCGAGCACTTCGAGATGCGCACCCACAAGCGCCTCATCGACATCATCGACCCGACGCCCAAGACGGTCGACTCCCTGATGCGTCTCGACCTGCCTGCCGGTGTCGACATCGAGATCAAGCTCTGAGGTCGCTGACATGACTGCCACTTTCGAACGCAACGTGAAGGGTCTGCTGGGCACCAAGCTCGGCATGACCCAGCTGTGGGACGAGAACAACAAGATCGTCCCCGTCACCGTGATCGCCGCGGCCACCAACGTGGTCACCCAGGTCCGCCAGCCCGAGACCGACGGCTACAACGCCATCCAGGTCGGGTTCGGCGAGATCGAGGGCCGCAAGGTCACCAAGCCGTCGGCCGGCCACTTCACCAAGGCCGGGGTCACCCCGCGCCGCCACCTGGTGGAGATCCGCACCGCCGACGCCGCGTCGTACTCCGTCGGCCAGGAGCTCAGCCCCGAGCTGTTCGCCGCCGGCGACGAGATCGACATCACCGGCACCAGCAAGGGCAAGGGCTTCGCCGGCGTCATGAAGCGTCACGGCTTCCACGGCGTCGGTGCCTCCCACGGTGCCCACCGCAACCACCGCAAGCCCGGCTCGATCGGCGCCTGCGCCACCCCGGGTCGCGTCTTCAAGGGCACCCGCATGGCCGGCCGGATGGGCAGTGACACCGTCACCACCCAGAACGTCACCGTGCACGCCGTCGACGCCGACAAGGGCCTGATCCTCCTCAAGGGCGCGGTTCCCGGCCCTAAGGGTGGACTCGTGGTGCTGCGGTCCGCCGCCAAGAAGACGCAGGAGGCCTGAGTCCATGGCTACGAACACCAACGTCAAGGTCGTCAGTGTTGATCTGCCCGCCGAGATCTTCGACGTCGAGGTCAACATCCCGCTCATCCACCAGGTCGTCGTGGCCCAGCAGGCCGCCGCCCGCCAGGGCACGGCCAGCACCAAGCGTCGCGGCGAGGTTCGCGGCGGTGGCCGCAAGCCCTACAAGCAGAAGGGCACCGGCCGCGCCCGTCAGGGCTCGACCCGCGCGCCGCAGTTCGCCGGTGGTGGCGTGGTGCACGGCCCCAAGCCGCGTGACTACAGCGAGCGCACCCCCAAGAAGATGAAGGCCGCCGCCCTGCGCGGTGCCCTCTCCGACCGGGCCCGCGACGGCCGCATCCACGTGGTCGACTCCCTGGTCGCCGACAAGATCTCGACGAAGGCCGCACTCGCCTCGCTGGCCGGCCTGTCCGACCGTGTGCGCTTCCTCGTCGTGCTCGAGCGCACCGACACCGTCACCTGGCTCTCCCTGCGCAACGCGCAGGAGGTGCACATCGTGGCCGTCGACCAGCTCAACACCTACGACGTCCTCGCGAGCGACGACGTGGTCTTCACCCAGGGCGCCTACGACGCGTTCATCTCGAAGGCCCCGACCTCCTCCGAGCGTCCCGTCTCCCGCAAGGCCCCGGCCGTCGAGGCCGCTGCTGACGCCGCGGCCGAGCCCGTCGCGTTCGCGGCGATCGAGACCGAGACCGAGACCGAGACCGAGACCGTCACCGAGGCGCCTGCCGCCGAGGCCAAGCCCGAGCTGCCCAAGGGCGCGAAGGCGCCCCTCAAGAGCGGCAACGCCCCCAAGGGCTACGACGTCAAGGGCAACGCCGACTCCGGTCTCTACCACGAGCCCGACGGCCAGTGGTACGACGCGACCGAGGCCGAGTTCTGGTTCAAGACCGCCGAGGACGCCGAGGCTGCCGGGTTCACGAAGGCCGGCAGCAAGAAGGAGGGCGACAAGTGAGCACCCTGCACAAGGACCACCGCGACGTGCTGATCGCTCCGGTCGTGTCCGAGAAGAGCTACGGGCTCCTCGACGCCAACAAGTACACCTTCATCGTCCGTCCGGACGCCAACAAGACCGAGATCAAGATCGCGGTCGAGAAGGTCTTCAACGTCAAGGTGACCTCGGTCAACACCATCAACCGCGTCGGCAAGACGCGGCGTACCCGCACGGGTCTGGGCAAGCGCAAGGACACCAAGCGCGCCATCGTCAGCCTCGCCGAGGGTCACCGCATCGACATCTTCGGAGGTCCGGTCTCCTGACCGGGCATCCCAGAGATAGGTAGAGCAGGAACTGATATGGCTATCCGCAAGTACAAGCCGACCACGCCGGGCCGTCGTGGCTCGTCCGTGGCCGACTTCGTCGAGATCACCCGGACCACGCCCGAGAAGTCGCTGACGCGCCCGCTGCCCAAGAAGGGCGGCCGCAACAACCAGGGCCGGATCACCACCCGGCACCAGGGCGGCGGTCACAAGCGTGCCTACCGCGTGATCGACTTCCGTCGCTACGACAAGGACGGCGTGCCGGCCAAGGTCGCTCACATCGAGTACGACCCCAACCGCACCGCTCGCATCGCGCTGCTGCACTACGCCGACGGCGAGAAGCGCTACATCATCGCGCCGAAGGACCTGGCCCAGGGCACGCCCGTGGAGTCCGGCCCCAACGCCGACATCAAGCCCGGCAACAACCTGCCGCTGCGCAACATCCCGGTCGGTACGACGATCCACTGCATCGAGCTGCGTCCGGGTGGCGGCGCCAAGATCGCCCGGTCCGCGGGCATCTCGGCCCAGCTCGTCGCCAAGGAGGGCTCGCGCGCCACGGTGCGCATGCCGTCCGGCGAGATGCGCTTCGTCGACGTGCGCTGCCGCGCCACCGTCGGTGAGGTCGGCAACGCCGAGCAGTCGAACATCAACTGGGGCAAGGCCGGCCGCATGCGCTGGAAGGGCAAGCGCCCGACCGTCCGCGGTGTCGTCATGAACCCGGTCGACCACCCGCACGGTGGTGGTGAGGGCAAGACGTCCGGTGGACGTCACCCCGTGTCCCCCTGGGGCAAGCCCGAGGGCCGCACGCGCAAGCGCAAGGCCAGCGACTCCCAGATCATCCGTCGTCGCAAGTCCGGCAAGGGTAGGAAGTAACCGACATGCCTCGCAGCCTGAAGAAGGGCCCCTTCATCGACGACCACCTTCAGAAGAAGGTGGACGCCGAGAACGCGAAGGGCAGCCACAACGTCATCAAGACCTGGTCGCGCCGGTCGATGATCGTGCCCGACATGATCGGTCACACCATCGCCGTGCACGACGGTCGCAAGCACGTTCCCGTGTTCGTCACCGACTCGATGGTCGGTCACAAGCTCGGTGAGTTCGCTCCGACCCGCACCTACCGCGGGCACGTGAAGGAAGACCGGAAGGGACGTCGTCGATGAGTGTCGAAGAGCGCCGGCGCAGCAGCGCCCGCCGCGAGTCCCTGCTGGGTGACCAGCCGGGTTCCTTCGCGACGGCGCGTTACGTGCGCATCACCCCGATGAAGGCCCGCCGTGTCGTCGACATGGTCCGCGGCCTGCCCGTCGAGGACGCCCTGGCCCTGCTGCAGTTCGCGCCGCAGGCCGCGTCCGAGACCGTCTACAAGGTGCTGGAGAGCGCGATCGCCAACGCGGAGGGTACCGAGAGCCTCTCCGCGAGCGACCTGGTCGTCTCCGTCGCCCGTGTCGACGAGGGCCCGACCATGAAGCGCTGGCGTCCGCGAGCACAGGGCCGCGCCACCCGCATCAACAAGCGCACGAGCCACATCACCCTGGTCGTTCAGCCGGCTGATGTAGTCGCCGCGCAGAAGACCGAGAAGAAGGGACGGACCGCCTGATGGGCCAGAAGATCAACCCGAATGGCTTCCGCCTGGGCATCTCCACCGACCACAAGAGCCGCTGGTACGCCGACAAGCTCTACAAGGCGTACGTCGGCGAGGACGTCGCGATCCGCAAGCTGCTCTCCAAGGGCATGGAGCGGGCCGGCATCTCCAAGGTCGAGATCGAGCGCACCCGCGACCGCGTCCGTGTGGACATCCACACCGCGCGTCCCGGCATCGTGATCGGTCGCCGAGGCGCCGAGGCCGACCGCATCCGCGGTGAGCTCGAGAAGCTCACCGGCAAGCAGGTCCAGCTGAACATCCTCGAGGTCAAGAACCCCGAGATCGACGCGCAGCTGGTCGCCCAGGGCGTGGCCGAGCAGCTGTCCGGCCGCGTGCAGTTCCGTCGCGCCATGCGCAAGGCGATGCAGACCTCGATGCGCTCCGGTGCCAAGGGCATCCGGATCCAGTGCTCGGGTCGCCTCAACGGCGCCGAGATGTCCCGCACGGAGTTCTACCGTGAGGGTCGCGTGCCGCTGCACACCCTGCGTGCCGACATCGACTACGGCTTCTACGAGGCCCGCACGACCTTCGGCCGCATCGGCGTGAAGGTCTGGATCTACAAGGGCGAGGTCGCGGCCACCCGCGCCGAGCGTCAGGCCCAGCAGGCCGCCCGCGCCGGTGCTCCCGGTCGCGGCGGTGCCGGCGGTGGAGGCGGTCGTCCCAGCCGTGGCGGCGAGCGCCCGAGCCGTGGCACCCGTGGCGACCGCGCCCCGCGCACCGACGCGCCGGCCGAGGCCGCTGCTCCGGCAGCGACCGAGGCCCCGGCTGCCGCGCCCGCGACCACTTCGAGCACTGGGGAGGCCTGACCATGTTGATGCCCCGTCGTGTCAAGCACCGCAAGCAGCACCACCCCAAGCGGACCGGCGCCGCCAAGGGCGGCACCAAGCTCGCCTTCGGTGACTTCGGTATCCAGGCGGTCGAAGGCTCGTACGTCACGAACCGGCAGATCGAGTCGGCTCGTATCGCCATGACCCGTCACATCAAGCGAGGCGGAAAGGTCTGGATCAACATCTACCCGGACCGCCCGCTGACCAAGAAGCCTGCCGAGACCCGCATGGGCTCCGGCAAGGGTTCACCCGAGTGGTGGGTGGCGAACGTCAAGCCCGGCCGCGTCATGTTCGAACTTTCCGGTGTGGACGAGGTGACCGCTCGCGAGGCCATGCGCCGCGCGATGCACAAGCTCCCCCTGAAGTGCCGGTTCATCTCCCGCGAGGCTGGTGAATTCTGATGAGCGACAAGTTGAGCGCATTCGAGCTCGATGAGATGAACGCTACCGACCTCGAGGCCAAGCTGCGTGAGGCCAAGGAGGAGCTGTTCAACCTGCGGTTCCAGGCGGCCACCGGCCAGCTGGAGAGCCACGGCCGACTCCGCACGGTCAAGAAGGACATCGCCCGGATCTACACCGTGGTGCGCGAGCGCGAGCTCGGCATCAGGTCCACCCCGGGTGCGAGCAAGGAAGAGGCGTCCGCATGAGCGAGGCTGCACAGAACACCGAGGCCGAGAAGGCTCAGCAGCGCAACGCGCGCAAGGTCCGCGAGGGTCTCGTCGTCAGCGACAAGATGGACAAGACGATCGTCGTGACCGTCGAGGACCGCGTCAAGCACGCGCTCTACGGCAAGGTCATGCGCCGTACGTCGAAGCTGAAGGCCCACGACGAGACCAACGAGTGCGGCATCGGCGACCGGGTCCTGATCATGGAGACCCGCCCCCTGTCCGCGACGAAGCGCTGGCGCGTCATCGAGGTCCTCGAGAAGGCCAAGTGACCGGGGAGTGATCCCCGGGGCACCCGGCCCCACGATTTCCATTACCAGTTCGGCAAGGCTCGAGCGCCCGGGAGGGCGGCGAGAACCGGCTCGACAACCAGGAGAAACCAATGATCCAGCAGGAGTCGCGACTCAAGGTCGCCGACAACACCGGTGCGAAGGAGATCCTCTGCATCCGTGTTCTCGGTGGCTCTGGACGTCGCTACGCCGGCATCGGCGACACGATCGTCGCCACCGTGAAGGACGCGATCCCCGGTGGCAACGTGAAGAAGGGTGACGTCGTCAAGGCGGTCATCGTGCGCACGGTGAAGGAGCGTCGTCGTCCAGACGGCTCCTACATCCGCTTCGACGAGAACGCCGCCGTCATCCTCAAGACCGACGGCGAGCCGCGGGGCACCCGCATCTTCGGCCCCGTCGGCCGTGAGCTGCGCGAGAAGAAGTTCATGAAGATCATCTCGTTGGCCCCGGAGGTGCTGTGATGAGTAACCGCCAGAGCAAGCCGAGCAAGAGCTCCGTGAGCATCAAGAAGGGCGACACCGTCAAGGTCATCGCCGGCAAGGACAAGGGCGCCGAGGGCAAGGTCATCCAGGTGCTCCGCGAGGAGCAGCGGGTCCTCGTCGAGGGCGTCAACCGCGTCAAGCGGCACACCAAGGTCCAGAACCAGGGCGGCCGCGCCGGCACCACCGGCGGCATCATCACCGCCGAGGCCCCGATCCACGTCTCCAACGTGATGCTGGTCGAGGGTGACGGCGTCACCCGCATCGGCTTCCGTCGCGACGAGATCACCAAGCGTCGCCCCGACGGGTCCGAGTACACCGCTCACCGCAGTGTCCGGATCTCGCGCAAGTCCGGGAAGGACATCTGATGGCTAGCACCGATTCTGGGACCACCACCGCTCCCCGACTCAAGACCCGCTACCGCGAGGAGATCCTCCCCGCGCTGCAGTCCGAGTTCGAGATCAAGAACGTCATGCAGGTGCCCGGCCTGACCAAGATCGTGGTCAACATGGGCGTCGGTGAGGCGGCTCGCGACTCGAAGCTGATCGAGGGCGCCATCAAGGACCTCACGGCGATCACCGGCCAGAAGCCGTTCGTCACCAAGGCCCGCAAGTCCATCGCGCAGTTCAAGCTGCGTGAGGGCATGCCGATCGGTGCGCACGTCACGTTGCGCGGCGACCGCATGTGGGAGTTCCTCGACCGCCTGCTCTCGCTCGCGCTGCCGCGCATCCGCGACTTCCGCGGTCTGTCGCCCAAGCAGTTCGACGGCCGGGGCAACTACACGTTCGGACTGACCGAGCAGGTCATGTTCCACGAGATCGACCAGGACAAGATCGACCGGTCGCGTGGCATGGACATCACCATCGTGACCACCGCCGACAACGACGACGAGGGCCGGGCGCTGCTGAAGCAGCTCGGGTTCCCGTTCAAGGAGAACTGACATGGCGAAGACTGCACTCAGGGTCAAGGCCGCCCGCAAGCCGAAGTTCGCAGTGCGCGGCTACACCCGCTGCCAGCGCTGCGGCCGTCCCAAGGCCGTCTACCGCAAGTTCGGCCTGTGCCGCATCTGCCTGCGGGAGATGGCCCACCGCGGCGAGCTCCCCGGCGTCACCAAGTCCTCCTGGTAAAGCAAGCGGGGCTGCGCCCCGCGCCTGTGTGGGGCTTCGCCCCACACCCCGTCAATGGTTACGGCGGGAACCAGAACTCAACTCCAAACCGCTGAAGGTCCCGCCCCCGGGCGGGAAACCACAGAAGAGAGAAACGACCACACCATGACGATGACTGACCCGATCGCAGACATGCTCACGCGTCTGCGCAACGCCAACCAGGCGTACCACGACGCCGTGTCGATGCCGTACAGCAAGCTCAAGGCCGGCGTCGCGGAGATCCTCCAGCAGGAGGGCTACATCACCTCGTACGACGTGGCAGAGCCGGCGGAGGGCGAGGTGGGCAAGACGCTCAGCATCACCCTCAAGTACGGCCGCAACCGCGAGCGCTCCATCGCGGGCGTCCGACGCATCAGCAAGCCCGGCCTCCGGGTCTACGCCAAGCACACGGGCCTCCCGAAGGTGCTCGGCGGACTGGGCGTCGCGATCATCTCGACGAGCCAGGGCCTGCTGACCGACCGCCAGGCAAACAAGAAGGGCGTGGGTGGGGAAGTCCTCGCCTACGTCTGGTAACCCGAGACCAGAGAAGGAGAGAAGAACATGTCGCGAATCGGCAAGCTCCCGATCACGGTCCCGGCCGCGGTGGACGTGCAGATCGACAACGCCCTGGTGACCGTGAAGGGTCCCAAGGGCACGCTCGCCCACGCCGTCGCCGCCCCGATCACCGTCGACAAGAACGACGACGGTGTCCTCGAGGTCAAGCGCCCGGACGACGACCGCATCAGCCGCTCGCTCCACGGCCTCACCCGCACCCTGATCAACAACATGGTGGTGGGCGTGACCGAGGGCTACGAGAAGAAGCTCGAGATCGTCGGTGTGGGCTACCGGGTGCTCCCCAAGGGCCCGACGCAGCTGGAGTTCCAGCTCGGCTACTCCCACTCCATCGTCTTCGACGCACCCGAAGGCATCACGTTCACCGTCGACGGGCCGACCAAGCTCGGCGTCGTCGGCATCGACAAGCAGCTCGTCGGTGAGGTGGCCGCCAAGATCCGCAAGCTGCGCAAGCCCGAGCCCTACAAGGGCAAGGGCGTGCGTTACGCCGGCGAACACATCCGCCGCAAGGTCGGAAAGGCTGGTAAGTAACCATGGCTATCTCCCTGTCGAACAACAAGCACACGGCAGCGCGCACCAAGTCGCGCCTCCGTCGCCAGATGCGTGGCCGCAAGAAGATCTCCGGTACGACCGAGCGCCCCCGCCTGGTCGTCACCCGGTCGGCCAGGCACATCTCGGTGCAGGTCGTCGACGACCTCGCCGGTCAGACGCTCGCCTACGCCTCGACCATGGAGGCCGACGTGCGCTCCACCGAGGGCGACAAGACGGCCAAGGCGAAGAAGGTCGGCGAGCTGCTGGCCGACCGCGCCAAGGCTGCCGGAGTCGAGAGCGTGGTCTTCGACCGCGCCGGCAACAAGTACCACGGCCGTATTGCGGCCCTCGCTGACGCCGCCCGTGAGGGCGGACTGGCGTTCTGATCGCAACGACGCGGTAAGAGAGAGACTTAGAAATGGAGCACATCTCATGAGCGGAGCCCAGCGCGGACAGCGCAGCGGTGGCTCGGGCGACCGGCGCCAGCGCGACGACCGTCGTGGTGGCGGCGCTGAAAAGTCTGCCTACATCGAGCGAGTCGTGGCGATCAACCGGGTCGCCAAGGTCGTCAAGGGTGGTCGTCGCTTCAGCTTCACCGCCCTCGTGATCGTCGGCGACGGCGAAGGCATGGTCGGCGTCGGCTACGGCAAGGCCAAGGAAGTTCCCGCGGCGATCGCCAAGGGTGTCGAGGAGGCGAAGAAGGCATTCTTCCGCGTGCCCCGCATCCAGGGCACGATCCCGCACCCGGTCCAGGGCGAGAAGGCCGCCGGCGTCGTCATGCTGCGCCCGGCTGCCCCCGGTACCGGTGTCATCGCGGGCGGACCCGTGCGCGCCGTGCTCGAGTGCGCCGGCATCCACGACATCCTGAGCAAGTCGCTCGGCTCGTCCAACCAGATCAACATCGTCCACGCGACCGTGGCGGCGCTGAAGATGCTGGAAGAGCCCGAGCAGGTGGCCGCACGCCGTGGCCTCACCGTCGAGCAGGTCACCCCGGCCGCGATCCTGCGGGCGCGTGCCGAGCAGGCGGCGGAGGTGTCGGCCTGATGGCACAGCTCAAGGTCCAGCAGAAGAAGTCCACGATCGGCTGCAAGGCCAACCAGCGCGAGACCCTGCGCACGCTCGGTCTCAAGCGGATCGGCGACGTGGTCGTCAAGGAGGACCGTCCGGAGATCCGGGGCATGGTCCACACCGTCCGGCACCTCGTGTCGGTCGAGGAAGTGAGCTGACATGACGCTCAAGCTGCACCACCTGCGCCCCGCGCCGGGTGCCAAGACCGCCAAGACCCGTGTCGGTCGTGGTGAGGGCTCCAAGGGCAAGACGTCCGGCCGCGGCACCAAGGGCACCAAGGCCCGCTACCAGGTCCCGGTCGCCTTCGAGGGTGGCCAGATGCCGATCCACATGCGGCTCCCGAAGCTCAAGGGCTTCCGGAACCCGTTCAAGGTCGAGTTCCAGGTCGTCAACCTCGACAAGCTCGGCGAGCTGTTCCCCGACGGTGGCGAGGTCACCGTCGAGGGGCTCGTCGCCAAGGGTGCGGTCCGCAAGGGCCACCCGGTCAAGGTGCTCGGCCAGGGCGAGATCTCCGTTGCGGTCCAGGTGACCGTCAACGCGTTCTCGGCCTCCGCCAAGGACAAGATCGAGGCCGCCGGCGGCACCGTCACCGTGGCCTGAGGCACCGTCGTACAGACGTGGGTGCGGGGTTCGTCCAGCCGTGTGAACGCGGCAGGTCGGACCCCGTACTGCATGTCTGGCGGTGCGGGGCTTCCTGTTAGGCTTCCCCGGGCCCTGACGCCAGTTCGTCGACGACGATTCATGGTGGACGGACCCACTGGTGGTTGAGCTCGTGGAGACCACTGACCCAATGAGAAAGAGGATCCAGTGCTAAGCGCGTTCGCCAACGCTTTCCGCACCCCGGACCTGCGGCGCAAGCTGCTGTTCGTGCTGCTGGTCATCATCGTCTTCCGGTTGGGCTCCCAGGTGCCCGCGCCCGGGGTGAACGTGGCCAACGTGCAGTCCTGCCTCGGCGACGTCGAGAACACCGGCCTCTACAGCCTGGTCAACATGTTCTCGGGCGGAGCGCTGCTCCAGCTCACGATCTTCGCGCTGGGCATCATGCCCTACATCACCGCCAGCATCATCCTGCAGCTGCTCGTCGTGGTCATTCCGCGGCTCGAGACGCTGAAGAAGGAGGGTCAGGCCGGCCAGACGAAGATCACCCAGTACACCCGCTACCTCACCCTCGGCCTCGCGGTCCTCCAGGCCACCGGCATCGTCGCGCTCGCCCGTTCGGGCAACCTCCTCCAGGGCTGCACCGAGGACCTGCTGCACAGCAACAGCACCTCGACGTTCCTGATCCTGGTCATCACCATGACCGCGGGCACCGCCGTCATCATGTGGCTCGGCGAGCTGATCACCGACCGCGGCATCGGCAACGGCATGTCGATCCTCATCTTCACGCAGGTCGTCGCGACCTTCCCGCAGGCGCTGTGGAGCGTCCAGCAGACCAACGGCTGGTGGGTCTTCGGCGTGGTCATGGCCATCGGCCTGGTCATCATCGCCGGCGTCATCTTCATCGAGCAGGCGCAGCGGCGCATCCCGGTGCAGTACGCCCGGCGCATGGTCGGCCGCAAGATGTTCGGCGGCAGCTCGACATACATCCCGCTCAAGGTCAACCAGGCGGGCATCATCCCGGTGATCTTCGCGTCGTCGCTGCTCTACCTGCCGGCGATGGCGGTGCAGTTCAACCAGACCAGCTCCAACCCGGTGCTGACGTTCGTCAACCGCTACCTCGTCGGCGGCGACCACCCGCTCTACATGGCGATCTACTTCGCCCTGATCATCTTCTTCACCTACTTCTACGTGTCGATCACCTTCAACCCCCAAGAGGTGGCCGACAACGTGAAGAAGTACGGCGGCTTCATCCCCGGCATCCGTGCCGGCAAGCCGACCGAGGACTACCTGTCCTACGTACTGTCCAGGATCACCTTCCCGGGCGCGCTCTACCTCGGCCTCATCTCGTTGATCCCGCTGATCGCGTTCGCGATGATCGGCGCCAACCAGAACTTCCCCTTCGGCGGCACCTCCATCCTGATCATGGTGGGCGTCGCGCTCGACACGGTGAAGCAGATCGAGAGCCAGCTCCAGCAGCGCAACTACGAAGGGTTCCTGCGTTAAATGCGACTCATCATCATGGGCCCACCGGGAGCCGGGAAGGGCACCCAGGCCAAGTTCATCGCCGAGCACTTCGGCATCCCCGCGATCTCCACGGGCGACATCTTCCGGGCAAACGTCTCGGCTGGGACCCCCCTCGGCGTCGAGGCCAAGCGCTTCATGGACGCCGGCGAGTACGTCCCCGACAAGGTCACCAACCTGATGGTGCGCAACCGGATCGACGAGCCGGACGCCGACCCCGGCTTCCTGCTCGACGGCTACCCGCGCACGCTCGCGCAGGTCGAGGAGCTCGACGGGATGATCAAGTTCACCGGTCACGCCCTCGACGCCGTCCTCGTGCTCACCGTCGACGAGGACGAGATCGTGCAGCGGCTCATCCAGCGCGCCGAGCTCGAGGGCCGCGCCGACGACACCGAGGACGTCATCCGACGTCGCCAGGAGCTCTACACCGAGCAGACCCAGCCCCTCATCGGCGTCTATCGCGACCGCGGTCTCCTCATCGAGATCGACGGCATGGGCGAGGTCGACGAGGTCACCCAGCGCATCTTCGAGGCGCTGGACGTCATACCCCAAAGCTGAGGACCTGATGGGCTTCCGCGACCGCGGCATCGAGATCAAGACCCCGGAGCAGGTCGACGCCATGCGCAGGGCCGGCCTGGTGGTCGGCTCGACGCTCGAGCTGCTGCGCTCGTCGGTGCGAGTGGGCATCACCACCGGTGAGCTCGACGCGATCGCCGACGACGCCATCCGCTCCAGCGGTGCCACGCCGTCGTTCCTCGGCTACCACGGGTTCACCGGCTCCATCTGTGCCTCGGTCAACGACGAGGTCGTGCACGGCATCCCCGGTGACCGGACGCTGGCCGAGGGTGACGTGATCTCCCTCGACTGCGGCGCGATCGTCGACGGCTGGCACGGCGACGCCGCGATCACGGTGCCCGTGGGCGAGGTGACCGCCGACGCCGTACGCCTGATGGAGGTCACCGAGGAGTCGATGTGGCACGGCATCGCGGCCGCCCGCCTCGGTGGCCGCGTCACCGACATCTCGCACGCCATCGAGGAGTACGTCCGGAGCCAGGGCGAGTTCGGGATCCTCGAGGACTACGTCGGGCACGGCATCGGCTCGCAGATGCACCAGCCGCCCAACGTCCCCAACTACGGCCGCCCCGGTCGGGGACCGCGCCTGGTCGAGGGCCTGGCGCTCGCGGTCGAGCCCATGGTCACCCTCGGCCGGCACGACACCGAGCTCCTCGAGGACGACTGGACCGTCGTCACCGTCGACGGCTCGCTGTCCGCCCACTTCGAGAACACCTTCACCCTGACCCCGCGCGGGGCCTGGGTGCTCACCGCGCTCGACGGCGGCGAGCAGAAGCTCAAGGACCTCGGCGTCCCGTTCGGCGGGCGCTGAGGCGTCCACCAGCGGTCGGCCGGGTTCGCCCACGCAGCCACCCCCGTGAGAGCATGGGGACATCAGGAGGGGAGTATTCCCGTCGCGATGGTGTCGTCAGTACGGCGCGGACCGGTGGGTCCGTGCCCGGTGCCATCGGCTCGCACGCAGCCGCGTGACCGGGCGGAAGAGACCTCCGGAGCTTGCACCGGTCGGCGTACCCACGCGTCGGCTCCTGTCCCCTCCGGAGGAGAATCCCCCACGTGAATGCCATCATGGGCGACTCGGTCGCCTCACCCACCGTCTGGATCATCACGATCGTGGTGACGCTGGGCCTGCTGCTCGTCGACCTGCTGATCATCGCCCGTCGCCCGCACGAGCCCACCATGGCGGAGGTGAGCCGGCACCTGGCGTTCTTCATCGGCCTCGCGGTCGTGTTCGGCGTCGTGCTGTGGCTCTTCGCCCACCCGCACGAGCTCTCGCCCAACCCGGGCCCGGAGTTCTTCGCCGGCTGGCTGACGGAGTACTCCCTCTCCATCGACAACCTGTTCATCTTCATCATCATCATGAACAGCTTCGCCGTACCCCGGAAGTACCAGCAGACCGCGCTGATGATCGGCATCGTGCTCGCCCTCATCATGCGCGCGATCTTCATCGTCATCGGTGCCGCGGCGATCAACGAGTTCAGCTGGGTGTTCTACATCTTCGGCCTCTTCCTCATCTACACGGCCTGGAAGCTGGCCAAGGAGGGCGGCGAGGACGAGGACGAGTACGAGGAGAACCGCCTCGTGAAGTTCGCCGAGAGCCACCTGCCGGCCACCAAGGAGTGGAACGGCACCAAGCTCTTCGTCAAGGAGAACGGCAAGCGGCTGATCACCCCGATGTTCCTGGTGGTCCTGACGCTCGGCACGACCGACCTGCTGTTCGCGCTCGACTCGATCCCCGCGATCTACGGCCTGACCCGCGACCCCTACCTCGTCTTCACGGCCAACATCTTCGCGCTGATGGGCCTGCGCCAGCTCTACTTCCTCATCGGCGGTCTGCTGCAGCGCCTGATCTACCTGTCCTACGGCCTCGCGTTCCTGCTCGGCTTCATCGGCGTCAAGCTGATCCTGCACGCCATGCACGAGAACGAGTTGCCGTTCATCAACGGCGGGGAGCACATCTCGTGGGCTCCCGACATCCCGATCTGGCTCTCGCTGGCCGTCATCATCGGCACGCTCGCGGTCACTGCGGTGGCGAGCCTTGCGGTGTCCAGCCGGATGTCGGCCAAGGAGCAGGACGCCGCCACCGGCCCGCGTCGCGACTGGGAAGACGACTGACCCCTCGGCAAGCCGGGGTGCCCGGGGCGCGGAGCCCATCAGCTCGACCTCCACGATTGGTCACGAACCGCACGTCTCCGGCCATATTTCATGCGGTTTGGGACCAAACGTGGGGGTGCACTTCCGACCGCAGTTCGGGAGCACGACGACTCGAGACTGGGGAGCGACCAGCCTCAGGCGCAGGCCTGGGCCACCGGTGAGTCGTCGCCATCGCGTCGCAACCGGACCTCGAGGCACACCTCGGCGTCGGTCCGGACCAGCGCGGTCTGCTTGGTGGTGCTCCTGAACTCGTCGGTGTCCAGGCGCTGCCAGATCCACAGGTCGTCGGGCAGGGTCTCCTGGATGGTCCACCGGAACCGCACGCCGCGCGGCGTGCGCGTGGCGGTCAGGGTGGGGGCCTGGTCGACGGCGCTGGGGAGGATGTCGAGGGGAGTGCTGGGTGTGGTCGGCCCGGGGTCGGGCTCCTCGGAGCCACCGCCCCTGAGGAACAGGCCGGCGACGATCGCGACCACCGCCACGGCGGCCACGACCGCCCAGACGATGCTGCTGCGGGACTGGGTGTCGTCGGTCTCCTGCGCTGCCGGCGCGACCGTGCGGGGTCCCGACGCCGAGATGACGGTGACGGCCTTCATCACCGTGTGGTCCTCGTCGGTGCCGGGCCTCGGAGCGGCTACGGCGGCGTCGGCGCGGTCACCCTCGACGGCGACGGCGGTGCGGGGGAACCCGGCGTCTGCCTCGATCCGCTGCAACGAGCGGGCCAGCTCGAGCGCGGTCTGCGGCCGGTGCGCGGGGTTCTTGGCCAGGCACTGCTGCAGGAGCCGATCGAGGGCCGGGGGTACGTCGGGGCGCTGGGTGGCCGGGGGAGGCGCGTGCAGGATCCGGGCCGACAGGGCCCTGGTGGAGTTGTCGCCGTTGGGGATCGAGAAGGGCGAGCGGCCGACCAGCAGGTGCCAGATCGTCGCACCGAGTGAGTAGACGTCGGAGTGGACCGAGCCGTTGGAGCGGCCGTCGAGCATCTCGGGCGGCGACCACGGGTAGGAGATCCGGACGTCGCTCTCCCCGGCGACGTCGTGGATGTGGCCGGCGATGCCGAAGTCGGTGAGGGCCGGCTCGTGGTAGGTCGTGACGAGCACGTTGCTCGGCTTGATGTCGCGGTGCAGGATGCCCGAGCGGTGGGCGGTCTCGATGGCGCTGGACAGCTTGATGCCGGTGCTCAGCGCGTCGATCGGGGCCATCGGGTTGGACCGCACCCGCAACCCCAGGTCGGGTGGCGGGCAGTAGCGCATGACCAGGAACGGCCGCCCCGAGTCGTGTGTGATGCCGGCCGTGATCACCGAGACGATGTAGGGATGGTCGGCCAACCTGGCCATCGCGTTGGCCTCGGCCGCGAAGAGGCCCTTCTCGCGCTCGTCGAGGGGTACGTCGGGGCGCACGACCTTGACGGCCACCCGTTGGCGCGGCCAGTCCTGCTCGTAGAGGAAGACGTCGGCGAACCCTCCGCTGCCCAGATGCTCGACGAACGTGTAGCCCGGGATCACGGGCGCGCTCATGAAGCCTTCCCCACCTGATGGTCAGTCACAAAGCGGCCTCCGGCCCGACTTCGTAGCGGACCTCGTAGACATCGGCGAGATCGAGCGCGTGACCGGGCTCGAGGATGTAGGACTCGTCGGCGACCATCCTCTCAGGTGCCTGGCCGGGCACCTTCCAGGTGGTGCCGCCGCGTGAGTTGAGGTCGCGGGCGATCACCAGCCATCCGTCGAGCTCGATCTGCACGTGCATACGGGAGACGTAGGTGTGCTCGGACGACAGGTGCACCAGGTGCGGCCAGTCGCCCGCGCCGGGAACCGGTGCCGGCCGCCGGCCCAGCACGACGCCGCGGTCGAGGGGCACGACCTCGCCGGTCGGCAGGCGCAGCCCGCCGAGGGTCGGTCTGGGGACGCGCTGGGCCGCCTGAGGCGCGACCTGCTTGCGGCACACCCGGCACAGCGGCGAGTCGGGCGGGGTCATGTGTCCGTCGGGGCACCACACGGCCTGCACCGTCTCGCCGGTCGACGACGTGAGGTGCTCGGGAGCGGAGCGGAAGACCGTCGAGCCGTCGTGGTCGGGCGCCTCCACGGACGTGCCGGCCAGCCGGGCGCCGGTCGAGCCGACCGACCCGGTCGAACCCACGGGCTCGCCTCCGGCCCCGGGAGCGGCACGGTCACCTGCTCGTGCGTCGTACGAGGGGGTGTCGGCCGCGCCTGCGTCGGACGGAGGATCGTCGGACCCCCGGGCCGGCTCGCTCGCGGTCACCTCGGAGGAGGCGCCGACGATGCGCTCCATGAGAAGGGGGTCGGGCTCGCTGGTGTCGCGCGGTCCGGAGTCCGCGGGCGTGACCGGGCGTAGGCGACGCGGGCGGGGCGGCGGTGGCCCTTCGGGACCGCGGGCCTGGAGGATCGACTGCGGAATGCCGTCGATCAGCGCGGCAGCCGCGGGTGCCTTCACCGGGGGAGTGCCGGCGGTCGGGCGGGTGACCTTGGGGACGAGCGTCCTGATCTCGGCACGGTCGGCCGACACCACGCCACCGAGGAACCGCCGCAGGGGCTCGTCCGGAGCGAGCCCCGCATGGGCGCCGTCGCCGCCGAGCGAGATGAGGCGGGACGGGCCCTCGACGTGGACGCGGCCACGGCCCAGCGCCACGGTCTGGCCGGTGCCCGGCGTGAGATCGATCAGGACGAGCGCGGGGGGCTCGCCACCGAACGCCCTCTCGACGACGTCGAGCACCTTCTCCGTCGCACCCGCGCCCTCGCCGAGCGCGGTCCAGAGCCGCTCGACGACGTGCTCGTCGCCCGGGTCGGTCATGAGCAGCCAGTGTTCACCGGCACCGAGGAGCACGCCGCTGCCAGCGGCGTACCGGGTCTCCACGACCACGCTGCCCCCCAACTCGTGCCCACTCAATCGAAAAGTTCCCCGACATTGTGCCGGTCCACCGACAATAGTGTGGAGGGTCCGATCGGACTACGGGACATCGTCGCCGGAACTTGTTCGTAGTCCGGCGACTGCTTACGCTCACCCGGAGTGTTGTAGCGATTCAGGGGGTTGCAGGTGCGCCTGCAGAGGTTCATGAGGCGGCATCGGGCCGCCATCGCGACCAATGCCGCACTGGCGGTCGCGGCGGGCGCCGTCGTCGTGTACGCCGTCTCAGCCGAGGGCTACCGCTCCCACCGCACCGACCTCAACGACGGTGGCATCTGGGTCACCACTTCCGAACGCGGCTACTTCGGCCGGGTGAACAAGCCGATCGGCCAGCTCGACGGCGCGATCTTCGCCGAGCAGGACACCGACCTGGACATCGTGCAGGACGGCGCCGGCGTCGTCGGCCTCAACCTGCGAGCGAGTCGTGCCTACGCGATCGACCCTGCTGGCCTCAACCTCTCGGAGGGCGCCACCGCGTCGATCCCGTCGGGCGGCCAGGTCCTGATGCGCGGCGGCACCCTGGCCAACGTCGACCCGGCCACCGGCGAGGTCTGGGCGGTCCGCTTCGACCCGCAGACCGGGAAGCCCCTGGTGGGCGGGATCGACCCCTCTGCCGACCCCCTGGCGACGGCCGGCAAGGGTGCCGCGATGGCCGTCACCGAGTCCGGGGCGATCCTGGTGTCCTCGAGCGACAAGGGCACCCTCCTCACCATCCGGCCCTCGAGCTCGCAGGGCGGGTCCGGGTTCACCAAGCCGACCAAGACGGCACTGCCCGACTCCGCCGGTGCACCCACCGCGATCGCGGCGGTCGGCGAGACGCCCGTCACCCTCGACTCGGCCACCGGCCGGCTCGCGGTCATCGGTGGGGGCGCGACCACCCTTCCCGACACCGGAGTGCTCCAGCAGTCGGGCCCGGCCGCAGACAGTGTGCTCGTGGGCACGCCGGGCGGGCTCCTCTCCGTCGACCTGACCACGGGCGAGCCGACCACCGTCGTCGAGGGTCAGAGCGGGCAGCCAGCGGCCCCGGTGCGTCTCGGCGCCTGCGAGTACGGCGCGTGGTCCGGCGGCCTCGGCTCCGTGGCCGTGGCCTGCGGTGACGGCGAGCCCACCCCACAGAGCCTGGGTGGCGAGGCGAGCAACCTGGTGTTCCGCGTCAACCGTGGAGAGATCCTGCTCAACGACCGCAGCACCGGCTCCATCTGGGACATCGACGCCGACAAGCCGCTCAAGATCGACAACTGGCAGGCGTTCAACCCGAAGAAGCAGACCAAGGACAAGGACAAGGACGACGACAACCAGAACAACGCCGACCGTCGTCCCCCCAAGGCCAAGCCCGATGACTTCGGTGTCCGGCCCGGCCGCACGAGCGTCCTGCACCCGCTCGACAACGACTCGGCGCCCGAGGGCCGCCTGTTGGCGATCCGCGGCGTCGACGAGCCCAGCATGCCCGGCGCCTCCGTCACGATCAGTCCCGACGGCCAGACCCTCCAGCTGAGCGTTCCCGACGACGCCAAGGGAACGGCCTCGTTCGAGTACTACATCGACGACGGCCGCAACCTGACCGCGCACGCGACCGTGAGCGTTGCCGTCCGAGGTGGCGACGAGAACGGTCAGCCAGTGCTCCGTGAGGGCTACGAGGCCAACCCGTGGGTGGTGCCTGCGGGTGGCTCCCTCGAGGTGCCGCTGCTCTCCGACTGGCGTGACAACGCGGACTCCGACTCCCTCATGCTCGAGTCCGCCGCCGTCGTGGGTGCCACCGAGACCGCCGCGACGGCCCGCACGACCGCGACCGGTCGCGTGCGCTTCACCGCGCCGCCCGAGGGTGGGAACGTCCGGGTCGAGTACTCCGTGACGGACGGTCTCGGTCCGGCGACGACGAAGGCCATCAACTTCGCGGTCCAGGACAAGTTCGACACCACAGCGGTGGCGCCGACGGCCAACCCGGACGTCGTCAGCGGGGAGGTCGGCAAGCCGATCACCATCAGGCCGCTCGCCAACGACATGCCGGGTGCCGACCCCTCCACGCCGAATGCCGACCTCGCTCTCGGCGGCAAGATCCCCGAGCAGGGTTCGGCCCGCATCCGCACGGACCTGAACGCCGGCAGCATCCGGTTCCAGTCCGACAAGGCCGGCACCTACTTCGTCGACTACGACGCCGCCTACGGCAGTGCTCCCACCGACCCGGGCAAGATCCGCATCGACGTCCGGCCGGCGCCCAAGAACGCCCTGGACCCGATCGCCATGCCCGACACGCTGACCGTCTACGGCCAGGCGGCCGGCACGGTCGACGTACTGGCCAACGACGTCGACCCGGCCGGCGGCATCCTGGTCGTCCAGAACGCCGGCTCCCAGGAGAGGAGCCAGGTCGACGTCTCGGTCATCGACGGCCGGTGGCTGCGCATCGCTCCGCGCCAGGGCAGCCTGGTGCCGAATCCCCAGCTGGTGCGGTACTCGGTCAGCAACGGCAACCGGACGACCCGCGGCGAGGTGGTCGTCAGCCAGCGACCGGTCCCTGAGGACAACACGCCGGTCACGGCGTCCGACCGGGTCGTCGTCCGCGCCGGCTCGGCCGTGGTGGCCCCCGTGCTCGACAACGACTACAGCCCGTCCGGTGACCGGCTGACCCTCACCGACGACGCCACCGAGCTCGCGTCCGGCGAGCTCCGGGTCCGGGCGCCCATCGACGTGAAGGGTGACGTCGGCCGGGCGTTCATCGCCGGTCGGATGGTCCGCTACATCGCCCCTGCCGACATCAAGGAACGCGACAGCTTCGTGGTCCACTACGTCGCCGAGAACTCCGCCGGCGAGACAGCAGAGGGCCTGCTGACCGTCGTGGTCGTGCCGGCCAAGGCGCCCAACACCGCGCCGGAGCCTCCCGTCCTCGAGGGGCGCGTCGTCTCCGGTGACACCGTGAAGCTCAAGGTGCCCGGCTTCGGGGTCGACCCCGACGGCGACCCGGTCACCGTGACCGGCATCGCGTCCGCCCCGACCCTCGGTCGCGTGGTGTCGTTCGGCGCCAACTCACTGGAGTTCCAGGCCTATCCACGCGGCGTCGGCTCCGAGGAGTTCACCTACACGGTGGTCGACACCCAGGGTGCCGAGGCCACCGGAACCGTGCGGGTGGCGGTGGTGCCGGTGGGCACTCCGCAGCCGCCGGTTGCCGTGCCCGACCAGCAGATGATCGAGCCGGGTCGCACGGCTCACGTCGACGTCATCGCGAACGACCAGATCGGGTCGACAGACCGCATCAAGGTCGAGCTCGTCGAGCCGCCCGCCGGCGTCGAACTCGAGTCCGAGATCGGGCCCATCAGGATCAAGGCGCCGGCCAAGGTCACCGACGACGTGGTCGAGGTGGTCTATCGCCTCGACAACGGCCTCGCGACGTCCACGAGCACCGTCACCCTCACGCCGATCGAGGACTACAACAACCCACCTGTGGTCTACGACGCCTACGGTCGGACCACCGACAGCGACGAGGTCACGGTCGACGTGCTCGCCGGCCCCAACGAGCTGAGCGGCGCCTACGACCCCGATGGCTCCCGCACGGACCTGCGCGTGGCCGAGGTGTTCGCCGACCCGGCGATCGCAACCTTCGCGGGTTCAGAGGTCACGGCCGTGCGCGGGCCGCAGCCCCGCGTCATCCCGTTCCGGGTCGAGGACGCGGACGGCGGCTCGGCCACCGCGTCGGTGTACGTCCCGCCCACCGGCAGCAGCAGGCCGTACGTCCGCGACGACGCCCTGATCAAGATCGACTCCGCCCAGTCTCTCCGGGTGACGCTCGACGACTACGTCGTCAACCCGACCGGGGCGCCGCTGACCATCACCGGGCGCGACAAGGTCATGTCGTCGCCCCCCGTGGCGCTGGACGCTCGCTACAACGGCGACTTCGCCGTCGACCTCACGGCCCGCGGCGACTACACCGGTCCGGGCGCGCTGCTGGTCGAGGTCGCTCCGACGGGCGGCGGTGACGTGCGGCCGACCATCGTGTCGATCCCGGTGCAGATCGGCACGGACCGGCCCGAGCTGCACTGTCCCGACGTGCCCCTCACGGTCAACCAGGTCGACAACATCGAGATCGACGTCGCTTCCGTCTGCAACGTCTGGACCCAGGATCCGGCAGCGGTCTCCGACCTCACCTACGACGCCGTCTGGGATCCCCAGATCGCCGGCGTCACGCTCAGTGGTTCCGGCACCGACACGCTCGAGCTCGCCGCGAGCGGCTCCGCGCTCTCCGGCAGCGAAGGCGCGCTGACGATCACGGCCGGCAACAGCAAGCCCGACACCCTGCTGCTCCGGGTGGTGCAGGCGCCGCCGCCCTCGCTCCTCCCGGTCAAGGTGCCGGACCTCAGGCCCGGCACGTCTCGCACCATCGACCTCGCGTCCCGCTTCTCGCCCGGGGTCACCGACCCCGAGCCGCGCATCACCGAGGTGTCGCGCATCTCCGGAACCGGCGTCACGCGCGTCGCCCGACGGCACCAAGGTCACGCTCAGGGCGCCTGAGGGCACCATCGGTCATGCCGAGTTCCGGGTCAGGATGAGCGACGTGTCCGACTCCGACCCCGCGCCGGACCGCCTGGTCGACACGACCATGACCGTGGACGTGCTGGACACGCCCAGCGTCCCCGGCAGACCGGTGCGCGTCGGCAACCTGGAGAGCAAGCGGATCAGCCTCTCGTGGGCACCGTCCGAGGCCAACGGCTCGCCGATCGACTACTACGTCGTCAAGGAGATCAGGTCCGGCCTGACGCAGCGGTTCCGCACCAACGCCGGTGCGGTGAAGGTGCCCGAGAACGGCGAAGAGCTACACGTTCCAGGTAGCCGCCCACAACCGGGTCGGGCTCTCCGCCTTCAGCGACCGATCCCTGACCGCGGTGGCGACCACCAAGCCCGGTCGGGTGCCCTTCATCAGGCAGGTGAGTCGCGGCCCGAACACCATGAAGATCGCCTGGGGCGCAGCCAGCTCGGGTGGTTCGGCGATCGAGAGCTACTACCATCACCGCCGCCGGTCTGCCCACCCAGGTCGTGCCGGGCTCCGTCAGGACCCTCGACCTCACGGGTCTGGACAACAACCGCACCTACACGTTCAGGATCTACTCCCGCAACGAGGCCGGTCTGTCGCTCATCAGGGAGTCCGCAGCCCATGCAGTCCCTGGGGACGCCGCTCACGCCCACGTCGCTGCGCGTCACCGACCAGCAGTCGGGGCGCGACGTCACGAACGTCAGTCTGGAATGGGCGCCCACACTGCCCGAGGGCCCGGGCCCGACGACGTACACCGCCTTCTACCGCACCAACGAGGGCGTGCCGACGGCCATCCCGGGCTGCGTGCGCGTCGAGGCCGCGTCGTGCCTGCACCGGGGCGTCCCGTACGACGGCGCGGTGGTGAACTACACCGTCATCGCCTACAACGCACCGGGCAACCAGTCGCCCGCGAGCCCGCCCATGCGCTTCGAGGCCATCGGCAAGCCCGGGGTCTGGTCGGCGCTGGACCTGGTCGGCCACCGGCCAGGACAACCAGGCGAGGCTGAACTACGTGGTGCCCGACTCGCACGGGGCGCAGAGCAACGTCACGGTCCTCGTCGACGGAAGCCCGCGCGCCACGCGCAACGGGGTCGTCGGCGCCCAGCAGGAGTTCATCACCGTGCCGAGCAACGAGACCAACTTCGCCGTCGCCCTACGCGTGTGCAACGAGAACGCCGCCCGTGGTGGGTGCACGGACAGCGAGCCCCAGCGGGTGCAGACCTACGGTCCCCTGGGCGACCGGCACATCACGTCGGTCAGTCCGAACGTCAACGGCAGGCAGGTCAGCTGGACCATCTCCGGCACCAGCAACGGCGACCCGGTCGTCATCGAGTACCAGGTGCCCAACGAGCCACTGCGACGGTTCCGTCCCGAGGGACCGGGGGCGTTCAGCTTCTTCACGCCCAACACCCAGACGGCCCGGTTCGACCAGGAGACGTCGATCTTCGTCTCGATCTCCGACGACAACCCCGGGGGTCGCGGCACTGGCCAGCGCTACGAGCAGACCAGGTCCGGTCCGCCGCCACCGGTGAACGTCTCGGTGTCGAGAGGCCCTGCCTGCCGCGACGGTGACCCCAGCTGGACCGGGCCGGCCTGCCAGCCCACACCGGAGGCCGAGCCCTGCACCGAGACCAACTGCGCCTTCATCGCCATCGCGGTGAGCGGGTTCGTGCAGAGCTACTCGTGCGTGATCCACCGCAGGCATCGTCCCGACATCACCTTCCAGGTCGACGGCGGTGGCAACTACTCGTCGCAGTCCTACTACTACGGTGTGGGCGCCCTGGGCTTCGACCCGAACGTGTCGGCCTACTGCGAGTCCGACCAGCAGGCCGGCAGCAGTCAGGTGGTCTCGTGGCCACCGGCAACGCCCGCACCCCGTCCCACCCTCCGGCAGAAGGACACACCATGACGATCTCGACCGAGCAGGCCGACTGGTTCAAGGAGACCTTCGACCAGCTGACCGACAACATGGAGAAGGCCGTACTCGGCAAGCGCCACGTCGTACGCCTCGCTCTGACCTGCCTGCTCTCCGAGGGCCACATCCTCCTCGAGGACTTCCCCGGCACGGGCAAGACGATGCTGGCGCGGGCGCTGGCCAACACGGTCCAGGGCAGTCATGCGCGCATCCAGTTCACGCCCGACCTGCTGCCGTCCGACGTCACCGGCGTCACCGTCTACGACCAGCACAAGGGCACGTTCGAGTTCCACCCCGGCCCGATCTTCCACACGATCGTCCTCGCTGACGAGATCAACCGGGCCTCGCCCAAGACCCAGTCGGCGCTTCTCGAGGTGATGGAGGAGAGCCGGGTCACCGTCGACGGTGTCGCCCACTCCGTCGGTCGCCCGTTCCTGGTCATCGCCACGCAGAACCCCATCGAGCAGGCCGGGACCTACCGGCTCCCCGAGGCCCAGCTCGACCGGTTCCTGATGAAGGCGTCGATGGGCTACCCCGACCGCGCGGCCACGGTCGAGCTGCTGGTGAACGCCGCCGTGCGCGACCGGGCCTCGCTCGTCACCCCCGTCATCACCGCCGAGACGATTGCGCAGATGAGCGGCCTCGCCGACCAGGTCTACGTCGACCCGGCCGTCATCGGCTACGTCGCCGAGCTGGCCGAGGAGTCGCGCCGCCAGCCGCACGTCAAGCTCGGCCTGTCGCCCCGTGGCGGCCTGGCCTTCATCCGGGTGGCCAAGACGTGGGCGGCCGCCGACGGCCGCGACCACGTCGTACCCGACGACATCAAGGAGCTCGCGGAGCCCGTGCTGTGCCACCGCGTGCTGCTCGACGCCGAGGCGCAGTTCAGCGGTGTCACCGTCGAGACCGTGATCGGCCGCCTGCTCGACGCCGTCTCCCCGCCGACCGACCGCGTGGCCTGAGGCAGTCCCTTGTCCCGCACCGAACGCCTCGACCGCATCCTGGGGATCGTCAAGCCCGTGGGCTGGGTGATCCTCGGGATCGGCATCGGCGCGACCCTGCTCGCGCAGTTCGCGCACTGGCGCGAGATGGCGGTGATCGCCGCGGCCTGCGCCCTGCTGCTCCTGCTCGCCGCGCCGTTCCTGCTGGGCCGCACGAATGTCCGGGTCGACCTGGGCCTCGAGCCCGAGCGGGTGATGGCGGGGGAGTCGGCCGCGGCGAGCGTCCTGGTCACCAACACGGCCACCCGGCGGCTGCTGCCGACCACGCTCGAGGTGCCTGTCGGCTCGGCGGTCCACCGCTACGGCATCGGCTCGCTCGCGGCCGGCGCGGGCAACGAGGAGACGTTCACCATCCGCACCGAGCGTCGCGGCGTCATCCCGGTGGGTCCGGCGACCACGCGCCGTGGCGACCCGCTCGGGATCTTCTCCCGCGACGTGACCTGGACGCCGGTGCGCGAGGTGCTCGTGCGGCCGCCACTGCTGCCCCTGGAGTCGCTCGGCGCCGGCCTCCTGCGCGACCTCGAGGGTGTCTCCACCGACGCCGTGTCCCAGAGCGACCTGGCCTTCCACGCCCTGCGTGAGTACGTCCCGGGTGACGACCTGCGCCACATCCACTGGCGCTCGTCGGCGAAGGTGATGGCCTCCACGGGTGAGTCGTCGCTGCTCGTTCGGCAGTACCTCGACACCCGCCGGAGCCACGCGACGCTCGTCGTGGAGGACCGGCTCGCGGCCTGGCCCGACCCGGCGGACTTCGAGACGGCGATGGCGGTGGCCGCCTCCATCGCCGTACGCGCGATTCTGGACGAGTTCGAGGTCTCCTTCGTCTGCGGTCAGCAGGCATCGTCGGGTGCCGACGGACACCTCGCCCTCGACTCTGTCTGCCGGGCCGACTTCGGCGCCGAGGGCCTTGTCAACACCGGTCGACGCGCCGTCTCCGTCGCCCCCGACACCAGCCTCTGCTTCTTCATCACCGGGCCGGAGGGTGAGTTCCGCGACGTGCAGCGGGCGTCCGCGGCCTTCCCTCCCGAGGTACGCCGGTTCGCGATCCTGGTCGATCCCGCGGGTCGGAGCCGGGTGAGCGAGGCGGGCGGTCTGCCGGTCCTGCACCTCGCCGACAAGAACGACCTCGCCGGGCTGCTGCGCTGGAGCGTGAAGTGAGCAACCTCGACTCCCAGACCCAGACCCGTCGCCGGGCGCGCTTCGACTGGCCCGACCTGCACCGCCTGCTCGACCTCGCCTTCGTCGTCGTCCTGACGTCGCTGGCGCTGAGCGGGTTCGCGTCGTCGTACACCGGAGGGGGCTACCTCGTCGTCGGCATCGTCGGCACCGTGCTCGGCGCGCTGATCGCCACTGCCTTCCGCGCGCTGCGCTGGCCGGTGGTGGCGTCCGTCCTGGCGCTGGTGCTGGTGTTCTTCCTGTTCGGCGGGCCACTCTGCCTGCGGTCGATCGGCGACACGGCGTACGTCCCGGGCGGCGGCACGCTCAGCGAGCTGACCGACCAGGTCCTGTTCGGCTGGAAGGACATGCTCACCACGCTGCCTCCCGTCGACGGCACCGGGCCGCTGCTGGTGCTGCCCTGGACCCTCGGCCTCGCGTCCGGGTTCATCGGTGCCCTGCTGGTCCACGTGCGCACCGGGCGCTCGTGGCTCACGGCCCTGTTGCCGGTGCTGGCGTGCGCCCTGTCGCTGGTGGTCGTGATCGGCCTGGGTGTCCGGCACCCCCAGTCGTTGTGGTTGCAGGGCGTCGGCTTCGCCGCCGTCGCACTCGGCTGGCTGGCCGTGCGCGGCCGTCGCGAGAGTGCCGCCGTCCGTGGTGGCAGCCGCGGCGTCGGCCGGGGCCTCGTCGGCCTCGTCATGCTTGCGGGCGCGGCCGTGCTCGCCTTGCCCGTGGCCAACGCGGCCATGGACGCCGACGCCGACCGCACGGTGCTGCGCTCCTACGTCGAGCCGCCCTTCGACATCGGCCGCTATCCCTCGCTGCTGGCGTCGTTCCGCAACTACGTCGAGCTGCCCGCCACGGCCGTCGACGAGCGGCCGACCAACGTCTACGAGAAGGAGCTGTTCCGTGTCAGCGGCGCCCCCGCCGGCACGCGCGTGCGGTTCGCGACCCTCGACCGCTACGACGGGCTGGTCTGGGGCGCGTCCAACGACGCACTGCCGGACGAGGCCGAGGACTCCTACCAGCGCGTCTCGTCGGTGATCGACAACCCGATCGAGGGCGACCCGGTCAAGGCGACCGTCACGCTCGGTGAGGGCTACCGCGGCGTCTGGCTGCCGGTCATCGGCGCGCTGCGGTCGATGGAGTTCGAGAGCGGTGACGCCACGGTCAAGGCCGACTCGTTCCGCTACAACCTGGCCACCTCGACGGCCGTCGTACCCTCCGGGCTGCATCCCGGTGACCGCTACTCCTTCACCGCCGTGGCTCCCGACGACACCGTGAGTGCCGACGACGTGCCGTCGAGCCAGACGAGCACCCCGGCCGAGGGCACGGGCTTCCTGGACGGCCCGTCGTCGAAGTGGACCGAGGAGGCGACCACCCCCATGGAGCGGGTCTTCGCGGTCGCCGAGCACCTCAAGACCGAGGGACGCTACTCCGACGGGGTCAAGAAGTCCGAGCGCACCTACTACCCCGGGCACGGCATCCAGCGCCTCTCCGACGGCTTCGTCAACGCCGAGGTCATGGTCGGCAACGACGAGCAGTACGCCGCGACGATGGCGCTGATGGCCAACAAGATCGGGGTCCCGGCGCGCGTCGTGATGGGCGCGGTCGTGCCCGAGGGCGGCGTGGTGACCGGCAAGGACGTCTCCGCATGGGTCGAGCTCCGGCTCGCCGACGGCTCGTGGCGCACCTTGCCGACCGAGGACGTTCATGTCCGACCGGCCGCCCTCGGAGCAGCAGCCCCAGACCCAGGAGCCGCTCGAAGGAGGCGAACCCGCTGCCTGCCGCGTGGACGTCGATATCGACGACGAGCACGCCGGCGGGAGCGCCGGTCGGAAGTCCGATGTTCGCGTCAGGCGTGCGCTGCCACCACGCATGGACAACGCGGGCGACCGAGGTTGCGTCGTGGAAGCCGTTCGGAGTCAGCGGCTGCTTCCCGCCGGGCACGCACGGGAACACCGGGATGCCGAGGTTGGCGTAGCGCAGTGCGGCGGCCGCGAGTGTCGGTTCCTCGGCGACTCGCTGCATCGTCGACGTCGACCACGTCGGGATCGGGTTGTTGGGGTCGAACATGCCCTCGACGATGCGCCGGCAGGTATCCACGATTTCGGGATACCTGCCTGGATTTGCGAGGGGGTACCTGCGTTTGCGCAGGTCAGGAGGTATCCCTAAGTCGTTGCGATTAACCCGTCGAAACAGCA
>CAWGUS010000004.1:0-144302 GCA_963825755.1 uncultured Actinomycetota bacterium | reverse complement strand
GTGACGTCCTCGGCCGCGCACGTTGAAGACGCGCGAGGCGGTGATCGAGTGGAAGTCGTGGCCGGACTTGAACGCCTCGATCAGCAGCTTGTCCTCCGACAGGTGCGCCATGATCCGCATCTCGATCTGGCTGTAGTCGGCGGTGAGCAGGCATTCGTAGCCCGAGCCGACCACGAACCCTTCCCGGATCCGGCGACCCTCCTCGGTGCGGATGGGGATGTTCTGCAGGTTGGGGTCGGTGCTGGAGAGCCGGCCGGTCGCGGCGATCAGCTGGTTGAACGTGGTGTGGATGCGGCCGTCGGGCGAGACGGTCTTCAGCAGCCCCTCGATCGTCTGGCGCAGCCGGACACGTCGCGGTGACGCAGCAGGTGGAGGAGGAACGGGTGCTCGGTCTTGACGTAGAGCGCCTGCAGCGCGTCGGCGTCGGTGGTGTAGCCGGTCTTGGTGCGCTTGGTCTTCGGCATCTCGAGCTCTTCGAACAGCACGGTCTGCAGCTGCTTGGGCGAGCCGAGGTTGATCTCCTTGCCGATCACGGCGAAGGCCGCCTCGGCCGCCTGCTTCACCTCGGCGGCGAAGTGGCTCTCCAGCGTCTCCAGATGGTCGGTGTCGACCGCGATGCCGGTCTGCTCCATGGTCGCCAGCAGGTCGACCAGCGGCAGCTCCATCTCGGCGAGCAGCTTGCCGCCGCCGTGCTCCTCGATCGCGGCGTCGAGCGCCTCGGCGAGGTCGAGGATCGCCCGGGCGTGGAGCATCGCGGTGTTGGCGACGTCGGCACCCTCGTCGAACAGGGCGCCCTGGTCCTCGTCGGCCGCCTCCTGCTTCAGCTCTCGCCGCAGGTAGCGCAGGGTCAGGTCGGCCAGGTCGTAGGAGCGCTGGTCGGGCCGCACCAGGTAGGCGGCGAGCGCGGTGTCGCTCTGGACGCCCGCGCAGCTTCCAGCCATGGGCAGCCAACGCCAGGCTCGGCCCCTTCGCGTCGTGCAGCACCTTCGGTCGGGTCGGGTCGGCGAGCCAGTCGCCGAGCGCCTGGTCGTCGCCCGGGCCGAGCGCCGCGACGTCGACGTACGCCGCCAGGCCGGTGCCGGTCGCCAGCGCGAGCCCCTCCAGCCGGCCGGTGCCCGCGCCCCAGGTGCCGCGGGCGTGAACGCCGACGGTCTGGGTGCCCGCCTCGGCGAGCCAGGCGGCCACGCCGCCCTCCTCGAGCGTGGCCCCGGCGAGCTCGAAGCCGCCCTCGTCGATGTCCTCCTCGGAGGTCAGCGACTCGAACAGGCGGTTGCGCAGCACCTGGAACTCCAGGCTGTCGAAGAGGTTGTGCACCTCCTGCCGGTCCCAGGGCCGGACCGCGAGGTCAGCGGCGCGAGGTCCAGCTCGAGGTCGCACACCAGCGCGTTGAGCCGGCGGTTGCGGATCACGTCGCCGAGGTGGGCCCGCAGCGCCTCGCCCTTCTTGCCGGTGATCTCGTCGGCGTGGGTGATGACGTTGTCGAGCCCGTCGTACTGGTTGATCCACTTGGCGGCGTAGCCCGGACCGACGCCGGGGATGCCGGGCAGGTTGTCGGAGGTCTCGCCCACCAGCGCCGCGAGCTCGGGGTAGCGCGCCGGCGGCACGCCGTACTTGGCCTCGACCGCCTCCGGGGTCATCCGAGCCAGGTCGGAGACCCCGCGCATCGGGTAGAGCACGGTGGACCGTCGCTCACGAGCTGGAGCGAGTCACGGTCGCCGGTCAGGATCAGCACGTCCATGTCGGCGGCGACGGCCTGGGTGACCAGCGTCGCGATGATGTCGTCGGCCTCGAAGCCGTCCTTCTTGAGGTAGGGGATGTGGAGGGCGTCGAGCACCTCCTCGATCAGCGACAGCTGGCCCTTGAACTCTGTCGGCGAGGTGGAGCGGTTGGCCTTGTAGTCGGCGTACTCCTCGAGCCGGAAGGTCTGCCGCGACACGTCGAAGGCCACCGCGAGGTGGGTCGGCTGCTCGTCGCGCAGCACGTTGATCAGCATCGAGGTGAAGCCGAAGACCGCGTTGGTGTGCTGGCCGGTCGTGGTCGAGAAGTTCTCCACCGGCAGCGCGAAGAACGCGCGATAGGCCAACGAGTGGCCGTCGAGCAGCAGCAGGCGGGGCCGGCGGCTGGGTCACGGTCTCAGGCACGTCCCGGACTCTATCCGCCGGCTCCGACAGCCACCACCGGTCGGCAAGAATGACCCGCATGACCGACGAGAAGCAGACCGTCGACATCGACGAGTTCCTCGCAGCCGATGCCGATGGGCAGGCTCAACGAGAAGATGGGCGATCGAGCTGCTCGAGGTCGGTCCCGAGCGCGATCGTCGGGACCATGCCGGTCGAGGGCAACACCCAGCCCTACGGCCTCCTCCACGGCGGCGCGTCCGTGGTGCTCGCCGAGACGCCTGGGCTCGGTCGGCGCCGCGATCCACGCCTATTCGGTCGGCAAGCTCTCGGTCGGCGTCGACATCAACGCCACCCACCACCGGGCCGCGAAGTCGGGCCTGGTGACCGGCGTCGCGACCGCCGCTCAACCTCGGCCGCTCGATCGCGTCGTACGAAGTGGTGATCAGCGACGACCGCGGCAAGCGCGTGTGTACGTCGCGAATCACCTGTGCGCTGATCCGACGCCGAGAAGATCGGCGGCTAGGCCCTACCGGGCGCCGCTCTGCGTCCGCGCACGAACGACGGGCGGCGACCACGTGGCTGAGGTGGCGCCCGTTCGTCACGGCGTCGGTCGCCGGCCGCTGCGGCCGCAGCTTGCTCCGCAGGTCGTGGGTCGGGTGACGCGGCAGCACGGCCTGCGGGCCGAGCGCCAGCCGGGCCATGAACCGGTTGGCGTCGCGCGAGCCCGACACGGCGGCGCTGGCGACCTGAGCGACGCCGATCTCCTCGGCGAAGGTGACCGCGCTCTCGATCAGCGCCGGACCGACCCCGTGCCGGCGGTACTCCGGCAACACCTTCGGCGAGAGGGCGTGGACCACCCGCTCCAGATTGAGCGCGGTCACCGTGGCGGCGGTCAGCAGGACCGCGCCCGCGAACACACCGTCGAACTCGGCGACCACGATCCGCTGCCGAGCGGTCGGTCAGCCGCGTCGATGATCAGCTCGAGATCGCCGAGGTGGTCGGCATGTGGCCCACGCATGTCCTCGGGCCACAGATTGGCCAACTGAGCGGCGTCGTCAGCTACGCGTCACGCATCGCACCAGCGAGCGACTCCTGCTCACCTCAACTTCCCCGGCCCGCGTGGACCCCCGAGGTCCGTTGAATTGTTGACCACGCTGAGCGGAAGACTACGCTCAGCGCGCCATTTGTCAGGAGGCGTCGCCACTGGCCGCCCACGAGCTCTGAGGAGAACCGTGATCCCGGGAACCGGCACCGCCGTCAACGTCGTGACGGTGCTGCTCGGCGCCCTGCTCGGCATGCTCCTGGGCAACCGGCTTCCGGTGCGCACCCGCGACCTGGTCACCGACGCTCTCGGCCTGGTCACGCTGCTGATCGCGGCCACCTCGGCGATGGCCGTGCTCGACGCCGATCTCGCCGCCCGGGTCGGTGACAGCGCGCCGATGCTGATCGTGCTCGGGCTCGCTGGTGATCGGCGGGCTGATCGGCTCGCTGCTGCGGCTCGAGCACCGGGTGAGCCGCTCGGCGGCTGGCTGCAACCCGCCTCTCCGGCGACACCGGGCACCGTCGAGCGACAGCGCTTCATCGAGGGCTTCGTGCTGTCCTCGCTGATCTTCTGCACCGGCCCGCTGACCATCCTGGGATCGCTCAACGACGGGCTCGGCATCGGCGCCGACCAGCTGTTCCTCAAGGCCACGCTGGACGGCTTCGCCGCGATCGCGTTCGCCGCGTCGTTCGGCTGGGGCGTCGCCGCGAGCGTGGTGACGATCGTGGTCATCCAGGGTGGCCTCACCCTGGTCGGCGCACTCCTTGGCGACGTACTCTCCGATGCGACGCTGGCCGCGATCACCGCCACCGGCGGCCTGTTACTGGTCGGCGTCGCCCTGAGCCTGCTCCGGATCCGAGAGATTCCCGTGGCGAACCTGCTTCCGGCCCTCCTGGTCGCGCCGGCGCTGGTGCAGTTCGCTGCGGCGATTCGTTGACGTAACGGTTCGCGGACCAGAGGGTGCGGGGGAACCACGCACTCCGTACCCGGACCTACGGTGTCAGGGCTGACCCGTCCTTCGGTCTGGCTGGCGCTGAAGTGCACCCAACGCGAAAGAAAGGTTCACGAAGTGAATCGATCAACAACCGCTTCATGGGTCAAGCTGATGGCGGGACCCGCCGCGCTCAGCCTGGCCCTCGTAGCTTGTGGCTCCGACGAGCCCGAAGACGAGCCGCAGGCTGAGGACTCTCCCTCGGCCACCGAGTCAGCCAGTGAGGCTGCGCCGGAGGTGACCAACGACAAGTGTGATGCGGGTGCCACGAGCGCACGCGCCGTCATCCGGCAGCGCGGCGAGCGGCACGTGGGTGATGAACTGCAGCGTGTAGCTGTCGATCGCGGCGGTGCCGCCGTTCTCGAGGACCGTGGTCGCGCCGTCGGGGCCCTGGTCGACCTTGAGCGCGCCGGTGCCCCGGTTGCGACGTTGAGGCGGATGCCCGGCGCGAAGATGCCGTCGAAGACCGGGTCCTCGCTGGAGACGACGTGGTTGATCACGCCGCTGACGCCCTCGACCGAGAGCGCGACGATCCGCTCGGTGACGTCGCCGCCGACGTCGATCGTGTCGGAGCCGAGGCCGCCGATGATCGTCGTGATCACGTTCGGGTGGGTGGAGAGGACGAAGAAGTGGTCGTCGCCCTCCATGCCGTCGACGTCGACGCGCTCGACCGCCTCGTAGGTGATCGCGAGGCCGGCGCCGAAGATCGCCGTCGGCGGTGATCACGAAGTTGTCGGCGGCCTCGGTGCCGACGACGACGATCGTGTCGACGCCGTCGCCGCCGTCGATCGAGAGCGGCGCGTTGATGTTGTACTCGACGCGGTCGTCGCCGCCGCCGCCGTTGACCTCGGTCTCGTCGCCGGCGACGCGCGTCCGTGTCGTCCTTGAGCAGGAAGGCGCGGACGAGGAAGTTGTCGTTGTTGGCCTCGCCGAAGAGCTTGAGCAGCGCCTTGTTCGAGTAGACGACGAACGCGTCGTCGCCGTCGCCGCCGTAGACGACCGCCGGGAAGCTGATGCCGCGGGAGAGGAAGCCGCGCGTGGTCTGGAGCGTCGTGAGCTCGTCGCCGGGCGCGACCGTGCCGGTCGTGATCTGGTGCTCGTCGACGTGCGTCGCCGTCCTGGTCGGCGCTCCCACTCGGTCGGGAAGCGAGACGCGCGGCGAGCCGAAGAGCTGGCCGAACTGGAAGAAGTCGTCGTCGTCGCCGCCGTCGATCGTCATGATCGCGCTCGTGTCGTCGGAGTAGAAGCGGTCCTCGCCGCCGAGCCGTTGATGCGCAGGACGTTGATCGTCCGGTCGTAGTTGACGCGCTCGTAGGTGTCGGCGAACGTCCGGTCGAAGCCGGCGCTGCGCGTTGCGGCTGCAGGCGGGCGACGAAGGCCGGCGAGCGGAAGTCATCGCCGAAGCCTTCGGTCTCCGGGTCGTAGTACTTGGCGCGGATCAGGAAGTAGTCGCCCCGTCGAGCCGGTGTCGAGGCCGTTGATCGTCAGCACGTCGGCCGCGTCGCCGTGCGCCGCCGGTGTCGACGACGTTGACGATGTAGTCGGTGCCGTCGACGCCGGTCAGGTTGACCCGGACGTAGTCCTGGCCCTGCTGGCCGTCGACGTTGACCATGTCGCGGGCGCGGACGGCCTCGTTGCCGGTCACCAGCGAGCTCGGGCCGCTGAGCGCCGGGTGGAGCTTGCGCGGCAGGTCGACCGTCGCGATCGGGGTTGCCCGTCGAGCAGGATCTGGTCGATGAAGATCTCGTCGTCGGCGCCGCCGCCCCAGATCTCGGTGTGGCCGATGATCAGCCACGGCGTGTAGTGGATGAAGTCCTCGTTGGGTCCGCCGAAGATCTGGATCAGGATCGGGTCGAGCGCGCCGTCGATCCAGATGTTGGTGCCGACTCGATCGTCGTCGATTGCCGATCAGCGTCGCCGGAGATCCGGATCAGGTTAGGCGCGTTGATCGTCGCGTCGTGCCACTGTTGATGTCGTCGCCGGCGTCGATCAGGACCTGGGTGTCGATCGACTTGATGATCGTCGCGGTGTCGTCGAAGCCGATCTCGACGTTGCCGTTGTGGGCCTGACCTGGACGTCGTCGATCGCGGTCGCCGATAGTGCCGGCCTCGAAGACCACGTTCTGCGAGGCGGTCGACGGTCAGCGTCGTGCCGGCGAGGATCGTCGCCGCGCTGATCGTCATCGTCGGAGCAATCGGTGAAGTCGCCGAGGTCTGCCTGGCAGTCCTCCTCGTCGCCGAAGTCGGCGACCAGCGTGATCGGGCCGTGCCCAGGCCGACGGGCCGAGGGTGGTCAGCGTCGCGCCCGGCTCGATCGTGATGCCGTCGCCCGAGTTGAGGTCGATCGAGGTGTGCGAGCTGATCGTCCGGCAGCCGGTGTCGTCGCAGCCGAGGACGCGGATCTCGTCGTCGCCGGCGGTGTCGACCGAGACGGCGACGATTTCGAGGATCGCGGTGATGTTCTCGCTCAGCGTGATCGAGCCGACGGCGTCGAAGTAGACGGCGCCGCCGGAGCTGATGCCGCCCGCGGGCCCGTTCGAGCCGCTCGGCAACGTGTTCGGGTTCGGCAGGCCGGCGAGGACGTCGCCGATCTTGATCGAGCCGTTGTTGTTGATGTAGGTCGAGCCCGTGTGCGAGCGGCCCTCGATCCGGCCGACTGCGGTCTCGATCCGGTTGCCGGAGGCGCCGATGTTGTCGCGGGCGAAGAGCCAGAGGTTGCCCGAGGTGACGTTGTTGTTGCCGGGCAGGCCGTTGTAGACCGAGCCGGTCGGCACGGTGATGAAGGCGAACTGGCCGATCGAACCGCCGCCCTCGGTCGAGATCTGGCCGAGCCAGAGGTTGCCCTGGGTCTCGATGATGTAGATGTTGCCCTCGTCGCTGTTGGCGAACAGGTTGCCCTCGGCCGGCGTGTGAAGTAGCGGGTCGCCGCTGAACAGGTAGGCGCTGTTGATGTCGAGGTCGTTGCCGGCCTCGCCGATCTGGCCGGTCTCGGCGCGCAGGTGGATGCTGTTGGCGGTGATGTCGACGATCGAGGCCGCGGCGACCGGGATGTCGTTCTCGTTGTAGAGGAAGGCCGGGTTGAGCGGGTTGGTCGGGTTGGCGACGTCGACCGCGTCGTAGATCGAGAGCTCGGACCAGAGGTAGACGTCGCCGCCGTAGGAGATGATCGCCCGGACGCCGAGGTGCAGCGTGTTCTCGCGGATGATGATGTGCGAGGCCGCCTCGGCGCTGATGTGGGCGGTCGAGTCGTCGAGCGTGCTGTCGTTGCCGGTATCGATCTCGAGGTACTCGGGATCGGGGAACAGCGAGCTCGCCGATCTGGCCGTTGACCGCCTCGAGCTCGATCGCGTTGCCCCTGATCTTGGTCGAGTCGCCGCCGTTGAAGTCGCGGATCGAGCCGTCGGCCTTGAGGCGGACGTTGTCGGTCTGCGAGTAGACGGAGTCGACCTCCATGTTGCCCGAGGTCTCGGTGATGTTGACCGAGTTCAGCGCCCGCGCGGTCAGGGTGGCGCCGCTGTGCTGGTTCGTCGTCAGGCGGTTCTCGGGGGTGCCGATCGTCCCGCCTGAGGCCTCGAGGATCAGGTCGTCGCTGATCACGTTGACGCCGCTCGAAGTCGTGACATCGAGGATCGATCCGCCGCTCTTGATCCGCGCGTTGCCGCCGGCGATGACCTCGTCGACGTTGATCGTCATCTCCGAGCCGAGGTAGACCTGGCCGTCGCCGCCGGCGGAGCTCAGGTCGACCGCGATGTAGACGGGGCCCGTGACCATGATGTCGACGTCGTCGCGCTCGTCGATCGCCACCCCGTAGAGGTCGGGGGCGAAGCCGACGACGAACTGCGCGATGACCGGCAGCAGCTCGCAAGGATCGAGCTCGGTCGGGGTGCAGGTCTCGTCGATGCCCTCGTCCTCGAGCGAGTTGGTCCGCATCAGGGTGATCGTCTTGTCG
The DNA here is from genome assembly GCA_963825755.1 of uncultured Actinomycetota bacterium. Classification (GTDB taxonomy): domain Bacteria; phylum Actinomycetota; class Actinomycetes; order Propionibacteriales; family Nocardioidaceae; genus Nocardioides. The sequence continues at coordinate 136,201 of CAWGUS010000004.1, read as the reverse complement.
TCGCCTGAGACCGCGGTGACCTGGAAGTAGCTGTCGTCGGTCGTGTTGTTGAGCAGCGTGTTGCTGATCTTCAGCAGCGAGTCCACATCGACGCCGATCGAGGACCAGTGGCTCGAGTCGTGGATCGTGATCGTGTCGCCGACCTTGCCGAACGCGTCGTAGCCGTTGTTGTGGAAGGTGACTTCGATCGCGACCGATGTCTCGATGCCGGATGCGGTCGCGAAGCGCGGATCGCGTGCGATCGGGGCGATCGTGATGTCGCGGCCGAACTCGGTCGAAATCGCCTCGGCGACGGTGATCACCGTTCGCGCAGACGTCGATGTTGGTGATCGTGTACCAGCCGCCGTCGCGCGTGTTCAGCGTGTTGCCGCGGATCCGGATCGCCGAGCCGACGCCGTACTGCGAGCCCCAGACGTTGCCGTCGATCAGGGTGATCGTCCGGTTCGTGCTGTTGAAGTTGACCTCGAACTCGTCCTGCTCGGCCAGCAGCCAGGCGACGTCGGCGCGCTCGGCCGCGGCCAGCGCGACCCGCTCGTCGTCTTCGAAATCGCCGTCGAGGACGACGATCCGCTCACCGGTCGTGATGCCGACGCTGCCGTTCGGGACGAGGATCGTGATGCTGGCCGGGTTCATCGTCGCCGGGTTGCACGGGTCCTCTTCGGTGTCGGTCGCCCCGTCGCAGCCGATGTTCGGGTCTTCGCGGGTGGCGCTCGTATCGACCGTCGTCTTCATCATGCCGCCGGCGATCGCGTAGAGCAGCTCCTGCTCGGTCCAGATCTTGATCCCGGCCTTGATCTTGCCGGCCTGCTGGACCGTGAGGTTGTAGGTGAAGGCCTCGAAGACCTCGATGTCGCCGGCGTCGTAGTGCGTCGGGAAGGTCTGGCCGAGCGCCGCGAAGTGATCGACGAGGTCGGCGTGGAGCGCGTGGTACCGAGCGGTCCGCTCGGCCGAGATCGCGGCGATCTTCTCGTTGACGTAGTCGCCGGTGCCGTAGCGCTTGATCTGGACCGAGACGCCCGGGTCGACGAGCAGCGGATCGGGGTTCTGGCCCTCGTCGACGAGCGTGTCGAAGACGCTGAGGACGAGAATCGTGCGCGAGTCGGTGCCGTTGCCGGGAGTCGAGTCGGTGACCTCGGTGATCGTGTACCAGTCGGTGCCGGTGGCGTTGAGGCCGCCGGTGACGCGGATCGTCGTGCCTTCGGCGTACTGCACGCCCCACGCCCCGCTGACGCGGGTGATCGTGTTGGCGCCGGAGTCGAAGACGGCGGTGACGGTGTCGGCGGCGCCGGCGGCGAACGTGCCTTCCATCAGGTTCTTGGACAGCGCCTCGGTCGTGAAGCTGTTGGTCAGCGACGCGAGCTCGTCACCGACGACCTGGACGACGAAGCCGGAGTTGTAGACGGCCGGGTCGACCTGCTGGGAGCGGTAGCTCCAGTAGAGCTCGTAGTCGGAGAGCGAGAAGAACGAGGCCGGGAACGACTCGGCGCCGTCCAGGCAGGGGTCGGGAATCATGTTGATCGGATCGCCGACGTACTGGCCGACGTCGCAGGCGTTGAAGTTGAAGTGCGCGACGAGCTTGGTGTGGAGGTTGTGGTAGTCGGCGGTCCGCGCGACGGAGATCGCGTCGAGTCTGCTCGTCGATCCAGTCCTCGGTGCCGAGGCGCTTGACCTCGATCGCGATGCCGCTCTCGTCGGTCATCTCGAACGGCTGCAGCCGGGTCCGGCTCGGCTTCGATCCGCTCGACGACGAGCACCGAGCGGTCGTTGGTCAGGCGGGTGACGTCGACGCTGACGTCGCCTCGTCGGTGATCGAGGCGCTTGCCGGGTCGAGGACGAGGATCGTCCGCGAGTCAACGCCGTCGCCGGGCAGCGAGTCGGTGATCGCGGTGACCGTGTACCAGTCGTTCTCGGGGCCGGTACCGGTGTCGTTGGCGCCGCCGGTGATCTGGATCCGGTCGCCGACCGAGTACTGGAAGCCCCAGCCGGTCGCGCGGACGATCATCGGGTCCTGGATATCGATGACCGTGACGCCGACCGTCTCGCCGGTCCCGTCGATCACGGTGTCGCCGGAATCGAGAACCAGGATCGTCCGCGAGTCGGTCGAGTCGAGCGGCGTGGAGTCGGTGATCGCCGCGATCGTGAAGAACCCGGTCCCGGTGTCGTTGTCGGTGGAGCCGCTGACCTGGATCCGGGCGCCGACCGTGTAGATCGCGCCCCAGGCGCCGCTCGAGCGGGTGATCGTCCCCTCGGTCGCGTCGAAGTCCACCTCGACCGTCTCGCCGGCGTTGACGCCGCGGAGCAGGACGTCGACCGCTTCGCCGGTCTCGTCGACGACGACATCGTCTGCGGCGAGGACGAGGATCTTGCGGTTGTTGACGAGATCGGTCGGGTTCGAATCGGTGATCGCGGCGATCGTGTAGATGGCGGTGTCGTTGGCGCTCGCCGTTGCGTCGATCTCGATCTTGGTCCCGACCCGGTAGAGGGTGGCGTCCCAGGCGCCGCTCGAGCGGCTGATCGTCGGCGCCGCGCCGTCAACCGTGACGTCGACGGCCTCGCCGGTCTCGTCGACGACGCTGTCGCCCGCGGCGAGGACCAGGATCGTGCGGTTGTTGACGAGGTCGGTCGGGTCCGAATCGGTGATCGCCGCGATCGTGAAGAAGCCGGTGCCGGTGTCGTTGGCGCTCGCACCGTCGATCGAGATCTGGGCGCCGACCGAGTAGCGCAGCTGGCTCCAGGAGCCGCTCGCCAGCGTGATCGTCGGCGCCGCGCCGTCAACCGTGACGTCGACGCGCCTCGCCGGTCTCGTCGACGACGCTGTCGCCCGCGGCGAGGACCAGGATCGTGCGGTTGTTGACGAGGTCGGTCGGGTCCGAATCGGTGATCGCCGCGATCGTGAAGAAGCCGGTGCCGGTGTCGTTGGCGCTCGCACCGTCGATCGAGATCTGGGCGCCGACCGAGTAGCGCAGCTTGCTCCAGGATCCGCTCGCGAGGGTGATCGTGCCACCGACGCCGTCGACCGAGACATCGACCGTCTCGCCGGTCTCGTCGACGACGGTGTCACCGGGGTCGAGGACGAGGATCGTCCGCGAGTCGGTCGAGTCGAGCGGCGTGGAGTCGGTGATCGCCGCGATCGTGAAGAACCCGGCGCCGGTGTCGTTGAGGCCGCCGTCGATCTGGATCTGAGTTCCGACCTCGTAGAGGAAGCCCCAGGAGCCGCTCGTGCGGGTGATCGTGCGGTTGGTCGCGCTGAAGTTGGCGGTGACGGTCTCGGTCGCGTCGTTGAAGTTGACCGTGACCGAATCCGAGGCGTCGTCGAAGTCGACGGTGACCGAATCCGAGGCGTCGTCGAAGTCGACGGTGACGCCCTCGGAGCCGTCGCTGAAGTCGACCGTGACGTCGCCCTCGGTGCCGTCTTCGACGCTGACATCGTCAGACGGGTCCTCGTCGGTGACCCCGACGATCCGGTACCAGTCGGAGCCGGCGCTCGAGCCCGTGGCGTTCGGCGAGATGCCGGTGACGCGGATCGTCGTGCCCATGCCGTAGTCGGTGCCCCAGGCGCCGCTGGAGCGCTTAATCGTGCCGTTGAGGTTGACCAAGGCGATGTCGACCGTCTCGGCGGCGTCGTCGACGAGCGCGGCGCTCGAGCTGAGGACCAGGATCGTGCGCTGGTTGATGCCGTCGCTCGGATTGGCGTCGGTGATGCCGGCAATCGTGTAGCTCGGATCGCCGACGTCGGTGCCGGTGGCGTTGGAGCTCGTGCCGTCGATCCGGATCCGCTTGCCGGTCGTGTACTGGGAGCCCCAGCTGCCGGTCGTGCGGGTGATCGTGCCGCCGACGCCGGAGACGGTGAGGTTGATCGCGTCGCTGGCGCCGTCGAGGACGGGGTCATCGGCGGCGAGGACGAGGATCGTGCGGTTGTTGACGGCGTCGGTGGGATCGGAATCGGTGACCGCCGAAACCGTCAGCACGCCGAGGCCGGTGTCGTTGGCAACCGAGTTCGCGATCGCGATCTTGGTGCCGGCCTCGTAGAGATGGCCCCAGCTGCCGCTCGAGCGGGTGATCGTGCCGCCGATGCCCTCGAGCGTGACGGCGACCGTCGCGCCGGTCTGGTTGACGAGCGTGTCGGTTGCCGCGAGGACCAAGATCGTGCGGTTGTTGACCGAGTCGAGCGGGGCCGAATCGGTGACCTCTGTGATCGTCAGGGAGTTGGTGCCGGTGTCGTTGAGGCCGCCGTCGATCTGGATCCGGTCGCCGGCCTCGTAGAGGTGACTCCAGGAGCCGCTCGTGCGGGTGATCGTGCGGTTGGTCGCGCTGAAGTTGGCGGTGACGGTCTCGGTCGCGTCGTTGAAGTTGACCGTGACGCTCTCGGTCGCGTCGTTGAAGTTGACGACGAGGCCGGACTCGACGCCATCGGCGATGTCGGCGAAGTCGACGGTCACCGACTCCGGTGTGTCAGCGGAGAACGATCCCGGGCTCAGGCCCTTGGTCGCGGCTTCTTGCGCGTACTGCGCGAGCAGCTCGGTCAGCTCGACTCCGGAGACGATGACCGTGAAGCCGGAGTCGTAGACGTTCGGCGGCAAGTACGGCCCGGGCACCGGGTGGGCGACCCTCGCCGACCCCGAGGGCAACGAGTTCTGCATCCTACGGTCGGAGGCGGACCCCAGCGCCTGACGCTCGCTCTGCCGCCCGGGTGTCAGGCTGGCGTCATGACTTCCTTCGTCTCGCACACCGTGATGACTGCCGTCGCGCCTACGAGCTCTCGGAGTGGTGGAAGCAACTGCTGGGCTACGTCGACAGGCCTGACAACCCCAACGAGCCCGGTCACGAGGTGTGCCTGATCCGCGACGGAGACCGGGCACCAGATCCTGTTCATCGAGGTGCCCGACGAGAAGTCGGTCAAGAACCGCCTCCACTTCGACCTCCGGCCGCGCACCGGCAGCCGCGACGAGGAGGTCGAGCGGGTGCTCGGTATCGGTGCCACCCACGTCGCCGACTTCGTCGACGAGTATGGCCCGGGCACTGGTTGGGTCACCCTGGCCGACCCGGAGGGCAACGAGTTCTGCATCCTCCGCGAGGAGCCGGTGGTCAGCGCCTCACGGTGAACACGCGGACGCCACCGGGGTCTTCGCGCCCGGCGGAGTCAGTACGGCGCGCACCTTCGTGACCCTGGCGCGGAGACACTGAAGGCGCTCGGGTCGGCGGAGAGCCTGGATGCCCGGCGGGCGGTCGCGGTCGGCGAGCTGGCCCGGCACCAGCTGTCGCTCGACATGGCCGCGGGTTTCGAGACAGGACTTCGTTCTTCCTCAACCAGCGAGGCGGTGCCGCTGGTCGCGGGTTTCGAGACAGGACTTCGTCCTTCCTCAACCAGCGAGGCGATGCCGCTGGCCGCGGGTTTCGAGACAGGACTTCGTTCTTCCTCAACCAGCGAGGCGGTGCCGCTGGCCGCGGGTTTCGAGACAGGACTTCGTCCTTCCTCAACCAGCGAGGTGTTACCGCTGGCCGCGGGTTTCGAGACAGGCGCCAGCGCGCCCTCCTCAACCAGCGAGGCGGTGCCGCTGGTCGCGGGTTTCGAGAGAGGCGCCAGCGCGCCTTCCTCGAATCAGCGAGGCGATGCCGCCGCTGGTTGAGGAGGTTGCGCAGCAACCGTCTCGAAACCAAGGCCCGGCACCCGTTGCCCGGCAGGTGGGCCTGGATGTCCCCCTCACCGAGGGCGACCCGGTCGCCCGGCTCGAGCACGGCAACCAGGCCACCATCGACCAGATCCAACACCGGCGTCAGCAGTCCCGCACCCAGGTGACGGTGAAGCCGATCCGCGACCTCGACACCGAGATCGTCTGCGACGGCTACCAACCCTCACCACGCCTCCGCGATCAGATCATCCTCCGCGACCGCACGTGTGTGTTCCCGCGGTGCACCCGCAACGCCCGAGTCTGCGATCTCGACCACATCGTCCCCTGGAAGCCGGCGGACCCACGTCCACGGCCAACCTGGCCGCGCTCTGCCGGCGGCATCACCGGTTCAAGACGCACACGAGCTGGACCTACCAGCGCACCGGCCCGCGGCGTACACCTGGACCAGCCCACGATCCCGTCGCTGTCCTGGTGCAGGCGGAGCACGTCGTCCCCGGACCGCAGTGCCGGCATCGCGTAGAAGACTTCGGATGCGGACGCAGACACCCCGGCAGCCAACGGGCTGCCGGGGGGTCGTGCGAACGGGGCTCAGGCCCAGCTCGGACGCGGGCTTGGTCTCGCCCGCTGCTCGACCTGGCCCGGTCCGTCGACGCGTTGGGGCTCCGCTCAGGCCCAACGCTGCGACGCGGGCACGAAGTCGAGCGTGCGGTCGCCGGTGTAGATCTGCTTGGGCCGGGCGATCTTCTGGTCCTTGTCCTGGACGAGCTCGAGCCATTGCGCGAGCCAGCCGGGGGTGCGGCCGATCGCGAAGAGCACGGTGAACATCTCGGGCGGGAAAGGGAAGGCCTCGTAGATCAGGCCGGAGTAGAAGTCGACGTTGGGGTAGAGCTTGCGCTTGATGAAGTACTCGTCCTCGAGCGCGATCTTCTCCAGCTCCTTGGCGATCTCGAGGAGCGGGTTGACCCCGGTGACCTCGAAGACGTCCTCGCAGGCCTTCTTGATGATGGTGGCGCGCGGGTCGAGTTCTTGTAGACCCGGTGGCCGAAGCCCATCAGCTTCTCGTTGCCGTTCTTCACACCCTCGATGAAGGCGGGGATCTTCTCCTTGGAGCCGATCCGGCGCAGCATCCGCAGCACGGCCTCGTTGGCGCCACCGTGGAGCGGGCCGAAGAGCGCGGCGACGCCGGCGGCGACCGAGGAGTAGGGGTCGACCTGGGCCAGCCGACGGAGCGGACGGCGTTGGTCGAGCCGTTCTGCTCGTGGTCGGCGTGCAGGATGAACAGCACGTCCAGGGCCTTGACCAGCCGCTCGTCGGCCTCGAACTTCTGCTCGCTCATCTTGAACAGCATCGAGAGGAAGTTGGCGGTGTAGCTCAGGTCGTTGTCGGGGTAGACGAACGGCTTGCCCTGCGCGTGCCGGAACGACCAGGCGCCGAGCGTCGGCATCTTCGCGATCATCCGGACCATCTGGAGGTGCCGGTTCTCGTCGTCGTGGATGTTGCGCGCGTCGGGGTAGAACGTCGAGAGCGCGCCGACCGAGGCCATCAGCATGCCCATCGGATGGGCGTCGTAGCGGAAGCCCTCCATGAACGACTTCACGTTCTCGTGGACGAACGTGTGGTAGGTGATCTCGTGCACCCAGGCGTCGTACTCGGCCTTGCTGGGGAGGGCGCCGTGGATGAGCAGGTAGGCGACCTCGAGGAAGTTGGACTTCTCGGCGAGCTGCTCGATCGGGTAGCCGCGGTATTCCAGGATGCCCTTCTCGCCGTCGATGTAGGTGACGGCACTGCGACACGAGGCGGTGTTGACGAAACCGGGGTCGTAGGTCGCCAGGCCGGGGTCTCCTCATCGAGCCGGATCTGGCCGAGATCGGCGGCCTTGATGGTGTTGTCGGTGATGGCGAGGTCGTAGGACTGCCCCGTGCGGTTGTCGCGGACGGTCAGCGAATCGGTGGATGCGGCGGCGGTGGCCGGGGCATCGGTGGCCGTTACGTCGGTCACGTCGGCTCCTGTCGTGAAAGTCGTCATTGACTCAGATGGGTGAACCCCCAACGTATTCCTTCGACCACAACGACCCCAAGGCAGGTACCCACCCAGCGGACGCGTCCGACCGGCGTACGGCGTTTTGACGGGAGCGCCGCCGCGTATCTTTGCTGGTCGCGACTCCTGCCGCGCCACGACCCCGCACGGTCGAGGTGCAGACCCGGGCGCCGCATCGATCAGATGAGTGAACCGGGCAGTGTTCGTCAGAAGCCGCAGCACCACCACCCGGCTCGAGCACATCGACGGGACCAACGAACAAGAAGGTACTCAGCCGTGCGCACGTACAGCCCCAAGCCCGCTGACATCCAGCGCGAGTGGCACGTCATCGACGCCACCGACGTGGTCCTCGGACGTCTCTCCGTCCAGGCCGCCAACCTCCTTCGTGGCAAGCACAAGCCGACGTTCGCCCCGCACATGGACATGGGCGACTTCGTCATCATCGTGAACGCCGAGAAGGTCGCCCTGTCGGGCAACAAGAAGGTCACCAAGCTGGCCTACCGCCACTCGGGTTACCCCGGTGGTCTCTCCGCCACGCCGTACGGCGAGCTGCTGGAGAAGGACGCCCGCAAGGCGATCGAGAACTCGGTGTGGGGCATGCTCCCCAAGAACCGCCTCGGCCGTCAGATCATCAAGAAGCTCAAGGTCTACACCGGCCCGGAGCACCCCCACGCGGCCCAGAAGGCCACGCCGTTCGAGATCTCCCAGGTCTCCCAGTAACTTCCAAGGACGAGTGAGGATCACCGTGGCTGAGACCACCGAGAACACCGAGACCGAGACCCAGGCCCCCGAGGCCGAGGTCGAAGAGACCTTCACGACCGACGAGTCGGGCGTTGCCTACTCCTCCGAGAGCGCCCCGTCGGCCGACGCCCCGCTGCGTCCGGCGACGATCGCTCCCGCAGCGGCCACCGGCCGTCGCAAGGAGGCCGTCGCCCGCGTGCGCATCGTGCCGGGCACGGGAGTGTGGACCGTCAACGGCCGCACGCTCGACTCCTACTTCCCGAACAAGCTGCACCAGCAGGTCGTCAACGAGCCGTTCGCCGAGCTCCAGCTCGTCGACCGCTTCGACGTCATCGCCCGCATCCACGGCGGCGGCATCACCGGGCAGGCCGGCGCGCTGCGCCTCGGCGTGGCCCGGTGCCTCAACTCGATCGACGTCGAGGCCAACCGTCCCTCCCTCAAGAAGGCCGGCCTGCTGACCCGCGACGCGCGCGTCATCGAGCGCAAGAAGGCCGGTCTCAAGAAGGCCCGCAAGGCGCCGCAGTTCAGCAAGCGCTGATCGCGGCTGCCGGACGGATGGCACGCATCTTCGGCACGGACGGGGTCCGGGGCCTGGCCAACGGTCAACTGACCGCTGAGCTGGCCCTGGACCTTTCCGTTGCCGCCGCCCGCGTCATCGTCGACCGGCACGAGTTCGAGCCGTCGCGCGAGCGTCCGCTCGCGGTCGTCGGTCGCGACCCAAGGATCTCCGGGCAGTTCCTCGAGCACGCCGTCGTCGCCGGGCTCGCCTCGGCCGGGTGCGACGTGCTGCGGCTGCGGGTCCTGCCGACCCCGGGCGTCGCCTACCTGACCCAGTCGCTGGGCGCCGACCTCGGCGTCGTCATCAGCGCCTCGCACAATCCGATGCCCGACAACGGCATCAAGTTCCTCTCGCGCGGTGGGCTCAAGCTCGACGACGCCATCGAGAAGGACATCGAGGACGTGCTCGGCACGCCCTGGGAGCGACCGGTCGGCGGCCACGTCGGCCGCGTGTCGCCGTACTCCCACCCCATCGACGAGTACGTCGACCACCTGGTCGGCACGCTCGACCGTCCGCTCGCCGGGCTCAAGGTGGTGCTCGACTGTGCCCACGGCGCCGCCGCGGTGGCCGGACCCCAGGCGCTGCGCGACGCCGGCGCCGAGGTGATCGCGATCGGCACCGAGCCCGACGGGCTCAACATCAACGACGGCTGCGGCTCGACGCACCTGGCCCTGCTGCAGGCCGCCGTGCTCGAGCACGGGGCCGACGCCGGGTTCGCGCTCGACGGCGACGCTGACCGCTGCCTTGCGGTCGACCACGACGGCAACGACGTCGACGGCGATCAGATCCTCGCGGTCCTGGCGCAGGCGATGGCCGAGTCCGGGCACCTGGTCAAGGACACCGTCGTGGCCACGGTGATGAGCAACCTCGGCTTCGTGCACGCCATGCGGGCCGGCGGCCTGGGCGTGCGCCAGACCAAGGTCGGCGACCGCTACGTGCTCGAGGCCATGCGCGTCGGCGGCTACACGCTCGGCGGCGAGCAGTCCGGCCACGTGATCATGAGCGAGTACGCCACCACCGGCGACGGCATCCTCACCGCGCTCCACGTCATGCAGCGGATGGCCGCCACCGGCAAGAGCCTCCAGGCCCTCGCCGGCGTCGTGACCCGGCTGCCGCAGGTGCTCGTCAACGTGCGTGACGTCGACAAGTCGCGCGCCGACGAGGACGCCGTACTCGCCGCCGCCGTCGCCGAGGAGGAGGCCGCCCTCGAGGGGCGCGGCCGCGTGCTCCTCCGCCCGTCAGGCACCGAGGAGATGGTGCGCGTGATGGTCGAGGCGCCCTCGCTCGACGAGGCCGAGGCGGTGGCCGCCCGGCTCGCCGACGTGGTCAAGGCCCAGCTCTCCCTCTGACCGGAAACCTCTCGCATTCCGCGGGTGGCGGCCCTAGGTTCGGCGATCGTGAGCATCGAGATCCGGCCCGTCGACCCGCACGATGACACCGCGCTTCGGGCGTGGTGGGAGGTCGGCTCGGCAGCCAACGCCGACCGGCCGTTCGATGCCTGGCCCACGTGGGAGATGTCGTGCGCGAACTACCGGACGCCGCGCACCGACACGACCTCGACGCTCGTAGTGGCCACCTCCGACGAGGGTGTGGTGGGTGCCGGACGACTGACCGTCTTCGAGACCGACAACCCGAGGCTCGCCGAGGTCGACGTGTACGTCGCTCCCGAGCGCCGCCGGCTGGGCATCGGCCGCACCGTGCTGGCGGAGCTCGAGGCGCGTGCGGGCGCGGCCGGCCGTTCGTCGATGATCGCCAGCGCCTTCACCCCTGTCGGTGCCGGGAGTGACGGCTCGCTCTTCGCCGCGGCGATGGGCTACGACGTGGGGAGCTTCGAGGAGGGCAAGACCGTCGACCTCACCACCGCCCCGGCCACGTGGGGGCCGCTGGACGACGAGGTGGAGGCGGCGCTGGGCGACTACCGCGTCGAGGTCTTCGACGGTCACACGCCCGAGCACCGGGTCGACGACTTCTGCCGGCTCCTCGAGGCCTTCCTCACCCACATCCCCCTCGGCGACCTCGACCTCGAGGCGGCGCGCTGGACGCCCGAGCGGCTCCGTGAGGGCGAGGAGCGGGCCCGGCTGGCCAACCGGGTCCAGCTCGTGGCTGTCGCCCTCGCCCCCGACGGCCGGTTGTGCGGCTTCTCAGACGTGCGACTGAGCCGCTACCAGCCGACGTACGGCGAGGTCGGCGGCACCCTCGTGCTGCCAGAGCACCGCGGGCACCGGCTCGGCCTGGCCATGAAGCTGGCCACCCACCGCCGCCTCCTCGAGCTGTTCCCGACGTGCGCCTACGTCGTGACGGGCAACGCCGGCGTCAACGTGCACATGAACGCCGTCAACGAGGAGCTGGGCTACCGCGTCGTCGAGCGCTGCCTCGACGTGCAGAAGAGGCTCTGACGGACCCGGGTCTCGATACGCTCGCTGGCGCTCGCTACTCGACCGACGAAGGCAACGTCGCTGGCGCTCGCTACTCGACCGACGAGGGCAACGTCGCTGGCGCTCGCTACTCGACCGACGAAGGCAACGTCGCTGGCGCTCGCTACTCGACCGACGAAAGCAACGTCGCTGGCGCTCGCTACTCGACCAGCGAAGGCAACCTCGGTCCTCAGAGCTTGCGCAGCCGCACGTAGCGCACGGAGTGGTCGGCGTCCTTGCGCAGCACGAGGGTGGCGCGGCTGCGGGTGGGCAGCACGTTCTGGTTGAGATTGGGGCCGTTGATGGTGTCCCAGATGCGGCCGGCCTCGGCGATCGCCTCGTCGGAGGTGAGGCGGGCGTACTTCGCGAAGTACGACGACGGGTCGCGGAACGCCGTCTCGCGCAACCGCTGGAACCGGTCGACGTACCACTTCCGGATGTCGCTGGTCGCGGCGTCGACGTACACGCTGAAGTCGAAGAAGTCGCTGACCGCGAGGCCGGTGCGGCCGTCGTCGCGGGTCCGGGCGGGCTGGAGGACGTTGAGGCCCTCGATGATCACGATGTCGGGACTCTTGACCACGACCCGCTCACCGGGCACGACGTCGTAGACGAGGTGGGAGTAGATCGGGGCGTCGACCTCGTCGCGGCCCGACTTGATGTCGATGACGAACTTCAGCAGCGCCTTGCGGTCGTAGGACTCCGGGAAGCCCTTGCGGTGCAGGAGGCCGCGTCGCTCGAGCTCGGCGTTCGGCAGCAGGAACCCGTCGGTGGTGACGAGCGCGACGTTGGGATGCTCGGGCCAGTGGGCCAGCATCTGCTGCAGCACGCGCGCGGTCGTCGACTTGCCGACGGCGACCGACCCGGCGAGCCCGATCACGAACGGCGTGCGCGGCGGCGTCTGCCGGTGCAGGAAGTCCTCCTGCTCGCGGTGAAGCCGGCCGGCGCCGGCGACGTACAGGCTGAGCAGTCGTGACAGCGGGAGGTAGACCTGCTCGACCTCGTTGAGGTCGAGGGAGTCGCCGAGGCCGCGCAGGCTGCCGACCTCGTCGGGCGAGAGTGGGCTCTCGGTCTCGCTCGCCAGGGCCGCCCAGGCGGCGCGGTCGAGCTCGACGTACGGCGACGCTTCCTGGGAGCCGTTGCCCCCACCTGCGTCAGACATGGGTTGCATTGTTGCAGCAGCGATCGGGCCGGACGATGGGAGGCCTCGCCGGTGCGGTTCGGCGACACCGGGCCGAATAGACTCCGGCTCCATGTGCGGAATCGTTGGCTACGTCGGTGACAGGCAGGCCCGGGGCGTCGTCATCGAGGGCCTCCGGCGGCTGGAGTACCGCGGCTACGACTCCGCCGGGATCGCTCTCGCGCACGACGGCCGGGTGGCCTCCGACAAGCGCGCCGGCAAGCTGGCGAACCTCGAGAAGGCGATCGAGGAGACGCCGTTGCCGGAGTCCACGACCGGCATCGGCCATACCCGGTGGGCCACCCACGGCGCCCCCAACGACGTCAACGCCCACCCGCACCTCGGCCGCACGGGCCGCCTTGCGGTCGTGCACAACGGGATCATCGAGAACTTCGCGAGCCTCCGCACCGACCTCGAGGGCGCCGGCCACGAGATGCTGTCGGAGACCGACACCGAGGTCGCCGCGCACCTGCTGGAGACCGAGGTCTCGACCGGCGCCGACCTCACCACGGCCATGCAGAACGTCTGCCGCCGGCTCGAAGGCGCCTTCACCCTCGTCGCCCTCGACGCCGAGGACCCGTCCCGCGTGGTCGCCGCGCGCCGCAACTCCCCGCTCGTGGTCGGCATCGGTGAGGGCGAGAACTTCCTCGGCTCCGACGTCTCGGCGTTCATCGAGCACACCCGCGAGGCCCTCGAGCTCGACCAGGACCAGGTCGTCACGATCACCCGCGACGGCGTCAGCGTCACCGGTTTCGACGGTACGCCGGCCGAGGGGCGTCGCTACCACGTCGACTGGGACCTCACGGCCGCCGAGAAGGACGGCCACGACTGGTTCATGCGCAAGGAGATCCACGAGCAGCCCCGCGCCGTGGCCGACTCGCTGCTCGGCCGCCGCAACGAGGAGGGCCTGCTGCACCTCGACGAGATGCGCCTCTCCGACGAGGACCTGCGCGACATCGACAAGGTGATCATCATCGCGGCCGGCACGTCGTTCTACGCGGGCATGGTCGCCAAGTACGCCATCGAGCACTGGACCCGCATCTCGGTGGAGGTCGAGCTGGCCAGCGAGTTCCGTTACCGCGACCCGATCCTCACCCACTCGACCCTGGTGGTCGCGATCAGCCAGTCCGGCGAGACCGCCGACACCCTGCAGGCCATCCGGCACGCGCGCGCGCAGCGCTCGAAGGTCGTCGCGATCTGCAACACCAACGGCTCGACGATCCCGCGCGAGTCCGACGGCGTGATCTACACCCATGCCGGCCCCGAGATCGGCGTGGCCTCGACCAAGGGCTTCCTGACCCAGCTGGTCGCCTGCTACCTGCTCGCGCTCTACCTCGCGCAGGTCAAGGGCACCCGCTACGGCGACGAGATCGCCCAGGTGATGGACCAGCTCGACGAGATGCCGGCCCACATCCAGACCGTGCTCGACGGCCGCGAGGCGATCTACGAGCTCGCCCGCGAGTACGCCGACGCGCGGTCGGTGCTGTTCCTCGGACGTCACGCCGGCTACCCGGTCGCCCTCGAGGGCGCGCTGAAGCTCAAGGAGATCGCCTACCTCCACGCCGAGGGCTTCGCGGCCGGTGAGCTCAAGCACGGCCCGATCGCGCTGGTCGAGCCCGGGCTGCCGGTGTTCTGCATCGTGCCGCCCCAGGGCCGCGACCAGCTCCACGAGAAGATGGTCAGCGGCATCCAGGAGGTGCGTGCCCGTGGGGCCCGCACGCTGTGCATCGCCGAGGCGGGCGACGACTCGATCGCGCCGTACGCCGACGTGCTCATCGCCGTGCCCGCCGTGCCCGTGCTGCTCCAGCCGCTCGTGACGGTGATCCCGCTGCAGCTGTTCGCGTGCGAGCTGGCCACCCGGCTCGGCCACGACGTCGACCAGCCCCGCAACCTCGCCAAGTCCGTCACGGTCGAGTAGGGGCGAGCGGATGGCCATCGTCGGGATCGGCATCGACGTCGTCGACATCGAGCGGTTCGGGGTCTCCCTCGACCGCACCGCCGGCCTCCGCAAGCGGCTGTTCACGCCGGACGAGTCCACCCGGGCACTGGCCTCGCTCGCGGCCCGCTTCGCGGCGAAGGAGGCCATCGCGAAGGCGCTCGGGGCGCCGGGCGGCCTGGCCTGGCACGACGCCGAGATCGTGTCCGAGGAGACCGGCCGGCCGCGCTTCGAGCTCCGCGGCACGGTCGCCGCCCGCGCCGCCGAGCTCGGCGTCGGCTCGGTGCACGTCTCGCTCTCGCACGACGCGGGCATCGCGTCGGCCGTGGTGGTGCTCGAGGCCTGACCACTGTCCCGGATGCTTCTCGGCGACTAGCGTGGTCTGTGGTTCGACAGGAGAGGACAGCGCCGTGGGATTCCTGGACAACATGAGGGGTGTCCTGAGGAGGGAGGCCGCACCGCCGGCCGAGATGGCCGAGCCGACCGTGGAGGAGCCGCCCGCGCCGCCGCCGTCGCGCACCCACACCGTCAGGTCCGGGGAGGCCCTCGGAGACATCGCGCAGCGCTACGGCGTCGACTACCTCGAGATCGCCCGGCTCAACGCGATCGACAACCCCGACCTGATCTTCCCGGGCCAGGTGTTCAAGATCCCGGCCGGCTGACGTGTCCGACTTCCGCCGTGCCACCACCGCCCGGCTCGACCTCCGCGCGATGAGCGTCGCCGACGTCGACGAGCTGTACCCGATCTTCAGCGACCCCGCCGCCTGGGGCTACGACCCCGGCAGCCGCCACCGCGACCGCGCGACGACGCAGGTGTACGCCGAGCGCGCCGGCGCGAAGTGGAGTGACGGCCTCAGCTACTGGACCGTCAGGTTGATCGAGACGGGCGAGGTCCTCGGCACCGGCGGCGTCCAGCGGCACGAGCCCGCGCACTGGAACCTCAACTACCGGCTCGCGGCCGCGGCCCAGGGTCACGGCTATGCCACCGAGCTGGCCCGTGCGGCGGTCGACGCCGCCCACGAACACGAGCCGGACCTCGCGGTGGTCGCGTGGATCGACCGGACCAACACCGCCTCGCGGAGGGTGGCCGAACGGCTCGGACTGGTCAGCCAGGGCCTGCACGTGCAGCGGATGGACGGCGTCTCCCGACTGGCCTACGCCGACCGCCCGCTGCCTGCCGAGCTCCTCGCCAACTAGTTTGGGCCCATGCGCCACGCCCACACCGTCGAACAGGTCCGGGCCGCCGAGGCCGCGCTCATGGAGACGGTCCCCGACGGCGCGCTGATGGCGCGGGCCGCGGCCGGGCTGGCTGCCGCCCTGATCGACCACCTCGGCGGCGCGTACGGCCGGCGCGTGCTCCTGCTCGTCGGGTCGGGCGACAACGGCGGAGATGCGCTGTACGCCGGAGCCCAGCTCGCGCGCCGCGGCGCCCAGGTGTGCGCCGTACTCCTGTCGGAGCGGGCGCACGTGGGCGGGCTGGCGGCGTTGCGGGCGGCGAGTGGCCGGGTCGTCGACGAGGTCCCGGCCTTCGTGGACGTGGTGGTCGACGCCGTCGTCGGCATCGGTGGCCGACCCGGGCTGGCCCCCGCTGCGCAGGAGGCGTTCGATGCCGTTGCGGGCATTCCCGTGGTCGCCGTCGACGTGCCCTCCGGGGTCGACGTCGACACCGGAGAGACGCCCGGGCCACACGTGCGCGCCGACGTGACGGTCACGTTCGGCACCCACAAGGTCGCCCACCTCGTCGAGCCCGCTGCCTCGGCGTGCGGTGCCGTCCACCTCGTCGACCTCGACCTCGACCTGCCCGCGGCCGCCGTGACCGCCCTCCAACCCGACAACGTGCGCCGGCTGCTCCCGGTGCCTGCGGCAGACGCGCACAAGTACACCCGGGGCGTCGTCGGCGTTCGGGCCGGCTCGGCGGCGTACCCCGGCGCCGCCCTCCTCTGCGTCGCGGGCGCGGCGTCCGGGCTCGCCGGGATGGTGCGGTACGTCGGCTCCGACGAGGCCGCGGCGCGGGTGCGCGCCGCACACCCCGAGGTGGTCGGCGAGGGACGTGTGCAGGCTTGGGTCGTGGGGCCGGGCACCGACTCCGACGCGGCGGCCGCGCTCGAGGCGGCCCTGACCGACGGCGTACCCACCGTCGTCGACGCCGATGCCCTCGCCCACGTCACCGGCCCGGTTGCGACCCCGCTCGTGCTGACCCCGCATGCCGGTGAGCTGTCCAGGATGCTCGGTGTGGAGCGCGCCGAGATCGAGCTCGCGCCCCTGCGCCACGCCCGCTCCGCGGCCGAGAGGTACGGCGCCGTCGTGCTGCTCAAGGGCCGCCACACGCTCGTCGCGGCACCCGACGGGCGGGTGCGCGTGACCACGACCGGAGTGCCGTGGCTGGCCACCGCCGGGGCCGGCGACGTGCTCGCCGGTCTGGTCGGCGCGCTGCTGGCCGGCGGGCTCGACCCGTTCGACGCGGCCTCGGTGGGCTCGTGGCTGCACGGCTCGGCCGCGACCCTGGCGAGCGGCGGCGGGCCGATCGTGGCCGGCGACGTGGCCGCCGCGCTGCCGGACGTCGTGCGCCGGCTGATGGCGTGAATGGGACAATCCACCGCATGACCCGCCCGCGCGCCAGCATCAGCGTCGAGCTCGCCGCGATCCGGCACAACGTCCAGACGCTCGCGCGGCTCGTCGCGCCGAGTGCGCTGATGGTGGTCGTGAAGGCAGACGGCTACGGCCACGGCATGCTCCCGGTCGCGCGCGCCGCCCGTGAGGCCGGCGCGCCGTGGCTCGGCGTCGCCACGGTCGACGAGGCGCTGCGGCTGCGTCGGGAGGGCGACACCGGGCGGGTGCTCTGCTGGCTGACCGTGCCGGGCGAGGACTACGACAACGTCCTGCGCGAGGACATCGACGTGACGGCGTACTCCGTCGCCGAGCTCGCCGAGATCGCCGCGGCGGCCGAGCGCACCGGTGTCGTCGCCCGCGTGCAGCTGAAGGCCGACACCGGCCTCTCGCGCGGTGGCGCGCCGACCGCCACCTGGCCCGACGTGGTCGAGGAGGCCCGGAGGCTCGAGACCGCCGGCCTGGTGCAGGTCACCGGCGTCTGGTCGCACTTCGCGACGAGCGACGAGCCCGACCACCCGGCCAACGACGCGCAACAGAAGGTCTTCGACGAGGCGCTCGACGTGGCCGCCGACGCCGGCCTGCGCCCGGAGGTGCGTCACCTTGCCAACTCCGCGGCCGCCGTCCTCCGCCCGGGCGCCCGCTACGACCTGGTGCGGTGCGGCATCGCGGCGTACGGCCTCGACCCGGCCCCCGGCCGCACGTCCGACCTCGGACTGGTGCCGGCGATGACGGTGCGCGCACGGCTCGCCATGGTCAAGCCGCTGCTCGCCGGCGAGAGCGTCTCCTACGGCCACACCTGGACCGCCGACCGCGACACCACGGTGGGCCTGGTGCCCGTCGGCTACGGCGACGGCGTCCCGCGCCATGCGAGCAACCGGGCCGAGGCCTGGGTCGCCGGCAAGCGCCGCCCGGTGCGCGGCCGGGTCTGCATGGACCAGCTCGTGGTCGACCTCGGCGGCGACCTGCCCGAGGCGGGTGACGAGGTGCTGCTGTTCGGCGCCGGTGTGCTGGGCGAGCCGACGGCGCAGAACTGGGCCGAGGCCGCCGACACGATCAACTACGAGATCGTCACGCGCGTCGGGGGCCGGATGCCCCGCGTGTACGTCGACGAGGGAGGCACGTCGTGAGCATCAGGGGCAAGCTCCTGGGGGCGGTCGCGGGTGCCGCCGGCATCGCCGTCGCGGGCACCGCCGTCCGCGTCGCCCACCGGCAGCGCGTGATCGGCCGCCGCGGCGCGGGCGACGAGGCGCCGTTCGGCTCGCTGCGGTCGGACCCGCTCACCGTGGTCGCCGACGACGGCACCGATCTGTACGTCGAGATCGACGAGGTCCGGGGCGGCGACGACGAACTCACCCTCGTCTTCGCGCACGGCTACGCCCTCACCATGGACTGCTGGCACTACCAGCGCGCGGCCTACCGCGGCCAGGTGCGCACCGTCTTCTACGACCAGCGCTCGCACGGCCGCTCCGCCCGCTCGCCCGAGGAGAACTGCACCATCGAGCAACTCGGCGACGACCTCCTCCGGGTCATCGAGGCCACCGCCCCCGGCCCGGTCGTCCTGGTCGGGCACTCGATGGGCGGCATGGGCCTCATCTCGCTGGCCCAGCACCATCCGGAGCTGTTCGGCGACAAGGTCGTCGGCGTCGCCCTCATCTCGACCACGGCCGGCGGGCTCGACGCGGGCCGCATCCTCATCCCGATCCTGCCGATGCCGCTGGGCATCGGGGGCCGGCTCATCGGCCGCGCGGTCGCGACGCTCGACCGCGGCCACCGGGTGGTCGACTTCGTCCGCAGCCGGGGCCGTGACGTCGCCGAGGTCGTCACCGACGACTTCGCCTTCGGCGGCGACGTCCCGCGGGGACATGTGGAGTTCGTGCTCGACATGCTCGACAAGACGCCGTTCTCGGTGATGGCCGACTTCTGGCCGGCGTTCGCGAGCCTCGACTCGTTCGACCACCTCGGTGCGCTCGCGAGGGTGCCGACGACCGTCATCTGTGGCACGGCCGACAAGGTGGTCCGCGTCAGCCACAGCCGCGAGCTGCACGCGCGCATCCACGGCTCGAGCCTGCTCGAGTGCGACGGCGCCGGGCACATGGTGATCCTCGAGCAGCCCGACGAGGTCGACGCCGAGCTCGACGACCTGCTCGACCTCGCCGCCCAGCGGATCGCCGGACTCAGCGCGTGAGCCTTCGCGTACGCCGCGTCGGGGCCGACGCCGCCGAGGTCGTCCACGCCGTCGTGCACGCCGCCTTCGCCGCGCGCCCGGTGCTCGACCCGCCCGCCGACGCGCTCTGCGAGGACCCCGCCGTGTTCGCGGCCTCGCTCGGCGCCGCACGCGGACTCCTCGCCGAGATCGACGGCCACCCGGTCGGCGCCGGGCTGCTCGCCCCCGCCGGTCCCACGCTCCACCTGCGCCGCGTCGGCGTGCTCCCGGACTTCCAGGACCACGGCATCGCCCACGCGCTGGTCGCTGCTGCGCACGAGGCCGGCGCCGGCTTCACCGAGCTGGCCGTGATCGCCCGCGAGGAGCTGCCCGCCACCATCGGCTTCTGGGAGTCGCAGGGCTTCACCGCGGTCTCGCGCACCTCGCCGTACGTCGAGCTCCGGCGCCCCCTCCCCACGTCGTACGACGTCCCGGACGCCGAGGCGATGCGGGCGCTCGGCGAGCGACTGGGCACCCTGCTCGTGCCCGGCGACCTGGTCGTGTTGAGCGGCGAGCTGGGCGCCGGCAAGACCACGTTCACCCAGGGGCTGGGCGACGGGCTCGGCGTCCGCGGCCAGGTCACGTCGCCGACGTTCGTCATCGCGCGCGTGCACCCGTCGCTGGTGGGCGGAGCCGACCTCGTGCACGTCGACGCCTACCGGCTCGGCGGCATCGACGAGCTCGACGACCTCGACCTCGACACGTCGCTCGACGACGCGGTCACGGTCGTCGAGTGGGGGGCGGGGATGGCCGAGGTGCTGGCCGAGCACCGGCTCGACGTCGCGATCACCCGAGCCGTGGGTGCCGACGTGGCGGCCGACGAGCTCGACCCCCGCGTCGTGACCCTGACGCGCCGGTAGGGTCGCTGCGTGCTGCTCACCTTCGACACCGCGACCCCGCTGGTGACCGTCGCCCTCCACGACGGCGACGTCGTGGTGGCCGAGCGATCGGGCGACCGGCCGATGAAGCACGGTGAGCAGCTGGCACCCTGCATCGAGGCGGTGATGGAGGAGGCCGGCATCGTCCGGCAGGACCTCACGGCCATCGCCGTGGGCGCCGGCCCCGGGCCCTTCACCGGGCTCCGCGTCGGCCTGGTGACGGCCCGCACACTCGGCTTCGTGCTCGAGATCCCGGTCTACGCCGTCTGCTCCCTCGACGTGCTCGCAGTCGAGGCTGCCGACACCGGTGCGGTGCTGACCGAGTTCCTGGTCGCGACCGACGCCCGGCGCAAGGAGGTCTACGTCGCCTCCTACGACGTCGAGGGTGCCCGCATCAGCGGGCCCGAGGTGCGCAGCCCGGCAGACGTGGCGAGCGAGCTGCCCGTCGTCGGCGAGGGCGCGCTGCTCTACCCCGATGCGTTCCCCACCCCGGTCGGACCGACCCGGCCGAGCGCCGGCTGGCTCGCCCGCGTGGTCACCGACGAGCGGGCCGAGCTGCTCGACCCCGAGCCGCTCTACCTGCGCCGCCCCGACGCCGTCGAGTCCGCGGCCCGCAAACCGGTGTCGTGATCCGGTCGGCCACCCCCGACGACGTCCCTGCCCTGCTCGGGCTCGAGCGCGAGCTCTTCGGCCCCGACGCCTGGAGCGAGGCGCTGCTCGCCTCCACGCTGGCCGCCGGTCACGAGCACGTCTGGATCACCGACGACGTCTCGGCGTACGTCGTCACGATGGTCACCGGCGACCTGGCCGACCTGATGCGCATCGGCGTCGCCCCTGCTCACCGCCGCGGCGGACTGGCCCGTCAGCTGCTCGCCACGGCCCTCGACCATGCGCGAGGCGCCGGCGCCGTACGCATGCTGCTGGAGGTGAGCGCCGCCAACGAAGGGGCGCTGGGCTTCTACGCGGCAGCCGGCTTCACGCCCATCGACGTCCGGCCGCGCTACTACGCCGACGGGACCGACGCGATGGTGCTCAGCCTCGAGCTGGGCTGACCGGACCCGAGCGGAACGTCGCCGGGTTCACGAACCCGAGCGAGAGGTACGTCGCGACGGCGGGCGCGTTGTCGGCGTACACGCCCAGCGTGGCGACCGCAGGAGGCACGGACTGTGCGAGGCGAGCCAGCCCAGCACTCACGTCTCGCCCGAGGCCCCGGCCGCGGGCGTCGGGCACGACCGTGACGGCCTGCAGCAGGCCGGCCCCGGAGTGCTGACGGGTGACGGCGCCGACCGCGACGAGCCGGGTGTCGTCGCGGATGCCGAGCCACTCCACGCCGGGGTGACCCGGCCGGGCCCAGGCATCGGGGTTGCCGGCATCGAGCACCTCGTCGATCTCGGTGGCGTCGTCGACCTCGACCACCGGCACGCGGGGGTCGGGCACCGCTCGGTCGGCGTACATCCAGCGCCACTGCCAGGACTCGGTGTGCTGCCACGGTGCGTCGGCTGCCAGCTCGACGGGCACGGAGAGCCGGTGCGGAGCGTCGGCCACCGCCGCGACCGAGTGCATCAGCGGCACGAGCGCCTCGGCGGGTCCGAGGCAGGTGAAGCCCCGCGACCGTGGCGGCAGGTTGGACCGCTCGCCGGTGTTCTCGACGACGGTGGCCCCGTCGTCGACCCACGCCCGGGTGACGGTCCGGACGGACATCTGCCAGCGCACGAACGTCTCGTCGGAGGTGGCCAGCAGCTCGGCGGCATCGATCTCTCGCACGGGGCCATTCTGGCCGGGTCCCGGTGGCGCGACACAATGGGCCTCATGCGTGACGAGCCGTTGGTGCTGGGCATCGAGACCTCCTGCGACGAGACGGGGGTGGGGATCGTGCGCGGCCACACCCTGCTGGCCGACGCCGTGGCCAGCAGCGTCGAGGAGCACGCGCGCTTCGGGGGCGTGGTGCCCGAGGTCGCCAGCCGGGCACACCTCGAGGCGATGGTGCCGACGATCGAGCGCGCCTGCGAGACGGCCGGCGTCGCGCTGCGCGACATCGACGCCGTCGCCGTGACCAGCGGGCCCGGTCTCGCGGGGGCGCTGCTCGTCGGGGTCGCCAGCGCGAAGGCTCTCGCCCTCGGCCTGGGCAAACCGATCTACGGCGTCAACCACCTCGCGGCGCACGTGGCCGTCGACCAGCTCGAGCACGGTCCGCTGCCGGAGCCCTGCCTGGCGATGCTGGTGTCGGGGGGCCACTCGTCCCTGTTGCGGGTCGACGACGTCACCGTCGGTGTCGACCCGCTCGGGTCCACCATCGACGACGCGGCGGGGGAGGCCTTCGACAAGGTGGCGCGGCTGCTCGGCCTGCCCTTTCCGGGCGGGCCGCACATCGACCGTGCGGCGGCGAGCGGCAACGCGACGTACGTCGACTTCCCGCGCGGGCTCTCGACGCGGCGTGACCTCGAGCGGCACCGGTTCGACTTCTCGTTCTCGGGCCTCAAGACGGCCGTCGCCCGCTGGGTCGAGGCGAAGCAGCGGGCGGGGGAGCCGATCGACGTCAACGATGTCGCCGCGTCGTTCCAGGAGGCTGTCTGCGACGTGCTGACGCGCAAGGCCGTCGACGCCGCCGTGACGCACGGCATCGAGGACATCCTGATCGGTGGCGGCGTGGCCGCGAACAGTCGGCTGCGTGCGATGGCCGAGGCGCGCGCAGCCGACCGCGGCATCCGCGTGCGCGTGCCGCGTCCGGGGCTGTGCACCGACAACGGCGCGATGGTCGCCGCGCTCGGCGCCGAGCTCGTCAGCCGCGGGCGTGCACCGTCGGCGCTCGACCTCCCGGCCGACTCGTCACAGCCCGTGACAAGAGTGGTCGCCTGACCCAAGCCCCCCGGCACGGATCAGACGACCACCGTCTGTGGGTGAGCGGTCAGCTCAGCAGGCCCGACTCTGCGCCTTCGTCATCGATCCAGTCCTGCTCGAACTCCATGCTGTCACGCGAGTCGGCACCGGACGTGTCCTTGCCCTTGCCGCGACCCTGCGCACCGACGGCTCCCGCGGCGCCGCCGCGGCCGGCAGCGCCACCACGTCCGGCAGCGCCGTTGCGTCCGCCGGCGGTGCCGCGGCTGCCGGCGGTGCCGGCTGCGCCGGCGCGACCACCTGCCCCACCGCGACCGGCAGCTCCGCTGCGCCCGGCACCTGCGCCGCGGGTGGCCGTGCCGCCCGCGCCGACCGGGCTGCCGACGCGGCTCGCGCCTGCGGCCGTCGACTTGCCGAGGGCGCCGCTGGCGCCGGTGCGGGTGCTGCTGCCGATGGGCCGGACCGAGCCGCCCTTGCCGGCGGTCGAGCCGCCGGCGACCAGACCGCCGCTTCCGCCGCGCATCGTGCCGGCGAGGCCTCCGGCGAGCCCACCGGCCGCGAGCCCGGCGGTCGAGCCGCCGCTCAGCCCGCCGTGCGAGCCGCTGCCGACCGAGCTGCCGGGCGTCGACGTACCGACGTGGCTGCCCGTCCCGGTGCCGGACTGGGTCCCACCGGTGGTCGTCGTGGTGCCGGGGTCGCGCGGGACGTGGCGCGGCGGGTCCTCGTGGCGCGGGGGATCGTCGTGACGGGGCGGATCGTCGTGGCGCGGGGGGTCGTCGTGTCGCGGCGGGTCGTCATCGCGCGGCGGCTCGTCGGGGTCCCGGGGTGTCTGGTTGTCGCCGTCGTCGGGTCGCCCGGGGTTCTTCGGCGTCGGGTTCCTGCTTCCGGGACCCTCGCCGGGCGGGGGCGGAGGGGGCACGTAGCCGCTGATCGCGCGCATGGCGGGGATGGCGGCCTGGTAGGTGGTGTTCATGTTGTTGGCCCACCGCGCCGCCTTGTCCTCCTGGGCCTCCAGGGCGGCGTTGTAGGCGATCATGTCCGTGTCGTACTGACTCTGGTCCGCTTCCTCGTCCACGGTGCTGGATCCGGGCGTGCGGGTCGGCTTGGTCGGCTCGACGGGATCCTTGAGGTTGTCGCGGGCGGTGCGCGCGTTGGTGATGACCGTGGCCGCGTGCTGGAGCTGCGTGGCGCCGGTCCGCAGCAGCTCGGCCTTGTCGGACATGGACGAGGCGGACTGGGTGAACTGGTTGTTGACCGCGGGTCCGGTGCGTCCACCGATCTCGCCCTCGACCTTCGTCGACGCCTTGGCCAGGGCCGTGCTGATGGTCCCGAGGATGGTGGCGCAGCGCCGCCAGTCGGTGACGGCGCGCTCGACCGTGTCCTCGTTGGCGCCGGTCAGGTAGGTGTCCAGCCGGGCTCGCTGGTAGCCCATCAGGAGTCACCCCCGTCGGTGGGCAGCGTGCACTGGCCGGGGCTGGAGAAGGTGGGTGCGGCCACGCAGTCGGTGGCGAGCTGGAAGCTCTTGAGCGTCGTGGCGCTGTCGGTGTCGGTCTCGGTGACCTCCGCGGCGAACTGCTCGAGGTTCTGGCTGTAGCCGCGCAGCCCGGCCACCATGTCGAGGACCTCCTGCCGCACCGTCTCCTGGGCCAGGCCGGCGTCGAACCCGAGCTGGGCGCCCCACGAGGACTGTCCGAAGGCGTCCTTGTTGATCTCGGGGACGTTGCGTGCCTCGAGCTGGGTCGCGTGGGTCTCCAGCATCCGCATCACGTCCCTGATCACGTCCTCCTGGACGTTCAACGCCGTGAGTGTTCCGTAGACCTCTGCCAGATGCATGGCGCGCGTCACCCCTTACCGATCCGTCAGCCGACGTATGACCGTGTTCCCCGCCCACAGGCTCTCAAACGTGCCAGCCGCACCCAATTTCGGGCTACATCCGTAGGGTGGGCCACCGACTCGGAGGAGGAACCATGAGGGTCTCGGCACGCAGCCACACCGTCGTCGGCCTGTGCGTCGCCCTGCTGGCCCTCGGCGCGTGCACGGATGGTGACCCGGAGGAGCCCGGCGCTTCCTCGAGCCCGCCCACGGCCTCTGCCGATCCGACGCCGACCGGGTCACCGAGCGCGTCGCCGGGCGAGGCCACGTCCAGCGCCGCCGCGACCGGTCCGGCGCTCACCGTGGACGTCGCCCGGCTCCACCTCCCCGCGGGGTGGACCAAGCTGGAGCAGCTGGTGAGCTCCGTCGACACCGGCGACGGCCCGGCGGCCAGCAGCATCTCCCTGACGTCGATCGAGGCCTTCGGCGTCACCAGGCCCGACGAGCTGGCCGAGTTCTCCCTCACCAACGGTGGCTACGCCGGGCTGCTGAAGCGCGAGCCCGACATCGAGCTGGCCGGGCTGCCGGCGTACCGGCTCGTCGGCAAGGACAACAGGGGTGACTTCAGGCATTCCACCCACGAGGAGGTGGGGGCGACGTACGGCGACAAGACGGTCACTGTCGTCATCGACCTCTCCAGGTCGCTGTCGGCCGCCGAGCGCCAGCAGATCCGCGACATGGTGCTGGCCTCGTTCGAGTGGAAGTGACGCCTCCCCTACTCTGCTGACGACCGCACTCCGCACCCCCGAGGAGCACCCGTGGGCTCGTCGAAGCCGCCCGCCACCGATGTCGACCTGGTCGACAGCTTCGCCCGCCTCGTCGGGCGGGAGGTGGAAGTCGTCCTGGCCGACGCCGGGCCCGGGATAGACGACGGAGCGACGGTCGTCCTCCGCGGACGCGACGGAGTGCTGCGTGGCACGCTCTCGATCGCCGACGGCGACCTCGGCCGGCGCGGTGTCGTGCGGTTCGAGCGCTCGGCGCTGACCGACGGCCAGTACGCCGTGGGGCTCGAGGAGCGCACCCTCGGTTGCCGCCTGCTCGTACAGGGCAACCGACCCTTGGTCCTGCTCTGGGGAGCGGCGGCGCCGTCGTCCCGGCTCCCGGTGCCGCATCCCCGCCCTCGTGCAACGCGTACGCCGGCCCGACGCGCGCGCGCTCTCGCCGGCCGGGTGCGGCGCGCCGTCAGCCGACGCGTGCGCGGTCCGCGCTGACCAGATCGGCGAACGCGTCGCGCACCTCCGCGTCCTGTCCCGGTCGCGCCGAGGTGCGCAGCTCGGCCAGCCGTGCCCACCCCGGGCTGGCGAGCAGCACCTCGGGTTCGAGTGCCCGGGTGCGCCCGAGGACGGACTCGGGCACCGGCTGCGGGTCGGGTCGCACGGCCTCCGTGGCGATCCACTCGTCGTACCCCTCGAGAACGCCCCCGCGCCGGGCGTCGGGGAAGAGGACCAGGCAGGTGCCGGTGGGGGCGGTGTCGACGTCGAGCACGAGCAGGTCGGGGCGGAGCCGGCGCAGCGCGTCGGCGACCTTGTAGACGTCCCCGGTCCACGCGCGGGTGGTGCGCCTGCGGTTCGCCATCTCGACCGTGCCGGGCAGCATGTCGTCGATCACGATCACGCTCGTCGGGAGGGTGAACCTCTCGACCGCGAGCACGTCCCGCAGGGCGTACTCCGCGAGGTGCATGCCGTCGACGAAGGCGAGATCCACGACCGGGACCGGCAGGTGCGCGAGTGGGCGGCGACGGGCGAAGAACTCGTCGCTCGTGGTGCGGGCCAGCTGGATGTCGGCCTGCAGCTCCGCCACCACGGTGTACTCCGGGTCGATGCCGATGCTGGGCACGCGGGAGAGGGTCAGGCTGTTGCCGCGGTTGACGCCGGTCTCGAGGTAGGTCCTGGGGGCGACCGACCGGTGCAGGGCGCGGAGCAGCTTGTGTCGGTTCACGGGACCTCCGGGACGCAGGGCAGGGAACGCGCCACGCTACCGGCTGCCGGCGAGGGTGTAGGCCGCGGTCGTCCGCGTCCTCCGACCTCTTCTCGAACGGTGCCGCCTGCTGCACGGTGCCGGACAGGTCGGCTCGGACGACGTCCCACGCACCCGCGTCGAACGAGTAGCGGACGAGCAGCAGGTGGCCGTCGTCCTCCCACACCTGTGCGCCGATGAACCCGTTGTCCACGCGGTACGTCGCGACCGGGTCGCCCGTCGCCGCCGACAGGACGGTGATCGAGGCCGGCCCGATGCCGTCGCTGTCGGAGGCGGTCGCCGTCAGGTACTGCCCGTCGGGGGAGAAGCGCACGAATGCGTAGTCGCAGGTCTCCCACAGCCCCTGGTCCGATGCCAGGTCGTAGACCTGGCTGCAGGCCCGGCCCTCGTCGTACGACGTCTGGGTGGCGGCCAGGTCGCCGGCCACGTCGTTGACCTTGATCGCGTCGGGCGTGACGCTGCCGGTCCGGCCGTCGGAGGAGACGAAGCTGGGCGACGTGCCCTCGCCGGCGTGGTTGAGGTAGACCGTGCACCCGTCGCCCTCCGACGGCTCGCAGCTGCCGTCGCCGACGACCGCGGCCGGCGTCACTCCCGCGGCCTGCTGGTCGAGCTCGAGCCTGCCGCCCTCCCAGATGGTCCATACCGAGCCGTCGGGCTCGGCCCAGGCGGCGGTGGTGCCGTCGGGGCTGACGACGAACCGGTCGACGCCGACATGGGTCACGCTGGTCGCCGCAGGGCCGTCGACGATGTCGAGCACCGGGGCGCCGTCGTCGGTGCGCACGCCCAGGAACACGACGCCGCCGATGCGGACGAAGCTCTGGTAGTTCCGGCCGTCCATCACCTCGACGCGCGGCTCGTCGCCACCCTGCGGCTCGGCCGGCACGGTCACGTCGGCCGGGACAGTCGCGGCCGGGCTCGGAGAGCTGCTGGCCACCGGCCCGGGAGCGTTGTCACCGCCGGGGGACGAGACGAACAGCGCCGTGGGCACGACGACGGCCGCTGCCGCGGCGACCGCCACGGCGGCGGTGATCCGACGGGTGCGACGGATGCGCCCGACGCGCTGCTGGACGTCGAGCAGGCTCACGTGCTCGCCCTGCAAGCGGTCGACGTGGTCGTGGATGGTGCCCGAGATGCGGGTGGCGAGGTCGTCGTTGCTCATCGCTCCTCCTCCCGGAGGCTCTGGGGTGCGCGCTCGCGGAGGGCCGCGAGAGCACGGCTGGTCTGGGACTTCACGGTGCCGACGGAGACGCCGAGCACCTCGGCGACCTCGGCCTCCGACAGCTCCTCGTAGTAGCGCAGCACCACGACGGCGCGCTGGCGTCGCGGCAGGGTCTGCACGAAGCTCCACAGCCGCGCGGACTCGCCGTGGTCCTGGCTGTCGGCGACCGCCCGCTCCGGCAGGTCGTCGCTGGCGTGCTCGCGGCGCTTCCAGGCACGCCGCCACAGGGAGTTGTGCTCGTTGACCATGATCCGGCGCACGAAGCCGTCGAGCGACTCGCGGTCGCGCACGGTGTCCCATGCGAGGTAGAGCTTGGCCAACGCGGTCTGCACGAGGTCCTGCGCGTCGTGGACGTTGCCCGTCAGTGCGTACGCCGTGCGGAGGAGCGCCTGTTCGCGGGCGGCGAGGTACGACGCGAAGTCGGCGTCTCGCGAACGGCTGGCCACGGCGATCCTCGTCCCTGTACCGGACTTTGCGGTGGTGTGCATCCTCGCCTCCCATCTTGGTGTGTGTCGGGCGCTGTCAGTGGGAAGACGCGGGCCTGTCAGTGTGGGTTGCAGAAAACTTCGGCGTCACGAGAGGGTCCACGCATGCATCAGGTCAAGGGAGTCATCGCCCGCGCCAAGGGCGCACCCGTCGAGGTCGTCACGATCAACGTCCCGGACCCGGGCCCGGGCGAGGCGCTGGTGAAGGTGCAGGCCTGCGGCGTCTGCCACACCGACCTGCACTACCGGGAGGGCGGCATCAACGACGAGTTCCCGTTCCTGCTGGGGCACGAGGCGGCCGGCGTGGTCGAGGCCGTCGGCCCCGACGTCACCGATGTCGCGCCCGGCGACTTCGTGATCCTCAACTGGCGGGCCGTCTGCGGCAGCTGCCGGGCCTGCAACCGCGGCGAGCCGTGGTACTGCTTCAGCACCCACAACGCGACCCAGAAGATGACCCTCGAGGACGGCACCGAGCTGAGCCCGGCGCTGGGCATCGGGTCGTTCGCGGAGAAGACCCTGGTTGCCTCCGGACAGTGCACGAAGGTCGACCCGTCGGCGCGGGCTGCGGCCGTCGGCCTGCTGGGCTGCGGTGTGATGGCCGGGCTGGGTGCGGCGATCAACACCGGCAACGTCGGCCGCGGCAGCTCGGTGGCCGTCATCGGCTGCGGCGGTGTCGGCGCGGCAGCGATCGCGGGCTCCGTGCTCGCCGGCGCGAGCCGGGTCATCGCCGTCGACATCGACGACCGCAAGCTCGAGGGCGCCCGCAAGCTCGGCGCCACGCACACGATCAACAGCAACGACGGCGACCCGGTCGAGGCGATCCAGGCACTGACCGACGGCAACGGCGCCGACGTCGTCATCGACGCGGTCGGCCGGCCCGAGACGTGGAAGCAGGCGTTCTACGCCCGCGACCTCGCCGGCACCGTCGTGCTCGTCGGGGTCCCCACCCCGGACATGAAGCTGCCCGACATCCCGCTGATCGACGTGTTCGGCAGGGGCGGAGCCCTCAAGTCCAGCTGGTACGGCGACTGCCTGCCGTCGCGGGACTTCCCGATGCTGGTCGACCTCTACCAGCAGGGCCGGCTCGACCTCGACGCGTTCGTCAGCGAGGAGATCGCGCTCGACGAGGTGGAGGCCGCGTTCGACAAGATGCACCAGGGCGACGTGCTGCGATCGGTCGTGATCCTGTGAGGAACGAGCCCCGCGTCGACCACGCCGTCGTCTCCGGCACCTTCTCCCTCGACGGCGAGACCTTCGACGTCGACAACAACATCTGGGTCGTCGGCGACGACACCGAGTGCGTCCTGATCGACGCGCCGCACGACGTCGACGCGATCATGGAGGTGGTGGGGGAGCGGCTGCTCAAGGCCATCATCTGCACCCACGCGCACGACGACCACGTGCGCGTGGCGCCCGCTCTGCGCCAGCGCACCAAGACGCCGATCCTGCTGCACCCCGACGAGAAGCCGCTCTGGGAGCTGGTCCACCCCGACGAGCTGTGGGACGCCGACCTCTCCGACGGGCAGGTGATCACCGTCGCCGGCACCGACCTGACGATCATGCACACGCCCGGCCACGCGCCCGGTGCCGTCTGCGTCCACGCGCCGAGCCTGGGCTGCGTGTTCACCGGCGACACCCTGTTCCAGGGCGGTCCCGGCGCCACCGGTCGCAGCTTCAGCGACCGCCCGACCATCGAGTCGTCGATCAGGCGGGTGCTCTTCGAGCTGCCCGACGAGACCGTCGTACACACCGGGCACGGGGACGACACCACCATCGGCGCCGAGCGGGCGGGTTCTGCCGACTGGGCGACGGGATAGGACGCCTCCCGCGAGGTGGCACGATGGGTCGATGCGTGACCGTCGTGCCCTGACCTGCTTCGTGGCCTCCCTCGGCCTCGTGGCGGGCGGGCTCGGCGCGTGCACGTCCGACGACGGTGGCGACGAGCCGGAGAAGGCCGAGCAGGCCGCCGCCGTCGAGCCACCTCCGACGCCGGTGGAGCGGATGGGCCTGGTCCCGGGCTGGGGGCCTACCGAGCAGGAGCTCGAGCAGGCTGCCGGGATCGTCGACGGCCTGTCGTTGCGCGACCTCGCGGGCCAGGTGATCGTGGCTCGCTGGCAGGGCACCCGCGCGCCGACGGGCCTGGTCAAGAAGCTGCACCTCGGCGGGGTCATCGCGTTCTCCGACAACGTCACCTCCACCGACCAGATCCGCCGCGTCAACGGCTCGCTGCGCCGCATCGTCGACCGGCCGTGGCCGTTGTTCCTCGCCGTCGACCAGGAGGGCGGCGCCGTGGAGAGGGTCAAGGGCACCGCCACCAGGTTCCCGGCGTTCATGTCCGCAGGTGCGGCCCGCAACGAGGCGCTGACCGAGGCGACGTACGCCGCGAGCGGCGCCGAGCTGAACGGTCTCGGCTTCAACGTCGACCTCGGCCCCGATGCCGACGTCACCATCGGCCGCGCCGACCCCACCATCGGCGCCCGCTCGGTCGGGTCAGACCCAGCCCAGGTCGCGGCGCAGACCGCCGCTGCGGTGCGCGGCTTCGTCGCCGGCGGGGTCGTGCCCGTGCTCAAGCACTTCCCTGGCCACGGGTCGGTGACCGCCGACAGCCACCGCACGCTCCCGGTGCAGACGCGCACGCTGGCCCAGCTGCGCAGCACCGACCTGGTGCCGTTCGCCGGCGCCGTCCAGGCGGGCACGTCGGCGATCATGGTCGGCCACCTCGACGTCCGTGCGGTCGACCCTCGCGTGCCGAGCTCGCTGTCGCGCAAGGTCGTCACGGGCCTGCTGCGCGACGAGCTCGGCTTCCAGGGCCTGGCCGTCACCGACGCCCTCGACATGGCGGGCGTCGTGGCCGGTCGATCGCCCGGCGAGGTGGCGGTGAAGGCCCTCAAGGCGGGCAACGACGTGCTCCTGATGCCGAGCGACCCGGCGGCCGCGGTGAAGGGCGTCGTCCGCGCGGTCCGCGACGGCCGGGTGCCGGAGCACCGGCTCGAGCAGGCGGCCGCCCGACAGATCGCGCTCCTGCTCCACCACGTCGCGACGGCACCGAAGGGCGCGAAGCCCGGATCCGGAGCCCCCGCCTCGCGGGCCCTCTCGGCCGCAGCGATCACGTCGGTCGCCGGGCCGTGTGCCGGCCCGCTGGTCACGGGTCCGGTGGTGCCGATCGGCAGCCCGGTCGCCGTCGCCAACTTCCGAGCCGCGGCGGCGACAGCAGGCATGACCCTGGGCACGATCACCTACGAGAAGCCGCCCAAGCCGCCGAAGCGCAAGAAGAAGAAGCTCCGCAAGTGGCGCAAGCTGGACCCGACCCCGGTCTTCCACGGCACCCCGCTCGGCTTCACCGGCTACCGAGGAGGCGCCACGAACACACCGCTCGTGGTCGCCACGGACGCGCCGTACGTCCTGGGTGATGTCGGTGCCGGCGTCCGGATCGCGACGTACGGCGAGACTCCCGGCGCCATGGCGGCACTGGTCGACGTGCTGCTGGGCACCGCGGCCGCGCCCGGCCGGCTGCCCGTCGAGGTCAGCGGCGTCGAGCGACGGGGGTGCGGGGGTCAGTAGGCCCAGGTGCGAGCGAGGTCGAGGGTGCGGTCGACGAGGAACGGCTGGTTCTGCTTGAACAGCCACGGCCGACCGAACCACAGGTAGGCGTCGACATACTTCACGGCCTTACGGTTCGCCTTGGCCGTGAGGCCCCACGCCGGGTTGGCGACGTCGGTGGTCGGCGGGATGCCCAGCGCGACGCACACCTTGCGCTGCTTCGGCTTCGTGCAGACAGGGATGTGGTCGAAGCAGGTGCCGCCGGCGGCCGGCGGAGTGGCGCAGGTGTCGATCTTGCCGTGGGTCTTGAAGAAGTCGTCGCCCTGGAACGGTCGCCCGTTCTGCGCGGTGCTGACCACGGCGGTCTTGCCGGGCAGGCCGCGCTTGGCGAGCTCGCGGGAGACCCGCTCGGCGTAGAGGACCTGCCGCTCCGTGCTGTCGTAGTGGGTGCTGTTGAAGGCGAAGCCGCGCGCCCACTTCACCCCGCCGCGCATCGCGATCTTGGCTGACAGCTTCGGGTTGTTCGACGGCCAGTCGGCGGCGCCGATCTCGACGTAGACGCTCGTGTTGGGAAGCGTGCTCAGCTTGCGGGTGCCGTAGGCGATGAGCTTGCTGTGAGCCTTCGAGCCCTTCGGTGCGCAGAGGGTCTTCGGGCCGTCGGGCTGCTGGATGACAGCGACGTGCGCGTTGCCGATGCCCTCGGCGACGGCGTCCATCCAGGCCTTGTAGTCGGCCTGCTCCGCGGCCGTCGAGAGGCGCGAGCAGGCCTCCTGGCCCCACGGCTCCATCCGGAACAGTGCCATCTGCACGAGCGTCTCGGGGTTGCCGTCCTGCGCGTCCTCGATGTAGTCGCGGACCACGCCGGCGACCTGGGAGGTCGCGCGCCACTCGCCGAACCACGCGGCCTTCGGCTGCCGGGCGACCTTCTCCAGCAGCACCTTGTCCTCGCCGGACGCGGAGTTCCACGCCTCGACGGTGGGGTCGAGCACGCCGCTGGCGTTGCCCCAGGGGCGACCGGCCAGCGGGTTGGCGGCCGTGCGGCTGGCGTACGGTGACTCCGCCGCGGCCTTCGTGGGGACGGCTGACGCGACGGGCACGGGGCTTCCCGTGGCCTTGGCCAGTGCGTGCGCCACCGTCGGAACGGCCAGGACGGCGACGGCTGCGGCGACGGTGGCGCGCGTCAGGACGCGACGACGGGCGGACCCGGGAGCGGAAGACATGGGCACGACCGTAGGGCAGATCCGCCGATCGCGGGTCCGGATCGTCCAAAGGCCGGTCCGACCCGCTCAGCCCGCCGGCAGGAGGAACGGGGCCTCCATGCCACCGTCGTCCGCGCGCGGCGGCACGGCGTACTCCATCGAGCCGTCGGTCCCGAGGCGTACGACGGCCCACTTCCCCGCCTGGAACGCGACGACGAGCAGGTGCTGGGAGTCCTCCCAGATCTGGTCGAAGTACGTCGCCGAGCGACCGCGGCGGTGCGGCGTCCAGGACCGCACCCGGTCACCCGTGCGCAGGTCGAGCACGTCGAGCCGCGTCGGCCCGAAGCCGTCGGCGAAGGCCGGTGTCCCGACCAGGTGCCGCCGGTCCGGCGAGATCGCCGAGAGCTGGTTGCGGCAGGTCGTCCAGCGCACGCGCAGGCCACGACGCATCTCGCTGCAGGTGCCGAAGTCGTCGCGACTGACCAGGCCGCCGAGCCAGCGACCGAGCCCCGTGGTGACGGTCTGGAACTGGGTGGTGTCGACGATCCCGTGCGAGGAGGTGACCCAGCTGAGGGTCCGGCGGTGGGAGTTGACCATGATCGCGCAGCCGTTGCTCGTGCCGCTCTCCTTGCAGTCCTCGCCGAAGACCACGGCGGGGGAGTTGAAGCCCTTCCTGCCGGGCACCGACGGCATCCGGAGCACCCGGTCGCCCTCGGAGTCGATGACCCGGACGCTTCCCCGGCGGCCGGTGAAGGCGACCGCCTGACCGCCTCCCGAGACGGCCAGCCCGAAGCCGCTGCGCCACACGCGGCGGCCCGGTGCCCCGTCCGCGTCGATCCAGCGGACCTTGGGCGAGCTGCCGGCCTGGACGACGTAGCCCGAGCCCATCGACGCGAATTCCTGCAGGCTGCCGGCCGCGGGTGTGTCCCCGCTGGGACCGTGGATCGTCACCCGGGTGGCCGAGGTCTGCTCGGCCCAGGGGATCCGGGGCGGGTCGCCGGTCTCGAGGCCGGACACGTCGAAGACCCGCTTGGGCGCCGCCCGGTCGTCGATGCGGTCGGTCGTGGGACCGGCACCTGCGGGTGCGGCCAGAAGCGTCAGTGCGAGTGGAGCAGCGGCGAGCGCCGCGACGATGCGGTTCATGCCCTCAAGGACAGCACGTCGGGCGGACCGGCGGCATCGGTGATTTCACCGTTTCTCGGGTCAGCGACCGAGACGGCGTCACCAGGTGAGCTCGATCTCCAGCTCGTTCTTCTCGCCGATCTCGACCTCGATCTTCAGGTCCACCTCGTCGGGCACGCTCACGGTGATCCGGCGGCCGTCGCGCTCGAACTCGACCGAGTTGTTCTTCGCGAGGGCGTCGGCCAGTGCGTGCAGCCGGGCTGCGGCGTCCTCACGCCGGAGTCGCTGGGTGTCGTCGATCTCGAACAGGTCCATGTGGGTCTCCTCGGGTGGATCGTCGGGCTCGCCGCGAACCTATCCAGCGCGTGGTCGCCACCCCGCCACGAGATCAGGTCAGAACGGGCGCACGAGCAGCACCGTGCCGTGGCCACCGACCCGGGTCAGCACGATCGTCGCGGTCTCGTCGCCCCTGAGCGCCAGCCGTTTGCGCAGCTGCTCGGGCACGATGTCGACGCCACGCTTCTTGATCGTCAGGGTGCCGATGCCGCGCTCCCGGAGCGCCGCCCGCAACGGCTTCTCGCGGTAGGGCAGCTCCTCGATCACCTGGTACGACGTGGCGAAGGGCGTGCGGTACGACGCGTCCGACGTCACGTAGGCGATCTTCTCGTCCAGCAGGCCACCGTCGACGCCGGCGGCGACCGCGGTGACGAGTCCGGCCCGGATGACCGCGCCGTCGGGCTCGTAGAGGAACTCGCCGACGGCGCGCACCGGCCTCGGCCGGTCGGCGTACGGATCGTCCTCGGCGGTGATCGAGGCGAGCCCGGCGGCTGCGATGACCGTGGCCCGGCGGCTCGTGGTGGCCAGCGGCGACGACCAGAGCGCGGCCTCCTTGACCTCGCCACGTTCGCTGACCCACTCGGCCTCCACCCCGTCGGGCACGAGGTCGTGGGGGATGCCGGGCGCGACCTTGACGACCGCGCGC
The DNA here is from genome assembly GCA_963825755.1 of uncultured Actinomycetota bacterium. GTDB lineage: Bacteria > Actinomycetota > Actinomycetes > Propionibacteriales > Nocardioidaceae > Nocardioides. The sequence goes on along the minus strand of CAWGUS010000004.1, from coordinate 100,785 downwards.
CCGCGCAGGAGGTCGGTGACGAAGGGCCAGGGCGGGGTCCAGCCCTCGGCGTCGAAGACCCGGCCGCGGGCACCGCGCCGGGCGGGGTCGGCGAAGACCGCGCCGAACCCGTCGACGGCGATCGTCGTCGCGTCGGCGACCTGGACGGCGCCGCCGTAGCCGAGCGCGGCGAGGTTGGCCCGGGCGACGGCCACGCGCACCGGGTCGAGGTCGATGCCGGCGGCGGTCAGGCCGGCGCGGGCGAACGCGACCAGGTCGCCGCCGATGCCGCAGCCGAGGTCGAGGACGGTGCCGACGTCGGCCGCGACCAGCCGGGCCGCGCGGTGGTCGGCCACGCGGGGCCGGGTGGCCTGCTCGAGGGCGTCGGGCGTGAAGTACATCAGCGCGGCGTCGTCGCCGAACTTCGCCGCCGCCCGGTCGCGCAGCTGCACCTGGGTGAGGGCGGCGCTGGACCGCTCGGCATCGGGCTCGACGCGGCGGACGGCGGCGGCAGCCCGCACCGGGTCGGCGTCCGCCTCACGCCAGGCGTCGGTGGCGCGGGCGAGCACCTGCTGGCCCGGCTCGGTCAGCAGCCAGGCGAAGGTGTCGGCGTCCACCCGGGCATCCTGTCAGCCGGGCGGGGCTCAGTCGCACAGGGCCGATTCGGCGACTCCGATGGCGATGCTGTCGGAGCCCTGGTCGTTGACCATGGCCACGACCGACCGGCCCGACCCCGGGAGCGTCCAGGCCTCGATGGCGAATCCGATGATGCGACCACCATGTCCGAGTGCGATCCCGCAGCGCACCTTCCGGTGGGCGAGGCCCAGCCCGTAGTCGGACCAGAGTCCGACAGGCCCTCGTGGTGCGGCCATGTCGGCGACCGTGTCCTCGTCGAGAAGCTTCCCGGACCACAGGGCCTGATAGAACGCGTCGACGTCGCCGGCAGAGGCCACCACGCTCCCGGCCGCGGGGTGGAGGTCGAGGAGGTAGTCACCGGCGACGTCGCGTCGGCCGACGTACCCGTGCACGTCGGGGACGCCGCCGAGCGAGGCGGACGACATCCCGGCCGGCCCGAAGATCCTCCGCTCGAGCAACTCGGTCAGTGGCCGGTCGAGCATCCGTTCCAGTACGAGCCCGAGCGCGGCATAGCCCAGGTTGGAGTAGCTGCCAGTGCTGCCCGGAGCGAAGTCCGGCCCCCGCGCGACGGAGGCCTCCAGCAGGGCGGTGCCGTCGGTGCCGAGCCGCTCGAGGTCGGCCTCCGTGGTGTCCGAGAGGCCGGACCGGTGGCTGAGGAGCTGCTCCACGGTGACGGGCGTGCGCATCTCGGGCAGCCACCTGCGCACCCGGTCGTCGAGCCGGAGCCGCCCCTCCTCCACCTGCTGCAGGACCAGCGCGGCGGTCATGGACTTGGTCAGGCTCGCCACCGGGAACGTGTCGTCCGCCTTGACGGGCGCCGTGCGTCGTACGTCCGCGCGCCCTGAAGTGACCACCTCGACCCCGTCGTCGACCCGGACGAGCGCGATGATCCCGGTGGAGACGCCTTCGTACGAGTCGACGCGCTCCTCGACTGCCGCGACCACGTCGCCGATGGCAGCGGGGGTGGGTGACGCGCTGACGCCGGCCGATCCCGAGGCGCGCGACGGCACGGCGGTCGGGTCGTCGGAGGTGCAGGACCCGAGCACCATGCTCCCCGCGACCGCCGCCGCCACGAGAGAGGCACGGGCTGCACCGATCACGGGACCAGCGTCCTCGCGGGGTGCGGCCGCGGCAAGACTCCGGGACCGCTCTGGCACTCAGATGGGGCGAGTGCTAACGTCTGATCTGGCACTCTCACCCCGAGGGTGCCAGCGCTTGCGACGACGTACGACCCCCGCGACGGCGTCCGTCATCCGCAGGCTCGAACGTCCCGGGAACCCAACCGTTCCCGTCCGTCCAACCAGCCATGTGGCACAAGAAAGTGGAGGTCGACATCGTGTCGGTCAACATCAAGCCCCTCGAGGACCGCATCGTCGTCAAGCCCCTCGACGCCGAGCAGACCACGGCCTCCGGCCTGGTCATCCCGGACACCGCCAAGGAGAAGCCCCAGGAGGGCGAGGTCCTGGCGATCGGTCCCGGCCGCGTCGACGACAACGGCAACCGCGTCCCGCTCGACGTCGCCGTGGGCGACAAGGTCATCTACAGCAAGTACGGCGGCACCGAGGTCAAGTACGCCGGTGACGAGTTCCTGATCCTTTCTGCCCGCGACGTACTCGCAGTAGTTTCCTGATCCCCTCATCGCCCGGGACGTCATACGGGTGGAGCCCTCGGCGCCACGATCCGTATGACGTCACCCGGGCGATGACTCTTTCCAAGGAGCATTGAATGCCCAAGATCCTGGAGTTCGACGAGAACGCCCGCCGCGCGCTCGAGCGCGGCGTCGACGCCCTCGCCAACGCCGTCAAGGTGACGCTCGGCCCCAAGGGCCGCTACGTCGTCCTCGACAAGAAGTGGGGTGCCCCCACGATCACCAACGACGGTGTGACGGTGGCCCGCGAGATCGAGCTGGACGACCCGTTCGAGAACCTCGGCGCCCAGCTGACGAAGGAGGTCGCCACCAAGACCAACGACGTCGCCGGTGACGGCACCACCACCGCGACCGTGCTGGCGCAGGCGATGGTCCACGAGGGCCTGCGCGCCGTCGCGGCCGGTGCCAACCCGATGGGCCTCAAGCGCGGCATGGACGCCGCGGCCGAGGCCGTCGGCGACGCGCTGCGCGAAGCCGCCCGGGAGGTGGAGTCGAAGGAGGACATGGCCTCGGTCGCCACCATCTCGAGCCGTGACGGCGTCATCGGCGAGCTGCTCGCCGAGGCGTTCGACAAGGTCGGCAAGGACGGCGTGATCACCGTCGAGGAGTCCAACACCATGGGCACCGAGCTGGAGTTCACCGAGGGCATGCAGTTCGACAAGGGCTACATCTCCGCCTACTTCGTCTCCGACCCGGAGCGCATGGAGGCCGTCCTCGACGACCCCTACATCCTTCTGCACCAGGGCAAGATCTCGGCGATCGCCGACCTCCTGCCGCTGCTCGAGAAGGTCGTCGCCGCGGGCAAGCCGCTCTTCATCCTCGCCGAGGATGTCGAGGGCGAGGCCCTGTCGACGCTGGTCGTCAACAAGATCCGCGGCACCTTCAACGCCGTCGCGGTCAAGAGCCCGGCGTTCGGTGACCGCCGCAAGGCCATGGTCGAGGACATCGCGACCCTGACCGGCGGCCAGGTCGTGGCGCCCGAGATCGGCCTCAAGCTCGACCAGGTCGGCCTCGAGGTGCTCGGTCAGGCCCGACGCATCGTCATCACCAAGGACGACACCACGATCGTCGACGGTGCCGGCGACTCCGCCGCCGTCGAGGGTCGCGTCAACCAGATCAAGGCCGAGATCGAGAACTCCGACTCCGACTGGGACCGCGAGAAGCTCCAGGAGCGTCTCGCCAAGCTGGCCGGCGGCGTGTGCGTGATCAAGGTCGGCGCCGCCACCGAGGTGGAGCTCAAGGAGAAGAAGCACCGCATCGAGGACGCCGTCTCCGCGACGCGTGCCGCGATCGAGGAGGGCATCGTCGCCGGTGGCGGCTCCGCCCTCATCCACGCGGTCTCCGTGCTCGACGGCGAGCTCGGCCTCACCGGTGACGAGGCCGTCGGCGTACGCATCGTGCGCAAGGCCGCCGACGAGCCGCTGCGCTGGATCGCCGAGAACGGCGGCGTCAACGGCTACGTCGTGACCACCCGGGTCCGCGAGCTCGGTGTCGGCAAGGGCTACAACGCCGCCACCGAGGAGTACGGCGACCTGGTCGCCCAGGGTGTCCTCGACCCGGTCAAGGTCACCCGTTCGGCGCTCGTCAACGCCACCTCGATCGCGGGCATGCTGCTCACGACCGAGACCCTGGTCGTCGAGAAGCCCGAGGAAGAGGAGGCGTCCGCTGCGGGCGCCGGCCACGGCCACGGGCACGGCCACTGATCCACCGCCTCACCCACGACGCCGCCCCGGCTCGACCGGGGCGGCGTCGTGCATTTCGGATCAGTCGTCCGGCGTCGGGGCCGGGCGGCGGTCGAAGTCGTCGCGCACCGGCTCGGGTCCTTCGTGCGGCCCCGGTTCGTCGGCCTCGGCGTCGCGGTCGGCGAAGACGACCTCCACCCGCTCGAATCCCTTGTGCCGTTGCATCTGCGCATAGCCCGTGTAGGCCCGGCGGTCGGCCGCGGTCAGCCGCACGTTGTCGGTGAACGGCGTCAGGAGTGCTCGTGGGTAGAGCCGCCGCGCGATCACGACGTTGACCTCCATCGCCAGCACGGCCATCACGGCGCCGATGTAGAGGAAGCCGACGAGCCCGAGCACGACGCCGAAGATCTTGGTCATCGAGGACGTGCCGACCAGCACTCCCGCCACATAGGCCGCACCGATGTACTGCAACAGCTGCCACAGGACCGCCAGCGTGAACCCGCCCGGCGCGGCCCGGCGCAGGCTGTGCTGGCCCGTGGCGGCGAACCGGAAGAGCGCGGTGAGGCCGCTCCCGACCACGAGCACGGTGAGGACCGGCAGCAGCCACCCCAGCGAGGTGTCGACCCACTGGCTGAACGCCTCCGTGTTCGTCGCGATAGCCGACACGATGGTCACGGCGAGCAGCGAGGCGCCAGCGGTGACGATGAGCAGCAGGCTCTTGAGACGGGCGTAGACCGGGTTGGGCCGGCTGTTGCGCGGCACCGACCAGACGACGTGCATGCAGTTCTGCACCGCCTGCCCGAGACCCAGGGCGCCGTACAGCGCAGCGAGGGAGCCGACCAGGACACCGCTGACCGAGCCGCTCAGGCCCTCCGGTCGGCCGAGCTCGTCGCCGATGATCGGGAACTGGCTGAGCGCGGAGTTGAGGATCTCCTCCTGCCAGCCCGGCCGGCCCTCGAGGATGAAGCCGAGGATCGACGTCCCGAGCAGCATCAGCGGGAAGATCGCGACGAACGCGTAGTAGGTCATCGCGGCGGCCATGTAGTTGCCCTGGTCGTCGAGGAACTTGTAGACCACGGCCAGCGGGATCGACGCGCGCGGGTGCCGCTCCTGGAACCGGTCGATCCGGTCGACCACGCCGCTCATGGGTGGAGGCTACCCAGCGAGACTTGTTGCACTCCGGAAACACGCACGCGGCCTGGGCGCAACGCGACGGCGCGATCCTGAGTCCATGCTCTGGCGCGTGCGCACCACCCTGCCCGACCGGCCCGGCTCCCTGGCGACCCTTGCGCTGCGCTGCGGGGAGGCCGGTGTCAACATCCTCGGGCTGCAGATCTTCCCCGGGGTCGAGCGCGTCACCGACGAGCTCGTGCTCGGTACCCCCGACGGCTGGGGACTTCCCGATCTCGCCGCCCTCGTCGAGGGAGCGGGTGGACACGGGGTGAGCGCTGCGCCCTGCACCGAGTCGGCGCTCGTCGACCAGCCGACCCGCTACGTGCAGGCGGCCCGCACGATCCTGGCTCAGCCGGCGAGCTTCCCGGAGGTCGCGGCCGCGCTCTTCGACGCCGAGGCGGACCCGGTGCCGGGGGAGTTCGCGCCCGTGCAGGACGTCTTGGACATGGCCGTCGGCGACGTCTCCGTGCAGGTACGACGAACCGCCCCGTTCACGGCCACGGAGCACGCCCGCGCTGCCTCGATGGCGGGGCTGGTCACCGACGTCCTGGCCCGGCTCAAGCCGTCGGTGCCGCCGCCCGGTCGCCGCATCGGCGGCCGCGAGACGCCGTCGTACGACGTGGTCGGGCGGTCGGTCCGGGCGGTCGTCGAGGGCACCGTCGTCGGCCTCGCCACGCTGATCGGGGATGACGCACGGGAGCGGACGCTCGGCCTGCGCGTGGACCCGGCCTGGCAGCGGCGCGGCATCGGCACCCGGCTGCTGATCGACGCCGCCCGACTTGCCGGCTCCCTCGGCGTCGACGAGGTCGTGCTCACGACCGACGCCGACAACCAGGCGGTGCTGCCGATGGTGCTCGCGGCCGGCCTGCGCGGCCGGATCCGGATGGCCGCGAACGTGCTGACCGTGCGGGTGCCGGTGAGGGGCCTGAAGCCGCTGCCCCGCTGAGGCCAGCGGGTGTCTGAAAGGCTGGGGCCGTGCCCTCGCCCGTCCCCGCCACCTTCACCGCCAGGGGGATGTCGCCGAGGGTCGCGATGATCGTGGTGCCGTTGCTGCTCGCGGGGCTCTCGATGTTGGGGCCGTTCAGCATCGACACCCCGTTCCCGGCGTTCAAGAAGATGGGCGCCGACCTCGACGTCAGCACCGACCAGATGCAGCTCGTCGTGAGCGCGTACCTGCTGGCGTTCGGCCTGATGAGCCCGTTCCCCGGGCCGCTCTCGGACGCCATCGGTCGCCGGCCGGTGATCCTCGGCGGGTGCGCGGTGTTCGCGGTGGCCTCGATCGGCTGCGCCTTCTCGACGTCGCTGCCGATGCTGCTGACGTTCCGCGTGCTCCAGGGCCTCAGCGCTGGCGGCGGCGTCATCGTCAGCCGCACCGTGATCCGCGACGTCTTCGACGGTCCGGAGGCCCAGCGGCTGATGAGCCGGGTGATGATGATCTTCGGCGTCGCGCCCGCGGTCGCGCCGATCGTCGGCGGGTTCCTGCTGCAGGTCGGCCCGTGGCCGGTGATCTTCTGGTTCCTGGCGGGCTTCGGGCTGCTCCTGGTCGGGCTGGTGGCCGTCGCGCTGCCCGAGACCCACCCGGTCGAGCGTCGTACGCCGCTGGCGGTGGGCTCCCTGCTCGGCAGCCTCAGCGAGGTGGCGCGCAACGTGCGCTTCCATCGCGTCGCGTGGGCGGCGGCGCTCAGCTTCGCCGGCCAGTTCCTCTACATCGGCTCGGCGCCGATCTTCATCGTCGACGTGCTCGGCAAGGGCGAGCTCGACTTCTGGGTGCTCTTCGTTCCGATGATCTCCGGCGTCCTGGTCGGTGCCTGGATCAGTGGCCGGGCGGCGGGCCGGATCTCGGGTCGCACGCTGGTGACCTGGGCGCTTGTCTTCGGGTTCGGCGGTGCCGTGCTCAACGTCGTCCTCTCGCTGCTGCCCACCGCCGCCGACCTGCCGTACGCCGTCATCGGGCCGGCGCTGATCGCCGTCGGCACGGCCGCGGCGTACCCGACCCTCCAGCTGGTGCTGCTCGACATGTTCCCGCGCTCGCGCGGCGCCTCGGTGTCGATGTTCACGTTCTTCGCGCTGGGGCTCAACGGCCTCACCGCCGCCTTCGTGACCCCGTGGGTCACGCACTCGGTGTTCACGCTGGCCCTCGGCTCGGCGGTGCTCGTGCTCGCCGGCCTGCTGTGCTGGCTCTGGCACCTGCGCACCGTGCCGGTCCCCGTCCCGGCGAGGACCCCGGAGCCGATCGAGCCGACCGAGTCGCTGTGAACCCTCCGGTGCTCACTCCTCGTTGGTCGAGTAGCGAGCGCCCCCGTTCTCGGTGGTCGAGTTGAGTTCCGCGGCGAGTAGAAGCGCCCCCTTTCTCGCTGGTCGAGTAGCAAGCGCCCCCTTTCTCGCTGGTCGAGTAGCGAGCGCCAGCGAGCGTATCGAGACCGGGTCGTCGCGAGCGGCGGTCTCGATACACCCGGGTCTCGATACACCCGCTCGTTCCTCGCGGGCACTCGACCACCGAGAGCTGCGGCGGGCACTCGACCACCGAGAGCTGCGGCGGGTACTCGACCACCGAGAGCTGCGGCGGGCACTCGACCACCGAGCGCTGCGGCGGGCACTCGACCACCGAGAGCTGCGGCGGGCACTCGACCACCGAGAGCTGGCGGCGGGCACTCGACCACCGAGAGCAGGGGCGGGCACTCGACCACCGAGAGCTACGGCGCGTCGCGCGCCCCGTAGGATGGGGTCTCGTTCCCCGGCTCGCGAAAGGTCGTCGCTGACCCATGACTGACGGTGTCAACCACGAGGGAGTGCCCGACAAGTTCGCCGCCCTCGGCCTGACCTACGACGACGTGCTGCTGCTGCCCGGCATGTCCGACCTCAACCCCACCGAGATCGACACCACGTCGCGGCTGACCCGTGAGATCAGCCTGAAGGTGCCGCTGGTGAGCGCCGCGATGGACACCGTCACCGAGTCGAGGATGGCGATCGCCATGGCCCGCCAGGGTGGCCTCGGCGTGCTGCACCGCAACCTCTCGCTCGACGACCAGGCCTACCAGGTCGACCTCGTCAAGCGCACCCAGACCGGCATCATCTCCAACCCCGTGACGATCGGGCCCGACGCGACGCTCGAGGAGCTCGACCGCATCTGTGGCGAGTACCGCGTCTCCGGCCTGCCCGTCGTCGACACCGACAACCGGCTGCTCGGCATCATCACCAACCGCGACCTGAGGTTCACCCCGGTCGCCGAGTGGGCGACCACCAAGGTCGACGAGATGATGACGCCGATGCCGCTGATCACCGGTGAGGTCGGCATCTCCCGTGACGACGCGACCCTCCTGCTGCGCAAGCACAAGCGCGAGCGGCTGCCCCTCGTCGACACCGACGGCCGCCTGGCCGGCTTGATCACGGTCAAGGACTTCGTGAAGTCCGAGCAGTTCCCGCACGCGTCGTACGACGCCGACGGCCGGCTGATGGTGGGCGCCGCGATCGGCTACTTCGGCGACGCCTGGCAGCGCGCGACGACACTCATCGAGGCCGGCGTCGACGTGCTCGTCGCCGACACCGCCCACGGCCACGTGCGGATGCTGCTCGACATGGTCGCCCGGCTGAAGAGCGACCCGGCCACCCGCCACGTGCAGGTCATCGGCGGCAACGTCGCCACCCGAGATGGCGCGCAGGCGTTCGTCGACGCGGGCGCCGACGCGGTGAAGGTCGGCTTCGGCCCCGGCTCCATCTGTACGACGCGGGTCGTGACCGGCTGCGGCGTACCGCAGATCACGGCGGTCTACGAAGCCTCGCTCGCCGCGAAGCCGGCCGGCGTCCCGGTCATCGCCGACGGCGGGCTCCAACAGTCCGGCGACATCGCCAAGGCGATCGTGGCGGGAGCGGAGTCGGTGATGATCGGCTCGATGCTGGCCGGCTGCGAGGAGTCGCCGGGCGAGGTGGTCTTCGTCAACGGCAAGCAGTTCAAGGCCTACCGCGGCATGGGTTCGCTGGGCGCGATGAGCAGCCGTGGCAAGAAGTCCTACTCCAAGGACCGCTACTTCCAGGCCGAGGTCACCAGCGACGACAAGATCGTGCCCGAGGGCATCGAGGGCCAGGTCGCCTACCGCGGGCCACTCTCCGCCGTGGCGCACCAGCTCATCGGCGGGCTGAACCAGTCGATGTTCTACGTCGGCGCACGCACCATCCCCGAGCTCCAGGACAAGGGCAGGTTCGTGCGCATCACCTCGGCGTCGCTCAAGGAGAGCCACCCGCACGACGTACAGATGACGGTCGCGGCTCCCAACTACTCCGGTCACTGACGTTCGCAAGCAGTCGCGAAAAGTTTGCCGACCTTGGTCTAGACAGGGAGCCACTCTCCGCTTACGTTCCTGACATCAGGGAATCGGGGCCCTGTCACGTGACCACGCGAGCCATGGGCCTCATTCCGAGCATCTCGGGAGAGGGAACCCACGTGCGGAAAACCTTCGCAGCCGCGGTCGGCATCGCTGCCGTCGCCAGTCTTGCCGTTCCAACACTGTCCAACGCGCTCGCCGGCACCGGTGAGGGCGTGACGCCGGGCCAGCAGAAGGCCCTCGACGCCGGCTTCCAGATCGCGCCCAAGGGCGCCGACGTGGCCGCACGGAAGGGCACGGCCACCGCCGTCAGCCCCAACCCGTACCTCGCGAACCTTCCCGACCTGACCGACGCCGACTACTTCTCGTGGAACAAGAAGATGCACGCGAAGGCGGATGTGCGCGCCGACTCCTCGAAGCTGGCGGCCAACCGGCGCGAAGCAGCAAAGGCCTCCGCGCTCCCGCCGGCCTTCGTCCACGACGAGGAGGAGCCGGCCGGCACCGCGGGGTCCAACGACACCGCGCCCAATGCCGAGCCGATCCCCGAGTTCGGCACGGCCAACGCCAAGAACGGCCGCGTGCGCATCCTCGGTGAGCTCGCCAGCATCGCCGCCCCCACGTCCCGCGCCATCACCACGGCCGAGGACCAGGGCTCCATCACCCTGGCCACCGACACGGCCATCGCCGGACGGGGCGCCATCACGACCACCTCGGTGCTCGGCGACGGCCCGCACGGTGACGCGCCCGGTGACGACACCAACGACTTCGACTTCTACAAGGTCGAGGTCACGGCGGGCAACTCCATCCTGGCCAACACCGAGGGCAGCGCGTCGACCACCGACACCATCCTCGCCGTGTACGACGCCGAGGGCACCCTGCTCGCGGCCGACGACGACAGCGGCACCGGCACCTCCAGCAACCTGAACTTCACGCCCGACGCAGGCGGCACCTACTACGTGCTCGCGGCCGGCTACGCCTTGGCCGGCCCGCTGCCGCTCGACCCGTTCGACTCCGGCAGCGGCACCGGCGGCGCCGACACGGGCAACTACAACCTCGCCATCTCCGTGCAGCAGGCCGACCGCGACTTCTACTCCGTGAAGCTGCGTCCGGGTGACGTCGTCGGCGGCGTGGCCAACGGCGGTGCCACCGGCCTCGCGGTCACCACGCCCAGTGGTGAGCAGCGCGTGGGCGGCGTCGGCACCGACGCGTCCTCGCTCTACCCGCCCACCTCGCCCCTCCCGGGCGGTGGCAACACGACCATCGCGTACGTCGCCGAGGAGGCCGGCTGGTACGCCGTCCAGGTGACCGGCGCGGTCGGCGACTACGACGTCACCGTCGAGGGCTACCGTCCCGGCGCCCAGCTCGACCGCACCGCCCGCACCCAGACCGTCCTGCTCGACTTCGCTCCCGGCCGGGTCAACACTGGCACCTGGAACGGCCCCGGCGTCCGCAACGTGTCGCCGTTCGAGTCGTTCGTGCCGAAGTGGGGCATCGCCCGTGCCGACGCCCGCAAGGTCGAGAACCGCATCCTCAACACGGTGCGCGCCAACCTGCAGAGCGAGCTGCAGAACGGTGGGCTCAACCCCGACGTCAACGTCGAGGTGCTCAACGCTCGCACCAACGCCGACCTGATCGGCAAGGAGAACGTGTCGCGCATCTACGTCGCCGGCACGATCGCCGAGACCGCGATCAGCACGATCGGCATCGCGCAGTACATCGACCCGGGCAACTACGGGCACGAGGACGAGGCGATCGTGCTGCTCGACGTGCTCAGCGCGGCCAGCCGGCCCGATCTCGTCGCTCAACACGTTCATGAACGCGTCGAGCGACCGGATCAAGTTCGTCTCGGCCGCGGTCGGCAACGTCATCGCGCACGAGGTCGGTCACACCATCGGTAGCTACCACACCGACAACGCCGACGAGATCGGCAACATGATGGACTCCGGTGGCGGCAACTTCGCCTTCAACCTGTACGGCGTCGGGCCGGACAACGTCGGCGGCACCGCCGACGACACGAACGTCAGGTTCGTGACCGACACCTACTCGCCGGCTGAAGGCTTCACCGGCGAGGAGAACACCCTCAACGTGAGCGCCTGGGCCTACTCCGGACGCTGACGCAGCAGCACTCAGTGACGAGCGGCCTCACCCTCAGGGGTGGGGCCGCTCGTCCGTGTGCGGGCCCGCCGGCCGTCGCCGATAGGCTGCTCCGGTGAGCACCCCACGACGTTCTTCGCCTCCCCCGCTCCGCTCCTCCGCCGAACATCGACGCGGGGACCCCGCATGACCGAGATCGAGATCGGCAAGGCCAAGCGCGCCCGCCACGCATACTCCTTCGACGACATCGCCATCGTGCCCTCCCGGCGCACCCGCGATCCCGAGGAGGTCAGCGTCGCGTGGCAGATCGACGCATACCGGTTCGAGCTGCCGGTGCTGGCGGCGCCGATGGACTCGGTGATGTCGCCGGCGACCGCGATCGCGTTCGGCAAGCTCGGCGGCCTCGGAGTGCTCAACCTCGAGGGTCTGTGGACCAGGTACGACGACCCGTCCGACCTGCTGGAGGAGGTCGCCGGACTTCAGGGCGGTGACGCCACCCGCCGCATGCAGGAGATGTACGCCGAGCCGATCAAGCCCGGCCTGATCACCGCCCGCCTGCAGCAGATGCGCGAGGCAGGCGTCACCGTCGCCGGCTCCCTGTCACCACAGCACACCAAGGAGTTCGCCAAGGCCGTGGTCGACGCCGGCGTCGACATGTTCGTCATCCGAGGCACCACGGTGTCGGCCGAGCACGTCTCCAGCCAGGCGGAGCCGCTGAACCTCAAGGAGTTCATCTACGAGCTCGACGTGCCCGTCATCGTGGGCGGGTGCGCGACCTACCAGGCCGCCCTGCACCTGATGCGCACCGGCGCCGCCGGCGTGCTCGTCGGCTTCGGTGGGGGAGCGGCGCACACGACCCGCACGGTCCTCGGAGTCGCGGTACCCATGGCGAGCGCCGTGGCCGACGTCGCCGCTGCGCGTCGCGACTACCTCGACGAGTCGGGTGGCCGCTACGTCCACGTCATCGCCGACGGCTCGATCGGCCGCTCGGGCGACATCGCCAAGGCCGTCGCCTGCGGTGCCGACGCGGTCATGGTCGGATCACCCTTGGCGAGGGCGACCGACGCGCCGGGCCGCGGCTTCCACTGGGGAGCCGAGGCCCACCACGCGGAGCTGCCGCGCGGTGAGCGCGTCGAGTTCGGCCCGATCGGGTCGCTCGAGGAGATCCTCTTCGGCCCCTCCCGCGTCTCCGACGGCACCATGAACCTGATCGGCGCCCTGCGGCGCTCGATGGCGACGACGGGCTACACCGAGCTCAAGGAGTTCCAGCGCGTCGAGGTCGTCGTCGGCTGACGCCGGTCGTCAGCCGGCGACCACCGGGTTGACCAGCTGACCGACGCGCGGGATGCGGCACTCCGCCACGTCACCGGGCTTCACATGGATCGCGCCGGGGGTGCCGGTGGAGATGATGTCGCCGGGGAAGAGCGGCATCACGGCGCTGTGGAAGCTGACCAGGAACGCCGGGCTGTAGCGCATCATCTCGACGGTGTTGGTGCGCGACTCGTCGCCGTTCACCACCGTCGAGACCTCGACGTCGCCGATCGAGCCGAAGCGCTCGAGCAGCGCCGCCATCGGCACGATCTCGGGGCCGAACGAGAAGAACCCCGGGAAGTTCTTCGAGCGGGTGAGGAAGCGCGGGTTCCGCTGCAGGATGTCCTCGGCGGTCTGGTCGAGGATCGTGGTGACGCCGAAGACGTGGTCGAGTGCATCCTCCTCGCTCACGTTGCGGCAGTAGCGGCCGATCACCAGTCCGAGCTCGCCCTCGGCCGTCGTCCGCTCGCTCTGCTGCGGGACCGGGATCGGGTCGCCGGTGCCGATGATGGTGTGGTCGCCCTTGATGAACGACGCCGGCTCGTCGGGCACGCTCTCGGCGAGGTCGGCCGCGTGCGCGACGTAGTTCAGCCCGATGCCCCAGATCTTGCGCGGCCGGCGGTACGGCGCGGTGAAGCGCACCTCCGCGGTCGGCGTGAACAGGGCGTCCTCGGCCACCTCCGCGGCCTTGGCCAGATCGTCGTACCGACCGTCCTCGATCACCGCCATCAGGTCGGCGGGTGCCTGGTCGGTGAGCCGGTCGATGCGGACGACGCCACGCTCGGCGTCGACGAGGACCGGCACGTCGGTGCCGTCGTGGTCGATGGTGGCCAGGTTCATGGGTGCTCCTCGGGGGTCGGGGTGGTGTCGGTCAGTAGCCGGCGACCAGGCCGCCGTCGCAGCGCACCTGCTCGCCGGTGACGTACGCGGCGCGGCTGCTGCTCAGGAACGTGACGACCGACGCGAACTCGTCGGGGTCGCCGTAGCGGCCGACCGGGATGGTCTTCTCTGCGTTGGCGCGTGCCGTGGCGACGTCGGTACCGGCACGGCCGGCTGCGGCCTCGTCGAGGGAGGCGACGCGGTCGGTGTCGATGCGTCCGGGCAGCACCATGTTGACGGTCACGCCGTCCGCGGCGACGGCGCCGGCGAGCGTCTTGAGGTACGCCGCCAACGCAGCGCGGCCGACGTTGGAGGAGGTGAGCGTCGGGATCGGCTGCTGCACGCCGCTCGAGCCGATGGCGACGATCCGGCCCCAGCCGGCCTCACGCATGGCGGGCAGGACCTCGCCGACCATCGCGACGTGCGGGGTGAGCAGCAGGTCGGTGGCGGCCCGGGCCCCCTCGGCGGTCAGGTCGGGAGCCGTGCCGGGAGTGGGCCCGCCGCCGTTCAGCACGAGCACGTCGATCCGCCCGAAGGCCGACCGCGCAGCCTCCGCGATCGCCGCCGGTGCATCGGCGTCGGCCAGGTCGGCGACCACGCCGGCAGCCGATGGCAGGGACGCGGCGAGCTCGTCGACGAGCTCCTTGCGGCGGCCGACGACCACGACGTGCGCGCCCTCGTCGGCCAGCGCCACCGCACTCGCGCGACCGAGACCGGACGTCGAGCCGAGGACGACGGCGACCTTGCCGCTGAGTCCGAGATCCATCAGGAACACCTCCAGGGTGGTGGGGAGCGAGGACAGGTGCTGGGTCGAGCACCGGCTCGAGGAGCGGCGGTACGCCGGGGGCCGGCGGCCGCACGCGAGGCGTCGTCAGCACCCCGCGCTGCTGCAGGATCTCCTTGCGAAGGGCGAGCCCGATGCCGGCCTGGCCCTCGAAGTTTGCCAGCGGCAGCCACGGCGCCCAGGCCTCGCGGGCCGCGGCGAAGCCGCCCTCGTCGTACGCCGTGAGGGCGGCGCGCAGGCCCTCCGGGTGGCTGAAACCGGTCATCGCACCGGCGGCGCCGCAGGCCAGCTCGTCGACCAGGCCGACGCCGCCCAGGCCGCCGAAGACCGGCAGGCGGGTGCCCGCGGTCAGGGCGGCCACCGAGGGTGCGGTAGGCGTGCACTCGGCCTTGATGGCGACCACGAACGGGCAGTGCGTGACCGTCTCGAGCAGGGCGTCGGCGGTGACGTGCACCCCGGAGGCGACCGGGTAGTCCTGCAGCACCACGTCGAGTCCGGTCGCGTCGTTGATCCGCTGCAGGTGGTCGACGAGCACCTCGCTCCGGGGCGAGTGGGCCTGCACCATCACGGCACGCAGGCGGACGGGATCCGGCCGCGATGCACTGGTGGGCCTGCTCGACGGCGACCGCCGTCGTACGCGCGGAGAGGCCCGCGACCACCGGCAGATCGGTGGCTGCGGACACGGTGTGGAGCACCGAGCCCTGCTCGGCCGACGACAGGCTGGCGGCTTCGCCGAAGACGCCGAGCGCGACCAGCCCGGTGGCGCCGACCCGCTCCGCGAGCTCGACCTGGCGACGCAACGAGTGGTGGTCGACCTCGTCGTCCTCGTCGAAGGGCGTGGCCAGGACGACCCACAGGCCGCGCTCGAGGGGTGTGCTGCTCATCCGGTGCTCCCGTCGGTGGTGCGGCCGAGCGCGACGTCCACGACGTGCTCGGCGATGGCCAGGCTGGACGTCGCGGCCGGCGACGGCGCGTTGCGCAGGGCCACGACGGGCCCGCGCACGTTGATGCGGAAGTCGTCGACCAGGTTGCCGGACCGGTCCATGGCCTGGGCGCGGATGCCGCTCGGCCCGGCGACCACGTCCGCCACCTGCAGCTCGGGCACGTAGCGGCGAGCCGCGGCCACGAAGCGGCGACTGCTCAGCGACCCGGCCATCTCGGCCACACCGGTGCGCCAGTGCGTGCGGGCGAACCGGCGGAACCCGGGCGACGCCGCGATCTCTCGCAGGTCGCGCGCCGAGACCTTGCCCCAGCCGTAGCCCTCGCGGGCCAGTGCCAGCACGGCGTTCGGGCCGACCATGACCTCCCCGTCCACGCGCGGCGTCAGGTGCACCCCGAGGAACGGGTAGCGGGGGTCGGGCACCGGGTAGACCAGCCCGTTGACGAGCGAGCGCTTCTCGGGCCGGAGCAGGAAGTACTCGCCGCGGAACGGCACGATCCGCGGGTCGGCCTCGTCGCCGGCTCGCTCGGCCAGCCGGTCACTGTGGAGCCCGGCACAGAGCACCACCCGGTCGAAGCGCTGGACGCCGGTCGTGCCGTCGTGGCGGGTGCCGCGCAGCACCACTCCGCCGGTGCTGTCGGGATCGATGTCCGAGACCGTGATGCCGCAGTGCACCTCGCCGCCGCGCTCCTCGACCTGGCGGGCCAGCGCACGAGTGACGCCGGGGAAGTCGACGATGGCGGTCGTGGGCGAGTGCAGCCCGGCCACGCCGGCGACGTGCGGCTCGATCTCGCGCAGCTCGGCGCCGTCGATGCGGCGGACACCGGGTACGCCGTTGGCCGAGCGCGCGCTCCTCGATCGCGCCGAGGCGGGACCGGTCCTGTCTCGTCGAGCGCGACCAGCACCTTGCCGATCTCGTCGTACGCGATGTCGTGCTCCTGGCAGAACTCGCGCAGCAGCCCGACGCCGCGGCGGCAGAGCGTGCGCCTTGAGGGATCCCGGTTCGTAGTAGAGCCCGGCATGGACGACGCCGGAGTTGCGACCGGTCTGGTGGCTGGCGAGCGTGTCCTCCTTCTCCCACACGGTGACCGACGCGTCCGGGTCGACCGATTGGAGCCGGGCGGCCACGGCCATGCCGATGATCCCGCCGCCCACCACGGCGTACGACGGCGCGCTCACCGCTCGCCCACGGGGAGTCGAGCTGGTCCTGGTGCTCGCCGAGCAGGGGCGGGGGCTGCGTGGCGGCCGCTGTCTCGCCGTCGTAGCGCACCGCGCCACCGGGCACGACGACGTCGCCGAGCACCGGATGGGTCATCTGGTGGATCAGCCCGAGGTGCCGGACCTGCTCCCAGTCGTAGACCTCGGGGATCGACCGGATCCGCCCGGAGGGGACACCGGCCTCGCCGAGCTCGGCCAGCACGTCGTCGGCCTTGCGATCCGCGAGCAGGGCGTCGATCTCGGCCTGCAGGGCGTCGACTCCTCGCGACGCGCAGCGGCGTTGCTGGCGATGTCCGGCCGCTCGGGGTCGAGCCGACCACCGTCGGCGAAGCGTCGCCACAGCGACTCCGAGCCGACCGCGATGACGACGTCGGCGTCGGCGCAGCGTGAACGTGCCGTACGGGGCGATCGACGGGTGCCGGTTGCCCGTGCGGGCCGGCTCGACGCCGGCGCCCAGCCAGCCGGCGCCGTGGAACGCGTGCACCGACGTGACCGCGGCGAGCAGCGACGTCTCGACGGCGCGGCCCGTGCCGGTGCGCTCGCGGTCGGCGAGCGCCGCCATCACGCCGAACGCGCCGAACATGCCCGCAAGCAGGTCGGCGATGGGCAGGCCGACCCGTGTCGGGCTGCCGTCGGGAGACGCCGGTCAGGCTCATCAGCCCGGCCTCGGCCTGCACGATCTGGTCGAAGCCGGGCCGCTGGCCGTCGGGTCCGCCGGTGCCGAAGCCGGTGATGGACAGCGTCACCAGGCGCGGGTTGTCGCGACGCAGGTCGGCCGGGTCGAGCCCGAGGCGGGCCATCAGGCCGGGGCGGTAGTTCTCGACCAGCACGTCGGCCTCGGCGCACAGTTCGCGAAGCCGGGCGACGTCATCGGGCTGCTTCAGGTCCAGCCGCACCGAGCGCTTGCCGCGGTTCGCGGACAGGAAGTACGTCGAGACCGACTGCTGATCGTCGCCGGGGTCGGTGAACGGGAGCCAGCCCCTGCTGTCGTCGCCGGTCGGCGGCTCCACCTTCAGCACGTCGGCTCCTACGTCGGCGAGCATCATCGTCGCGTAGGGGCCGGCCAGTGCCCGGCTCAGGTCCACCACGCGGATGCCCGCGAGTGGCTCGGTCGATGGTTGTCGGTCAAGAGCGTCCTCCCATCAGCTTGAGTCCCACACTCATCAGCACGATCACCGAGGTGACCCGCAAGACGTGGATGGCCAGCACCACCGGCACGTTCGCCTTCACCTCGGCGGAGAGGACGCCCATCTGGGCGATGCCTCCCGGGGCCGTGGCGAGCAGAGCAGAATGCGCGTCGAGATCGGTGAACCGCCAGAGTGCCAGTCCCATCAACAGTCCGAACAGCAGGAACGCGCCGACGGTCACCAGGATCGGGACCGCGGAGGAGCGCAGCGCTCCCAGCGCCTCCCTGGTGATGGTCTGGCCGAGCAGCCAGCCCACCAGGCAGTAGACGATCCATTTGCCTGCCGACGGCACTTCCACGACATGTCGTGAACAGCCCGAGCAGGGCGACTCCCGTCATCGCCCCGAGCAGGGGAGCGGCGGGCAGCCGCAGCACGGTGGCGATCCCCGCTCCCGCGAGGGCGGCCGCCGCGGTGCTCGCGACGTGCAGGAGCACTACGAGCCCACCCTCGTCGTCCTCGCCGGTCCCCGGTCCTCGTCGTTGCGGGCCGCCCTGGCGCGGGCCTTGTTCCGCCGCGCCCGGCCGATCTCGCGGACCTGCGCCTGCCGCTGCCTGCTTGATCAGTCCGACGATCAGGGGCAGCGCAGAGCAGCGCGACGATCACGATCAGCAGCGCCAAGGAGGTCCCGCGCTCGACGAAGATGTCGAAGCTGCCGCCGGAGATGATCATCGTCTGGCGCAGCGACTCCTCGGCCATCGGGCCGAGCACGAGCGCGATGACCATCGCCGCGGGCGAAAGGCCGAAGCGGCGCATGAAGAAGCCGAGCACGCCGCAGGCCAGCATGATCGCCACCTCGATCGACGCTGCCGTTGACGGTGAACGTGCCGAAGACGCAGACCACGATGATGGCCGGGCCGAGCACCCGGAACGGCACCCGCGCGATGCTCGCGAACGCCGGGATCGCGAAGATGTTGACGACCAGCAGCATCACGTTGCCGAGGAACATGCTCGCGATCAGGCCCCACGCGAACTCCGGGTTCTGCTCCATCAGCAGCGGGCCGGGCTGCAGCCCCCACATCATGAAGCCGCCGATGAGCACCGCCGTGGCGCCGACCCCGGGATGCCGAGGGTCAGCAGCGGCACCATCGCGCCCGACGAGGCGGCGTTGTTGGCCGCCTCCGGACCGGCCAGCCCGGCCATCGCACCCTTGCCGAACTTCTCGGGGCGTCTTCGAGACCGACTTCTCCAGGTTGTACGACATCAGGGAGGCCACGGTCGCGCCGGCGCCCGGGGTGGCACCGACGAAGAAGCCGAGGAACGAGCCGCGGGTGATCGGGTCCGGCCGACTCGCGGTAGTCCTTCTTGTTCGGCCAGAAGCCGCGACTCGCGAGCGGACACGTTGAAGTAGGCGAGCTTCTCCAGGTGGCCGCCACGCCACAGCGTGTGCAGGATCTCGCCGACGCCGAACAGGCCGATCGCGACCGGGATGAAGTCGATGCCGTTGATCAGCTCGACCGATCCCGAACGTGTAGCGCTGCTGGCCGGTGCCGATGTCGATGCCGACGGTCGCGATGGCGAAGCCGATGAGGGCCGAGAGCGCGCCGAGCAGCTTGTTGCGTGCCGATGATGACGATGAGCGTGAGCAGGCCGGCCACGACGACGAGGAACAGCTCGGGCAGGTCCGAACGTCGCGGCGAACGACGCCGTCACGGGGGCGGCGACGCTGATCAGCATCGGCGCCGATGGTGCCCGCGACGAACGATCGCGACCGCCGCCATCACCAGCGCCGGCCCGGCACGGCCCTGCTTGGCGAGCGGATAGCCGTCGAACGTGCTCGCCACGGTCGCCGACTCGCCGGGTGTGTTGATCAGCACCGAGGTGATCGTGCCGCCGTACATCGCGCCGTAGTAGACCGCCGCCAGCATCACGACCGCACCCGTCGGGTCCATCGTGAACGTGAGCGGCAGCAGGATCGCCAGGCCGGCGGACGGGCCGAGACCCGGCATCACGCCGACGATCATCCCGATGCATCACGCCGGCAACGAGCAGCAGCAGGTTTGCCCGGTGTAGGATGGCCACGATGCCCTGGCGAGGTTGTCGAACACGTCCATGGATCGAGTCCTGTCCTAGGTCGATCGTAGGTCAGAAACGGGGCAGGATGCCGTCGGGCAGCCCGGCGTTGAGCGCGTCTGGAACAGCAGGTAGAGGGCCAGGGGCAGCGCCGAGGCTGAGCACCACGTTGAGCACCAGGCCGGCCCCGGTTGAGCAGCCAAGCACGGGAGCAGGAACAGCGCCGCGGAGACGATCGGCGCCGAGCGACGAGCAGCGTGCCACCACGAAGACCGCGGCGGCCAGCGAACAGACGCCAGCATCCGCGGGTGCTTGCCGAGGTCGGCGTCGCCGACCTCGTCCTCCAGCTCGACGGCCTCGTCCTCGCCCCGCGGCGAGCGCAGCGCGGTCACCAGCGCGCAGAGTGTCATGCGCGAGTCCGAGCAGCCCCACGATCCGCGGGAAGAACCCGGGACCGATGCGGCCGGCGGCGGTCCGCCACTCCAGGCCGAAGGCCATCTCGGTGTAGACCGCGAGCACCACGAGGAGCATCAGCAGGAAGACGCCTTGGGCCGCACCCAGCCGGGGAGCGTCGGGCGGCCTGCTCCTGCTGCTCGTGGGGAGGTGCCATCGTGGTCACAGCGCTCCCAGCTCGGTCGAGCTGCTCCTCGAAGCGCGGACTGGTGTCCTCGAGGTACGACGTGAAGTCCTCACCCCACGGCCGTCCTTCAGAGGTAGTTCTCGTCGAGGTAGGCCTGCCACTCCTCGGTCTCGACGACCTCCTGCATGGTGTCGATCCACCACTCCTGCGCCTCCTCGCGGCGCGTCCGGCGGAAGGATCAGGCCACGCGGCATCGAGGGATGTCGCTGATGCCCTCCTCCTCGCTCGTCGGCGACGTCGGGCAGCGCGTCGAGACGCTCGGGCCCGGTGAAGAGCAGTGCCGTTCATCTGGCCGCCCTCGATCTGGCCCATGATCGAGCCCGGGTTGGAGATCATCGAGTCGATGGCGCCGGAGAGCAGGGCCGTCTGCATCTGGCCCTCCTCGTTGAAGGGCACGTACTCGATCTCGTAGCCCGTCGGCGTCGGCGATCATCTGCTGGACGATGTAGTCGACGTTGATGGTGCCGATCCCGCCGACGACGACGCTGCCCTTCTCCTTGGCGAAGGACGACCCAGTCCTCGTAGGTCTGCCATCTCGCTGTCGCCCGCGGTCACCAGCAGGGCGTAGTCGGCCGCCATCAGGCCCACGGGCGTGAAGTCGTCGAGCTCCAGCCGGTGTCGGCCTGCAGCGGCGTGGTGATGAAGGAGCCCGACGTCGTCGAGATGCCGTAGCCGGTGCCGGACTGGCCGAACAGGTAGCCCCAGCCCGTCGCGCCGCGTGCCGCCCTCGCGGTTCTCGACCACGATGTTCTCGGGGTACATGTCGTCCTTCTGGAGGATGTCGACGATCGTGCGGGCCATGATGTCGTTGCCGCCGCCGGGCCGAACGCGATCGTCCACTCCATGTCCTCCGACGGGTAGTCGCCGCTGTCGCGGCGCTGCCGCCTCCGCACGCGCCGTGAGGCCCAGCGCGTGCCGTCATGGCGCCGCGCGGTGATCTCTGGTCAGCTTCATCGGGTTCCTCCCTGGGTGTGGGACGGTGCGGCGATGCGCGGGCGCCCATCGCGGCGGGTGCGGGCCATCACGTGCGTCCAGCCGGTGCCAGGAGCCGGTGCCCATGGCGGCGAGCCGGCCGTCCTCGTCGGTCATCCGGGACTCGAGGTGGACGATGCGGCGGCCGGCCCGAACCAGCCGCCCGATGCAGGTGCCGATGCCGGTGAGCGGCCGGAAGAACCGCATCTGCATCTCGATCGTCACCGCGGTCGACAGGAACCGGTGGCACAGGTGACCCATCGAGATGTCGAGCGCGGTGGTGACCATCCCGCCGTGCACCGAGCCCTGCGGGTTGCACAGGTGCGCGGCGTACGGCAGCACGACGGTGCAGGTCTGCTCTTCGTCGTCGTAGCTGATGTCGAGGTCGAGGAAGCGGCTCAGGAAGAACGACCCGAACTCGCTGCGCCGGGTCCTGCGGCGGCCGCGCGGGCGCGCTCGACGACGAGGTCGAGGTCGACCGGGGCCGCCGGTGTCGTGGTGGTCATGTCAGGACCACCGGAACTCGGGGGACGCGCTTGCCGACGAACGCCCGCACGCCCTCGGTGAAGTCCTCGGTGTCGAACGAGCGTTGCGCAGCTCGAGGGTCGCCTCGTCGTCGGTGCACCTGGCCGTCGATGCATCCTTCGTCACCATCTCCTTGGCCGGCCCGCACGCTGAACTGGGCCCGGCTGGTCACGGTCTCGGCGAACTCGTAGGTGAGCTTCTCGAGCTCCTCGGGCTCGGCGACCTCGTCGAAGAGGCCGAGCTCGTAGGCGCGCTGGCGCCGGGATCTGCAGCCCGCCCATCAGCACCCACTTGGCGCGGGAGGGGCCGACCAGGTCGACCATCCGCTTGCGTCGACTCGAGGCTGTAGACGAGGCCGAGCTTGGCCGGCGTGATCGCGAAGCGACGACCTGGTGTCGGCGAAGCGCATGTCACACGCCAGGGCCAGGCCGGCGCCGCCGCCGATGCAGTAGCCGTGCACCATCGCGATCGTGGGCTTGGTCATCCCCTCGATCGCGTGCTCGGCCGCCGGCGACCTTCTCGTTGTAGCCGCGGGCGGCCTTACGGCGTCGCCGCGCTCCTGCTCGAACTCGCTGATGTCGGCGCCGGACGCGAACGACTGCTCGCCGGCGCCGCGGAGCACGATCACCTTGACCGCGGGGTCGTCGTCGAGGTCGCGCACCAGGTGCCGGGCAGGTCGCGTGTACATCCGCACGTTGATCGCGTTGTGGCTCTCGGGCCGGTTGAGGACCAGGGTCGCGATCGAGTCGCGACGCTCCACCACAGGTGGTCGGTCATGGCGGTCAGTCCTCTCGTCCAGCTCGGGGTGCGCGTCGAACAGCGACGCGCGTCGGTGAACAGGGCTGTCGATCTCGTCGTCGCTTGCACGCCGGTCTCGCGCAGCATCTCGGCGGTGTGCTGGCCGAGCCACGGCGCGGGGCCGCGGACGCTTGAAGTCGATCCCGGAGAACTTCGTCGGCGGGCCGATGGTGCGCATCTCGCCGATGATCGGGTGCTCCACCTCGGCGACCATGTCGCGCGCCATCACGTGCGGGTCGTCGAGAGTCTCGTCGAAGGTCAGCACCGGGCCGCACGGCACCCCGGCCTGGTCGATGACCTTGATCCACTCCTCGGTGGTGCGGGTCGTCGTGATCGTCCTCGATCTCGCGCTCGAGCTCGTCGATGTTGGTCCATCCGGTCGGGCAGCGTCGCGAAGCGCGGGTCGGTCTCCCACTCGGGCCGCTCCAAGGCCCCGAGCAGCCGCAACCACAGCCGGTCGTTGGCGGCGCCGACCGTCACGTAGCCGTCCGTGGTCCGGTACGCCTGGTACGGCGTCGAGCGGCGGTGCCGCGTGCCGGTGGGCTGCGGCACCTCGCCGGCGCCGAAGAAGGCGCCGGACTCCCAGACGCTCCAGGCGAGGCCGGCGTCGACGAGGGAGATGTCCATGTACTGGCCCACGGCCGGTCTGCTGGCGCGCACATCTGGGCGGCCATGATCGAGTAGATGGCGGTCGCGCCGGCGGCGATGTCGTTGATCGCGATGCCGACCTTCACCGGGCCGGCCCTCGGGCTCGCCGGTCATCCGCAGGAACCCGACCATGCCCTGGGCCATGATGTCGAAGCCGGGCCGGTCGCGGTACGGGCCCGTCTGGCCGAAGCCGCTGATCGAGCAGTACAGGATGTCCTCGCGCACGGCCGTCACGTCGTCGTACCCGATGCCCAGCCGGTCGGCCACGCCGGGCCGGAAGTTCTCGATGACCAGGTCGGCCTCCGCGGCCATCTTGAGGAACAGGTCCTTGCCCTGCGCGGTCTTCAGGTCGAGCGACACCGAGCGCTTGCTCCGGTTGGGCATCGCGAAGGGGTAGCTCTCGCCGTTGATCTTCGGCGCCAGCCGCCGCGAGTCGTCGCCGGTGTGCGGCTGCTCGACCTTGATCACGTCCGCGCCCAGCTCGGCCAGCACCATCGTGCAGTAGGGCCCGGACAGGAAGCGGGTGAGGTCGAGGACGCGAAAGCCCGCGAGTGGAAGGGGACGTTGTGTTATCCCGTATCGTGGGATACGTTGCCGTCATGTGGGAAACCTAGGGTTGTGACCACGGTCACGTCAAGGGAAGCGGGAGAATTCCATGGCAGCGACTGCGGACGAGACGCCGGGCAGAGCAGCGTGCGCTCGATCGATCGGGCTGTCGCGATCCTGCGCTGCTTCGACGCCCGGCACTCGTCCCTCGGCATCTCCGAGATCGCCCGGATGACCGGCCTGTCGACCAGCACGACCCACCGACTGCTGCACGCGATGACCGACCAACCGTCTGCTCGCGCAGGCGGCCGACCGGCGCTACCGGCCGGGCCCGCTGCTGGTGCAGCTCGGGCCGCAGCGGTGCGGTGCCGTCGACCCTCAAGGGCGCGGCGCTGCCGTTCATGACCGCACTGCGCGACGAGGTCGACGAGACCGTCGGCCTGCACGAGCTGCTGCCCTCCGGTGACCGGGTCGTGGTCGACCAGGTGGAGTCACGGCAGGAGCTGCGCCGCCACTACACCGACATCGGCATCCCGATCCCGCTGCCTCACGGCGCCCCCGGCAAGGCGATCCTCTCGTCCCTGCCGTGGGACCGGCAGGTCCAGGCGCTCGCCCGGCCGATCGCCACGGTCACCGCCCAGCACGATCACAGATCCTGACGCGCTGGCCGCCGAGCTGGAGCTCGCGCGCATCCGGGGGTACGCCGGCTCCGACAGCGAGCGCACGCCCGGCATCCGCGCCGTCGCCGCGCCCGTCTTCGACCACACGGGCACGGTGGTCGGTGCCCTCGGCCTCTCGGTCCCGACCGTCCGCATGGACGACCGGCGCGCCGACGAGCTCGGCCGGCGGTGCCACGAGGTGGCGTGGGAGGTCAGCGAGTCCCTCGGCGCGATGCGCTTCGCGGTCGACCGCACCCTCGCCCTGGCGTCGCCGCCGGGTGCGCAGGGCGCTGGTTGAATGACCGCATGACGAAGCCGATCGCCCTGAACCCCGCCTCCCGGGCCGCGGCCATCGCCGCGATGTCGGGCGGCCAGCTCGACGTGCTCGTGGTGGGTGGCGGCATCGTCGGTGCGGGCGCGGCGCTCGACTCGGTGACGCGGGGCCTCACGACCGGCCTCATCGAGCAGCGCGACCTGGCGTCCGGCACCAGCAGCCGGTCGAGCAAGCTCGTGCACGGCGGCCTGCGCTACCTGGAGATGTTCGACTTCGGGCTCGTCAAGGAGGCCCTCGAGGAGCGCGGCCTGCTGCTCACCCGCCTCGCGCCCCACCTGGTGCGGCCGGTGCCGTTCCTCTACCCGCTGAAGAAGGCCTACGAGCGGCCCTACGTCGGCGCCGGCCTGATGCTCTACGACGGCATGGCCGTGTTGGGTGCCAGGGCCGGCAAGTTCGGCAACACCGGCGTGCCCAAGCACAAGCACCTGTTCCGCAAGCAGCTCGCGCGCATCGCGCCCGACATCCGCACCGACCAGCTGCACGGCGCGATCCGCTACTACGACTGCCAGGTCGACGACGCGCGGCTGGTGATGACACTCGCGCGTACGGCCGCCAACAACGGCGCGCATGTCGCGACCCGCACCCAGGTCACCGGCTTCCTCCGCGAGGGAGACCGCGTGGTCGGGGTGACGGCCCGCGACCTCGAGAACGACGCAGACTTCGAGGTCCGCGCCCGCACCGTCATCAACGCTGCCGGAGTCTGGACCGACCAGGTGCAGGAGCTGATCGGCGGTGACGCGACCCTCGACGTCGACGCCAGCAAGGGCATCCACCTCGTCGTGCCGCGTGATCGGATCCGCTCCGAGTGCGGCTTCATCACCAAGACCGAGAAGTCGGTGCTGTTCGTCATCCCCTGGGGCCGGCACTGGATCATCGGCACCACCGACACCCCGTGGGACCTCGACCTCGCCCACCCCGCGGCCAGCCGCAAGGACATCGACTACCTCCTCGGCCACGTCAACACGCTGCTCAAGGATCCGCTCGACCACGAGGACGTCGAGGGCGTCTATGCCGGCCTGCGGCCGCTGCTCAAGTCGGTGAGGAAGACGGGGGGCGAGACCCAGAAGCTGTCCCGCGAGCACACCGTGGCCGCGCCCGTGCCGGGACTCGTGCTCATCGCCGGCGGCAAGCTCACGACCTACCGGGTGATGGCCGAGGACGCCGTCGACCTGGCCACGGCCGACTTCGTCGACGGCCGCCCCAGCATCACCGACCGGGTCCCGCTCGTCGGCGCCTACGGCTACGAGACGCGCACCAACCAGCGGGTCGCGCTGAGCCGGTCGGCCGGGCTCGACGTCGGCCGGGTCGACCACCTGCTCGGCCGCTACGGCGGGCTCGTCGACGAGGTGCTCGCACTCATCGCCGACCGGCCCGAGCTCGGGATGCCACTGGTCCAGGCCGAGGAGTACCTCGCCGCGGAGGTCGTCTACGCGGTCACCCACGAAGGCGCCCGCCACCTCGACGACGTGCTCACGCGTCGTACCCGGATCTCGATCGAGACCTTCGACCGCGGCACCCTCGTCGCGCAGGAGGTGGCCGAGCTGATGGGCGGAGAGCTGGGCTGGGACGGCGCAACCCTGGCCGAGGAGGTCGACCACTACCTGCGCCGGGTCGAGGCCGAGCGCCAGAGCCAGCTCAAGCTCACCGACCAGGAGGCCGACGAGGCCCGGGTGCAGGCCCCCGACATCGTCTGAGCCGCCCCCGCAGGTTGAGGTGCGAGCGCAGCGAGCCTCGAAACCCAAAACGGCAGATCGCCTTGGTTTCGAGGCCCCGTCGCTGGCGCTCCTGCGCGCCTCAACCCGCGGTGGTGGCCTTGACAGATGCCGAACCTGTGTAAAGGAGCACATTCCGTTACCGAGGGGTAGATCGCGCGCCGGGGGTCACCTACGCTCGCGAGCATGAGCGCTTCGAACCCGCACCCCGGCCTGCACGTCGGCGACGGACCGGCCGACCCCGAGCACGACCCGCGGGCGTCGTACGCCCTCGAGCCGGCGTACGTCGACAACCTCACCCGCCGCGTCGTGAGCACCACCGGCGCAGACCTCGGCGGTGCGGTCGCCGCTGGCCGGCCAGCCGCTGGCGCACATCCCGCAGTCGAGCACCGACGACGTCGCGACGGCGTACGACCGGGCGCGCGTGGCGCAGGCGGCCTGGGCGCGGACCTCGCTCGACGAGCGCGCGGCCTGCCTGCTCCGGCTGCACGACCTGGTGCTCGACCGGCAGGAGGAGATCCTCGACCTGATCGTGCTCGAGTCGGGCAAGGCCCGGAAGCACGCGTTCGACGAGCCGCTGCACATCGCGCTCACGGCGCGCTACTACGCGCGCACCGCCCACGAGCACCTCGACACCGAGCGCAAGCTCGGCGTCATCCCGGGGCTCACCCGGGTCGAGGTCAACCGGGTGCCGAAGGGCGTCGTCGGCATCATCTCGCCGTGGAACTACCCCTTCACGATGGCGCTGTGCGACGGCCTGCCGGCGCTGATGGCCGGCAACGCGGTCGTCGCCAAGCCCGACGCGCAGACCATGCTGTCCGCCCTGCTCGGTGCGCAGCTGCTCGAGGAGGCCGGCTTCCCGGCCGACCTGTGGCAGGTCGTCGCCGGCCCGGGCCGCGAGCTCGGCGGGCCGATGATCGAGCGCTCCGACTACATCTGCTTCACCGGCTCGACCGCGACCGGCAGGCTGATCGCGCAGCAGTGCGCCGACCGGCTGATCGGCTGCTCGCTCGAGCTCGGCGGCAAGAACCCGATCCTGGTGCTGCGCGACGCCGACCTCGAGAAGGCCGCCGAGGGTGCCGTGCGCGCGTCGTTCTCCAACGCCGGCCAGCTGTGCGTCTCGATGGAGCGGATGTTCGTCGCGGACCAGGTCTACGACCGGTTCGTCGAGCGCTTCGTGGCCCGCACCGAGGCGATGAGCCTGGGCGCCAGCCTCGACTGGGGCGTCGACATGGGCACCCTGATCTCCGCCGACCAGCTCGAGACCGTGCAGGCGCACGTCGACGACGCGGTGGCCAAGGGTGCGCGGGTGCTCACCGGTGGCAAGGCCCGCCCCGACCTCGGGCCGTTCTTCTTCGAGCCGACCATCCTCGAGGGCGTCACGCCCGACATGACCTGCTTCGGGCACGAGACGTTCGGCCCGGTCATCTCGCTCTACCGCTTCCACGACGAGGCCGACGCCGTCGCCCGCGCCAACGAGGGGGAGTACGGGCTGAACGCGTCCATCTACACCCAGGACGGGTCGCGTGGCCGGGCCATCGCCCGGCAGATCAAGTGCGGCACGGTCAACATCAACGAGGCCTTCGGCGCGACGTTCGCGTCGGTGGACTCCCCGATGGGTGGCATGCGCGAGTCCGGCATGGGTCGCCGCCAGGGCAGCGAGGGCATCCACCGCTACACCGAGAGTCAGGCGGTCGCCACCCAGCGGCTGGTGAGGTTCGCGCCGATGTTCGGCATGTCCGACGCGGCGTACGCGAAGCTGATGACCGCCAACCTGCGGCTGATGAAGAAGCTGGGTCGGGCGTGAGCGGGTCTCGCTGCGCTCGCTACTCGACCACCGAGGGTGGCCGCGCGTGACGGAGGTCGACTACGACGTCCTGGTCGTCGGCTCCGGCTTCGGCGGCTCGGTCACCGCGCTGCGGCTGACCGAGAAGGGCTACCGCGTCGGAGTGATCGAGGCCGGTGCGCGCTTCGAGGACTCCGACTTCCCCGACACCTCGTGGGACGTCAGGCGCTACCTCTTCCGGCCCGAGGTCGGGTGCTACGGCATCCAGCGGATCGACGCCCTCAAGGACTGCCTGATCCTCTCCGGCGCCGGTGTCGGCGGCGGGTCGCTCGTCTACGCCAACACGCTCTACGAGCCGCTCGACGCGTTCTACCGCGACCCGTCGTGGGCGCACATCACCGACTGGAAGTCGGAGCTCGCCCCCTACTACGACCAGGCGAAGCGGATGCTCGGCGTCGTCGAGAACCCGCTCCGCACGCCCGCCGACGACGTGATGGAGCAGGTCGCCCAGGACATGGGCGTCGGCGACACGTTCCACCCGACGCCGGTCGGCGTCTTCTTCGGCGGCCCGGGGAGACCCACCACTCGACGGTGGCCGACCCGTACTTCGGCGGCGCCGGGCCCGACCGGGTGCCCTGCCGCGCGTGCGGCGAGTGCATGACCGGCTGCCGCCACAACTCCAAGAACACGCTGGCCAAGAACTACCTCTACCTCGCCGAGTCGCTCGGAGCCGTCGTGATGCCGCTGACGACGGTCACCCGGGTGGCGCCACGCCCGGGCGGCGGGTACGCCGTGGACGTGCGGTTCACCAAGGCCCGGCGCGCTCGCCGTACCCTCACCGCCGAGCAGGTGGTCTTCGCGGCCTCCGCGCTCGGCACCCAGAAGCTGCTGCACAGGATGCGCGACGAGGGGCACCTGCCCGGGCTCTCGAGCCGCATCGGCCACCTCTCGCGCACCAACTCCGAGTCGATCCTCGGCGCCATCGCGCCCGACACGAGCGTCGACTACTCCCGCGGGGTCGCCATCACGTCGTCGTTCCACCCCGACGAGCACACGCACGTCGAGCCGGTGCGATACGGCAAGGGCAGCAACGCCATGTCGTTCCTCCAGACCGTGCTCACCGACGGCGACGGGCCCGCTCCGCGCTGGAAGACGTGGCTGAAGGAGATGTGGAAGGAGCGCCGCAACATCCGCGACCTGTACGACGTCAGGCACTGGTCCGAGCGCACCGTCATCGCCCTGGTCATGCAGAGCATCGACAACTCGATCACGACGTACACCAAGCGGGTGCCGGGCACCAAGCGCCGCTACCTGACCTCGAAGCAGGGCCACGGCGTCCCCAACCCGACCTGGATCCCGGCCGCCAACCAGGTGGTGCGCAAGATGGCCGACCTCGTGGGCGGCAAGCCCGGCGGGTCGATCGGCGAGCCGTTCAACCGGCCGCTGACCGCCCACTTCATCGGCGGCTGCACGATCGGCGACTCGGTCGAGACCGGCGTGATCGACGCCTACCAGCGCGTCTACGGCCACCCCGGGCTGCACGTCGCCGACGGCTCCGCGATCAGCGCCAACCTGGGCGTCAACCCGTCGCTGACGATCACCGCGCAGGCCGAGCGGGCGATGGCGCTGTGGCCCAACAAGGGCGAGCCCGACCAGCGGCCGGCGCTGGGTGCCGGCTACGAGCAGATCGCCCCGGTCGCGCCCGCACACCCTGCCGTACCCCAGTCGGCTCCGGGCGCCCTGCGCCTGCCGATCGTGTCCGTGAGCTAGGCGACCTTCTCGGCCGAGAGGACCGAGAACCGCGACGAGAGCCAGGCCACGAGCGGGCCGATCAGCACGATGACGAGCACCGTGCCGGGACCGATCGCGGCGCCGCACAGCCAGCCGATCAGGGTGCCGAGGCCCTGGACGATGCCGTAGCTCCAGCGGAACGGCACGGGCGGGTCGAAGGCGATGGCCGCGGCCTCGGTGGGCCCCGCGCCGGCATCCACGGCGAGGTAGCCGGCGACCCCGATCGAGAGCACGGGCAACGAGAGGGCGAGCAGGCCGGCGCGGATCCACCAGGTGTCCGGCTCCGCGAAGGTGGCGAGCAGCCCGGAGACGACGAACCCGACCACGAGCGGCTGCACGACCGTGGCGAGCCCGGGCCGCAGACCGCGGGCCCACGCCACCGCGACGAGCACGATCCCGACGCCGAGGTTGACGATCCAGAAGTCCACGTCCAGCGCGAGCGAGAGCCCGTTGATCATCGTGGAGTAGCCGTCGGAGCCCAGCGAGGCGATCAGCAGCATCGCCACCCCGACTCCGAGG
The DNA here is from genome assembly GCA_963825755.1 of uncultured Actinomycetota bacterium. Taxonomy (GTDB): domain Bacteria; phylum Actinomycetota; class Actinomycetes; order Propionibacteriales; family Nocardioidaceae; genus Nocardioides. The sequence continues at coordinate 69,995 of CAWGUS010000004.1, read as the reverse complement.
ACCGTGCAGGACACGACGAGACGGACCACCTGGCTCAGCACGCCCCCATCCTCGCGCATGCCGAAATCGTTCGGATCGCCCATAACGCCGTACGGGCGGGGTCGTTGGGACTGGAAAGCGCCCGGAGAGCGAGCTCCCTCCCACTGCCGGGCGCCTACGTCCAGGTGCTGCGCAAGCAGTCTCTCGGGCGGTCGGGGCCCGGCTCCTCCCTCCCTGCCGGGCCCCGACGTGGGGGTCCCGTTGGAAACCGGGCTCGGTAGGCTGCGGCCATGGAGCACCCCGAACACGATCTGGTCCTGGTGGTCGACTTCGGGGCGCAGTACGCGCAGCTGATCGCCCGCCGCGTCAGAGAGGCCCGCATCTACTCCGAGATCGTGCCGCACTCGATGCCCGTCGCCGAGATGCTCGAGCGCAAGCCGGCCGCGATCATCCTGTCCGGCGGCCCCTCCAGCGTGTACGCCGACGGCGCGCCCGGCATCGACACCGGCATCTTCACGGCCGGGGTGCCGGTCTTCGGCATGTGCTACGGATTCCAGCTGATGGCGCAGGGTCTCGGCGGCACCGTCGCGCACTCCGGCGCGCGCGAGTACGGCCGCACCCCGGTCACGGTGACCACGCCCGGCACCCTGCTGGCCGAGATCGCCGAGCACCACACCGTGTGGATGTCGCACGGCGACTCGGTGCAGGCAGCGCCGCCCGGCTTCGACGTGCTCGCATCGACCGTCACCACGCCCGTCGCCGCGTTCGAGGACACCGACCGCCGGCTCGCCGGCGTGCAATGGCACCCCGAGGTCCTGCACACCGAGCACGGTCAGAAGGTGCTCGAGCACTTCCTCCACTCCATCGCCGGCTGCCGCCAGACGTGGACCATGGTCAACATCGTCGAGGAGCAGATCGAGCGGATCCGTGAGCAGATCGGGCCCGATGGCCGGGCGATCTGCGGGCTCTCCGGTGGCGTCGACTCGGCGGTCGCGGCGGCCGTCGTACAACGTGCGATCGGCGACCGGCTCGACTGCGTCTTCGTCGACCACGGGCTGCTGCGCAAGGGCGAGGCCGAGCAGGTCGAGCGAGACTTCGTCGCTGCCACGGGGGTGAAGCTGCACGTCGTCGAGGCCGAGAAGCAGTTCCTCGAGGCGCTCGCCGGGGTGAGCGACCCGGAGCAGAAGCGGAAGATCATCGGCCGCGAGTTCATCCGCACGTTCGAGGCGGCCGAGGCCGACGTGCTCGCCGGCGCCTCGCTGGGCTCGGACGGCGCCGGCCACAAGGTCGCCTTCCTGGTGCAGGGCACGCTCTACCCCGACGTCGTGGAGTCGGGCGGCGGCGCCGGCACCTCCAACATCAAGTCGCACCACAACGTCGGCGGCCTGCCCGACGACCTCGAGTTCGAGCTCGTCGAGCCGCTGCGCACCCTCTTCAAGGACGAGGTCCGACTGGTCGGCGAACAGCTGGGGCTGCCGTCCGAGATCGTCTGGCGGCACCCCTTCCCCGGCCCCGGCCTCGCGATCCGCATCATCGGCGACGTCACCCGCGAGCGCCTCGACATCCTGCGCGAGGCCGACGCCATCGCCCGCGAGGAGCTCACCCGGGCTGGCCTCGACCGCGACATCTGGCAGTTCCCGGTGGTGCTGCTCGCCGACGTCCGGTCGGTCGGCGTACAGGGAGACGGGCGCACCTACGGCCACCCGATCGTGCTGCGCCCGGTGACCTCCGAGGACGCGATGACCGCCGACTGGGCACGCCTGCCGTACGACGTCCTCGAGCGCATCTCGACCCGCATCACCAACGAGGTGGCCGAGGTCAACCGGGTCGCTGTCGACATCACGTCCAAGCCGCCCGGGACCATCGAGTGGGAATGAGAGCGGTCCACCACATCGACCTCTGGGTGAGCGATCCCGCCACCGCGGAGGGCGAGTGGGGCTGGCTGCTGGGCGAGCTCGGCTGGGAGGCCGACACCGACATCAGGTCGTGGGCGCACCCCGACGGCACCTACCTCTTCATGGAGCGCTCGCCCGACCTGGTCGACGAGCCCCACGACCGGCTGCGGCCGGGCGTCAATCACCTCGGCCTGACGTGCGACGACCGGCACCAGCTCGACCGGATGCGCGCGGAGTCGTCGGCGCACGGCTGGCACGAGCTCTTCGCCGACCGCTACCCCCACGCCGGTGGGGACCAGCACACCGCGCTGTACCTCGAGAGCTCCGAGGGCTTCGAGGTCGAGGTGGTCGTCGAGCCTGCCTGAGCGGTAGTCCGGGCCATTTCGGGGCTCCAGAGACTCAGGGAGGCCCATTTTGCCCCGGACTACCCGGTGGATTGGGTCAGGAGGCGAGCAGCTCGGTGCGCTCCGCGGCCAGGAGTACGGCGCCCGTCAGGGAGGCCAGCTCGGCGAGCTGGCTGGCGACGACCGGGGTGGCGGCCACCGCGTCGAGGGCGTGCCGGCGCAGCCCGATGCGAGCCGGCTCGAGCAGGAACTCGCCTGCCCGGGCCATGTCGCCGCCGACGACGACGAGCCCCGGGTTGAGCAGGTTGACGACGCTGGCGAGCCCCCAGCCGAGGTGCAGGCCGGCGTCCTCGAGCGTGCGCACGGCCGCGACGTTGCCGGACTGGGCCGCCTCGACGATGTCCTCGAGCGTGGCCCCCGGCAGCTGCGCGGCCATCATCGCGACCACCGCGCTGGTGGAGGCGTAGGCCTCGAGGCAACCGCGGCTGCCGCACCGGCACATCGGGCCCTGCTCGTCGAGCGTCAGGTGCCCGACCTCGCCGGCCGCACCGAGGCTGCCGTGGTAGACCGCGTCGTTGATGATGATGCCGGCGCCGACGCCGGACGAGATCTTCAGGAAGACCGAGCTGGTGTGGCCGCGCGCGACTCCGACCCGGTGCTCGGCGAGCGCTCCGAGGTTGGCGTCGTTCTCGACGTGGAGCGGTACCTCGAACCGCTGCTGCGCCGCATCCTGGGCGTGTACGCCGACCCAGCCGGGCAGGATCGCCGACGACCGCACGACGCCGTCGGTGATCGGCGCGGGGATGCCCATCGCGATGCCGCGCAGGGCCTCCGGGTCGATCCGCGCGGCCGTCAGCAGCTCGGTCATCAGGGTCGACGCGAGGTCGAGGCCGGCGTCGTGGGGGTGACCGGCGTCGAGGGGCATCCGACGGTGGGCGATCATCGCGCCGGTCAGGTCGCCGAGCGCCACGGCGACGTGGCTGTGGCCGAAGTCGATGCCGGCCACGAGCCCGGCACCGCGCGCCAGCTGGACCGTCGTACCCCGTCGGCCGCTGCCCGGCTCGGTCTCGACCAGGCCGTGGGCGGACAGGTCGCGGACGATGTTGGAGACCGTCGCGGGGGCCAGGCCGGTGAGCCTGGCCAGCTCGGCCTGGGTCACCGGGGCGAGCACGACCCCGTCGTCGGGGACGGGCACCCCGCGCCGCAGCACGTCGAGGACGCGCTGCTGGTTGGCGGTGCGGAGCGAGGCCGTGGAGCCCGGCGCACTCTCCCTCCCGACATGGGCTGGGGACATGGCTGACACTGTGGACGAGCGCTCGGCTAATCGTCAAGAGAAACGCACAAGGAACCACGAATACCCACAATGAATGAGTTTGCGTTCAACTCTTGACGGCTAGGGCTGTGACTCACCACACTCTTCCCAGACCAGGGGCTGATCCGACGATCAGCCCAGCTCACCGAGGAGGGACCCCATGTCCACCACCCTGCACCGCTACGCAGCCTTCGGCGCTGCCTTGTTCATCGGCGCCGCCGGCCTCTCGGCCTGCGGGGCCAACGACGCCCAGGACGGCGGCGGCGACTCCGCCGACGGCGGCGGCAGCAAGATCGCGCTCCTGCTCCCGGAGTCGAAGACCACCCGCTACGAGGCGTTCGACCGCCCGCTGTTCGAGGCCAAGGTCGCCGAGCTCTGCGACGACTGCGGCGACGTCCTCTACTACAACGCCGACCAGGACGAGACCAAGCAGTCGCAGCAGGTCGAGACCGCCATCTCCGAGGGTGCCTCGGTGATCGTGCTCGACCCGGTCAACGGCGCAGGAGCCGGTGGCATGGTGCAGTCGGCGCAGGACGCCGGCGCCCAGGTCATCGCCTACGACCGGCTGATCAAGGAAGCCGACTACTACATGTCGTTCGACAACGAGACGGTCGGCAAGATGCAGGCCCAGGCCCTCGTCGACGCCATGGGTGACAAGGGCAGCATCCTGATGCTCAACGGCTCGCCCGACGACCCGAACGCGGCTCAGTTCAAGGCCGGGGCACACAGCGTCATCGACGCCAGCGGCGTGGAGATCCTCGACGGGGGCGAGTACGACAACCCCGACTGGAGCCCGGAGAACGCGCAGAAGTTCGTCACCGACATGCTCAGCAAGTTCGACCCCGAGGAGATCCAGGGCGTCTACGCCGCCAACGACGGCCAGGCCGGCGGTGTGGTCGCCGCGCTCACCGGTGGCGGCTTCGCTGCCGACGCGCTGCCCCCGATCACCGGTCAGGACGCCGAGCTGGCCGCCATCCAGCGGATCCTCGCCGGCGAGCAGTCGATGACGATCTACAAGCCCATCCCGATCGAGGCCGAGAAGGCCGCCGAGGTCGCGGTCGCGCTCGCCAACGGCGACGAGGTCGGTGAGACGACCGAATTCGAGGGCGTCCCGTCGTTCATCTTCGACCCGATCGTGGTGACCGCCGACAACGTTGCCGACACCGTGGTGGCCGACGAGTTCTACTCGGTCGAGGACATCTGCACCGACGAGTACGCCGACGCGTGTGCGGCGGCTGGCATCTCCTGATGACCGAATCAGCTACTCGGGCGCCGGTCGGGGACGCCGTACTGTCCCTGACCGGAGTCACCAAGCGGTTCGGCGCGGTGCAGGCCCTCTCCGACGTGCACCTCCAGGTGCGCGCCGGGGAGGTCGTCGCCCTCGTCGGAGACAACGGCGCCGGCAAGTCGACGCTGGTGAAGGTCATCTCGGGGGTCTACACGCCCGACGAGGGTGAGATCACCTTCGCCGGCCGCAAGATCTCGGTGAGCGGCCCGTCGGAGGCGCAGGCCCTCGGCATCGCCACGGTCTTCCAGGACCTCGCCCTGTGCGACAACCTCGACGTGGTCGCCAACCTGTTCCTCGGGCAGGAGAAGGCGTTCGGGCCGATGCTCGACGAGGTCGGCATGGAGAAGGAGTCGTGGCGGCTGCTGCGCACCCTCTCGGCCAAGATCCCGTCGGTGCGGATCCCGATCGCGTCCCTCTCGGGCGGCCAGCGCCAGACCGTCGCCATCGCGCGCAGCCTGGTGGGCAGCCCGAAGGTGGTCATGCTCGACGAGCCGACCGCGGCCCTGGGCGTCGCCCAGACCGCGGAGGTGCTCAACCTGATCGAGCGGCTCCGCGAGACGGGGCTCGGCGTGATCCTGATCAGCCACAACATGGCCGACGTGCAGGCCGTGGCCGACCGGATCGTGGTGCTCCGCCTCGGCAAGAACGCGGCGGAGTTCCGGGTGGAGGAGGCCACCACCGAGGAGCTGGTGGCCGCCATCACCGGCGCGTCCGACAACGTCGTCGCCAGCCGGGCCACCCGGCGCGCCGGCGTACCACCCGAAGGAGGCACCGCATGAGCGCCCCGGAGTCCACCGAGACGCCCGCCTCGACGGTCGCGGCCGACCTCGCGGACGAACGGCTCGTCACGACCCAGGGCCTGAGCGGCTACGGCCACTTCATGTGGAACCGGCTCCGCTCCGGAGAGCTCGGCAGCCTGCCGGTCGTGGTGGGCCTGATCATCATCTGTGTCGGGTTCTACAGCGCGGAGCCACGCTTCCTGTCGTCGCGCAGCCTGGTCACCATCACGCAGTTCGCGGCGCCCGTAGGCATCATCGCGCTCGGCATCGTGCTCGTGCTGCTGCTGGGCGAGATCGACCTGTCGGTCGGCTCGGTGAGCGGGTTCGCGTCGGCGGTCATGGCCGTCACCCTGCTCGACCGCGGGCAGTCGATGATCGTCGCGTTCCTCGCCGGCATCGCGGTGGGCGTCGCGATCGGTGCGTTGTACGCCGTGCTCTACACCAAGCTCGGCGTGCCATCGTTCGTCTTCTCGTTGGCGGGGTTGCTGGGGTTCCAGGGCGCACTGCTGTTCGTGCTCAGTGACCAGGGCACCCGCAACCTGCCCTCCGACTCGTTCCTGGTGGAGTTCACCCGGGTCGAGTTCGTCGGGTCCGCGGCGTCGTACGTGCTGGTGCTGGCGACCGGCGTGGTCTACGTGCTGTCCCAGCTCTGGGTGATCCGGCAGCGCACGTCGGCCGGCCTGAGCGCGCCGTCGCTCACCATGGTCGGCATCAAGGCGGCGGCGCTGGTCGTCGGGCTCGGGTTCCTGACGTACTACGTCAACATCGACCGCGGCTGGACCTACCTGTGGGTCTTCTTCGTGCTGCTCGTCGTGATCATGGACCTGGTGCTGCGGCGTACCCGCTGGGGTCGCCACGTCTACGCCGTCGGTGGCAACGAGGAGGCGGCGCGTCGGTCGGGCATCAAGGTCGACCGGGTCTACTTCTCGGTCTTCGCCCTCTGCTCGACGCTGGCGGCGCTCGGCGGTCTGCTGGCCGCGGGCCTGCAGACCTCGGTCTCGCAGGCGAGCGGCACCAACGACACCAACCTGACGGCCATCGCGGCCGCGGTGATCGGCGGTACGTCGCTCTTCGGCGGCCGCGGCTCGGCGTACTCCGCGATGCTCGGCATCATCGTGCTGCAGGCGATCCAGTCGGGGCTCAACCTCGTCGGGGTCGACTCGTCGGTGCGCTTCATGGTGACCGGAGCGGTGCTGCTGCTCGCCGTCGCCATCGACTCGGTGTCGCGACGGGCCCGCTCCTCCAGCGGCCGCGGCTGAGTCAGCGTCAACGACAGCAGGCCCCGGGAGATCCCGGGGCCTGCTGCCGTGTGCGGTCAGTGCACGGTCTCGAGCTCGTCGACCACTTCGGCCTCCACCTGCTCGTCGGCGCTGTCGAGCTTGCTCGGCCACCAGATCTTGCCGCCGAGGTCGAGGTTGAGTGCCGTGACGAGCACCGAGCGCACGATCATGGTGTCGAGCAGGACACCGAGCGCCACGGCGACACCGAGCTGGGCCAGGAACACGACCGGGATGGTGCCGAGCACCAGGAAGGTCGCCGCCAGCACCAGGCCCGCCGAGGTGATCACGCCACCCGTCGACATCAGCGCCACCAGGGAACCCTTGCGGGTGCCCATGTTGATGGTCTCCTCGCGGACCCGGGTCATCAGGAAGATGTTGTAGTCGATGCCGAGCGCCACCAGGAACACGAAGGCGAACAGCGGGAACCCCGGATCGGAGCCGGCGAAGCCGAAGACGTACTCGAACAACAGCGACGAGATGCCCAGGGCGGCACCGAACGACAGCACCACCGTGCCGACGAGCAGCAGCGGCGACAGCAACGACCGCAGCAGCAGCACCAGGATCAGGAAGACCATCACCAAGATGATCGGGATGATCACCTTGTTGTCACGGTTGGCGGCGTCCTTGGTGTCGAGGTAGAACGCGGACCCACCGCCCACCAGGGCATCGGCTCCGTCGACGGCGTGCACGGCGTCGCGGACCCGCTCGACCGTGGCGAACGCCGCGGGTGAGGACGGGTCGGAGTCGATGGTGGCCTCGACGAACGCGACGCCGCCGGCGGTGACGGGCGGCTTGGGCGCCTCGACGCCCTCGAGCCCCGTCATCGCCTCGGACACGGCGTCGGCCTGGTCGGCGTTGGCCACCACCATGACGGTGTTGGACTGGTCGACCAGGCCGTGGTCGACCAGCACCTTCTGGCCGGTGATCGACTGGAACTCCTTGGTGTAGGTGTCCTCGGTCGAGAGGCCGTTGGTGTCGAGGCGGAGCAGACCGAGGCAGGCGATCGCCAGCAGCACGCTGGTGACCACCCAGACGGCACGCGGCTTCGGCACGATCCACCGACCGACCCGGGCCCAGATGCCGGACTGGGTGGGCTCGGGGGAGCCGAAGCCGGGGCGGCGCGGCCAGAAGATCCACCGGCCGGTGATCACCAGCAGGGCGGGCAGCAGGGTGACCATGACCAGGAACGTCACGGCGATGCCGATCGCGGCCACCGGGCCGAGCCCGGCCGTGGAGTTCATGTCGGCGAACAGCAGGCACAGCATGCCCAGCACGACCGTCGCGGCACTGGCCAGGATGGCCGGGGCGGCACGGTGCAGGGCGAACGCCATGGCCTCGTGCCGGTCCTCGTGGCGACGGAGCTCTTCTCGATAGCGCGCCACCAGCAGGAGGGCGTAGTCGGTGCCGGCGCCGATGACCAGGATGGTCAGGATCGCCTGGGACTGGCCGTTGACCGTGAGGTCGAAGTTCTTGGCGAGCCCGTAGATGATGCCCTGCGAGACGAACAGGGCGAAGCCGGCCGAGAGGATCGGCAGGATCCACAGCACGGGGCTGCGGTAGGTGAACAGCAGGATCACGATCACCACGCCCAGGGTCGCGAACAGCAGGGTGGAGTCGATGCCGCCGAACGCCTCGGCCGCGTCTGCGGCCTGGCCGCCGGCCCCGGCGATGTAGACCTCGACCCCGTCGATGTCGGCGATGTCTCGCAGGTCGTCGGCGGCGTCGGGGAGGGCCTCCCACCCGTCAGCGCCGAAGTTGAAGGTGATCTGGGTCTGGGCGACCTCGCCGTCCTCGGAGACGGCGGGGAAGCCGATCTGCTCGGCCATGGCCGGGCTCACGACGGGCGGGGTGCGACCCTCGACGGTCTCGGCGACACCTTCGATGCCTGCGAACTCGGTGGCCTGCTCCTCGATGGCGGCGAGGTCCTCATCGGTCAGCCCGCCCTCGCGCTCGTAGACGACCAGGGTCGGGATGGCGTTGGGGTCCTGGAACGGGCCCAGCTTCTCGAGGGCGCGGGTCGACTCGGCGCTGCCGGGCAGCCATGACGAGGCCTCGTTGTTCTGGACGTCGGTCAGCTTGGCGGCGTAGCCGCTGGCCACGCCGACGGCGAGGATCCAGAAGACGACGACGATCCATTTGGTGACGGGGCCGGTCAGCCGGCCTGCGATCTGACGGTGCATGGGGGTAGTCCAGCAGAAACCACCGACAGTCCGCATCGGGGATTTCCCTCATTTCACGCAGATGTCACACGGGCGGGTACGCCGTCGGCAGGGCTTCGCCACGCGCCGCGAGCACGTCGCGGAGCCGGTCGGGGTAGTCGGTGATCAGTCCGTCCACCCCGAGATCGACGAAATGGGCCATCGAATCGGGGTCGTCGACGACGTACGGCACGACCCGGAGACCCAGGTCGTGGGCATGCGCGACGAGCTCGGGGGTGACCAGCGGCTTGTAGGCGGGGTCCCGGATGCCCGACCTGTAGGGACTGCCGTGGATCGGCGAGACGGCGTTGAACCCCAGCTCGGCCGCCGTCGTGAGCGGGTCGTCGCCGAAGTCGGAGAGCCGCACGTCGTCGAGCCACGGCGACGGCATCGTGCCGATGTCCTTGAGGTACTTCGGGTTGAAGAGCAGGTTGAGCCGCATCCCCGGGTCGGCCTGGCGCACCTTCTTCAGGGCGCCCCAGTCGAAGCTCTGGATCGAGGCCCGCTCCGTCAGCCCGGCGTCGCGGATGGCGCCGACGAGCAGCTCGACGAACACGTCGCGCGGTGCGCCGGCAGCGGGAGCGGAGGCGTCGTACTTGATCTCGACGTTGATCCCCACCTCGTCTGCGCCGCGCTCGGCGAGCAGGGCGAGGACGTCGTCGAAGGCGGGCATCAGCAGGCCGGTGGATGACGGGCGGTCGGGGAAGTCGGCGGCGCGGAGGCCGGCGACGTCCACGGTCCGGAGCTCGGCGTACGTCAGCTCGTGGATGAGGTGGCCGGTGTGCCGGCCGGAGACGATCTCGCGGTCGTGCGAGACCACCAGCACGTCGTCGCTGCTGACGTGTACGTCGCACTCGAGCGTGGAGACGCCCAGCGCCAGCGCGGCCCCGAAGGCGGCCAAGGTGTTCTCGGCGGTCAGCCCGCTGCCGCCGCGATGGGCCTGGACGTCGAACCGCTCGATCAGCCGGGTGCTCACGGCGTGCACGCTAGCGAAGGCGGTCAGATGCCGAGGCTACGGCCGATGATCTCCTTCTGGATCTCGGTCGTGCCTCCGTAGATCGTCTGGACGCGGCTGTTCACGTAGGCGCGGGCGATGGGGTACTCCATCATGTAGCCGTAGCCGCCGTGCATCTGCACGCCCTGGTCGACGAGCTTCTTCTGCAGCTCGGTGGTCCACCACTTCGCCATCGAGGCGGTCTTGGCGTCGAGCTCGCCGGCGACGTGGCGGGCCAGGCAGTCGTCGACGAAGACCCGGGCGATGTGAGCCTCGGTGGCCATCTCGGCGAGCACGAACCGGTTGTGCTGGAACGACCCGATCGGCTTGCCGAACGCGTTGCGCTGCTTGGCGTAGGAGAGCGACTCGTCGAAGACGAACTCGCACGCGGCGGCGGCCGACACCGCGATCGACAGCCGCTCCTGCGACAGGTTGGTCATCAGGTGGACGAAGCCCTCGCCCTCCTGGCCGAGCAGGTTCTCCTTCGGCACGCGCACGTCGTCGAAGAAGAGCTCCGCGGTGTCCTGGGCGTGCTGGCCCATCTTGTCGAGGTTGCGGCCGCGTTCGAAGCCGTCCATGCCGCGCTCGACGACGAGCAGCGAGATGCCCTGGTGGCCGGCCTCCGGATCGGTGCGCGCGACCACGACGACGAGGTCGGCCAGGATGCCGTTGGAGATGAAGGTCTTCGAGCCGTTGAGCACGTAGTGATCACCGGCGTCGACCGCCGACGTGCGGATGCCCTGCAGGTCGGAGCCGGCGCCCGGCTCGCTCATCGCGATGGCGGCGATCAGCTCGCCGGAGCAGAGGCCGGGGTACCAGCGCTGCTTCTGCTCGTCGTTCGCGCTCGCGACGAAGTAGGGCACGATCATGTCGTTGAGGAGCGGGTACGCCGCGCCGTAGACCCCGCGCCGCGTCATCTCCTCGCCGAGCACCGCGTTGTAGCGGAAGTCGGTCGTGCCGCCGCCGCCGTACTCCTCGTCGAGCTGGAGACCGAGCAGGCCCTGCGCGCCGGCCTTGGTCCAGGCCTCGCGGGCGACGACGCCGTCGGCCTCCCACTGCGCGTGGTGGGGCACGATCTCCTTGTCGAGGAACGTGCCGACGGCGTCGCGGAACGACCTCGTGCTCGGCGTCGAAGACGGTGCGGGTCACGCGACCCACTCCTTGACCTGGGCGACGGTCGCGGCCGGCTCGTCGGAGACCGGGGTGATCTGCAGGTTGGTGACGCCGGCCTCCCTGAAGGCGGCGATCCGCTCCTTGACGTACGACGCCGGGCCGACGAGGTTGCCCGCCTCGAGCCATTCGGTCGGCACCTTCGCCTCGGCGTCGCGCTTGTTGCCACCGAGGTAGAGGTCCTGGATCTCCTTGGCCTCCTTCTCGTAGCCGTACTGGCAGGCGAGGTCGTTGTAGAAGTTCTTGCCGCGCGCGCCCATGCCACCGACGTACAGCGCGTAGAGCGGGCGGGCGAAGTCGAGGAGCGCCTTGGTCTCGGGGCCCTCGCCGATCGCGACCATGCCACCGGCGGCGATCTCGAGGGGTGCCAGGCCGTCGTGGCGCTTGGCGGCGCCCTTCGCGAGCGCGTCGCCCCAGACGTCGCCCGCCTTCTCGGGGAGGAAGAGGAACGGCAGCCAACCGTCGGCGTACTCGGCAGCGCCCTCGACGCTCTTCGGGCCCAGCGCGGCGATGTAGATCGGGATGCTCGGGCGCTCGGGGCGGGTGAGCAGCTTGAGCGGCTTGCCGAGGCCGGTGCCCTGGCCCTCGGGCAGCGGGAGGGTGAAGACGCCGTCGTGCACGAGGGTCTCGCGACGCAGGCCGCGGCGGACCAGGTCGACGATCTCGCGGGTGCGGGCGATCGGCTTGTCGTAGGGGACGCCGTGGAAGCCCTCGATGACCTGCGGCCCCGACGCGCCGAGGCCGAGGATCGCGCGGCCGCCGGAGACGTTGTCGAGGCCCGCGGCGGTCTGCAGGATCGCGCCGGGCGTGCGCGAGAAGACGTTGAGGATCGCGGAGGCGATCTCGATCCTCTCGGTGCGGGCCGCGAGGTAGCCCATCAGCGTCGGCGAGTCGAAGCCGTAGGCCTCGGCCACCCAGACCGTGTCGAGGCCCGCCAGCTCGAGTGCGGCGACCTGGTCGGCTGACTCACGGGGGTTGCCGGAGTACGTCAGAGGCATGGAGAGCTTCATGTCGCTGATCGTGACACTTCTGCTGTCACGATCGCAATAGCATGGCGCCGACGCGCCTCGGCTGGGCTGGGTCTCGATACGCGCGCTGGCGCTCGCTGCTCGACCACCGAAGATCGGTGGTCGAGTGCCTCGCGAGGAACGAGCGAGGTGTATCGAGACCCCCCGTCAGCCGACGGCCCCCGGCCTCCGCCTCAGTGCTTGCCGTTCCACGAGTCCCAGAGGGCGGCGTACGAGCCACCGGCCTCGACCAGGTCGTCGTGGGAGCCGAACTCCGAGATGACGCCGTCCTCGACCACGGCGACGCGGTCGGCGTCGTGGGCGGAGAAGAGCCGGTGGGCGATGGCGATGACGGTACGGCCGTGGAGTACGGCGGCGAGCGAGCGCTCGAGGTGGCGAGCCGACCGCGGGTCGATGAGCGAGGTGGCCTCGTCGAGCACGAGCGTGTGCGGGTCGGCGAGCACCAGCCTGGCGAGCGCGATCTGCTGCGCCTGCGCGGCGGTGACCGCGCGACCGCCGGAGCCGACGACGGTGTCGAGCCCGTCGGGCAGGGCGTCGACCCACTCGAGTGCGTCGACCGCGTCGAGGGCCTCCCTGATCTCGGCGTCTCCTGCACCGGGAGGGGCGGCCAGGGCGAGGTTCTCGCGCAGGGAGCCAGCGAAGACGTGGTGCTCCTGCGTGACCAGGGCGACGTGACCACGCAGGTCGCCGAGGGGCAGCTCGACCAGGCCGACGCCGCCGACGGTGACCGAGCCGGTGCGAGGCGGGTGGATGCCGGCCAGCAGGCGGCCCAGCGTCGACTTGCCCGCGCCGGACGGGCCGACCATCGCGATCCGCTCGCCCACTCCGACGTCGAGCGAGACGCCGTGCAGCACGTCGCGACCGTCGACGTACGAGAAGCGCACGTCGTCGGCGTCCAGCTTCTCGTCGAGCGGCTGCGCGCCGGTGGCCTCGCGATCGTCGGGCACCTGTGCGACACCGAGCAGCCGGGCCAGCGAGGCGGCGCCCATCTGCAGCTCGTCGAGGATCGACACGATGCGATCGACCGGGTCGATCAGCATCTGCACGTAGAGCGTTGCCGTCGTGACCTCGCCGAGCGACACCGACCCCTGCGTGTAGAGGTAGCCGCCGAACAGCAGCGTCGCGACGGTCGGGAGCAGGTAGGCGATCTCCATGTTCGGGAAGAAGACCGTGCGCAGGAAGAGGGTGTAGCGCTCCGCGTGGTACGAGTCCTTGCAGTCGCTGTCGATCTGCCGGACCCGCTCGTCCTCGAGGCCGAGGGCCTCGACGGTGCGGGCGCCCTCGACGGTCTCGGTGAGGGTCGCGTTGATCTGACGGAGTACGTCGCGCTCTCGCGGAGGTAGCCGTCCTTGGCGCGGGCGAGGTACCAGCGCAGCCCGATGACGAGCACGGGCACGCCGATCACGCAGGGCAGCACCACCCACCAGCCGACGCTCAGGGCGGCCGCGAAGGTGAGGACGGCGGTGACGACGGCGATGGTCCACTCGGGCAGCGCCCAGCGGACGGACCAGCCGAGCTGGTCGACGTCGCGGCTGGTGCGGGTCAGCAGGTCGCCGGAGCCGGCGGACTCGACGACACCGACCGGCAGCTGGAGGGCGTTGTCGACGAAGTCCTCGCGCAGCTCGGCCAGCACACTCTCGCCGAGCACCTGGCTGACCAGCCGGGCGTAGCGCGTGACGATGGTCTGGAGGAGCAGGAACCCGGCCAGCAGCGCGATGATCCGGTTGACGTGGCCGAGCGTGGTGCCCTGCTCGACGGCCTCGACGAGGCCACCGATCAGCCGCGGACCCGCCAGGGCGGCCAGCGCGGCCAACACGTGCAGCGAGAGGGCGCCCCAGAGCATCCGAGGGTGCCGGCGGGCGATGTCGACGGCGTACCGGCGTACGGCGGGGCCGTCGGCGACGGGCAGCTTCGTGCTCATCGGGCCACCTCCTCGTCGGCGCCGGCGCCGCGGGTGACCGCCGCGCGGTAGGCGGGGTGGTCGCGCAGCAGGTGGGCGTGCGTGCCGGTCGCGACGATCCGGCCGTCGTCGAGGAACGCGACCTCGTCGACCGCGTCGAGCATCAGCGGGCTGCTCGTGGTGACCACCGTCGTCCGGCCGGCGCGGTGGGCGCGCAGCCGCGACGCGATGCGGGCCTCGGTGTGCGCGTCGACGGCCGACGTCGGCTCGACGAGCACCAGCACCTCGGGGTCGCTGGTGAGCACCCGCGCCAGCACCAGGCGCTGCTGCTGGCCGCCCGAGAACGATCGGCCGCGCTCGGTGACCACGCTGTCGAGTCCCTCGGGCAGCGCCTCCATGATGTCGTCGCCGCTCGCGGTCGCCAGGGCGCGGCGGACGCGCTCCTCGTCGCCGGTGCCGGTGACGTCGAGGCGGTCGCCGAGCCGTCCGGAGAAGAGGGCGGTGCCGGTGTCGGACACCACGATCCGGCGGCGTACCTCTTCGCGCGCGAGGTGCGTGAGCGGCACCCCGCCGAGGGTGACGTCGTCGTCCACGTCGGGGTGCGTCATGCCCAGCCGGTCCGCGAGTACGGCGGCCGCGTCGGGCTGCTCGGAGACGATGGCGATCAGCCGGCCGGCCGGCACCACGAGGCCGGTGCGCGCGTCGTACAGGTCGGCGCCGACGGGCGGGGACGGCGCGAGCTCGGTGGGGTCGACGAAGTCGGGCGTCAGCGCCAGCACGTGGCAGACCCGGCGGGCGGAGACGCGGGCGCGGATGAACTTGTTGGCGTACTCGGTGACGGTGCGCAGCGGGATCATCAGGAAGGCGGCGTAGCCGTAGAACGCAACCAGCTCGCCTGCCGAGATCGTGCCCCGGACCGCGTAGCGCGCGCCGAGCCAGACGACGAGCACGACGAAGACGCCCGGCAGCAGCACCTGGAGGGCGTCGAGCACCGACTGCACGCGCGCGACCTCGACACCGGCCCTGCGGGTGGTCTGCGACTGGCGGCGGTAGCGGCCGAGGAAGACCTGCTCGCCGCCGATGCCGCGCAGGACGCGGAGGCCACTGACGATGTCGCTCGCAGTGTTGGAGAGCTCGCCCATCAGCTGGCGCTGGTGGGCGCTGCGCGTCTGCAGGGGGCTGAGCAGCGGGCCGACCGCCAGCATCAGCAGCGGCACGCCGACCAGGACCACGAGGCCCAGCGTGACCGACGTACTCAACAGGATCACCGACACCAGCAGGAACGACACGATGGCGCCGGCGAAGCGGGCCGTGACGTCCATGACCTGGCCGATGTGCGAGAGGTCGGACGTGCCGATCGCGACGACCTCGCCGGTCGAGACCTTGCGCGGCAGGGTGCCGCCGAGGTGGGTCGCCTGACGGCCGACGAGCTGCACGGTGCGGTAGGCGGCGATCAGCCAGTTGGTGACCGCGAACCGGTGCCGCATGATGCCGCTGGCCGCCTGCACGAGGCCGATGGCGAGCATGATCAGCGCCCACTTCAGGAGCGCGTCGGAGTCCTTGGCGGCGACGCCCTGGTCGATCGCGCGGCCGAGCGCGGCCGGCATGACTGCCTGTGCGCCCATCCAGACGATGCCGAACGCCATGCCGCCGAGGAGGGTCCGCCACTGCCCCTTCGCCATCCACCACAGGAACTTGTCGGGGGTTCGATGGTCGGCGATGCCGGGGTCATCGAGGGGGAGTTGGCGCACCCCCGAACGTTACGGAGCGCCGGGGCGCACTGCCACCGGTTTACGTGCTGGTGCTCTCCCGAATCGTCGCGTTCGTGAGCAGGACCGGGCAGACTGGCCACGTGGACGTCATCGCCGTGGTCGCCTTCTCGTACGCCGTCAGCAGCGCGTGGTTCACGTCCGTGCTCCTGACCGGCTCCGCGGCGTACCGCCGAGGGCTCACCGGCGTCCCCGTACTCCTCGCCGGGATGTTCTTCCCGGTGACGTGGACGGTCTGGCGCGTTCAGGACCAGCGGCTGCTCCGCATCCCGCGCCGCGCGATCTGACTGACTCTCCCCCCGCACATGTAACGCGGAGTTATAGCCACCTGTGCGGAGCTGCAGACCCGCATCAGTTGGTCTAACACCGCGTTACATGGGTCAGGCGTCGCGGCCCGCGCCCGGCGACGGCACCACCGGGAGGTACGACGGCTCCGGATGGCCCGCCCCGAGGGCGGCCGTGGTGACAGCCCGCTCGACAGCCGCGCGACGCTCGACTGGCACGAGTGCGATCACGGCGCCCCCGAACCCGCCCCCGGTCATCCGGGCACCCAGCGCACCGGCCTCGACGGCGGTCTCCACGATCAGGTCGACGGCCGGCACGGTGTTCTCGAAGTCGTCGCGCATCGAGACGTGCGACGCGGTCAGAAGTGACCCGAGCTCGGCCAGCCGGCCCTCCCGCACGAGCGCCACGCTCTCCAGCACCCGGGCGTTCTCCGTCAGCACGTGGCGCGCGCGGCGCTGCGTCTCGGGGTCGTCGTCGAGGGCGGCCAGGGCGGAGTCGGCGTCGTCGACCTCGCGCAGCGTGTCCACGCCGAGCCGCTTGGCTGCCGCCTCGCACGCCTGCCGCCGCCCGGCGTACGCGCCGTCGACGAGCTGGTGCGGGGCGTTCGAGTCGATCACGAGCAGCTCGAGCCCGGCGGCGGCCGGGTCGCACGCGACCGGTTCGACGGTGAGCGCCCGGGCGTCGAAGAAGCTCAGGTGCCGCTCGCGGGAGTGCAGGATGGCCATCTGGTCGAGCAGTCCGGTCGGCGAGCCCGCGTAGTCGTTCTCGGCGACCTGCACGATCTTCGCCAGCACGGTCGCGTCGAGCTCGACGCCTGCCAGGCCGGTCAGCGCGAGGGCGACCGCGCACTCGAGGGAGTGCGACGACGACAGCCCGGCTCCCAGCGGTACCTCGCTCGCGATCTCGATCTCGGCACCGGGCACGTCGACACCCGCCCCCGCCAGCGCCCACGCCACGCCCGCGACGTACGCACCCCAGCCGGTCACCTGACCCGCCGCCCCGGGCACCTCGAACTCGAGCGGATCGTGACCGTCGGACCGGGCGACCACGGTGCGGTCGTCGCGCCGGGACGCCGTGACCGTAGTGCGCAACGGCAGCGCGAACGGGAGCGCGAAACCGCCGTTGTAGTCCGTGTGGTCGCCGATCAGGTTGACTCGGCCCGGGGCCGACCAGGTGCCGCTGCGGGAGTCGCTCACGGTCGGCCAATCTAGTGCCTCGCCCCGGAAGTTCTTGTGCGCTTCACGCACGCATCGCACGCACCTCGCTGCGTTGCCGACGCTTGCGAGACGAACGGGTATGGCGTCGCGCCGGCGCCTTGCGTTGCACGCACGTTGAGCACGCCGACCGGTCAACAACCTCCGACACGAGACACTGGCCAAGCCCCTACGATCCGGTGGTGCCCGGACCACTGACCGACACGACCCTGGCGGCCGCGCTGACGCCGATCCTCGCCCAGCGCTGGGGCATCGCCGACGCCCGCGTCGAGCCACTGGGCGGCGGCATGAACTCCGCCACGGCCACCGTCTCGACCGACCACCGCGTGTACGTCGCCAAGTGGGTGCCCTCGCGCGATGCCGACGGGATGGCGCGCGGCTGCGCCGTGGCTGCCGAGCTGGCCGCCGGCGGGATGAGCACCGGTGCGCCGCTTCCCACCCGCGACGGAGCGCTCACCGTGCCGCTGGCCGAGGGAGCCGTCTGCCTCGGCGAGTGGGCACCGGGCGATCCCCTCACCGGCGACGACGGCGATCAGCCGCTGATCGGGCACACCCTCTCCCGCACGCATCTGCTGACCCGCACCGGCCCGGCCGCCGACCGCTTCTCCAGCTGGCTCGAGGTCGAGCGCGACAGTCTCGGGATCGAGGCCTGGCTGCGGCCGGCGTACGACGTCGTCATGGGGGAGTACGCCGCGCTGCCGCCCCTCACCTGGGCGACGCTCCACATCGACCCGTCGCCCGAGGCCTTCCGCTTCGACGCCGCGACGGGCACGACGTCGCTCATCGACTGGACCGGCGCCGAGCCCGGTCCCGTGCTGTACGACGTGGCGTCGGCGGTGATGTACCTCGGCGGCCCGGAGCACGCCCGATCGTTCGTCGACGCCTACCGCAGCAACGAGGTCATCGGAGACGACGAGTGGACCCACCTCGATGCGCTGCGGCGCGGGCGCTGGCTGGTGCAGGCGGCGTACTTCGCGGAACGGCTGGCCACCGACGACCTGACCGGCACCGACGCGGCGGGCAACCGGTGGGGCTCGAGCGCGCCCGTCGGGGGCTGCGCGAGCTCGGTGTCGCCTGATGTCGAGATCCCGCCCGCCGCTCCGTCCCAGGGCTGAGACAACAACCAACTGGAGGTAGGAAGCTCATGATTCAGGTACGACGTTTCGACCATGTCGGGATCACCGTCGCGGACCTCGACACGGCCACGGAGTTCTTCGTCGGGCTGGGCCTGGAGGTCGAGGGCCGCACGTTCGTGGAGGGCGAGTTCGTCGACACGGTGTGCGGCATCCCCGACTCCCGCACGGAGGTCGTCATGCTGCGCGTGCCCGACGGGGGCATGCGACTGGAGCTGGCGACCTTCGTCCGGCCAGACAACGAGCCGGGGAACCAGGCCGCGATGGCCAACGAGGTGGGGATCCGCAACGTGTCCTTCGAGGTCGACGACCTGCAGGGGGCCGTCGACGAGCTGGCCGCGAAGGGCTACGGCCTGGTGGGTGGCCTCGGCGAGTACGAGAACGCCGTGAAGATGGCCTACGTGCGCGGGCCGGAGGGCATCGTCGTCTCGCTGTTCGAGCAGCTCGGCTAGCGCGCCAGGCCCTCGACGACCTCGGCACCGGGCAGCTCGCCGAGCAGCCGGCCGGGCAGCAACAGCTTCGACCGGCGTACCCCCGAGCCGATCACCGCGACGTCGAGGTCCAGCACGGCACCGTCGACCAGCACTCGCCAACCCGCAGGGAGTCCGATCGGCGTGATCCCGCCGTACTCCATCTCCGACTCCGCGACCGCGCGGTCCAGGTCGAGGAAGGACGCCTTGCGTACGTCGAGGGTGCGCTTGACCAGGTTGTTGACGTCGGCCCGGGTGTCGGCGCGCACGACGCACGCGGCCACCCGCTCCCCGCCGTCGCGGCGGCCGGAGACGACGACGCAGTTGGCGCCGGCGGTCAGCGGCAGGTCGTAGGCCTCGCTGCACGCGGCCGTGTCGGCGAGCGACGGGTCGATCTCGAAGACGCCCACACCGCCGGCCGAGGGCCAGTCGGTCAGGGCCGCGGCCACGGCCGGCGCGAGGAGGTCGGGCCGGTCGAGGGCGGGCACGGTGGTCACGGAGCCGAGGATCGGCGTGGACGACGTCATCGCGTCATCATCACCCATTCATGTCGGCGTCACCGGACGGTGGTCCGCGCCTCGCACGCTGGAGCGGTGACCCTCACCCAGCTGGCACCTTCGCGTGCCCGCCAGTCCAGCCTGGTCGTGACCCCGGCCGTCGTGGCCCACCGCGGCGCGTCCGGGCACCGGCCCGAGCACACGCTCGACGCCTACCGCACCGCGATCCGGATGGGCGTCGACGACATCGAGCTCGACCTCGTCGCCACCCGCGACGGCGTGCTCGTCGCTCGCCACGAGAACGAGATCAGCGGCACCACCGACGTCGCATCGCACCGGCGCTTCGCCGACCGGCGCACCACCAAGGTGGTCGACGGCGAGGTGCTCACCGGCTGGTTCACCGAGGACTTCACGCTCGCCGAGCTCAAGCAGCTCACCGCGCGCGAGCGGCTGCCGGGGCTGCGCAGGGCCAACACGTCGTACGACGGATGCGAGGGGGTGCCGACCCTCACCGAGATCCTCGCGATGGTGCAGGCGGAGTCGGCGCGCCGGGGCAGCAGCGTGGGCGTGATGGCGGAGCTGAAGCACGCGGCGTACTTCGACTCGATCGGGCTGCCGCTCGACCGTCCTCTGCTCGCCGATCTTGCCCACCACGGTCTCGACCACCCGCGCTCGCGCGTCAGCGTGATGGCGTTCGAGACCACGATCCTGCGTCGGCTCGCCCCGGAGTGCCGGCTGCCGATCGTCCAGCTGGTCGGGGCGCGGCGCGAGCGCCCGGCCGACCTCGTGGCAGCCGGTGACGGCCGGTCGTACGCCGATCTGATCACGCCCGAGGGCCTCGCCTGGATCGACGAGTACGCCGATGGCCTGGGCGTCATGAAGGGCCTGGTGCTGCCCCGGGACGCGCGCGGCCGCACCGGCCGGCCGTCGAGCCTGGTGCGCGACGCTCACCGGCACTGGCTGACCGTGCACGTGTGGACCCTCCGCGCCGAGAACACCTACCTGCCCGCCAACTTCCGCGTCCCCGGTCGGCCGCGCGACCACGGCGACCTCGCCGCGGAGGCCCGGGCGCACCTCGATGCCGGCGTCGACGGGCTGATCACCGACCACCCCGACCTGGTCCTCCCGGTCGTCGCGGATGCGATGGCGGCGTCCTGAAGCGCGTTACATGTGTCGAAACCCTGACAAACCCTAGTGAGACACTCGGTTGACACCGGTTTAGCCGACGCTCCAAGGTGGTCCGACGGGCCGAGCATCTCGGTCGGCTCGTCCCGACGGCTCGGAGGCGCACGGTGAACCGGTTTCTCAAGGGCGTCGACCCCGGCGTCTTCTGGGGCTCGGCCCTGCTGATCGCCGGCTTCGTCGGCTGGGGGCTCTTCGCACCGGGCAGCCTCGGCAGCGTGATGTCCTCGACACTCGGCTGGGTGATCGGCAACTTCGGCTGGACCTTCGTGCTGATCGCGTTCGGCGCCTTGGCGCTGTGCATCTTCCTGGTGATCCACCCGTGGGGCGGGGTCCGCCTGGGCCCCGACGACTCGCGGCCCGAGTTCGGCACGTTCTCGTGGGTGTCGATGATGTTCGCCGCCGGCCTCGGCGCGGGCCTGCTGTTCTACGGAATCGCCGAGCCGGTCTCGCACTGGACGGCACCGCCGCACGGCCTCGCCGAGCCGCGCAGCGAGGAGGCGGCCCTGGTCGCCCTGCGCTACACCTACTTCCACTGGGGCTTCAACGGCTGGGCGATGTACGCCGTCGTCGGCGGCGCCATGGCGTACTTCACGTTCCGCAAGGGCCAGCCGATGCTCGTGAGCTCGACGTTCACGCCGGTGCTCGGCCCGGACGCGTCGAAGAAGCCCCTCGGCCGGGTCGTCGACGCGCTGGCCATCGTGGCCACGCTCTTCGGCACCGCCACCGCCCTGGGCCTCAACGGGCTCCAGCTCAACAGCGGGCTGGACTACCTCTTCGACCTCCCCAAGTCCAACGGCGTGGCCGTCGCCATCATCGTCGTCGTGACGACCCTGTTCCTGGTGTCGGCGACCTCGGGAGTGGAGAAGGGCATCAACTTCCTCGCCAACCTGGGCTCGGTCGCGACGATCGTCCTCTTCATGTTCTTCCTGGCCGTCGGCGGCGCCACCGTGCTCGTCATCTCCAACGGCATCGAGTCGATCGGCACCTACATCATCCAGGTGATCCCGATGTCGCTGCAGACCGGCGTCGGCGACGAGCAGTGGATGGCGGGCTGGACGATCTTCTACTGGGCCTGGTGGATCTCGTGGGCACCCTTCGTCGGGATGTTCGTGGCCCGCATCTCCCGCGGGCGCACGATCCGTGAGTTCGTGCTCGGCGTGGTCGCCGCACCCACCGGCTTCGGCTTCCTGTGGTTCGCCGTGGTCGGCGGCACCGGCATCGAGCTCCAGCGCAGCGGCAAGGCCGACGTGGTCGGGTCGCTGGGCACCCCTGAGCTGTCGCTGTTCACCGCTCTGGACGCGCTGCCGCTGCCGTTGATCAGCTCCGCGCTCTGCGTCGTACTCATCGCGCTGTTCTTCATCAGCGGTGCCGATGCGGCCAGCGTCGTGATGGCCACGATGGCCTCGCGCGGCTCGCTGGCGCCGTCCAAGCTGGTGGTCGTCGTGCTCGGTGTGCTGATGGGCGGGATCGCCTGCGCGATGCTGCTGGTCGGCGGGCTGGTGGCGCTCCAACAGGCGGCGGTGCTCGGCGCCGTGCCGTTCACGTTCGTGCTCGTCGGCGTGGCCTACTGCTGGCTCAAGGCGCTGCGCGAGGACTCCCGCGAGGCCGAGGACGAACCCGCGGACGACCCGGTCCCGCAACGCTCGGGGAAGGACGGATGAGGCGCGCGGCGGCGTCGCTGGCCGCGCTCCTCGCCGTCGGTCTCCTCGCTGCGTGCGGGGAGACCAACGAGCGCGACGCGTCGCAGCAGCCGCAGGGCGCCTCGCTCCGGATCACCCTCGGCACCCAGGAGTTCCCCGAGGGGCGGATCCTCGGGGAGCTGTGGCGCGAGGCGCTCGCCGTCAACGGGTACGCCGTCAACCTGCGCAAGGGTGTCGGCCCCGCGACCGACCTCGACCAGGCCCTTAAGGACGGCGACATCGACGGCTACGTCGCCTACACCGGCACCGTGCTGTCGATCGTGGCGGGGGAGGAGGTGTCCGGTCTCGACCCGGACGCGACGTACGACAGGGCGAAGGCCTTCTACGCCGGCCAGGACATGGTGATGAGCGAGATGACGCCGTTCCAGAACAAGGACGCCGTCGCGGTCACGCGCGAGTACGCCCGCGACAACGGGCTCACCTCGATCGCCGACCTGGCCAGCGTCGAGGGACTCAGGTTCGGCGGGCGACCGGAGTTCGAGACCTTGCAGCTGGGCCTCGCGGGTCTCGAGGAGGTCTACGGCCTCAGCGACGTCGAGTTCGTCCCGATCGAACTCGGCGAGCAGTACGCCGCGCTCGACAACGGTGACGCCGACGCGGTCGACGCGTTCACCACCGACCCGCAGCTCGAGGGCGACGACTACGTCCTCCTCGAGGACCCGGAGCTGCTCTTCGGGTCGCAGAACGTGGTCATGGTCGTCGGCAAGGACAAGCTCGACTCGATCGACTCCGACGCGTTCATGGCGGTGATCGCGGCCGTCAACCGTGAGCTCACCGAGGAGGAGATGGTCGCGATGAACGCCAAGGTCACCGCCGGGCGTGACGAGTCCGAGGTGGCCGTCTCGTTCCTGCGCAGTGCCGACCTGATGTCCCCGCTCGACCTCGACTAGCAGCAGCCACCGACCAGGAGGTCACCGTGCCGGACTCCCGACGTAATCCCTTCGAGGGCGTCACCGACTACTTCAGCGAGCTCGCCCGGATGCGCTCACTCGGCATCCGCGGGGCGGCCGAGCCCGGCGCGGAGGTGGCCGAGCGCACCCACGCCTCGGCCTGGGTGCCGGCCACCGACATCCTGGCCCGTGGCGAGGACCTGGTGATCCGGATCGAGCTGGCGGGAGTGCATCCCGACGACGTCGACCTGCGCTTCACCCACGGGGCGCTCACCGTCTCCGGCACCCGCAAGGCCGGCGCCGAGGAGGCCGAGGAGTTCTTCATCCGGGAGCGCTTCTACGGCGAGTTCCGCCGGGTGATCACCCTGCCCGACGGCACCGACCCCTCGCAGATCACCGCGGAGTTCGACTCCGGGCTCGTGGAGATCACCGTCAGCCACGGCGTCAACCCGGCCGACAGCACGAAGATCACCCTGGCGGACAAGTCCGACGGGGTGACCTCGCGGTCCGTCGAGGACGGTGGCTGAGCGGCTGCCCGGCGCCCCACAACACATGAGGCGGCGGTCAGCCCTCCGGCAGGACCACCCACGCGACCAGGTACGCGATGGCCACCGTGCCGAAGCCGAAGATCACGCCGATCACGGTGAGCAGGCGCACCAGCGTCGGGTCGACGCCGAGGTGCCGGGCCAACCCGGCGCACACGCCGGCGACCATCCTCTCGTCGCGGCTCCGGACCAGCCGGGGGCGACGTACGGTCTCGTTCATCGGTCCTGCTCCTTCTCTTCGGTGGGAATGACATCGGTGGTGTCGTCGGCGTAGGTCGGTGTGTACGGCGTGGCCTCCGGCGTCGAGTACGGCGCGGCGTACGGCTGGTACGCCGGCTGCTCGACCTGGTCGGCCCGGCGACGTCCCCCGAGGGCGATCGCCAGGAGCCCGGCGGCTCCTGCCAGCACCCACGGCACCGGCAGCAGCCAGCGGATGTCGCTGCCCTCGATGACATCGGCCTGGATCGCCGCCCAGACCCCGACCAGGCCGAGGAAGGCGACGCCCATCACCAGCTGGCCGACGTTGATCGGGTGCCGTCCGGACGTCTCGGTCTCGGTGTTCTCGTAGCTCATGGTCTCTGTCCTCACTGGATGATGACGATCTCGCCGATGGCGAGCTCGGCGTCCACGTCGATGGTGGGCTGGTCGATGCCGCCGCTGCGGCTGCCGCTGGCCATGACGTCGATGCCGTCGGTCTCCTCACCGAAGACCTCCGCGGAGCCGGCACCGCTGACGGAGGCCTCGGCGTTGACGGTGACTCCGGCCGGCACGATCACCTCGAGCCGTCCCACGCCGCCCTCGACGACGATGGTGCGTCCGTCGAGCGCGTCGACGTCGGACACGTCGGTCAGGTCGACGGTCATGTCGCCCGCGGCGTTCCAGTAGCGGCTCTGCACCTCGGCGGCCGTGTCGGGGCTGTGCACCAGCTCGCGGCCGTCGACGTTGGAGGCGATGGTGGCGCCCACGAGCGGGAAGGTCAGCAGCACGCCGAGTGCGATGAGGCCACCCGCGCGGCCCCAGAAGGCGCCGAGCACCAGCATCAGGCCGGTCAGGCCCATCGCGAGGGCCGGGTAGGCGCCGCCGGCCACGTCGAACCCGGCGAGGTCGATGATGCCGAGCGTGCCCAGGCCCAGCGCCATCAGCGCGAGCGTGAACCAGAAGAGGATCGGTCCGCGCTTGCGCGGGTCCCGCGGTCGCGGCGTGTAGGTGTACGCCGGTGGCGTGTAGTACGGCGTCTGCCCGCGCGTGTCGGCGTACGACGCGGCGTACGGGTCGACCGGTTGACCGCTCTCGTCGGTGGCCGGCGGCACCCAGCCGGCCTGGCTGGAGCCGTAGCCGGCGACCCTGCGCTCACGCCGGTCGTTGCGCCGGTTGAGCAGGAAGAAGGCGAGCAGCGCGATCAGCGCGAGCGGCCACGGGAACCAGTTGCCGCCCCACGTGCCGCCGACCAGGGCGATCGCGGCGAGCACGCCGATGACGATCAGCGCGACGTTGCGGGCCTTGTCGTCGAGGTTGATCGGCGCTCGGTCCTCGCCCTCCTCGGGCACGAGCAGCCACATGGCGCCGTACGCGAAGAGACCGGCGCCGCCGAAGAACGCGGTGACCACGAAGGCCACCCGCACGATGATCGGGTCGATGTCGAGGTGGCGGGCCAGGCCGCCGGAGACGCCGGCGACGTGCCGGTCGGTGCGCGAGCGGCGCAGTCGGCCCAGGTCGGTGATGTCGTCGCGGGTCACCCGCGGGCCGGCATCGGTGGCGGTGGCGCCGGGTGTGGGCTGCTGCGGTCCGGCCGGGGCGCCCGGCTGGGGCTCGCCCTGCGGAGTCTCTGGAGAAGTCATGCTCACAGCCTGCGCCGACGTCCGCCCCGACACCATCGGGGACGACCCTGATTCCCGGGGCGTTGGGCGGATCCGTCCTCAGGGTCGGCTCGGGGTCTTGCCTCATGGTCCGCCCCCGGACCACCTGCGACGATGGGAGCACGATGAGCCACACCTCCGACCTCCCGCGCGCCGTACGCCGGGCCACCCGTGACTCGGCCGAACCCTTCGTGGGCGGTGTCGCCTCCGGTGTCGCCCGGCACCTCGGCCTGCCCGTCCTGTGGGTGCGGGCGGCGTTCGTGCTGATGGCGACGATGGGCGGCATGGGCATCGCCCTGTACGCCGCGCTGTGGGTGTTCCTGCCGTCCGACGTGGCGTTCGAGACGTCGACGCCCGGCCTCGAGAGCGCGTCGCGCACGGGCAAGCGACCGCGCCGGGTCTCCCGGCTCGGCGACATCGGCCCGGCGATCGCCCTCGGCGCGCTGGGGTTCGGCGTGATCCTCGTGGTCGAGGCGTTCTTCGGCCAGGGCGCGCTCTTCTGGCCGGTGGTCATCGGGCTCGCCGGCATCGCGCTGCTGTGGCGGCAGGCCGACGAGGTGCAGCGCGAGCGCTGGCTCGACACCACCGGCCGCGTCGACTGGTTCCGCGCCGTCTTCGGCACCGGCGGGTGGGCGTCGTACGTCCGGATCGTCGCCGGCCTCGCCCTCGTCGTCACGGCGTTCGTCGCCTTCGCCCTCACCAGCGGTCAGATCGGCGCCGCCCGCGACGTCGTGGTGGCCGGACTGCTCGGCATCCTCGGCCTCGCCCTGGTCGTCGGGCCGTGGATCATGCGGCTGGTCGGCGACCTCGGCGCCGAGCGGGCCGAGCGGGTGCGTACCCAGGAGCGCGCCGACATGGCCGCCCACCTGCACGACTCCGTGCTCCAGACGCTCGCCCTGATCCAGAAGAACGCCCACGACGGCCCGACCGTCGCGCGCCTCGCCCGTGCTCAGGAGCGCGACCTGCGGTCCTGGCTGTACGTCGGCGAGTCGACCGACGACACCACCCTGGCCGGGGCGCTGCGCGAGCTGGCCGCCCGGGTCGAGGACGAGCACGCCATCGTCGTCGACGTCGTGGCGGTCGGTGACCTGCCGATGCACGAGACGCTGCGGCCGCTGGTGCACGCGACGCGCGAGGCGGTCACCAACGCCGCCAAGCACGCCGGCACCGGCCGCGTCGACATCTACGCCGAGGTCCTCGACGACGTGGTCGAGGTGTTCGTCCGCGACCGCGGAGCCGGCTTCGACATGGCCCGCGTGCCCGACGACCGGCTCGGTGTGCGCCACAGCATCATCGACCGGATGGTCCGACACGGTGGCACCGCCGACGTCGACTCGACGCCCGACGAGGGCACCAACGTGCGGTTGCGGATGCCCCGCACCGCGAGAGGAGAACACGATGTCTGAGGCAGTGCGTGTCGTCATCGTCGACGACCACGCCATGTTCCGTGCCGGGGTCCGCTCCGAGCTGGTGACCGCCGGCGCGGGCAAGGTCGAGATCCTGGCCGAGGCCGCCGACGTCGACCAGGCGGTGGCCGCCATCCGCGAGCACCAGCCCGACGTCGTACTCCTCGACGTGCACCTGCCCGGCGGCGGTGGCGCCGAGGTGATGCGCCGACACCCCGGTGCCGAGACCCGCTACCTCGCGCTCAGCGTCTCTGATGCGGCCGAGGACGTCATCGGCACCATCCGCGGCGGCGCCCGCGGCTACGTCACCAAGACCATCACCGGACCCGAGCTCGTCGCCGCCATCGGCCGCGTCTCCGAGGGCGACGCCGTCTTCTCCCCGCGCCTGGCCGGCTTCGTCCTCGACGCCTTCGCCGGCTCCATCGACGTCGCCCACGTCGACGAGGACCTCGACCGCCTCACCGAGCGCGAGCGCGAGGTCATGCGCCTGATCGCGCGCGGCTACGCCTACAAGGAGGTCGCGAAGGAGCTGTTCATCTCCATCAAGACCGTCGAGACCCACATGTCCGCCGTACTCCGGAAGCTCCAGCTGTCCTCGCGGCACGAGCTGACGCGGTGGGCGAACGACCGGAGGTTGTTGTAGTCGCACCTGTGGGTCACCCGCGTGCGACACGCGTTGGCCTCATCCAGTCTCAGGGCCCCTCCTCGACGATCCGCCTTACCTCCACGAGGTCGAGGTCGAAGGGACCGATCCGGGTCAGCACCCACGAGGCGCCGCGGTCCAGCCACTCGGCGGGGTCCTGCTCGGGCCTGAGGTCGACCACCACGTCGAAGTCGGGCGCCGGGTCGTGCTCGGCGAGCACGGCGGTCACCGCGTCGAGGTCATCGGGGTCGTCCAGGCCGATGACGAAGAAGCCGTCGTAACGTGCGGCCCTGCGCATGGGGGCCCGGTTGCCGAACCGGCCGGCCAGCCAGATCGGCACGGCTGGTGCTGGGCGGAAGCGGACGTCTCGGGCCGAGTAGTGCGGCCCAGAGTGGTCCAGAGGGTCGCCGGCCAGAAGTGCGGTGAGGACCTCGAGTCCTTCGTCGAGCATGCGGCCGCGCACCTTCGGGTCCGGCTCGTCGCCGTACGCGCTGAACTCTCCGACCCAGTCGTCCCCCAGCCCCAGGCCGAGGACGAACCGGCCGCCCGAGAGCACCGCCAGGCTCGCCGCCTGCCGGGCCAGCACCTGCGGTCGGCGCCGCGCGAGTGGGGTCACCATCGGTCCGAACAGCAACCGCTCCGTGCGCATGGCGACGGCCGCGCAACAGGTCCACACGTCGGCGATCTCGGCGACCCGGTCGCCGTACTGCAGGTGGTCCCAGACGAAGAACCCGTCCCATCCGGCTGCTTCGGCCGAGGCCGCCAGGTCGCCGACCACGCGGGGGTCGGCCAGGGCATCGAAGGGGGCGACGAAGAGGCCGCGACGTGTGGTCATGGCACCATCATGCCGACGTCGAAGAACGCTCGGGTTCAGGATCGAAGGAGACACATGAGCGGGCACCGCACACCGTTGGAGTCCCGCCGGGCGGGGGTGCTGCTGCACGTGACCTCCCTGTCGGGGGGCGACCTCGGCGACGCGGCGTACCGGTTCGTCGACTTCCTCGCAACGGCTGGCTGCTCGGTCTGGCAGGTGCTGCCGCTGGTGCCGACGCACCCGGAGGACGGTTCGCCGTACAACGCGCTGTCCGCGATGGCGGGAAACCCGGCGCTGATCAGCCGGGAGCACCAGGTTGCGCAACGCCTCGAGTCGCCGTCTGCGCTTGAGCCGGAGCAGCAGTCCGCCTTCGCGTCGTGGTGTGACGAGGAGGGCGGCTGGTTGGAGCCCTTCGTGGAGTTCACCGCTCTGCGCGAGCTGCACGACCACACGCCCTGGCTGACCTGGGCGCCGCGCCTGCGTGACCGCGCGCCGAGTGCCGTCGCGGAAGCACTCGCACCGGTCACCGACCGGGTGCAGGCTCTGCGCTTCGAGCAGTGGGTCTTCGCGGTGCAGTGGGCGCGGCTTCGCGAGTACGCCGCGGCGAACGGCGTCCTGCTGTTCGGGGACCTGCCCATCTTCGTGTCCCTGGACAGCGCCGACGTGTGGGCGTCGCGGGAGCTGTTCCAGCTGGACGAGGACGGACGGCCGCTCACGGTCTCCGGGTGCCCACCCGACTACTTCGCGGCGGACGGTCAGCGCTGGAACAACCCGCACTACGACTGGGACACGATGGCATCGGACGGGTTCGCCTGGTGGCGGCGCCGGATCGCCCGCCAGCGTGAGCTCTTCGACCTGGTGCGCATCGACCACTTCCGCGGCTTCGAGGCAGCCTGGCACGTGCCCACGGACGCACCCACGGCGCGGGAGGGCGAGTGGGTCCCGGGCCCGGGGGCCGAGGTGCTCTCGGCGCTGGTGGACACGGCCGGGCCCGGGACGTTGGTGGCGGAGGACCTGGGGGTGATCACCCCGGAGGTCGATCAGCTGCGGCTCCGGTTCGGCCTGCCCGGGATGAAGGTGCTGCAGTTCGCCTTCGACGGTGACGCCGACAACCCGTACCTTCCGCGTCACCACGGCGAGCAGAGCGTCGTCTACACCGGCACCCACGACAACGACACCACGCTGGGGTGGTGGCGGCTGGCGGATCCCGCAGACCCGCGACCAGGTCCGCTCCTGCCTCGCCGATCCCGACGAGGAGATGCCCTGGGGGCTGATCGGTCTCGCCCTGGAGTCCACGGCCCGGCTGGCCGTCGTACCGGCCCAGGATCTCCTCGGACTCGGCAGCGAGAGCCGGATGAACCTGCCCGGGACCGGAGCGGGCAACTGGACCTGGCAGGCGCCGTCCGACGCCTTCGACGACGAGCTGGCCGCCAGGGTTCGCGCGCTCGTGACGGCGGCGGACCGGCTCGCCTGACGCCTACCGAGCGACGTGGACGCGTCGGGTCACTCGCACCTTCGACGCGACCTGGTCGCGATAGACGACGCGGAGCTTGGTGGTGCCGGCATGGCGGATGCGAAGTGAGAGTCGCACCTTCCCGCTGACGCTCTCGAGCTGGCGGGTCCTCAGCACCTTCCGGTAGCCGGTCACCTCACGGACGATCACCTTGCCGTGTGGCCGCGATCCGTCGGAGAGCCTGACCCGGACCTCGAGGCGGACCTTGTCACCGACGTGCACCCGGTGAGGGTGGACCTTGACGCGCAGCTTCGCTCGTGCGCCGGGCTGGGTGCTGCCGACCGGCGGGCCGGTGGGGGCGCCGAACGTGCCGCGGGCGGTGAGGAGGTCGGCGTACGCGATCTGGCCGAGCCTGTTGGGGTGGTACCAGACGTCGATGCCGTCGCCGTCGCCCACCTGGTTGATCCAGCGGTCGGGGTTGCCCACGAGGGTGGTCGCGTCGGGCTCGTGGCCGGAGAACTTCTCCGGCACGCCCTCGAGGAAGGTCAGCTGTCCCGGGTGGCCGACGTTGGCGGCGGGCACGATCGCGCCGATGGCGGCATTGCCGGCGGAGACCAGGGCGCGCACCTCGTCGCCCGCGGCGTAGCCGGGCGAGCCGGCGAGGGTGAAGTCGTTGTCGACCTGCAGCCAGGGGTAGCCGAGCTGCACCATCCGGGCGTCGTCGCGCAGGCCGTGGGCGCGGATCGCGGCGATGCCGGCCAGCAGCCGCTCACTGATCTGCGGCAGCAGCGCCCGCGCACCCTCGACCCGGCCTCGGCACCCGGCCGCGCTGCGGAGACCGGGCACGAAGCAGTTCTGCACGATCGAGCTGAAGCCGGCGTCGTTGCCGCCCATGGTGAAGAGCACGAGGTCGACGTCGCCGTCGACGAAGTCGGCCTGCGGCCGGAGGTTGCGGGTGCACTCGTAGGAGATGACCGCCGGGGTCACCGCCGTCGTGCGGTAGGTCCAGAACTCCTCGTCGGGGAACGCACGGGTGTTGCACGGGTCGGACTTCCTGAGGCTGGCGTCGGCCTGGGCCGCGGTCGTGACCCCGGCCGGCGTGGGCGCGACCCTGCTCGCGGTGTCCATCGCCCGGGGCGAGGTGATGTCGGCGGTGACGCCGCCGCTGCAGGCATGGCTGACGAGCCGCACCGGCTGGCCGGTCGCGCGCAGCGCCGCGGCGTACTTCTCGCTCCAGTTGACCCTGCTGCGCCGGCATCCCTCGGGCCCGTAGCCCTGCGCGGCGCCCTGCTCGTCGGTGGCGCCGTTGCCCGCGGAGTAGGAGTCACCGAGCACCAGGACGTCGATCGTGTCGTCGCCGCTGGGCGCCGGGGCCGCGCTGCTCGCGGTGGGCGCGGCCAGCAGGCCGGCGACGAGCGCGCTCGCGGTGAGGGCGAGGGCGAGGGCGAGGCGTCGGTCGGGGAGCCATGGGTGGTGCCTTCCGTGTACGTCGTGGTGTCGGCACAACGAGCCGGCGGCCGGGACGCTATCGGCACGCCCCGCAGGCCCGAGCTCTCAGGGTCCGCCCCGCCAGTGGTCGATGCGGCGGTGGTCGGGCAGGAAGCCGTGGCGCACTCCCCACAGGACGGCCTGGGTGCGGCTGTCGACGCCGATCTTGCGGTAGAGCCCGCGCACGTAGGACTTCACCGTGTTGGGGCTGAGGTAGGTCAGCGCCGCCACCTCGGCGTTGTTCTTGCCCTGCGTGATGAGGGCGAGGATCTCGGCCTCGCGGTCGGTCAGCCCCTCGGCCCGCCCCGGCCAGTCGCCGGCGGTGGTGCGGGCCTTCGTGGCCGAGTCGCTGACGACGAGCTCGCCGGCGTGCACCGACTCGAGGGCGGACACGAGCTCGCGGGCGGTGAGCGCCTTGGAGAGGTAGCCGTGAACCCCGAGGGCGCGGGCCATCGCGAGCAGGTCGGGGTGGAAGTTCCAGGTGTAGACCACGACCCGCTCGGCGTGCGGGTTGTCGATGAGTGTCTTGACCTCGTCGTGGTCGGACTCGGGTTGCGCGAAGGAGTCGTAGAGCGCGATGTCGACATGGTCCTCGACCGACTTGTTGGTGTCGATCTCGGCCACGACGACCCGGTCGCGATAGGGCTCGAGCATGTTGGCGACGCCGATGACGACCACGTCGTAGTCGTCGACGAGGGCGACCTGGATGGGTCCGCTGCTGCTCACCCCTGCAACCTAACCCACCTAGGGGTGTGCCGCACCCCTCTTAGGGGTGGTTGCGTACACCCCACGGCCCGACGACCCGTCGGACCTCGAGGGAAAGGCACTCACATGCTCGGACTCATCCTCACCATCATCATCGTCGGCGCCATCGCCGGCTTCGTCGCCCGCCTGCTCGTGCCCGGGCGGCAGCACCTCTCGATCCTGGGCACGATCGCGCTCGGCATCGTCGGCTCGCTGATCGGCGGCCTGCTCGGCTACGTGCTCTTCCACAAGGACGCCGACGATGGCCTCCTTCAGCCCGCCGGCATCATCGGCTCGATCATCGGTGCCGTCATCGCCCTGCTCATCTGGCAGATGTCGCAGCGTCGCAGCTCGGCCCACGTCTGACCACGCGTCAGACCCGATCTGACCAGCCGGAGCCGGCGTACGCCGACGGCTCCGGCTGCGTCACGCTCCGCGGTTGAACAGGAGGGTCGAGAGCCGGCTTCGTCCTCGACGCCTTCGCCGGCTCCATCGACATCACCCACGTCGACGAGGAGCTCGGCCGCCTCACCGAGCGCGAGTTCGAGGTCATGGGCCTGATCGCCCGCGGCTACGCCTATGAGGAGGTCGCGAAGGAGCTCTTCATCTCCATCAAGACCGTGGAGACCCACCTGTCCGCGGTGCTCCGCAAGCTCCAGCTGTCCTCGCGGCACGAACTGACGCGGTCGGCGAGCGACCGCCGGTTGGTGTAGGGAGGCGCGTCACACCGCCACATCTGCACGGCAAAGTTGACTCGCCGCCAGGCAATGAACCGTCAGATCGGCAGCCAATTCTTCAGTCGCGCATCACTGACGCTGAAGGCGCTCTTGGGCATTGGCCGACAGAGTCGAGAGCTTTGCGGCACAGACGACGCACCCCACGATGAGAGCCAGCAAGAGGAACTTCTCCACGGCGCCGGTCTCGGACCTTGCGACGCCGATCACCAACGAGATCGTGAAGGTCGCCAAGAGGAGGGTCAGCAGGATCCTCACCAATCTCACCACGGTGGTCATCCTCCGAAAGTACGCCTCGGTCTCGCCACACGTAAGATCCTGCGCGCGTTCGATCCTAAGTGCGGGTTTACTCTATCTGCCCATGAGCGATGACCTCGGACATGCCAGCTGGGGCCCTCATCACCGATCACCCTTACCCTCTGCCTGAGCTGTCCCCCTGCTGCTTGGCTCCGCTCCTGCGGCTTGCTTGCCTTGGACGAGCTTGGTGACACCGGATAGAACGACGATAAGAAGTACGACCTTCACGATGAGACACGCCCAGCCGAGAACGGCCCCGGGGTTAGGGACCGGGTCTTCCCATCCCAGCGTCTGGGGGATGTCGAGGAATGGGACGACGTCGAGGGCCTCGTAGAGGATCTTGAGGTTCACGTCCCCGAGGTCCAGCGACTTCTGTTTCGGTTGATATGACACGGGCCAGCCAATCTGGGACAGCTCCGAGACCGACAATGCGGCGGCGGTCAGCAGGTAACAAGTTCCGCCGAGTCCGACCACCATCAGGCTCACGACCGTGCCGAGATGCCGCTCACCCGCATGAGAGTGGGAGTGCGAGTGGAGTGGGAAAATGCGTAGAAGATCCCCAGAATCGTTGCGGCGTAAACCCAAATAAAGACCAGGAGCTCGCCGTTCCCTCCTCACCAAGCGGCTGTTCTGAGAACAAGAACACTATGAAGATAGGGATGCCAGCGAGCATCAGCAGCCAGCCGATCACCCCCTTCCAGCCCCCGGCAGAATCGACCAACCGGGCCCACCCCTGCCTGAGATGCCGAAGCATTCGTCGGTCTCCAATCTGCGCTCTCCTCTTCATCATCCTCTGCTGGCGCGAACGCGCAATGTCATCTGAAGTGACCGTGCAGTCGGGCTCTCCCCAGCGCTTCTGGTGACCATGGCGGTCATGCCGACCACTGCCGACCACGTACGCACATGCCGCGATCCGGTCCCACACGACGTGCGTCATGTCGCCTCTGGGCGCCCGCTGGCTATCGGATCTGCTCAATTGAGCGCGTCGACAGAGGACCTGCTCGCTGCGACATGGCCGGATGGTGAGTCCTCGACCGGCGTTGAACGTCGAGGTGCCAGCATGGGCCGAGGTGGGAGCTGCCCTCGACTTCCTCGAGCTTGGCGAAGACGCCGTCGGGCTGGGCAGCCTCATCCTTCGAAGTGACCCGGCGGCGCCTAAGGCGGGTCGTCGGCTCCACATCGAGTTTCGTGTCCCGCTGATCCCTCCTGTCCATGGAGTCCAGGCGTGAGCAACTCCACGAGTTGGGCAACCATGATCTGGAAGACGCTCGGCAGTCAATCGAGTCCATCTGCGAGCAGGACGCCGACTTCGTCGGGAAGTGGCTGATCCGAAGTGTCGACGTGCGGGGTCAGGTCGACCGCGCTGGATTCTTGAGACGCCCCGCAGTGCCCTGCCGGACCCGTGCCAACAGCGTCGGTAGCGCTGGAGTGTGCGGCTTGTTCGGCGTCGGCGAGGTGGTCCAGGGGCATCCAAGCGTCTACGTCCCCCACGGCGTGCAGTCTGCGATGGGCCTCGGTGTCGAACCGCTCTGCGGTGTTGGCCACCTCGCGGGCCAGGGCAGTCAGAGAGGCAGGTGCGGCGCCATCGCGAACTGCACGGAGGAACGCCGCCTCCGCGTTCTCGTACGCCTGAGAGAGCTGTTCGAGTGCCGTCACCTCGGCATCCTCGCGCAAGAAGGCTTGAGCCGTGCGAGGCACGATGAAAGCGGTGCCCCTTGCGCCGCTGAGTCGACCGGGTCTCGTCACGTCTCCGCAAAGCACTCAGAGTCGCACCGAGACTGCTGGCTCAACCCCGAGGCGCCGCCGAACGTTGTGCGAAGCCGCGTGACCTCACGTCTCCCCGGTCAACGAGAACGTCGAGAGCCTCCACCCGGCGAACGCGATCCCGCCAGCCACGACGGCGAGGGCGGCGATGACGGCGTACGGCGTGCCGACCGGCGAGCCCACGTCGAGCTGGTCGGAGAGGGCGGCGGCGATGTCGCGGGCCCAGGCGCTGACGCTGAGCCAGCGGACGCCGTCGAGGAGGTTGCCGATGGTGCCCTCCCAGAGGAAGACGAAGAGCAGGCCGGCGACGACGGCGTGGCGGGTGAGGGCGCAAAGGGCGAGGAAGAGGCCGGAGTAGGCGAAGGCGGCGACGACGGCGCCGGCGAGCATCGCGAACGACGTGCCGGGGTTGCCGGCGTCGTTGATGAGCCCCGCGAGGAGTACGGGCAGGGCGCCGAAGCCGAGGGCGGCGACCAGGGCGACGGCGTACTTGCTGAGGGCGACGGAGTAGCGGTTCACGGGCTTGGCGAGCAGGTAGACGATCGAGCCGTCGTCGATCTCGGGGCCGAGCACGGCGGTGGCGGCGAGCAGCGCGACGAGCGGCAGCGCGAGGTCCCGGCCGAGCTCGCCGACGATCTGGTCGTAGGCGGTGCCGGGCTCGGTGAGGAGGCGTACGACGACGGTCAGGGCCAGCAGGATCAGCGGGATGACCAGCATCATCAGCCCACGCCGGCGTCCGAAGAGGGCCTGTGCGGAGAGCCGCATGATGGTGGCGTTCATGACGACACCAGGTAGGAGAAGACGCTCTCGAGCGACTCGTCGGTGGGGGAGACCTCCAGGAGGCGTACGCCGAGGTCGCGGGCGAGGCGCGGCAGCGCGACCGCGAAGCTGCCGAAGTCGCCGACCTCGATCTCGAGCCCGCCGCGTCGGCTGAGTGTCACGCCGACGACCGACTGCTCGCCGATCAGGGCGGCGGCGAGGGACCGGTCGTCACTCGTCTGCACGACGTAGCGGTTGGGGCGGTCGGTCATCAGCCGGCGGATCGCGCCGAAGTCACCGGAGGCCGCGTGCCGGCCGGAGACGACGACCTCGACGTGGCGGGCGACCTGCTCGACCTCCTCGAGGATGTGCGAGCTGAACAGCACGGTGCGGCCCTCCGAGCCGAAGCGGGTGAGCAGGCTCATCAGGTGCATCCGCTGGCGCGGGTCGACGCCGTTGAAGGGCTCGTCGAGGAGGAGTACGCCGGGGTCGTGCACCAGCGCCGACGCGAGCTTCACGCGCTGCCGCATGCCCTTGGAGTAGGTGCCGATGCGGCGGACGGCGGCGTCGGTCATCTCGACGACGTCGAGCGCGCGCTCGCACGCGGCGCCGGGGTCGGGGAGGCCGTGCAGCTCGGCGTTGGCCAGCACGAACTGGCGACCGGTGAGG
This sequence comes from uncultured Actinomycetota bacterium, assembly GCA_963825755.1. GTDB lineage: Bacteria > Actinomycetota > Actinomycetes > Propionibacteriales > Nocardioidaceae > Nocardioides. The sequence continues at coordinate 33,513 of CAWGUS010000004.1, read as the reverse complement.
TAGCCGAACGCCACCTCGCGCTCGGGCACCAGGCCGATCTGCCGGAAGATCTCGGTGTTGCGCCACGCGTCCGCGCCGTCGAGGTGCACGGTGCCGGCCGAGGGTGAGAGGAAGCCCGCCATCAGCGCGATGATCGTCGACTTGCCGGCGCCGTTGGGCCCGAGCAGGCCGGTGACGCCGGGCCCGATCTCCATCGAGACGTCGTTGACGGCCACGACGTTGCCGTACCACCGCGAGACCTTGTCGAACGTGATCGTGGTCATCGCGTCGCCAGCCTTCGGTAGCGCAGCAGGAGCAGGGCGAGCCCGCCGAGCACCAGCAGCAGGCTGACGGCGACGTAGAGCAGCTCCATGCCGGCGCCGGTCGGGGGAGTGATCGCGGTGTCGGCGTCGGTGAGCACCGAGACGTCGCCGGCGTAGAGCGTCATCGGGTGGAAGAGGCCGGCGATCTCGCCGACGCGCTCCTGGCCCTGGTCGTAGGAGATGCCCTGGATCGCGGCGACCACGCCATAGCCGAAGAGGATGGTGCCGATCGTGCCGACGATCGCGAAGCCCCGGCGCAGCGCGATCGCGCTGAAGAGGCCGGACACGGCGGTGAGCATGCCGGCGAGCAGCACCGACACCAGCGTGGCCGTGAGGAAGTCGCGGGTGTGCTCTCCGGCGTCCATCGACGCGAGCAACGCACCGACGTACATCACGACCAGCGGCGCCATCACGAACAGGAAGATGCCGGTGAGGAGCGCTCCCCAACGCGCCAATGCGTACGCCGTGGCGGACAGTGGCCGCGCGAGGTACAGCGAGATCGTGCCGTGCCGGAGGTCGCGGCTGAAGAGGATCGGACCCTGCGCGGCGGCGAACGTGCCGAGCAGGATCGTGGTGGTCGGGGCGTACTCCGGGTAGGCCAGCGGCAGGGCGTCGAGGCCGATGAAGGTCACGACGCCGACGATGATCACGGCCGGGATGATGTTCAGCGCGAGGAGGCCGAACGGCAGGATCTTGGAGCGACCGGATCGGCCGAGACCGAAGACGTTGCGCAGCCCGGTGCGGTAGAGCGACCAGGCGATCGTGGCGTGGCCGCCGCGCGGACCGGAGTACGGCCGGTAGCCGATGTCGTGGATGACGCCCGTGGGCTGGTCACTGAGGTTGGACGGCACCGGCGACCTCCTCCCGGAAGATGTCCTCGATACGGCGGTGGTCGGGCTGGATGCGCACCAGCCCGAGCCCCAGCTCGACGGCGGTGTCGCGGATCATGTCGTGCACGTTGCGCGTCTCATCGGCCGACGGTGGGTCGACGGCGACCACGTTGCCGCGCGGCTGGCACGCGAAACCCGCGTCGTACAAGGCCTTCCCGAGCCGGTCGCGCTCGGTCGCGCCGCCCAGCACCTCGACGAGCAGCGTGCCGGTGCTGTCGAGGAACTCGCTGGTGGCCGACGACCGCAGCAGCCGTCCGCCGTCGAGCACCACGACGTGCTCGCTGACCCGCTCGAGCTCGCCGAGCAGGTGCGAGGTGACGAGCACGGCGATGCCGAAGTCCTGGCCGATGCGGCGGACGAGCTCGAGCATGTCCTCGCGCGCGGCCGGGTCGAGGCCGTTGGTGGGCTCGTCGAGCAGCACCAGCTGCGGGTCGTGCGCCAGCGCCTGCGCGAGCTTGGCGCGCTGCTTCATGCCGGTGGAGTAACCGCCCATCGGCCGGTAGCGCTCCTCGGCCAGCCCCACGTGCCGGAGTACGTCGGCAGCCCGCTCGCGCGCGGCGGCGTGCGGCAGCCCCGACATCTGCGCCATGTGCACGATGAAGTCGCTGGCGCTGACGTCGGGCGGCAGGCACTCGTGCTCGGGCATGTAGCCGACCCGGGCCCGGATCGCCGCACCCTCGGTCGCGATGTCGTGGCCGAGCACCCGCGCCGTACCGGCGGTGGGGTCGAGCAGGCCGAGCAGGATCTTGATGAGCGTCGACTTGCCCGCGCCGTTGGCGCCGACGAGACCGGTGACGCCGTGGCCGACCGTGACGTCGAGCGAGTCGAGCGCGAGGACCTGGCCGTAGTCCTTCGTCAGTCCGCTCGTCTCGATCACGGCCGCGCTGGCCGGCAGGACGGAGGACGACATGTCGCAGAGACTAGTGGAATCCTCCCAACGGACGAGGCGTCACGATTGACTTGACCGGCGATCACGGGTTGCCTGTCAGGGGTCCTGGGCTCACCAGGCCCCTCCCCCGGAAGATGGTGGCCGATGACCGACGCCTCTGCAGTGATCGACGACGACGACACCGGCCTGAAGAGGTCGATCACCCAACGGCAGCTGTTCTTCTACACGCTCGGAGACGTCCTCGGGTCCGGCATCTACGTCCTCATCGGACTGGTCGCGGCGGCGGTCGGCGGGGCCTTCTGGATCGCCTTCGCCCTCGGGGTCGCCGTCGCCGCGATCACGGGTTCGGCGTACGCCGAGCTGGTGACGAAGTACCCCCAGGCCGCCGGCGCCTCGCTCTACGTCAACAAGGCCTTCGGCAACAAGGCGCTGACCTTCTTGATCACCGTGTCGTTCCTCGCCGCGAGCATGGCGGCGACCGGTTCGCTCGCGACCGGCTTCTCGTCCTACTTCGCCGAGCTCTGGGCCGGACCGCCCGCCCTGCTGGTCTCGCTGGTCTTCCTGGCGGCACTGGTGGTGGTGAACTTCATCGGCATCACCGAGTCGGTCGTCATCAACATGCTGATGACGTTCGTCGAGCTCTCCGGGCTGATCATCGTGATGATCATCGGCGTCTGGTTCATCGCCCAGGGCGACGCCGACTTCGGCGTGCTCACCTCGATCGACGTCTCCGGCGACTACGGCAACCCGGCGCTGGCGGTGCTGGCGGGCATCGCGTTCTCCTTCTTCGCCATGACCGGCTTCGAGAACACCGCCAACGTCGCCGAGGAGACCATCGACCCGCACAAGGCGTTCCCGAGGTCCCTCGTCGGCGGCATGATCGTCGCGGGCGTCGTCTACGTCCTGGTCTCGATCTCAGCGGCGCTGACGGTGCCGACCGACACGCTTGCCGAGTCGCCGGCAGCCCTGCTCGAGGTGGTCAAGCAGGGGATCCTGCCGATCTCGACCGACTTCATGTCGACGCTCTTCACGATCATCGCCCTGATCGCGATCACCAACACCACGCTGGTCACGGTCGTCACCCAGCCCCGCATCCTCTACGGCATGGCCCGCGAGGACGTCGTCCCCGGGGTCTTCGCCAAGATCCACCCCATCCGCCGCAGCCCCTGGGTCGCGCTGTTCTTCAGCGGCACCGTGGTCGCCCTCCTGCTCGTGGTGGGCAACCTGGTGCCCGAGGTCGAGGGCACCCCCTTGGTCGAGCGGCTCGCGCTGGTGACCGTGCTCCTGCTGCTGGCGATCTACGCCCTGGTGATCGGCTGCTGCCTCAAGCTGCGCGGGCGGGACGAGGACGAGAAGACCTTCCGTGCGAACACGCCCCTGCTGCTGCTCGGGCTGCTCGGCAACCTGGCCATCCTCGGGTTCTCCATCTACGACGACCCGACGTCGCTGATCTGGTGCGCCGGGCTGCTGGCCGTCGGCGGGGTGCTCTTCCTGGCGGAGTACTTCTTCGGCAGCAAGGGCACCGGATCCACCGCTCCACCGCTCGACCACGGTCAGATCGAAACCGACAGGGAGGCCTGACATGCACGTCGTCATCGCGGTGGACGGGTCCAAGCAGTCGCTGGCCGCCGCCCGCAAGCTCAAGGACTTCGCCGACCCCGCCAAGATCACCGAGATCTCCCTCGTCGCCGTGATCCGCCCGCTCGCCGCGGTCGGGTTCGCCGACGATCTGTCGGAGTCGGCACGCGCCGAGGCCACCCTGTCCTTCCGTAGCGCGGCGCAGAGCGCCCTCGAGGTCGTGGCCGCGGTCTTCGACGGTTGGGGTCCCAAGGTGCACCAGCGCCTCCGCAGCGGCTCGCCCGCCAACGAGATCATCAAGGCGGCCGAGAAGTACGCCGCCGGCCTCGTGGTCGTCGGCGCCGGCGGCCGTGGCCTCAGCGAGACCGTGCTGGTGGGCAGTACCGCGCAGCGAGTCCAGCACTACGCGCCGTGCCCGGTGCTCGTCGTACGCCCGGAGCCCCGCAGGAAGAAGCGCTAAAGAGGCCAGTGCTCTGCCGGTCGGTGACGTTGCCAGGGCCGGGACGAGATATGGCGGAGGTGTCGATGCTATTGATCGGGACCTCGAGCGGAGCCTGAACCGGTTGCCCCTGGGGCCTGTGAGGACCGTGCGTTCGGACTCCGATGGGTACGGGCCCGTTCTTCGCTGGTCGAGGTGTGAGTTGCGCCAGTGACGAGCCTCGAGACCAAGACTCACAGGCAGCCGAAACCGGGCCCGGAAATGTCGGTGGTCCCTGGTTGGCTCTCGTATGGCGATCACGACGAGCGAGGTTCCCGACACCGCGTCCGCGGTGCTGGCGTTCGCGCGCTCGCGCTCGTGATGCAGCCGATCGGGCCGAAGCCGATGCTGTTGGTGGCGGCGTGTGAGTGGGCCGACCTCCATCCCGCGTCCTCTGTTGATGACGCGGCGGGGTTCCTGCTGCCCGGTGGGTCCGAGCACGAAGAGCCGGTCGCCGGTCCGGGCGCACCGTGGGTGGCGGAGTTCTGCATCGCCGAGGCGCTGTCCTGAGGAGGGCCGCTAGGCCCGTCTTCGGTGCGGTGCTCGGCATCTCGACGGTGTCGGCGAAGCACCTGATCGGTCAAGCGCTCGAGCTCCGGCACCGGCTCCCGAGGTCGTGGCGGCGGGTGCAGGCCGGTGACCTGCCGGCCTGGCGGGCTAGGCGGGTCGCGGAGACCACCATCCACGCGGGACTGTCGGTCGAGGCGGTGGTGTACGTCGACGCGCAGTCGCGTCGTTCGCGCACCGCGTCTCGACCACCGGTGTGGACCGGCTGGTCGATGCTGCGGTCGCCCCGTTCGACCCCGCCCGCGCCGCCTGAAGCTGCCCGGGTGGCTGCGGTGGTCGCCCCGTCACGATCGAGGAGGAGCGGGTCTCCTTCGCCGGCACCATGCGGGTGACCGCGGAGCTGGACCTGGCCGATGCCTGGCCTTCGGTGCCGCCGTGACCCGCGGCGCCGAGACCTTGAAAGTGCTCGGGTCGGCGGAGGGCTTGGATGCCCGCCGGGCGGCCGCGGTCGGCGAGCTGGCAAGGCACCAGCTGTCGCTCGACCTGGCCGCGGGCTTCGAGACAGGACTTCGTCCTTCCTCAACCAGCGACGCGATGCCGCCGCTGGTTGAGGAGGTTGCGCAGCAACCGTCTCGAAACCAAGGCTCAGCCCGGCAGGTGGTCCTGCACGTCCACCTCACCGAGGGCGACCCGGTCGCCCGGCTCGAGCGCGGCAACCTGGCCACGATCGACCAGATCCAACATTGGTGCAGCAGTCCCGCACCCAGGTGACGGTGAAGCCGATCCTCGACCTCAACACCGAGATCGTCTGCGACGGCTACCAACCCTCACCACGGCTCCGCGACTTCTCGCGAGCCTGCGTGTTCCCGTGGTGCACCCGGAACGCGAGAGCCTGCGACCTCGACCACATCGTCCCCTGGGAAGCCGGCGGACCCACGTCCACCGCCAACCTCGCCGCGCTCTGCCGGCGACATCACCGGCTGAAGACGCACACGCGCCTGGACCTACGAGCGCGCCGGACCCGCGACGTACGAGCTGGACCAGCCCGCACGGCCACACCTACCTCACCGAGCCTTGAGTCCTGCCACGACTCGGTAGCCTGCCCCCATGGAAACCCTCCGCCTCGTGCTGCTCGTGCTCCACATCCTCGGGTTCGCGGCGCTGTTCGGCGGGCTCGTCGTCCAGGCCCGTGAGCCGCAGAAGGCCGTCAACGCGGCGATGCGTGACGGCGTCGGGATGGCGTTCCTCGCGGGTCTGCTGCTCGTCGGTGTGATCGAGGCCGACGACGGCGACCTGAACCAGGCCAAGATCGGCGTGAAGTTCGCGATCGGGCTGGTGATCCTCGTGCTGGTCATGGCGAACAGCCGCAAGCCGAGCATCCCGCAGGGCCTCTACATCGGGCTGATGCTGCTCACGGTGGCCAACATCGGCGTCGCCGTGCTGTGGTCGCCCGTGCACACCTGAGTCGTGGCCGTCAGTTCACCAGCGTGGGCTTGGCCTCGAGCACGGAGAGGTCGTGCGCGGCGCCGACCACGGTGTGCGTTGTGGTGAGTGGTCGCCAGCGCTTGCCGTTGATGCGGAATCTGCCCGTGTAGGTGATGTCGAGGCTGGGGTGGACGGTCTCGTGGGCGTCGGTGTACTGCCAGGTGATCGTCTGGTGCGGATGGGGTGCGCCAGGGTCGGTGGTGGTGAACGGCTCGGCGTCGGCGTCGACGGTGGCCTTGTCGCCCTGGTTCCAGTGGTAGGTGTACGACGACGGGGTCGCCTCGTACTCGACCGATGCGCCCTCCAGCGTGACGGTCTTGTGCACCTTGGCCTTCGAGGTCGTGTAGAAGATGGTGTCGAAGTTGACGAGGGTCTCGCCGTCGGGCGGCTGGATGACCAGAGCGCGCCTCGGGCCAGGCGATGCGCTTGAACTCCGCTGCCACGTCTGCCGTGTCGGGTCCGGAGTCGCCGTCCTTGGGGTCGAGGCAGACGGTGGCCACGAGCTTCCAGTCCTCGGTGCCCGCGTTGGCGCGGTAGATGTTGTAGAGGCCGAGGGGTGGGTCGGTGTCGCAGTGCTTGGGGTTGGAGCAGATGTCGCCGATGTTCTCCGAGCCGCAGACGCGCTCGAGGTCGTAGATGTAGCCCTCGGCGACCGCCGTGGCCTGGCATGGTCTGCCAACCCTCCTTGGACTCGCGGCAGACGACTCAGCCTGGTTCCAGTCGACGGTGTCGCTGCAGGCCTGGCGTCGTCCTTTGTCGGGCGGTCGGAGAATGGCGAGGAGCCCAGTGAGCACAGCCGCGCAAGAACCGGCGATGCTCTTCATGAGGGATTGTCTCGATCTCGCGGATGATCAGGCGACCGTGTTCGCGCACGATGACGAAGTCGTCATGTCGTCCCACCGCCTTCGAATTCTGCCAGACTGCATCCGGGGACTTCCTGTATCGGCTCGGCTTCGACGATGAAGCGTCGCCTGCGTATGTGACGCTCGCCCGGTGCAACGCGCGGAGACTCGCGCACGTAGACGACGCGCTCCCCGTGCCATTCGATCCTGCCTCCGCCGTCGTACAGATCCTTGACAGACTTGGTCAGCACGCCTGGCATGACGTCGCACTGGTCCGAGGTGATCGCGAGATAATGCCGCGGTCTCACCCGTGTTCTGCATCTCCGCGTCCAGCTCCGCCCACTCCCTGATCAGCGCCTCCGCCTCCTCAGCCTCAGACAGCGGTGTCTCGGAAGGCGTCTCAGACGGTGTCGGCGAGGCGGCCGAGGTCTTCGGCATCTTGGGCTCCGGGTCGTCCTCGGAGCAGCCGGCGACCAGGGTGAGGGCGAGGAGCAGGGCGAAGAGCGTCCCCCGATTGCGCATGCGACGCGTCCTTTCCCGAGTTGACCGTCGAGCCCGAGGCTAGCCAACGAAACCGGCCGAGAGGAACCGCCCGGCGGCAGCCTGTGGACAACCCCGGCGGGCCGCGGGAGCGTCGGTGCCGGCACGTAGGGTTGGCACCGACATGAGCGACCTCCTCCCCGGCTTCGACCAGATGCAGCCCGAGCCGCGCACGACCCGGAGCGGGCCGACCCGCGACGAGCTGCTGGCCGGGCTCAACGATCCCCAGCGCGCCGCCGTACAACACTCGGGTGGGCCGCTGCTCGTGGTGGCGGGAGCAGGGTCGGGCAAGACCCGGGTGCTCACCCGTCGCATCGCCTGGCTGATCACCGAGCGCAAGGCCCATCCGGGATCGATCCTGGCCATCACCTTCACCAACAAGGCCGCCGCCGAGATGAAGGAGCGCGTTGAGGAGCTGGTCGGCAAGCGCGCCCGGATCATGTGGGTCTCGACCTTCCACTCCGCGTGCGTGCGGATCCTGCGCAAGGAGATCGACAAGTTCGGCTACAAGTCGAGCTTCTCGATCTACGACGCCGCCGACTCCAAGCGGCTGATGACGCTGGTGCTGCGCGACCTCGACCTCGACCCGAAGCGCTACCAGCCGGGTGCCGTCCTGCACTGGGTGTCCAACCACAAGAACGACCTGCGCGACCCCGAGGACGCCGCCAAGGACACCAAGAACAACTTCGAGGAGGCCTACTCCGCGGCCTACACCGCCTACCAGCGGCGGCTGCGCGAGGCCAACGCGCTCGACTTCGACGACATCATCATGATGGCGGTCCACCTCTTCCAGACGTTCCCCGAGGTGCGCGAGACCTACCGGCGCCGGTTCCGGCACGTGCTGGTCGACGAGTACCAGGACACCAACCACGCGCAGTACGCCCTGATCCACGCCCTGTGTGCCGACAACCCCGAGATCACCGAGGCGGGCGGCGAGCGGGTCGAGCCGGCCGAGCTGATGGTGGTCGGTGACGCCGACCAGTCGATCTACGCGTTCCGGGGCGCCAACATCCGCAACATCCTCGACTTCGAGCAGGACTTCCCCGACGCGACGTCCATCTTGTTGGAGCAGAACTACCGCTCCACCCAGACGATCCTCAACGCCGCCAACTCGGTGATCGGCAACAACAAGTCGCGCAAGCCCAAGCGACTGTGGTCCGAGGCCGGCGACGGCGAGCGCATCGTCGGGTACGTCGGCGACGACGAGCACGACGAGGCCCGCTTCGTCTCACAGGAGATCGACACCCTCGTCGACGGCGGCGTCCGGCCGGCCGACGTCGCCGTGTTCTACCGCACCAACGCCCAGTCACGGGTGTTCGAAGAGGTCTTCATCCGCACCGGCCAGCCCTACAAGGTCGTCGGCGGCGTGCGCTTCTACGAACGCCGCGAGGTGCGCGACGCCCTCGCCTACCTCCGGATGCTCGCCAACCCCGACGACGAGATCTCGCTCCGGCGCATCCTGAACACCCCCAAGCGGGGGATCGGCGATCGGGCCGAGGCCTGCGTCGCGGCGCTGGCCGAGCGCGACCGCATCACGTTCTGGGACGCGTTGACCCGCGCCAAGGACGCGCCCGGCGTCGCCACCAGGTCGCTGAAGAACATCGAGGCGTTCGTCGCGATGATCCAGGAGCTCCAGTCGATGGTCGACGCCGGCGAGCGCGCCGACGTGATCCTCGAGTCGGTGCTGGAGCGGTCGGGCTACCTCGTCGAGCTCGAGGCCTCCGACGACCCCCAGGACCACACCCGCGTCGAGAACCTCGCCGAGCTCGTCGCCGTGGCCCGCGAGTTCTCCGACGACCCGGTGGCCGGCCCGTCCGCCGATCCCGCCGACGTCGACGCCGGCACGGTCGCACCCGGCCTGGGCGACTTCCTCGAGCGTGTCGCGCTGGTCGCCGACACCGACCAGATCCCCGACGCCCCCGAGGGCGACGACTCGGGCGTGGTCACCCTGATGACGCTCCACACCGCGAAGGGCCTGGAGTTCCCGGTGGTGTTCCTGACCGGGCTCGAGGACGGCGTCTTCCCACACCAGCGATCGCTCGGCGACCAGCCCGAGCTGGAGGAGGAACGCCGCCTCGCCTACGTCGGCGTCACCCGCGCCCAGCAACGCCTCTACATCTCCCGGGCGGTGGTGCGCTCCGCCTGGGGCGCGCCGTCACACAACCCGGCGTCGCGGTTCCTCGACGAGCTGCCGGTCGACCTCGTCGACTGGCGGCGTACCGAGGCCGCGCAGACCCGCTGGGACCGTCCCGACCTGTCGTCCTCCGGACGGCTCGGGCAGCCGACCGCCGCCGGACGCCGCAACTTCTCCTCGGCCGCCGCGCGCGCCGACGTCATGGCCAAGGCCAAGCCGGCCCGCGAGATCCCGTCGCTCGAGCCAGGCGACCGGGTCCTGCACGACTCGTTCGGGCTCGGCACGGTCGTGTCCATGGAGGGCGCGGCCGAGAAGTCGGTGGCCTCGATCGACTTCGGCTCCGAGGGCGTCAAGCGCCTGCTGCTGCGCTACGCGCCGGTCGAGAAGCTCTGACGCCGATCGGTCTCGATACGGGCCTGGCGGCCCTACTCGACCAACGATGAGATACGGGCCTGGCGGCCCTACTCGACCCACGATGAGATGCGGGCCCGTCGGCCCCACTCGACCAACGATGAGATGCGGGCCCGTCGGCCCTACTCGACCAACGATGAGATGCGGGCCCGTCGGCCCTACTCGACCCACGATGAGATGCGGGCCCGTCGGCCCCACTCGACCAAGGAACGAGGCGGTCGACCAGCGAACAGCGGTGCGCGACCGACGAGCGAGGTGCCACACTGACTCATGCCCACCTCGAGCCAGTGGCTGGCCTTTCTGGTCGCCTCGATCCTGTTCATCCAGGTGCCCGGCCCGAGCCTGCTCTTCACCATCGGCCGGGCGCTGTCGGTCGGCCGCCGAGAGGCGCTCCTGTCGGTCTGCGGCAACGCGCTCGGCATCGCCCTCCAGACGGTGTTCGTCGCGCTCGGGCTCGGCGCGATCGTGGCCGCCAGCGCCACGGCGTACTCCGTGCTGAAGCTCGCCGGAGCGGCGTACGTCGTCTACCTGGGCGTCCAGGCCATCCGGCACCGTGCCGACGCCCGTCTCGCGCTCGAGGGCATGCGTCCCACGGGCGCCCGGCAGTCGCACCCGGTGCGGATCGGCTTCGTCGTCGGCCTCACCAATCCCAAGACCATCGTCTACTTCGCGGCCTTCCTGCCGCAGTTCGTCAACGAGGGTGCGGGGTCGACCGGGGCGCAGGTCGCGCTGCTCGGAGCCGTGTTCGCGGTGATGTGCGTGATGTCGGACTCGGTGTGGGCCCTGGCCGCGTCGCGTGCCCGCGACTGGTTCGCCCGTCGCCCCAGCCGGCTCGACTCACTCGGCCTGGCGGGCGGTCTGTCCATGGTCGGCCTCGGCGCGACGATGGCCGTCACCGACTGATCGATCAGGGGTGTACGTCGTGCTCCACGAGCGCGGAGTACGGGTCGACCGGGCTGTCGCTGCTGGGCCGGACCTCGAGGTGGAGGTGCGGGCCGGTGACGTTGCCGGTGGAGCCGATCGAGCCGATGACCTCGCCGGGTGCGACCGTGTCGCCGGTGTTGACGAGGTAGGAGGTCTGGTGGCAGTACCAGATCTCGGTGCCGTCCTCGAGGGTGATGATGGTCTTGTTGCCGTAGGCGCCGTCGTAGCCGGTGGAGGTCACGACGCCGCCGGCGACCGCGTGGATCGGGGTGCCGCTCGGGGCGGCGAAGTCGAGGCCGGTGTGGCTGCTCGACCACAGGCCGCTCGACATGCCGAACGTCGCGGTGATGCGGTAGCCATCGACCGGGATGACCCACTGGTTCTTCTCGAGCTTGATGGCCTGCTTCTGGGCCTGGGCGGCGTAGGCCTCGAGCGCGGCGTTGCGCTGGCGGGCACGGGCCTCGGCCTCGGCGATCAGCTCGGCGTCGGTGGTCGACGAGATGGGCGCCCGGCCGGCGGCGCGGCTGACGGTGGCTCCGCCGCGGCTCAGCAGGCCGGCGTCGGTCGCGCCCGCGAAGATGCCGGAGGCGGCGACGGTGCTGTCGTCGAGGTTGCCGGTCAGCTTGTCGGGGTCGGCTGCGCTGATCGCGCCGCCGGCGGAGACGGCCAGTGCGGCGACGCCGACCAGGACCGGGACCGACGGCAGCCGGCTGAAGAGCGGGGTGCTGGGTGCGGTGTGCCTGGCGGCCTTGCGCTTGCCGCCGGCGGTCGGAGCCGGGACGGGGGCGGCGGGCTTCGCCTTGGCGGAGTGCCGGGACGCGGCGCGCGCGGCGGCGTGGGTGCCGGCGGCGGGGGCGGCATCACGCGGTGCGGAGGGAGTCGACGGGCGGGCTCCGGAGTGGCTACCGGGAGCGGAGGACGGGGTCCCCGAGGGGTCGCGGCGATGACCGCGTTCTGCTCGGTGCTGACCCATAAAAGGAGTACCTCGACTGCGTCCGGGGGAAAGACAACGCGGCCGACTGTAACGGATAGGTCACGACCGCTGAAATCCTGCTTGACATCGATTGTGGATGACCACCTCGACGCCCGCAGGAGTTTCACGCATTCCGGGCCGTCTGGCAAGCCGGGTGCCGCCGTGTGTCGCGTGGGTCGGCTAGCGTTCGCGGCATGACCTCGACCGACGCCGTACGCCGCCTCCGGATCGTCGTCGGCAAGCCCGGGCTCGACGGCCACGACCGGGGCGCCAAGATCGTGGCGCGGGCGCTGCGCGACGCCGGCCACGAGGTCATCTACACCGGCCTGCACCAGACCCCCGAGCAGATCGTGGAGACCGCGATCCAGGAGGACGCCGACATCATCGGCCTGTCCGTGCTCTCGGGAGCGCACATGACGCTGTTCCGCAAGCTCGTCGAGCTGCTCGCCGAGCGTGAAGCCTCCGACATCGTCATCTTCGGCGGCGGGATCATCCCCGAGGAGGACATCCCGGTGCTCGAGGAGCTCGGCGTGGCCAAGGTCTTCACGCCCGGGGCCACCACCGGCCAGATCACCGGCTGGGTCGCGGAGCACTTCGCCGAGCCGTCCTAGGACTCCTTCCGCTTCACGTCGAGCACGACGTTGAGCCGTTGGCCGAAGAGCCCGCCCTCGCGGAACGACAGCCGCGACGAGGTGATGCGCCGCGGCAGCAGCGGCGCTCCGGCACCGACCACGACAGGCGTGAGATGGACGTGGATCTCGTCGAGGAGCCCGGCGTCGTCGAACTGACCGACCAGGTCGCCACCGCCCACCACCCACACGTTGCGGTCGGGCACGGCGGCCACCATGTCGTCGTACGCCGCGCGCACCGGGCCCTGCACGAACCGGATGTCGACCCCGGGCATCGTGGGCAGCTCGCGGTGCGTGAACACCCAGGCTGGCCGGTCGCCGTAGAACTCGCGCCACCGTTCGGGACCCGTGCGCATCTCGGGGTGGTGCTCGAGCATCCACTCGTAGGTGGTGGCGCCCATCGCGAGCACGCCGACCCCGGCGATGAAGGAGTCCCAGGAGCTGGCGCCCTCCTCGTCGTCGGAGTGCGGGACCTCGAAGAGCCAATCGAGGGAGTGGTGCTCGTCGGCGATGAACCCGTCGAGCGTGGCGGCGGTGTAGTACTGCACCCTGCTGGTCGTGGGGCTGGTCGTGGGGCTGGTGGGGGGGGTCGTGGGGCTGGTCGTGGGGCTGCTCATGACGACGACGCTAACCGCGGGCACCGACACGTCACTTGATCGAGGTTGCCGTCTGTGCGGGTGTCCCGAGCCCTGACCCGCGTGGCCCGCGAGGCGCCGGCGGGTCTAAGGTGCCAGAGGTTTGACCTGTGGAATCCCCGCACTTTCGACACAGAGAATTGGGTGGATCGTGGACCTGATGGAGTACCAGGCAAAGGAGATCTTTGCCAAGCACGGAGTAGCCGGCGCGCTCGGCAGGACCGTCGAGACCCCTGAGGACGCACGCGCGGCCGCAGAGGAGATCGGTGGCGTCGTCGTCGTCAAGGCGCAGGTCAAGGCCGGAGGTCGTGGCAAGGCTGGTGGCGTCAAGGTCGCCAAGTCGCCCGAGGAGGCCGAGGAGCACGCCCGCGCGATCCTGGACCTCGAGATCAAGGGACTGCCGGTCAACCGCGTCCTGATCGTCCCGGGTGCGTCGATCGAGGAGGAGTACTACTTCTCCTTCTTGCTCGACCGGTCCAACCGCTCCTACCTCTGCATCGCGAGCGTCGAGGGCGGTGTGGAGATCGAGGAGGTCGCCAAGACCAACCCCGACGCCGTCAAGAAGATCGCCATCGACGCCCTCACCGGTGTCGACGCCGAGAAGGCGGCCGCCATCGCCGACGAGGCCGGGTTCCCGGCCGAGCTGCGCGACCAGGCGATCACGATGATCCAGCAGCTCTGGACCGTCTTCACCGAGGAGGACGCCACCCTGGTGGAGGTCAACCCGCTCGCCCGCCTGACCGGCGACAAGCTGGAGGCGCTCGACGGGAAGGTCTCGCTCGACGAGAACGCCGAGTTCCGCCACGAGGACCACAAGCGCTTCGAGATCCGCGAGGAGGCCGACCCCCTCGAGGCGAAGGCCAAGGACAAGGGCCTCAACTACGTCAAGCTCGACGGTGCCGTCGGCATCATCGGCAACGGCGCGGGCCTGGTCATGTCGACCCTCGACGTCGTCGCGTACGCCGGCGAGAAGCACGGCGGGGTCACCCCGGCGAACTTCCTCGACATCGGCGGCGGGGCCAACGCGCAGGTCATGGCCGACGGGCTCGACGTGATCCTCCACGACGAGCAGGTCAAGTCGGTGTTCGTGAACGTCTTCGGTGGCATCACGTCCTGTGACGAGGTCGCCAACGGCATCGTCGGCGCGCTGGAGATCCTGGGGGACGAGGCGACCAAGCCGATCGTCGTACGCCTCGACGGCAACAACGTCGAGGAGGGGCGGCGCATCCTCGACGAGGCCAACCACCCGCTGGTGACCCTCGTCGACACCATGGACGGCGCGGCCGACAAGGCCGCCGAGCTGGCGAACGGAGGCAAGTGAGATGTCCATCTACCTCAACAAGGACTCGAAGATCATCGTCCAGGGCATGACGGGCGGGATGGGCTCCAAGCACACCACCCTGATGGTCGAGGCCGGCTCCAACATCGTGGGCGGCGTCAACGCCCGCAAGGCCGGCACCTCGGTCGAGCTCGGTGGCAAGGAGCTGCCCGTGTTCGGCTCCGTCGAGGAGGCCATGAAGGAGACCGGCGCGGACGTCTCGGTCGTCTTCGTGCCTCCGGCCTTCACCAAGGACGCCTGCGTCGAGGCCATCGACGCCGGCATCGGCCTGCTGGTGGTCATCACCGAGGGCGTGCCGGTGCAGGACTCCGCCGAGGTGTTCGCCTACCTCGACGGCAAGTCGACCCGGATGATCGGCCCCAACTGCCCGGGCATCATCACGCCGGAGGAGTCCCTGGCCGGCATCACGCCGCACACCATCGCCGGCAAGGGCCCGATCGGCCTCGTGTCGAAGTCGGGCACGCTGACCTACCAGATGATGTACGAGCTGCGCGACTTCGGCTTCACGACCGCCATCGGCATCGGTGGTGACCCGATCGTGGGCACCACGCACATCGACGCGCTCGAGGCGTTCGAGAACGACCCGGACACCAAGGCGATCGTGATGATCGGCGAGATCGGCGGCGACGCCGAGGAGCGTGCGGCCGACTACATCAAGGACCACGTCACCAAGCCGGTCGTCGGCTACGTCGCGGGCTTCACCGCCCCCGAGGGCAAGACGATGGGTCACGCGGGCGCGATCGTGTCGGGATCGTCCGGCACCGCGCAGGCCAAGAAGGACGCCCTCGAGGCGGTCGGCGTCAAGGTCGGCAAGACGCCGTCCGAGACCGCCGCGCTGATGCGGGAGATCCTGTCGACCCTGGCCTGAGCCTGCGAGGGCCAGGAAACCTCGGGGGCCTCTGACTCCGTACGACACACGAACGCCCCGGCCGGTCGGCCGGGGCGTTCGTCGTGCGGGTCAGGAGCCCGCGCGCTCCAGGGCAGCGGTGGCGAGCGCCTCCATGGCCGGGTCGAGGCCCTCGGGCTGCATCGGGCCGCCGACCTCGGCGAGCGAGACCAGCAGCAGCCGGTCGCCGACGACGCCGGCGCCCATCCGGTGGAAGCGCACGGCGTCGCACTCGGTGCAGACGTCGGAGGCGAGGAAGTCGCGCTGCATCCAGACCAGGGTGCCGCCACCGCCGATCACCTCGTGGGTGTCGGGGATCTTCTGGGCCTTGCCGAGGTCGTCCAGGGTGGGGTCGCAGGCCTCGATCTGGTCGGCGACGGCCTGTCGGGCGGCCTCTGCGGCCTCCTCGTCGGCGTACTGGAGGACGGCGACCTCCACCGCCGACGACGGGTCGCCCTCGGGGAAGTCGGCGATGTTGGCGACGAACCGGCGGCGTACGACCGTCTCCGCACCGAGCTCGTCGAGCGGCCCGGACTGGCAGGCGAGCGCGGCCTCCGACGGGGGCTCGTCCTCGCGCCACTCGGTGAGGCGTTCGCGCGGTGGCACCTCGGCGGCGGAGAGCAGCGCGGCGTCGGTCAGTGGCGGGCTGGTGGTCGGGCTCGTGCCGGGGGAGCCCTCGTCGCCGTTCCCGCAAGCAGAGAGCGCCAGCAACGCAGCGATCGCGACGGCGGGGCCTCGCAGCAACATTCCTTCTCCTTCATCGGTCGGTCCACCAGACAGACGCATCGACAGCGGAGTTGGTTGCCTCAGGGTCTCTGGACCCCCAGGTCCAAGCGGGGCAGCCGCGACAGGGCCCGGTCGACCAGCGCGAGGAAGTCGTCCCGGTCCATCGACATCGTCCTCGACGGCACGAAGCCGACCTGGGCGACGGTGCCCCCGCTGCGGATGATCGCCATCAGGAACTGCACGGAGTCCTTGTCGGAGATCTCCATGGTGATGTTCCAGGCGGTGACGTCGGTGTTCTTGCCGGCGACGTTCTTCAGTGGCCGGACCTCGGTGCCGAACGCGTTCTCGGCGCACTCGCCGACGCGCTTGCGGACGTCCTTGACGAACGCGCGAGCCGCGCGCTGCGACCAGACGCCCACGGTCTCGGTGAGGCCGAACTCGTTGGCCTTGTCGACGGCTGGGAAGAGGAACGTGCGGGTGAGGTTGCTGCGCACGCCGTTGCCGATGAACCTGGTGCGGTCGCAGCGGGTGGATGCGACGTTGACCTTCGCCTTCACCGGCTCGGTGCCGATCCACGGACCGGGCGCCCGCGCGATCGGCGGCAGGTCGAACTCACTCAGCATGCCGGGCACCAGCCCCGCCACGGGGGCCTTGATCTCCTGGAGCGCGGGCTCGCCGGCGCAGGCGTTGCCGCCGGGGGAGGAGCAGACGCCGTTGACGGCGGCGGCCAGCACGGCGGCGGGTTTGCGGGGGTTGGGCTGGAGGCCGTCGACCCGGGTGACGGTGGTGACCGTCAGCTGCCCGCTGCGGGCGACGCCGACGCGCAGGGTCCGTGGCTCGCCCTTCCACGCGCGCAGGGTGAACAGGCGGGCGTCGTCGCCGACCTGGTCGACGCGGTGCACCTTCATCAGCTGGGTGCGCTCGGCCTGGCAGCCGGCGAACCAGCCGTTGACCGTGGCGAAGGCCTTCTGTGCGGTCTCGTTGGAGCCCGACAGCTCGACGAGCTCCCACGCCGTGGCCCTCTCGGGCCGGGGCCGGCTTGGCCTTCTTGTTGTTCTTGCCCTTCGGCTTCCTGGCTGGAGTCGTGGCCTTGCCGGTGCCCTGGAACGTCCGGACGAACGCACCGTGACCCTGCGGGTCGGCGTACCGCTGGAGCTGGCAGGGCAGGGCGAGGCCGTTGCCGCCCGCATTGTCGTCGGTGTCGCCCTCGACCCACGTCATCGTGTTGTCGAGCGGGCGCAGGTCGCTCGCAGCCATGAGTACGTCGTCGCTCAGGGTCGGGCCCTCGTCGGCCTCGTCGCCCGCTCCCGCGGTGCCGTCGAAGGTCTCGCCGTCGAGGCTGGCGATCGCCGTGTCGCCCTGGGAGACGAAGGTGCCGCCGGCGATCAGCACCAGCGCCGTGCCGGCCACGCCGACCAGCGTGTGGGTGCGGCGGCGCGCGGCGCCGGCGCGGCGGATGATGCTGACCCGCGGCCACGAGGCGGTCTCGGTGACGGTGCGCAGGTGCTCGAGGTGCGCGCGGATCTCGGTGCTGCCGGTGTCGCGGGTGATCGCGAACTGGGCGGTGGCGGTCTGCAGCTCGCGCTCGACCTCGGTCTGCGGCAGCCCGATCTCGCGGGAGATGGCCCCCAGGGACAAGGGCGAGAGGTTGGTCAGGATCAGTGCCTTGCGTTGCGGCACACTGAGCTTGGAGAGAGCCTCGAGGGTGGCCTTCGCGTCGTCGTCGACGCCCTTCTCGCGGTGCCAGATCCGGGCGGTGTGCCGGCGCTGTGCGCGGCCCCAGGCAAGGGGTCGGAGCCACGCCTCGGGGTCGTCGAACCGGGAGACCTTGCGCCAGTGGTGCCACGCGACGGCGAACGCGTCGCGGACGGCCGCCCGGGCGACCGGCAGGTCTCCGGTGAGGGCATACGCCTCCAGGAGTGCGTTGTCGCGCGCGTCCCTGTAGAACGCGTCGAACTCCTCGGGATCCCTCATGACCACTCAACGTTACGGTGAAGACCAAGCATCGCGCACATCAACCGGTCAGATCGTCGAGGTCCGGTATCGCACCGGAAGCGGCGTGGCGACCCGGAGGGGCGCGGCCCGCGGGCGATGATGGCGAGGCCATGACTTCGCTGCTGCCTGCCCGCCCGCGCGACCTGACGCGGCCGCCCGGACCCACGGCCCGGAGACGCCCCGTCGCCCTGCTGGGCTCGCTCGCCGGGGTCGCCGCCGCCGGGACCACGCTGCTGGTGTGCCTCGCGGTGGGCGTGATCGGCTGGTTCCTCAGCGACGCCGGCGGGCACGGCGCGCCGCGCGACGGCATGCGGGCGGGTGCGCTGGGTTGGCTGTCCGCCCACGGGTCGGGCCTCCAGGTGCAGGGTGTGCCGGTCGACATCGTTCCCCTGGGCCTGACGGCGATCTGTGCATGGGCGGTGTGGCGACTCTCACTGCGCCTCGGCGAGGCCGTCTCCGCCCACGGTCCCGACGCCCACAGCATCTTCGACGGCGAGCGCGACTGGACCGTCCCGGCGTCCGTCGCCACGTTCTTCCTCGGCTACGGGGTGGTCGCCGTGGTCACCTCGTCCCTCGCCGGCGGCGAGGTCGCCCCGTCCGTCGCGCCGGTGCTCGGCTGGGCCCTGCTCCTCACGATCGGCCTGGCCGGTCCCGCGGTGGCCGTCGGCTCCGGTCGCGCGGCGATCTGGGCGTCGTACCTCCCGCCCGTGCTGCGCTACGGCGTGCGTACGGCGCTCGGTGTGCTCGGCCTGTTCCTGGCCGTGAGCGCTGCCGTGCTGGCCATCGCGCTCGTCCTCGACCTGGCAGCGGCGCTCAACATGGCGTCGCGACTGCACACCGGCGCCGGCGAGGCCACCCTGCTCACGCTCGTGAACGCCGCCTTCACCCCCAACGCCACGCTGTTCAGCGGCTCCTATCTCCTCGGCCCCGGCTTCGAGGTCGGCGCCAACACCCTCGTCTCGCCCGGCGCGGTCGTGCTCGGCCCGCTCCCGCTCTTCCCGCTGCTCGCCGCGCTGCCGGCCGGCGTCCCCGCCTGGGCCGGCGCCGTGGTGGTGGTGCCCCCGCTCGTGGCGGCCCTCGCCACCGCCCGCGTGCAGCGCCGCTTCCCGACGCTGCGTTGGGACGAGGGCGCCATGCGGGGCTGCGGAGGCGGCATCATCGCGGGCGTGCTCTTCGCCCTGCTCGCCGCGCTGTCGGGCGGCGCAGCGGGTCCCGGCCGGATGCGCTTCATCGGCCCGTTCGGCTTCGACGTGCTCGTGCACGCCGTCACCGCGTTCGGTCTCGGCGGCCTCGTCGGCGGGCTGCTGATGACGTGGTGGCAGCGCCGGACGTCGATCCCCGTCGACGAAGAGACGGCCTAGACTCCGCGGGTGCCCGCGCCCGCCCGTCTCGTCGTCCTCGTCTCCGGATCCGGCACCAACCTCCAGGCCCTGCTCGACACTTGCGCCGACCCCGAGTACGGCGCCCGCGTGGCCGCCGTCGGGGCCGACCGCGACGACATCGAGGGCCTGGCGCGGGCCGAGCGCGCCGGCGTACCCACCTTCGTGCGGAAGGTGCGCGACTACGTCTCGCGCGAGCACTGGGACCGGGCCCTGGCCGACGCGGTCGCCGCGTTCGACCCCGACCTGGTCGTCTCGGCCGGCTTCATGAAGCTGGTCGGCGAGGACTTCCTGGCGCGCTTCGAGGGTCGGATGCTCAACACCCACCCCGCCCTGTGTCCGTCCTTCCCGGGCATGCACGGCCCCGCCGATGCCCTGGAGTACGGCGTCAAGGTCACCGGCGCGACCCTGTTCGTGGTCGACGGCGGCGTCGACACCGGGCCGATCGTGGCGCAGGTGCCGGTGCCCGTCGAGGACACCGACGACGAGGTGTCGCTGCACGAGCGCATCAAGACGGCCGAGCGGGCCATGCTCGTCGAGAGCGTCGGCAGGATGGCGCGCGAGGGCTGGTCGGTCGACGGGCGCCGGGTTCGTCTAGGGCATGCCCTAGGCTGAAGCCACACGACTGGCGCAGGTGGGCAACCACCGGGGAGTGACGCGCGGTGAGCATCGAACGCCTGGGTGCTCCCACCGAATCCGATGCTGCAGGAGTAGTCCGTGTCAGATCTCCAGATCCCGATCAGGCGCGCCCTGGTCTCCGTCTACGACAAGTCCGGGCTCGACGACCTGGCCCGCGCCCTCCACGAGGCGGGTGTCGCGCTCGTCTCGACCGGTGGGTCCGCCGCCCTCATCGAGGGCCTGGGCATCCCGGTGACGCGGGTCGAGGAGCTCACCGGCTTCCCCGAGTGCCTCGACGGCCGCGTCAAGACGCTGCACCCGCGCGTGCACGCCGGCATCCTCGCCGACCGCCGCCTCGAGAGCCACGTGGCCCAGCTGGCCGAGCTCGAGGTCGAGCCGTTCGACCTGGTGGTGTGCAACCTCTACCCGTTCACCCAGACCGTCGCGTCGGGTGCCTCGCCCGACGAGTGCGTCGAGCAGATCGACATCGGCGGCCCGTCGATGGTGCGGGCGGCGGCCAAGAACCACCCGTCGGTCGCGATCGTGACCTCGCCCGCGTCGTACGTCGACGTGCGCGCGGCCGTCGCCGCGGGTGGCTTCACCTTCGATCAGCGCAAGGCGCTGGCTGCCGAGGCGTTCGCGCACACGGCGGCGTACGACGTCGCGGTGGCCAACTGGTTCGCCGCGTCGTACGTCGGCGCCGAGGACGGCTGGCCGACCTTCGCCGGTGACACGTGGACCAAGTCGTCGGTGCTGCGCTACGGCGAGAACCCGCACCAGGACGCCGCGCTCTACCTCGACGGCACCGGCGGGCTGGCCGCGGCCGAGCAGCTGCACGGCAAGGAGATGTCCTACAACAACTTCGTCGACACCGACGCCGCCCGGCGCGCGGCCCACGACTTCGACGAGCCAGCGGTGGCGATCATCAAGCACGCCAATCCGTGCGGCATCGCGGTCGGCACGGATGTCGCCGAGGCGCACCGCCGGGCCCACGAGTGCGACCCCACCTCCGCCTTCGGCGGCGTCATCGCGGTCAACCGCGCCGTCTCGGTCGAGCTGGCCACGCAGGTCGCGGACATCTTCACCGAGGTGATCGTCGCTCCGTCGTACGACGAGGGCGCGGTCGAGATCCTCCAGGGGAAGAAGAACATCCGCATCCTGCGGTGCGAGGCCCCCAGGGACGAGCGGCCGGCCGAGACGAGGCCGGTCAGCGGCGGAATCCTCGTGCAGATGCGCGACCACGTGGACGCCCCCGGGGACGACCCGGCGTCCTGGACCCTGGCGACCGGATCGGCCGCCTCGCCAGAGCAGCTCGCCGACCTGGCCTTCGCGTGGAAGGCCTGCCGCGCCGCGAAGTCCAACGCGATCCTGCTCGCGAAGGACGGCGCCTCCGTCGGCATCGGCATGGGTCAGGTCAACCGGGTCGACTCGTGCCGCCTCGCCGTCACGCGGGCGGGGGAGCGGGCCGCCGGCTCGGTCGCCGCGTCCGACGCGTTCTTCCCGTTCGAGGACGGTCCACAGATCCTCATCGACGCGGGGATCGCCGCCATCGTGCAGCCGGGCGGCTCCAAGCGCGACGCGCTGACCATCGAGGCCTGCGAGGCTGCGGGCGTGACCATGTACTTCACCGGCACCCGTCATTTTGCCCACTGATCGCGTCGGCGAAGCCGCCGCGGTCGTGGTGGGCAGGTCGAGCGAGGCGCACGGGAGAAACGAGCCCGTGACCGCCGTGTCGAGACATTCCCGGTGCAGTGCCGGCAGCCTCTGGCCAGACCGATCCTGACAGGATGACTCCCATGACCGCACAACCCCTCGACGGCGCCGCGACCCTCGCGACCATCAAGGTCGAGCTGACCGAACGGGTGGCCGTGCTCAAGGAGCAGGGCATCGTGCCCGGCCTCGGCACCGTCCTCGTCGGCGACGACCCAGGCTCCCACTGGTACGTCGGCGCGAAGCACAAGGACTGTGCCGCGATCGGCATCGCGTCGTTCCGGCACGACCTGCCGGTCACGGCCACCCAGGCCGAGGTCGAGGCCGTCATCGACGAGCTCAACGCCGACCCGGCGTGCACGGGCTTCCTGGTGCAGCAGCCGACCGGGCTCGACGAGTTCGCGCTGCTGTCGCGGGTCGACCCCGACAAGGACGTCGACGGGCTGCACCCGACCAACCTCGGCAAGCTGGTGCTCGGCGAGTCCGGCCCGCTGCCGTGCACGCCCGTCGGCGCCATCGAGCTGCTCCGCCGCCACGGGGTGAAGATCGCCGGCGCGGAGGTCGTCGTGATCGGCCGCGGCCTGACGGTCGGCCGGCCGCTCGGCCTGCTGCTGACGCGACGTACGGAGAACGCGACGGTCACGCTGTGCCACACCGGCACCGTCGACCTCGCCTCGCACGTACGCCGTGCCGACATCGTCGTGGCTGCCGCCGGTGTGCCCGGCATCATCACCGGCGACATGGTCAAGCCGGGCGCGGCAGTGCTCGACATCGGCGTCTCGCGGGTCGACGGCAAGATCGCGGGCGACCTGGCCGACGACGTCTGGGACGTCGCCGCCTGGGTGTCGCCGAACCCGAAGGGCGTCGGACCGATGACGCGGGCCATGCTGCTCACCAACATCGTCGAGATCGCCGAGAGGTCCGCTCGCTCGTGACCGAGAGCGACCTGCCCACGCCCGAGGACGTCCCCGCCGTGTCGGCGGAGGCGCTCGTCGACGGCGAGCTGGCCGCCCCGGAGGAGCTGGAGGAGCGCCGCTACCCGAGCACGATCGGCGGCATGTTCTACCTCGTCGTGCTGGCCGTCGCCGTCGTCTCGCTCGGCGTCGTGATCGGTGGCAGCTGGCGCACCGGCATCCGCTGGATCGGCGGTGCGCTGATCTTCGCCGCCGGCGTGCGCGTCGTGCTCAAGGGTCGCGACGCCGGCATGCTCGCCGTACGGTCGAAGTGGATCGACGCGGTGATGCTGTCGGGCGTGGGCGCGGCGCTGATCTTCCTGGCCGGCTCGATCCCGGACCAGCCGGGCTAGATCAGGCCGAGCTCGGTGACCGCGTCGCGCTCGTCGGCCAGCTCGGCCGCCGAGGCGTCGATCCGGCCGCGCGAGAAGTCGTTGACGTCGAGGCCCTCGACGATCTCCCACTCACCGTCACGCGTGGTGACCGGGAACGACGAGACGAGGCCCTCGGGCACGCCGTACGAGCCGTCGGAGACGACCGCCATCGAGACCCAGTCGCCCTCGGGGCTGCCGAGCAGCCAGTCGCGGGCGGCGTCGACGGTGGCGGACGCGGCCGAGGCGGCCGACGAGGAGCCACGCGCCTCGATGATCGCGGCGCCGCGCTTGGCGACGGTCGGGATGAAGGTGTTCTCGAGCCAGTCCTGGTCGCCCACGGCCTCGGCGGCGTTCTTGCCCGCGACCTGGGCGTTGAAGAGGTCGGGGTACTGGGTCGCCGAGTGGTTGCCCCAGATGGTCATGTGGGTGATGTCGGTGACGGGGGCGCCGGTCTTCGCGGCCAGCTGCGAGATCGCCCGGTTGTGGTCGAGACGCGTCAGCGCCGAGAAGCGCTCGGCCGGGATGTCGGGGGCGTTCTTCATCGCGATCAGCGCGTTGGTGTTGGCGGGGTTGCCCGTGACACCGATGCGTACGTCGTCGGCGGCGACCGCGTTGAGGGCCTTGCCCTGCGCGGTGAAGATGGCGCCGTTCGCCGAGAGCAGATCGCCGCGCTCCATGCCGGGGCCGCGCGGGCGGGCGCCGACGAGCAGGGCGAGATTGACGCCGTCGAAGATCTTCTCGGGCTCGTGGCCGATCTCGACGCCGGCCAGCGTCGGGAAGGCGCAGTCGTCGAGCTCCATGACGACGCCCTCGAGCGCCTTGAGGGCCGGCTCGATCTCCAGCAGCTGCAGCTGGATCGGCCGGTCGGGGCCGAGCAGCGAGCCGCTCGCGAGACGGAACAGCAGGCTGTAGCCGATCTGACCGGCGGCACCGGTGACGGCGACCTTCAGGGGGGCGTTGCTCACGAGGACTCCTGGGGGACGAGGGTGATCGCATCCGACGCTAGCAGCGCGCCCGGGCGGACCGGATCGCGGGTTGGGCGGGTGGCATGCTGGCCGCCATGTCGACTTCGAGGGCCCGCCACGGGCTCGCCGCGGCCGTGCTCGCCGTCGTCGCGGTGACCGCCGGATGCGCCTCCTCGGAGCCGCCGATCAGTGGGCCGTCAGGCGTCGACGAGCTGGTGATCCCGACGCCCTCGCCCGACCCGGGTGACTTCGTGGCCGGGGTCGACAACCCGTGGCTGCCACTCGCCCCCGGCACCGTCCGGGAGTACGACGTCTCCGGCGAGGTCGCCGGCACGCGCACCGTGACGGTCGTCGACGGCCCCACCGAGATCGCGGGCGTGCGAGCGACCGGCGTACGCCAGGTGACGGAGTCCGCCGACGGCACCACGGTCGCCGAGTCGGTCGACTACTTCGCGCAGGACCGTTCGGGCAACGTGTGGACCTTCGGCCGCGACCAGGTCGTGCCTGATGACTCCGGGTCCTGGCGGGCCGGGGTCGACGGCGCCCGGGCCGGACTCGCGATGCCGGCCGGGCCGCGGCTGGGCGACGGCTACCGGCAGGAGCTCGCGCCGGGTGTCGCCGAGGACATCGCCCGCGTGGAGTCGACCGACGCGTCCCGGTCGACCGCGGCCGGCGACTACGACGACCTCCTGCAGATCGTCGTCACGACCGTCTCCGGCGACGAGGTGACGCGCTACTACGCCCGCGGCGTCGGCCTGGTGCAGGAGTACTCCGCGGACTCCGCGGTCTCCCTCACCGACGTCCGTTGAGTTGCGCGGCTGCACCCTGTGAGTTGCGCCTGCGTCCCAGGACGCGGTACGCCGGCGCAACTGAACGGGTACGCCGGCGCAACTCAACGGGCACGCGGGCGCAACTGAACGGGCACGCGGGCGCAACTGAACGGGCACGCCGCCGCAACTGAACGGGCACGCGGGCGCAACTCAACGGGGCAGGGTCAGTCCTGGGGGCGGATCTGGGTGCGTCCGTCCTCGTCGGCGTCGGGCGTGCCCCAGTGCTGGGGCGTGCCGGGCTGACCGGGGGCGGGCTGGCCCCACTGGCCACCCTGCTGGCCGGGCTGCGTCGGGGGGTACTGCTGCGGCTGCTGGACCGGCTGCTGCGGGGGAGGCGGCGGCTGCTGGCCCCACTGCTGCTGCGGCGGCGGGGGAGCGGCCTGCTGCCCCCACTGCTGCGGGGTGCCGGGCTGGCCCCACTGCTGGGGAGCGCCCTGCCACTGCTGCTGGCCGTAGGCGGCGTACTGCTGCTGCTGCTTGCGGCCGCCGCCGAGGCGCAGGCCCGAGCCGGGCACGGGCTCGTCGCCGTGGGCGAAGATCAGCGGGTAGGTGAGCCCGGCGATCGCGGCGCCGAGGAGGGGGGCGACGATGAACAGCCACAGCTGGATGATCGAGTCTGTGCCGGCGAAGACGCCCACGCCGATCGAGCGGGCCGGGTTGACCGAGGTGCCCGTGAAGCCGATCGAGGCCAGGTGGATCATCGTCAGCGCGAGACCGATGGCCAGCGGAGCGGCGCTCGCGTTGAGCGCGTTGCGAGCGTCGGTGACGGCCAGGATCACCCAGATGAAGATCGCGGTGAGCAGCATCTCGAGCAGCAGCGCGGCCCACCAGGCGTAGCCGGTGCCGTCGTCGCCGAAGGAGTTCTGGGCCATGTTGCCCTCGGCGTCGAAGCCGTCGATGCCGTGGAACAGCCCGAACAGGACCGCGCCGGCGAGCAGGCCGCCGAGCAGCTGGGCGCCGATGTAGATGCCGACCTCGCGCCACGCCAGGCGTCCGCCGAGCGCGGCACCGAGCGTGACCGCCGGGTTGAAGTGACCGCCGGAGATGCGGCCGACGGCGTAGGCCATCACGAGCACCGCCAGGCCGAACGCGAGCGCGGTGCCGAGGTAGTTGAACTCACCCATCTCGGACGTCAGCATCGCGGTGCCGCAGCCGAAGAAGACGAGACCGAAGGTGCCGAACACCTCCGCGGCGAACTTCTGCCCTGTGGTCGGTGCTTCGGTGGTCGTGGTTGTCATGTGCGCAAGCCCCCTGTGCTTCATGCGTTCGGTGCGCTCCCCTCGAAGCGCTCGGCCTAGCCTCCCACGTGCCCGGATGCCACGCTAGGAGCGACCCGGGCACTCGGGTCGCCGTCAGGTATCTTGATGTCAAGCAATCTCTGTCGCCCACGGATCAGGAGTCCCCGACCCCATGGCCAAGATCATCTACACCCACACCGACGAGGCGCCGCTGCTCGCGACGTACTCCTTCCTCCCGATCATCGAGGCATACGCCCGCACCGCGGGGGTCGACGTGGAGACCCGCGACATCTCGCTGGCCGGGCGCATCATCGCCCAGTTCCCCGAGCGGCTGACCGACGAGCAGCGCATCGACGACGCGCTCGCCGAGCTGGGCGAGCTGGCCACCACGCCCGAGGCGAACATCATCAAGCTGCCCAACATCTCCGCGTCGATCCCGCAGCTCAAGGCCGCGATCGCCGAGCTGCAGGGCCAGGGCTACGACCTGCCCGACTACCCCGAGAGCCCGCAGACCGACGACGAGAAGGCGATCCGCGCGAAGTACGACAAGGTCAAGGGCAGCGCGGTCAACCCGGTGCTGCGCGAGGGCAACTCCGACCGCCGCGCCCCCGCCTCGGTCAAGAACTACGCCAAGCAGCACCCGCACTCGATGGGCGCCTGGTCCGCGGACTCGAAGACCAACGTCGCGACGATGGGCCACGACGACTTCCGCACCAACGAGCAGCTCCTCGGTGCTCGAGGCCGACGACACCCTCCGCATCGAGCACGTCGCCGCCGACGGCACGGTCACCGTGCTCAAGGAGTCGATCCCGGTGCTGGCCGGCGAGGTCGTCGACGGCACGTTCATGAACGTCAGCCGCGCTCGACGACTTCCTCAGCCGAGCAGGTGCAGCGCGCCAAGGACGACGGCGTGCTGTTCTCGGTGCACCTCAAGGCCACGATGATGAAGGTCTCCGACCCGATCATCTTCGGCCACGTCGTGAAGGCCTTCTTCCCCGCCGTCTTCGAGCAGTACGGCGACCAGCTGGCCGCCGCCGGCATCAGCCCGAACGACGGGCTCGGCGCGGTGCTCTCGGCCGTCGACGCCCTGCCCGACGGCGCGGCGATCCGCTCGGCGATCGAGCAGGGCATCGCCGACGGGCCCGGCGCTCGCGATGGTCGACTCCGACAAGGGCATCACCAACCTGCACGTGCCGTCCGACGTCATCGTCGACGCGTCGATGCCGGCGATGATCCGCTCGTCCGGCCACATGTGGAACGCCGACGGCGAGGAGCAGGACACCCTCGCGGTGATCCCCGACTCGTCGTACGCCGGCGATCTACCAGACCGTGCTCGACGACTGCCGCGCCAACGGCGCGTTCGACCCGTCCACGATGGGCTCCGTGCCCAACGTCGGACTGATGGCCAAGGCCGCCGAGGAGTACGGCTCCCACGACAAGACCTTCGAGATCGCCGAGGCCGGCACGGTCCGCGTCGTCGAACGCGGCCGGCGACGTGCTGCATCGAGCACCAGGTCGGTGCCGGCGACATCTGGCGCGCCTGCCAGACCAAGGACGAGCCGATCCGCGACTGGGTCAAGCTGGCCGTCACCCGGGCGCGCGCCTCCGGCGTCGCCGGCGGTGTTCTGGCTCGACGAGACCCGCGCCCACGACGCCAACCTGATCGCGAAGGTGAACGCGTACCTGCCCGAGCACGACACCGACGGGCTGACCATCGAGATCATGACGCCGGCGGACGCCACGGCGTACTCCCTGGAGCGGATCCGCAAGGGCGAGGACACCATCTCGGTCACCGGCAACGTGCTGCGCGACTACAACACCGACCTGTTCCCGATCCTCGAGCTCGGCACCAGCGCCAAGATGCTCTCGATCGTGCCGCTGATGAACGGTGGCGGCCTGTTCGAGACCGGCGCCGGCGGCTCGGCGCCCAAGCACGTGCAGCAGCTGGTGAAGGAGAACTACCTGCGCTGGGACAGCCTGGGCGAGTTCTTCGCGCTGGCCGCCAGCTTCGAGCACCTGGCCGACTCGACCGACAACGCGCGCGCCCAGGTGCTGGCCGACACCCTCGACCGCGCGACCGGCACGTTCCTGGCGGAGAACCGCTCACCCGGCCGCAAGCTCGGCACCATCGACAACCGCGGCAGCCACTTCTACCTGGCGCTCTACTGGGCCGAGGAGCTGGCGAAGCAGACCGAGGACGCCGAGCTCGGCGAGGCGTTCGCGGCGCTGGCCACCACGCTGCGCGCGAACGAGCAGACGATCGTCGACGAGCTGCTCGCGGTACAGGGCTCGCCGGCCGACATCGGCGGCTACTTCCGCCCCGACGCGCGCGAAGGTGACGGCGGTGATGCGGCCGTCGCCACCCTCAACGACGACCTGGAGACGCTCGACGTCTGAGCTGTCTGGTCCACCTGCCGTCAAACCAGTCACCAATATGCGGTAGCGTGGACCCCGGGTCCGCCGCGAGGGTCGCCAGCTGGCCGGATAGTTCGTCGACATGTTCACCCTCAAGCGACTCGTGCTGGTCGCCGTCGTCTCGTTCGGCCTCTCCGTCGCCGCCTCTCCGGCCGGCGCCGCGGAGACCGCTGACCCGACGACCGCGGTCTCGACGACCACCGAGGGAGCAGCCGACGCCGGCATCCAGAGCGCGGGCCTCGCCTCGCGCGCGCCCGGCACGAAGTGTGGGAAGAAGGCAACGCGCCACGGCGCCGCCGCTCAAGAGGCCCTGCGCGCAGCGGCCCGGTCGCCGCTGACGCCGAGACCAGCTCGCCGAGCGGCGGACCACCGGGGGGAGGTCCTGCGGCTCGGCGGGTC
This sequence comes from uncultured Actinomycetota bacterium, assembly GCA_963825755.1. GTDB lineage: Bacteria > Actinomycetota > Actinomycetes > Propionibacteriales > Nocardioidaceae > Nocardioides. The sequence continues at coordinate 4,469 of CAWGUS010000004.1, read as the reverse complement.
TCACGCGCCCCGGGAACGCGGCGCCTGGAATAGCCACGCCCGCGTCCCGGGTTGCATCATGTGAGGGTCGGTCGCGTCCTGCGACGACCCGAGCTGCGTACGCCGTCAGCACGCCCTGTCCAGCACCACACGGGAAGACCCATGACGACGACCGCGCCCGATCTGACGTCCGGCACCACCCCCTCCACGCCCTGCGCCCACTACGGCTGGGCGGTCCTCGCCCTGGCCATGGGCGGCTTCGCCATCGGCACGACCGAGTTCGTCTCGATGGGCCTGCTGCCCGACCTCGCCGACGGCGTCGTCCGTCTCGATCCCGACCGCGGGCCACGCCATCTCGGCGTACGCCCTCGGGGTCGTCGTCGGCGCTCCGGCCATCGCGCTGCTCGGCGCCCGGCTGCCGCGTCGGGCCCTGCTCATCGTGCTGATGGCCGCGTTCGCATTGGGCAACGCCGCCAGCGCCCTGGTCACGTCGTACGACGGCCTGCTCGTCGCCCGCTTCGTCGCCGGCCTGCCGCACGGCGCCTACTTCGGCGTCGCCTCGCTGGTCGCGGCCAGCCTCGCGAAGCCCGGCCGCCAGGGCCGCGCCGTCGCGCAGGTCATGCTCGGCCTCTCGGTCGCCAACGTGGTCGGGGTGCCCGCCGCCACCTGGCTCGGCCAGCTGCTCGGCTGGCGCTCGGCGTACTGGCTGGTGGCCGTGCTCGGCCTGGCCACCGTCGCCCTGGTCGCCGCGTTCGTGCCGTCGATGCGTCGGCGACCCGCACGCCACGTGGCGCCGGGAGATCAGCGCCCTGCGGCGGCCGCAGGTGCTGCTGACGCTGCTCGCGGGGGCGATCGGCTTCGGCGGCATGTTCGCCGTCTACACCTACATCGTGCCGACGGTGACCGAGGTCGGCGGCCTCTCGAAGTCGGTGGCGCCGGTGTTCCTGCTGGCCTTCGGCCTGGGCATGGTCGCCGGCACGTGGGTGGCCGGTGAGCTGGCCAGATGGTCCGTCTTCGGCTCGCTGTTCGTGGGCGGGGTCGGCCAGGGCGTGCTGCTGCTCGTCTTCTCGTGGCTCGCGCCGACCGGCTGGTGGAACCTGCCCGTCGTCTTCGGCATCACCGTGCTCGGGTCGATCCTGGTGATCAACCTGCAGCTGCGGCTGATGGACGTCGCGGGCGACGCGCAGACCATCGGTGCCGCGATGAACCATGCGTCCCTCAACATCGCCAACGCGCTCGGTGCCTGGCTCGGCGGCCTCGTGGTCGCTGCCGGCTGGGGATACCGGGCTCCGGGCGTCGTCGGCGCCGGCCTCGCGGTCGTCGGGGTCGTCGTGCTGCTCGCGTCGTACGGCCTGCACCGGCGCCAGCGCGCCTGATCGTTCATGCGGGCGTCACCCGGCGGCAAGGTGCGGGTGGTGGTCTGACCGGCATGCGCACCCACACCTTGCGGGTCGGGCTGGGGCTCGCCCTGGCAGTGACCGTCATGTCGGCCCTGAGCACGACCACCGCGGCGTCCGCCGATCGCGGCCCCGGCCGCGCCTCGAATGCCGAGCTCGTCGGGTGGGCCTCGCTGCCCGCCGACACGTTCGTGCCGGGTAGCGAGAAGTCCGGTCACTTCACCGGCAACCCGGCGGCACCCTTCGCGGGGCAGCCGGTGCAGGGCTTCTCCGGCATCCACTCGCTGCGTGACGGCACCTATCTGGTGATGAGCGACAACGGGTTCGGCACCAAGGCGAACAGCCAGGACTTCCGGCTGCGGGTGCACCGGATCAAGCCCGACTCGCGACGCGGCACGGTCGACGTACTCGGTGGGTTCGACCTCGCCGACCCCGACGGGCACGTGCCGTGGACGCTGTGGCGCGACGGTGGGTGCACTGCTGCGGCGACGCTGCCCGCCGGCTACGCCTGCCCGGCGCCCGACCGCACGCTGACCGGCTGGGACTTCGACATCGAGTCGATGCAGATCGCGCCGGACGGCAGCTACTGGTTCGGCGACGAGTTCGGCCCGTACCTGCTGCACACCGACGCCCGTGGTCAGGTGCTCGAGGCGCCGATCCCGACCCCGGGCGTCTCGTCGCCGTCCAACCCGGCGCCCACCCGGCCGCCGAACCTGCCCGACTCCAAGGGCTTCGAGGGGCTGGCGATCAGCCCCGACGGGCGCACGCTCCACCCGATGCTCGAGGGCGCCACCGCGGAGGACAAGGCGGCCGGCCGGGCGGCGGACCTGCGCATCTATGAGGCGCGGCTGGGCCGGTCCGGCAGCGCGACGTACACCGGGGGCTTCACGCGCTACCGCCTCGAGTCGCCCGGCCACGCCATCGGTGACTTCGTCGCCGTGAACAAGCACGAGTTCCTGGTGATCGAGCGCGACAACCTCTCGGGTACCGCGGCGAAGTTCAAGCGCATCTACCTGGCCGACCTGCGCGACCGCAACCGCGACGGGTACGCCGACAAGGAGCTGGTGGCCGACCTGATGGACCTCGGCAACCGGCGTCGGCTGGGCCGCCAGGGCGACCCGTTCACGTTCCCCTACGTGACGATCGAGGACGTCGAGATCATCGATCGCGACACCATCGCGGTGCTCAACGACAACAACTATCCGGGCACCGGCGGCCGCGGGGCCGACGTCAAGGACGTGAACGAGTTCCTGACGATCGACCTCGACGTCGACCTGCGGGTCGACCGCCGGCTGCTGAGGTCCGGGCCCGCCGAGCCGGAGGGCGTGCGCTTCGCGACGTACAACGCCTCACTCAACCGGCTCGCCGCGGGACAGCTGGTCACCGACCTGTCGACCGGCACCAACGCGCAGGCCCGTGCCGTCGCCGAGGTGATCCAGCGGGCCGCTCCGGACGTGCTGCTCGTCAACGAGTTCGACTACTACCCCGACGGCGAGGCCGCCGAGCTGTTCCGCGACAACTACCTCGCCGTCTCGCAGAACGGCGCGGCTCCGGCCGAGTACCCCTACTACTTCGTCGCGCCCAGCAACACCGGCGTGCCGAGCGGCCTCGACCTCGACAACAGCGGCACGGTCGGCGGTGGCAACGACGCGTTCGGCTTCGGCGACTTCCCCGGCCAGTACGGCATGGTCGTCTACTCGAAGTACCCGATCGACCAGAGCGACGCGCGCACCTTCCAGAACTTCCTCTGGAAGGACATGCCCGGAGCCACGCTCCCCGACGACCCGGCCACCCCGGCGCCCGCCGACTGGTACTCGCCTGCCGAGCTGGACGCCGTACGGCTGTCCAGCAAGTCGCACTGGGACGTCCCGATCCGGGTGCCCGGCCGGCGCCAGCCGGTGCACTTCCTGGTCTCGCACCCGACCCCGCCGGTCTTCGACGGGCCCGAGGACCGCAATGGCACCCGCAACTTCGACGAGATCGGCTTCTGGGCCGACTACGTCGGCGGCCGGCGCGCGTCGTCGTACATCTATGACGACTCGGGTGATCGCGGTGGCCTGCGGCAGGGTGCGGAGTTCGTGATCGCCGGCGACCAGAACTCCGACCCGCGCGACGGCGACTCCGTGCCGGGCGCCGCCCAGCAGCTGCTCGACCATCGGGCGATCAACGCTCGCAGTACGCCGTCCAGCGCGGGCGCCGAGGAAGCCGCCGTCCTGCAGGGCGGGATCAACGCCTCGCACCGCAGCCCCGCGCAATTCGACACCGCAGACTTCGCCGACGGCACGCCCGGCAACCTGCGTGCCGACTACGTGCTGCCGAGCCGGGGACTCGACATCCTCGACTCCGAGGTGTTCTGGCCGACGCAGGCGAACCCGCTCTCCCGGCTGACCGGGGTGTTCCCGTTCCCGACGAGCGACCACCGGCTGGTGTGGGTGGACGTGGAGGGCTCGCGGCACTGAGCGCCCGTCAACCAACGGACCAACCAGCATCCGTCGCGTCCGGCACGAGCGTGGCGGGTCGCGCCTCGGAGACCAGATCGGTCCGATCGGTCCGTTGGTTGACCGGCCAGGAGTTGGTGCGCCGCGACGGGCGCTCTCAGCATCGCGACTCCCGGCACGGCCGCCTGGTTGCCCGGATGGAAGAATCCCCGCCATGCCGAGCATCGCAGCGGACCCCGCCACCGAGACGCAGCAGGCGGGCGGGAGCACTGCCCGGCCGCGCGTGCTGTCCGGGATCCAGCCGACCGCCGACTCCTTCCACTTCGGCAACTACCTGGGCGCACTGCGGCAGTGGGTCGACCTGCAGGCCGAGCACGAGCCGTTCTTCTTCATCGCCGACCTGCACGCGATCACGGTCGAGCAGGACCCCAAGGTGCTGCGCGAGCGCACCCTGCGCGCGGCCGCGCAGCTGATCGCGATGGGCATCGACCCGCAGCGTTCGGCCGTCTTCGTGCAGAGCCAGATCCCAGAGCACGCCCAGCTGTGCTGGGTCCTGCAGGGGCTGACGGGCTTCGGCGAGGCGCGTCGGATGACGCAGTTCAAGGACAAGTCGGCCAAGGGCGGGGAGGGCGCTGCGAGCGTCGGGCTGTTCACC
>CAWGUS010000003.1:0-380787 GCA_963825755.1 uncultured Actinomycetota bacterium | reverse complement strand
GGGGCGGCGCTGTCGATCACCTGCCCCGTGGGCGCGAGCGAGCCCTCGCGGAACCCGTTGAGCACCCGGATCGCGACCGGGTCGACGCCGACCGCGTCGGCCAGCTTGTCCATGATGCGCCTCCACCGCGAACGCCGCCTGCACCGAGCCGAACCCGCGCATCGCGCCGCACGGCGGGTTGTTGGTGTAGGCGCCGTAGCAGTCCATCTCGATGTTCGGGATCGTCGTACGGACCGAGGCCCATCGTGCCCGCGTTGCCGACGACGGCCGGCGTGCTCGACGCGTAGGCGCCGCCGTCGAGGTGGATCGTGACCCGCGCGTAGACCAGCTTGCCGTTGCGGTCGCGCCGTGCTCGTAGCGCATCTTCGCGGGGTGCCGGTGCACGTGGCCGAAGAACGACTCCTCGCGGTTGTAGACCATCTTCACCGGCTTGCCGGTGTGCAGCGCGAGCAGGCAGCCGTGCACGTGCATCGACAGGTCCTCGCGACCGCCGAACGCGCCACCGACGCCGGACAGCTGCAGCCGTACGTCGTCCGGGCCGCGCCCCAGCGCCGCGCAGATCTGGTCGCGGTCGACATGCAGCCACTGGGTCGCGACGTAGAGGTCGACGCCGCCGACCTCGTCGGGCACGGCGAGCCCGGACTCCGGGCCGAGGAAGGCCTGGTCCTGCATGCCGACCTCGTAGTCGCCGGTACCACGACGTCGGCCGCGGGTCCGGGTCGCCGTGTGCGGACCTTGACGTGGCGCACGAGGTTGCCGTGCGGGTGCAGCTGCGGGCTCGCCGGCGCAGCAGCGCCTCCTCGGCGTCGATGACCGGCTCGAGCACGTCGTAGTCGACGACGATCTTCTTCGATCGCCTGGCGCGCGGTCTCGGGGTGGTCGGCGGCGACGAGCGCGACCGGCTCGCCCTGGTAGCGCACGACGTCGATCGCGAGCACCGGCTGGTCCTGGTGCTCCAGGCCGTAGTGCTTCTCGCCGGGCACGTCGTCGTGGGTGAGCACGGCGAACACTCCCGGCACCGCCAGCGCCTCGCCGATGTCGACGCTGCGGATCCGGGCGTAGGGGTGCGGGCTGCGCAGCGTGACGCCCCACAGCATGTCGTCCATCCAGAGGTCGCTGGCGTAGGCGAAGTCGCCGGTGACCTTGAGGTCGCCGTCCGGTCGCAGCGGGGCTCTCGCCGACGCCGCCGCGCGCGGTGCGGGTGACCGCGGGTCCGCTCGTCGGCTGGTCGTCATCGTCCGCCCGCCTTCGGCAGCAGTGCTCCGGCCGCAGCGGACGTCGTGGGCGAGCCGCTCCTCGTCGACGTCGACCATCGCGTCCCGCCGCACCACGGGCCGGCCCCGCACCAGCAGCAGCTCGAGCGGCGGCGGCGAGCCCGAGCACGAGCGCGGCGACCGGGTCCGCGATGTCGGCGTGCGCCGAGCCGTGTCGAGCCGCCACAGCGCGATGTCGGCCAGCTTGCCGGCCTCGAGCGAGCCGATCTGGTCGTCCCAGCCGAGCACCGCGGCGCCGCCCGATCGTGGCCAGCTCGAGCGCCGTCGCGCACCGTCATCGCCGTCGGGCCGCCGACGGCGCGGGCGAACAGTACGCGTGGCGCACTCCTCGACCGAGCGACGCCGCCTCGTTGGACGCGGCCCCGTCGACGCCGAGGCCGACGGGCACGCCGGCGCCCGCAGGTCGCGGGTCGCGGCAGATGCCCGCGCCGAGCCGGGCGTTGGACGACGGGCAGTGCGCGACGCCGGTGCCCGGTCGCGCCAGCGCGTCGACGCGCGTCGTCGTCGAAGTGCACGCCGTGCGCCAGCCACACGTCCGTGCCCGAGCCACCCCAGCGACTCGACGTACTCGACGGGGGAGCAGCCGAACTCTCTCCCGGCAGACTCGTCCTCGTCGGTGGTCTCGGCGAGGTGGGTGTGCAGCCGGACTCCCTTGTCCGGGCGAGGTCGCGCTGCCGCTTCAGCAGGTCGCCGGTGACCGAGAACGGCGAGCACGGCGCGACGCCGATGCGCAGCATCGAGTCGGGGGACGGGTCGTGGTGGCGGTCGATCGCCTCGGCGGTCGCCGCGAGGATCGCGTCGATCTCCTCGACCAGTGGTCGGGCGGCAGGCCGCCCTGGCTCTCACCGAGGTCCATCGAGCCGCGCGTCGGCAGGAACCGCAGCCCGACGGTCGCGCGGCCTCGATCTCGGCGCCAGCAGGTCGCCGCCGTCGGTCGGGAAGACGTAGTGGTGGTCCATCGTCGTGGTGCACCCGGTCCGCGCGAGCCGGCACCAGCGCACCCGTCGCGCCGGTGCGGACGTGTCCTCGTCGAGGCACGCCCACACCGGGTAGAGCGTCGTCAGCCACTCGAACAGCGTGTGGTCGACGCGCGATCCCGCGGGTCAGCCACTGGTAGAGGTGGTGGTGGGTGTTCACCAGCCCGGGCGTCGCCAGGCAGCCGCGGCCGTCGACGTACGTCGCGTCTCGGGAGGTCGCGCGGCGCCGGGCCCCGCCGACCGACGCGATGCGGCGCCGTCGACGACGACGTGCCCCACGGCGTGCTCCGACCGGTCGCCGTCCATCGTGACGACCGCGCAGCCGTCGATGACGAGGACGCTCATCGCAGCCGCTCCGCTGCGCGAGCTGCACGGCTTCGATGATCTTCTCGTAGCCCGTGCAGCGGCACAGGTTGCCGGCCAGCGCCTCGCGGATCTCGGAGTCGTCGGGATCGGGGTCGCGCGCCAGCAGGTCGTGGGTCGCGACGAGCAGCCCGGGTGTGCAGAAGCCGCACTGCACGGCGCCGGCGTCGAGGTAGGCCTGCTGCACGGGATGCAGCGCGTCACCGCTCGCGAGGCCCTCGACCGTCGCGACCTCGCGCCCGTCGGCCTGCCCGGCGGCGACCAGGCACGCGCAGCAGGTGACGCCGTCGAGGTAGACGGTGCACGAGCCGCACTCACCCTGCTCGCAGGCGTTCTTCGAGCCCGGCAGACCCATCCGCTCGCGGAGCACGTAGAGCAGGCTCTCGCCCTCCCACACGTCGTCGGCCTGTCGCCGCTCGCCGTTGACGGTGATCGTGACGCGCATCAGTCGTCCCCCTTCTGGTGTGCGGTCCAGGCCCAGCCGAGGCAGCGCCGGGCCATCACGGAGAGTGCGTGCAGGCGGTACGCCGCGGTGCCGCGCACGTCGTCGATCGGCGACGCGGCCGTCGCGACCAGGCGCCCGAACTCCTCGGCCGCGTCGGCGGGCACGTCGCTGCGCGACTCCCAGTCGAGCGCGCCGGCCACGAAGTCCTCGGCATCGGTCGCACGCCGTGGTGTCGGCGCGGCCGAGCCGATGCCCGTCCCGACGAGCCGCTCGTCGGGGTGCAGGGCCAGCCCGAACGCCGCGACGGCGATGACCATCGCGTTGCGGGTGCCGATCTTGCTGAACTGCTGCGGTCCGGACGCCGGCCGGATCCAGATCGCAGTGATCAGCTCGTCCGCGCGGCCCGCGTGCTTCTTCACGCCGGTGTAGAACTCGTGGGCCGGGACCCGTCGTACACCGTTGGTGGAGGACAGCTCGACGCTCGCGAAACCCGCAAGCAGCGCGGGATGCGAGTCCCCGGCCGGCGAGGCGGCACCGAGGTTGCCGCCGACCGTGCCGCGGTTGCGGATCTGCGGCGAGCCGACGGTCCGGGACGCGATGGCCAGGCCGGGCAGGTCGTCGCCCAGCTCGTCGATCACCCGGCTGTAGGTGACCCCGGCGCCGACCCTGATCTCGCCGTCCACGCGGTCCCACGCCGCCAGCTCCGGCACCCGGGTCAGGTCGAGAAGCGCCGGGGGCCGGTGCCGGTCGAAGTTCAGCTCGACCATCACGTCCGTGCCACCCATCAGGGGTACGGCGTCCGGGTGCTCTGCCTTGGCGGCGAGCGCGTCGGCGAGGCTGGTGGGGGAGAGGAAGTCCATCAGGCTCGCTCCACGGTGACCTCGATCAGGCCGTAGGGCCGGTCGGTCACGTGGAAGACCTCGCCCGGGTTGTCCAGCCCGAACGGCGCCAGGTCGACCGCGATGTGGTGGATGTTGGGCGCGACCAGCTCGATCGACGCGACGTCGGGCTGCGACTCGAGGACCGCGCTGCCCATCTCCCACAGAGACTGCTGGAGGGCGAGCGAGTGCACGTCGACGAAGCGCCGCAGCAGTGTGTCGCGCACGGCCGCGTTGGCGGTGGCCCAGTCGACGTCGAGCCCGGCCCACGTCCAGGTCGCCGTCAGCGAGGTCGCGAGCACCCGGTCGTGGGTCTCGGGCAGGGTCGTCAGGTCGTCGACCAGGAAGCCGGCGAACTCGGAACCCGTCGACTTGAGGACCACCAGGTCGCGCACGCCACTGCTCACCCGGGTGCCGTCGTCGTCGACGGTGACGTGCGACGTACGCACCTCGGCGCTTGCCTTCCTGAAGCCGTGGTCGTGGTCGGCGATCCGCTCCCACGCGAACTCCTCGACACGCACGTCGGCCCCGGTCACCGGCGCCACGTCGTCGACGAAGTGGCGGGCCAGGGCCAGCCCGAACTCCTCGATCTCACCGATCCCCACCTTTCTCGCGAAGGCGAACACCGTGTTCTTCTGGGTGTCGGTCGGCAGCACGTTGCCCTGGTCGCCGTCGAGGTGCGCTGCCGAGAAGTCGCCGGTCAGCGAGGTCGACACGTTGAGGTCGCGGATGACGTGGCGGTCGGTGTCGCGGACGATCCGGAACACCCGCGTCTCGGCCTTCCCGTAGCGGTTGGCGCCCAGCACGATGCCCATCTCAGCTCCCCCGGTAGGTCGTGTAGCCGAACGGGCTCAGCAGCAGCGGCACATGGAAGTGGTCGTCGCCGGCGACTGCGAACGCGATCACCACCTCCGGGAAGAACCGGCTGTGCGCCGACGTGTCGAACCGCAGCCGGTACGTCGCGGACTCGAGGTGGTCCGGGCCGAGCGTGGCGAGCCGGCCGTCGGCGTCGGTGGTGCCGCGGGCGACCACGTCGTCGTCGCGCTCGAGCGTCACCGAGACGCCGGCCGCCGGCCGCCCCGCGGCGGTGTCGAGCACGTGCGTGGTCACCTGGCTCATCCGACGAGTCCCCGGAGGCGGAGGAGGGCGATGTCGCGGAGCGCCGTGACGGTCTCCCTGCGCTCGGTGGTGGCGTCGTTGGCGAGCCGGCGCTCCAGCTCGGCCAGGATCTCGGCGCTGCTGCGCCCGGCGGCTCGGATCAGGAAGACGTGGCCGAACCGCTCTTCGTAGGCCGCGTTGCCCTCGCGCAGCCGGTCAGCGTCAGAGCTCGCGACCCCCGCCTGCTCCGACCGTGACGAGCGCGCCTCCGCGTCGTCACCGTCGGGTCGCTCGCCGATGCGCGGATGGCGGGAGAGAGCCGATGCGAGCTCGTCGTCGGTGAGGTCCAGGGCCGAGTCGTGCGCCTGCTTCGTGAGCGCCGCCACGTCGGCGTACGGCCTGCCGGCGGCCACGTCGTCGACCCAGCGCGGCACGCCGAGGCATCCCTCGACGAGGCTCCTCGCCTCGTCGGCGGGGAGGGCGTTGAAGTGGTCCACGTCCATCGCTGCAGCCTAGTGGCCGACGTCACACGAATGCCCGACCCTCCGGGCCTCGACCGGCGCCGATGTCCCCGCGCTGTGCCACGCTGACCGGGTGGAGATCGCTCGGGTGCGACAGCAGGCTCGCCGCTTCTACGACGGCGGCGTGCCGGGGCGCGGCCACCTGCCGGGGCTGCCGCCCGACCGGGAGTCCGACCCGCACATCGTGCTCGAGCGGCACACCGAGGCGGCCCTCGAGTCGTTCAGCATGGAGCGCCGCATCGCCTACGACGACCGCCATCTCGGCGAGCTGCTCGTGCCGGCCGACCCGTCGTCCTTCCGCACCGACCTGACCTCGGTGCCCGCGCTGTTCACCTGGCTGGTGCCCAAGACCGGTGCCCACCTGCCGGCCGCCCTGCTGCACGACGGCCTGGTCCTCGACGCCCGCGCCGAGTCCGAGTCCTACATCTCGACGGAGGGACACACCGTCGACCGGGTCGCGGCCGACCGGGTGTTCCGGGACGCCATGGCCGACACCGGCACCGGCGTCGTACGCCGCTGGATCGTGTGGTCCGCCGTCACCATCGCGACGCTGGTGCTGGGCCGCGACCTGCCGTGGTCGGCGGCGACGACGTGGCGCTACCGCGCGGCTGTGGCGATCTCGGTGATCGGCATCGTCGTGCTGGGCTACAGCGCCATCGGCGACCTCTTCGACGTGTCCTGGCCGGGTGCGTTCGCGCTGCCGTGGATGGGGGAGCGCTCGTGGTGGCTCGAGGTGCTGGGCGGCTTCGCCGGTGCCGTGACGATCCCGGTGGCCCTGGGCCTGCTGTGGGGCAGGTTCGCGATGGCCGGCGCCATCGGGGGAGTGCTCCTCGCCGTGCTCCTGCCCGTCACCCTCGGCCTGGCCCTCATCGCCGGCTCCTACCTGGCCGTGGAGCGGGCCGCGAAGCGGTGGCCGATGGTCACCACCGGGCTCGCGGCCCTGGTCGTCGGCGCGGCGATCGGTGTCACCCTGGCGCTCAGTGTCTAGGAACGAACTGCCGGAGCGGTGAATCAGGGTCGGTTCGCGCGGTCATGACCGACCACAGCTCACCGCTGCGGAGGGTCGCCCCGCCTGAGCGGTGGGTCAGAGTCGCTTCGCGGGTTCAGGACCGACCCGGGCTCACCGGCCGATGGACGGTCAGCCCCCGAGCCCCATCTCGGCCAGCAGCCGGGTCGCGAACGCGTCGCTCGGCAGATCCTGGGTGACGAGCTCGAACCCGGTGTGGAACGCCACCGCGACGAGCGCGATGGCGGCCATGCCGACGACGAACCCCTGCCAGCGCGCGGGCTCACGTTCGACCGCCACGCGGTGCAACCGCTCGAGCCAGCCGGCGATCGTCGCCGCGACGAGCGCGCTGACGAGGCTGGCCGCGGCCGCGCCGGCGATCGTGCCGACCAGGCCGAGGCGGGTCGAGAGGGCGGCCGCGGTGGCGGCGGCGACGGAGCCGCCGACCACGTGCGGCCAGGAGATCTGGATGGTGTGTGAGTTCTCGGACATCTCCATGACCGACGTGTGAGCCGCTCGCAGGGTTGCCGAACGTGAGCAGGCCCACGTCATCGCGTCCGGGTGGACTCCCGTACGACCAGCTCGGGGTCGAACACCACGTGCTCGGGATCGAGCTCGCCGGTTCCCTCGATCTCGGCGAACAGCAGCTCTGCGGCCCGGCGGCCCATCTCGTAGGCTGGCTGACGCACCGACGACAGGGGCACGGCGGCCGACGAGGCGTACGCGATGTCGTCGTACCCGATCAGGGCGATGTCGTCGGGCACGCGCAGGCCGGCCCGCGAGAACGCCTGGAGGAGACCCAGCGCGAGTAGGTCGTTGGCGGCGAACACGGCGGTGGGCCGGTCGTCGGCGGGCAGGGCGGAGATCGAGTCACCGACAGCCCCGCCGGCCCGCGCGTTCATCGCGTCGGCAGCGAGCACGGTGAGGCGTGCGTCGGCGTGCGTCCTCACGGCGGACCGGGCGCCGGCCAGGCGGTTGGCGACCTGCTCGATCTCGGTGGACGCCCCGACGAAACCGAGGCGACGGTGGCCAACGTCGAGGAGGTGCTGGGCGGCCAGACGACCACCGAGCCGGTCGTCGACGGCCACCGAGGAGAAGCCGGGGGAGGACGCCAACCGGTCGATCAGCACCACTCCGGTGCCGCGCGCCCGGACCGCCTCGAAGCGGGAGATGTCGTCGCCGACCGGGGTGACGAGCAGTCCGTCGAGACGCTGTCCCTCGAACATGCTCAGGGCGCGCGCCTCCCGGTCGGGGTCCTCACCGCTGTTGGTCAGCAGCACGATCCGGCCCGCGGCGTACGCCACCTCCTCGACGCCCGCGGCCAGGTCCGTGAAGAAGGGGTTGGCGACGTCGAGCACGGCCAGCCCGATCATCGCGGAGCGCCCCTGACGCAGCTGTCGCGCCGCGTCGTTGCGCACCCAGCCCAGCTCGGTGATGGCTGCCTGGACGCGCTGCGCTGTCTCGGCGGTCACCTTGTCCGGGTGGTTGAGCACGTTGGACACGGTGCCGACGGACACGCCCGCCAGCGTGGCCACGTCCTTGAGTCCGGTGCCGGCCCGCTGTGCCATGTGGATCCCTTCGGCATCGTCGTCGCGGCCCGCGCCGACACATTGTTGAAACGTTTTAGCAGAACCTCTTGACCGCTGTGACCGCGGTCACCTAACGTCCGTGGCGAAGACTAGTTGAATCGTTTCAACATCGCAATGAGGAGAGCCCACGATGACCGACACCGCGACCGTGCTGGAGCTGCGCGACGTCGCCAAGTCGTTCGGATCAGTGGCGGCGCTGCGCGCCGGCTCGCTCGTGGCCCGGGCGGGCTCCATCCATGCCCTGGTCGGCGAGAACGGCGCGGGCAAGTCGACGATGGTGAAGATCATCAGTGGGCTCTACCGTCGCGACACCGGTGAGTTCCGACTCGAGGGCGAGGACGTCGACTTCCATTCGACCGCCGAGTCGAAGGCCGCCGGCATCGCGGTGATCTACCAGGAGCCGACCCTCTTCCCGGACCTCACCGTCGCGGAGAACATCTTCGTCGGGCGCCAGCCCACCAACCGGTGGGGGCTCATCGACCGCAGCCGGATGCGGCTCGAGACCCGTGAGCTGTTCGCCCGTCTCGGCGTCCCGATCGACCCCGACCGCCTCGCCGAGGGCCTGTCCATCGCCGACCAGCAGATCATCGAGATCGCGAAGGCCATCTCCCTCGACGCCAAGCTCCTCATCATGGACGAGCCGACCGCCGCGCTGAGCGGCGTCGAGGTCCAGCGCCTCTTCGCCGTCGCGCGGAGCCTGCGCGACCGCGGAGCGGGCCTGATCTTCATCTCCCACCGCTTCGACGAGGTCTTCGAGCTGTGCGACACCCTCACGGTGATGCGCGACGGCGCGTACGTCGCCACTCACGCCACGACAGAGGTGACCGTCGACCACGTGGTCAAGGAGATGGTCGGCCGGAGCATCGAGACGCTGTTCCCGAAGGAGGACGCCGAGATCGGCGCGCCGGTCCTGCAGGTGTCGGGACTGGTGCGGCGCGGGGGTCTTCGCCGACATCGACTTCGAGGTGCGCGCCGGTGAGATCGTCGCCCTGGCCGGCCTCGTCGGGGCCGGCCGCAGCGAAGTGGCACGAGCCGTGTTCGGTGTCGACCCGTACGACGCCGGCCAGGTCATGATGTCCGGCTCGCCCGTGACCGCACGCTCGCCCCAGGCAGCCATCGAGGCCGGTATGGCGTTCGTCCCCGAGGACAGGCGCAAGCAAGGCCTCGTGATGGACCTGTCGGTGTCGCGCAACGTGACGCTCACGCTGCGTCGCCGGCTGTCGACGTACGGGCTGATCCGCAACGTCGAGGAGACCCGCCTGGCGGCGGACTGGTCGCGGCGCCTGCGGGTCAAGGCCGGCTCGCCGCAACACGCGGTGGCCACCCTCTCCGGAGGCAACCAGCAGAAGGTCGTCCTGGCCAAGTGGCTGGCGACCGATCCCGCGCTGCTCATCGTCGACGAGCCCACGCGGGGGATCGACGTCGGCACCAAGGCCGAGGTGCACCGGCTGCTGTCCGACCTCGCCGGCCGGGGGGTGGCGATCTTGATGATCTCCTCCGAGCTGCCCGAGGTGATGGGCATGGCCGACCGGGTCCTCGTCATGCACGAGGGCCGCATCAGCGCCCAGCTCTCGCGTGCCGAGGCAACGCCCGAGCTCGTCATGCACGCAGCGACCGGCACGACCGAAGGGGCGGTGGCCTGATGTCCACGACCGTCACCCACGAGGCACCCCGGGAGCAGGCACCGCTCAGCGACCCGCTCCACGCACAGCCGCGCCGCAGGTCTGCTTCGCGCCCGCGAGCTGCCCGTGGCCGTGGCCCTGGTCGTCCTGGTCATCGGGACGTGGCTGATCAACGACCGCTTCCTGTCGGCGCAGAGCGTCAAGGACCTGATGCTCAACGCGACGATCCTGATGATCCTCGCCGTCGGCCAGGCCGTCGTCATCATCACCCGCAACGTGGACCTCTCCGTGGGCGCCATCCTCGGCATCGTCGCCTTCACCACCGGCTTCGTCTTCGAACAGAGCCCCGGGTTGCCGGTGCCGCTGATCTTCGTCATCGGCATGGTGGTCGGCGGGTTGCTCGGCGCCGTCAACGGCCTGCTGGTCTCGGTGGCGAAGGTGCCCGCGCTGGTGATCACCCTCGGCACGCTCTACGCGTTCCGCGGCGTGCTGACGAGCTGGGCGGGCAGCAAGCAGTACTTCTCCGGCAACAACCCCAAGGCCTTCAACGACCTGTCCGTCGACACCGTCCTCGGCGTCCCGATCATCACCCTCATCGCCGTCGTCGTGCTCGTCGCCGTCTCGGTCTACCTGAGCCTGCGCCGGTCGGGTCGCGACTTCTACGCCATCGGGTCCGACCCGGACGCCGCGACCCTCTACGGCATCAGGGTCGGCGCACGCGTCCTGCTCGCGTTCGTCCTGTGCGGAATGCTCACCGGTCTGGCCGGGGTCCTCTACGCCTCCCGCTACAACTCGGTCGGGGCGCTCACCGGATCCGGCATCGAGCTCGACGTCGTAGCCGCTGCGGTGGTGGGCGGCGTTGCCATCGCAGGCGGCGTGGGCACCGTCGGCGGTGCGGCCCTCGGCGCGGTGCTTCTCAGCACCATCACCAGCTCGCTCACCGCCACCCGCGTCGACAAGTTCTGGCAGCAGGCCATCGTCGGCGTGCTGATCCTCGCAGCGATCATCGTCGACCGGGTCACCGCCATCCGCCGTGCCAACAAGCTCCGAGTCAGTGAGGCCCGAGATGAGTGACACCCTGACCAGGGACCGGTCCGAGCAAGAGGCCGCGACGCCGTCCCTGCTCTCCCGTGTCGTACGTCGCAGCGACACGATGTTGTTCCTCGTGCTGCTGGCAGTGGTACTCGCTGCCTCGACGATCGTCGTCAACTTCGCCTCGACCGTCACGCTCGGCTTCCTGCTCGTGGGGATCGTGCCGATCCTGCTGATGGCGATGCCGATGACGATGATCATCGTGACCGGCGAGATCGACCTCTCGGTCGCCAGCACCGCCGGCCTCACGAGCGCTGTCATGGGGGTGCTGTGGCGCGACACCGGCTGGAGCATCTGGGCCGTCATCGCCTGCTGCCTCCTCGTCGGTGTCCTCTGCGGGGTCGTCAACGGCGCACTGATCACCGTGCTGGGCCTGTCCTCCCTGGCGGTCACGATCGGCACGCTGGCGCTGTTCCGCGGGCTGGCGCTGGTGGTGATCGGCGACCAGAAGGTGTCCAACTTCCCGGCCGAGCTGACGCGGCTGGCCACCCAGCGCATCGGCGAGACCGGCATCCCTCTCGTGATCGTGCCGATCGCGGTCCTGGTGGCTGTCTTCGCCGTGGTCCTGCACGCCACCTCCTTCGGCCGCGCGCTCTACGCCCTCGGGTTCTCGACCGAAGCCGCCCGGTTCGTCGGCATCCGGGTCGACGCGGCCAAGTTCTGGCTGTTCGTCGTCTCCGGTCTCGTCTCCGGGCTGGTCGGCGTCTACTGGACGCTCCGATTCGCCAGCGCCGGCCCCGACAACGCCACCGGGCTGGAGCTGTCGGTCATCGCGGCCGTCCTGCTCGGCGGGGTCTCCATCTTCGGCGGTCGCGGCACGGTCTTCGGCGTGGTCTGCGGAGTGCTGCTGATCGGCACCGTGACCTACGCACTGCGCCTGGCGAGGGTGCCTGAGACAGGTCTCTCGATCGTGACCGGGGCACTCCTCGTGCTCTCGGTCGTCACGCCCTCGGTGATCGGCTGGGCGCGCGAGCGCCGCCGGCTCGCCCGGGTCCACAAGAACGCCCCGCTGGCACCAGCGGCCGGGTGACGACGCACTCCCGCGTCGAAACGAAAGGAACCAGCATGAAGTCTGTAACAAGCGGAGCGGGCCGCCGTCGGATCCTCGGCGCCCTGGCCATCTCACTTGCCCTGGCCACGTCGGCCTGCGGCTCGGTCGGCGGCGATGACGACGGCGGCGGCGGGAGCGGTGGCGACGGGGGCGGCGACTCCAGCAGCATCGTCTTCCTCCCCAAGCAGCTCAACAACCCCTACACCGATGTGGTGCTCGGCGGTGGCGAGGAGGGCGCCGAGGCCGCCGGCTTCAGCAGCTCGGTGCTCGGTCCGCTCGAGGCCAGCGCCAGCGCGCAGGTGCCGTTCATCGAGCAGGCGACGCAGGAGGGCGCCGACGTCATCGTGATCGCCGCCAACGACCCCGACGCGGTCGGCCCGTCCCTGCAGGCAGCTCGTGACGGCGGCGCCAAGATCGTGGCATTCGACTCCGACACCAACCCCGACTACCGGGACCTCTTCGTGAGCCAGGTCAATGCCAAGGACGTGGCGTTGGTGCAGCTGGAGATGATCGCGGAGCAGATCGGCGGCCAGGGCGACGTCGCGATCCTGTCGGCCACGGCGACGGCCACCAACCAGAACGAGTGGATCAAGTTCATGGAGGAGGAGATCGCAGCCAACCCCGACTACGCCGGCATCAACATCGTCACGAAGGTGTACGGCGACGACGACGCCGACAAGTCGTTCAAGGAGGCTCAGGGACTGCTGCAGTCCTACCCCGACCTCAAGGGCATCATCTCGCCGACCACGGTCGGCATCGCTGCTGCGGCCAAGTACCTGTCCACCTCGGAGTACAAGGGCAAGGTCGCCCTCACCGGTCTCGGTCTCCCCAACGAGATGCGGGAGTTCGTGAAGGACGAGACCGTGTCCGAGTTCGCCCTGTGGGACCCGGCCCAGCTCGGGTACGTCGCGGCGTACGCCGGCAAGGCCCTCGTGGACGGCGACATCACCGGTGCCGAGGGTGACACCTTCGAGGCCGGCGACATGGGCGAGCGGACCATCGAGGCCAACGGCATCGTGATCGTCGGCCCGCCGACGAAGTTCAACGCGGACAACATCGACGACTACGACTTCTGATCGTCGCGACTGACGGGTCCCGGCGCCCCGGGACCCGTCAGTCGCAGGACCGCAGCGACTCCCAGACCTCGCCCACACGCGACTAAGGACCTCCCATGACTGTTCCCGGGCGCGCCGCCGCGCACCTCGACGAGCTGCTCACCCCGTTCAAGCGCCGCCGCACCCGCATCGGGCTCGTGGCCGGTGGGCTGGCGGCCTACTGGCCGCAGTTCCCGGGCCTCCTTCCCCAGCTGAAGGAGTCGACGGCCTACGTCACCGAACGATTCGAGCGGCTCGACGCCGACGTGGTCGACGTCGGCTTCGTCTCCGACCCGATCGAGTCGGCGGCCGCGGCGGAGAAGCTCCGCCTCGCCGACTGCGACCTCGTCGTCGTCTTCCTGACCACCTACCTCACGGCTTCGATGGTGCTGCCGATCGCCCAGCGTGCTCACGCGCCGGTGCTGGTCATCGACCTTCAGCCGAGCGAGAAGATGGACCACGCCGACTTCGGCACCGGCGAGTGGCTCGCCTACTGCGGTCAGTGCCCCGTCCCCGAGGTGGGCAACGTCTTCCGCCGCGCGGGCATCGAGTTCCGGTCGGTGTCGGGGCACCTGCGCCAGGAGAGCGCCTGGCGGCGCATCGAGCAGTGGGTGCACGCCGCAGCGGTGCGCGGCCGTCTCCGGCACGGGCGCCACGGTCTTCTCGGCCATCTGTATCCCGGGATGCTCGACGTCTCGACCGACATGACGCTGATCTCCACCCAGCTCGGCTCCCACGTGGAGGTGCTCGAGCTCGACGACCTCCGTGTGCGTGTCGAGGAAGTGACAGACGCCGAGCTCGCCGACCGCCTGGAGCTCGCCCGCGCACTGTTCACGCTCGACGAGAGCGTCGACGAGGACGACTTCGCCTGGGGAGCGAAGGTGTCGGTCGGACTCGACCGGCTGGTCGAGGACTTCGACCTCGACTCCGTCGCCTACTACCACCGGGGGCTGAACGGCGAGCAGCACGAGCGGCTCGGTGCCGGCATGATCCTCGGCTCGTCGATCCTCACCGCCCGTGGCATCCCCATGGCGGGCGAGTACGAGCTGCGGACCTCCATCGCCCAGGTCGCGGCACAGCAGATCGGCGCCGGCGGCTCCTTCACCGAGATCCAGGCCCTGAACTTCGAGGACGGCGTGGTCGAGATGGGCCACGACGGCCCGGCCGACCTCGCGGTGAGTGCCCGCGACCCGCTCCTGCGTGGACTGGCGTCTACCACGGCAAGCGCGGCTGGGGCGTCAGCGTCGAGTTCGACGTGCAGGCCGGACCCGTCACCACGTTCGGGATCGGGCAGGACCGCGACGGCTCGCTGGTCTTCGTCACCTCCGAGGGAGCCGTCGTACCCGGGCCGCTCCTGGCCATCGGCAACACCACGTCTCGAGTCGACTTCGGCTGCGACCCGGGCGAGTGGGTCGACGCCTGGAGCAACACCGGCGTCGGGCACCACTGGGCCCTGTGCGTCGGCCATCGCGCCGGTGACCTCCGGGCCGCCGCCAGCCTGCTCGGCGTCGAGCACCGCCACGTGGAGGTGCGCTGAGTCATGGACACCACCACCCGGCAGCGCGTCTGCTTCCAGCTCCAGGTGCGGCCGGACCGCCTCGACGAGTACAGGACACGTCATGCACACGTGTGGCCCGACATGCTCGCCGCGCTGCACCAGACGGGTTGGCGCAACTACTCCCTGTTCCTCCGCGACGACGGACTGCTCATCGGCTACTTCGAGGCCGCCGACCCGCAGGCCGCGCTCGACGGCATGAACGCCACCGAGGTCAACACGCGGTGGCAGGCGGAGATGGCCGAGTTCTTCACCGACCTCGACGGTCTCGCACCCGACGAAGGCTTCCTGCGGCTCGACGAGGTCTTCCACCTCGAGGACCAGCTGGCCTCCCTGACAAGCAAGGACGCGACATGAGCACGTTCGCCGACATCGCCGGGCTCCTCGAGGGCCAGGCCATCGAGGTGCCCTCGTGGGCCTACGGCAACTCCGGCACGCGGTTCCGGGTGTTCGGCACACCGGGCACGCCCCGCACGGTGCACGAGAAGCTGGCCGACGCCGCCCAGGTGCACAAGGTGACCGGCCTCGCGCCGACCGTCGCGCTGCACATCCCGTGGGACGAGGTCGACGACTACGCCGAGCTCGCGTCGTACGCCCAGGAGTTGGGCATCACGCTCGGGACGATCAACTCCAACACGTTCCAGGACGACGACTACAAGCTCGGCGCCCTGACCCACACGGACAGGAGGATCCGACAGAAGGCGATCGACCACCACCTCGAGTGCATCGACGTGATGGAAGCCACCGGCTCACGCGACCTCAAGATCTGGCTCGCTGAAGGCACCAACTACCCCGGCCAGGGCGACCTGCGTGGCCGGCAGGACCGGCTGGGCGAGAGCCTGCGCACGATCTACGACCGACTGTCCGGCGACCAGCGCCTGGTGCTCGAGTACAAGTTCTTCGAGCCGGCGTTCTACCACACCGACGTCCCCGACTGGGGTACGTCGTACGCCCAGGTCAGCGCCCTCGGCGAGCGGGCGATGGTGTGCCTGGACACCGGCCACCACGCGCCCGGCACCAACATCGAGTTCATCGTCATGCAGCTGCTGCGCCTCGGGAAGCTGGGCTCCTTCGACTTCAACAGCCGCTTCTACGCCGACGACGACCTGATCGTCGGTGCGGCCGACCCCTACCAGCTCTTCCGGATCATCGTCGAGGTGATCCGGGGCGGCGGCTACGGGCCCGACAGCGAGGTCGCCTTCATGCTCGACCAGTGCCACAACGTCGAGGCCAAGATCCCCGGCCAGATCCGGTCGGTCCTCAACGTGCAGGAGATGACCGCCCGCGCGCTCCTCGTCGACCGCGACGCCCTCGCAGTCGCACAGGACGAGGGAGACGTGCTCGGCGCCAACGAGATCTTCATGGACGCGTTCTACACCGACGTCCGTGCCGACCTCGCCGCCTGGCGCGAGGAGCGCGGCCTGCCCGGCAACCCGATGCGGGCGTTCGCCGAGAGCGGCTACCAGAAGCAGATAGAGGCTGACCGCGTGGGCGGGGCCCAGGCAGGATGGAACTGAGATGACCAGCACTCCCGCGGAGCTCATCGCGCGGTCCAACCGCCTCGGCGCAGATCCGAGGAACACCAACTACGCGGGCGGCAACACCTCCGCGAAGGGCAACGAGACCGACCCGGTCACCGGGGAGCCGGTCGAGCTGCTCTGGGTGAAGGGCTCCGGCGGAGACCTCGGCACCCTGAAGGAGTCCGGGCTCGCCGTCCTCCGGCTCGACCGCATGCGTGCGCTCGTCGACGTCTATCCCGGCCTCGACCGCGAGGACGAGATGGTCGCCGCGTTCGACTACTGCCTGCACGGCAAGGGCGGAGCCGCGCCGTCGATCGACACCGCCATGCACGGTCTCGTCGACGCGGCGCACGTCGACCACCTGCACCCCGACTCCGGCATCGCCATCGCCACCGCCGCGGACGGCGAGGCCCTGACGAAGGAGATCTTCGGCGACCAGGTCGTGTGGGTGCCGTGGCGCCGTCCCGGCTTCCAGCTCGGCCTCGACATCGCCGCGATCAAGGAGCAGAGCCCGCAGGCCCGCGGCTGCATCCTCGGTGGGCACGGCATCACGGCGTGGGGCGACACGTCCGAGCAGGCCGAGGCGAGCTCGCTCTGGATCATCGAGACCGCCGCGGCGTACATCGAGGAGCACAGCCGGCCCGATCCCTTCGGCCCCGCCCTCGAGGGGTACGCCGCCCTGCCGGAGGCCGAGCGTCGCGCGAAGGCGGCCGCCCTCGGCGCCACCATCCGCGGGATCGCCAGCCGGGACCGGCCGATGGTCGGCCACTTCACCGACACCTCCGAGGTGCTCGACTTCCTCGCGAGCAGTGAGCACCCGCGCCTCGCGGCGCTCGGCACGTCATGCCCCGACCACTTCCTGCGCACCAAGGTCAAGCCGATGGTGCTCGACCTGCCGTCGTCGGCCCGGTCGAGGACTCGATCGCCCGGCTGAAGGAGCTGCACGCGGCGTACCGCGAGGACTACCAGGGCTACTACGACCGCAACGCGACCCCCGACTCGCCGGCCATCCGCGGCGCCGACCCGCTCGTCGTGCTGGTGCCGGGCGTCGGCATGTTCAGCTACGGCAAGGACAAGCAGACCGCCCGCGTCGCCGGTGAGTTCTACGTCAACGCGATCAACGTCATGCGCGGCGCCGAGGGCGTCTCGACGTACGCCCCGATCGACGAGGCGGAGAAGTTCCGCATCGAGTACTGGGCGCTCGAGGAGGCCAAGCTCCAGCGGATGCCCAAGCCCAAGCCGCTCGCCACCCGCATCGCCCTCGTCACCGGTGCCGCCGGCGGCATCGGCAAGGCGACGGCGAAGAAGCTGGCCGCCGAGGGCGCCTGCGTCGTCATCGCCGACCTCGACCTCGCCAAGGCGCAGGCAGCCGCGGCCGAGGTGGGCGGCCCCGACGCCGCTGTCGGCGTCGCCGCCGACGTGAGCGACGAGGACGCCGTACAGGCGATGGTCGACGCCTGCGTGCTGGCGTTCGGCGGACTCGACCTGGTCGTCAACAACGCCGGCCTGTCGCTGTCGAAGTCGCTGCTCGAGACCACGGCGGCCGACTGGGACCTCCAGCACGACGTGATGGCCAAGGGCTCGTTCCTGGTCTCGAAGGCCGCCGCGCGGGTGCTCATCGACCAGGAGCTGGGCGGCGACATCATCTACATCTCCTCGAAGAACTCCGTGTTCGCCGGGCCCAACAACATCGCCTACTCCGCCACCAAGGCCGACCAGGCCCACCAGGTCCGGCTGCTCGCGGCCGAGCTCGGCGAGCACGGCGTGAAGGTCAACGGCGTCAACCCCGACGGCGTCGTGCAGGGATCCGGCATCTTCGCCGGCGGCTGGGGCGCCAACCGCGCCGCGGTCTACGGCGTGGAGGAGAAGGACCTCGGCAAGTTCTACGCCCAGCGCACGATCCTCAAGCGCGAGGTGCTGCCCGAGAACATCGCCAACGCGGTCTTCGTGCTGTGCGGTCCCGACCTGACGCACACCACCGGCCTGCACGTGCCGGTCGACGCGGGTGTCGCGGCGGCGTTCCTGCGATGAGCTGCCGGCCGCTGGTTGAGGTGCGAGCTTGCGAGCCTCGAAACCAAGGCGCGCCGTGACGACCCTCCGGGTCGCTGCGGTCGACCTCGGCGCGACCAGCGGCCGGGTCATGGCCGGCACGGTCGCGCCGGGGACGCTCGCTCTCGAGGAGGTGCACCGGTTCCCCAACGCGGCGGTGCAGGTCGGGCCCTCGCTGTTCTGGGACGTCGTCGGCATCCACGGCGAGGCGCTCGCCGGCCTCCGCACCATCGCCCGCTCGGGGCCGCTGGACGGCATCGGCATCGACTCCTGGGCCGTCGACTACGGGCTGCTCGACCGCGACGGCACCCTGCTGGGCAACCCCTACAGCCACCGCGACCGGCGCACCGACGGCATCCTCGACCAGGTGCTCGCTGAAGGTGCCGGCCGCGGAGCTGTACGCCGTCACCGGCCTGCAGCAGCTGCCGTTCAACACGCTGTACCAGCTGGTCGCCTCGCTCGGCACGGCCGCGCTGGAGTCGGCGGAGACGATGCTCCTGCTGCCCGATCTCCTGGGCTTCTGGCTCACCGGCGAGATCGGCGCCGAGCGCACCAACGCCTCCACCACCCAGCTGTACGACGTCACCACGCGCGAGTGGTCCGTCGAGCTGGCGAAGAGGGTCGGCGTGCCATGGTCGATCCTGCCGCCGCTGCGCGACCCGGGCGACCGGGTCGGCCCGGTCCGCCCCGACGTGGCGGCCACCCTCGACCTGAAGCACGACGTCCCGGTGATCGCCGTCGGCTCGCACGACACGGCCTCCGCGGTGGTCGGCGTACCCGCGGGTGACGAGTCCTTCGCCTACATCTCGTCGGGCACCTGGTCGCTCGTCGGCCTCGAGCTCGACGCGCCCGTGCTGACGGAGGCCGCGCGGCTGGCCGACTTCACCAACGAGGGCGGCGTCGACGGCACAGTGCGATTCCTGAAGAACGTCATGGGCCTGTGGGTGCTGTCGGAGTGCGTGCGCGCCTGGCAGGAGCGCGGCACCCCCGGCACCGACCTGGCCTCGCTGCTCGCGGGCGCTGCCGAGTCCCCGGCACTGCGCACGGTCGTCGACATCGACGACCCGCTGCTGCTCGTACCCAGCACGTCGACCGACCCGATGCCCGATCGCGTGGTCGCCCTGGCCAGGCGGGCCGGTGAGCCGGTGCCCGACCGACCGGTGGCCGTGGTGCGCTGCATCCTCGACTCGCTGGCGCTCGCCTACCGACGCCACGTGCGTACGGCCGCCGCGCTGGCGGGCCGCGACGTCGAGGTGGTGCACGTGGTCGGCGGCGGATCGCAGAACGCGCTGCTGTGCCAGCTCACCGCGGACGCGTGCGGGCTGCCCGTGCTGGCCGGCCCGGCCGAGGCGGCGGCGCTCGGCAACGTGCTCGTGCAGGCCCGCACACTCGGTGCCGACCTGCCCGACCTGGCGGCCATGCGAGCCTTGGTACGCCGTACTCACGACCTGCGCCGGCACGAGCCGCGCGCAGACCTCGACTGGGACAGCGCGCAGGCGCGTCTCGCACCAGGAGTGAACCGATGAAGCGCCAGCTGCCCAAGCGCCGCGACCTGGCCCCCCTGCTGAAGTTCAAGAAGCCCGAGATGTCGCCCAAGAAGAGGCGGCTCGAGAAGGCGCTGACGATCAGCGACCTGCGCACGATCGCCAAGCGGCGCACGCCGAAGGCGGCCTTCGACTACACCGATGGCGCTGCCGATGGCGAGGTCTCGCTGGCCCGCGCGCGCGAGGCGTTCGCCGACGTGCAGTTCAACCCGGCGATCCTGCGCGACGTCTCGAACGTCGACACGACGCGCGAGGTGCTCGGCAAGCAGGTGGCGCTGCCGTTCGGCATCGCCCCGACCGGGTTCACCCGGATGATGCAGGCCGAGGGCGAGGTCGCGGGCGCACAGGCCGCCGAGGCGGCCGGCATCCCGTTCGCCCTCTCCACGATGGGTACGACGAGCATCGAGGACGTCGCTGCCGCAGCGCCGGGTGGTCGCAACTGGTTCCAGCTGTACATGTGGAAGGACCGCGACCGGTCGATGGCGCTGGTCGACCGCGCGGCCGCGGCCGGCTTCGACACGCTGCTGGTGACCGTGGACGTGCCGGTCGCCGGGGCGCGGCTGCGCGACGTACGCAACGGCATGACGATCCCGCCCACCCTCTCGCCGCGCACCGTGGCCAACGCGATCCCGCGGCCGGCCTGGTGGATCAACTTCCTGACCACCGAGCCGCTGGCGTTCGCCAGCCTCGACGCGTGGTCGGGCACGGTCGCCGACCTGCTCGACACGATGTTCGACCCGACCGTGACCTACCAGGACCTCGAGTGGATCCGGTCGCAGTGGCCCGGCAAGATCTCGGTCAAGGGCGTGCAGAACGTCGACGACGCCCGCCGCCTCGCCGACGCCGGCGTCGACGCGATCGTGCTGTCCAACCACGGCGGCCGCCAGCTCGACCGCGCGCCGATCCCGTTCCACCTGCTCCCGCAGGTCGTCAAGGAGGTCGGCAACGACCTCGAGGTGCACCTCGACACCGGCATCATGTCCGGCCAGGACATCGTCGCTGCGATCGCGCACGGCGCGCACTTCACGATGGTCGGGCGCGCCTATCTCTACGGCCTGATGGCCGGTGGGCGCGACGGCGTCGACCGCACCATCGAGATCCTCCAGGGCCAGATCGAGCGCACCATGCGGCTGCTCGGCGTGAGCTCCCTCGACGAGCTCGAGCCCGGCCACGTCACCACCCTGCAGCGGCTGGCACCGCGCGCCTGAGACCGTCAGCGCAGGGAGTACGTCGCCAGCGAGACGCCGACGTAGTGCGTCACGAACGCCAGGATCGTGAAGGTGTGGAACACCTCGTGGAAGCCGAACGTGCGGGGTGACGGGTCGGGGAACTTCGTGCCGTAGACGACACCACCCACGGTGTAGAGGCCGCCGCCCACGATGACGAGGACGAGGACCGCGGTGCCCACACCGGAGCCGTAGTCCATCGCCCCGGCGACGAAGTCGCCCAGGAAGAAGACCGGTGCCCAGCCCAGCAGGATGTAGACCGGGGCGTCGAGCCAGCGCGGCGCGTTGCCCCAGAACACCTTGAGCAGGACGCCGGTGATCGCACCGCCCCACGAGATGCCGAGCATCACCCAGCGGTCGGTGCCCTCGAGCAGCAGCAGCGCGAACGGCGTCAGCGTGCCGGCGATGAGCAGGTAGATGTTGGAGTGGTCGAACCGCCTGAGCAGCTCGTGCACCCGTGGCGACCAGGTGCCGCGGTGGTAGATCGCGGAGACGGTGAACAGGACGAGCGCGGACGCGGCGAAGATGGCGGAGCCGACCCTCGACGTGGCGCTGGGGGAGAGTGCGATGAGCACGATGCCGGCGGCCAGCGCCAGCGGGGCGACGACGGCGTGTGACCAGCCGCGCAACCGGGGCTTCATGTCGGCGAAGGCCTCGCTGATCGCCTCTGCGGCGTCGTCGACGCGCTCGTGGACCCCGTCCAGCCGGTGGCGCAGGGAGTCGTTCATGCCTGCCAAGGTACGGGAGCGAGGCCAGCCCGTCTCATTTTCGCGACAGTGATCACCCCCTCACGGACGCTTCAGCGGCTGGACTCGTTGGTGAAGAACGAGAACCCGCCGTCGGTCTCCAGGACGCACAGCTCGATGTCGCGCAGGCTGCGGATCCCCTTCTCCCGGGCCGCCTCGTGGAGGTCGTCGATGGTCATCCGCTCGCCGGCAAGAACGTCGAGCAGCGGCTCGCCGTCGCGCACCACGATCCGGGCGCGGCCGGCCAGGGTCGGCCGCGCGAACGGGAAGCGGGTGCCGACCCAGGCGAGCAGCATGCTCGCGACGGAGAACGAGGTGACGGCGATGATCGCTGCCGTCACGGAGTAGTCCTCCTGCACCACCCCCTGCGCGACGAGGTCGCCCAGGGTGACCAGCAGGATCATGTCGAAGGCGGACAGCTGGGCGACCTCGCGCTTTCCCGAGATGCGCACGACCAGCCACAGGAACGTGAAGACGACGAGTGCGCGGATCAGGACGTCCATCAGGGCAGCCTCCAGGCCGTGAACGAGACCTCGGCGGTCGGCAGATCCCCTTCGAGGACCGCGATGTCACACGGGAGGCGGCCCCCCAGGTGCCCGGGGGCCGTGCGGGCGTCGAGGCTGACCTCGAACCGGGTGCCGGAGGGCGGCGGGTCGAACTCGTAGTAGAGCCACGGTCCGTCGCCGGTCTCGGCCGACGGCGTGGGGTACCACGACTGGAAGTCCAGCTGGTCGAAGAACTCGTCGCACAGCCGGAGCCGGATCGTGTCGCCGAACCCGCCCTCGTCGGTCACCGTGAGGCTCAGCGGCGACGGTTGCCCGGCACGGGTGATCTGGGGGTACGTGACGTCGAGCGTGACTCCCCCCGCGCTGTCGGAGGAGTCAGCGGTGCGCGGGCCGAGAAGCCCGACCGCCGCCGCAAGGAGGAGCAGCGACAGCACGCCAGTCCCGGTGTGCCTCGCCCAGCGACTCCGCCGGCTCGGCGGCGTGTCCCGCAGGTCGCTGGTCGTCTCCGCCTCCACGGACGACAGCCTGACGCGCACGCGGGTGAGTGTGCGGGCGGCGCGCCGTCTTCCTCTACCATCGAGGACGTGGCGAACTGGAAGGACGCGGTACGACGGGTGCTCTACCCGGCCTACGAGGCCCGCGTCGTACGCCGACTCCCGGCCGACCGGTTGCCCAAGCACGTCGGCGTGATGCTCGACGGCAACCGGCGCTGGGCCCGGGCGGTCGGCGCCGACACCGCACACGGCCATCGCGCCGGCGCCGCCAACATCGAGCCGCTGCTGGGCTGGTGCGAAGAGGTCGGGGTCGAGGTGGTCACGCTGTGGCTGCTCTCCACCGACAACCTCAACCGCCCGGTCCAGGAACTCGACACCCTGCTCCCGATCATCGCCGACGCGGTCGAGACGCTCGCTGAGCAGCGCCGCTGGCGGTTGCACCCGATGGGTGCGCTCGACCTTCTGCCCGCACCGATCGCCGAACGCCTCAAGGTGGCCGCCGAGTCCACCCGCGACATCGACGGGATGCTCGTCAACGTGGCCGTCGGCTACGGCGGCCGGCGCGAGATCGCCGACGCCGTACGCTCCCTCCTCCAGGAGCACGCCAGCCGCGGCACGTCGATCGAGGAGCTGGCCGAGACGCTCGACGTCGAGCACATCGCCGA
The DNA here is from genome assembly GCA_963825755.1 of uncultured Actinomycetota bacterium. Taxonomy (GTDB): domain Bacteria; phylum Actinomycetota; class Actinomycetes; order Propionibacteriales; family Nocardioidaceae; genus Nocardioides. The sequence continues at coordinate 357,472 of CAWGUS010000003.1, read as the reverse complement.
GCACCTCTACACCAAGGGCCAGCCCGACCCCGACCTGGTGATCCGCACGTCGGGGGAGCAGCGGCTCGGCGGCTTCCTGCTGTGGCAGAGCGCCCAGAGCGAGTTCTACTTCTGCGAGGCCTACTGGCCCGACTTCCGTCGTGTCGACTTCCTCCGGGCCGTGCGCGCGTACGCCGAGCGCGAACGCCGATACGGAGCCTGACGAGACCACTCCCGGCGGACGCTGCCCGTTCACCACGAGTTCGGGCGTGTTGCCTGCATTCCGTCCTCCCCGGGCGTACGTTTTTCGCATCGGCGAGTGGGGAAGCTCGCCGCATCGGGAGGCCCGATCGTGATCGCTGACGACTACGCAGGACGCCACTGGGGCAGTCGCTCCCACGCGCCTCGGGGAGCCGGCACTCCGGCTTTCGGGTCTCTTCCCACACACAGGGAAGCTCCCGGTCCGTCAGCGTGAACTAGGGCCGGGCGTCGAGTGAGCGCGCGGTGCCGTGAGGGTGAGATGTCGTGGCTGCCACCAAGCAGGTCAAGCGCAGTTCGTCCGGAAACCGCACCTACGTCCTCGACACCAGCGTGCTGCTGGCCGATCCCGGTGCGATGCGCCGGTTCGCCGAGCACGAGGTGGTCCTGCCGGTGGTCGTGATCACCGAGCTGGAGGGCAAGCGGCACCATCCCGAGCTGGGGTTCTTCGCCCGCTCCGCGCTGCGAGCCCTCGACGAGCTGCGCATCACCCACGGCCGGCTGGACCAGCCGGTGCCGGTCGGCGACGAGGGCGGCACCATCCGCGTCGAGCTCAACCACACCGACCCCGACGCGCTGCCCTCGGGCTTCCGCCTCGGCGACAACGACACCCGCATCCTCGCCGTCGCCAAGAACCTCGCCGACGAGGGTCACCTGGTCACCCTCGTCTCCAAGGACCTGCCGCTGCGCATCAAGGCGTCGGCGGTCGGGCTCGACGCCGAGGAGTACCGCGCCGAGACGATCAGCGACTCCGACACCGGCTACACCGGGATGGCCGAGATCGAGGTCGGCGCCGCCCTCCTCGACGAGCTGTACGACGACGGCACGGTCGATCTCGCCGAGGCTCGCGACCTGCCCTGCCACAACGGGCTCGTGCTGATCTCCGACCGTGGCACCGCGCTGGGCCGGGTGGGTCCGGACAAGCAGGTGCACCTGGTGCGTGGCGACCGCGAGGCGTTCGGCATCCACGGCCGCAGCGCCGAGCAGCGGATCGCCCTGGAGATGCTGCTCGACCCCGAGGTCGGCATCGTCTCGCTCGGCGGCCGCGCCGGCACCGGCAAGTCGGCGATGGCGCTGTGCGCCGGGCTCGAGGCCGTCATGGAGCGCGGCCAGCACAAGAAGGTCGTCGTCTTCCGCCCGTTGTTCGCCGTCGGCGGCCAGGAGCTCGGCTACCTGCCCGGCTCCGAGAACGAGAAGATGTCGCCCTGGGCGCAGGCGGTGTTCGACACCCTCGGTGCGATGGCCGGCAAGGACGTCATCGACGAGGTGATGGACCGCGGCATGCTCGAGGTGCTGCCGCTGACCCACATCCGCGGCCGGTCGCTGCATGACTCCTTCGTCATCGTCGACGAGGCGCAGTCGCTGGAGCGCAACGTGCTGCTGACGGTGCTCTCCCGGATCGGCGCCGGGTCGAAGGTCGTGCTCACCCACGACGTCGCCCAGCGTGACAACCTCCGGGTCGGCCGCCACGACGGCATCGTCGCGGTGATCGAGAAGCTCAAGGGGCACCCGCTGTTCGCCCACGTGACGCTGACCCGGTCCGAGCGATCGCCGATCGCGGCCCTGGTGACCGAGATGCTGGAGAACGTCACCCTGTGACCCGACCGGGTCACGTGACCCGCGAGGCCCGTGTGGCCCGTGTGAACCGTGCGACCTGTGGGACGTAAAACCTCCTCCCGCTTCCGTCGTTCGGTTTGCACGACCTCCGGGACTCATGCAAGGTGGCGCGTGACCGTTTCGTGATCTCAACCTCCGGCGTCCCCGCCGGTCGCGTCCCGGTTCCCCCGTACGTGTCGTCAACCCCTGTGAGAGTCGTGTCCCCGAAGTACGTCCCCAAGCACGCCGCGCCCCGGCACCGCGCTCCCCGGGCCACCGCCAAGAACGCGCGCAAGCGCGTCGTCCGCACCACTGTCGCCCTGTCGGGCGCTGCCGTGGTCGCGACCGGCGTCAGTGTCACCAGTGGTGTGCTGGCCGACCAGCCGGCCGTCTCGCAGGCGTCGTCCGACCTGTCGTCCGCCGCGGGTGACGCCCTCGCCGGGGAGCGGCTCAGCGAGCGCGCCGTACAGGGGGTGTCCCGCTCCGACCGGCGCGAGGCCACCGACCCGGCCAAGAAGGCGGCCCTCTCGCGCGCCCAGGGCATCGCCACCACCCGCACCGAGAACCTCGACGACGCCGACCCGCGCGAGATCGGCCGAGCGCTGCTCGCGGAGTACGGCTTCGACGACTCGCAGTTCTCCTGCCTCGACTCGCTCTACGTCAGCGAGAGCAACTGGCGCGTCACCGCCGACAACCCCAGCTCCTCGGCGTACGGCATCCCGCAGGCGCTGACCGCCACCCACGACCTGCCCGCCGACTACATGACCTCGGCCGAGGCGCAGATCCGTTGGGGACTCGACTACATCGCCAGCCGCTACGGCACCCCGTGCAGTGCGTGGGGCTTCAAGCAGGGCAACGGCTGGTACTGACGCCTCAGCGGGCCTCGAACACCGTGACGTGGCCGGCGTACTCCCGTGGGCCGTCGAAGGCCGGCAGCCGTCCCTCGAAGCCCTCGCCGAACGAGTCGAGGTAGGTCTGTGCGGCGGCGTGGTCGGTGAAGACCGCCCGCGTCACGAGATCCTGGCGGCGTACGTCGTCGAAGCGGCCGGAGAGGGCGTCCTCGCCGTTCTCGCTGCTGAAGCGGGTGACCTCGGGCTGCCCGCCGGCCTCGCCCCGCAGGTCGGCCAGGTGGTCGTCCCCGTTGGTGACCGCGACGAAGGTCCCGCCGGGGCGGAGGACCCGGCGGATCTCGGCGAGCCCGCGGTCGAGGTCGGGCACGTGGTAGAGCATCCAGCCGGCGTAGACGACGTCGAAGGAGTCGTCGTCGAAGGGGAGGTACTGGATGTCGGCCTGCCGGGCGTCGACCCCGCGGGCGGCCGTCAGCTCGACGAAGCGGGGAGAGAAGTCGACGGCGACCAGGCGCACCCCCGGCAGTGCGGAGATCCGCTCGGCCATCGTGCCGGTGCCGCAGCCCACCTCGAGGACGTCGCCGGTGCCGCCCGGCAACGCGCGTTCGACCGCGGCCAGCGCCTCGGTCATCGGGTCGCGACCGTCGGCGGACGGCTGCCAGATGGCGATCCGCGTCTGGAGTCTCGTCTCGTCGGCGTACTGGTCGCGCACGTAGGCGGGGTCGTTGATCGTCACGGGTGGGTCATGCCTTCCACGTCGAGGGCCTCGTCGAGCTGCGCCTCGGTGAGCTCGCCACGCTCGACGTAGCCCAGCGCGAGCACCGTCTCGCGGATCGTCGCACCGTCGGCGAGCGCCTGCTTGGCGATCTTGGCCGCCGCCTCGTAGCCGATCAGCTTGTTGAGTGGCGTGACGACCGACGGGGACGACTCGGCGTAGGTGCGCATCCGCGCGGCATCGGCGGTGATGCCGTCGACGCAGCGCTCGGCGAGCAGGGTGGAGGAGGTGGCGAGGATGCGCACCGACTCGAGCAGGTTGCGGGCCAGCACGGGCATCATCACGTTCAGCTCGAAGTTGCCGGCCGCGCCCGCCCACGCGACGGTCGCGTCGTTGCCGACGACCTGGGCGCACACCATCAGGGTCGCCTCGGGCAGCACCGGGTTGACCTTGCCGGGCATGATGCTCGACCCCGGCTGCAGGTCGGGCAGGTGGATCTCGGCCAGTCCGGTGGTCGGCCCAGACGACATCCAGCGCAGGTCGTTGCAGATCTTGGTGAGGCCCACCGCGATGGTGCGCAGCACGCCGCTGAGCTCGACCAGCGAGTCGCGGGAGCCCTGGGCCTCGAAGTGGTTGCGGGCCTCGGTGAACGGCTCACCGGTGTCGTCGGCCAGCGACTCGATGACCGCAGCCGCGAATCCGGGCGGGGTGTTGATGCCGGTGCCGACGGCGGTGCCGCCGAGTGGCAGCTCGCGCACCCGGGGGAGTACGGCGTCCAGTCGCTCCCGCGCGTAGCCGACCGTGGCGGCGTACCCACCGAACTCCTGGCCGAGCATCACCGGCGTGGCGTCCATCAGGTGCGTGCGGCCGGACTTCACGAGGCCGGCGAACTCGTCGGCCTTGGCCGCGAGCGACCGCTCCAGCGTCGAGAGAGCGGGCACCAGGTCGTCGCGCACGGAGAGCGCGGCAGCGACGTGGATCGCGGTCGGGAACGTGTCGTTGCTCGACTGGGAGGCGTTGACGTGGTCGTTGGGGTGCACGTCGGCACCGGCGCGGGCGGCGAGGCTGGCGAGCACCTCGTTCATGTTCATGTTGGTGCTCGTGCCGGAGCCGGTCTGGAAGACGTCGAGCGGGAACTCGTCGTCGTGGTCGCCGGCGACCACCGCGCCGGCCGCCTCGGTGATGGCGCTCGCCTGTTCGGCGGTGATGACGTCGAGGTCGGCGTTCACTCGCGCGGCGGCCGCCTTCACCCGGGCCAGCGCGTGGATGAGCGCCGGTTCCTGGGTGGTGCCGCTGATCGGGAAGTTCTCGACGGCGCGCTGGGTCTGCGCCCGCCAGAGGGCGGTGGCGGGGACCTGGACCTCGCCCATGCTGTCGTGCTCGGTACGGAAGTCGCTCACGCCTCCGACCGTACCCTTGACATATTAGTAACTGATCGGTTACCAATAGGCATGGACGCGTTCGCCGCACTCGGGGACCCGGTCCGCCGCGACCTGGTGGACCGGCTCTCTCGCGGTCCGGCCCGCGTCGTCGACCTCGCGGCCGGCCACGAGATCAGCAGGCCGGCGATCAGCCGGCACCTCCGCCTGCTCGGCGAGGCGGGCCTGGTGGCCGCCGACGACCACGGCCGCGAACGGCACTACCGGCTCGAACGGTCGGGGCTGGCCCCGGTGACCGCCTGGCTGGCCGGACTCGGGTCGACGCCGCGGTTCGCCGATTCGGACCTCGACGGGCTCGACCTGGAGGTCCGGCGCACCGTGCGCGAACGCGCCACCGAGAAGACCACGACCACATCGACCACATCGACCACATCGACCGAGGAGACAGCATGAGCACGATCAGCCCGGCGGCCACCGGCCGCAAGGACGTCCGCGACGGCACGGCGTACGTCGTCTTCGAGCGCACGTTCCACGCGCCCATCGACGACGTCTGGGCAGCCGTCACCGAGTCGGATCGGCTCGGCCGCTGGATCGGCATCTGGTCGGGTGACCCCGCGAGTGGCGAGGTCGCGTTCAGGATGACCGCCGAGGCCGAGGATGCGCCGGAGGAGCGGATCATCATCGACGAGTGCCGCGAGCCGGACCGGCTGGTGATGCGGTCGGCCCGTCCCGACGACGACAGCGAGGTCTGGTCGTGGCAGATCGACCTCAGCGAGGCCGACGGGGTCACCACGCTGGTGTTCGCGCAGGAGGTCGTCACCGTGGAGCTCGCCGAGAGCGTCGGACCCGGGTGGGACTACTACCTCGACCGGATGGTGGCTGCCGAGTCCGGCGGCGACCTGGCCGCGATCGACTTCGACGACTACTACCCGGCCCTCGCCCCCCACTACCGCGCCGAGCTCTCCTAGGAGGCGCGCGCGACGTAGAGCCAGTAGGTCTCCTCGCGGCCCTGCAGGTCGACGGCGTACGAGTGCGGCTCGACGTCGTCGAAGACCTCGCCGAGGTTGCGCTCGAGTCCGGGCTCCTCGGCCGCCGACCAGATCACCACGGCGCCGCCGGGCCGCACGATGCGCCGCAGCAGGCCGAGGAACGGCGGCTCGTAGATCGCGGCGTTGGCGTCGTGCACGAGGTAGCCCGGGCCGTTGTCGACGTCGAGCAGCACCAGGTCGTACGACGACTCCCGGGCCTCCGCGAGCGCCAGTGAGACGTCGGCGACGACCACGTGGGCGCGCGCGTCGGCGAGGACCTGCTGCCCGTGCCGGATGGTGCCGTCGCGCATCCAGCCGACGAGGGCCTGCTCGATCTCGACGACCGTGCACTTCTCGACACGCGGGTCGGTGAGCACGGCCTGGAGGGTGAAGCCCAGCCCGAGGCCGCCCACCAGCACGTCGCGCGGGTCGGCCACCAGCTCCAGCGCTGCCGTGGCGAGCGCCACCTCGCTGGTGGTCTCGGCGGTGTCCATCACGAACACGCCGTTGGCGCGCAGCTCCAGCACCTCGGGCCCGTCGTCCTCGCGGCGGGAACGGAGCACGAGCTCGCCGCGCTCGGACTCGGCGCGCGCGACATCGGCATACTCGACGGGCATGCCCCGACGCTATCCGCGCCGGGACCGCCGTCCGAGGGCGGGCTCAGTCGAAGATCTCGCTGAGCCAGCTCTCCTTCTTCTTCTTGCGGTACGGCTGCTGGTACGGGTCGGCGTAGCGCCGGTCCTGCTGGTGACGCCGGTCGTCGCGCTCCCGCTCGTACGACTGGGCGGGTGGCGGCGCGGCGGGGGCCGGTGCGGCCGGAGCCTGGTCCATCGACCGCTCGAGGATCTTGTCGAGCTCCCCGCGGTCGAGCCACACGCCGCGGCACTGCGGGCAGTAGTCGATCTCGATGCCGCTGCGCTCGCTCATGGTCAGGGTGGTGCCGTCGGTCGGGCACTGCATCAGATGTCCTCCTGGGGTTTCCCGGTCCAACGACCTGCGTGGTGACGTGGTTCCCCGAGTTGCGTGCGCAGGCCCGCTCGCATCGCATCAACCTGAGCACGCGACTCACGCGCGCGGGACCCCGAGGGCGAGAAGATCCTCCATGACCGCCCAGGGCTCGTGCCGGATCTCGTACGCGCTGCAGGAGACGACCACCCGGCGAGCCGTGGTGAGCTTGCGGTTGCGTGCCCGGTCGGCCATCGCCTGCATGACGTCGTCGTGGAAGCCGCCGTCTACCTCGAGCACGAGGGTGCGGCCGTCGGGCAGCTCCCACTCACAGTCGGTGTATCTCGTGTGCCCGCGACGATCGATGCGGCGCCTCTGTCCGCGCGGCGGGGCGATGCCGAAGTCGCGACATGCCGCTCGGACGTCGACCTCGGCCAGGGAGTGTGCACCGCCGGCCACATCCTCGAGCAGGCTGCGCAGGTGCCTCGCCCGCCGCAGGGGCCGGAGGTCGTCGACCCAGCAGCGCAGTCGGTCGGGCAGTGGAAAGGCGCTGCTGTACGACGGCTGCCACGGCACCCAGGGCCGTGCGCAGGTGGGGCTCGGTCGACGCGAAGAGCAGCACAGACGGCTCCACCCTGGCCACGGGCAGCTCCGAGCGGGGCTCGATCAGCAGCGAGTGCGAGCGACGAGTGCGCACGAACCGGTAGCCGGTCAGCGGTTCGAAGCTCAGCGGGTTGTCGACCAGGACGGTGACGTCGTCACGGTGCCACCCCCGAAGCCCGTGGTGCTCGGCCGCGCTGAGCCCCGCCACCATCGCGCTCGGACCACCGTGCAGCACGCCGAGCCACAGGCGCTGGTCGGTCGACAGCGGGCCGGTCGTCGTACCGGTGACTTCGTGGGTGCGGTGGCACCACCGTCCGATGCGGACGTGGTGGCGCACCTCCGCGTGGGTGACGCCGAGGTCGCGAAGCTGACGCCACGAGACGAGGCCGCTCTGCGCCGTCGCGAGATGCTCCCAGACCCGTCCGCCCATGACCGGCGAGTGTGTCCCGTCCGACCGGTGGCCCGCAGATCCTGTCCACAGGCACGCAGTTGAGTGCGCAGCCCCGCTCCGACTACATCAACCACAGCACGCAACCCGGCGGACTACTGGGCGGAGCGGACCCGGATCCCCGTGATCGGGACGGTGACGGTGCCGCCGGGGTCGGTGAAGAAGTCGTTGCCCTTGTCGTCGACGACGATGAAGGCGGGGAAGTCCTCGACCTCGATCTTCCACACCGCCTCCATGCCGAGCTCCTCGTACTCCAGCACCGACACGGACCTGATGCAGTCCTGCGCGAGCCGGGCGGCCGGGCCGCCGATCGAGCCGAGGTAGAAGCCACCGTGCGCGGCACACGCCTCGGTGACCTGCTTGCTCCGGTTGCCCTTGGCCAGCATCACCATCGAGCCCCCGGCGGCCTGGAACTGGTCGACGTACGAGTCCATCCGGCCGGCCGTCGTCGGCCCGAACGAGCCGGACGGCATGCCCTCGGGGGTCTTCGCGGGTCCGGCGTAGTAGACCGGGTGGTCCATGAGGTACGACGGCATCTCGTCGCCCGCGTCGAGCCGCTCCTTGATCTTGGCGTGCGCGATGTCGCGCGCCACGACGAGCGGACCCGTCAGCGAGAGCCGGGTCTTCACCGGATGCCTCGACAGCTCGGCCAGGATGTCGGCCATCGGCTGGTTGAGGTCGACCTGCACCACCTCGCCGCCCGCGATGTCGTCGGCCATCCCGGCCTCGGGCATGTAGTGCGCGGGGTCGACCTCGAGCTGCTCGAGGAACACGCCCGTCGGCGGTGATCTTGCCGAGCGCCTGCCGGTCGGCCGAGCACGACACCGCGATCGCGACCGGGCACGAGGCGCCGTGGCGGGGCAGCCGCACCACGCGCACGTCGTGGCAGAAGTACTTGCCGCCGAACTGCGCGCCGATCCCGAACGACTGCGTGAGCTTGAAGACCTCCTCCTCGAGCTCGACGTCCCGGAAGCCGTGGGCGCTCATGGACCCCTCCGTCGGCAGGTCGTCGAGGTAGTGCGCGCGGGCGTACTTCGCCGTCTTCAGGGCGTACTCCGCGCGAGGTGCCGCCGATGACGACCGCCAGGTGGTACGGCGGGCACGCGGCCGTGCCGAGCGAGCGGATCTTCTCGTCGAGGAACTCCAGCAGCCGCGCCGGGTTGAGCACGGCCTTGGTCTCCTGGAACAGGAACGACTTGTTGGCCGAGCCGCCGCCCTTGGCCATGAAGAGGAACTTGTACTCCGGCTCGCCGTCGTCGGCCGGCATCGAGTACATCTCGACCTGCGCCGGCAGGTTGGTGCCGGTGTTCTTCTCCTCGTACGTCGTCAGCGGCGCGAGCTGGGAGTAGCGCAGGTTCAGCTTCGTGTAGGCGTCGTACACGCCCCGGCTGATCCACTCGGCGTCGTTGACGCCGGTGAGCACGCCCTCGGACTTCTTGCCCATCACGATCGCGGTGCCGGTGTCCTGGCACATCGGCAGCACGCCGCCCGCGGAGATGTTGACGTTCTTGAGCAGGTCGAGCGCGACGAAGCGGTCGTTGCCGGACGCCTCGGGGTCGTCGATGATCTTGCGCAGCTGCGCGAGGTGCGCGGGCCGCAGGTAGTGGCTGATGTCGTGCATCGCCTCGGCGGTGAGCCGCTGGATCGCCTCGGGCGCCACGCGCAGGAACGTCTGCCCGTCTGCCTCGAAGGTCGAGACTCCGTCGGTCGTCACGAGCCGGTACGGCGTCTCGTCGGTGCCGTTGGACCCGTGGGTCGGCAGGAGGTCGGAGTAGCGGAACTCGGGGCCCGGGACAGGTGCGGTCACGGTGAGTCAGCGTACGCCGTGAGCTCACTCCCCCTGCAGCCAGGCGAGCACCGCGAGCACCCGCCGGTGGTCGGCGTCCTGGGGGGCCAGGTCGAGCTTGATGAAGATGCTGCCGATGTGGCTCTCCACCGTCTTGGGGGCGAGGGCGAGCCGGCTCCCGATCGCCACGTTGGAGCATCCTTCAGCCATCAGCGCCAGCACGTCCCGCTCGCGTTCGCTCAACGTCGAGACCTGGCCGCGCCGGCTGCGGCGTCCCAGCAGGTGGGCGACCACGTCGGGGTCGAGCACTGTCTGGCCGGCCGCGACGCGTTCGACGGCGTCGACGAGGACGGAGACGTCGAGCACCCGGTCCTTGAGCAGGTAGCCGAAACCCGCCGGGTGCTCGCGCGCCAGGTCGGCGGCGTACCTGCTCTCCAGTGACTGGGACAGGAGCAGCAGACCGATCCGCTGGTCGGTCTCGCGTATCGCCTGCGCCGCGCGCGCACCTTCGTGGGTGTACGTCGGCGGCATCCGGATGTCGATCATCGCCACGTCTGGCCGGTGCTCCGCCACCGCGCGTTCGAGCTGTACCCCGTCTCCGACGAGCTCGACGGTGTCGATGCCGGCCTCTGCGAGCAGTCGCGCGAGTCCTTCGCGCAGCAGCACCGAGTCGTCGGCGATCACGACCCGCACGGGAGGTCTCCCGCCAGCGTGGTGCCGCCCGGGCCCGAGTGCACCGAGAACGTCCCGCCGACCGCCTCGGCACGATCGGCCAGGCCGCGCAGACCCTGCCCGTCCGCGTCGGCTCCACCGTGCCCGTCGTCGCTGATGCGGACGCGCAGCGCGCCGTCCGCCTCGGCGAGCGACAGGCGGATGTGCCCGGCCCCGGCATGCTTCACCGCATTGGTGACGCCCTCGCAGGCGAGGTACCACGCGGTGGCCTCGATCTCGGCAGGAAAGCGTCGGCCGACACCGTCGAGGCTGAGCTGGACCGGGAACCGCCCGGCCAAATCCTCGAGCGCCGCGGGTAGCCCGCCGTCCTCGAGCACGGCGGGGTTCAGTCCGTTGGCCAGCTCTCGCAGCTCGACGACGGCGTTCTGGAGCTCGTCGACCGCGGTGCCCACCGTCCGCATGAGTCGCTCGGGATCGCCGTTCACCTGGGCGGCCCGAAGCTCGAGGGCCAGGGCGAGCAGTCGTTGCTGGGCGCCGTCGTGGAGGTTCCGCTCCAGTCGGCGCCGCTCGCTGACGTGCGCTGCCGCGATGCGCGACCGGGACTCTCGGACCTCCGCGAGCTGGAGGGTGATCCGGGCGCGCAGCATCGCACTCTCCAGCTCGGGCGTCGCCTCGTCGCACACGGCGACGGCGAGAGGCCGACCGACGGAGGCGGCGTCGTAGGAGATGCGCGCGATCGATCGGCCCTGGCGGCGTACCTCCAGCTGCTCGGGATCCGGCTCGACGGCCTGACCGTCGGCGCGCACCCAGGCACGGCGGTCCTCGACCCAGTACGCCGCGGCGAGTGTCGGGTCGCGCAGTGCCCGCCGGAGCACCTCGTCGACGGTCGTGTCCGGATCAGGGTCGTGGACGAAGTCCCGCACCTGCGCGAGGGCGTCGAAGCGGCGGCGGTCGAAGCGCCGGTCGACCGCCTCCTGGAAGCCGCGGTACGCCGGCGCCGCGACGACGACGGCGGCGAGGGTGGCGACCACGGCCGGCACCGAGGAGTCGCCGGACCGCTCGCCGAAGAAGCGGCCCGTGGCCACGACGACCACGGCGAAGGTCAGCGCCAGCACGGCCGAGGACAGCAGGTAGGCGACGGCACGGCTGAGGAGGCGTTCGACGTCGTACAGGTGGTAGCGCGCGACGGAGAGCCCGGCGGCGATCGGGAGCAGACCCATGAATCCGCCCACCGCCAGGCTGAGGAGCAGCGGGTGGTCCGGCGAGGCGTAGAAGGCGAGCGCAACGAAGGCAGGCAGCGGCACCACGACGACCGCCAGCCAGAGCAGCTGCTGCCGTTCAGCGCCCCGGGCGCGTCGGAAGCGCACGAGCAGCGAGAGCCCGGCCAGGGCGAGCCCGGCGGCGCTCATCCCACCGAGTACGCCCCTCACCACCTCCAGGATCGGGGCGGTCTCGTCGGCCAGGGCCCACGGGCTGCGGACGACATCGAGGGGCGGGTCGAGGGGATGGGGCCAGAAGAGCGAGGTCGCGAACCACAGCGCCGTGGCGCCTGTCGACACCATCGCCGCGATGCGCCAACGAGGCGAGAGTGCCGAGCCCGTGGGCGTCAGGAGCAGGATCCACATCAGCAGTGCGAACCAGACGATGAAGGCGCCGTCGCCCAGCACCGCTGCCACCTCTGCCGCAGGCAGCGCGCCCGGTCGCGCGAGCGTGCCGTAGAACGCGTAGCCGTCCAGGACTCCGCTGCCGGCGATGCTCAGGCCCAGGGCCAGGAAGAGCCAGCCGACGGGGTGCTTCGGTCGGCGCGTTGCCAGCACTGCGCCGACGGCCGACGCACTCGCGACGGTGACGATCAACGGCACGGACTCGAGATCGGTGTTGAGCAGCTCGGGGCGTCCTGCACGGTCCAGGGCGCGCTCCAGCACGAACACCGCGGCGAACAGCGTCCCGGTGGTGGCGAGAATCGCCGCCACCGCAGTCGTGGTGCGTGCCGGTGCGGTCACTCGCCGATCGTGTCACCGATCGCAGGCATCCGCCTCAGGGTCTGCCCGGATCCCGGGTGTGGGGCCCACCCCGATGTGCCGCGGTCGCGATGCGCCGATGGTGGATCGGGACTGAACTCCCTCACGAAAGGCACGGCCATGCTGCACACGACCGAGACGCCCACGAGCGTCGTACGACTTCTCTCCGGGTGGCAGACCGCCCTGCTGGTCGCGGCACCAGCGGTCGCACTAGCCGCCCGCCTCCTGCTGACCCCGTGGTACCAGGACGACAGTGACCAGCCCGACAACGCCCGCGTCCTCGGCGAGATCGCGGAGTCCACGCTGCGCAACGACGTCGGGGCGATGCTGACCCTGGCCAGCGCCCTGCTCTTCGCCGGCGCCGCGATGGCGGTGGGACTGCTGGCTCGGGGGCACCTGCCGCGCGTCGCCGCGGTCGGGACGGCTCTCGCGACCGCAGGAGCCTTCGGCCTCGCCATGTTCGCGGACCAGCTGGTGATCCTGGGTCAGGCAGCCCGGCTCCCTGAGGAGCGCCCAGCCATGATCGACCTCCTCGACCAGGCCTACAGCGCTCCCCAGAGCGGGGTGTCCTACCTGATGCTCATCCTCGGCGCCGCCGGCTGGATGCTCCTCGGATTCAGCCTCTACCGGGGCCGGGTCGTGCCGCGGGCTGCCGCGGTGCTGACGGGGGTCGGCGGTGCAGCGGTGATGCTCACGGCGCCCGGACCGCTCACCTCGTTCATCGCCGGCGCGGCCGTCGTCTCGCTGCTGGGTCTCTGCTGGGTGGCTGCCACGGCCCAGAAGAGCCTGGCCTAGTCGGGCGCCATGTCCCGCAGGAATGGGTGCGGAGCCGGTGGCCTGGTCGGCGGGCTCCTCCTGCTCGGTGTGGCCTGCGGCGCAGACCCGGTCGCCCGGCCGGAGCCGCCCGCGGCCACCCGGACGACCGAGCCCGTACGCTCGCCCGCGCCCGGGAGGCTTGTCGACATCGGGGACCGGGAGCTGTTCCTCGACTGTCGCGGAAAGGGCACGCCGACCGTGGTGCTGGAACCCGGCCAGGGCGACGACCGAAGCGACTTCGAGGCCGTGCAGCAGACGTTGGCGACGAGGACGACCGTGTGCACCTACGACCGGGCGAACGTCGGTCGGAGCGGCACCGCGCCGACGCCGCGCACCTCGCGGGATGTCGTCGCGGACCTACAGGCGTTGCTCAGGGCTGCGGACATCCCGACGCCGTACGTGCTCGCCGGCACCTCGGCGGGCGGCTTCTTCGCGATGCATTTCGCTCGGGAGCATCCAGGTGAGGTCGTCGGCGCGCTGGCCATGAACCCGCCGCCCCTGGCCCGGGACTGGGCCCAGCGTGCGTTCCCGCTGCTCTCCGAGGTGGAGGTCGCCGAGGAGCGGGCGTTCTTCCGGGGAGAGAACCCGGAGCTCGTCGACTGGATCACCAGTAGCGAGCAGCTGCTCGCGGCGCCGGCTCCCGACGTGCCGCTCGTGCTGCTGCACTCCACGAAGGCCCAGTGCGAGGGCGAGGTCGGTGCCTGCTCCAAGACCGCCGGCCTCTATCTCGAGCTCGGCGAGGAGTACGCCGCCGCGTGGCCCGGCTCCCGCTTCGAGGCGGTCGAGCTGACGCACGCGGTCCAGCTGGCCGACCCCGAGAGGGTCGTCGCGATCATCGAAGGGCTGCTCTGACGGCCATGGGTGGGAACAAGGAGAGGCGGTGCCGTTCATGATCACGACCAGAATCGCCCGTGGCACGCGCGTTGCAGGAGCAGCAGGCGCGGCGCGCAGTGTCTCGGTCGCCCTGATGGTCGGTCTGCTCGCGGCGGGCTGCTCGGGCGACCCGGACCCGGCTGGGTCGGCGCCGTCTGCGTCGGCCACGTCCGCCACGACCCCCAGCCAGGCGGCACCGAGCACGGAGGGCCGAGCGTTGAACGGCCAGGTGGAGGTCGACGGCGGTCGGAGCCTGTACCTGCGCTGCACCGGGACGGGCGAGCCGACCGTCGTCCTCGAGGGAGGCGACGAGGACACCAGCGGGTCCTACGCCTTCGCCGAGGGCACCCTCTCCGAGGTCACGCGGACCTGTGTCTACGACCGGGCGAACCTGGGAAGCAGCGATCCGGACCCCCGTCGCCGGGGGCTTCCGGAGCTGGTCGGCGACCTCGAGCAGATCCTTGCCAACGCCGAGGTTCCCGGGCCCTACGTCCTGGTCGGGACCTCGGGCGGGGGCTACATCACTGCGGGCTACGCGTTCGCGCACGCCGATCAGGTTGCCGGGATGGTCTTCGTCGAGGCGCCGTCACCGTTCCGGAACCCGCCGGCCGAGCTCGTCGAGGTGGCGCGCTGGGACTCTCCGGTCAACCTCGAGAGCCGGGACTAACTGCAGGTCGAAAAGGACGCCTGGGCGGCGCGGCGACCGGTCGGCGACATCCCCGTCACGGTGATCAGCAACGAGTACTCCGAGGCCGAGATCGCCGGCGCGGAGTTCGCCAGCGAGCGCCGCGGCATGCGCAACAACGTGCGGAACCAGCGGGGCTGGCCGGCGCTCAGCCCCCGGGCCGAGCAGGTCGTCGTCACACGGGCCACGCCGTGGAGGAGTCCGACCCGCAGCTGGTGACCGACACGATCCTCGCGGGTCGAGGCGGCCGCGCCGGCCGGTAGGACGGCACGTGCGGGCATAGTCGGGCGCCGGCTCGCGTTTCCATGCGTGCACGTCTTCGACTCGGTGATCATCGGCTGGCCGGCCGAGGCCGGCCTCTCGTCGTCGTACCACCTGACCCGGCGGGGCGTCGACCACGTGGTGCTCGACGCCGGGGCCGCTCCGGGCGGCGCCTGGCAGCACCGCTGGGATCCTCACCATGGACGACGTGCACGGGGTCGCCGCGCTGCCCGATGGCGCGCGCCCCGGGCAGCGACCTCCGGCCAGCGACGTCGCTGCCCGCGTGCTTCGACGACTACGAGCGCCCCACGACCTGCCGGTGCTGCGCCCGGTGCGGGTCGACCAGGTGACCGAGCGACGGAAGCTGCTGACCGTCGCGCCGACGAGCGGAGCTGGCCGACCCGCACGCTCGTCAACGCCACCGGCACGTGGACCCGGCCTTTCGTGCCGCGCTACCCCGGCCCGAGACGTTCGCGGGCGAGCAGCTGCACACCGCCGACTACCCGGGGCCGGCGACTTCGCCGGGCACCGCGTGCTCGTCGTCGGCGGGGCGCGTCAGCCGTCCAGCTGCTCGCGGAGCTCGCGCCGGTGGCGACACGACTGGGTCACCCGGCGGCCACCCCTGTGGCGGATCGCACCGACTTCGACCCCGAGCAGGGCCGCGCCGCCGTGGCCCGGGTCGAGGACGGGTCCGCGCGGGCCTGCCGCCGCAGAGCGTCGTCAGCGTCACCGGCCTGGCCCTGCGCCACCAGGAGGAGGCCGCCGACGGCGCGGCGTCTACCGGCGCCACCCGATGTTCGAGCGCATCACCCCGACCGGGGTGCATGGCCCGACGGGCGGCCGAGCAGGCCGACGCGATCCTGTGGGCCACCGGCTTCCGTCCCGACCGTCGCCCACCTGGCCCCGCTCCAGCTGCGCCACCGTCGGCGGCATCCAGCTCGACGGCACCACCGCCGTCCGCCGACCCCCGCGTCCAACTGGTGGGCTACGGCCCCTCGGCCAGCACGATCGGCGCCAACCGCGCCGGCCGGGCCGCCGCCCGCCGTCTCCCGGCAGCTGCCGGCCCGCGCGGCCTGACCGTCAGCGGCCGGCTCCCGTCCGCCGGACGGCGGTCTGGAGGGCGAGTGCCCACGGGCGTCGCCGCGCGGCACGTCCCCCTGAGCAGCCTGTTCGCCCGCGTGCCGGACTGAGCGGTAGGCCAGCGCCACCTCGGCAGCCCCGCCATCGGCGTACGCCGCGTCGTGTTGGCGGCCTCGCAGCCGGTCCAGGCCGGTCGCGGCCCGGCTCCAGGCCCTCGGTTCAACGCTGCCCGGGCCGAACGAGGCGCGGGCCGCCTCCGCGGCCCAAGCCTCGGCCGTGACGCCGGGGCCCGCCCGCTCCCCGAAGGCCTCGATAGGGCCCGAGATATCGGGTCCCCGGAGGACGCGTTGCGCACCACGCTGGGGGCGAGGCGGTGGGCGACGGCCCTCCGGTCGTCCTGAACCGGTGGGACGCGACGCGAGCAGGTCGAGCCTCGGCCCGCACGCTGCACCCACAGGAGCTCGGCAGCGGCGAGGGCGCACATCAGTCCAGGTTGCTCAGCAGAGGGAACGTCGCCCGCGCCGATGCGGGCGGCGAGCCGGTGCCGCGAGGGGAGCCCACAGCTCGGCGTCCGCGTGCCGGCCGATCTGCCTCGGCGCGCGAGACCGAGGGCCCCGAGGCGCCGCGGTCCCTGCCCTCGAACCGTGCGAGTGCCTCCGCCAGGCGGCCTCGACGGACGTCGACCGCGGCCATCAGCCGGCGGGCGTGCGCCGCCGTCCCACTCCGCGTAGGGGGTCACGTGGCCCTCCGGTGATTTTGACGGGATCGACGAGTAGGCAGGCGGCCCGTCGTCACGTCGCCCCTCGCGCCCGCAGGCTGTGCGTGGCACACGTCTGAAAGCCACGCTTAGCCTTTTTTTGTCGCGGCCAGGCGTACGTCGTCAGCCCCCAACGGTCGACGGCGGCCAGACCGGGAGCCGCTGCCTCCCGGGCCACGACCGCGGCAGGATGCGCCGGCGTGCAACAAGATGGCGGTCTCGTTCTCCAGGCGAGCTCGACCTCGCTGAACGGGTCCGTGAGAGGTCGCGGTCCGAGTCGCCCGGCGCCTGGCGTAAAGCCGGTCGAGAGCCTCGTCCACCCTCGACCCGCGCAAGCAAGGTCGACGGCGACGGCGCTCAGGGCTCGCCTGCGAGCGGGTGACCGGTCGCCGATCTCCTCGGAGACCCAAGGGAGCGCCTGCCGCATGTCCGCCGCCGCCTCGGCGGACCGGCCGATGGCGGCGAGGTTGTTCCCGGCACCTCAGCACGTCGAAGAGCCCCGGCGCACAAGCCGGGCAGCCGCTCCTGGACGGCGAGGGCGTCGCCGAGCAGATAGCGAGCCCCGCGCGGGTCGGGGTCGCCGAGAGCAGCAACTCGACGTCCAACCGGCCCGGCGGAGCACCTCGACCCGCTCGGCATCGGGCCCGTCCAGCCCCGGGAGCGCCGCCCGCGGCGACGAGGCGGCGCAGCTCCTCGATCGGGTCGGAGACCGCCTCGGCGAGGTCGATCCCGCAGGACGTACACCTCGCCGAGCCGGATCGCCGGTGTGCTTGCGGTGACGGCGTCGGCCGGCCAGAGGTCGAGGACTCGAGGCGCCAGTCCCTGGGCCGCCTCGCGGGCGGCGAACCGGCCGGCGGCCGCGAGGCGGGCCCCCCGCGACGCGCCGGGGAGCTCACGGGCCTCGAGGTCGCCGGCCCCGCCCCAGTGCCCGGCGACCTCTCCGGGCTCCGGATCGAGCAGGCACTGCAGCGCCTCGGCCAGGGCGCGCGTGCACGTACGACCTCTCCCCGGCCACCAGGCGTCGGCGGATCGCATCGGCGAGCAGCGGGTGGCGCAGCGCCAGACGTCGCGGCCGCTTGAGGACGCGAGCAGGCGGCGCCGGCGCAGGTCGTGCAGAGCGGTCGACCAGCTCGTCGGCGCGGAGGTCGCACACACCAGGCCGAGAGGGGACCGGTGGTCCAGACGGGGTCGGCCACCCCGAGCGCGCGGAGCCAGGCCCAGCCAGGACGGCCCGTCGACGTCGCCGAGCCGGTCGTCGAGGACGTCGCGCAGGAGGGCGGGAGCGGCGTCGTCCTCGACCTGACCGGCGAGCTGCTCGGTGAAGAGCGGGTGACCCAGCGCGCGGCCGAAGACCTGGCGCACGGTGTCCTCCGGCTGGCGCCAGAGGAGCAGGGTGAGCTGGTCGCGGGTCTCCTCCGGGCTGAGCGGCCCGACTCGATGGTGCGCGCCCCGGCGGGCGGCGGACCCGGGCCACCAATCGGCGCGGTCCGGCGAACGCCGGGTCGTCCGTGCGGAACGTGGCGACCACGGGCACGGGAGGGACGGCGACCTGGTGCTCGAAGAGATCGAGGGTCGCGGGGTCCGCCCAGTGGAGGTCCTCGAGACCAGGCCCAGCGGACGTGACCCGCGCCCGCGCAGCACCGCGCGACCGCGAGGAGACCGGCGCCCGGGAGCCCAGCGTCGTCAGGTCCCGCGTCGTGCGGACCAGCTGCGGCAGCAGTGTGGCAGGGAGGGTGCGACGTACGCCGGGCTCGCTTCCACGGCGGCCATCAAGCCGTCCGGGTCGGCCTCGTCGAGGCCCCGCAGCACGTCCGACGACCGCTGACAGCGGCACCGCCGAGGCGAGCGGCAGGCACGGTCCCGCGGCCACGGCCCGAGCCGGCCGTCTGCGCCCCGGCGGCGGTGACGAGCCGGGTCTTCCCGATGCCGGCCTCGCCGGTCGACCAGCAGCAGCCCGGACCCGTGGTGGAGATGGTGACGCACCTGCGGCGAGCTCATTGCGTCGTCCGGCGATCCGCGGCGTGCGGCGACGGTCGGCGTGGTGGGGGCTGCCGGCGGCCAGCCACAGTGTCGTTGCACGTCGGGGACGTCGCCCGCCATCGTCTCGACAAGGAGCTCGAGGACGCCCCAGGCGGGGAGTCGTGACGAGGAGAACACCGCGGACACCGTGGTGTGGCTGCATGCCGCCGCGCCGGCGAGGGTGCGCAGGCTCGGCCACCCTGCCCGGTGGTGGAGGTCGTGCAGGGCGTCGATCAGCTCTCGGTGCGGACCTATCGGCAGGTCGGGCCGGGGTAGAGCAGGCATGGGACCTCCCCGGGTCGTGGTCCCAGGATGCTCGCGTCGCCCGACCGCTCGTCCATGGCTGCCGTCCAGTTCTGTCAAGCGGCGTCAACCGGGGGTCGGGCGGGCCGACGGTTGGTGGACATCAGACAGGCCCGCACCAGTGGGCCCACCGGAGAGGACACCGACATGTTCACCAACACCTGGGCGGGCCGCAGCTTCTCGGCCGCGGCGATCACCGCCATCTTCATGACCACGGCAGCATGCGGGACCGAGACGGCCCCGCCGGCGCAGGACATCGGCATCGAGCCCGCCGCACCCAAGGCCGGGACAGAGATGTCCGAGGGCGAGAGGACCGAGACCAGGACGGGGAAGGCGCGCCACAGCTCCCACCCCACGCGCCCGACCTGGGCGTCCGGGACCCGGTCGACCCACAAGGGCCCTCCGGACTCCGCCAACTGAGCACGCCTGCGACCGAGCCCGGACCCGAACGGGGGTCCGGGCCCGGTGCTATGTCGCACTCTTGACGGTCGTTGGGCAGGCGCCATACGTTGCCAGCATGGAGCTGCTGCCGTCCGCCCATGCCGACACGTTCTGCCGCGACCACCTGCCGCCGGCCGACCAGTGGCCGGAGCTGCGTCTTCGACCTGCCCGAGCTGCACTACCCCGACCGGCTCAACTGCGCGACCGCGCTGCTCGACGACGTCGTCGCCGAGCTCGGCGCCGACCGGCCGTGCCTGCGCGCCCGGATCGACCACCGTGGACGTACGGCGACCTGCTGGCACGCGCCAACCGGATCGCGCACGTGCTGGTCGACGATCTCGGCATCGTGCCCGGCAACCGCGTGCTGCTGCGCGGCCCGAACAACCCGTGGCTGGTGGCGTGCTGGTTCGGCGTGCTCAAGGCCGGCGCGGTCGCCGTCACCACGATGCCGCTGCTGCGCGCCGGCGAGCTGGCCACGATCCACGAGATCGCCGCGGCTCGACGCTCGCCCTGTCGACCACCGCTTCCTCGACGGCACCGAGCGCTCGGCGTGCCGGCGTCGTGTCGTCTCGGCGACGGCGCCGAGCTGGCCACCCTGGCGGCCGGCAGCCCGCGACGTTCGACGACGTGGCGACCGCCGCCGACGACGTCGCCCTGCTCGCGTTCACCTCCGGCACGACCGGGCGCCCGAAGGCGACCATGCACTTCCACCGCGACGTGCTGGCGATCTGCCGACACCTTCTCGCGCCACGTGCTGCGGCCCGACCGCGGACGACGTGTTCACCGGTACGCCGCCGCTGGCGTTCACCTTCGGGCTCGGCGGGCTGCTGCTGTTCCCGCTGCACGTCGGGGCGCCTCGACGCTGCTGGTCGAGAAGGCCACACCCGACGAGCTGGCCGCGATCGTCGCCGAGCACGGCGTGACCGTGCTGCTTCACCGCGCCGACGGCGTACAGGGCGATGCTCGCGGCCGGCGACCGACGCGCTGCCGACGCTGCGGCGCGCCGTCTCGGCCGGGCGAGCACCTGCCCGCCGCGACGTGGCAGGCGTTCCACGACGCGACCGGGGTGCGCATCATCGACGGGATCGGGGCGACCGAGATGCTGCACGTCTTCATCTCCGCGGCCGGCGACGACATCGCGCCCGGGCTCGACCGGCCGGGCGGTGCCCGGGCTACGTGCGCGACGCGTGCTCGACGAGCACGGCGGCGAGCCGGTGCCCGACGGCAGCCCGGGCCGGCTCGCGGTGCAAGGGCCCCACGGGCTGCCGCTACCTCGACGACCCGCGGCAGCGCGACTACGTGCAGGGCGGCTGGAACATCACCGGCGACACCTTCGTCCGCGACGAGGACGGCTACTTCTGGTACCAGGCCCGCAGCGACGACATGATCGTCTCCTCGGGCTACAACATCGCCGCGCCGGAGGTCGAGGAGGCGCTGCTCAGCCACCCGGACGTCGCCGAGTGCGCGGTCGTCGGCGTGCCCGACGAGGACCGGGGCCCGCTCGTCAAGGCCTACGTCGTGCTCCGCGCCGGCGTCGACCCGGGACCGGCGAGGCGCCACGAGCTGCAGGACTTCGTCAAGGCCGAGATCGCGCCGTACAAGTACCCGCGCGCCGTCGAGTTCGTCGACGCGCTGCCGCGCACCGCGACCGGCAAGCTGCAGCGGTTCCGACTGCGTGACGATCTGAGTGACGATCGGGTCGTAGGACGCCGTGCCCGATGCACGCGCCCGCGGCAGCTGATCCTGTCGCTCTACGGTCTCTACGCCCGCGAGGAGGGCGACTGGCTCTCCGTCGCCTCGCTGATCGCGCTGATGGCCGACCTCGGCGTCGACTCCGCCGCGGTCCGCTCGTCGGTCTCCCGGCTCAAGCGCCGCGAGCGTGCTCGAGGCCCCGTCGCCGCGACGGCCAGGCGGGCTACGCGCTCTCGTCCGCCACGCTCTGGCGGTGCTGCGCGAGGGCGACGAGCGCATCTGGTCGCCGGCCGCGCGCGACGGCCGCCGACGGCTGGCTGGTCGCTGGTCGTTCTCGGTGCCGGAGTCGGAGCGCGACCGCCGCCACGCCCTGCGGTCGCAGCTGACCCGGCCTCGGCTTCGGCACGTCGCGCCCGGCGTCTGGGTCGCACCCGCCACGCCGTACGACGCGACGCTGCGCGCGCTCTCGAGGGCAGGGTCTGACCGCCTACACCGAGTTCTTCCGCGGCGAGCTACCTCGGTGTCGGACGTCGCCGCACGGATCGCACGAGTGGTGGGACCTCGACGCGCTCGACCTGCTCTACGCCGAGTTCCTCGCGCGCGTGGCGCCCGGCCCTGCGCCGGCGCAGCCGGCTGCGCGCCGGCCGACGCGTTCGCGACGTACGTCCCGATGCTGACCGCCTGGCGTCGGCTGCCCTACCTCGACCCGGGCCTGCCGCTCGAGCACCTGCCCGCCGACTGGCCGGGCATCGAGGCGGGCGAGCTGTTCGCCGACGCTCGACGCGCGGCTGCGCGGAGCACGCGCACACCCACGCGATGAGGTCGTACACGGGTGCCACCGGGTAGTCCGGTGCATCGGCTTCCGGCCCGGTTCAGTCGCCGGACTACCCCGGCAGGACGGCGAAGCCCTGCACCTCCACGACGGCGTCGAGGTCCCAGAGCCGTGACACCCCGATGCCGGCCATGGCCGGGTAGTCGCGTGCCGACGAGCCGCTTCCAGACGCCGCCGATCTCGCGCGCGTGCGCGCGGTAGTCGTCCATGTCGACGATGTAGATCGTCAACGACGTCAGGTCGCCGGGCGAGCCGCCGGCGTCGGCGAGGGCGGTGAGCAGGTTGCCGAGCGCCTGCTCGAACTGGGCCACCACGCCGCCCGGCACGATCGAGCCGTCCGAGGACCATGCCGGTCTGGCCGGCCAGGAACACGGTGGTGCCGGTGGCGACCACGGCATGCGAGAAGCCCGAGGGGGCGGCGAGGGACGCCGGGTTGACCGCGCTTCACGACTGGACCGCCCCTCCGTCGACGTTGAGGCCCTGACCGCTGATCGCGCCGTTGTCGACGCACAGCAGCACCGCCGACGCGACCTCGTGCCGGGTCGACCAGGCGCCCGATCGGCTGCTGTCGCGCGAGGATCGCGCGGGCGTCCTCGGGGCTGCGCCCGGTGCCCGACGCGATGTGCGCGACCGACGTCGTCGGTCATCGGGGTGTCGACGTAGCCCGGGCACACGGCGTTGACCGTGACTCCGGTACGCGCGACCTCGGCGGCCGCCGTACGCACCAGGCCGAGGACGCCGTGCTTGCTGGCGGTGTACGCCGCGATGCGGGCGCCGCCGTGCTTGCCGGCGATCGACGCGATCACGACCACCCGGCCCCACCCGGCCGACGTCATCGACGGCAGGGCGCGGCGAAGGCATCGGAACGGCGCGGTGAGGTTGAGGTCGAGCATCCGCTGCCAGTCGTCGTCGGACGTCTGCACCAGCGGGGCCGACATCGCCGCTCCGGCGTTGACGACCAGCACCTCGACGGGTCCCCACGCCGCCTCGACCGCGGCGAAAGCGGCGTCCAGCGCGCTCGGGCGAGGTCACGTCGGTGGGCAGGACCAGCGACTCTCCCGGGAGTACGCCGGCCACCTCGCGCAGCGACGCCTCGGACCGGGCCACCAGGGCGACCCGGTGGCCGGCGGCCGACAGCGCCTCGGCGCAGGCCCGGCCGATGCCCTGCGAGGCTCCGGTGACCATCGCGACCCGGGTCACCGGCCGGTCCACTCGGGCGGGCGCTTCGCGTTGAACGCGGCGTGGAACTCGGCGTGGTCGCTGGTCGTCATCAGCAGCGCCTGCGTCATCGCGTCGAGCTCCATCGCAGCCCCGATGCGGCATGTCCAGCTCGCGGGTGATCAGCGACTTGGTCTGGGCGAACGCGAGCGTCGGGCCGTCCGCCAGCCGGCGAGCAAGCGCCGCGACCGCCTCGTCGAGCGCCTCGTCGTCGACCAGCTGGGAGACCAGCCCGTAGCGGTCGGCCGTCTCGGCGTCGATCGTGTCGCCGAGCATCAGCAGCTCGGTGGCCCGGCCGGCGCCGACGAGCCGGGGCAGCAAGTAGGCGGCGCCCATGTCGCCGCCGGAGAGACCGACCTTGGTGAAGAGGAACGCGAAGCGGGCCGACCTCGAGCAGACCCGGAAGTCGCTCGCGATCGCGATGACCGACCCGGCGCCGGCGGCGATGCCCTGGATGCCGGTGACGATCGGGATCGGGCACTCGCGCATCGCCTTGATGACGTCGCCGGTCATCCGGGTGAAGCCGATCAGGTCGCGCGGATCCATCGTGATCAGCTCGCCGATGATCTCGTTGACGTCGCCGCCGCCGCAGAACCCACGGCCCTCGCCGCGGATCACCAGCACGTCGGTGTCGCCGCGATGGGGGAGCTCGTGCAGCAGATCGCGCAGGTCGGCGTACGACTCGAAGGTGAGCGGGTTCATCTTCTCGGGCCGATTCAGGGTCACCGTCGCGACGCCGTCGGCCACGGAGAAGCGGAAGTGCTGCCAGTCGTCGGTGATGGGCACGCTGCCGCGGTAGCGGGTCACGACATTCCCTCCTGTCGGGCACGCACCAGGCCACGGCCGATGATCGTGCGCTGCACCTCGGAGGCGCCCTCGTAGATGCGCGGCGCCCGGACCTCACGATAGAGCCGCTCGAGCAGGTGTCCCCGCTGCAGGCCTCGCGCACCGTGCAGCTGCACCGCCTGGTCGACCACCCACTGCGCGGACTCGGTGGCGAACAGCTTCGCCATCGCTGCGCTCTGGGTGATCTCGGCGGCCGGCGCCCCGCTGTCGTACGTCGTCGCGGCGGCCCGCACGAGCAGCCGGCTCGCCTGGATGCGGGTGGCCATCTCGGCCAGCGTGTGCTCGACCGACTGCTGGCGGATCAGCAGGTCGCCGTAGACCTCTCGCGTCAGCGCCCACTCCAGGGAGGCGTCGAGCGCGGCCTGCGCCATCCCGACCGCGAACGCACCGACGCTGGGCCGGAACAGGTCGAGGGTGCGCATCGCCACGGCGAACCCGCGGTCGACCTCGCCGAGCACGTCCTCGGGGCCGACCCGCACCCCGTCGAAGACCAGCCGGCCGATCGCGTGCGGCGCCATCATGTCGAGTCGCTCGCCCGACAGGCCTTCGGCGTCGCCGGCCACCACGAACGCGGTGACCCCGCGGGCGCCCGCGCCCTCGGTGGTGCGGGCGAAGACGGAGTAGACGTCGGCGTCGGGCGCGTTGGAGATCCAGGTCTTCTCACCGTGCAGCCGCCAGCCGTCGCCGTCCGGCGTGGCCCGCAGCGACAGGGCGGCGGCGTCGGACCCGGCGCGCGGCTCGGAGAGGGCGAACGCCGCGACGGTGGTGCCGGTCACTACTCCCGGGATCCAGCGCTCCGCGACCTGCGGCGAGCCGGACTGCAGCAGCGGGTAGCTGCCCAGCCCCTGGAGGGCGAGGGCGGTCTCAGCCTCCGTCGTGACGGTGGCCAGGGTCTCGCGGAGCAGACACAGCTGGAGCGCGGCAGCATCCCTCGGCGCCTCGTCGGCCGAGCCACCGAAGAGGCCCCGCAGGAGGCCGTGGTCGCCGAGGGCCTCGAGCAGCGGGCGGTTGACGGCTCCGTGCACTGCCGGCACGGACGCGAGGTGGTCGGTGGCGACGGCGCGGATCCGGGCGACGTACTGCTCCTGCTCCCCGGTGAGGCCGCTCATGTCAGCGACCGTATTGCGCCTTGACAACTTCCGTCAAGAACGCAATATGTTGGTGGCCGGGTTTCGAGGCGGGCGCCAGCGCGCCTTCCTCAACCAACGGCCAGAGGAGAGCGCATGAAGATCGCAGTGATCGGTGGCGGCCCGGGCGGCCTCTACTTCAGTGCCCTCGCCCAGCAGCTCTCGCAGCAGTCGGGGCGGGAGCCGCACGAGATCACCGTCTGGGAGCGCAACGCCGCCGACGACACGTTCGGCTTCGGCGTCGTCTTCAGCGACGAGACGCTGGGCGGCATCGAGCACGCCGACCCGCAGGTCTACGCGCTGATGCAGCGGGAGTTCGCGGTCTGGGACGACATCGACGTGCACTTCAAGGACGAGGTCGTCACCAGCGGCGGCCACGGCTTCGCGGCGATGTCGCGCAAGCGGCTGCTCGAGATCCTGCAGGCCCGTTGCCTCGAGCTCGGCGTCACGATCCACTTCCGCACCGAGGCGCCCGACGTCGAGGAGCTGGCCCGCACCCACGACCTGGTCGTGGCGTGCGACGGGCTCGGCTCCGCCGTCCGCACCCGGTACGCCGACGCGTTCCGGCCGACGCTCGAGGAGCGCGACTGCCGCTACATCTGGCTCGGCACCGACAAGGTGTTCGACGCGTTCAAGTTCCACGTCGCCCAGACGCCGTACGGCGTGATGCAGATCCACGGCTACCCGTACGACGCAGGCGGCAGCACGTTCATCGTCGAGATGACCTCGGCGGTCTGGGAGAAGGCCGGGTTCGCCGACCTCGCCGACCGCACCTGGTCGCCGGGAGAGTCCGACGAGGCCTCGATCGCGAGGATCCGCGAGCTCTTCGCCGACGTGCTCGACGGGCACGACGTGAAGGCCAACAACTCCCGCTGGATCCGCTTCACCACGGTGCGCAACGAGCACTGGGTGCACGACAACGTGGTGATCCTCGGCGACGCCGCGCACACCGCCCACTTCTCGATCGGCTCCGGCACCAAGCTCGCCATGGAGGACGCGCTGGCCCTCGCTGCCTGCCTGCACGAGGAGGCGGACCTCGGCGCCGCCCTGGCGACGTACGAGACGGAGCGCAAGGCCGTCGTCCTCTCCACCCAGCGCGCCGCGCAGGCCAGCCTGGAGTGGTTCGAGAACCTGGAGCAGTACGTCCACCAGGAGCCGCTGCAGTTCGCGTTCAACATCATGACCCGGAGTCGGCGCGTCACCTACGACAACCTGCGGCTGCGCGATCCGGAGTTCGTGGCCCGCTGCGACGAGTGGTACGCCGATGGCGTGGGGAGCACCGACCCGTGCCCCCCGATGTTCCAGCCCGCCCGCCTCGGCTCCCTCGACCTGGTCAACCGCGTCGTCGTCTCGCCGATGGACATGTACGTCGCCGACGAGGGGCTGCCGTCGGACTTCCATCTCGTCCACCTCGGCGGCAAGGCCCTGGGCGGGGCCGGGCTCGTGATGACCGAGATGGTCTGCGTGTCACCCGACGGGCGGATCACCCCCGGCTGCGCGGGCCTCTGGGACGACGAGCAGCAGGCGTCGTGGCGCCGGGTCACCGACTTCGTGCACACCAACAGCGCGGCGAAGATCGGGCTGCAGCTCGGTCACTCGGGCGGCAAGGGCTCGACGAAGCTGATGTGGGAGGGCATCGACCAGCCCCTCGACGAGGACAACTGGGAGGTCGTGGCACCGTCCCCGGTGGCCTACCGCGACGGCGTCAACCAGGTGCCGCGCGAGCTCACGCGCACCGAGATGGACACCATCCGCGAGGAGTTCGTCGAGTCCGCCCGCCGTGGTGCGGAGGCCGGCTTCGACCTGCTCGAGCTGCACTGCGCGCACGGCTACCTGCTCTCGGCCTTCTTGTCTCCCGTCACCAACCGGCGCACCGACGACTACGGCGACGACGTCGACGGGCGGCTGCGCTTCCCGCTCGAGGTGTTCGCCGCGATGCGCGAGGTGTGGCCGGCCGACCGGCCGATGACGGTGCGCATCTCCGCGACCGACTGGGTCGACGACGGGCAGAGCCTCGACGACGCGCTCCGCGTCGCCGCTGCGTTCGTCGAGGCCGGGGCGGTCGCGATCGACGTCTCCACCGGCCAGGTCACCGCACGCGAGCGGCCGGCGTTCGGGCGGTCCTACCAGACGCCGTACTCCGACGCGATCCGCAACCGGCTCGGCGTCCCGACGATCGCCGTCGGCGTCATCTCGTCGTACGACGACGTCAACTCGATCCTGATGGCCGGCCGGGCCGACCTCTGCGCCATCGGCCGGGCCCACCTCTACGACCCGTCGTGGACGCTGCACGCCGCCGTCGAGCAGGACTACGACGGACCCGGGGCCGTCTGGCCGCTGCCCTGGCTCCCGGGCCGCCGCAAGCCGCAGACCGGTCGCAGCGACGGCCCGCGGCCGAGGCTGCAGCTGATCCGCGAGGGCGACACGGGCACCCGGCACCGGCGCTGGCGACCCTAGGTCGCGCCACCGAGGAGGTGGAATGCCGCGAACGCCCCGACGAACGCGCCGCCGTAGCAGACCGCCGCGACGAGTCCCCGGTGCTTGACCTGCAGGCCGTCGTAGAGCGTGAACCGGAACCGGTGCGCGGCGTGGATCAGCATCATCACGAACGCGCCGAACAGGACCAGGAACGTGAGCGGGTGCGCGACGACGGCGGCCAGATGCTCGTGGTCGGGCGGGTCGATCCAGCCGAGCGGGAAGGCCAGCGCGAACAGGAACGCGAGGACCGGCAGGAAGATCGCGGCCGTCACGCCGCCGCCGCTGAACGCCAGCCACAGGAAGGGCTCGACCCGGAGCTTCATCGCGTCACCAGCCAGAGCACGAACACGGAGACCACGGCCAGTCCGGCGTACTGCGCGCCGATGATCGCGGGCGCGGGCACCCGTCGCCCGCGCAGGCTGACCACCATCGCCTGCGGGGTCAGCGAGAACCAGGTGATCGTGTGCAGGACCACGAACGCGAACGCGACCACGTTCAGCACGACGAGCACCGGCGAGGCCGCCCAGTCGAGGAAGTCGTCGTACGCCGCCTCGCCGCGGCCGACCGCGCGCACGAACAGCAGCAGGTAGAGGACGAGCCAGGCGATGAAGACGCTGCTCAGCTCGCGCATCACGAAGACGAAGTAGCTGCGCTTGCGGACCCACCACAGCACCGGCACCGGCCGCCGGTAGGTCAGGTCGGTGTCGGGCGGGGTGGTGGGTGTCATGGCCGCAGTGCCTTGGGAAGGAGGGCTCGCGGGAGGAGGAAGGCCTTCACGGACTCCTGTGCCGCCTTGAGCTTGTAGCGCTGGATGGCGCCGGCCGGGTCGACGTGCTTGGGACACACCCGCGTGCACTCGCCCACGAACGTGCAGCCGTAGACGCCCTCGTGCTCGATGAGCACGTCGAGCCGCTCGCGGGCGCCCTGGTCGCGGGAGTCGAGGTCGTAGCGCTCGGCCAGTGCGATGGCCGCGGGCCCGACGAACGTCGGGTCGAGCCCGTAGACGGGGCACGCGGAGTAGCACAGCATGCAGTTGATGCACATGCTGAACTGCTTGTAGGCGTCGAGCTCCTCGGGCGACTGGAGGTACTCGCCCTCGTCCACCGACTGCTCCTCGTCGCGGATGATCCACGGCTTGACCCGCGGGAGCTTCTCCATGAAGTCGTCGATGTCGACCACGAGGTCGCGCACGACCGGGAAGTTCGCGAGCGGCTCGACCCGGACCGGCCCCGGCGCGTAGTCGCTGAGGAACGTGCCGCACGTCAGCCGTGGCTCGCCGTTGACGTTCATCCCGCAGCTGCCGCAGATGCCCATCCGGCACGACCACCGGAAGGCGAGGGTCGTGTCGACCTGGTCCTTCACGTGGTTGAGCCCGTCGAGCACGGTCCACTCGCTGCGCAGGGGTACGTCGTACTCCTGCCAGCCGGGTGTCGTGTCCTTGTCGGGCCGGTACCTGGCCACCTCCATGGTGATCATGTCGTCTGTCATGGCTACCTCCCGTAGACCCGTTCGCCCGGTGGCCACCTCGTGATCGTCACCGGCAGCCTCTCCACCCGCGGGTTGCCGTCCGCCTCGCGGTGCACCACCTGGTGGGCGAGGAACCGTTCGTCGTCGCGGCCGGGGAAGTCCGTGCGCTGGTGGGCCCCGCGCGACTCCTCCCGCAGCAGCCCGGAGGCGAGCATGCACTCGGCGATGTCGAGCAGGTTGGCGAGCTCCAGCGCCGTGACCAGCTCGGTGTTGAACGTCCGGCTCGAGTCGCGTACGCCGACCCGGGCACGCCGCATCTGCAGCTCCCGGAGGCCGTCGATCCCCTTCTGCATCGCGGGACCGTTGCGGTAGATCCCGGCCGCGTCCTCCATCGTGGTCTGCATCTCCTCGCGGATGTCGGCGACGCCGTCGTGGTGCGGGGTGTTGCCGAGCAGGTCGCGTTCGATCCGCCGCACCTCGTCGGTCACCTGGGCGGCGATCACCGCCGGCGGCGGGGGCGCGGTGGCGGCGTACTCGGCGGCCGCACGTCCCGCCCGCGCACCGAAGACGAGGCACTCGGGCAGCGAGTTGGAGCCGAGCCGGTTGGCGCCGTTGATGCTGACGCAGGCCGTCTCGCCCGCGGCGTACAGGCCGGCGAGCGGGGTCGCGCCGTCGATGTCGGTGTCGACCCCGCCCATCATGTAGTGGACGACCGGCCGGACCGGGATCAGGTCGGTCACCGGGTCGATGCGTTCGTACTTGAGGCACAGCTCGCGGACGAACGGCAGCTTGGTGTCGATCAGCTCGGCGCCGAGGTGCCGGAGGTCTAGGTGGACGACGTTGCCGTACGGCGACTCGACGGTGCGCCCCTTGGCCTCCTCGTGCACGAACGCCTGGGAGAGCCGGTCGCGTGGCCCGAGCTCCATGCTCCGCAGCTCCGGCTCGGGTGTCGGCGTACCGAGGTCGTAGTCCTGGAGGTACCGGTAGCCGTCCTTGTTGACCAGCCACGCGCCCTCGGCCCTGGTGGCCTCGGTGATCAGGATCCCGGTGAACGGGAGGCCGGTGGGGTGGTACTGGACGAACTCCATGTCCTTCAGCGGTGCGCCCGCGCGGTAGGCCAGCGCCATCCCGTCGCCGGTGTTGATGTTGGCATTGGTGGTGAACGGGAAGACCTTGCCGCATCCGCCGGTGGCCAGGACGACGGCCTTGGCCGTGATCGCCCGGATCCGGCCGGTGCGCAGCTCGACGGCCACCACTCCGTGCACCCGGCCGTCGTCGACGAGCAGCCGGGTCACGAACCACTCGTCGTACCGCCGGAGTGACTGGTACCTCAGCGACGTCTGGAACAGCGTGTGCAGCATGTGGAAGCCGGTCTTGTCGGCCGCGAACCACGTGCGCATCTTCTTCATGCCGCCGAACGCGCGGACCGCGACGAGGCCGTCGGGTCGACGGCTCCACGGGCAGCCCCAGTGCTCGAGCTGGAGCAGCTCGCGCGGTGCCTCGCGGACGAACGCCTCGATCGCGTCCTGGTCGCCCAGCCAGTCACTGCCGGAGATGGTGTCGTAGATGTGCTCCTCGATGGTGTCGCCTGCGGCGATGACGCCCGCGGCGCCGCCCTCGGCGGACACGGTGTGGCTGCGCATCGGGTAGACCTTCGACACGACGGCCACGTCGAGACCGCCGCCGGCCTCCGCGATGGCGATGGCCGCGCGCAACCCGGCCGCGCCGCCGCCGACGAGGAGTACGTCGTGGGCGGCGACGACCGGGTCCTCACTCACCCCGCAGCTCCTCGTCCACGAGGACCCGGCCGCGATGGTTGACGACCTGGTTGTGGACGCTGCCGTCGTGGAACTCCTCGTGGTGGGTCTGACAGCCGCAGTCGAAACGGAGGTCGCGCGTCATCAGGCCCTCACGGTCCTCGGTCATGTACTGCTCGCCGCCGGCCTGCTTGCCGCAGGGCGCGAGCCGTGTCACGAAGCGAGAGATGGTTGACGTCATGGCCTACCTCCGGGTGCCCACCCTCCAGATTCCTCCCTTCTGTGCGGGATGTGAAGAGGTGCGGCCGGTCAGGTGCCTGCACCGGCGGTCTCGCGGATCGCCCTCGAGAGCGGCACGTGCTCGCGTGCGTCGATGGCCGCGCGCTTGAGCAGGCGTGCGGCGACGGTGCCCTGGCCTCCGCGCAGGGCTGCCTCGGCGGCACGCCATCGGCAGTACGCCGCGTCGTGGGGGCGGACGAGCGTGTCCCACGCCGCAGCGGCCGTGACCCAGTGGTCGACCGTCTCAGCGCGGCTGAGCCGGGCAAGATGACCCGTCCAGGTGAGCGCGTGCGCGCGCAGGTTGAGATCGTCGACGTGCTGCGACGAGGTCAGGTCGAAGCGGGCGCCCAGCTCGCGGAGGACGTCGAGATGCTCCGACCGGTCGACCCCACGGGCCGACGCAGTCTCTGCAGCCGCCCACGCAGCGGCCACCAGTGCCGGGCACACGATCCGGACCGGCATCTCGTCGACCACCATGCTCAGGTCGTGCAGCAGCCGCTCCAGGACCATGGTCGGCGTGCCGTGCCAGACGTGAATCGTCGCCATGAGAACGAGTGTCTCGAGGTCCACGTCGTCCTCGGGTCCCACCTCGCGCCAGAGGTAGTCGATCCGTTCGGTCGCAGCGTCCAGGCGCCCACTGAGGGCATCGACGTGGGCGCGCACCTGCTCCTGCGGCCAGCGTTCGGTGTCGACGGCCTGATCCGGCTCAGTGTCGACCAGGTCGGCGGCACGGCCGATGTGTCCAGCGCGGATCCTGGCCTGCGCGAGGTTGTACCGGAGCAGCATCACGGTCTCGTTGTCGATCCCCCAGTGCTCGGCCACCAGCAGACCGGGTCGCGCGGCCGACTCGATCCGGTCGAGATTTCCGCCGCAGACCAGGAGCAGGTCTGTCGACAATGTTGCCCGCGTGATGTCCCCCAGGGGGTCGGACCCGGCAGGCAGCAGCGCTGCGGCGGCTGCCAGGCTCCCGAAGGCGGCGGTGAGGTCGCCGTCGACTCCCTCGAACCAGGCCACGCTCATCAGATGGTGCCGCTGCCAGTGTCGGTCGCCGAGACCCGACGCCGCCGCAGCGGCGGCGCGTGCCACCTCCTGTGCCTCCGTGAAGCGTCCGAGATGCATCAGGTAGAGCCGCTTCTTGTTGAGCGCCTCGAGCCTCCCGGCGCCGGGTGGTAGCCGGTCGTGGATCGCGAGCGCCTCGTCGATCAGGGTGAGCCCGACCGCGAACCCCTCGCGTTCGCCGCGGTACTCAGCGCCACGAAGCAGGAGCTCGGCACGTGTGGCGTCGTCGAGGTCGCCGAAGTGCGCGTCGACGTCGTCGTACATCGCGGCCGCCCTGTCCCACTGGAGACTGAAGTAGAGGGCATCCATCGCCGAGAGGTACGCCGTCGCTCGCAGGAGTGGTGGCTCCCCGGCGGTTGCCGCAGCGGTGGGCCAGATCGCCAGGGCACGCAGCCACTGCTCGGCCTCGCCTGCCGCGTCGTACCTCGATGCGGAGTCGCGCGCGGCGCGGATCCGCCAGTCGATCTCCTGCGCCGGGTCGTCGGTGCCCTGCCAGTGCGCAGCCACCTCCGCGGGTGAAGCATCGGGGTCGCCTCCCAACGCCCGGGCGAGCGACCGGTGCACATCGGCCGCCTCGCCTGCGACCAGTCGTCGTCGCGCCGCCTCGGCGAGGAGAGGGTGCTGCAGCTGCACCGAACCGTCGGGCGTCGACATGACCAGGCGCCGTCGGGTCAGGTCGCGCAGCTCGGCGGTGAGCTCGTCGCGGTCGAGGCCGGTGGCGGTGATGAGCTGGGTCGTCGTCAGCGGGCGCGCGGCCACGCCCAGGACGCGAGCCACCTGCCAGGTGGCGTCCCGGACACCCGTGAACCGTTGGTCGAGCAGATCCGCGAGGAATCGGGGCAGCGTCTCGTCGCCTCCGGCGTGCGCGGCCAGGTGCTCGGTGAAGAGCGGTTGGCCACGACTGCGGCTGTGGATGCGGTCGGCGAGGGCGCTCCCCGGCGGGCGGCCGAGGACCAGGGTCAGCTGCTCCACGGTCTCGTCGCGCTCCAGGTTCTGCAGCTCGATCTCGAGCACGCCCGGTCTGGCACGAATCCGGTTGCACCACTCGACGGTGGATGCGGGGATCGCGTCATCGTGGCTGCGCCAGGTGCCGACCAACGCCACGCCGGGATCGTGCGCCTGCAGGTAGGCCAGGGTGTCGAGCGTCACGGCATCTGCCCAGTGCAGGTCCTCGAGGACGAGCGCCATCGGTCGCGCCGACGCCAGCGCGCTCATCACGGCTTCCAGGGCGGTGAGCAGGTGACGGCGGGGGTCGCCGAGGTCGGGCGAGCTCGTCTGTGGCTCCACGTCCGGCAGCAAGCTTCTGAGTGCGGCAGGCACGTAGCGGGGACAGTCGGCGAGTGCTTCTTTGAACCACTGCCCGCCGTCGACCTCGGCGACCCCCCGAAGGAGGTCGGCGAACGGCAGCATCGGCACCTCGGCCGACATCGGCAGGCAGTGGCCGATCGGCACGTACGCCTGGGACTCATGGAGGGCGGTGGTGACGAGCCTGGTCTTGCCGATGCCGGCCTCGCCGGTGACGAGGAGGAGGCCGGTGCCGGTCTCGAGGTGGCGGCGCACCGCGGCCAGCTCGGCCTTGCGGC
Organism: uncultured Actinomycetota bacterium; assembly: GCA_963825755.1. Taxonomy (GTDB): domain Bacteria; phylum Actinomycetota; class Actinomycetes; order Propionibacteriales; family Nocardioidaceae; genus Nocardioides. Next base: position 323,621 of record CAWGUS010000003.1, on the reverse strand, counting down.
CGGCGATGCGGGAGGTGGCAGGGTGGGAGTCGTCGGTGGGTGTGGTCGCGGCGAGCCACAGGTCGTGGAAGTGCGGGACATCGCCGTGCATGGCCTCGACGAGGAGCTCGAGGGTCCCCCACCTGGGCAATGCGGTGGACGAGAAGGCCTTGGAGACCGTGGTGTGGGAGCAGCCGGCGTCGGCGGCGAGGCGGCGCAGCGACGGCCAGCCGGCGCGGTGGTGGAGGTCGTGGAGGGCGTCGTTGAGGTCCCGGTGTGCTCCCGGCCGGATCTCTGGCCGTGGCAGTGCGCTCATGTGGCCTCCAGGTCCTGCAGGCACCCTCGTCAAGGATGCTCGCGTGCCGGTCTGCGCGTCCACCCCGTTCCGACTGTCCAGTCCTGTCAACCGGCGTCAACCCGGGTCGGGCGGGGCCGACGGTTGAGGTGGCTTCGAAGGGATTCACAGGGATCCGGCCGACACGAGGAGAACCGCCATGAACACCATCACCCGAGCCCGTCGCAGCTTCGTCGCTGCCGCGGCCACCGCCGTCATCTTCGCCTCCACCGCATGCGGAGCGGACGTGGCCCCGCCTGCGCAGGACATCAAGGGCGGCGTACCCGCCGAGGCCGCCACGCCGGGCACGGCCAGCCAGCACAAGGGCCCACCCGACGCCGGCAACTGAACCATGAGCTGGCAGGGTCCGGACCGCGGGGCAGTCCGGGCCCTGCTGCGTCCGATCCCTCGCTGCGACGGGCGGCACGGGTGTACGTCGACGCGGCGGAGGTGTGTCCTCGCGTACTACCCTGACGCCATGATGGGGGAGACACCCGAACCGCACCAGATGCGCATCTCCGACGCCGACCGCCAGCGCGTGGCCGAGGTGCTGCGCGAGGCCGCGGGCGACGGACGCATCGACTTCGACGAGCTCGACGAGCGCCTCGACGCCACCTGGAGCGCCAAGACGTACGGCGACCTGGTGCCGCTCACGCTCGACCTGCCCGGCCACCGGCAGGACGTGGTGCCGAGGCCCGCGTCCGCGCCGGTGCCACGGCCGGCCCCCGGCGCCCTGGCTCCGCCGACGTACAACACGACCGTCGCGATCATGAGCGGCGCCGACCGGCGCGGGGCGTGGACCGTCGGCGACACCCACTCGACGTTCGCGTTGATGGGCGGCATCACCATCGACCTGCGAGAGGCGATCCTCACCAGCCGGGAGACGACGATCAACGCCAGCACCTTCTGGGGCGGCATCGACATCGTCGTCAACGCACACACACAGGTGATCGTCGAGGGCATCGGCATCATGGGCGCCTTCGACCAGGCCCGCGACAAGGTGGCAGCCGAGATCACCGCCGACTCACCGGTCGTTCGGGTGCGCGGCTTCGCGATGATGGGTGCGGTCACCGTGCAGCGCAAGGGCCCACCGAGGCCGCCGCGGAAGTTCCTCGGCGGCCATCGGTAGGCCCTGGTTTCGAGGCGGCGCCGGCGCGCCTCCTCAACCAACGAAGCGCTACGCCTGCGGGTCCTCCGCGGAGTGCACCTGCTCGCCGACGTCGGCCATCTTCTCGGCCTTCGCCTTCGCCTCCGGGTCCTCGGCTTCGGGGATCCGGCCGGCCTTCTCGCGGTCGACGGTGAGGTTCTCACCCGTCGACGGGTCGAAGAGGTGGATCTGCTTCGCGTCGACCCAGATCTCGGCCTCGTCGCCCTCCGCGATCTGGCTGGCCCCGTCGAGGCTGACGACGAGCTGGGTGCGCATCGCCTCGCCGTCGAGGTCCCTCTCGAGCTGGGTGAGCTGCTCCTGCACCTCGGGCGGCGCCTCGAACGGGATGTAGGCGTAGGCCTCGTTGCCGAGCCACTCGACGACGTCGACCTTCGCCCGGAACGTCGAGCCGGGCTTGCCGCCGTCGACCACCGAGGCGTCCTCGAAGTGCTCCGGCCGGATGCCGGCGATGAGCAGGCCCTTGCCCTGGGCGTTCCTGGACCGCTCCTCCGGGATCGTCACCGTGCCGAACGGCAGCTTGACCGACGTGCCGTCGACCTCCGCCGGCACGAAGTTCATCGGCGGGGAGCCGATGAAGCCCGCGACGAACAGGTTGCCCGGGTTGGTGTAGAGCTCACGCGGCGTCGCGAGCTGCTGCAGCACGCCGCGCTTCATCACCGCCACCCGGTCGCCCAGCGTCATCGCCTCGGTCTGGTCGTGGGTGACGTAGACCGTGGTGATGCCCAGCCGCTTCTGGAGCCGCGCGATCTCGGTGCGCATCTGGCCACGGAGCTTGGCGTCGAGGTTCGACAGCGGCTCGTCGAAGAGGAACGCGTCGGCGTCGCGCACGATCGCGCGGCCCATCGCCACCCGCTGCCGCTGGCCACCCGACAGGTTGCCGGGCTTGCGCTCGAGGTGCTCGTCGAGCTCGAGGGTCTTGGAGGCGTTGCGCACCTTCTCGTCGACCTCGCTCTCGGAGGCACCCGCGAGCCGGAGCGGGAAGGCGATGTTCTCGTAGACCGTGAGGTGCGGGTAGAGCGCGTAGTTCTGGAACACCATCGCGAGGTTGCGGTCGCGCGGCGCCAGGTCGTTGACCTTCCGTTCGCCGATCATCATGTCGCCCGAGGTGATGTCCTCGAGTCCCACGATCATCCGCAGCAGCGTGGACTTCCCGCAGCCGGACGGACCGACGAGGATCATGAACTCCCCGTCCTGCACGTCGATGCTGATGTCATTGACGGCCGGGAATCCGTCGCCGTACTTCTTGACGATGTTCTTCATGTCGATGGCAGCCATGAGATCAACCCTTCACTGCGCCGCTGGTGAGACCCGCGACGATCTTTCGCTGGAACAGCATGACGATGATGATGATCGGGATGGTCGAGACGACGGCCCCCGCGGCCAGCAGGGATGCCGGCCGGTTGAACGGGTCGGCGCCGACGAAGAACGACAGCGCTGCCGGGATGGGTCTGGCCGCCTCGGTGGAGGTCAGCGAGATGCCGAACACGAAGTCGTTCCAGGCGAAGAAGAAGGTCAGGATCGCGGCGGTGAACACACCCGGCGCGGCCAGCGGCACGATGACCTTGCGGAACGCCTGCCACGACGTGGCTCCGTCGACCTGGGCCGCCTGCTCCATCTCCCACGGGATCTCGCGGAAGAAGGCCGAGAGGGTCCAGATCGCCAGCGGCAGCGTGAACGACATGTAGGGGATGATCAGCCCCGGCCAGGTGTCGTAGATGCCGATCGTGCGCCACATGTCGAACAGCGGGCCGACCAGCGACACCACCGGGAACATCGCGATGACCAGGGCCAGCGTGAGCACGAACTTCTTGCCCCTGAACTCCAGCCGGGCGATGGCGTACGCCGCCAGGGTGGCGATGATGACCGACAGCAGTGTGGCGATCAGCGAGATGCCGATGGAGTTGATGATCGCCCGCCGGAACTGGTCGTCCTGGAGGACGTCGGCGTAGTTCTGCCAGCCGGCGCCCCCTCCGTCGCCGGGCAGGAAGCCCGGGCTGCCGGTGGTGATGGCCTCCTGTGACTTGAAGGAGAGCGAGATGATCCAGGCGACCGGCAACAGGCACCAGACGAGGATCAAGATGGCGCCGATCACGATGCCGACGCGGTTCTTGGTGCTCATGTCATCACTCCTGTCGGGCCGCGGCGAGGTCGACGCGGAAGACCTTGACGATGAAGAAGGCGATCACCAGCACCGAGATGAACAACAGCACGGAGAGTGCCGATCCGATCCCGAGCTGGAACTGCTCGATCACCTGTCTGTAGGTCAGGAACGACACCGACTCGGTCCCCTGGGCGCCGGCCGTCATCACGAAGATGTTGTCGAAGATCCGGTAGGCGTCGAGCGCGCGGAACAGGACGGCGACCATGATCGCCGCCCGCATGTTCGGCAGGATCACCTTCCAGAGCCGCTGCCACCAGGTGGCGCCGTCGACCTGGGCCGCCTCGAGCATGTCCTCGGAGACCTGGGCGAGTCCGGCCAGCAGCAGCAGCGACATGAACGGCGTGGTCTTCCAGATCTCGGAGACCATGATCGCGATCATCGCGCTGGGGTACTCGCCGAACCAGTTGAAGTCGTCGCCGATGAGTGGCAGCCAGCTGTTGACGAAGCCGTTGGAGTTGCTGAACGCGAACTGCCAGGCGAAGCCGGAGACCACGGTGATGATGCCGTAGGGGATCAGGATCGAGGTGCGGATGACGCCCCGGGCGAAGATCACCCGGTGCATGACCATGGCGAAGATGAAGCCGATCACCAGCTCGATCGCCACGGTCACGATCATGATCAGCACGGTGTTGCCGGTGTCCCGCCAAAACAGCGGGTCGGTCAGCGCCGTCAGGTAGTTGGACAGGCCGATGAACTCACGGTCGTCGGGCGCCGTGAGGCTGTAGTTGAACAGGCTGAGGTAGAGCGCCCGGAGCATCGGGAACGCCGTCACCACCAGCATCAGGATGATCGCCGGGGCGACCAGCTTCATGCCCAGACTGTTCTCCGCCCGCGCCCGGTCGCTGGGGTCGATCTTCGGCTTCTTCGCGCCCTTCGGCGCTTCTGTCACGGTCGCGGTCACAGCAGGCTCCTTCCGCTCAGCACGTCCCTGAGGAACTTGTCCGACTCGGCCGGGGTGTCGTCGTCGACCGCCGTGGGCGAGTGCCAGACGGACTGCACGGCGCTCGAGATCTGGCTGTAGAACGCGCTCTTCGGGCGTGGTCCGCCCTCCTCGATGCTCGTGCGGTAGAGCTCGAGCAGCTCCGGCGGGTAGGCCTCGGCCAGCTCCGGTGAGTCGTAGACCGAGCCGCGTGCCGGCATCAGGCCCTCGTTGACCGCGAGCGCCGACTGAGCCTCGGGGCTGGTGACGCAGGCCGCGGCCTCCTTGGCGAAGTCGAGGTTGTCGGAGTAGGCGCCGACCCCGATGTCGATGCCACCGATCGGCGGCCTCGACGGCTCGCCCTCGACGGTCGCCGGGTAGCGCGCGAAACCGAGGTCGTCGAACTGCCCCTCGTCGAGGGTGTCTCCGACCAGCCCCTCGTAGTTCTTGTAGACGAAGGTCCAGTTGGTCATGAACTCACCCGGGCCTTCGGCCGGGTACATCTGGCCGAGGCTGGTGCCCTCGTTGGACACGGTGAAGTCGGGCTGGGCGGCGCTGGAGTCGGCGAGCTTCTTGATGATGGCCGCTGCGGCGCGGCCGGCGTCGGAGTCGATGTCGACCTTCGCGTCGCGGCCGGCCTCGGTGTCGGAGATGATGTCGCCACCGGCGCCCAGGATCATCGCGTTGATCCACACGACGTACGCCTCGTAGCGGTTGGCCTGTACGCCGACGGTGCCGCCCTGCGAGTCGGCCGCGTCGATGACCTGGTCCCAGGTGACGGGCTGCGACATGTCGAGCCCGGCCGCCTCGGCGAGGGACTTGCGGTACCAGAGCAGCTGGGTGTTGGCCCACTGCGGGGCGGCGACGACCTTGTCCTCCCACATCACGGTGTCGGCTGCGCCGGCGAGCACGTCGTCGTCGACGATCGAGCTGTCGAGCTCGGCCAGCCACTCGGCGTTGGCGAACTCCGGCACGAACACCGGGTCGAGGCTCATCAGGTCGGTCGAGCTGTCACCGGCCGCGAGCCGGCGAGCCAGCTGGGTGCGCTGGTCGGTGGCGCTCGCGGGGAGCAGCTGGAGCTGCACGTCGTACTGGTCGGTGCTGCACTCCTCGGCGAGCTGGCCCAGGGTCTCCTGGCCATCGGGGTTGATGTACCAGTTCAGCGTGGGCTTGCCGCTGTCGCCTCCGCACGCGGTCAGTAGCCCAGCCGTGGCGATGAGGCTCGCGCCCGCCACCAGCGAGCGCCGTACCCCTCGTCTGTTCATGGGTCTGGTCATGCCAACTCCCTCCTGTGGTGTAGGTCACGTCTAGTCCCATTAGGGCCATTTGGCAACAGCAGCGTCCAGCGGCGCGCTCACCGGGGAGCGGCGCGGTCGGCCGTGCGGCGGATCGCGTCGGCGATCGTGTCGAAGAGGTCGGGCGGCAGATCGTGGCCCATGCCGTCGATGAGGAGCAGCTCGGCGCCGGGCACGGCCGACGCGGTGGCCCGACCGCCGGAGACGTGCACCATCCGGTCTGCCAGGCCGTGCACGACCAGGGCCGGCATCCGCAGCCCACGAAGGCGGAGCGTGCGGTCGGGCGCGGTGAGGATCGCCATCATCTGGCGCAGCACCCCGCCGGCCGAGAAGCCGCGGTCGAAGGTCTCCTCGGCCCGCGCTCGCTGGCCGGCCTCGTCCTTGGGGAACGCGGGTGAGCCGATCATCGCCCACATCGCCGCGCTCGACGCGAGGTACGCCTCGCGGCCGACGCTGCGGGTGCCGATGAGGGCCGGCATCAGCCGTGGGCTCTGCCAGCCGACCGTACGACGACCGGTTGTCGACATGATGCTGGTCAGCGACCGCACCCGGGCGGGCCGTTCGATCGACATCGTCTGGACCACCATGCCGCCCATCGACACGCCCGCGACGTGGGCCGCCTCGATGCCGAGGTGGTCGAGCAGGCCGAACGCGTCGCCGGCCAGGTCGCTCATGGAGTACGGCGCGCGCGCCCGGCGGCCGGTGAACGCGCGCACCAGCTGGGCCCGGGTCACCCGACCGGGCGCCTTCGTGGACCGCCCGGTGTCGCGGTTGTCGAAGCGGATGACGTGGAAGCCGTGGGCGGCCAGCCGCCTGCAGAGCTCCGGATCCCACCAGGTCATCGGTCCGCCGAGGCCCATGACCAGCAGCAACGGCTCGTCGTCGGGGTCGCCGTAGGTCTGGTAGCAGAGCTCGATGCCCGGGCTCACGGGGGCGAACAGCTCGTCCGAGACGCTGACGTCCGGCTGCCGGGAAGACGTCGAGGACATGGACGCCAGTCAACACGATGGTGACGCGCGGCGACACGGAGAGGGTGCCGTTCTGCCAGCCTGGACGGCGATCTGCGCCTAGGGTCGATGGTTGTGAGCCCACGCGACCGCGCCGGAAGCAGCCCGGGGACCCTGGCCGACTTCCTGCGCCCCGACGGGTTCGTGCGGCCGCATCCGGTGGCCGTGCTCCGCGAGGGCAGCGTCGTGCTCGAGGCCGGCCGGCTCGCCCTACGCCGGCTGGGCGAGGGCGGCGCCCGCTGCATCACGCCGTACGCCGTCCGGTCGCCCCAGCGCGACCGCGAACCCGTGGTCCTGGTGCCGGGCTTCCTGGCCGGTGACGGCACGCTGGCGATGATGGCCGGTGCGCTGCGCCGCATCGGGATCCGTACCTACCGCTCGCAGATCCGCGCCAACGTCGGCTGCACGCTGGCCGCCGCCGACCAGCTCGAGGCGCGGCTGGAGTCCGTGGCCGCCCGGCGTGGCACGAAGGTGCGCATCGTCGGCCACAGCCTCGGCGGAATGCTCGCGCGCGGGGTGGCCGCCCGGCGGCCCGACCTCGTGTCCGGCATCGTCACCATGGGCAGTCCGATGCTGGCGCCGGCCGCTCACCACGTCTCGCTGACGGCGAGCGTCGACCTGCTCGTGCGGCTCAGCCGGGCCGGCGTACGCGGGCTGATGGCCGAGGACTGCGTGTCGGGGGAGTGTGCGCGGCAGAGCTTCGCCGAGTGCCGTGCACCGCTGCCCGACTCGGTCGACTTCACCGCGATCTGGTCGCCGCGCGACGGCATCGTCGACCCGCGGGCGTGCATCGACCCGCAGGCCCGCGCGGTGGAGGTCAGCGCCTCCCACCTCGGCATGGCCTTCGACCCGCGGGTGATCGACGTCGTGGTGGCCGCGCTGACGCGCGACCGCGCGTCACTTGTCGAAGTCGATCGCGGAGAAATTGCGTAGCTTGCCCAGCTGGTGCTCCGAGCTGATGGAGCGGATCGTGCCGCTGCGCGAGCGCATCACGAGCGAATCGGTCGTGGCGCCGTTGGCGCGGTAGCGTACGCCGCGCATCAGCTCGCCGTCGGTGATGCCGGTGGCCACGAAGAAGCAGTCGTCGCCGGTGACGAGGTCGTCGGTGGTGAGGATGTGCTCCTTGTCGAGCTTGTGGCCGTGGTCGATGGCCTTCTGCCGCTCGTCGTCGTCCTGGGGCCAGAGCCGGCCCTGGATCACGCCGCCCAGGCACTTCATCGCGCAGGCGGCGATGATGCCCTCGGGGGTGCCGCCGACGCCGAGCAGCAGGTCGATGCCGGTGTCGGGCCGGGCCGCCATGATCGCGCCGGCGACGTCGCCGTCGATGATGAACTTGATGCGCGCGCCGGTGGCCCGGATCTCCTCGACGAGCTGGTCGTGCCGCGGTCGGTCGAGCACGACGACGGTGACGTCCTCGGGACGGGAGCCCTTTGCCTTGGCGACCTGGTGGATGTTCTCGGCGACGGGGTTGCGGATGTCGACCACGCTGGCTGCCTCCGGGCCGGTCACCAGCTTCTCCATGTAGAACACGGCCGACGGGTCGTACATCGTGCCGCGCGGCGCGACGGCCAGCACCGAGATGGCGTTGGACATGCCCTTTGCGGTGAGCGTCGTGCCGTCGATCGGGTCCACCGCGACGTCGCACTCCGGACCGGTGCCGTCGCCGACCTTCTCGCCGTTGTAGAGCATCGGGGCGTTGTCCTTCTCGCCCTCGCCGATGACGACGGTGCCGTTCATGCCGATCGACGAGATCATCACGCGCATCGCGTTGACCGCGACCCCGTCGGCGTCGTTCTTGTCGCCACGCCCCACCCAGCGACCGGCCGCCATGGCCGCGGCCTCGGTGACCCGCACCAGCTCGAGGGCCAGGTTGCGGTCCGGCGACTGCGGGGCGACGTTGAGGTCCTTGGGGCTCATGGGCGCATGGTAGCGCCGGCCTGGGGGGTGGTGGAGTGGCCGTCGGGAGGCGTTCGTGCAGACGCCGGGTAGCGGCGTACGGACGTCGCCTTCACCGACAACCAGACGTCGCGGCCGGGGGTCAGCCCGAGCTCGGTGGCGGCCGCTGGGGTGACGTCGGCGATCAGGTCGGGCTCGGCATGGACGAGCAGTCGTACCGCGTCCCCGTGCGGCGACACGTCCGCGACCGAGCCGTGCCAGCGCAGCCGCGGGGAGCCGACCGGCTCGTCGAGCGAGATCGCGACGGCGTCGGGCGTGAAGCTCATCAGCTCGTCCTCGTGACGCACCACGTTGAGCCCGACGAGGCGGGCGACGTGCTCGGTGCGGGGGCGCTGCGAGACCTCGGCCGGCGTGCCGACCTGGGCGACCTCGCCGGCGTCGAGCACGACGACCTTGTCGGCCAGGGTCAGCGCGTCGATCGCGTGGTGGGTGACAAGCAGCGTCGACCCCGTCGTACGACGCGAGGTGGCGGCCCAGCTCGATGCGCAGCGCCATGGCGACCTTCACGTCGAGGCCCGTCAGCGGCTCGTCGAGCAGGAGCAGCCGGGGCTTCGTGGCCAGCGCGCGGGCGATCGCCACCCGCTGGGCCTGGCCGCCGGAGAGCTGACGGGGCTTGCGGCCGGCCAGTTCGCCGACCCCGAAGCGGTCCAGCCAGGCCCGGGCGGCGGCGTCCGCCTCTGCCTTCGGGACGCCGCGGGCGCGCGGCCCGAAGGCGACGTTGTCGAGCGCGCTGAGGTGTGGGAACAGCAGCTGGCCCTGGAAGACCAGGCCGACGCTGCGGTCGCGGGCCGGGATCTCGAGCAGGTCGGTGCCGTCGAGACGGGCGTGGCCCGTCGGCCGGCGCGAGGCCGGCCAGCGCACGGACCAGCGACGACTTGCCGGCGCCGTTGGGTCCGATGACGGCGACCACGTCGCCGGGGCCGGCCGTCGAAGGCTGCCCGCACACCGAGCCGGCACCTCCACCCGGACCTCGAGGCCGCTCATCGGGGTGATCATGCGCCCGCCATGCGGGTGCCGAGCCAGCGGTCACGCAGCGCGAGCAGCACGACCACCGAGACCAGCAGCATGACCAGACTCAGCGCGAGCGCGGCGTCCTGGTCTGACTGGCGCTTGATGTAGATGAGCGTCGGCATCGTCTGCGTGGTCCCGGGGTAGTTGCCGTTGAACGTGATCGTCGCGCCGAACTCGCCCAGTGACCGCGCCCAGCCGAGCACCGCGCCGGCCATGATGCCGGGCAGCGCCAGCGGCACCGTGATGCGGCGGAAGGTGGTCCAGCGGGTCGCGCCGAGCGTCGCCGCCGCTGCGTCGTACTCCGGGTTCGTCGAGCGCAACGCCCCCTCGATGCTGATCACGACGAACGGGCATGCAGACGAACACGTGCGCCAGGACCACGCCCCAGCGTGGTGAACGGGAAGCCGAAGCCGGTCGCGTCGAGCAGCGGCTCGCCGAGGAAGCCGGTGCGGCCGAACGCCGTACGCAGGGCCACGCCGGCCACGACTGGAGGCAGCACCAGCGGCACGGTGACCAGGGCCCGCAGCACGCCGCCGGCCGCGGAACTCGACCCGCGCCAGCACCCACGCGAGCGGCAGGCCGCAGACGAGGCAGATCGACACCGCCGCCGTCGAGGTGACGAGTGAGAGCCACAGCGCCTCGCGCAGCGGCTCAGACCGGAGCTGGGTCGGCAGGTCGGGCCAGTTGGTCGCGGCCACCATCGCTACGAGCGGGCACGGTCAGCAGCAGCGTCGCGAGCGCCGCCGGGCACGACCAGCAGGGCCGGGGGCGCGGCCGAGCGTGTCCTTCACGGCGGCTCACGGCGCGGTGAACCCGGCGTCGGCGAGCGCCGATCTGGCCCTCCTCGCGACAGACGTGGTCGACCCACGCTCGGGCGAGGTCGGCGTCCTCGCTCTGCTCGAGGTGGCCATGAGGTACGACGTCAGCTGCTCCTCCGCGCCCGGGATCTCGACGCGTGGCGACGCCGTCGCCGGCCGCTACGGCATCGGTCGCGTAGACCAGCCCGGCCTCCGCCTCGCCGGACGTCACCTTGTCGAGAGTCGCGCGTGACGTCGTCCTCCAGGCTCGCGGGCTCGGCGGTGACGCCGTTGGCCTCGAGCACGGCCAGGGCGACGCGCGCCGCAGGGCACCTCGTCGGCGCACCGGACCCACGTCGCACCTTCGAGGTCGTCGAGGCTCTCGATGCCGGCCGGGTTGTCGGGCGGGGTCACGATCGTCAGCACGTTGGTCGGCGAAGGTCTCCACGTCGCCGGTCACCCCGGCGTCCTCGGCGACCTGCATGGAGGCCTCGTCGGCAGTGGCGAGGACGTCGCCGGGCGCGCCGTCGGCGACCTGCTCGGCGAGGTCGGTGCTGGACCCGAAGGAGAACGTGACCTCGGCGTCGTTGGCCTCCTCGAACGTCGTCGCCATCTCCTCGTAGACGTCGGTGAGCGAGGCCGCCGCGAGCACGGTCAGCTCGCCGCCCCCGCTCCGCCGCCGCCGTCCGCCGCCGTCGTCGCCGCACCCGGCGAGGGCGAGCGAGCGCCAGCGAGAGGGCGAGGGCGGCAGCGAGCTTCTTCACGGGACCTCCACGATCACGTTGGTGGACTTGACGGATGCGAAGGCACGCACCCCGGGCGCGAGGCCGAGCTCGGTGGCGGCGTCGCTGCTCATCAGCGACACGATCCGGTAGGGACCGCAGACCAGCTCGACCTGGGCCATCACGGTGTCCTTGCGGACCGCGGTGACGATGCCGTGCAGCCGGTTGCGGGCGCTGACCTAGGCCGCCCGGGTGCTCTCGCGGTCGGGGGGGTCGGCGAGTGAGGCGGCGAGCTCGGCGAGCGCCACCCCTTCGATGCGCGACGGTCCGTCTCCGGACCAGTGGGCCAGCCGGCCGCTGTCGACCCATCGCCGCACGGTGTCGTCGCTGACGCCCAGCAGGTCGGCGGCCTCCGCGATCCGGTAGGTGGTCACGGGTGCAGTGTTCCGCATCTGCGGCGATCTGTCTGCACAGGGGGTCCGCGGATCAGGGCTCGGCCGGCTCCCGCCTGGCGCCGTCGGGGCCCCTGAGAGGATGGCGCGTGAGTGAGCAGGCGCGGGTCGCTACCAGCGCTCGGCCGCCGGCATGGTCGGCGCACTGATCGTGACGGTGCTCGCCATCGGCGCGTTCGTCGCCTTCCGCTCCGTCAACCGCAACGACCTCGACGTCAAGCCCGACACCGTCGACTACCTCGAGCCGGTGACCGCCCTCCAGGGCACCGGCCGCGACGTCGTCTACCCGCCTACCCTGCCCGCCGGCTGGCGCGCGACCAGCCTCGACGTCGTGCCCGGCGACCGCCCGGCTGGGGGCTCGGGATGCTGACCGACGGCGGCGCGTTCGTCGGCGTACGCCAGGAGGACGAGCGACCGACGACCTGGTCGAGAAGTACGTCGACGAGGACGCCGCCGAGGGCGACCCGCTCTCGGTGCCCGACGGCCTGGCGACGACCTGGCAGACGTGGACCGACGACGGCGGCGACGTGGGTACGCCGCCGAGGTCGACGGCGAGTCGGTGCTCGTCTACGGGTCGGCCGGAACTGCCGACGTACGGCGCTGCTCGAGCTGCTGACCATGGACCCCACGGCCGTCGTCTGGGTGACCGACGTACGGTCGAGGCATGAGCGAAGACCAGCTGCAGCCACAGGACACGCTCGACGACCGGGGAGTCGACGACATCCTCGACGAGGGCATCTCACCGCCCGAGCGGCCGCGCGGCGTCACCGCCAAGGGCGTGACCGACGCCGAGCAGCTCGAGGGCGAGACCATCGACGAACGCGTCGCCCAGGAGGAGCCGGAGGTCTGGGAGGACGCGAGGCCGAGCGCGACGCGGACATCCTCGACGGTGACGTCGGCGGCGAGGTCGGCGACGAGCGCACCGGCCGGCTCGAGGCCCGCGACGAGACGCACCGACCTGTACGCCGAGGACGAGGGCATCGACGGCGCCGGCGCCAGCGCCGAGGAGGCCGCCGTCCACACCATCGACGAGCCGAGCTAGACCTCCGCTAGCGGTGTCGAGTGGTCACTTAGTCGCGAGCGACCCTCGAGTACCGCGGTGCAGAGATCGCGTGCAGCGGTGACCAGCGGTCGGTCTCGTGGATCGGAAGCGACCCTGGCGCACCGCTGCTGGGTGTGACCCGGACCCTCTCCGTCGCCGTCGACCCGGCTGCCAGCCAGGCGACGTGCCTCCTCGTCGCGTCAGTCCGACCCGCCCTCGACGACCTCGTCGAGCCGCTTGCGGGCGCCGTCGAGCCACGACTGGCAGGCGGTGGCGAGCTTCTCGCCGCGCTCCCAGAGGGCCAGCGACTCCTCGAGCGTGGTGCCGCCGGCCTCGAGGGTGCGGACCACCTCGACGAGCTGTTCGCGGGCGTCCTCGTAGGAGAGCTGGTCGGGTGCGACGGCCTTTCGTCAGCCATGGGTGTCTCCCTCTGGTGGATGGTCGAGCGCCTCGACCCGGTCGGTGGTGGCGTGCACGCGGCCGTCGACGACACGCACCGACACGGCGTGTCCGGCGTCGATGCCGGCGATCGACGTGACGACGTGGCCGTCGGCGTCCTGGAGCACCGCGTAGCCGCGTTGCAGCGTCGCCAGCGGCGACAGGCTCCGGGCGCGCGCCCGGTGGTGGTCGATGTCGTCGGCCGCCCGGTCGAGCCGGTGCGAGAGCGAGCGCCGCGCCCGCTCGCGCAACCCGGTAGCTCGTCGACGCGGGCGTCGAGCAGGGTGCGCGGGTCGGCCAGCGCGGGCCGCGAGCGCAGTGTGTCGAGGCCGCCCTGCTCGCGCGTCGAGCCACTGGCCGCAGCAGCGTGCGGATGCGGCCGCGGCCCAGACGACGCCCTGGCTCTCCTCGACGACGTCGGGCACGAGGCGCCGGGCCGCGTCGGTCGGCGTCGACGCGCGTACGTCGGCGACCAGGTCGAGCAGCGGCTGGTCGGGCTCGTGGCCGATGGCCGAGACGACCGGGTTGCGTGACGGCGTGCACGGCGCGGATCAGGCCCTCGTCGGAGAACGGCAGCAGGTCCTCGAGCGAGCCGCCACCGCGGGCGATCACGATGACGTCGACGTCGGGGTTGCCGGTCGAGGCGCTCGACCGCCTCGATCACCTCGGTCGCCGACCGCGGGCCCTGCATCGCGGCGTACGCCACCTCGAAGCGGACCGCCGGCCAGCGGCGCGTGGCGTTGTCGATGACGTCGCGCTCGGCGGCGGACTTCGGCGCCGTGACCAGCCCGACGCAGCCGGGGAGGAAGGGCAGCGACCGCTTGAGCTCGGGCGCGAACAGCCCCTCGGCGGCCAGCAGCTGCCGGCGGCGCTCGAGACGGGCGAGCAGCTCGCCGAGCCCGACCATCCGGATCTCGCGGGCCTGCAGCGACAGGGTGCCGCGGTTGGGGTAGAACGACGCCTTGGCGTGGATGACCACGCTGGCGCCCTCGACCAGCGGCGGGTCGAGGCTGTCGAGCAGGCTGCGCGCGCACGTGACGGTCACCGAGATGTCGGCGACCGAGTCGCGCAGGGTCATGAAGACCGTCTGCACGCCGGCCGGCGGGTCACCTGGGCGATCTGGCCCTCGACCCAGACGCTGCCCAGCCGGTCGATCCACGACGAGATCGCGCTGGCGATCTGCCGGACCGGGGCCGGCTGGGTCGGGGAGGTCTCGAGAGCCACGGCGGTGAGCCTACGGGTGGGCGCGGACAGTCGGCGCGGCACCGCGGTCTCGACTTCGCCAGACCACACCCCCACCTAGACTCGGAGCCATGACCGACCTGGGTGTGCCTGCCGTCCTGAGCCCCGATGAGGCCAAGGCCGTGCTGCTCGCCGCACCGCGCGGTTACTGCGCCGGCGTCGACCGGGCCGTGATCACCGTCGAGAAGGCGCTCGACCTGTACGGCGCCCCGGTCTACGTGCGCAAGCAGATCGTGCACAACAAGCACGTCGTGGCCGACCTCGAGTCGCGCGGGGCGATCTTCGTCGAGGAGCTCGACGAGGTGCCCGAGGGCAAGACCGTGGTGTTCTCCGCCCACGGCGTCTCGCCCGAGGTGCACCGCCAGGCCGAGACCCGCAGCCTCAAGACGATCGACGCGACCTGCCCGCTGGTGACGAAGGTGCACCACGAGGCCAAGCGGTTCGCTGCCGACGACTACGACATCCTGCTCATCGGCCACGAGGGCCACGAGGAGGTCGAGGGCACCGCTGGCGAGGCGCCCGAGCACATCCAGCTCGTGCAGTCGCCCGACGACGTCGCCGGCATCGTCGTGCGCGACCCGGCCAAGGTCGCCTGGCTCTCGCAGACCACGCTGTCGGTCGACGAGACGCTCGAGACCGTCGCCGCGATCCGCGAGCGGTTCCCGCTGCTGCTCGACCCGCCCAGCGACGACATCTGCTACGCCACCCAGAACCGTCAGCTCGCGGTCAAGGAGATCGCCCACGACGCCGACCTGGTGATCGTGGTCGGCTCCGGCAACTCCTCCAACTCCGTACGCCTGGTCGAGGTCGCGCTCGAGGCCGGCGCCAAGGCGTCCTACCGCGTCGACGACGCCTCCGAGATCGACGAGGCCTGGCTCGAGGGCGTCGAGAAGGTCAGCGTCACCTCCGGTGCGAGCGTGCCCGAGTCGCTCGTCGACGGCGTGCTCGCCTACCTCGGCGAGCGCGGCTACCCCGACGCGCCGCGCGGTGCACAGTGCCGAGGAGTCGCTGATCTTCGCCCTGCCGCCCGAGCTGCGCCGCGACCTGCGCCTCGCCCAGCAGGCCTGAGCGGCTCGCGCCATGGCCCGCTTCGTCGACCTCCACCCCGACAACCCGCAGCCGCGCCTGGTCGCGCCAGGTCGTCGAGGCCCTGCGCGACGACGCGCTGATCGCCTACCCGACCGACTCCGGCTACGCGCTGGGCTGCCAGCTCGGCAACCGCGACGGCCGCGACCGGATCCTGCGCATCCGCGACCTCGACGACCACCACCACTTCACGCTGATGTGCAAGGACTTCTCGCAGCTCGGCCAGTTCGTGCACGTCGACAACTCGGCGTTCCGGGCGATCAAGGCGGCGGTCGCCCGGGCCCGTACACCTTCATCCTGCCGGCCACCGGCGAGGTGCCGCGGCGGCTGATGCACCCGAAGAAGCGGACGGTCGGGCGTGCGCATCCCCGACCACGTCGTCGTGCTGCGCGATCCTCGAGGAGCTCGGCGAGCCGATCCTCACCAGCACGCTGATCCTCCCCGGCGAGGACGAGGCGCGCACCATCGGCTGGGAGATCAAGGAGGACCTCGACCACCAGGTCGACATCGTCGTCGAGGCGGGGGAGACGTCCGCGCAGCCCACGACCGTCATCGACTGGTCCGAGGGCGTGCCCGAGGTGCTCAGGCTCGGGGCCGGGGATCCCTCGCGCTTCGCAGTCCTGAGCGCGAGCGTGCGCCAGGCACAGCGCGTAGCCCGCTACCAGCGCGCCGCTGTGGTGGGCCAGCCCGCTGACGACGGCCTGGACGACGCCGTCGCGGGGCTCGGCGATCACGTCGGGCATGGCCAGCGCCGATCACGTGAAGACGCCGACCATCATCAGCGGCGGCAGCACGCCGATGGTGAAGAAGTCGCGGGGGCGCACGGCGAGCGCCAGGGCCAGGCAGAGCACGACGAAGCACAGGTCGAAGAAGAGGCGAGAGCTCGCCGACCAGCAGCACGTTGATCACCACGACGGTGAGCACGGCAGCCAGACCGAGCGCCACGACCTGGCGTCCCGGCTCGACTCCCGTCAACGACTCGGAGCGCGTCTGACTCACGCTTTCACCGTACGGCGGGGCTCAGGCTCCGCTCGCACGCCGCGCCGCATCACCCCCTGACTCGGCCGCGGGGTCGTGATCGCCCCAGGACAGGTCCAGCGGGTCGTCGAGCGGATGGGCGTCGCGCCCGAGCGCGCGGATGTCGTCGGCGAACTCCGCCGCGGCGAGGCTCCGCGGCGTGACCTCGACCTGCTCGGGCTCGTCGATGCGGTCGTCGGTCACCCCGAGCTCGCTGAACCTGCGGGCGGTCACCAGCACCCGGCCCTCGATCGAGCCCACGGCCTGGTTGTAGGCACCCACCGCAGCAGACAGGGAGCGCCCCAGCCTGGCCAGGCTGCCGCCCATCGTCGCCAGTCGCTCGTGCAGCTCGCGACCGAGCCGCTGCACCTCGGCGGCCTGGTCGGCCAGTCGCTCGTGCGACCAGCCGTGTGCGACGGTGCGGAGCAGGGCGATCAGGGTGGTCGGAGTGGCCAGGATGACGCGCCGCTCGGCGGCGTACTCGAGGAGGTCGGTCTGGGCATCGAGCGCGGCCGACAGGAACGCCTCGGCCGGCACGAACATCACCACGAACTCCGGCGACTCGGGCAGCGCCCGCCAGTAGGCCTTGTCGGCCAGGCCGTTGACGTGGTTGCGCAGCTGGGCGGCGTGCCGGGTCAGGTGGTGGGCGCGGAGGTCGTCGTCGTCGGTGGCCGTGGCGTCCAGGAACGCGTCGAGCGGCACCTTGGCGTCGACCACGATCGTGCGCCCGCCGGCCAGCCGCACCACCAGATCGGGACGCAGCGCACCGCCGGAGAGCCGCGCCTGCTCGGTGAAGTCGCACCGGTCGACGAGCCCGGCCAGCTCGACCGCGCGGCGCAGGTGGAGCTCACCCCACCGGCCCCGGACCTGGGGCTTGCGGAGTGCCGTCGAGAGCGAGACGGTCTCCCGGCGCAGCGTGTCGGTGGACAGGCGCATGCTGTCGACCTGCGCGTCGAAGTGCCCCTGCCACTGGGCCCGCTCGCGCTCGAGGTCGACGAGCTGGCGCTGCAACCGGTCGAGCCCCTGGGCGACGACCGCCTGGTCGGCGGCCCTGGCCTCCAGCGCCGCGTGGGCGACGCCGGTGCCGCGCGACCGGCTCCACAGCAGGCCCACCAGCACGCCGAGGGCGAGCCCGACGACCAGGGTGAGGAACAGCGTCACGATCTCCATGTCCCGAGCATGACCGGACCCACCGACAGTTCCCGGCAGGACGTGTCAGTCGGCCAGGTCGACGACCACCGGCGCGTGGTCGGAGGGTGAGCCGGTGCCCTTGCCGGATCCCGCTCGTCGCGGTCGATGAACGCGCCGGTCACGCGGGCAGCGAACGACGGCGAGCCGAGCACGAAGTCGATGCGCAGGCCACGGTTGCGCTCGAAGCGCTGCCGGTAGTAGTCCCAGTAGGTGTAGACGTCCGGTCCCGGCGTGAACGGCCGGGCGGTGTCGACCCAGCCGTCGTCCAGGAACGCCTGGAACGCCGCCCGCTCGGCCGGTGTCACGTGCGTCGAGTTCTTGAACTGCGCGGGGTCGAAGACATCCTCGTCGGTCGGGCACACGTTCCAGTCGCCCACGAGCGCGGCGTCCTCGCCCAGCCACGCGGCAGACCCGGTCCGCAGCCGGTCGAGCCAGTCGAGCTTGTAGACGTAGTGCGGGTCGTCGGGCTTGCGCCCGTTGGGCACGTACACCGACCACACGCGTACGCCGCCGCAGACGGCCCCGATCGCGCGCGACTCGGGCGCGACCGGCTCGCCGTACCCCGGCATGCCGTCGAAGCCCACCCGCACGTCGTCGAGGCCGATCCGGCTGAGGATCGCGACGCCGTTCCACTGGTTGGTGCCGGCCGCTGCGACGTCGTAGCCGAGGGACTGGAGACCCATCAGCGGCAGCTGGTCCTCGCGCGCCTTGGTCTCCTGCAGCGCGAGCACGTCGACGTCGTGGCGTTGCAGAAATGCCTCGACCCGGTCGATGCGCGAGCGGAGTGAGTTGACGTTCCAGGTGGCGAGCCGCACGCGTCAACCCTAACGACGGGCGATCCATCGCCTAGCGTGGTCCCCATGGAGAAGCTCGCCGCGTGGTCTGTGCACGCCTACACCGCCATCGGGTCGGTGCTCGCGCTCGCCATGGTGCACTTCGCCTACGAGGGCGACGAGCAGACCGTGCTGTGGCTCTTCCTCGCTGCGATGGTGGTCGACGGCACCGACGGGTTCATGGCCCGGCACTTCCGGGTCAAGGAGCTGGTGCCGGAGTTCGACGGCGCGCTCCTCGACAACATCGTCGACTACCTCACCTACGCGTTCGCGCCGATGGTGCTGCTCTGGGCCAACGGCTACCTGCCCGACGGAGCGTGGGGCGGCGTCGTGGCCTCGCTGCCGCTGGTGGCGTCCTGCTACCAGTTCTGCCGGTCGGACGCGAAGACCGACGACCACTTCTTCCTGGGCTTCCCGAGCTACTGGAACGTCGTCGCGTTCTACGTCGTCGTCGCCGGCATGTCGGTGGGTGTCACGACCGCCCTGCTGCTGGTCTTCACGGTGCTGGTGTTCGTGCCGGTGAAGTACCTCTACCCGTCACGCACCGTGGACCTGTGGTACCTCAACATGAGCTTCTCCGCCGCCTGGATGGTGGTCTTCGGCTTCATCGTGGCCCAGCTGCCCGACCCGTCGACGCCGCTGATCGTGGTCTCGCTGGCCTACCCCGTCTACTACGTGGCGGTCAGCCTCTGGCTCACGGCCAAGACCGCCCACACCACCCGCCGGGCTAACTCGGCGAGTCGTCCGGCGGACCAGGCAACCACGCACTGAGCACGCCCGGGGTCGCCGCGTCCGCGACCTCGATCGCACGCCCCAGCGGGATGTCGCTGATGAGCACGCGCTCCGCGCCGGCGGCGGTCGTGGCGATCAGGTTGGCCAGGCCGACGCGTCGCTGGAACAAGGTCTGGCTCACGACCCAGCCGATGATGCCGTCGGTCTCGAGAATGGTGCGCCGTCGCGTGGTCATCCCGTCACCGGCGACCAGGTGCTGCGCCGTACGCGCGTGTCCGAGGTGGCGGTAGGCCGACTCGCCCAACACGAGCCCCAGCCCGACGCAGGACGACGGCGAGCACGGGGACCGGCCACCACGGCAGATCGATCATCACGGTCGCCACCACGGTCGCCACGATCAGGATCGCCGGCAAGTAGAGCGATCCGATGTAGCTGCGCCGTCGGGCGTGGCGACCGTGCCGCTGCATGGACACGTCGAGCGGCTCCGCCCCCGGGAGAACGTCGGCGCCGACGCGTCGCGCGACGGCGACCGGCGCCGGCGGCAGGATCTCGGTCACGCCGTTCTCGACACCGGTGGAGAGCGTGGACAGCTCGGCACCGCCGACGATGCGCAGCAACAGGGGCTCGTCGAGCACCAGCCCGCGCACCCGCGTCTCCTCGACGCTGACCGACTTGGTGGTGAACAGGCCGGCGGTGAGGTGCAGCGAGCCGTGCTCGCGGGTCAGGCGGAGGCCGAACCACTGGACGACGTAGCCGCCGATCGAGATGATCAGCCAGCCGACCAGCGCCCCGAGGAACAGCACGATCGCCACCAGCGGGATCGCGAACGAGATCACCCACTCCCACGCGTCGGACAGGTGCTCGCCGTCGAGGAACGGCAGGTCGTCGGCGAACTGCGACAGCACGCCGAACGCCCGCTGCGACCACGACGAGCCGGGAGAGGCTGAAGGGCGCGAAGCGCAACCAGGACCAGTCGATGGTGGCCAACACCTCGGGCTGTGCCGCGTCGGCGGCGGGCGCGTCCTCGTTCCCGGTGGGCGGGGGTGCGGCCACGGCCACCCGCTCCGCCAGCAGCTGCCTGCGCAGCGCGGCCGCGTCGTCGTGGGCGATCGCGTCGAGCTTGATGCGCGTCTCGTCGACGCCGGTGCCGATGCTGACGGTCGTCACGCCGAGGATCCGGTGGAGCAGCGAGCTCTCGAGGTCGACGCTGCGCACCCGGTCGAGGGGCGCGGTGACCTCCTGCTTGTTGAGCCAGCCGGATCGGCGCTCCAACCGGGTCTCGGTGATCCGGTAGCGCGTGGTGAGCCAGGGCAGCAGGCCGACGAGCAGGGGTACGACGGCGACCGGGAGCGCCCACCACCAGTCGAGGCCACCCGACGTACTGATGCCGACGATCGCGAAGACGAACGGCAGGAGGAACTGGCGGAGCGCGCGGAACGGCCCGATCACCAGCAGCCGAGGGTCCAGTCGCTGCCACTCGGGTGTCACGTGGCGTCGCCCTCGCTGGCACCGGTGATGGCGACCAGGTCGGCGACGACGTGCTTGGCCTCCTCCTGGTCGAGCCCGACGATGGTCAGCGGGCCCGCTGCGGAGGCGGTGGTGACGACGAGGGTGGAGAGCTTGAAGAGGCGCATGAGCGCGCCCTGCTGCGAGTCGACCGTCTGGACGCGGGAGAGCGGGGCGATGCGGGTCTCGCGGGTGATCCAGCCGGAGCGGGTGTGGATCGCGGTGTCGGTGACCTCCCAGCGGTGCACGCGGTAGCGGATGCTCGGCATCGCCACGACGTAGGCCACCTCCACGACGACGAGCACGGCCAGCAGGAGGGTCGCCCACCAGGGCCGACCGGAGTCGGTGAGCATCGGCACCACGACGTACGCCGCCACCGTGAGGCCGACGAAGATCACCGCCCCGAGCGCCGCGCCGAGGCGCCAGTAGGGCACCGCCCGGGGGCTCACCTGATGTGCGGGTTCTCGCAAGGTCGGCTCGGCCGCCAGATCGGTCATGTCGAGAGCCTTGCAGAACTTGCAAGTTGTCGCATCGCACGAACCTGGCCCGTGTCAATGGTGGTGCCAACTGGTCTGGACCAGTTGTATCGAAGTGTCCGTATCCAACCGGAGGGTTTTGAGATGACACGAAGCAAGTTCAGCAGGATCGCCGCCACCATCCTCGGGGCAACAGCCCTGGTGATGACCACCGGAGTCCAACCTGTCGAGGCGAAGGTGGCGAAGGAGAAGGTGCCGTCGTTCAAGCAGTTCGAGCGGGCGACGTTCCAGGACACCGATGGGCAGTACATCGTCAACGGCGACGAGCCGATCTCCAGCACGCACTCGCTGCGCACCTACTACCGGCAGGTCTTCGACAAGGCCAACAAGATCAACCGGCACAAGTCGCGCAAGCTCATCGTCAACACCGTCGGCGGCGCAGACGACGCCTGGAGCGCCAGCCAGGCGCAGAACCTCACCTACTGCGTGAGCACCGGCTTCGGTGCCGACCACGCCGCGATCGTGGCGGCGATGGCCGAGGGCGCGGCCCTGTGGGAGAGCGCCTCCTCGGGGGTCAACTTCACCTACGTGCCGTCCGCCGACAGCAACTGCGTGACGAGCAACAACACGGTGCTGTTCCCGGTCGAGCCGGTCCAGACGTCGCAGTACATCGCCCGGGCGTTCTTCCCGAGCAGCAGCGACTTCGAGATGAACGTGCTCGTCGACGACTCGATCTTCTCGTCGGGCTGGAGCCCGGGCAACGTGCTCGGTCACGAGCTCGGCCACACGCTCGGCTTCCGCCACGAGCACACCCGCCCCGAGTCCGGCACCTGCTTCGAGGACAACAACTGGCGAGCCCTGACCGGCTACGACTCCGCGTCGATCATGCACTACCCCCAGTGCAACGGCACGAGCCCCGACCTGAGCTTCAGCGCCACGGACGGCGCGGGCATCCGGGCCCTGTACGGCGGCTGACCGCCCGACGGGTCTGACGACCTCGAGACCACTGGCCCGCCCGGCCCCCGATCGGGTGGGCCGGTGCTCATTTCTGCAGGTAGTTGCACTGCACAGACATGGGGCAGCGATCGGCGTACAACCGACAGACTCGTGGGCGACGCTGTACTCAGGTTCATCGGAAGGCCCCCCTCCTTCCAGGCCTCACGGCTCCACCCCCACGCGGAGCCGCGTGGCACGACCCATCGGAACGACCCCGCGACCCCCATGCCGCGGGGTCGTTCGGCGTCCGGGTGATTGGGCCGTGGGTGTCGGACCCACCTAGACTCACCGCCCGTGGCTCTCACCATCGGCATCGTCGGACTTCCGAACGCGGGCAAGTCGACCCTCTTCAACGCCCTCACCAAGAACGACGTCCTCGCGGCGAACTACCCGTTCGCGACCATCGAGCCGAACGTCGGCGTCGTGGGCGTGCCCGACGACCGGCTGCCGCAGCTCGCGTCGGTGTTCGCGAGCGCCAAGGTGCTGCCCGCGACCGTCGAGTTCGTCGACATCGCGGGCATCGTGCGCGGGGCCTCGGAGGGCGAGGGCCTGGGCAACAAGTTCCTCTCGCACATCCGCGAGTCCGCCGCGATCTGCCAGGTGACCCGGGTCTTCCGCGACGAGGACGTCACCCACGTCGACGGCGAGGTCAACCCGCGCAGCGACATCTCGACCATCTCGACCGAGCTGATCCTGGCCGACCTGCAGACCGTGGAGAAGGCGATCCCGCGACTGGAGAAGGAGGCGCGAGGCAACAAGTCGCTCGCCGCCAACCTCGACGCCGCCCGCGAGGCGCTCTCGGCCCTCGAGTCCGGTACGCCGATCAGCTCGACCACGATCGACCGCACGCTGATCCGCGAGCTGTCGCTGCTGACTGCCAAGCCGTTCATCTTCGTCTTCAACTGCGACGCCGACGAGCTGGCCGACGAGACGCTCAAGGACCAGATGCGCGAGATCATCGCGCCCGCCGAGGCGATCTTCCTCGACGCCAAGTTCGAGTCGGAGCTCGTCGAGCTCGACGACGACGAGGAGGCCCGCGCGATGCTGGCCGAGATGGGCGTCGACGAGCCCGGTCTCGAGACGCTGGCCCGCGTCGGCTTCGACACCCTCGGTCTCCAGACCTACCTCACCGCCGGCCCCAAGGAGACGCGGGCCTGGACGATCCGCAAGGGCGCCACCGCCCCGGAGGCCGCCGGGGTCATCCACACCGACTTCCAGCGCGGCTTCATCAAGGCCGAGATCGTCTCCTTCGGCGACCTGATGGCCGCCGGCTCCATGCACAAGGCCAAGGAGGCCGGCAAGGTGCGCATGGAGGGCAAGGACTACGTGATGGCCGACGGCGACGTGGTGGAGTTCCGCTTCAACGTGTGAGCGAGTCGCGTGCGTCCGTTGAGGCATCCTGAGCGGCGTCGCGCACGCGACCGTTAGCGTGATCCCCATGATCACCGCGATCCACACACGCGACATGCTGCTCTACACGCCGCGCCGTACGAGCTCGGGTAGCGCGTGACGACTCCCGACAGCCCACTGACCCTGGCGCTTCGTACGGCGCTGACCGCGGCGATGAGGAGCAGGGACCGCGCCGCCGTCTCCGCCTACCGCTCGACCCTGGCCGCGATCGACAACGCCGGTGCGCAGCCGGTGACGGACCTGCCGGCGGCCGGCGCGATGGAGGAGGCGCCCGTGGGCGCGGGTGCGGCCGACGCCGCTCGCCGGCAGCTGACGGAGGGCGACGTGCGAGGCATCGTGGCGGCGGAGATCGAAGAGCGGCGAGCCGCTGCCGTGGAGTACGACATGGCGCACGGCGAGCGGGCGGCGGTCCTGCGGCAGGAGGCCGACCTCCTCGAGGCGCTGCTGGACGACGCGTGACTCGCCGGCGACGCGAACTCGAGCTCCTCAGATCGGCGCGACGGCGATCCGGGCCAGCAGCTCGGGCGCCAGCACGCACACGGCGCGCCTCTCCACGCGGATGACGGCCAGGTCGGCGAGCTGCTGGAGGCACCTGTTCGTCGTGACCCTCGACGCGCCGATCGACTCGCCCAGACCCTCCTGCCCGCCCACGAGCTCGACGCGAGCACCCTGGACGGCCATCTCGGCGACGAGCCAGGCGGCCACCCGGGCGGTCGCATCCGCGAGCGTCATCGTGACCCGCTCCTCCTGGTGGCGCCGGACCTCGGCAGCGAGGTGCGCCAGGACGTGACGCCGCACGCCGTCGACGTCGTCCAGGACGGAGAGGAACACCGCGCGGGGGATCGACCGGATCCGGGTGCAGTCGATCGCCTCCCAGGTGGACGTGTAGGCGCCGGTGTCGAGCAGCGCGACCTTGTCGACGGCACATGGAGCACGGAAGTCACCGAGCCGGAGCCGTCGGCCCTCGCCGCTCTCGTGCACCGCCCTGAGTCCACCGCTCTCGACCACCAGCAGGGCGGTCGCCGGTTGGCCGCGCAGCGCCGCGATGGCGCCGGGCGCCAGGACCGACACCGTGGAGTCACGCGCCAGGGCGGCCAACCTGTCTGGGGCCAGCTCCGCGAAGAGAGGGACCTCCGACAACGTCACAGCAGTCATGCCGGCGAGTATCGCGCGATACAGCGGTTGGCCGGCCGCGGACTCTAGCGTCGCGTGCATGTTCGTGCTGGAGATCGCCTTCACCGACGACCCGCGGCGTCTCGACGCGCGGCCGGCCCATCGCCGGCGTCTGCAGGAGCTGCGCGCCGCGGGACGGTTGGTCCTGGCCGGACCGTGGCCGGACGACTCGGGCGCCCTGCTGGTCCTCGACACCGACGACGCCGGGATGGAGCGGATCCTGGCCGAGGACCCCTACTACGCCACCCCCGGGGTGTCGGTCGTGTCCGTCCGCGCGTGGGCTCCGCTCGAGCTCGGCGGCGACCCTGGGTGACGCCGAGGTCCGCGGCGAGCTGGTCGACGATCTGCGCGAAATGCACGTCGTCGTCGAGCACGCCACGATGGAGATGGCCGAACAGCTCGAGCGAGACGGCGCCCGGCAGGGCACCCCACGTCACCAGGCCGCGGACCGTCCACTCGTCGTCGAGCGCGGGATCGGTGAAGGCGCGGATCGGCGCCACTGCTGCGCTCTCGCGCCGGCCGACCTTCGCAGCGGGGGGCCGGCCGGATCCCCGCCGCCTGGCCCCCGGCGAACAGAGTGAGGACCGCGCCGCCGAGGTGACCGTGTCGTCCGGGGCGGCATGGCCGGGCACCGGTGATCCGTAGAGCAGGGCGTAGCGGTGCGGCTGGGCCCGGGCCCAGCCGTGGACGGCGTGGGAGAGCACCCCCCAGCGACGCGCGTAGTCGGCGCGCCTGCGCACTGCGGCGTCCGCCGTCTCGACGGACTGGCCGAGGTCGCGCGCGACGGCGCGGACCGACAAGGCCGCCGGCCCGATCTCGGCCAGCTGTGCGGAGGCGCTCGCCAGGGGCTGCGCGAGACGGCGTACCAGTTCCAGCGCCCCTACGTGCTGGACTCCTCGGCGATCACCCGCGAGCTCGGGCTGGAACCGACCCCGTGGGTCGAGACCTGCCGGTCGACGGCGACGAACGACGTCGGTGACCCGGTGGCCAGCTGACACGCGGGTTTGCCGAAACGACAACAAAGGTTGCCGACAGCGTGAGAGTGGCGCCACCATGTGAGCCATGACGACACATCACGACCATGCCCACGCCACGGACCCGACCCCCGCCCCGGAGTTCTGGGAGCAGCGCTACCTCGGCTACGACGAGGACTGGGGCAGGCGCCCCAACCCGCCTCTCGTCGACGTCCTGTCCGAGCTGGTGATCGCTCCCGGCCGGGTGCTGGAGCTCGGCGCCGGACACGGCGGCGACAGCCTCTGGCTGGCCCGGGAGGGCTGGACGGTGACCGCCGTGGACGTCTCACCGACCGCCCTGCGCCGGGTCGACGAGGCGGCCGCCGCCGAGGGTCTGGGCGACGTGATCAGGACCGAGCGGCACGACCTGGCGGAGACGTTCCCGGAGGGAGCGTTCGACCTCGTCACCGCGACGTACTTCCAGTCACCGCTGGCCTTCGACCGTGCCGACATCCTGCGCCGAGCGGCGGCCGCGACCGTGCCCGGCGCGGCGATCGTGCTGATCGACCATGCCTCGGCGCCGTCGTGGTCGGACCACGGGCCGGGCGGCTTCCCGACGCCGGAGGAGACGCTCGCGGACACCGGGCTGGACCTCCGCGAGTGGAGCGTCGAGCTGTGCGCCGGCCGGGACCGGGAGTCCATCGGCCCGCACGGCGAGACCGGCATGGTGACCGACACCCTGATCGCGCTCCGCAAGAGGACCTGAGCGCGTCAGCCCAGAGCCGTCAGCCCTCGAACCGAGGCGACAGGGCGTAGCGGAGGAGTACGACGTCGCCCAGGGTCCGCGTCTCCACCAGCGTCGCCCGGTGATCGGGGCTCCACGGGAACATCCCGTCGCCGACGAACCGACGGGCACGCGAGTCGCCCACGAAGAACGGCGCCACGACGAGCTGCAGCTCATCGGCGAGGCCGTCGGTGAGGAACTGGGTGTGCACCGTCCCGCCACCCTCGACCATCAGCCGCCGCACGCCCCGGTCGTGCAGGTCCTCGCTCAGCCGGCGCATCCGCACGGTGTGGCCGCCGTCGACGACCGTGGCCACCGACCCGAGCCGGTCGCGTGCGTGGCTGACGGTGTCGGCCGGGCAGTAGACGAGCTTCGTCACGTCACCGGTGGCGAAGAAGTTCGCGCCCGGGTCCAGCTGCGCCTCCCGGGTCAAGGTCACCTTCAGCGGGGAGCTCGGCCGGCCGGTCGCCACCCGCTCCTCGCGCCGTTCGGGAGCGCGGACGAGCAGTCGCGGGTTGTCCTTGCGGACCGTCGTCGCCCCGACCAGGATCGCGTCGCAGCCGGCCCGGACGCCGTCGACCCGATCGAGGTCCGCGGCGTTCGACAGCAGCAGGCGCTCGTCGGTCGCACTGTCGAGATAGCCGTCGAGCGACATCCCGCAGCTGAGCAGGGTGTAGGGCCGCTCAGCCATGGGCCGCCTCCTCGAGTCGCCGGGTGGGCGCGCCGACCCGAGGCACCGGCACCACGGCGCCCGGCAGGGTCGCGACGAGCGCCGTCACGCCGTACACGACGGAGACGGTGAGGCCCTGCGCTGCGCCCAGGCCGACGGCGGCGAACACCCACGCGGCCGCTCCTTCGCGCAGCCCCCAGCCGGCGACGCTGACCGGCACCGCCGACACGAGGAGTACGACGAACGCGAGAGGCGCCAGGTCGGAGAGCGGGGCGGTGACGCCGGCGGTCCGGGCGGCCACCACGAAGACGACGGCATGGCCGGTCGCCGCGAGAGCGGACGCCAGGGCCACGCGCGGCCACACGCCCGCCAGCCGGCGGGCGTCGTCGGCCAGCGTCAGCCACACCCGGCCGGGCAGGGCCAGCGACACGACGACGAGGCCGGCCAGACCGACGACGACGACGACCAGCACGGGCGTGCGCAGGGCCGGACTCAGGAAGGCGACCGCGCCCAGCGCGAGGACGGCCTGCACCGCCTGGCCGATCGCGCGGTCCCAGGCGACCGACCACAGTCCGCGGCCCATCGCCCCGGTGTCGCGACCGTGGCGCACTCCGCGGTGCACGTCGCCGAGCACCCCGGCGGGCAGCGTGGCGTTGAGGAACTGCGAGCGGTAGCAGGCCGCGAAGGCGGTCCGGAGCGGCACGCCGACGCCGAGGCGGTCGGTGACCAGGCTCCAGCGCCAGGCGCAGCAGAGGGTGGTCCCGGCGGTGATCACGACCGCCAGCGCCAGCGCCCCGAGGCTGGTCAGTCGCAGGCCCTCGAGGAACGGGTCTGCGCCCTGGCGCCACGCGAGCGCAGCCAGGATCGCGGCCCCGCCGAGGAGGCGCGCCCACATCCAGAACTTCCTGCTGATGGCGGTCCCTCCCTCACGACGACGCGCGTTGCCTGACATACGGGGCGGAGCGTGGAGCGGTTCAACCGGGCACGCGCGACTCCTCCAGTGCCTCGACCACGCTACGGGCCGTGCCGGCCCAGGAGCCGAGGGAATCGCTGCGGCCGGCAGCAGAGCGCCGGAGCCGCTCGCGCAGCTGTGGGTCGCCGAGCCATCGGTCGAGATGCCCGGCCAGGGCATGCACGTCGTCGACCGGGAAGACCAGCCCGGGGCGCGAGCCGTCGGGCGCCGACCCGACCGCCTCGGGCAGCCCCCCGACCTCCGTGGTGACGACCGGGATCCCGCGGGCCAGGGCCTCCGTCACCGCCATGCCGTAGGACTCCCGCCGCGAGGCCGAGACCAGCAGGTCCGCTCCGGCGTACCGGTCCTCGAGGTCCTTCCCGGCAAGAGGACCCGTGAAGCGGACCCCGTCCGGCAGCCGGTCATGCAGGTCGTGGACGAAATCGGGCTCGAGGTCGAGGGCGCCCACGAAGGTGCAGCTCCAGTCGCGGCTGATGATCCTGGCCAGCGCGTCGAGCACGACGTCCTGTCCTTTCGCGCGTACGACGGCCCCCACGCACAGCAGTGCACCACCGTCGCTCGAACCCGCTGCACGAGGCGCGACGTCGGCGCCGGGTGCCGCCACGGTCACCCGGTCGGCAGGCACGCGGGCGCGCGCCCACTCGCTCGTCGTCACCACGCCGGCAACGGCGGAGAGGACCGCACGCTCACGATCGTCGCCGACCGGCATGTGCAGGAGCACCACGATCCGCAGCCGCGAGGTCTCGGCGAGCAGTGCCTCGGAGGCGATCAACCCGTCGACGAGCACGACGCCCCGATCGGGGACCGACGCCAGCGCTCGCATCAGGTCCGACGGTCGTACGGCGTGCTCCTCGACGACCCACCCCAGTGCGGCCAGCTCCTGGCAGAGCCGGCGGTCGTAGACGTTGCCGCCGCTGGGACGTCGTGGGTCGTCGATGCCCTCGGGGACGACCACGTGGACCTTCACATCGACCGTTCGTAGCTCGCCCAGGCCACGTGCGACTCGTGCAGCGTCACCGTGATCGAGGTGAGGCCATCGACGCGGACGCGCTCGGCGAGCCGGTCGGCGACCACCCGGGCGAGGGCCTCCGTCGACGTGTTCGTCCCCGCGAACGCCTCCTCGTCGTCGAGGTTGCGGTAGTTCAGGTCGGCGAGCACGGCGTGCAGCTGCTCGGTCGCCAGGCCGATGTCGACCACGATCCCGTCGGCGTCGAGCTCGGGCGCGGCGAACGTCGCGTCGACGACGTACGTCGCGCCGTGCAGGCGCTGCGCGGGACCGAACACCTCGCCGCGGAAGCTGTGGGCGATCATCATGTGGTCGCGGACCGTCACTCGGAACACGTTCACTCCTCGTCGTAGGTGATGGTGTGGCACAGCGCGGGCAGGGTCCCGTCGGCGAGGCCGGCCATCACCTCGGGCAGCTCGCGGAACGACGAGGAGCCCGTCAGCAGGGAGTCGAAGGCCGGGTCCGCGAGCAGGTCGAGAGCCAGCGCGAGCCGGTCGGCGGGGGAACGGCGGGCTCGGCGGGCCGGGGCCACCGCCCCCACCTGGCTCGACCGGATCGCCAGCCGCCCCGAGTGGAAGGCGCCGCCGAGCGAGAGCTCGACCCGGGCGTCGCCGTACCAGCTCAGGTCGATCACCTCGCCCTCCTGGGCGAGCAGGTCGAGGGAGAGCTGGAGGCCGGCGGCGGTCGCACTCGCGTGCACGACGAGGTCGCAGCCGCCCGGTGCGTCGCCGGGCGCCGCGAACCCGACGTCGAGTGCCGCAGCCGTCGAAGCCCGCGACGGATCCGTGTCGACGAGGGTGACCCGGATGCCCGGGATGCCCGCCAGCAGCCGGGCCACGCAGCACCCGACCATGCCCGCGCCCACCACCGCCACCCGGTCGCCGAGCAGGGGCGCCGCGTCCCACAGGGCGTTGACGGCGGTCTCGACGGTTCCGGCGAGCACGGCCCTCTCGGGCGGTACGCCGTCGGGCACGACCGTGACGGCGGCGGCCGGGACGACGTACGCCGTCTGGTGCGGGTGCAGGCAGAAGACGGTGCGTCCGAGCAGCTCCGCCGGCCCCCGCTCCACGACGCCGACGTTGAGGTAGCCGTACTTCACCGGCCCCGGAAGGTCGCCCTCCTGGAAGGGCGCGCGCATCGCGGCGTACTGGTCGACGGGCACGCCGCCGCGGAACACCAGCGTCTCCGTGCCGCGACTGACCGCAGACCTGGTGGTGCGCACCAGCACCTCGTCCGCGTCCGGCTCGCGCAGGCCCGCCGGCCGGATCTCGCCCCGGCCCGGCTCGGCCACCCAGAACGCGGACTCGGGCGCCACCGGCGGCTCCTCTCCTGACTGGATGAACCGATGACGGTCCATGGTCGTGTCACCGTTGTACTCCCTACCCACGGAGGCGCGGTGCATCGGGTTCAGGCCAGCGGTCCGCTTGCCGGGTGCGTCGGCCTGCTCGCGCTGCTGGTGCTCCTGGCGGCCACCGTCGGCCTCGGCCCGGTCGGCCGGACCGTCGGAGTCGTCTGCGGCGCGGGCCTCGGTCTCACCCTCGGCTCGGCCCTGGTGCGGCACGGCGCCGCAGGCGTGGGGCCGGCCGGGCGGGTGACCCTCGTCCGTGCGGTGATCGCGTGCTCGGTGGCCGGGCTGACCGCCGACGCGTTCGTCCGGCCGGCGCCGGTCGCGACCCTGGTCACCCTCAGCGCCGTGGCCCTCTGGCTCGACGCGGTCGACGGGATCGTCGCCCGCCGCACCGGCACGGTCACCCCGCTCGGAGCCCGCTTCGACATGGAGGTCGACGCGTTCCTCATCGCCGTCCTCAGCGTGTACGTCGCCCAGGAGGCCGGAGCCTGGGTGCTCGCCATCGGGGCGATGCGGTACGCGTACGTCGCTGCCGGGTGGGCCCTCGCGTGGCTGCGGCGGCCGACGCCGCCTCGCTACTGGGCCAAGGTCGTCGCGGCCGTGCAGGGTGTGGTGCTCGCCGTCGCTGCTGCGGAGCTGCTGCCACGGTCGTGGTCGCAGGTGGTCCTCGCGGCCGCGCTCGCCCTCCTGCTGGAGTCGTTCGGCAGGGACGTGTGGTGGCAGTGGCGTCATCGCCGCGACGCCGCGGCAGTGCCGAGCCGGCCCCGTCTCGCCGGCGCGCCGGTCACCGCCGTGGCGGTGGCCCTGGTCTGGGTCGCGCTGGTGCTGCCCGTCCGCGTGCAGGACCTGACGCCCGGTGCCCTCCTCCGGCTGCCCCTGGAGGGGATCGTCCTGGTCGCGCTGGCGCTGCTCCTGCCGCCCCGGCCGCGACGGTGGGTGGCATCCGCATTCGGGCTGCTGCTGGGGCTCCTCGTCATCATGAAGGTCCTGGACACCGGTTTCGAGGCGGTGCTGGACCGGCGGTTCAGCCCGGTCGGCGACTGGGTCTACCTCGGGCCCGGGATCGGCGTGCTGGCGGACTCGATCGGCCGACCGGCCGCGGTCGCCGCCGCTGTCGTGGCGGGCGTCCTTGCCGCCGGGCTCCTCGTGGTGCTGGCCCTGTCGGCGATGAGGGTGACCGGGGCGGCCGCGGAGCACCGGCGCGGGACAGCGCGGGCGCTCACCGCAGTCGGCACCGTCTGGGTCTTGTGCGCGGTGTCCGGCCTCCTCGTCGGCCCGGTCGGCCGCGTCGCCTCCACCAGCGCCGCCGGCCTGGCCGTCGACCAGGTGCGGTCGGTGCGCGCCGACCTGCGCGACCGTCGTACCTTCGAGGGGGAGATCGCGGCCGACCGAATGCGCGGGACCCCGGCCGGGCAGCTGGTCGAGGGCCTCCGGGGCAAGGACGTGCTGATCGTGTTCGTCGAGAGCTACGGCCGGGTCGCGGTGCAGGACTCGTCGTTCTCCGGGGGCATCGGCGCTGTGCTCGAGGACGGGACGCGCCGGCTGCGTGCCGCCGGCTACTCCTCGCGCAGCGCCTTCATGACCTCACCGACGTACGGCGCGGCCAGCTGGCTCGCCCACGCGACGCTGCAGTCGGGGCTGTGGGTCGACAGCCAGCAGCGCTACGACCAGCTCCTGCGCGCAGACCGCCTGACGCTCACCGAGGCGTTCGGCAGCGCGGGCTGGCGCACGGTCGCCGACGTCCCGGCGAACACGAAGGACTGGCCCGAGGGCGAGGAGTTCTACGGCTTCGACCAGGTCTACGACTCCCGCAACGTCGGCTACGAGGGCCCGGAGTTCGGCTACGCGTCGATGCCGGACCAGTACACCCTGGAGCACTTCCGGCGCGCGGAGCTCGCGCCGACGGGCCGCGACCCCGTGATGGCCGAGATCGACCTGGTCTCCAGCCACCACCCGTGGACTCCGCTACCGGAGCTCGTGCCCTGGGACCGGGTCGGCGACGGCTCGGTCTTCGACGGGATGCCGGAGCGCGGCGAGCCCTCTGACGTCGTCTTCCGCGACCCCGATGCCGTACGCCGCGTCTACGGCGAGTCGATCGAGTACACCATGGAGACGCTGGTGTCGTGGCTGGAGCGGCAGTCCGACCCCGACCTCGTGCTCGTCGTGCTCGGCGACCACCAGCCGCACAGCTACGTGAGCGGCAACGATGCGGATCACGACGTACCCGTCAGCGTGATCGCGCAGGACCCGGCGATGCTGCGGCGGATCTCCGGCTGGGACTGGCAGGACGGACTCCTGCCCGCACCGGACGCCCCGGTCTGGCGGATGGACACCTTCCGCGACCGCTTCTTCTCGGCGTACGGCAGCCGTCAGGAGTGAACCTCGCGTCGATCCAGGACGTGTAGCGAGTGGAGCCCTCGACGGCCGGGGTGCCCGTGGTGGATCGGAGATGGTCATGCACATGCGAATCGTCGCGGCAGTTGCGGCACTGGTCTCGGCTGCCGTGCACCTGAAGCTGTGGTTCGACGGCACCCGCGACCTCGACGTGGTCGGCCCGGCGTTCATGGTCAACGCCGTCGCCGGCGTGGTCATCGCCGTGCTGCTGCTGATGTGGCAGCACTGGGCTCCGTTGCTGCTCGTGGTCGGCTTCGGTGCGTCCACCCTCGCGGCGTTCGTGATCTCGACGACGGTCGGCCTGTTCGGCGTCGAGGCGTCGTGGTCGGGCTTCTACGCCTGGGCGGCGGCCGTCTCGGAGGTCGTCGCGATCGTGGCCGGCCTGCTCGCGGCGAACGCCGAGGGCCACCTGCGCTCACTCCGTCAGCTTCAGGACGGGCACCCCGTCGGCGGTCAGCACCTCGACTGAGGCGATGTCGTCGCGGGTGGCCGACGTCGCGGCCGGGAGCCGCATCGACTTGCCCGGGAGCGCCTTCCAGGTGGCGACCTGCTCGACTCGGCCGTCGCGGGTGCGCACGACCATGGCGTACGTCGCGCCGTAGCTCGCGCCGGGCGCGTCGTACGTGCAGACCAGGTCCAGGCGGGTGCCCCACGCCACGCTGGTCAGGGCCAGGCTGCCGGTGACCGGTGCCCCGCCGACCGGGTCCATCGTGAGTGACGGCGCTTCGCTGGGGGGAGCGGACTGCCCGGCCGGCGCCGGCTCGTCGAGGGCGTTCCCGACGACCACCGATCCGCCGGCGACGACCACGGCCGCGGCTGCAGCCAGGCCCACGAGCACCGTCGTACGACGTCGCTGCGAACGGCGCGCCTCTGCGACGAGTGCCGGGAGGAGCGTCGCCGGCACCGGCACGGGCGGGCCGTCGGACTCGAGCACGTCCGGCGAGACCCGGGCCAGGAGACCGGGCAGCCCGGCGAGCTCGCGGACTGCACGCGCACAGTCCTTGCAGCCGGCCAGGTGGCGCTCGAACTCCGCGCGGTCTGACG
The DNA here is from genome assembly GCA_963825755.1 of uncultured Actinomycetota bacterium. Classification (GTDB taxonomy): domain Bacteria; phylum Actinomycetota; class Actinomycetes; order Propionibacteriales; family Nocardioidaceae; genus Nocardioides. The sequence goes on along the minus strand of CAWGUS010000003.1, from coordinate 289,506 downwards.
GCGAGAGCGAACCGAGCACGTAGGCGCCGTCGTGGTGTGCGAACTCGCAGCTCATCGGGACACCCCCATCTCTTCCAGGGCGAGCCGGAGTGCACGCAGCGCGTAGTGGGTGCGCGACTTCACCGTGCCCTCCGGGACGCCCAGGCGCTGTGCGGCCTCGGCGACCGGGAGCCCGCGGTAGTAGCACTCCAGCAGCACCGCGCGGTGGTCGGCGGAAAGCCTCGTGAGCGCCTCGGCGACCAGCCACGAGAGCAGCAGCTGGTCGGTCTGGTCACCGGTACGGGCCACGTCGGGCACCTCGGCCACGGAGAGCTCGCTCTGCGCGCGCCTGGTGCGCCACTCGTCGATGACGATGTTGCGAGCGACGGTGAACAGCCAGGCCCGGACCGAGCCCTGCGACTTCTCGAGCACCGCGGCGTTGCGCCAGGCCCGCAGCAGCGTCTCCTGCGCGACGTCCTCCGCCTGCGCGCGGTTGCCGCTGGTCAGGCGCAGGCAGAAGCCCCACAACGCGGCGGCGTGCTCGTCGTGCAGCTGTCGCATCACGACGGCGGGGCTCTCCGGCATCGGACCTCCTGCCCAAGACACGGCTGGCCGGGTGGCTCGGTTCAGTGTCGTCCCCGGTCGAGGCGGCCCGGAGACGTCGCTGTCGTGGTGGTCAGCAGCCCGGCTGAGGCCAGCGCCGCATCAGCGGTGGCGACGCGAGCGCTCGCGGCGCTCCTTGAGCGAGGACACCGCCTCGTTGATGCGACGCTGGTTCTCGGGCTTGCGCGACTCGTCGTACAGCTTCTTGGCGATGCCGACCACGGCGATCTTGCGGAGAATACCCATGCCAGGACCGTACCGAGGCTCTGGGAACTCGGGAAGGCGATGTCGTGCGGGTGCTCTTCTCCTCCACCTGGGGTCATGGCCACGTCCTCCCCATGCTGCCGCTGGCGCGAGCGCTCCGGGCGGCCGGTCACCAGGTGCTGTGGGCCGCCAGCGCGGAGGCGACGGGGCACGTCGCTGCCGCCGGCCTGGAGACGTCACCCGCGGGTCTGACCGGAGCCGCGCTCCGCGAGGGTCTCGGGCGGTTGCACGCCGTCGCGGCCACGATCGCGCCTCCTGAACGGGCCGCCTTCATCTATCCCCACATGTTCGGCGAGCTGCTGACGCCGGCCATGGCGGCGGACCTGCTGCCGCTCGCGCGCGAGTGGAGACCCGAGCTGTTGGTCCACGAGCACGGAGAGCTGGCGTCGCCCCTGGTCGGTTCCGTGCTGGGGCTGCCGAGCGTGACCCACTCCTTCGGGGGCGCGATCCCGGCAGCGATCCTGACCGCGGCGAGCGAGAAGGTGGCGGCGCTCTGGGCCGCGCACCGGCAGGAGCCCGCGCCGTACGCCGGGTGCTTCACGTCGCTCTACCTGGACATCTGCCCGCCGTCGGTGCAGTCGGTCGCGATGGACCACATCCCCGCCGTGCAGCCGTTGCGACCCGCCTCGCCGGCACGGGACCGGGCGGTCGACGACGGACCACCGCTCGTCTACCTGACGCTCGGCACCGTGCAGAACCACTCTCCGGTGCTGGTGACGGTCGCGTCGGCGCTGTCGGCACTGCCTGTCGGGCTGCTCGTGGCCATCGGGCCCGACGGCGACCCGGCCCGCTTCGCTGGCCTGCCCGCGAACGTGCAGGTCGAGACGTGGGTCGACCAGTCCCGGGTGCTCGAGCGATGTGCCGTGGTGGTGTCGCACGCCGGCTCCGGCACGTTCCTGGGGGCGCTCGCCGCCGGGCTGCCACAGCTGTGCCTGCCGCTGGCCGCCGACCAGTTCCGCAACGCGGCCGGCGGGGAGCGATCCGGTACGGCGCTGGTGCTGGCCCCCGACGCGGTGACGGAGGAGTCGGTCACCCGCGCGGTGTCGCGGCTGCTGGCCGAGGGCTCGTTCACCGAGCGGGCCCGAGAGGTGGCGCTGGAGATCGCCGCGATGCCGTCGCCCGCAGACGTGGCCGGCGTGCTGGCGGAGCGGTTCGGCGCGAGGTGAGGCCTCCTCCTCAGGAGGCGATGTCGGGCGTGGCGTCGGTGTCGGCCTTGGCGGCGTCGCGGGCGCGGTGCTCGGCGCGTCGGTCCACGAACTTGGTCGCCTGGATGTCGAGAGCCTCCAGGAACGCCGCCAGCTCGTCGCGCGCCTGGTTGCCGACGTCGCCGAAGTCGGTGCGGTCGAAGACGTTCCAGTGCCGCAGCACCGGCATGATCACCTCGTCGTGGTGCAGCCGGTTGTCGTAGATCCCGGCCTTGGCGATGATCATCGAGTTGCGCCGGAACCCGGCCATCGTGGCGCCGGGCATCTCGAACTTGATCACCTCGTCGGCGATCGCCCGCATGGTCTCGTCGGGGGCGATGTCGAGCGCCGCGGCCGCGATGTTGCGGTAGAAGACCATGTGCAGGTTCTCGTCCTTGGAGATCCGGGCGAGCAGCTTGTCGGCGACCGGGTCGTGGGTCACCTTGCCGGTGTTGCGGTGCGAGACGCGGGTGGCGAGCTCCTGGAACGACACGTACGCCACCGTCTCGAGCGGTGTCTTGTCGCCGGAGTCGTAGCCCGAGGTCATGTAGTCCATCCGGGCCCGCTCGAGCTCGACCGGGTCGACGCCGCGCGTCACCACGAGGTAGTCGCGGAGCGCCACGCCGTGCCGGTTCTCCTCCGCCGTCCAGCGGCCGACCCACGTGCCCCAGGCGCCGTCGCGGCCGAAGCGGGTGGCGATCTCGCGGTGGTACGACGGCAGGTTGTCCTCGGTGAGCAGGTTGGTGAACATCGCCGCCTTGGCCGTGTCGGACAGCCTCGACTGCTCCGGCGCGTAGTCCTCACCACCCAGGAACGCGAAGTCGCGACCCTCGCTCCACGGGACGTAGTCGTGGGGGTGCCACTCCTGCGCGAGCCCCAGGTGACGGTCCAGGTTCTCGGCCACGACGGGCTCGAGCTCCTCCAGCAGGTGCGGTGCACTGGTCACAGCGGCTCCTCGGTGTCGGCTGGCTTCGACCCTACGCCTCGCCGCGTCCGTGGGTAGGTTGCCGTGCATGCCGTCACACCGCCCGGCGTTCGTGCTGCACGACCACCGCAAGCCGAGCCCGCACTTCGACCTGCGGCTCGAGGAGGACGGCGTACTCCGGTCGTGGGCGGTGCCGCGTGGCCTCCCGACGACGAGCAGGCAGGACCGCCTCGCCGTCGCCGTCGGCGACCACGACCTCGACCACCTCACCTACGAGGACGAGCACAAGTCCATCGCCGACATCGGCTGGTGGGAGGACCTCGGGCGCACCCCGCGCCGTCGGCTCTTCGTGCTGCACGGGCACGCGGGCTCGGTCCGCTACGCCCTCATCGACACCGGCAGGGACTGGCTGCTGCACCGCACCAAGGACCAGCCCGGCTCCAGCTGACCGACGGCCTGACGCTCCGGTGGCGATACTCGAGCCCATGCCCGACGACCACTTCGCCATCGAGCGACTCGCCCAGGTCTACGACCCGCTCGACCCCGACCGCAGCGACCTCGACGCCTACGTCGCGATGGTCGACGAGTACGCCGCCCGGTCGGTGCTCGACGTCGGATGCGGCACGGGCACGTTCGCCTGCCTGCTGGCGAAGCGGGGGTTCGAGGTCACGGGAGTCGATCCGGCCGGCGCCTCCCTCGACGTGGCCCGCAGCAAGGACGGAGCCGACCGGGTGACGTGGATCCACGGCGACGCCACCGCCCTGCCCGCGGACCTGCGGGTCGATCTCGCGTTCATGACCGCCAACGTGGCGCAGGTGTTCCTCACCGACGAGTCGTGGGCGGAGACGCTGGCCGCGATCCACGACGTACTGAGAGAAGGCGGGCGTCTGGTCTTCGAGACGCGTGTCCCGGCGGGACGCGCCTGGGAGGAATGGACCCCCGAGCACTCCCGGAGCACGACCGACATCGACGGAGTCGGGCCGGTCGAGTCGTGGCACGAGCTGGGCGCCGTAGAGCCGCCGTTCGTCACGTTCCGCGCCACGATCCGATTCGAGAGCGATGGCGAGGAGTTCACCTCCGAGTCGACGCTGCGGTTCCGCGAGCAGGACGAGATCGAGGCCTCGCTGGCGGCCGCAGGCTTCGACGTCGAGGACGTGCGCGACGCCACAGACCGGCCGGGCAAGGAGTGGGTCTACGTCGCGCGGGCGCGCCCTACGCTCGCCCCATGACGATCGAGTGGGACCAGCACATCGCGGTGACGCCGCGCGGCGAGGGTGCGTACGACGCCCACCTGACCGACGGCTGGGTGGTCGGTGGCGGGGTCAACGGCGGCTACCTGCTGGCCACGATCGGCAACGCGATCAGCCACACCCTGCCCGACAAGCCCGACCCGATCTCGGTCAGCGCCTACTACCTCTCCGCCACGACGCCCGGCCCGGCGCAGGTGCGGACCCGCGCCCTGCGCGAGGGCGGGTCGGTGGCCACCGTGGCCGCCGACCTGGTGCAGGGTGACGCCGCCCGCATCACCGCGCTCGCGACGTACGGCCGCCTCGGTGACCTGCCCGACGACGTGCGTACGACGGCGCGGGAGCCCGACCTGCCGCCGCGGGATCAGTGCGTGCCCAACACCATGGCGCCCGACGACTTCCGGAAGGTCGCGCCACTGCTCGACCGCTTCGAGATGCTCTTCGACCCGGCGTACGTCGGGTGGGCGATGGGGAAGCCCAGTGGCGAGGGCGCACTGCAGGCGTGGTTCCGGCTCAAGGGCGGGCGCGACCCCGACCCCATCCAGCTGCTGATGGTCTGCGACGCGCTGCCGCCGGTGACGTTCGACCTCGGCCTGCCCGGCTGGGCGCCGACCCTCGAGCTGACCGCGCACGTCCGCGCCGTCCCCGCGCCGGGCTGGCTCAAGGTGCGGCACGCGACCCGCAACATCGCCGGCGGCATGTTCGAGGAGGACTGCGAGGTCTGGGACTCCGCGGGCCGCCTCGTCGCCCAGTCGCGCCAGCTGGCGCGGATGCCCCGCGGCTGACTCGGCCGTTGCTTCATCAAGGTATGCAGGCGAAGTGAGGCTTCCCACGGCGGGCATGCCATGGGAAGTCACATCTCCTCGACATACCTTGATGAAGCAGAGGCGGACGGGACCGGTGGGACCATGGGAGAGGCCCAGTCAGTCGAACCACGCGCGCGGCATCGCGAACACCCAGCGCCGCCGCGGGTGCTCGCTGACGGACCACAGCTCGTCGGTCGAGGGCCAGTAGGAGATGTCCTCGGGCCCCATCGGCGTGGCGAACCTCCGCCGCCGGAGGCTGCCCGGTTGTCCGACGTACATGGAGCCCGGCGCGAACGGGCCCTTCGAGACCGTCAGGTGGTAGCGGCCGCCGGCCACCACGCCGCCCTGCATCTGCACGACCCCGCCGTCCTCGAGCCCGATCGGCCGCGAGAAGCCGTCCTCGCCGCTCGCGAGCAGCCATGTCGACGGGTCGAGGTGGTAGCGGGCCAGCCGGGTGGTGTCCTCACCGCGGCCGTACTCGCCGGCGATCATCGTCGGCGGCTCGCTGCGCCGGTCCAGCGACACGAACGAGTAGCGCAGCTGCGTGTGCCCCTCGTCGGTCTCGGCACGGTAGCTGAAGCGCAGCGGCAGCACGTAGCGGTGCCCGTACGACGCCACCCGATCGCCGTCGATCCCGAACTCGTCGGGGTGGTCGTCGTCTCCGGGCACCCGCATGATGTCGTCGAGCCGGAACGTCACGAACCCGCGCGACGTGGCCGCGACGTGCAGGTACTGGCCGGCCCACACCACGCCGCCCGCGTGGATCTGCAACGGCTTGAGCACCAGGTTGCCGGCCTCGTCGAGACGCGGAGCCACGAGCAGCACGTGGCGGTACTTCAACGTGTCGAGGTCGAGGAACGTCACCCTCGACCCGTACGACGTGCCGCCGATGACCTTGGAGTACCACGTCGTCACGAGCACCCGCCGGCCCGCGATGTCCTCGGTGTCACTGGCGTCGGCCGACGTCGAGATGCCCTGCGGCCACCACCGGGGGTCGCGCCGGTCGTAGGCGTCCCAGGTGATGGCGCGTGACACCGCCCGCCCGAGCAGCCGTCCCAGCATCGACTCCTTCGCCTGCCACTTCAGGTCACCGAGCAGGCCGTCGAGCCCGACCCGGCCGCCCAGCACGGCCGCGAGCGCGTCGATCTCGGCGACGTTCTCCTCGGTGCGCACAAGATGCACGCCGAAGGTGGGTGGCTCAGCCATGGCGGCCACGTTAGTAGCGTGCAGCCGTGCAGACGGTGGTGGGCGCGGCGATCATCCGCGACGGACGCGTGCTGGCCGCGCGGCGTACGGCGCCACCCGAGACCGCCGGCCGCTGGGAGCTGCCGGGCGGCAAGGTCGAGCCGGACGAGCACCCCGACACCGCCCTCGTGCGCGAGATCGCCGAGGAGCTGGGCCTGACCATCACGGTCAACTCGTGGCTGCCGGACGCCGTCGAGATCAGCACGGCGTACCAGCTGCGCGTCGCCGTCTGCGCGACCGGCGCGGAGGAGGCATTGCCCACCGAGCACGACCTCGTGCGCTGGCTGGCGGCCGACGAGCTCGACGACGTCGACTGGCTGGAGCCGGACCGGCCCTTCCTGGCGAGCGTGCGCGAGGCCCTGCTCGACGGCGAGCCGCTCGAGGGCGGCAACGTGGGCGGGGCGGTGCGCATCGGCGCGACCGTACGACGACCCACCGGGCCGTGGACGCCGGCCGTGCACGCCCTGCTCGACCACGTCGCCCGCGCCGGGCTGCGGGGCGTGCCGCGGGTGCACGGCATCGACGAGCGTGGACGTGAGGTCCTCGACTTCGTGCCGGGCGAGGTCATCGACGTCGACTCCGAGCTGCTCACGCCGGCCAGGCTGAGCGACCTGGCCGCGTGGACCCGCGAGTTCCACGAGGCGACCACCGACTTCGACCACCCCGGCCCGTGGCGGATGTTCCCGAACGGCCCCACCGACCGGATCGGGCACAACGACCTGGCGCCGTACAACGTGGCCTTCGTCGGCGACCGGGTGTCCGGCGTCTTCGACTGGGACATGGCCGGGCCGACGACCACCGCGATGGAGCTCGCCCACCAGGCCTGGAACGCGGTCCCGCTCTTCCGCGAGATCGCGCCCGAACTCGCGGCCGCGCGCCTGGTCGCGCTGGCCGAGGGCTACGGCGGCGTCACCGCCCGCGACGTGCTCGACAACGTCGACGCCCGGATGAACGCCGCGGCCGAGGGCGTGCGCGAGATGATCGCCTCGGGAGACCCTGGTGGTGCCGGGCTGGCAGCTGTCGGCGAGCCCGAGCGCACCCTGCGCGCACTGGCCGGGTTGCGACAGAGGCGCGCTGCGATCGAGGAGATACTGGCTCGGTGAGAGGGATCTTCTTCGACGAGGACGACGCCCGGGTCGTGGTCGCGCGACTGACGCAGGACGGCTACGACGCCTCGCTCACCCGCGAGCGGCTGGCCGGGGAGGACGACGACGAGGACCACCCGTGGGCCGTGCTGAGCGACGCGCCCGAGGCGGTGCTCGAGCTGCTCGTCGACGAGTACGACGGCTGGCTCGACGCCGACGACGGCACCCCGGCTCCCGCCGTACCTCTCGACCTGCCGGCCGAGCCGCTCCGGATCAAGCGGCTGCGCTGACCGTCGGTGCGCCTCAGTAGGCTCGCCACCATGAGCGAGATGCCTGCCCAGCGGCTGCTGCTGGTCCACGCCCACCCCGACGACGAGTCCATCGGCACCGGCGCCACCATGGCGGCCTACGTCGACCGCGGCGACGGCGTGACGCTGGTGACCTGCACCTCGGGCGAGATGGGCGAGATCCTGGTGCCCGAGTGGGAGCACATGGCCGCCGACCGCGACGACACCCTCGGCGAGCACCGCCGCGGCGAGCTGGTGACGGCGATGAAGGAGCTGGGGGTCACCGACCACCGCTTCCTCGGCGGCCCGGGCCACTTCCGCGACTCCGGCATGAAGTGGCACGAGGACGGCCACGCCATCGCCGCCGACGACACCCACGACAACGCCTTCTCCAACGCCGACCTGACCGAGGCCGCCGACCTGCTGGTCGAGATCATCCGCGAGGTGCGCCCGCAGGTCCTCGTCACCTATGACCAGTTCGGCGGCTACGGCCACCCCGACCACATTCAGGCCCACCGGGTCGCGACGTACGCCGCAGCACTGGCGGCCGTGCCGTCCTACCGCCTCGACCTGGGCGAGCCGCACGACATCGCCAAGGTCTACTGGACCGCCATGAGCGAGTCCCGGTTGCGCGAGAGCCTGCGCGAGCTGCGCGCGAAGGGTGACACCGAGACCTTCGGGGGCATGGACCCGGACGGCGAGCTCGGCCCGTTCGTCACGCCCGACGAGCTGCTCACCGCCCGCGTCGACGGCTCGGCCGTGGTCGACCGCAAGATGTCGGCGCTCGCCGCGCACCGGTCGCAGGTCGAGACCGACGGCTTCTTCTTCTCCGGCGCCGAGAGCGGGCACGCCTTCTGGGGCGAGGAGTTCTACCGCCTCGCCAAGGGCGCCCCGGGCCCGCTGGACGACGACGGCCTCGAGGCGGATCTCTTCGCAGGCCTGTGAAGCGCCTGCTGGCGCTCCCGGTGTTCCTGCTGGGGGCGGCGACGGCGTACGCCGTCGTGCTCCTGCACACCCACTGGTGGGGACTGGCCCTCGGGCTGGCTGCCTGCGCCTGCGCAGCTGGTGGCCCTGCCCGGCCGGTGGTGGGGCCGGCTGGCGTTCGCGGTCGGCTGGGTCGCGGTCGTCGGGCTGGCCAGCGTGCCGCGGGCCGAGGGTGACTATCTGGTCGGCGGGGACGCAGCGGGCTACACCCTCCTCGTCGCCACCCTCGTGGTGGTGACGGGGTCACTGGTCACCCTCGGCCACCCTGTGCCACGGCGCCGCGTCGATCACGGAGATGGGGGCCTGCCCACCTAGACTCTCGGGCGTGTTCGAGACCCAGCCAGCCGCAGCCAGGGAGAAGGCCGGAGCCCGCGTCGTCGTGCTGCTCCTGCTCGGCCTCGCCGTGCTCGCGGGCGGCGCCTACGCGCTTGCGCACGAGATCGCCGGCGACAAGGTGCCGCGCGGCACCACGGTGTCCGGCGTCGACATCGGCGGCCAGCCGAAGGCTCGGGCAGCCGCCGCACTCGAGGAGGGGCTCGCCGAGCGGGCGGCGGCACCCATCGACGTCACCATCAGCGGCCAGGCCCGCACCGTCACGCCGGCGGCAGCCGGGTTCGCCGTCGACTACGAGGCGTCGGTCTCAGACGCCGGCGGTGGCGACAGCTGGTCGCCCGGCCGACTCTGGGACTACTTCACCGGCGGCGACGAGCTCGACGCCGTGGTCACGGTCGACGAGGCCGCGATGACCGCGCTGGTCGAGACCCTCGGCGCCGAGGTCGGCGCGAAGGCCCGCGAGGGCGCGGTGAAGTTCAAGGCGGGCGAGGTCAAGACCCGCCAGCCCCGCGCCGGCACCGGCCTCGACCCGGCCGCCGTCCGCGAGGCCCTGACCGGCGCCTATCTCGCCGACGGCGCGACCGCCGAGCTCGAGCTGGTCGACGTACAGCCCGAGATCGACGAGGCCGACGTGCAGCAGGGGCTGACGACGTTCGCCAACCCGGCGGTGTCCGGGCCGGTGACGCTCACCTTCGACTCGTCCACGATCAAGCTGCTGCCGCGCAACTACACCGACGCGCTGTCGATGGCGCCGGTCGACGGTGTGCTCGTGCCGCAGCTGGACGCCGCCAAGCTGGCAGCGCTCGTGAAGGCACGGGTGGGCGAGGCCGGCGCGCCGGTCGACGCCACGGTCGCGCTGGTCGACGGCCGGCCGAAGGTCGTCCCTGACAAGCCCGGCGTGAGCTTCGACCAGGCCCAGATCGACGCGGCGTTCCTCGGCCTCGCCGCAGCCCCACCGGGCCAGCGCACCCTGGCCGTGACGGCGACCGTCGCGCAGGCCGAGTTCACGACCAAGATGGCCCGCCAGCTGAAGATCAAGGAGCGGGTCTCGACGTTCCCCACCTACTACCCGTACGCCGAGTACCGCAACATCAACATCGGCCGGGCCGCCGAGCTCGTCAACGGCACCGTCCTCAAGCCCGGCGAGACGTTCTCCCTCAACGACACCGTCGGCGAGCGCACCGCCGCCAACGGCTTCACCGAGGGCTTCATCATCAGCAACGGCATCTTCAAGGAGGACCTCGGCGGCGGCGTCTCGCAGATGGCCACCACGACCTTCAACGCGATGTTCTTCGCCGGCCTCAAGGACATCGAGCACAAGCCGCACAGCTTCTACATCGACCGCTACCCGGAGGGGCGGGAGGCCACCGTTGCGTGGGGTGCGATCGACCTGAAGTTCCAGAACGACACCCCCTACGGCGTGCTGATCTACGCCAACGTCGTCCCGGCCACCCCCAGCTCGTCGGGCATCGTCACGGTGAGCATGTACTCCACCAAGATGTGGGACATCACCTCCAGCACCTCCGCCCGATACAACCTGACCCCGCCGAAGACCCGCACCCTCACCACCGAGGACTGCTACCCCAACAAGGGGTACGGCGGCTTCGAGGTGGACGTGAAGCGGTTCTTCCGCAAGGCAGGCGAGAGCGCACTCGACCACACCGAGAACTTCAACACGACGTACACCCCGTCCGACACGGTGATCTGCAAGCCGCCGCCGGAGACCCCTCCTGCTGGTTGAGCCCAGGCCGCTGGTCGAGGTGCGAGCGCAGCGAGCCTCGGAACCGAGGCCCTACGGCGCCAGCCGGTTGAGGTCGCGCGGGAACAGCGTGACCTCGCGGATGTTGGCCGCTTCCACCAGCCGCGCCACCCAGCGCTCCAGGCCGATCGCGAAGCCGCCGTGCGGCGGGATGCCGCGGCGGAACGACTCGACGTACGACGCGTAGGGCTCGTACGGGTAGCCACGCTGCTCGAGCGTCGCGACGTAGTCGGCGTACCGGTGCAGACGCTGCGCGCCGCTCACCAGCTCGAGCCCGCGGAAGATCAGGTCGAAGCTGCGTGACCAGTGCGGCTGGTCGGGGTCGGGGTGGCTGTAGAACGCCCGGTTCGCCGTCGGGTAGCCCTCGACCACGACGAAGTCGCTGCCGTGCTGCTCCTGGGCCCAGACGCCCAGCGCGCGCTCGTGCGCGGGGTTGAGGTCGGGCTCGTCGGCCGGGGCACCGGCGATCTCGAGCGCCTCGCGGAAGTGCAGCAGCGGGAACTCCTCGGGCACCTCGGGCACCGCGATGCCGAGCCGTTCGACGGCGTCGCCCGCGCGCTGGTGGATGCCCGCGACCATGCCGGCGACGGTGTCGCGCAGGCAGGCGACGACGTCGCGGTGGTCGCGGATGAAGCCCAGCTCGACGTCGAGCGAGACGTACTCCGCGAGGTGGCGCACCGTGTCGTGCGGCTCGGCGCGGAACACCGGCCCCACCTCGTAGACCCGCTCGAACACCCCCACCAGCTGCTGCTTGAAGAACTGCGGGCTCTGCGCGAGGTACGCCGGCCGGCCGAAGTAGTCGACCGCGAACACGTTGGCCCCGCTCTCCGTCGCCGACCCGACGAGCTTGGGGGAGTGCACCTCGGTGAAGCCGTCGGCGTCGAGGGCGCTCCTGAAGCCGTGCAGGGACGCGGCAGCCAGCTCCCACTTCGCCCGCTGCATCGGGTGCCGCCACGTGGTCGCGGCGTGGTCGAGCAGCGTCGGCAGGCTCGCGTCGAGCTTCGGTCGCCAGAGCTCCACGGCCGGGGTGTCGGCCGGCTCGCTCAACGCGGTGACCGTCGCCTCGGTGACCTCGACGCCGCCCGGCGCCTGGGCGTTGGCGGTGGCGACGCCGGACACCTCGATCGGTGTCTCCTCCGGCGGCACCTCCGTGCCCGGCGGCAGCACCACCTGCGCCAGCCCCGCCCGGTCGCGGACCACGAGGAAGGTGATCTTCGCCAGCTCGCGGCGACGGTGCACCCACCCCTGGAGCAGCACCGGGGATCCCGGCTCGGTCGTGGGCAGGGCCGTGGTGAGCGTGCGTCGTCGCTGGTCGAGGAAGGCGCGCTGGCGCCGGAGTCGCTGGTTGGAAGGCGCGCCGGCGCGGAGTCGCTGGTTGAGGAAGGCGCGCTGGCGCCGGAGTCGCTGGTTGAGGAAGGCGCGCTGGCGCCGGAGTCGCTGGTTGAGGAAGGCGCGCTGGCGCCGGAGTCGCTGGTTGAGGAAGGCGCGCTGGCGCCTGTCTCGAAACCTGCGGCGGATGGGGTCGTTGATCTCATGATTCCTCCATTGGCGGATTAGCCCTGGAGGTGTGGGCGGGGGCAAGGTCGCGGTGCCACCACACCTTCGCCGGGATCGACCCCGGCCTCTCGTCGGTACGCCGGACGCGCGGGCCGCGTCTGCCGTCTCCGGCCGAGGGTTGTCAGTCCTCGCGCGAGCCACGCACAGTCCTAGGCCTCCTCTTCGCTGGTCGAGTAGCCGGCGAGCGAACGAGGCGGCGTATCGAGGCCCCACCGATCCGACGCCGTACCCTGACGCCCGTGCTCGTCCACTTCCGCCTGACGGTGCCCACCGACCTGACCGAGTCCGTGCGCGACGTGCTGATGACCCATGACTGCGCCACCAACGTGACCGTGCAGCTCGGTGCTGTGGCCAGGCCCGAGGGCGACCTGGTCGAGTGCGACGTCGCGCGGGAGGGCGCCGCGCGCCTGCTGACGAGCCTCAACGAGCTCGAGCTCGACGGAGCGTGGCGGCATCGTGCTGACGACGCCGACCAGCACGCCGTTCGCGGAGGCCCGCGAGCTCGAGCCGGACGACGCCGGGACACCCTGACGACGCGGTGATCTGGGAGGCGGTCGAGGCGCAAGGCCGACGGCGGCGCCGTACCCACGCTGTCCTTCCACATCTTCCTGGTGCTGGCCGTGGTCCTCGCCGCGATCGCGGTCGTCACCGACTCGGCCGTGCTGGTCGTCGGCGCGATGGTGGTCGGACCGGAGTTCGGCGCGATCGCGTCCGCGTGCGCCGGCATCGCGCTGGGGCGCTGGGGCCTGGTCGCTCGCAGCCTGCGGCTGCTCGTTGCTCGCCTTCGTGTTCGCGGTGGTCGTGGTGGCGGCGCTGTCGTTCGTGGCGTCCGTCACCGGGCCTCCTCACCGCCGAGGAGGTCGACGCGGCCGCGGCCCAACACCGGCTTCATCTGGCACCCCGACCGCTGGTCGTTCATCGTGGCGCTCGTCGCCGGCGCCGCCGGAGCACTCGCGCTCGCCATCGAGAAGTCCGCGGCCATGGTCGGCGTCTTCATCAGCGTCACGACCGTGCCGGCCGCCGGCAACCTGGCTCTCGGGCTGGCCGTCGTGGGACCGCGGCGAGATCACCGGTTCGCTCGCCCAGCTCGGCCTCAACATCGCCGGCATGATCCTCGCCGGCACCCTCGTGCTGCTCGTGGTCAGGGTCTGCTGGCCGTGCGCTGATGGCCGCGCACGGAGTGGATCTTCGGACGCTAGGTGTGCCGCTCGGGCGCAGCGAGGTAGTGCGTCGTGTGGTGCGTGATGAACCCGAGCCGCTCGTAGAGCGCGATCGCCCCGGGATTGTCGGTCTCCACGTGCAGCCAGGCGGTCGTCGCCCCGCGTGCGGCCGCCCAGTCGAGCAGCTCCGCGAGTACGACGGTCGCCAGGCCGCGCCGCCGGTGCGCGGGGTCCACCTCGATGGAGTACAGCACCGACCCAGTCGCCGTCGAGCGCGGCCCGGCCGCGCGCCGTACCACCGCCGAGGGTGACCTCCACCCGGCCGCCCTCCTCCGTGTAACGCGGTGTTACTCCGTCTTCCGCGGCCACCGATGGGCGCGGAGTGTGAGTAACACCGCGTTACATGCAGCGCAGGACCCGCGAGACCGACGCCAGCTGGCAGTGCGCGTCCCCGTCGCCGAGCTGCCGCCAGCCCAGCCCGAGCAGCGCGGCCTCGAGATCACCTCCGGTCACCACCTGGGCCAGCGGCTGCCGGTCATGCCCCTCGTAGAAGGCCACCACGCGGGCGGCGGCCTCGGGACCGGACGCCCGGGTCGCCCATCGCCAGCACCGAGTTGCCCCGGCGCCGCAACCGGCCGTCGTACGGCGGGGCGACACGGAGCACCCACTCGCCCAGGGGCTCGGTCACCAGGTCGTCCCACAGGGACGCCACGTGCAGCTGCGCGTCGTGCGGCGAGACGCGCTGCCTCACCGACGGCCGCGGCGGCACCGGCTTGCCGCTGACGATGTCGTCCAGCGCGATGGTCACCGCCGGACCCGTCTCCGGCTGCACCACGCAGGAGTCCGCGGACCACGAGACGCACACGCCGAGCACGTCGGTCATGGCCGGCCCACCGGACGGCCCGGTCTCGCCGGGCAGCACCCGGCGTACGACGACGCGCCGGCCGACGACGTGCGGACCCAGACCATGACCCAGACCATGACCCAGACCATGACGATGACCGAGTCCACGCGGGCGGTGTCGGGACGAATCGGCCATGGCGGGATACTAGGCTGGTAGCAGCACAACGCCCCGCCCTCAGGAGGATCTGGTGACCTACGTCATCGCCCAGCCGTGCGTCGACCTCAAGGACCGCGCCTGCGTCGACGAATGCCCCGTTGACTGCATCTACGAGGGCAAGCGGATGCTCTACATCCACCCCGACGAATGCGTCGACTGCGGTGCCTGCGAGCCGGTCTGCCCGGTCGAGGCGATCTTCTACGAGGACGACACCCCGGAGGAGTGGAAGGAGTACTACGACGCCAACGTGCACTTCTTCGACGACCTCGGCTCCCCGGGCGGCGCCGCCAAGATGGGCGAGATCGACAAGGACCACGAGCTGATCGCGGCCCTGCCGCCCCAGCCGCACGACGAGTGACCGTCTCGGGTCGGCTCCCCGACTTCCCGTGGGACGCGCTGACCGAGCACGGCGCGCGGGCCGCCGCGCACCCCGACGGCATCGTCGACCTGTCGATCGGCACGCCCGTCGACCCCACGCCGTACGTCGTCCAGCAGGCGCTGTCGGCAGCCGCTGACGCGCCGGGCTACCCGACCACCATCGGCACGGTCGAGGTCCGGCAGGCCGCGATCGACTGGCTGGCGCGTCGCCACGGCGTCACCGGTCCCGGCCTCGACGCGGTGCTGCCGCTGATCGGCTCCAAGGAGTTCATCGGGTCGGCCGCGGTGCACCTCGGCATCGGCCCGGGCGACCTGGTGGTGCAGCCGGAGCTCGCCTACCCGACGTACGACGTGGGCGCGGCGATCGCCGGTGCGCGCCTCCTGGCCGCCGACTCGCTCACCGCGATCGGCCCCGAGGTTCCCCGGCTGCTCTGGCTGAACTCGCCGTCCAACCCCACCGGCCGGGTGCTGCCGCCCGACCACCTGCGCAAGGTCGTCGAGTGGTGCCGCGAGCGCGGCACGCTGCTGATCTCCGACGAGTGCTACATCGAGTCCGTCTGGGAGGGCTCGTCGGTCAGCGTCCTGCACTCCGACATCTCCGGCGGCACCCACGAGGGCATCCTCGCCGTGCACTCGCTCTCGAAGCGGTCCAACCTGGCGGGCTACCGCTGCGCCTTCGTCGCCGGCGACCCGACCGTGGTCGGCGAGCTGCTCGCCGTGCGCAAGAACCTCGGGCTGATGATGCCCGCCCCCCAGCAGGCAGCCATGGCCGCCGCGCTCGGCGACGATGCCCATGCCGACGCCCAGCACGCGACGTACGCCGCCCGGCGGGCGAGGCTGCGGCCCGCCCTCGAGGCGGCCGGGTTCCGCATCGACCACTCGGAGGCGTCGCTGTACCTCTGGTCGACCCGTGACGACGACTGCTGGCAGACGGTGGCGGCTCTCGCGGAGCTCGGCATCCTGGTCGCGCCCGGCTCGTTCTACGGTGCGAGCGGCCGCAACCACGTGCGCATCGCCCTCACGGCGACCGACGAGCGGATCGACGCCGCCGTCGCCCGACTCAACGGGTAGTCAGCGGCAGGCCGCTGGCCCCTTCTCGAACCCGGCGCACCCGCCCTGGGTGACCTTTCCCTTGATCTCGTCGTTGCCCGCGCCGCCCTCGACCTTGTCCTTGCCGCCGACGGTGGTGACCCGGTCGTCGCCGGGGCCGACGTCGATGGTGTCGTTGCCCGGAGTCGCGTCGCTGGCCTCGGCCTCGGGGTCGGCGTCGTCGTTGACGATGTCGTCGCCGCCGAGGGTGGTGATGGTGTCGTTGCCCGCGAAGCCGAAGACGACGTCGTCACCGTCGCTGCCGGTGACCGTGTCGTCGTACTTGGTGGCGCGCACGATCCAGCGGCCGTCGACCAGGGTGTCGTTGCCGTCGCCCGTCGCCGTCAGCGACGCCAGGTCGATCGTCACGCCGGCCTTGGCGGTCACGAAGCTCGCGATGTCGGGGGCGGACGTCGCCTCCGCACCGTCGCCGGCACCCTCGAGCGTGTCGTCGCCCTCGCCGCCGAGCAGGACGTCGGGCACCTCGAAGCCGGTCTTGATCAGGTTGGCGCCACCGACGAGGCGGTCGTTGCCGGCGTCGCCCGAGAGCACGTCGCTGTCGTCGCCGCCGAAGAGGGTGTCGTCGCCCTCACCGCCGCGCAGGAGGTCTTCGCCCGTGCCGCCACAGATCACGTCGTTGCCGCCGCCGCCGTCGATCACGTCGTTGCCGCCGCCGCCGTCGATGATGTCGTCGCCGTCGGTGCCGACCAGGTCGAAGTCGTCACCGTCGGTGCCGGGGATGGTGGGGCTCGCGCAGGCCTCGGCGGACGTGGCGGCGGCCCTGGCCGCAACGGTGTCGGCCGAGGGGGACGCCGACGCGCTGGCGGTCTCGGTGGGTTCGGCCGCGTCGCCGGGGTCCTCGTCACCGCAGGCCGCGAGGGCCGAGAAGCTCACGGCGGCGACGATGCCCGTCAGCCAGATCCTGCTGCTGCGCTTGTTCATGCCAACCCCCGTGCTCAGTCGTGTACGTCGACGTGTACGTGGTCCCTGTGCTCAAGGATCGCACGATCTCCGCGAGACGACGACGGTACGTCGTAGTCGGTCCAGCCGTCGTCGGAGCGTGACCCAGCGTGCCAGATGCGGTCGTCGAAGATCAGCGTGTTGATCTCCAGCCTCGATGCCTGCGCCATCAGGTACGCCGCCATCGCCCAGCCCCGCTTGCGGTTGTCGGCGCTGATCGGCCGCACGAAGACGTCGATCGCACGGCCCTCGTAGTGCGCGGAGCCGGCCATGTGGCCGGTGCTGACGCCACCCGGCTCGAACCCGCCCATCGACTGTTCGCCGAACGCCGCCACCAGATCCTTGCGCACCTTGGCCGCCCGGCGGGTCAGTCCGGCGTCGTTGATCCGGGTGGCGCCGCCCTCGTCGGCCTCGTCGACCTCGCAGCTGAACGCGCGCGGCGAGTTGCCGGTCAGCGCCGAGGCGAGCACGCGGGCGTCGGCCTCGTGGTCGGCGTACGCCTCGGGGAAGCCGGACCGCTGCACGGCCTGCGCCGCCTCGGTGACCCGCATCGAGTCATAGCCGTCGATGCCGACGAGGCCGTCGTAGAACGCGTTGATGGAGTAGTAGGGGTCGAGGATCTCCTCCACGGTGCCCCAGCCCTGCGACGGCCGCTGCTGGAACAGCCCGACGGAGTCGCGGTCGCCGTGCTCGATGTTGAGCAGCTCCGACTCCTGGTACGCCGTGGCGAGGGCGATGGTGGCCGCGCGCGCCGGCATCCCTCGCTGCACCGAGATGGCCGTGATCAGCGCGGCGTTCTCGGCCTGTTCGATGCTGATCTCGACGGAGCGTCCCTGCACCGTCGCCGTACAGCTCTCGCTGCTGGGGATCAGCTGCTGGACGCCCCGGTTGACGAGGAACCCGACGGCGACGAAGACGACGACGACCGCCAGGCCGAGGACGGCCCAGCGAGCCACGCGGGGCATGTCAGTCGTTGGCGTGCAGGGCTGCGTTGAGGACGATGCCCTCGCGCTGCCAGGGCACGGCCTCGATGGTGCCGGTCACTGAGTTGCGCCGGAAGAGCACGTTGCTCGCACCCGAGAGCTCGAGGGCCTTGACGACCTTCGGCTTGTTGTCCATGTCGCGGATCGTGACCTTGGTGCCGGCGGTGACGTAGAGCCCGGCCTCGACCACGCAGTCGTCGCCGAGGGCGATGCCGATGCCGGCGTTGGCGCCGAGCAGGCAGCGCTCGCCGATGGAGATGACGTGCTTGCCGCCACCGGAGAGGGTGCCCATGATCGACGATCCACCGCCGATGTCGGAGCCGTTGCCGACCACCACGCCGGCCACGATGCGGCCCTCGACCATCGACTCGCCGAGCGTGCCGGCGTTGAAGTTGACGAACCCCTCGTGCATGACGGTGGTGCCGGACGCCAGGTGGGCGCCGAGGCGCACCCGGTCGGCGTCGGCGATGCGGACCCCGGTCGGCACGACGTAGTCGGTCATCCGCGGGAACTTGTCGACGCCGAAGACCTGCACGGGTCCCTCGGCCCGCAGCGCGAGCCGGATCTCCTCGAAGCCGTCGACCGGCGCCGGGCCGCGACTGGTCCACACGACGTTGGCCAGGGTGCCGAAGAGGCCGTCGAGGTTGAGGCCGTGCGGGCGCACGAGACGGTGGGAGAGCAGGTGCAGTCGCAGGTAGGCGTCACTGGCGTCCTTGGGCGGGTCGGCCAGCGCGATCTCGACCTTCACGACCTCGGTGCGCACCCGGCGCTCCGGGAAGTCGCGGGCCGCCGACGTCAGGACCTCGGGCGCGCTCGCGTCACCAGCGTCGCCGAGGGCGGGCGCCGGGAACCATGTGTCGAGTACGGCGCCCGCGGAGGCCCCCGACGTCACCACCGTGGCCAGCCCGAAGCCCCACGCCCTGGTCGTCTCAGTTGCGGTCACGGCACCAAGCCTACGGAGCGACCCTCGCACTGGGCGCATCGACGGCGCTACGCTCCCGCGCAACAGGGACGCTCACAGGGGAGACAACGATGTCGAACAATCGGGGGAAGTCCGTCGTGACCGCAGTCGCGGTCGCGATGACAGCATGCGTTGCGGTGGTGACGGTCCCCGGGGCAGCCCAGGCGGACCCGGTGATCCTGGAACAGCACGCGACGGTGACCCAGCACGCCACCGGCATCCCGAACCATGTTCCGAGCGCAGAGCCGGGGCGTCAGCTGGCGAGTGCCCAGATTGACATCGAGATCCTGGGCGGCACCAGGTTCTACGACTACACGGTCCAGCTCGCCGGCGTCCCCGCCCGCGACGAGGCCGACAGCCAGCTCACGGTCGGCTTCGGGCACAAGAACGCCACCGGGGTCTGCGTGGGTGAGAAGGGCGACGGCGACGAGCTCGACTCCGGTGACGGGTCTCGGATCGTTGGCGGCTACTACATCGACCCCGAGGACGAGACCCTCGACCCCCGGCCGTGGGACTGCGTGTTCGTCGTCCTCGACGACGTGACCGTCGGTTCCACGGTCGTGTACGACGCCATGGTCGCCGATCTCACCAACGTCGTCGGCGACGCCGAGCTCACGCTCTCGGCGCCGAAGAAGGTCAAGGTCGTCAAGGGCTTCTGGACCGACGTCGAGGTCGAGGTCGGCAACACCGGCGAGATCAAGGCCGAGAACGTCAAGATCACCGGGTCCGGCAAGGGCGTGAAGGTCCGGCCGCTCACCCTGTCGTCGGCGATCCGCCAGGACGACGACCCGTCCACGATCGAGGTGGAGGTCAAGCTCACCCAGCCGCGCAGGTCGGCGAACCTGACTCTGAAGGTGAGCTCCGGCTCGAGCTCGGTCACGCGCACCATGGTCGTGAAGCGCAAGCGCCCGCCCGCCCGACCCGTCTCGGGCAGCTACTCGAACGGTGCGGTGAGCTTCACGATCAAGAAGGGCAAGGTGAGGGGCTTCCGGGTCACCACCCAGACGACGTGCGGTGGCTACCCCGACCTGCCGACGTACACGCAGAACACCTATGACTTCCCGACGGTGAAGATCCCCGGCAACGGCATCGTCGACGCCGTCGACCGCGGCAACCAGGGCAGCGACTCGGCGTACGCCGTCACCCTCGAGATGTACGTGGTCGGCGGCCGGGTCGTCAGGGGCTCGTTCTACTACGGAGGGCCGGCCCGGTGTCACGCGGCCGAGGGATTCAAGAACCTGCGCGTCAAGCGCTGACCTACTGGCCCGTGCGGCCGTCGATGCACTCGCGCAGCAGGTCGGCGTGCCCGACGTGGCGGGCGTACTCCTCGACCAGGTGCACGAGGATGTCGCGCACCTCGGCAGGCTCGCCGTGGACGTACGTCGTGGCGTCCGGGTCGAGGGTGGCCTCGACCTCGCGGGCGTGCGCCACCTCGCGGCGCCACGACTCCCACGCGTCGGCGATCACGGCGTCGTCGGCGACGGCGCCGTCGAAGTCGAGGTCGGGGTCCTCGTCGGTGCGGTAGAGGCGAGGCAGGTCGGGCTGGCCTTCGAAGACGCGGCGCGACCAGGAGTGCTCGACCCGGGCCAGATGGCGCACCAGCCCGAGCAGCGACATCGACGACGGCGGCACCGACCTGCGCGCCAGCTGCTCGGCGTCGAGGCCCTCGCACTTCATCTCGAGCGTCATCCGGTAGCGGTCGAGGTACTCCAGCAGCACGCCCTTCTCGCCCGTGGCGCCGGCCTCGGTCTCTCGGGGGTCGTCCTCGGGGTCGACCCACATGTCGGGGGCCGTGCGGGCGGGCTGCTGCTCGTCGGTCATGGGGGAAGTCTTTCGGACGTCGGCGAGGATGCGCACCTCGGTTTCGAGACGGTGCCAGCGCACCTCCGGCTCCTGAGGAGGCGCGCCAGCGCCGTCTCGAAGGGCAACCAGCGGTGCGGCTCTGCGGCGATTCCGATTGGTGTCATCCGCAACCGGCGCCGTACGCTGGAGGCACAGGCGTTCGAGCCGTCATCAGCGGCGAGCCTCCGGAAGAACGGGTCGAGGCTGACCCCAGTAGACCCGGACGGGTAGGCCCGTCACAGCCGTCAACGAGCGGTCACCTCCGGGTGGCAAGCGAGGTGGTACCGCGGCAGTCATGTCGTCCTCGTGGAGCAGGAGCCCACGACGTACGACGACCGCCAGGAGCCTCACGATGACCTACCCCCAGGTCTCCCACACCGACGCCACCAAGGTGCCGAGCGCGCCGTCGTTCCCGACGATCGAGGAAGGCGTGCTGGCCTACTGGAAGGCCGACGGCACGTTCCAGGCCTCCGTCGACCAGCGCGACCCCGGCACCGACGGATCAGGTGAGTACGTCTTCTACGACGGCCCGCCGTTCGCCAACGGGCTGCCGCACTACGGGCACCTGCTCACCGGCTACGTCAAGGACGTCGTGCCGCGCTACCAGACGATGCGCGGCAAGCGCGTCGAGCGGCGCTTCGGCTGGGACACCCACGGCCTGCCCGCCGAGCTCGAGGCGATGCGCCAGCTCGGCCTCAAGACCACCGACGAGATCCATGACCTCGGCGTGGAGAGGTTCAACGCCGCCTGTCGCGAGTCGGTCTTCAAGTACACCTCCGACTGGGTCGACTACGTCACCCGCCAGGCCCGCTGGGTCGACTTCGACAACGACTACAAGACGCTCAACCCCACCTACATGGAGTCGGTGATGTGGGCGTTCAAGCAGCTGCACGAGAAGGGCCTCGTCTACGAGGGCTTCCGGGTGCTGCCCTACTGCTGGAACGACGAGACGCCGCTGTCCAACCACGAGCTGCGGATGGACGACGACGTCTACCAGAACCGCCAGGACCCCGCCGTCACGGTCGGCCTGCGTCTCGAGACCGGTGAGCTCGCGCTCGTCTGGACGACGACGCCGTGGACCCTGCCGAGCAACCTGGCGATCGTGGTCGGGCCGGACATCGACTACGTCGTCGTCGAGTCCGACGTCACCGGCACCCTGGAGAAGTACCTCATCGCCGAGGCCCGGCTGCCGGCGTACGCGCGCGAGCTGGGTGAGGACCCCACCGTGGTCGAGCGGCTCACCGGGCGCGACCTGCTCGGCCGCTCCTACACGCCTCCGTTCGGCTACTACTCCGGGCACCGGAACGCCTTCCGCGTGGTCGAGGCCGACTTCGTCACGACCACCGACGGCACCGGGCTGGTGCACACCGCCGGCGCCTTCGGTGAGGACGACAAGGTCGTCACCGACCGCGAGGGCATCGAGGCCGTGATGCCGGTGGGCAAGGACGGGCGCTTCACGTTCCCGGTCACCGACTACGAAGGCATGCTGGTCTTCGACGCGAACCTGCACATCATCGACCACCTCAAGACCGTCAGCGGCAGCGTCACGCCCGGCACCGTGCTGCTGCGCCGCGAGACCTACGACCACTCCTACCCGCACTGCTGGCGTTGCCGCGAACCCCTGATCTACAAGGGGGTCTCGTCGTGGTTCGTCGAGGTCACGAAGATCAAGCAGCGGATGCTCGAGCTCAACCAGGAGATCACCTGGGTGCCCGGCCACATCAAGGAGGGCCAGTTCGGCAAGTGGCTGGCCAACGCCCGTGACTGGTCGATCACCCGCAACCGCTTCTGGGGCTCGCCGGTGCCGGTGTGGAAGTCCGACGACGAGGCGCACCCGCGCATCGACGTCTACGGCTCCTTCGAGGAGATCGAGCGCGACTTCGGCCGGGTGCCGACGAACCAGGACGGCGACCCCGACCTCCACCGGCCGTACGTCGACCAGCTCACCCGCCCGAACCCCGACGACCCCACCGGCAAGTCGACGATGCGCCGCGTCGCCGACGTGCTCGACGTATGGTTCGACTCGGGCTCGATGAGCTTCGCGCAGGTGCACTACCCGTTCGAGAACGAGGACTGGTTCGAGCACCACTTCCCGGGCGACTTCATCGTGGAGTACATCGGCCAGACCCGCGGCTGGTTCTACACGCTGCACATCCTCGCCACCGCGCTGTTCGACCGGCCGGCGTTCAGCTCGTGCATCTGCCACGGCATCGTGCTCGGCTCCGACGGCAACAAGATGAGCAAGTCGCTGCGCAACTACCCCGACGTCAACGAGGTCTTCGACCGCGACGGCGCCGACGCGATGCGCTGGTTCCTGATGTCGTCGCCGATCCTGCGCGGCGGCAACCTCGTGGTGACCGAGCAGGGCATCCGCGACTCCGTGCGCCAGGTGATGATCCCGCTCTGGAACAGCTGGTACTTCTTCAGCCTCTACGCCAACGCCGCGGGCTACACCGCCAAGCGCTCGACGGCGTCGACGGACCCGCTCGACCGGTACCTGCTGGCCAAGACGCGGCAGTACGTCGAGCAGACGACCGCCCAGCACGACGCCCTCGACATCGCGGGTGTCTGCGACAGCATGCGGTCGTTCCTCGACGTGCTGAGCAACTGGTACATCCGCCGCTCGCGCTCGCGCTTCTGGGCCGAGGGCGTGGCAGACGAGGCCGCCTTCGACACCCTCTACACCGTGCTCGAGACGATGTGCCGGGTCGCGGCGCCGCTGCTGCCGCTGACGACCGAGGAGATCTGGCGCGGCCTCACCGGCGAGCGCTCGGTGCACCTGGCCGACTGGCCCGACGCCGACGAGCTGCTCGACGACCCCGAGCTGGTGGCCTCGATGGACCTCGTCCGCGACGTCTGCTCTGCCGGCTCCGCGCTGCGCAAGGCCGCCGGCCTCCGCAACCGGCTGCCGCTCGCGTCGCTGACCGTCGTCGCGCCCGGGGCGTCCCTGGCCGGGTTCGAGAGCCTGGTCGCCGACGAGCTCAACCTCAAGTCGGTGCACCTCGTCGACCCCGCGTCGCCGGAAGCCGCGTCGTACGCCGTGGAGCAGCGGCTCGTCGTCAACGCGCGCGCGGCCGGCCCGCGGCTGGGCAAGGACGTCCAGCTCGCGATCAGGGGCTCCAAGAGCGGCGACTGGTCGGTGGCCGACGACGGCACCGTGACGTCCGGCGGGCTCGCCCTGCAGGTCGGCGAGTTCACCCTCGAGACCGTGGCGGGTGCCGACGACGGCACCGAGACCGGGATGCTCCCGCGCGGCGGCTTCGTCGTGCTCGACACCCGGGTCACGCCCGAGCTCGCGGCCGAGGGCCTGGCCCGCGACGTCGTACGCGCCGTCCAGCAGGCCCGCAAGGATGCCGGCCTCGACGTCTCCGACCGCATCGCCCTCACCGTCGGCGGCTCCGCCGAGACCCGCGCGGCGGTCGAGACGCACCGCGAGCTCGTCTCGGGGGAGACCCTCGCGACGTCGCTGACCGTCTCCGATGCCGACACCGTCGAAACGGTCACCGTGGCGGTCGCGCTGGCCTGACCGGACTCCGGTCTGTCGCCTCGGGCGTGGTGTGCGTCACACTGGTCCGGAATCTCCCCGGACCCTGGAGGCTCCATGACCAACGGGCGCACCGACGTCGACAAGGCGTTCACCGACAACGCGACGTACCGAAGTCTCGGCGAGCAGAGCCTGTCGCCCGCAGAGGAGCGCTTCGAGAAGGGCCGGCGCACGGTCGGCTTCTTCCTGGCGCCGGCCGCGGCCCTGGTGCTGTGGTTCTGGCCGACCGACCTCGACGCCACCCAGCAGCAGCTCGCGGCGATCCTGCTCGGCGTCGTCGTGCTGTGGATCACCGAGCCGGTGCCGATCCCCATCGGTGGCCTGCTCGGGCTCGCGGCCATCATCTTCACCGGCACGGTTCCGTCGGAGGACGCACTCGCTCCCTTCGGCAACTCCACCGTGTTCACGTTCATCGGCGCGTTCATCCTGGCCCAGGCGATGCTCCAGCACGGCCTGGCCAAGCGGTTCGCCATGTTCGTGCTGTCGGCGCCTGGGGTCGGCAACTCCACGACGCGGGTGGTGACCGCCTTCGGCCTGGTCACCTGCGTGCTGTCGGCGTTCGTCTCCAACACCGCGACGGTGGCGATGCTCCTTCCCACCGGTCTCGGCATCCTCACGGTGATCGCCAAGCTGCTGCAGGACAAGGAGATGGTGGCGGAGGACTTCGATCCCCTCCGGCTGCGGGTGGGCGTCGCGCTGATGCTGATGCTGGCCTACGGCGCGAGCGTCGGCGGCCTGCTCACTCCCGTCGGCTCACCGCCCAACCTCATCGGTCGCGACCTCATCGAGGAGGCCACCGGTGAGCGGATCTCGTTCTTCGACTGGATGCTGACGGCGCTTCCGGTGTGCGCCATCATGTTCGTGGCCCTCGCCGTGGTCCTGCTGCTGCTCAACAAGCCGGAGATCAAGCGGATCGAGGGCGTCAAGGAGTACGTCGACACCGAGCGCCGTGCGCTGGGGCCGATCTCGCGGGCCGAGCGCAACACCCTGATCGCCTTCGGGGTGACCGTCTCCCTGTGGATCCTGCCCGGCATCGTCGCGCTCGTGGCGGGGGCGGACTCCGACACGTACGCCACCGTCAGCGATCGGCTCGACGAGGGCGCGGTCGCGGTGTTCGGCGCCGGGCTGCTCTTCCTGCTGCCCGTCGACTGGGGCAGGCGGGAGTTCACCCTGCGCTGGAGCGACGCCGCCAAGATCGACTGGGGCACGGTGGTGCTGTTCGGGACCGGAATCGTCTTCGGCACCCTGCTCGCCGACACCGGGCTGGCCGAGACGATCGGCAACGGCGCCTTCGACTCCCTCGGGCTCAGCTCGACGGTGACGATCACCGCCTTCGCGATCGTGCTCGCCATCCTGGTGTCCGAGACCACCAGCAACACCGCGTCGGCCGCCGTCGTGGTGCCCATCGTGCTCCCACTGGCCATGGCCGCCGGGGTCGACCCGTTCGTGCCGGCGCTCGCGGCCACGTTCGCCGCGTCGTTCGGCTTCATGCTGCCGGTCTCCACGCCGCAGAACGCCATCGTCTACGGCTCGGGCATCGTGCCGATCACCAAGATGATCCGCTCGGGGGTGTCGTTCGACGTCCTGGGCGCGATCCTGATCCTGATCGGCATCCCGATCATGGTCGCCGCCCTCGGGCTGGGTGGATGAGCCCGGTCTCGGTCGCCGTGGTCCCGGGCGACGGCATCGGGCCCGAGGTGATGGCGTCGGCACGCCGGGTGCTCGACGTCCTCGCCCCGGCGTACGACCTCGACCTCTCCTTCACCGACTACGACTGGTCGTGCGCGCGTTGGACCGAGACCGGCTCGATGATGCCGGACGACGCGATCGAGCGGCTGCGCGGGCACGACGTCATCCTCCTCGGGGCGGTGGGCTGGCCCGGCGTGCCCGACCACGTCTCGCTGTGGGGCCTGCTGATCCCGATCCGGCGGGCCTTCCGGCAGTACGTCAACCTCCGCCCGGTGCGGGTCTTCCCCGGCGTCGACAGCCCGCTGCGCAGTGCGGCCGACGTCGACCTGGTCGTGGTGCGCGAGAACGTCGAGGGCGAGTACAGCGAGATCGGCGGCCGGATCAACCGCGGCTTCGACGACGAGATGGCGGTGCAGGAGTCGGTGTTCACCCGGGCCGGCGTGTCGCGGATCGCCGACTTCGCCTTCGACCTCGCCCGGTCCCGCGGCGGCCACCTCACCTCCGCGACCAAGTCCAACGGCATCGTCCACACCATGCCGTTCTGGGACGAGGTCGTGGCCGAGCGCGCCGCGGCGTACGACGACGTGCGCTGGGACGCCGAGCACATCGACGCCCTGGCGGCGAAGGTGGTGCTCGAGCCGGGACGCTTCGACGTGATCGTGGCGTCCAACCTCTTCGGTGACATCCTCTCCGACCTGACCGCCGCCGTGGCCGGGTCCATCGGGATCGCGCCGTCCGCCAATCTCGACCCGACCCGGGAGCACCCGTCGATGTTCGAGCCGGTGCACGGCTCGGCGCCCGACATCGCCGGGCAGGGCGTGGCCAACCCGGTGGGCATGCTGTGGTCCGTGGTGCTGATGCTCGAGCACCTCGGGAGTCCGGAGCCTGCCGACGCGTTGATGCGGGCGATCGAGGCCTCCTTGGCGGATCCGACGACCCGCACGCGCGATCTCGCCGGCACCGCCTCGACCGACGACGTCACCGAAGCGGTGATCGCAGGCCTGCGGCTGACGGCCTGACCGCCTCCGGGAGTCCGGCCAGTCGTCACGGGGCAGCCCCCGGCGCAACACCCGGGGTTCATGTGCCGCCCGCAGCATCGAGGTCATGCTGTGGGTGGTCGTCCCTGCGCTCGACGAGGCAGAGAACCTGATGGACCTGGTGCCCAGGATCGCGGGCGAGGTGATGGCCTTCGACCCCGCGGGTGGCCGGGTGCTCGTCGTCGACGACGGCTCGACCGACGACACCGGCAAGGTGATGGCCGAGCTGATGGCGGTGCTGCCGTGCGTCGAGCTCGAGACGCACCGGCACAACCTCGGCAAGGCCGCCGCGCTCCAGCATGGGTTCGCCCGCGCGATCGGGGCAGGTGCCACGACCGTGGTGATGATGGACGCCGACGGCCAGGACGACCCGTGCGAGCTGCACCTGCTGCTCGCCGAGCTCGACGGCGGCGCCGATCTCGTGACCGGTGCGCGGCTCGACCGGCAGGACCGCTTCGTCAAGCGGACGACGTCCCGGCTCTACAACCGCACGACCGCGACGCTGTCGGGCGCTCCCGGCCGCGACTTCAACTCCGGCTACAAGGCGATGCGGGCCTCGGTCGCGCTGGACGTCTCGCCGATGCTGTACGGCGAGATGCACCGCTACCTGACCGTGCTCGCGCACGGGCTCGGCTACCGCGTCGCGGAGGTGCCGGTGCAGCACCATGCCCGGATGGCCGGCGAGAGCAAGTACGGCATCAACCGCTTCTGGCGCGGGCTGGCCGACCTGCTCACCGTGCGGTTCCTGCTGTCCTACGAGCACCGGCCGTCACACCTGTTCGGCGGCATCGGCCTGTTCAGCTTCCTCGCCGGCATCGTCATCCTCGGCTACCTCACCGCCGTGAAGATCGGCGGCGGGATCATCGGCGACCGGCCGCTGCTGATCGCCGGCGTGCTGATGGTGATGGTGGGCCTCCAGCTCGCCCTGTTCGGGCTGCTGGCCGAGCTGGTCGTCAACGCCCGCAACCGCGATCAGGCCCGTCGCGCGTGACGATCGAGGCGGTCCGGGAGGCCGCGGCGCCGACCCGGCGCCCGCGGCCCGTCTCGGTCGCCGTACCCCGACCGCTGCTCCTCCTGTCCGCCGTGGCAGCCGCAACCGGTGTCGTCGTCATGGTCGCCGGCGCCTGGCGGACGGGTGTCTCCTGGGACGAGACCTACCACGTGCTGCGGCTGCGCAACTACCTCGACCACGGCTGGTACCTGCTCGACGGCGACCTGCTCGGCAGCGCGCCGGGACCATGGGAGGACCAGCAGTACGTCTACGGCCCGGTCACGATGCTGCTCCTGCAGGGTTGGTCGGCGATCTGGGGGCTGCACGGCGTCGGGGACTCCGCATCCGCGTTCGCCGTGCGGCACCTCGGCGTCTGCGTCGTGGCCATCGTCGGGGTGGCATCGAGCGCCGGGTTGACGCGGCTGCTGCTCGGCCGGTGGGCCTGGGGGCTGGTCACGGCCGCGCTGCTGCTGGTGCTGCCGGTATGGACGGGGCACTCCATGTTCAACGTCAAGGACGTGCCCGTCGCGACCGGCTACACCCTCGTCACCCTGGGCGTCGCCCTGCTGGTGGTGCGTGCCCGGGCCGCGTCGTTCGCCGCGCTCCTGGGTGGCACGGCGCTGGCGGTCGGCACACGTCCCGGCATCTGGCCGGGGCTCGCGCTCACGGTGGCTGTCGCCGCGGCGTACCTCGTGCACCGGCGCGACTGGCGCGGACTGGCCGTGGCCGTCGGCGCCCTCGCCGCGGCGTACGGCGTGCTGCTCGCGGTCTACCCGGTCGTCTTCCGCACCCCGGTGACGGCGATGATCGGCGCCGCGCTGGAGTCGTCGCGCTTCGACGGGACGGGCGGGCACTGGTGGTACCTGCCGCTCTTCATCGTCGTGGAGGTGCCGCTCGGCCACCTGGTGCTCGCCCTGACCGGGTCGGCGCTGCTGCTGCGGCACCTGGCCCGGACGGGCGTGCGCCCGGATGCTCGCGGCGTCGTCGCACTGCTGGTCGGGCTGCAGTGCTTCACGCTGCCCGTGCTCGCGGTGGCGAGGCAGTCCAACGTCTACACGGGGGTGCGGCAGATGCTGTTCTCCGCGCCGGCGATGGCCGTGCTGGCGACCCTCGGGCTGGCGGCGCTGGTCGCCCTGCACCGCGACAGCGCGTCGACCGGCGTACGCCGCCTGGTGCCGGTCGGCATCGGCCTCGCCGTTCTGGTGCCGCTGCTCGCCCAGGTCCAGCTGTTCCCCTTCAGCTACGCCTACTCCACCGTGACCGCCAACCTGGCCTCGCCCGCGGTCGAGCGGGTGAGCGGCTACGCCGTGCCGACCGACTACTGGCGCACCAGCGTCCGTGAGCTGGCGCCGCGGATCCCGGCGACGGGGTGGGTCACGTGCAGCCCGTCCTCTGCTGGTGATGGTGAGGTGCTGCGCTTCTCGCACGAGAGCAGGGAGGACTGCGGCTCCGACCCGGTGGGCCCGCTGGCGCCGTACGACGACCTGCGCGCGGGCGCGGGCGACGACTCGCCCACCAGCTTCCTCGCGGTCGTGACGGGCGGGCGGGACGTGCCGGCCAACTGCGCACGGGTCGCCGAGGTGACGCGCGTCCTCTACTGGCGGCGGGTCGAGATGGGTCACGTGGCCGCCTGCGACCTGGTGCTTCCGGCGTACCCCGACGGCGGGATCGACCTCGACGGCGGTGGCCGCGGCGGCGACAGCCTGATGGGCGGCTGGGACGTGCACAACGCGCGCCGAGGCGCCGGCGTGCGCGACGGTGCGGCGGAGGTCGGGTTCCGGCTGCCCGACGCTGCGACGGGCCGCAGGATCACCCTGATGATCACCGCGCTGGGCGCGGCCGGGACGAGCGTGGCGGTCAACGGCGTCGCCGTGGAGGTGCGGACGGTCGATGCCACGACCTTCGAGGTGGACGTGCCGGCCACGACAGCGGCGGCGTACGGCGGTGGACGGATGGTCGTCGCGCTGCACGGGTCGCTGCGCCTGCTGACGCTGGCGATCGCGGGGGACTCACGATGAGGGCGACCTATGTCCGGATGCTGCGCGCCGCCCGGTCCGTGCTGGCCGGGACGGGGTTGCTCGGGCTGCTCGACAGGCTGGCGCCGAGGTCCCGGACCGCGCTGTGGGTGCGCTCGTGGTTCGCGATCTACGACCTCGACGACCTGCTGGTGCTCGACGTCCCGTGGTGGACGTTCGACGCGTCCGACGGCGTCGCGGACTTCCTGCGGCGACGCCCGGGAGCCCACGCGTTCGAGTGGGGCTCCGGCGCGTCGACCGTCTGGCTGGCGCGACGCTGCCGCGGTGTCGTCAGCGTCGAGCACGACGCGGCCTGGGCCGAACGCGTGCGGCCCGCGCTGCCCGGCACGGTGAGCCTCCGGCTCGTCGAGCCCGAGCCCGCGACCCCCGGGCCGGGCTCCGTGGTCTCGGCCAAGCCCGGCTTCTCCGGCCTCGACTTCCGTGCGTACGTCGCCGCCATCGACCGCGTCCCGCGGCTGTTCGACCTGATCGTGATCGACGGGCGGGCGCGCGAGGCGTGCCTGGACCGCGCCGTCGAACGGCTCGCCGACGGCGGCCTGATCGTCCTCGACAACGTGGAGCGGGCCCGCTACCGCGACGCGGTGGCGCGGCACGGCTCGCTGCTCGACGTGTCGTGGACCCGGGGCCGCACCCCGGCTCTGCCCTACCCGACACGTACGGCGCTGATCAGGGTGCGATCCGCGTGACCGCGGTGCGTTGGCTCTTCGTCGTCGCGGTGGTCGCCGTCGCGACGTGGGGGCTGCGCGACCGGGCGGACGAGCTGGGCGACGTACTCCTTGCGACGTCTCCGGCAGGGTTGTCGCTCGCCGCTGCGTCGGTCGTCGTCGGCCTGATGCTCACCAGCGTCGTGTGGCTGCGGCTCGTCGCGGGCTTCGGCCGGCCGCTGCCGTCGGCCGAGGGCCGCCGGGTCTTCTTCGTGGGCCAGCTCGGCAAGTACCTCCCCGGCGGAGTCTGGTCGGTCGGCGCGCAGGCCGACCTGGCCAGGGCGCACGTGCCACCGCGCACGACGGTCGCCGCCGGGCTGGTCTTCCTCGCTGCCAACGTCGTCACCGCGACCGGCGTTGCCGCCGTGGTGGTGCTGTCGCCGTGGCTCGCCGCCGCTGTCCTGGTCGTCGCCGTCCTCGCGCTCACTCCGCGGGCGCTCGGCGCCCTCGGCGGCAGGCTCGCGGGAGGCGACCGATTGCGGCTCTCCGCCGGAACCACCGTCCAGCTCGCGCTGCTGCTCCTGGTCACGTGGACCTGCTACGGCGTGGCGGTGACCGTGCTGGCCGTCGAGCCGTCCCTCCGACTGCTGGCCGTGTCGACCGGCGCCTTCGCGGCGGCGTACGTCGTCGGCGTGGTCGTGGTCGTCGCGCCGGCCGGGCTCGGCGCGCGCGAGGTCGTCCTGGTCGCGCTGCTGGCCCCCACGACCGGCCTGGCGGCGGCCACCGCACTCGCGCTCCTCACCAGGCTGCTGCACACGATGGGCGACTTCGGACTGGCACTCGCGGCATCGCTGGCCGGTGGGAGGTGGGCGTCGCGCGCGGGCAGGCCTGACAGGATGCGGGCATGACCGCACTCGACCTGGCCGCCGATGCCGTCTCGCTGACCGAGCAGCTCGTCAACATCGAGTCGGTGAGCCGTGACGAGCAGGCCATCGCCGACGCCGTCGAGTCGGCACTGCGCACCCTCGGCCACCTGACGGTGTCTCGGCACGGCAACACCGTCGTCGCGCGCACCGAGCTGGGGCACGGCGAACGCGTCGTGATCGCCGGCCACCTCGACACCGTGCCGCTCAACGACAACCTGCCGTGCCGCCGAGAGACGACGCCCGAGGGCGAGATCCTGCACGGCCTGGGCACGTGCGACATGAAGGGCGGTGACGCCGTCATGCTGCGCATCGCCGCGACCGTGTCGGCGCCCAACCGCGACGTCACGTTCATCTTCTACGAGGCCGAGGAGATCGACACCGAGTTCAACGGACTGCACCTCCTCAGCCAGAGCAACCCCGAGCTGATGACGGCCGACTTCGCGATCCTGATGGAGCCGAGCAACGCGATCGTGGAGGCCGGCTGCCAGGGCACGATGCGCGTCGACGTACGCACCCACGGCGAGCGATCGCACTCGGCCCGCAGCTGGCGCGGGGTCAATGCGATCCACGGCGCGGGCGAGGTGCTGGCCCGGCTCAACGCCTACGAGGCGCGCAGGCCGGTGATCGACGGGCTGGAGTACCACGAGGGCCTCAACGCGGTGTTCATCCGTGGCGGAGTGGCCGGCAACGTGCTGCCCGACGAGTGCGTGGTCGAGGTCAACTTCCGTTTCGCCCCCGACCGTTCGGGCGACGACGCGACGGCGTTCGTGCGCGAGTTCTTCGACGGGTACGACGTCGAGATCACCGACCTGGCGCCCGGAGCGCTGCCCGGGCTCGACGTACCCGCCGCCAAGGCGTTCATCGAGGCCGTCGGCGGCGAGGTCAACCCGAAGTTCGGCTGGACCGACGTCGCCCGCTTCAGCAGCCTCGGCGTGCCGGCGGTCAACTTCGGCCCGGGCGATCCGATGTTCGCGCACAAGCAGGACGAGCACGTGCCGGCCGCACACATCGTGCGCTGCGAGGAGCAGCTGCGGGCCTGGCTCACCGACGAGATGGGGGAAGAGATCTGATGGCCAAGGACAAGGCGGTGGCCGACAAGCACAGGGGCCCGGTGGTCATGCGGCGCAGCCAGGTCGACTCCGGCACCACCGACCAGCGGCTGCTCGACTCGCGCGGCCCCAGCGACTGGGTGCACACCGATCCGTGGCGGGTGATGCGGATCCAGGCCGAGTTCGTCGAGGGCTTCGGGGCGCTGGCCGAGCTCGGGCCGGCGATCGCCGTCTTCGGCTCGGCCCGCACGAGGGCCGAGCACCCGGACTACGCCGTCGCCGAGCAGGTGGGCCGCAGGCTGGCCGAGGCGGGTTTCGCGGTGATCACCGGTGGCGGCCCCGGCACCATGGAGGCGGCCAACAAGGGCGCCAGCGAGGGCGGCGGGGTGAGCGTCGGCCTCGGCATCGAGCTGCCCTTCGAGGCCGGGCTCAACCAGTGGGTCGACAAGGGCATCAACTTCCGCTACTTCTTCGCCCGCAAGACCATGTTCGTCAAGTACGCCCAGGGCTTCGTCGTACTCCCCGGTGGGCTGGGCACCTTCGACGAGCTCTTCGAGGCGCTGACGCTGGTCCAGACCCAGAAGGTCACGTCGTTCCCGGTGGTGCTGATGGGGGTCGACTACTGGTCGGGACTCTTCGCGTGGCTGCGCGACACCGTCCTGGCCGAGGGCAAGATCAACGAGACCGACCTCGACATGATCACCCTCACCGACGACGTCGACCTCGCCGTCGAGCTGATGGTCCGGGCCCGCGGGGGAAGCCACCCGACACCCCACGCCGAGCGCGCGGAGTGACGACATGACCTGGCTCTTCGCGATCCTGATCGTGCTGGCGATGGGCGGCGTCGCCGTCGTTGCGTCGGGCGCTTCGGCAGCATGCCCGACGTGTACGACGACCGCCCCGACGCCCGCGTGCCGGCCGGCGAGCTCAGCGGCGACGATCTCCGGCGGGTGAGGTTCTCGCTCGGTGTCCGTGGCTACCGGATGTCGGAGGTGGACACGCTGCTCTCGCGGCTGGCCGATCAGCTAGACGCTGCCCGCAGCCAGGCTGACGAAGCCGTGGAGGGCCCCGGCGACGACACGGCGGTGAACGACGGCCGACGTGGCGGTGACGCGTCCGACTGAGGCACACTGCCCCCCGTGTCCACCGAAGTCGTCATCTACATCCTGACCGCCCTGGCCGGTGTGGTCGTCGTACTCACACGGCTGAGGCTGGGGCGCGAAGAGGGCGGCGCGGGCCAGTA
The DNA here is from genome assembly GCA_963825755.1 of uncultured Actinomycetota bacterium. Lineage (GTDB taxonomy): Bacteria > Actinomycetota > Actinomycetes > Propionibacteriales > Nocardioidaceae > Nocardioides. The sequence continues at coordinate 255,656 of CAWGUS010000003.1, read as the reverse complement.
CAAGGTCAGCAACCCGATCCTCAACGTGCACACGGTCGCGGGCGTGCTGGCCCTGGTCCTGTGGGTGGTCTTCCTCGTGGCCCCCGAGGACTCCTCGGCGGGCGACCCCGTCGTCGGCATCGTCGCCCTGGCGCTGTGGTGGGTCGTCGTGGTCGCCGGCCTGCTCGTGCTGCTGCGCTGGCTGCCGTCGCGCGGCCGGCACGCCGTCGAGCCACCGAGGACACCTGGAGCGAAGGCCCCGGCCTCTCCGTGCTGGCCCACGTCGGCATGCTCGCCGGGGTGCTGGTCTTCACCTGGGGCTATCTCACCTCGGCGGTCTGATCCGTTTCCTCGCCACCGTCTGTGGCTTCGCCCTCGCCCTGACACTCCTCGCGCCGGCCCCGGCGCGAGGCAGCAACGGTGATGCGACGCCGGCCGTCCTCGAACGCGTCGTCATCGGCCACTCGGTGCAGGGCCGGCCGATCGTGGCCTGGCACCTGGGCGAGCCCGGCAAGCGCCGGATCGTGCTGGTCTCGAGCATGCACGGCAACGAGCACGCCACGTCGCAGATCCTCGCCCGGCTGCGCGACGGCCGTCGTTACGTGCGGGGCATCGACCTGTGGGTGGTGCCGACGTACAACCCCGACGGCGTCGCGCGGGGCACCCGTCGCAACGCCCGCGGCGTCGACCTGAACCGCAACTACCCCTACCGCTGGGCCGATCTCGACGGCAACTACGAGTCGGGGCCGCGGCCGGGTTCGGAGCCCGAGACCCGCGCGATGATGGCGTTCCTGACCCGGGTCGACCCGCGTCGGGTGATCAGCTTCCACCAGCCGCTCCACGGCGTCGACACCGACACGAAGGATGCCGGCTTCGCACGCCGCCTCGCCCGCAGGCTGAAGCTGCCGACGACCAGGCTCGACTGCGGTGGCCTGTGCCACGGCACCATGACGATGTGGTTCAACCACGAGTTCGAGGGCTCCGCCCTCACCGTCGAGTACGCCGCCCGCCCCGGCCGCCGCCGGCTCCGGGTCGAGGCACCGCGCCAGCTGCTCGGCGTACTCGATGCGTGGCGCACCAAGAAGCCGCCGCCCGGGCCGTGACGCCCAGGTCAGCCCCGGCTCCCTGGGGAGTGTCGGCTCACGGGTCCCAGGTGTAGGGGTTCGGATCGTCCGGGGGCGGTGGCGGAGGCGGCGCCCCTGCGTGCAGGGCCGCATCGGGAGCAACGGAGCCCATGGCCCCCACTGCCCCGAACGCCGCGCCCACCAGCAGGGCTGCAGCCGCGATGGCTCGTCGGGTCATGTCGACGGATTCTGTGCGGCAGGGTGGGTTGCGTCAAGGGCCCTCCCGGCAGCGCGCTCGGACCACAGGACGCCGGCCTGGAACCGGCTGCGCGCGCCTAGGGCCGCCATGGCGCCGGACAGCTCGGTGGACAGGGTCCGTGTCGAGACCCCGAGGTGGCGGGCGATCGCGTCGTCCTTGAGGCCGGTGGCGCACAGCCGCAACACCTCGTGCTGGCGTGACGTCAGGGTCGTGTCGCCTGCCGCGCGTTCCTCGCCGAGGGGCGTGGCCGATGCCCAGGTCTTCTCGAAGAGGTCGCAGAGCATCTGGACCAGGAGCTCGCTCTCGGTGAGGAGGGCCTGGGGTTCACCGTCGTCGTCGAAGCCGATGTGGACCAGCGCCACGGACCGGTCCACCACGATGAGCAGCGCGGCCAGACCGTCGGCCACCCGCATCTGCAGTCCGTCCTCGGAGAGCTCGGTGTAGTACGCGACCGCAGCGGGGGACGAGCGCACCGCCGTCGTGACGAGCCCACGCATCCGGATCCCGCGGGCCAGCGCGTCACGGTCCTCGGGCTCGGTCTCGCGGAGCGCCTCCGGCCGCGGCGGACGGGGATGCATCGACAGCTGCTCGGTGGTGCAACGCCTCGCGACGGCCTGGATGGCGTCGATGATCTCGCCCCGCCCCGACAGCACCGAGAGTCCTTCGTGCCCGGCGGCCACCGGTTGCCGACGAGCCTCGGTGACCAGCTCCCGGAGCTTCGCCTCGGTCTCGTTCTGGATGTCGCGCATGCGGCGCGACCACTCCGCCACGAGCGGGACGTCGGTCTCCACGGGATCGTCGCTCGCCACTGTCTTCCCTCTCCGCTTCTGACTCGTGCATTGCGCGTTGTCGAACCCCGTGGACGCTAGTGAGCCGACGTCCCGCGGCACCACCGTTGCCGGGTATCCGTCACCAGACCGTGACGGAGACCCGGACCTCCGGTCCGGTCGGACAGCCCAACGGGAGGACACACCGTGAAGAGGACTGCAGCACTGATCGCCATCGCGTTCCTGGTCGCCGGACCGGCGGCCGCGCCGGCAACGGCCGAGACGACGAGCGCCTCCGCCGTCACCACGTGGGGGTCGCTGACCTTCGACAAGAACCCGGCAGACCCCAGCAACTCGAGGCTGAACTTCGCCATCCGGCGCGACGACGGGGGCAACGTGCGGACGATCTACTCCGCGAGCTACCGGGCCGGCTCCGGTCTGGGATCGCTGGACACGTGCGCCTCCAGCAGGGGCTGGCTCCCCAACGGCACCTACGACATGAAGATGCACACGGACTACCGGGGAAGCGTCATCAAGGGGTACGCCTTCCAGCTCAACGACAAGGTCTGCAACGGCGGTACGACGCCACGCACCGAGCTCTTCATCCACACGGAGGCGGGCGCGGGCAACGTCCAGTGCGCAGACGGGGCGGGAGACGAGCCTTGTCGCTGGGAGCCGGCGCGCAACGAGTACCAGTCCTTCGGCTGCATCAAGCTCGCGCCCGGTGACATCAAGGCCCTGCACGACAAGATCCGGTCGTACTTCGGAACCTCGGGCTCCGGAGGCCCGGTCCCGTTCAAGCTCTCGGTGGTGAGCTGACCGATGGACGTGCACCGCATCCTGCGACGAGCGGTCGCCGCGGTAGCCCTCGTGCTCGCGGTCACGGCGACAGCGCCGGTCGCCCTGGCCGGGACCGCGCCGCCCACCGCCCGCGCCGCCGCGTTGCCCGACTGCAGCGGGACCGCGTGGATGACGCATCACGAGCCGCGCGTCAACCGTGCCGTGTGGCTGCCCGCGGCCGGACCGAGGGTCACCTGCGACATGGGCCTCGGGTCGACGTCCCCCGGCGTGCGAATACTCCAGCTCGCGCTCAACTCGTGCACCGGCACGCGCCTGAACGCCGACGGTGTGTTCGGCACGGCCACGAGGAACGCCCTCGTGGCGGCGCAGCGCCGGGCTGGGGTCTCACCCGACGGCATCTACGGACCGGTCACCCGGGACGCGATCTCCTGGCCCGTTCGCCGGGCCAGCGACGGGGTGCCCCTCGGCTTCTGCGACGTCGGCCGCAACTACTCCTGACCATCCCGATCTTCGGAAGGGCATCACCATGAAGCGAGTCCTCACCATCCTGTCCGTCCTGGCCGTGACGATCGTGGGCGCGGTCGCCGCCGTCACTGTGTCGTACGCGGCAACCGCTGCCGTTGCAGCGTGGGACTGTCCGTCGGGTCACGTCTGCTTCTACACCGGCACCAACGGCACCGGCAGCAGGTGCATCTGGGACATCAAGGACCCCGACACCCGAAGCGGATCGATGCGCTGCAGCTGGATGGCCCGTGGCGAGGCGGCCCGGTCGGTCTACAACAACGGCACCAGCCACGACTTCACGGGCGTGGCCTACTACCTGCAGACGAGCTACGTCAACCGGGTCGGCTGCACGCGACAGGGCCAACGCGGCAACCTGACGGGCACCTACTACCCCCGTTCGCTGCAGTGGATCAACACGTCTTGCAGCTGAGCACGTCACGTCGGGCGGCACCGGCTCCACGGGGGTGCCGGTGCCGCCCGACCCGGGCCGCCAAGCGGCGTGCCTACCGCCCCTCGAACACCGGCTTCTGCTTCGCCACGAACGACTCGACGGCCGCGGAGTGGTCGTGCGTCGCGCCGGTGCGCGTCATCATCTGGCCCTCGAAGGCGAGCGAGTCGGTGAAGGAGTGCTCGGCCGAGAAGGCCACCGACGCGCGGATCGACGCGTAGGCGACCGTCGGCCCGCTCGCCAGCCTGCCGGCGAGCTCCTCGGCCGCCGTGGCGAGCTCGTCGGCGGGCACGACGCGGCTCGCCAGTCCGATGCGCCGTGACTCCTCGGCGTCGACCGTGGAGGGGAGGTACAGGAGCTCGAGGGCCTTCTCGCGGCCGACGAGCCGGGGAAGGGTCCAGCTCGATCCGGTGTCGCACGACAGCGCGACCCCGGCGAACGCGAAGTTGAACCCCGCTGTGTCGGCCAGGATGCGCAGGTCGCAGGCCAGCGCCAGGCTCGCACCGGCGCCCGCTGCGACGCCGTTGACCGCGGCGATCACCGGCTTCTCCATCGTGGCGAGCGCCGAGACGATCGGGTTGTAGTGCTCCTCGACCGTCGAGAAGAGCTGGTCGCTCGACCCGCTCTGCAGGATCGAGATGTGCTCCTTGAGGTCCTGGCCGACGCAGAACGCGCGGCCGGTGCCGGTGAGCACCACGCAGCGCGCGGCGTCGTCCTCGGCCACCGCGTGCACGGCGTCGCGCAGTGCCACCTTGGTGGCGATGTCGAGGCTGTTCATCGCGTCGGGCCGGTTGAGGGTGATGGTGGCGACGCCGTCGGCGACGTCGACGAGCACGGGGTCAGCGGTCATGCCGTCAGTCTGCCGTCCGAGTCGCCCACCCACGGGGCAGCGGCCCGCCCAGTGCTCCGACAGCGTCGCGACGAACCGGTCGGCGCCCGGCTGCAGCCGGTCGGCAGCCTCGGTGAAGAACGACGCGGCGGTGCGGCCGGGCCAGTCGGGTGGCAGCAGCTCGTCGGGTAGGCCGGGGTCCTCGAAGAGGAACTTGCGCCACTCGTGCACGAGGTGGAAGCGCGCGGCGAACGCCGCCTCGTCGGCGTCGTCGTGGCCCGCGAGGTGCCGGTCGATCTCGGCCTCCGCGCTCGCATGCCATTGCGAGTACGCCGTGGCGAGGCGCTCGAGGTCCCATGCCGCCGCGGGCGCGCCGGGAGGCGAGAAGTCACGGGCCACGGCGGTGGTCGCCCGGGCACCCGCGCGGTCGAGGGCGGCCTCGAGCTCGCGGCGTACGAACGGGCTGATCCAGACCAGGTCGGCCATCTCGGCGTAGCCGAGGAACGAGAGCTCGCGCTGCACGCGCGCCCGGGCGGACCGGTCGATCGGGGTGCTCACGAACACGAGCTGCCAGCTCTTGTCCCACGCCCGGGTGGCGCGGCGGTAGATGCGTTCGCGGGCGGCGTCGAGCCGACCGATCGCCTGGTTGGTGGCGGCGTAGCCGCGCGCACCCGACACCGTCACGGGCTCCAGCCAGCCCTGGCTGACCATCCGCGAGATCGCGGTGCGCACCGCGGGCGCGGCGATGCCGGTGGGCTCCAGCAGCCGCACCAGGCCGGCCACCGACGAACGGTTGTCACGCTGCGCGAGCAGGTCGCCGTAGACGTCGAAGAGGGCGGACCTGGCATGCATGCGAGGAGTCTGCCAGCCATCGGTGCCGACCTGTGGTCCCGGTCACTTCAGACATGGGGAATAATGACGTCGAACGTCGTCGGAGCGGACCCCTTCCGCTCCGACGTGCCATGAGGCAGTAGCGCGACAGCAGCTGAGCTGCGACGAAGGAAGAGGGTGCGCAGATGGCGGCCATGAAGCCGAGGACGGGCGACGGACCGCTGGAGGTCACCAAGGAGGGGCGCGGGATTGTCATGCGTGTCCCGCTCGAGGGCGGTGGCCGACTCGTGGTCGAGCTCAATGCCGAGGAGGCCGGGGCTCTCGGAGATGCGCTCAAGGCCGTCGTCGGCTGATCGTGACGCCGACACCCACTCTTCCGCCTCAGGTCTCCCCGCCTGAGTTCGCGATCAGCCTGCTGGCGCCGCACGAGATCGGCGGCGTCGAGGTCTGGGCGTTCCCGGTGCTGCCGGGCGACGACGACACCGTCCTGCTGGGGCCGGGGGCCGACGAGGCTGCCGAGGCCCTCGGCATCGACCTGCTCGCCGCGCTCGACGGGGCCAGGGCCACCGGCAAGACCGGCGAGGTGACGTCCGTGCCCGTCGTCGCCGACGACGTCCGGCTGGTGCTGCTCGTGGGTGTCGGCGACCAGACGCACGACGACTTCCGGCGTGCCGGAGCGACGCTCGCACGTGCCACCAAGGATCGCGCCAGCGTCGCGTCGACCATCGCCGCGATCGCGCCCGAGGGCGGGCTCGAGGCCTTCGTGGTGGGCGCGATGCTCGGCTCGTTCGGGTTCCACTGGCGTTCCACGGGGCCCGAGGAGACACCGGTCGCGCGCATCGCGCTGGCCTGCCACGACGACACCGTGGCCGCGCCGAGCCTCGAGCGCGCCATCGCCATCGGCGGCGCCGGCTGGCGTTCGCGGATGCTCGCCACGGTGCCGGCGAACCTCAAGAACCCGCCCTGGCTCGCCGACCAGGCCGTCGAGATCGCTCGTGCGGCCGGCCTCCGCTCCGAGATCTGGGACGAGAAGCGACTGGCCGCCGACGGCTTCAACGGCGTCCTCGCGGTCGGGCAGGCATCTGCCACGCCGCCGCGGCTGATCCGCCTCGACTACACGCCGGCCAAGGGCGCCCGCAGGGCGCGCCACGTCGTGCTCGTCGGCAAGGGCATCACCTTCGACACCGGCGGCCTCGACATCAAGCCGGCCGAAGGCATGGTCTCGATGAAGCGCGACATGACCGGTGGTGCCGTCGTGCTGGCCACGATGGCCGCGCTGTCCGCGGTCGGCTGCCCGCTGAGGGTCACCGGGCTCATCCCCGCCGCCGAGAACGCCGTCTCCGGCAACGCACTGCGCCCCGGCGACGTCATCACGCACTACGGCGGCCGCACCAGCGAGGTCAACAACACCGACGCCGAGGGTCGCCTGGTGATGGCCGACGCCCTCGCGTACGCCGTCGACAAGCTCGACCCCGACGTGCTCGTCGACGTTGCCACCCTCACCGGTGCCATGAAGGTGGCCCTGGGTCAGGGCACCGGCGGCTTCTTCGCAAGCGACGACGCCCTGGCCGCCGCCATCGACACCGCGGGCCGTGACTCGGGTGAGCGGCTTTGGCGCTTCCCGCTCGCCGCCGACTACGAAGAGCTGTTGTCCTCAAAGGTCGCCGACGCCGACAACGCGCCCGGCGGCCCCGGGGCCATCACGGCCGCGCTGTTCCTCCAGCACTTCACCGGAGGCCTGCCCTGGGCCCACCTCGACGTGGCGTCGGTCGGAGACGCACCGGCCGAGAAGTTCGAGTGGACCGTCGGACCCACCGGCTTCGGCGCCCGCGCCCTGCTCACCTGGTTGGGCCAGGAAGATCCGCTGGCCGGCATCGCGTGAAGGGACTCACGGTCCGCTGGTCGCTCGCCGACGCCCCCGACGACGTGGAGGCCGAGCTCGCGGCGTACGTCGCGGAGACCTCGCACGCGAGGTTCACCGGCATGACCGGGCTGCACTTCAAGACGTGGCGGGTGCGCACGGGCGAGTGGTTCGAGGGCTGCTACGTCTTCGTGTCCGACGAGGCCCGGGCGGAGTTCCAGGCGACGTTCACCGAGGGCGCGGCCGACGCACCGGGCTCGCAGATCGTCGGCTCGCCGCCGGTGCTGATCGAGGAGTGCGACATCGTGGCAGTGGCCGAGGGCTGGGACGGCTTCAGCGCCCGGGCCTCCTTCGGCTCCTGAGGGACTACTGCTCCTCGCCGGTCCACACCTTCTTGGCCAGCAGCAGGCCGTCGCCGACCGGCAGCAGCACCGGCACGAGCGACTCGTGCTCGGCGATCTCCTTGCCGAGGTCGCGGATGGCGACGGTCTGGTCGTCGCGCTGGGCCGGGTCGGCGACCCGGTCGTGCCACAGGGCGTTGTCGAAGGCCACCACGCCACCCGGACGCAGCAGCCGCAGCGCCTCCTTGAGGTAGGCGGCGTACTCGCGCTTGTCTCCGTCGCAGAACACCAGGTCGTAGTGCCCGTCGGTCAGGCGCGGGAGTACGTCGAGGGCGGCGCCCGAGATGGTGCGGGCGCGCTGCGCCGGGATGCCGGCCTCGGTGAACGTCTCCTTGGCGAGCCGCTGGTGCTCGGCCTCGATGTCGACCGTCGTCAGCACCCCGTCGGGCCGCATGCCTCGCAGCAGCCACAGCCCGGAGACGCCGGTGCCGGTGCCGATCTCGACGACGGCACGCGCCTCGAGCACGGCGGCCAGGAAGCGGAGTGCGGCCCCGCCGCCGGCGCCGATCGGCACGACGCCGACCTCCTCGGCCCGGGCACGGGCGGCCGCCAGGACGTCGTCCTCGGCCACGAAGCTCTCGGCGTAGGACCAGCTCGCGGGCTTGATCGGCGTGGTGATGATGGCCTCCTGGGTCGGCGGGTCACGCGGTGTCGGCAGCGGCACGACCCTATCGCGAACGCAGTCCGCCGGAACCCGACGGGAACAGTGCGGGTGGCCGACTCGTTGTGCCCACAGAGAGACGGTTCTCCGCTGAATCGATGCGACTTCACAGGTTCCTCTCAGGCCGGTTCCCTAGCGTCAGGAAGGTCAACCTTGTTCGGTCCATCGCCTCGGAGGTCCCGGGGCACCCAGGAGGCTCCCATGGCTGCCGACGTACCCCTTCCGGTCGACGGCTCCGGTCCCGCCGAGGTGCCCACCTGGGACGAGATCGTCGAGCGGCACTCCGACCGCGTGTTCCGGCTGGCCTATCGGCTGACCGGCAACCGCCACGACGCCGAGGACCTGACCCAGGAGGTCTTCGTACGGGTGTTCCGATCGCTCGACACCTACACGCCCGGCACGTTCGAGGGCTGGCTGCACCGCATCACGACCAATCTCTTCCTCGACGGTGCCCGCCGCAAGCAGCGGATCCGCTTCGACGCGCTCTCCGACGAGCGGGCCAGCCGGCTCACCAGTGGTGCGCCGACGCCCGACATCGCATACGCCGACCAGACCTTCGACGACGACATCGAGCGCGCTCTCTCGACGCTGCCGCCCGACTTCCGCGCGGCCGTCGTGCTCTGTGACGTCGAGGGCCTCACCTACGAGGAGATCGCACAGATCATGGACGCCAAGCTCGGCACGGTGCGCTCGCGCATCCACCGCGGCCGGGCGATGCTGCGCGCCGCGCTCGCGCACCGTGCGCCGGTCGAGGGCCGCCAACGCTATGCCGGGCCGGCCACCGGTCCGATCCAGGTCATCGGGCACCCCTCGTGATGGTGCCGGTGATGGGTCACCTGGGGACCCGCGTCAGCGCCCTCGTCGACGGGCGGATGCCCGCGGCCGAGGAGGACCGCTGGTGGCAGCACGTGCACCAGTGCCACCCGTGCCGCGACCTGGTCGAGCGCGAGGGCATGGTGAAGACCCGGTTGGCCGGACTCTCGCTCGGTGACGCCGCGGCCCCCGACCGGCTCAAGGACTCCCTCCTGATGGCCCGGCCGCTGCCCGCGGCCGGGCCGCCCGACTACCTCGACGCGACCCCGCGCCGCTCGCACGGCTTCGGCGGCAGCAGCTTCGTCGGCGGAGTGGTCGGTGGCGTCATCGGCAGCGGTGCCGTCGGCGTCGCCGTGGTCGGCGTACTCGCGCTGGGTGCGGGTCCCGCCAACGCTCCGCAGCTGGAGCGCCGGGCGCCCGTCACGAGCCTGACCAGGCCGACGGCCACGCCCACGCCGGGCCATGTCGCGACCTCCGACAAGCAGCAACGATCGACCCGGACCGTGCGGCCGGGGGCGATAGGCGCGAAGATAGGTCCGTGAACGACAACGACTCGGGCCATCCCGACGGTGAAGATGTCCAGCCACCCGCTGACACCGAGCCCACCCAGCCGCTCCACCACGAGCGCCTCGGGCCCCAGCCCTCGGGCTGGGTGACGCCCTCGCAGTCGTACGACGGGCAGGCCGCCGCCGCTCCAGCCGACGAGGACGACGTCGACACGGGGATGATCGGCCCGGTGCCCGGGTTCGGCCAGCCGAGCCCCGGAGGCCCGCCGAGCCCGTCGCCCATCCCGCCCCAGCACACGCCCTACTGGGGCCCCACCTCGAGCCAGTACGCCGGCCAGCAGGGCACCTACGGCACCACCCCGATGCTCGCGACCGTCCGGGCCGACCGCGAGGCTCGCGGCCGCGTGCCGGGCTGGCTGTGGCCGGCGGTGGCGGGCCTGGCCCTGATCATCGGGCTCGGCGGCGGCGCGCTCGGTGCGGTGGCGATCGACCGCCTCGCCGACGACGACAACACCATCAGCGGTGGCCTCGACTCGGTCGACACCCGCAGCGACGCACCGCTCGACCCGGTCACCGGATCGGTCGCCGCGGTCGCGCAGGAGCTGCTGCCGAGCACCGTCCAGATCATCGCCGACTTCGAGGGCGAGGAGGACGGAGCGACCGGGTCGGGCTTCGTGCTCGACCGTCAGGGCCACGTCATCACCAACAACCACGTCGTCGCAAGCGCCGCGACCGACGACGGGAGAATCGAGGTCGTCGACTCCGAGGGCAACGCCTACACCGCCACACTGGTGGGCCGCTCGGCGGTCTACGACCTCGCGGTGCTGCTGGTCGAGGAAGCCTCCACCATGCAGCCCGCGGCGCTGGGCGCCTCGCTCGACCTGCGTGTCGGCGACCCGGTGGTGGCGTTCGGCTCGCCCCTCGGCCTGAGCCAGACCGTGACGGCCGGCATCGTGTCGGCCCTGAACCGACCGGTCACGACCGGCGAGTCGCGCGACGAGTCGTCGTACATCAACGCGGTGCAGACCGATGCCGCCATCAACCCCGGCAACTCCGGCGGTCCGCTGGTCAACCTCGGCGGGCAGGTGGTCGGCGTCAACTCCGCCATCGCGACCACCGGCGGAGGGCTGTCGGGCGAGTCCGGCAACATCGGCGTCGGGTTCGCGATCCCGATCGAGCAGGTGCGGGTCACCGCCGACCAGATCCTCGAGACCGGCGAGGCGCGCTACCCGGTGATCGGCGCGCAGGTGCAGACAGGCAGTCAGACCACCGACGGCGCCCGCATCGACGAGGTCAACGCGGGCACCCCGGCCGAGGAGGCGGGGCTGCGCAAGGACGACCTGATCGTGGCGGTCGACGGCAAGCGGGTCACCGACGGCATCGCGCTGATCGTGTCGATCCGCACGCACCAGCCCGGCGAGACGCTGGAGTTCACGATCGTGCGCGACGGCGAGGAGCAGGACGTGAAGGTCACCCTCGACTCGCAGGTCGGCTGACCGTCCTCAGTCCTCGGCGGAGCGCCCGGCGTCGGCCTCGACGAAGGGGTGCTGGTCGACGAAGTCGCGGGTCTGGGCGTACATCTGCTCGATGAACTGCTCGAGCTGGGCCGCCTCGACGCGCCACTGGCCCCGGCCGCCGATCTTGATCGCCGACAGCTCGCCGCGGCGGACGAGCGCGTAGACCTGTGCGCTGGAGGTGTTGAGCACTTCGGCGACGTCGGCGAGCGTCAGGAAGCGGGGGGTGCCGGCCATCCCCCCATCGTGCCACCCCCGGGGCCGCGATCCGTCGCCCGTCCCGCCGCCTGTGGACAACGTGCCTGTGGAGAACACCCCGCACAGTCCCGTACGGCGCGGCATGATGTCTGCGTGCAGACTCTCGGGAAGAACGCCGCACCGTCCGCTGTCCGGGCCCAGCCTCCGGGCTGGCGCGACCCCCGGTTGTGGATCGGCGTGGCCATCGTGGCCGCCTCGGTGGTGGCCGGTGCCCGCATCGTGGGCGGCTCCGACGACACGATCGCGGTGTGGGAGGTCGCCGGTGACCTGGCTCCGGGAGTCGCGGTCGAGGCCGGCGACCTCGAGCAGGCCAGGGTGCGCTTCGCCGACCCGGCCGACGCCGACCGCTACCTGCGGGTCGCCGACGAGCTGCCCGCCGACCTGGTGCTGACGCGGGGCGTGGGCGGCGGCGAGCTGCTGCCCCGCGCCGCCCTCGGCACTGCCGACGACGCCGGCACGGTGTTGCTGTCGGTGTCGGTACCCGCCTCGCAGGTGCCGAGGTCGGTCGGTGCCGGCTCGCGCGTCGACGTCTGGATCGTGCCCGACTCCACCGACGAGAAGGCCGCCGCTGAGCTCGCCGTCGAGGACGTCGCCGTGACCGACAGTCCGAGCGGGTCGTCCGAGTTCGGCTCGTCGAGCGACCGCCAGCTCGTGCTCGGCATCCCTGACGGCACCGACCTCTCCGACCTGATCCTGGCCAGCGGCGCCGGTCGGGTGATGCTGGTCGGTCGGGGCTGACGATGATCTGTGTCCTGCTGCTCGCCTCGGGCGCGGCGTGGGAGTCGGCCGCTCTCGAGACACTGTCCGGCGCCTCCGACGTCGTCGTGCTGAAGAGGTGCGTCGACGTCGACGACCTGCTCGCGTCGGCGGGCACCGGCCAGGCCCACGTCGTCGTGCTCTCGCTCGACGCCCCCGGTCTCGACTCTTCGGCCATCTCGCACCTGCGACGCCAGGCCGTGCGCCCGGTGGCCGTCGTGGCCGACCCGGACCAGGAGGAGACCGTGGCCCGCGCCGGCCGCCTCGACATCTCGACACTGGTGCCGGACTCGGGCCTCGCCGGCCTGGCCGAGGCGGTGTCGAGCGTCGAGGACCTCGCCGACACCCGCATCCGCGACGAGCTCGCCGCCCAGCCGGTCGTGCCGGCCGACCCCGGCTCGCACCGGGTGGTCGCGGTCTGGGGCCCGGCTGGAGCACCCGGCCGCACCACCGTCGCGACCGCGATCGCGGCCGAGGTGGGTCGTCGTCGGGCCGCCACGCTGCTCGTCGACGCCGACCCGTGGTCCGGCGCCGTCGCCCAGCACCTCGGCATCCTCGACGAGGTGTCGGGAGTGCTGTCCGCGGCCCGGCTGGCGGCCAGCGGTCAGCTGCGCGAGCGGTTCACGAGCGTACGGCGCGCGGTCGACGAGCACCTCAGCGTGCTGACCGGCCTGCCGCGGGCCGACCGCTGGGTCGAGGTGCGTGCAGGGGCCGTCACCGACATCCTCGAGCTCGGTCGCGAGCAGTCACACGTCGTGGTCGACACCGGGTTCAGCCTCGAGCAGGACCGCGGCTCCGACTTCGGCGCCGCCCCGGCCCGCAACACGATGACGCTGGAGTCGATCGAGGCGGCCGACGAGGTGCTGGTGATCGGGTCCGCGGACCCGGTCGGCCTCTCGCGGCTGGCCCGGGCACTGGTCGACCTCCGTGACCTCACCGGCGGCCTGCCCGTGCGCGTCGCCGTCAACCGGATGCGCCCCAGCCTGGGCTGGTCGGAGAAGGACATCGCCGGCATGGTCGAGGGCTTCGCACGCATCTCGGGACTGCACTTCCTGCCCGACGACCGGGCCGCCGTCGACCGTGCCCTGGTGGGCGGGCCGCAGCCTGGCCGAGGGGGGCGACACGGCGCTGACCCGGGCTGTGGGTGGCCTCGTCGACGCGATGTTCCCGGCCACGATGGCGGCCGCGGCAGACCGGCGTACGGGCTTCAGGCGGCGAACAGCAGGTAGAGCCCGCCGACGGTGAAGCCGACCATGGTGAACAGCAGAGGCAGCTGACCGGTCAGCTGGTGCCGTGGGGGCAGCAGCCTCACCGCACGGTCGTGCGCGGCGATCACGCCGAGCACGTGCCCGAGGACCACGCCGAGCACCTTGCTGTTGGCGAGGAACGTCGGGTGGAACGACAGCCAGTAGTTCACCGACCAGTTGCCGGTGCCGAACCAGTTGTCGCCGCGCGACAGCGGGTCACTCATCTGGATGATCGTGGTCTGGCCGTACTCCACGAAGTAGGTCAGGTAGTGGGCGAAGAAGTAGCCCACGATGATCGGCACGATCGAGTGCGCGAACAACGACGGCAGGGCCCGGCGGCTGACGTCGTCGCCGACGCCGGTGGCCATGGTGCCGACCGCGAAGACCAGGCCGACGGCGAGGCAGAACCCCAGCAGGGCGAGATTGTCGAGGAGCGCGGCGTCGACCGAGCTCGACTGCACGAACCGGACCCACCGGCTCGAGTCCTTGAACGAGTCGAACGCGGTCGAGCCGAACAGCACGGCCATCACCGCCACCAGGCCGGGGGCGGCGTGCACGCTGTCGAGGTTCGCGAGTGGTGTGCGTACGACGAGCAGTCCGGGTCCGTCGTCGCCCCGAGCGTGGCGTCGGCCCCACACCGACAGCTTCGACACCAGCGTGGAGAACACCTCGAACGGGTCGCCGTACGCGTAGAAGCGGCTGCCGAACAGGGCGCCGCCGATCAGCATCGCGGCGAAGTAGGCGGCCATCCACAGACGCACCGGGCCGAGCTCGGTGGAGTAGGGGTAGACCAGCTCGAGCCACACGAACGCGAAGAGGCCGACGGCCGCGGGCCAGTAGCCGAGCCGTGACGGGTAGTCGTACATCCCCGACTCGGCGTTGCCGCCGGCGAGCCTGGCGAAGGCGGCGTTCAGGGTGCGGACCGGGCTGATGGCCTTCCAGACCGGGCCGAGCAGCAGCGATGCGGGGATCAGGCCGACCCAGAGGAGCACGTAGAACATGCCGAAGAACGGGTTGAAGAGCAGGTCCTTGCCGAACACGGTGACCAGCAACGTGTAGGCGAACAGCACCATGCCGAGGGTGCGGGCGGCGATGAAGAACCACGGCGCGTCGACGAGGGCCTGCATGCGGGGCGCGGGGCGGCCCGACGTGGCCGCGTCGAAGCGCGGGGTGCGCCACGCCAGGGCGAGGACGGTGAACGAGATGGTGAGCGCCGCGACGGCGCCCGCGATCGCCAGCTCTGGCGAGATCGGCAGGTCCTTGGCCCCACCGATGCCGTGCGCGAGGGTGCTGCCGTCCACCTCAGCGGACTTCGAGCTGGATGATGGTGAGCTCGAGGCTGTGCGACTCGACCTCGACGACGCCGGGCTGGTCGATGGTCAGCTCGAGAGTGGTCTGGCCGGCGGCGTACTCCAGCTCCTGCTCGGGCGTGGAGTGCACGTGGATCTCGCCCGGGACGTCGGCGGTGACGTTGAGGGTGATCGGCTCGCCGACCTTGGCGTCGATGCGCTCGCCGTTGGGCTGCACCGTGTCACCGTCGAACGTGATGTCGACGACGGTGCCGACCGGCTCGGCGGTGGAGGACTCCGGCGATGACGACGCGGCGCTCGACGGCTCGGCGGAGCTGGGCGCGGCCGTCGTCGGGTCGGTGGCGGCGGGCTCGTCCTCGCCTCCGCAGCCGGCCAGAGTGACGGCGGCCAGGACCAGGCCCACCAGTCCCATCGTGGTGCGACGCATCGTGTGCAGCTCCTCGTGTCCGTTGCGGCCCCGTGGGTGGGTCCGCGTGCTTCGTGCCAACGTCTGCCAGAATCCCACGAGGCGGCAAACGGGCCGGACACGGGGCACACGACGCGGGCAGACAGGGGGACCGATGAGTGAGCGGCTGCGTCCGCGCGACCTGGCCCTCCTGGCCACGGAGTCGGCCACGACGCCCATGCACAACGCCACGCTCGAGATCTTCGACCCGGGCGAGAGCGCGTTCGACTACCAGCGCCTCGTCGCGCTGGTCGCCGACCGCATCGCGTTCGTGCCGCGCTACCGACAGCGGCTCCAGACGGTGCCCGGCCGGCTGGCCAACCCGGTCTGGGTCGACGACCCCGAATTCGACCTCGCCTACCACGTACGCCGCTCCGCGCTGCCGCGTCCGGGCAGCCTCGACCAGCTGCGCGAGCTGACGGCGCGGATCATCTCGCGGCCGCTCGACCGGCAGCGGCCGCTGTGGGAGGTCTACTTCGTCGAGGGACTCGACGGGGGACGCGTTGCGGTGCTCTCGAAGTCGCACCAGATCCTCGTCGACGGGGTCAGCACGGTCGACCTGGGACAGGTGCTCCTCGACGACTCGGCAGAGGCCAGGACGCTGGGTCACGACGATCTGGGCCACGACGAGTGGCGGGCCCGGTCACGGCCGACGTCGGCGTCGCTGGTCGTCGATGCGGTGGCCGAGTCGCTGCAGGACCCGTCCACCGTCGTCAACACCGTGCGCAGCAACGTCGGTTCCGCCGTCCGGACGGCCGAGCAGACCCTCAACCGCATCGGCACCGTCGCGGGCGCGCTCTCCAACCGGCGGCCGGTGCCCGAGTCGCCGGTCAACGGCGTGCTCTCGCAGCAGCGGCGCTTCGTCGCGGTGTCCACGGACCTCAAGGACTACCAACGCATCCGACGGGTCCACGGCGGCACGGTCAACGACGTCATCCTGGCCACCGTGACCGGTGCGCTGCGGGGCTGGCTGTTGGCCCGCACCGAGTCGATGGCCGGCCTGAAGAAGCTCAAGGTGATCGTGCCGATGTCGGTGATCGACGACGAGCTCGAGGCCACCTCGCTCGGCACCCAGATCGCCGGCCACGAGCTCGAGCTGCCGATCGGCGAGCCCAGCCCGGTGGTCCGGCTGCACCAGGTCTCCTACGGCTTCCGCGGGCACGGCGAGACCGGCCGCGCCGTCGGTGCCCAACGCCTGGCCGGCATCGCCGGCTTCGCGCCGACGACGTTCCACGCCCTCGGCTCCCGGGTCGCCGCCCAGGAGCTGCGCCGGGGCTTCCACCTGTCGGTGACCAACGTGCCCGGCCCGCAGTTCCCCCTGTACGCCGCCGGCGCGCGGATGCTCGAGAGCTACCCCGTCCACCCGCTGCTGCCCGGCCACGCGCTCGCGATCGGCGTGACGTCGTACGACGGGCGGGTGTTCTACGGCATCACCGCAGACCGCGACCTGCTGCCCGACGCCGACGTGCTCGGCCAGTGCGTCGTCGAGGCGCTCGACGAGCTCAGCGACACCGCCAGCCCGGCCCGCCCGCGCGCCCCGCGCGGCCGCAAGAAGGTCGCGACCCCGAAGGACGAGAAGTGAGCACCCGCGTCTACCTCGCCGCCACCCTCGACCTGCTGGGCACCTGGCACACCGCCGGCGTCGTCCCCGAGTCGGCCGAGCGGGTCCTGGCCGCGGGCGACGACGAGGAGTCGGAGTACGCCGCGCTGATGACCGCGGCCGACCTGTCATCAGCCCTGCTCGACGGGCCGGGCCGCCGCTGTGTGCTCGTCGCAGAGACGGGCGCCGAGGGCGAGATCGCCTGGCGGGACGTGGTCGCCGTCCATGTCGACGTCGACGACGACGCCGACCCGGACGACGACCTCGCGTGGTTCGCCGTGCAGGAGATCCCGCAGCTGCTCTAGCCGAGTCGGCATCCGGGCCTGCCGGTGGATACCCTCGCTGGCATGGACGCAGTGACTACCCCTCCGGCTCCCGTCAACGAGCCGAACCTCACCTACGCACCCGGCAGCCCCGAACGGGACGCCCTGGTGGTGGAGCTCGACAAGTTGGAGCGCCGGCAGCACACGCTGCGCGCCCACATCAACGGCCGCAGGCGCAACGGTGGCGGCGCCGAGCTCAAGGTGGTGCAGCCGCACGACCACCAGCACGTGCTCGGCACGATGCGGAACTCCACGACCAGGGACGCCGAGGCCGCGGTCAAGGCGGCCAAGGACGCCGCGCTGCCGTGGCAGCGGATGCCGTTCGACGACAAGTGCGCGATCATCCTCAAGGCCGCCGACCTGCTGGCCGGGCCGTGGCGCCAGCGCATCAACGCCGCGACCATGCTCGGCCAGTCGAAGACGGCGTTCCAGGCCGAGATCGACGCCGCGTGCGAGCTGATCGACTTCTGGCGCTTCAACGTGCACTACGCCAAGCAGATCCACCACGACCAGCCGATCGCCAACAGCCCCGGCATCTGGAACCGCACCGACCACCGCCCGCTCGAGGGCTTCGTCTACGCGATCACGCCGTTCAACTTCACCGCGATCGCCGGCAACCTGCCGACCGCGCCGGCGCTGATGGGCAACACGGTCATCTGGAAGCCGTCGCCGACCCAGCAGCTGGCCGCGTCGCTGACCATGGAGCTGCTCGAGGAGGCCGGCATGCCGCCCGGCGTCATCAACATGCTCCCCGGCGACGGGCTCGACGTCTCGAAGGTCGCGCTCTCGCACCCCGATCTCGCGGGCATCCACTTCACCGGCTCGACGCCTACGTTCCACCACCTCTGGAAGACGGTGGGCGAGAACATCGACCGCTACCGCTCCTACCCGCGGATCGTCGGCGAGACCGGTGGCAAGGACTTCATCGTCGCCCACCCCAGCGCCGACCCCGACGTCGTACGCGTGGCGATGATCCGTGGCGCGTTCGAGTACCAGGGTCAGAAGTGCTCGGCCGCCTCGCGTGCCTACGTCGCGAAGTCGGTGTGGGACAGGATGAAGGACCAGTTCCTGGCCGAGGTCGAGGGCATCACCATGGGTGACGTCACCGACTTCTCGAACTTCATGGGCGCGGTGATCGACGAGCGGGCCTTCGCCAAGCACAAGAAGGCGCTCGCACGCGTCAGCCGCAACAAGCACCTCACCCTGCTGGCCGGCGGCCAGACCGACGACTCGGTGGGCTGGTTCGTCCGCCCGACCGTCGTGCAGTCGACCGATCCGACCGACCAGATCTTCTCCGACGAGTACTTCGGCCCGATCCTGGCCGTGCACGTCTACGACGACAGCCGGTTCGAGAGGGTCGTGGCGCAGATGGAGAGCTTCGCGCCGTACGCCCTGACCGGCGCGATCATCGCCCAGGACCGCGCGGCGATCGCCTGGGCCCGCCGCGAGCTGCGCTTCGCCGCCGGCAACTTCTACATCAACGACAAGCCGACCGGTGCCGTCGTCGGGCAGCAGCCCTTCGGTGGCGGCCGGGCCTCGGGCACCAACGACAAGGCCGGTGCCGCGGTCAACCTGCTGCGATGGACCAGCCCGCGGTCCATCAAGGAGACGTTCGTCCCGCCGACGGACTACCGCTACCCGC
Organism: uncultured Actinomycetota bacterium; assembly: GCA_963825755.1. Lineage (GTDB taxonomy): Bacteria > Actinomycetota > Actinomycetes > Propionibacteriales > Nocardioidaceae > Nocardioides. Next base: position 236,837 of record CAWGUS010000003.1, on the reverse strand, counting down.
ACATGGGCTGACACCCGTCGAGTCGTCCGCCTCAGAGCGGGCTCTAGGCAACTCTGAGGCGGACGACCCGGCAAGATATGGACGCGATGACCATCCCGCCGCTCCACCTGGGCTCCCTGCACCCGTTCGAGCAGCTGCTGACGCTGGTGCTCGCGTTCGGGCCGTTCGTGGTGCTCGGCATCGTCATCTGGGTGCGCCGCCGGCACGACGCCGCGGCCGCCGATCAGGACAGGTAGTCGCGGCCGACCCTGTTCTCGACCTTGAGCGCCTTCAGCAGCATGTCGGCGACCAGGCCCTCGATCTTGCCGCCCACCAGCGGGATGCCGACCTTGATGTCGATGTCGACGGTCTCGGTGGTGACGCCACCCGACTCCGCGAGGGTGATCGTGCCGGCCATCTCGCCCGGCTTGCCGGGGATCGTGACCTTGAGGTCGGCCCGGTCGTCGCCCGACCAGGACTCGTCCTGAACGATGTTGATCTCCTCGCCGACGAACCTGGTCGCGAACGACGGGAGGCCGTTGGCCGCCTGCACCTGGTCGATGCGCACCTGCTTGCCGGTGCCGGACGCGTCGATCGTGACGTCGTGCCGGAGCACTCCCTGCTCGTCGCAGACCCGCTCGCGGAAGGCCGGGTCGGCCAGCATCGCGGCGACGTCGGCGAGCGGGGCGTCGTACGTCAGGGCGTGCGTCAGTCGTTTCGTCATGGCCGACATCATGGCCCATACCCATCGGTAGCCGCCCGTGTTGTGTGGGTCTTGCCACGAGTCCTAGGGTCGGCTTGTGCCCACGACGCTCGAGGACGACAAGGCCGAACTCATCGCCCGGGCGACGGACGTCGCGCTGGGCAGCAAGGGCACCGGGGGCCCGCCTCACGAGTCCGTCGGATCACTGCTCCGGGCCTACTACCGGCACGTCGCGCCCGAGGACGTGATCGACCGCACCGAGACCGACCTGTACGGCGCGTTGGCCAGCCACTACAAGCTCGCCGAGAGCCGGCCGCAGGGCCGCGCCGTCGTCCGCGTGAGCACGCCCGGCCTGTCCGAGTCCGGCTGGTCGGCAGGCGGCCACACCGTCGTCGAGATCGTCACCGATGACATGCCGTTCCTCGTCGACTCGGTCACGATGGAGCTCGGCCGGCTGCAGCGCAACGTGCACGCCGTGATCCACCCGCAGTTCGAGGCGCTGCGCGACATCACCGGCACCCTCGAGAGCGTGCACGCCGTCGAGGAGGGCGAGGTCGCGCCCGACGACCAGGCTCTCGCCGAGTCGTGGATGCACGTCGAGATCGACCGGATCACCGACGAGGAGAGCGTCGGCGAGATCGAGCAATCGCTCCGCAAGGTGCTCCAGGACGTCCGTGAGTCGGTCGAGGACTGGCAGAAGATGCAGGCTCAGATCAAGGCGATCGTCGACGAGTTGTCCGACACCCCGCCACCGCTGCCCGCCGAGGAGCTCCGCCAGGGCCGCGAGCTGCTGCAGTGGCTGTCCGCCGACCACTTCACCTTCCTCGGCTACCGGGAGTACAGGCTCGAGGAGGACGGGGACGACGTGCTGCTGCGCGCCGTGCCCGGCACCGGCCTGGGCATCCTGCGCGCCGACCAGGACATGTCGACGTCGTTCGGCAAGCTGCCGACACTGGTCAAGGCCAAGGCCCGCGAGAAGACGCTGCTCGTGCTCGCCAAGGCCAACTCGCGGGCGACCGTGCACCGGCCGGCGTACCTCGACTATGTCGGCATCAAGTCGTTCGACGCCGACGGCCAGGTCGTGGGGGAGCGTCGCTTCCTCGGGCTGTTCTCCAGTGCCGCCTACACCGAGTCGCTGACGCGGATCCCGCTCCTGCGCGAGAAGGCCGCCGAGGTCCAGCGCATCGCCGGCTTCGACCCGCGCAGCCACGCCGGCAAGGCGCTGATGGACACATTGGAGAACTACCCGCGCGACGAGCTGTTCCACACCCCGGTCGAGGAGCTCGCGCCGATCGCCGAGAACGTCATGTACGCCGGCGAGCGGCGCCAGCTGAGGGCGTTCGTCCGCCGCGACACCTACGGACGCTACGTCTCGGTGCTCGTCTACCTGCCCCGCGACCGCTACAACACCGGCGTCCGCGAGCGGTTCGCCGAGATCCTGCAGGAACGTCTCGGCGGCGACTCGGTGGAGTTCACCGCGCGCGTCAACGAGTCGTCGACCGCCCGCGTTCACTTCGTCGTGCACCCGCCCAAGGGCGGCCACATCGGCGACATCGACACCACCGACATCGAGCGCCGGCTGGCCGCGGCGTCGCGTTCCTGGCGCGACGACTTCCTCGCGGCCGTGGTCGCGGAGTACGGCGACGAGCGGGGCTCGCGGCTGGCACGTGCCTACCTGGAGTCGTTCCCCGAGGCCTACAAGGAGGACTTCAGTCCTCGCACCGCGTCGGCCGACCTCGGCCGGCTCGAGGCCATCGAGGGTGACGAGGGCCTCGACCTTGCGCTCTACGCGCATGTCGACGCCGGCCGGGGCGAGGCCCGGCTCAAGGTCTTCCGCATCGGGCCGCCACTGTCGCTCTCGCAAGTGCTGCCGATGCTGTCGTCCATGGGCGTCGAGGTGGTCGACGAGCGTCCCTACGAGCTCGACTCGCTGTCCCGCGAGACCTACATCTACGAGTTCGGGCTGCGCTACGGCCGCGAGCTGCCCGAGCACGCCCGCCGGCTCTTCGTCGACGCGCTGCGAGCGGTCTGGGACGGCTACAACGAGACCGACGGCTTCAACGCGCTGGTGCTCGGCGCCGGCCTGACGTGGCGCCAGGCCACCGTGCTGCGCGCCTATGCCAAGTACATGCGCCAGGGCAACTCGCCCTTCGCGCTCGACTACATCGAGGGCGCCCTGCGTGGCAACGTCGACATCACCCGGCTGCTGGTGCAGCTGTTCGAGGCCCGGTTCGACCCGGGCAAGGACCACCTCCCGGCCGATGCGGAGGCGCGAGTCGCCCTGGTGGACGCCGTGCACGACAAGCTGGGCAGGGCGCTCGACGACGTCGTCAGCCTCGACCACGACCGGATCCTGCGGTCCTACCTCACCCACATCAACGCGACCCTGCGCACCAACTACTTCCAGCCGGCCGACCGGGGCGGCGTGCACGACTACATGTCGTTCAAGATGGAGCCGTCGGCGATCCCCGATCTGCCCGAGCCGCGGCCGGAGTACGAGATCTTCGTCTACAGCCCGCGCGTCGAGGGCGTGCACCTGCGCTTCGGCGCCGTCGCACGCGGTGGCCTGCGCTGGTCCGACCGACGCGACGACTTCCGCACCGAGGTGCTCGGCCTGGTCAAGGCCCAGATGGTGAAGAACACCGTGATCGTGCCGGTCGGCGCCAAGGGCGGGTTCTTCGCCAAGCAGCTGCCCGACTCCTCCGACCGCGACGCCTGGCTGGCCGAGGGCGTGGCCTGCTACAAGACGTTCATCTGCGGCCTGCTCGACGTCACCGACAACCTGGTCGACGGCGAGACGGTGCCGCCGGGCGGCGTCGTACGCCATGACGGCGACGACTCCTACCTCGTCGTGGCCGCCGACAAGGGCACGGCGACCTTCTCCGACATCGCCAACGGCGTCGCCAACGACTACGGCTTCTGGCTGGGCGACGCGTTCGCGTCCGGCGGCTCGGTCGGCTACGACCACAAGGTCATGGGCATCACCGCCCGCGGCGCGTGGGTCTCGGTGCAAAGGCACTTCCGCGAGCGCGGCATCGACTGCCAGACCGAGGACTTCACCGCCGTGGGCATCGGAGACATGTCGGGCGACGTCTTCGGCAACGGCATGCTCTGCTCCGAGCACACCCGCCTGGTGGCGGCCTTCGACCACCGCGACATCTTCGTCGACCCGACGCCCGACGCGGCCTCGTCGTTTGCCGAGCGGAAGCGGTTGTTCGACCTGCCGCGCTCGAGCTGGCAGGACTACGACCGGGACCTGATCTCCGACGGCGGCGGCATCTTCAGCCGCAGCCTCAAGTCGATCGCCCTCAACGACGCGATGCGCACCGCCCTCGGCATCGATGGCGACGTCCCGAGCATGACCCCGGCCGAGCTGATGAAGGCGATCCTGCTGGCGCCGGTCGACCTGCTCTGGAACGGCGGCATCGGCACCTACGTCAAGGCCTCCGACGAGACCAACGCCGACGCGGGCGACAAGGCCAACGACGCGATCCGTGTCGACGGTGGCCAGCTGCGCGCGCAGTGCGTGGGCGAGGGCGGCAACCTCGGCTTCACCCAGCTCGGACGCATCGAGTACGCCGTGTCGGCGCTGCGCGGCGAGGGTGGCCGGATGAACACCGACTTCATCGACAACTCCGCCGGCGTCGACACCTCCGACCACGAGGTGAACATCAAGATCCTGCTCGACAAGGTCGTGGCCGACGGCGACCTCACCGGCAAGCAGCGCAACACGCTGCTCGCCGAGATGACCGATGAGGTCGCCGACCTGGTGCTGCGCGACAACTACGAGCAGAACCTCGCTCTGGCCAACGCGGCCGCCAACGCGCCGGGGCTCCTGCACGTGCACGAGGACTGGATGAAGGCCCTGGAGCGCCGCGGGGTGCTCAACCGCGAGCTCGAGGGTCTGCCCACCTCCCGGCAGGTACGCCGACGTCTCGAGCGCGGCGAAGCGCTGTCGCAGCCCGAGCTGTGCGTGCTGCTCGCCTGGACCAAGATCGTGCTGGCCGAGGACCTGCTGGCCTCCGACCTGCCCGACGACCCGTTCCTCCGCGCCGACCTGTTCGCGTACTTCCCGTCGAAGATGCGCCAGGGCTACCGCGCCCAGATGCTCGACCACCCGCTGCGCCGCGAGATCATCGTCACCCAGGTCGTCAACGACCTGGTCAACGGGGCGGGCATGACGTTCTGGCCGCGGCTGGCGGGCGAGACGGGCGCGAGCGCCGCCGACCTGACCCGCGCCAACTTCGTGGCCCGCGAGATCTTCGGGTCCCTGCAGCTGCGCGACGACCTCAAGTCCTACGACAACGTGCTGCCCGCAGCCGTGCAGACGCGGATGCGCGTCGAGATGCGCACCCTCGTCGAGCGCGCGAGCCGCTGGCTCGTCACCAACCGGCGCCCGCCCCTCGACAGCGAGGCGACGGTCAACGCCTTCGAGGTGAAGGTGCAGAAGGTCATGGCAGACCTGCCCGACCTGATGAGCGGCCGCGAGCTCGGGGCGTTCGTCGATCGCCGCGACTCGCTGGTCGCCGACGGGGTGCCCGAGGAGCTCGCCATCCGGGTGGCCGTGCTGCCGCCGTCGTACTCCCTGCTCAACATCGTCGAGATCGCCGAGCGCGAGGGCATCGATGCGGCCGAGGTCGCCCGCGTGCACTTCGCGCTGGGCGAGCGGCTGGGCCTGCCGGCGCTGGTGAACCGCATCTTCGCCCTGCCTCGCGACGACCGGTGGCAGACGATGGCGCGAGCGGCGGTGCGTGACGACCTCTACGCCGTGCACGCGCAGCTGACGGCCCAGGTGCTGGCCGCGACAACCGAGGAGGAATCCGCGCCCGCGCGCGTCGCGACGTGGGAGGACGCCGACCCCGACCAGATAGGGCGCTCCGCCGCCACCCTCGAGGAGATCTGCTCCGACGACAGCCCGGACCTCGCCCGGATGTCAGTCGGGCTGCGCGTCGTGCGGGCACTCCTGTCCAGCACCTAGAACGTTCTGCTTGTCTCGATACACGGTCGCGACTTCGCGGGCTCAGTCGCGCCGCTCGCTCGACCACCATCAGCGGATCCGCTGGCGCGTCTCCTTGTCTCGGCACGCGGGTCGCGACTTCGCGGGCTCAGTCGCGCCGCTCGCTCGACCACCATCAGCGGATCCGCTGGCGCGTCTCCTTGTCTCGGCACGCGGGTCGCGACTTCGCGGGCTCAGTCGCGCCGCTCGCTCGACCACCATCAGCGGATCCGCTGGCGCGTCTCCGCTAGCCTCGGTCGGATGGGAGCCATCGAGGTCATCGACCTCGCCAAGGCCTACGGGGAGCTACGAGCAGTCGACGGGGTGAGCTTCGAGGTCGCCGAAGGAGAGTTCTTCGGCATCCTCGGACCCAACGGTGCGGGCAAGACCACCACCCTGGAGATGATCGAGGGCCTCCGGAAGCCGGACGCGGGGACCGTCACCGTGCTGGGGGAGAGGCCCTGGCCACGCAACCCACGGCTGCTGCCGCGGATGGGGGTGCAGCTCCAGGCGTCGTCGTTCTTCGAGCGGTTGTCGGCCCGCGAGCAGATCCACACCTTCGCCGCGCTGTACGGCGTCGCGACGAAGCGCGGGGACGAGTGGCTCGAGCGCGTGGGACTCGTCGACAAGGTCGACACCCGCGTCGAGGACCTGTCCGGGGGCCAGATGCAGCGGCTGTCGATCGCGTGTGCGCTGGTGCACGACCCCGACGTGGTGTTCCTCGACGAGCCGACCGCGGCGCTCGACCCGCAGGCCCGCCGCAACCTGTGGGACCTGCTGGCCGGGCTCAACGACTCGGGCCGCACCGTCGTGCTCACCACGCACTACATGGACGAGGCAGAGGTGCTGTGCGACCGGGTCGCGATCATGGACCACGGCAGGGTGCTCAAGCTCGACACCCCCCGTCAGCTGATCCGCTCGCTCGACGCGCCCACGCGGATCACCGTCGCGGCGGGGCAGCTCGAGCAGTCGGAGGCCGAGTCGATGGCCGGGATCGAGAAGGTCCACACCGACACCGACGGGCTCGTGCTCACGACGCGCGAGCCGGCCGTCGTACTCACGAAGCTGGCCGACAGTGGTCACCTCGACGGGATCGCCGTGGCCTCCGGCACCCTCGAGGACGTCTTCCTCGACGTCACCGGGCGCGAGTACCGCGCATGAACGCCTTCGTGGCCCTCGCGAGGGCGATCATCCTGGGCTTCCTGCGAGACAAGACGTCGGTGTTCTTCGCGATCATCTTCCCGCTGATGTTCCTGGTGCTCTTCGGTGGCATCTTCAGCGACCAGAGCCAGTCGAAGGTCGAGCTCATCGAGGTGGGCAAGGTCAGCCTCATCGACGACCTGCCGAAGGAGGCCAAGGCAGCCTTCGAGGAGACCTTCGAGATCGAGCACGACGACGACCTCGGCTCGGCGATCGAGACCGTCCGCAAGGGAGACGCCGATGTCGCGGTGCAGATGGAAGGCGACACGCTGGTCGCGCACTACACCCAGACCGACCAGGTGAGGGCCGGCATCACCCAGGGCACGCTGAAGTCGTTCGTCGACGGCAGCAACGTCGCGATGTCCGGCCAGCCACCGGCGTACTCCTTCGAGTCGCAGGCGGTCGAGGACGACTCCCTGAAGACCATCCAGTTCGTGACTCCCGGCCTGCTGGGCTGGGCGATCGCGATGAGCGCGTCGTTCGGTGCGGCCGCGACCCTCAACGGCTGGCGCAACTCCAAGCTGCTGCGGAGACTCCAGCTCTCACCGGTCTCGACGACCACCGTGGTGGCCGCCCGGGTCGTGGTGACCATCGCCGTCGCGCTGATGCAGATGGCGATCTTCCTCGGCCTCGGCGTGGCGGCGTTCGGGCTCAAGCTCACCGGCGCGTGGCCGGCGGCCATCCCACTGCTCGTGGTCGGCACGCTCTGCTTCATGGCGATCGGCCTGCTGGCCGGGGCCGTGGCGAAGTCGACCGAGGGCGCGGTCAACATGGCCAACTTCATCGTGCTGCCGATGTCGTTCCTGAGCGGGTCGTTCTTCCCGCTCGAAGGGTCGCCGGGATGGTTGCAGGCGGTGTCGAAGTGCCTGCCGCTGCGGTGGCTCAACGACGGCATGCTCGACGTGATGGTGCGCGGCGAGTCGGCGGCTGCGATCGCTCTGCCGCTCGCCGTGCTCGCCGGATTCGCGGTGGTCGTCACGCTGCTGGCGGCCCGGCTCTTCCAGTGGGAGACCACCTGACGTGGGTCTGCTCTTCGCGACCACCCGCGCACGCGTACGACGGGTGCGCAGTCGGTGGTCCGGCGACCCGGTCAGCCCGCTCACCGGCCGGCGGGTGCTGGTCACCGGCGCCTCGTCCGGCATCGGCGAGGCCACCGCGCGGGCGGCAGCCGACCGGGGAGCGACGGTGCTGCTGGTGGCCCGGCGCGAGCCCGAGCTGATGCGGGTCGCCGACGAGATCCGGGCGCGGGGTGGGGCGGTGTGGGTGCACGCGTGCGACCTCACCGACGCGGCATCGGTCGACGCGCTCGTCGCGGCGGTGCTGGCCGAGCACGGCGGCGTCGACTACCTCGTCAACAACGCGGGCCGGTCGATCCGCCGGTCGCTCGCCCTGAGCCACGACCGCATCCACGACTTCGAGCGCACGATGGCGGTCAACTACTTCGGCCCGGTGCGGCTGACGATGGGTCTGCTCCCGGCGATGCGGGCGCAGCGGTTCGGCCAGGTCGTCAACATCGTCACGTGGGGCGTGCAGCTCAAGGCGCCCAAGTTCGCGGCGTACATCGCCTCCAAGACCGCCCTCGACAGCTGGTCCCGCATCGCGGGCCGCGAGACCTACGGCGACAACGTCACCTTCACCAACATGCGCTTCGGCCTGGTGCGCACCCCGATGGTCACCCCGACCGAGGCGTACGCCGGCCACGGGGCGTCGCCGGACCAGGCGGCCGAGCGGGTGGTGCGGGCCCTGGAGGACCGACCGGTCACCGTCGACGGACTCGTCGGCCGGGTCGGCGAGGTGATGAACCTGCTGGCTCCGCGAGCCACGGACGCGGTCTTCCACCGCATCGACCGGCGCTCGCCGGACTCCGCGGCGGCGCGGGGGGAGTGAGGGCTGGCGGCGGCGAGCCGCCGCCGAGGGTCTCGACACACCTCGGGTCTCGATACACCTCGGGTCTCGATACACCTCGCTCGTCCCTCGCGAGGCACTCGACCACCGAGGACTGCGGCGAGGCACTCGACCACCGAGGGACTGCGGCGAGGCACTCGACCACCGAGGGCTGCGGCGAGGCACTCGACCACCGAGGGCTGCGGCGAGGCACTCGACCACCGAGGACTGCGGCGAGGCACTCGACCACCGATCTTCGTTGGTCGAGTAGGGCCGCCAGGCCCGTATCGAGACCCCGCTCAGCCGACCGCAGGTCGACGTCGTCCCGGAGGCGGAGGACTGCCGCCACGGGAGGGCGACGACACCAGCCGCTCATCGGCGGCCCTCCTCGACCAGCGGCAGACGGCGGCCGCGACCCCGCAGGGCCACGACCGCCGACGTTGAGTGCCGCTCCGGTCAGCGGAGTTCGACCGGCTCCTCCGGTGCGACCGCCGGCAGTGCCCGGGAGGCGAAGCAGGCCACCACCATCAACAGCGCGACCAGCCCGAGGGTCACCTGGAACGCCGGCGCGAAGATCTCGGCCGGCAGCCGCGACGTGGAGCTCTCGGCGATCTCGAAGAAGAGCGTGCCGAGCACCGCGACGCCGATCGCGTTGGCGAGCTGGCCCGTGGTGTTGAAGAGACCGGATGCCGAGCCCGCGTGCTCGACCGGGACGTCGGCCACGGTGAACATGCCGATCGGCGCCACCATCAGCCCGAAGCCGGCACCGGCGACGATGAAGCCCGGGATGAACACCCAGAACGCTGTGTCGGGCGTGGCGACCTGCACCGTGATGGCGAGGACCACGGCGCCCGCGGCCAGCACGAGCGCGCCGATCTGGAGCACCGTGCGACCGATCTTCGGCGCCAGCACGACCACACCGAAGCCGGCCATGGCGGCCGTCGTGACCGCGAACGGGATGCCCGTCAGCCCGGCCTTCAGCACCGACCAGCCGAGACCGGCCTGCAGGTAGATCGTCTGGGCGAGGAAGTAGGCGCCCATCGACACGAACAGCAGCATCAGCACGGCCGAGCCCCCGGCGAACGAGCGCTCGCGGTAGAGGCTGAGCGCCACCAGCGGCTCGCGGCCGGCCTTCTCGGCACGGTTCTGGCTCCTGACGAAACGCACCAGCAGCGCGCCGCCGACGACGATCAGCGCGAACACCCAGGCCGGCCAGCCCTGCTCGCGGCCCATCGTCAGCGGGTACAGCACGGCGAGCAGTCCGCCCGCCAGCATCAGCACGCCCAGCGGGTCGAGGTTGGGCCGGGCCGCGGAGCGCGACTCCGGGATGAAGCGCAGCGCGGCGTACAGGGCGCCGATGCCGACCGGGACGTTGACGAGGAAGATCGCGCGCCAGCCGCTGCCGGCGATGTCCGCCTCGGTGAGCAGCGCACCGAGCACCGGTCCGGCGACCGTGGCGATGCCGGCCAGGCCGGTGAACGCGCCCATGGCCTTCGCCCGCTCCTCGGGTGCGTACATCACCTGGATGTTGGACATCACCTGCGGGATCATCGCCGCTGCGCCCAGCCCCTGGAGGGCGCGGAACGCGACGAGCGTCTCGGGGTTCGGCGCCAGGCCGCACGCCGCCGACATCGCGATGAACGCGACCAGGCCGCCGACGAAGAGCCGCTTGCGGCCGAACGCGTCACCCAGGCGGGAGCCGGTGATCAGGGCCACCGCGAAGGCGAGCGGGTAGGCCGCCACCATCCACTGCAGCTGCGAGCCGCTGGCCCCGAGATCGGCCTCGATGCTGGGCAGCGAGACGTTGACGATGGTGGTGTCGATCAGCTCCATGGTGGAGGCGAGGAGCAGGCTGATCAGCGCCGCTGACCGGGCCCGCCCGGTGATGGGCGTGTCCTCGACGACGGTCTCCTCGACCTGCTGCGGCACTTCGACGGTGGTGCTCATGTGGGCTCCTCGTGTGGTCGCTTCCTGTGGTTCCCACGCTAGAGATCCTTCCGGTCACTTCCTGACCGGAATCCGTGGCAATCTTGCATCCATGGCCAACACCAGCTCCCGCACCCTGCGTCTGTTGTCACTGCTCCAGACCCACCGCTTCTGGGCCGGCACCGAGCTCGCCGAGCGCCTCGAGGTGTCCGAGCGCACCCTGCGCCGCGACATCGAGCGGCTGCGCGAGCTCGGCTACCCCGTGCACTCCAACCGCGGCGTCGAGGGCGGCTACCAGCTCGGCCCGGGCGGCTCCATGCCCCCGCTCGTCGTCGACGAGGACGAGGCCATCGCGATGGTCGTCGCCCTCGGGAGTACGGCGAGCGGCCTGAGCGGGTCCCTGGCCGAAGCGTCGCTCTCGGCACTGTCGAAGGTGGTGCAGGTGCTGCCCAACCGGCTCCGCCGCCGGGCCGAGGCGCTGCGCGCCGCCACGGTCGACTCGCCCTTCTCGCAGGCGCCCGAGGTCGAGGCCGGCGTGCTGAGCAGCATCGCCCAGGCGGTGCGCGACCAGGAGCGCGTGCGCTTCCGCTACACCGCGAAGGGCGGCAGCGCCCCGGGCGAGGCCCTGCGCCGGCACGTCGAGCCGCACCGCCTCGTGACGGTCGGCCGCAAGTGGTACCTGCTCGGCTACGACCTCGACCGGCAGGACTGGCGGTCGTTCCGGATGGACCGGCTTCGCGACCCCGAGGGCACCCGTGCCATCTTCCGGCCGCGCGACATCCCGGGCGGCGACGCCGCGGCGTACGTCAAGAAGGGGCTCTCGCGCGGGGAGACCATGCACCTGGTCGTCACGGTGGCGGCGCCGGAGTCGCATGTCACCCCGCGCATCGGGCCGTGGGCCACGATCGTGGACTCCGACGAGACCTCCTGCCGCCTCGAGATCGAGGCCAACGACGTGCGCTGGGCGTCTTTCGGGATCGCCATGCTCGAGGCGCCGGTGACCATCGAGTCCGCGCCGGCCGCGGTGGTCGAGACCCTCAACGAATGGTCGTCGCGGCTCACCGCGGCCGCTGCGAGCGCGCCGACCTGACCCATCTCAACCGAGCAGGTGCTTCGTGACGACCGGCGCGACGACCTTGGCCTTGATCATGTGGGTCTGGCCGGGCAGCGTCTCGAGCCGCGCGCCCGGCACGGCCGCCGCGATGGCGGCCTGCGAGTTCTTCATGTACGCCGGCGACCGGCCGCCCGCAATCACCAGCGTCGGTGTCGTGCTGCCTGCGTAGATGCCGTCGGGCAGCGGCCGGCCCTGCTGGTGCTGCAGCACGATCGCGTAGTCGTTGGGGAGCGTGTGCGCGACACCGACCAGCTTCTTCCACACCGGCAGCAGCCGCATCACGGCCACCATCGGGCCCGGGGCGCCGACGGTCTTCATGAAGAGCCGGACGGCGTCGCCCCGCTGGTCGCTCTCCACGAGGGCTCGGGTGCGCTCCCCGAGGTCGGGGTCGTTGGCGGCGTGCGTGTCGTCGACGATGAACGGCGCCTCGTAGGCGACGAGCCGGTCGATCGGCAGGCCGGCCGCGGCGCCGGCGAGCGACAGGGCGGCACCGGACGACGCGCTGAAGACGTGGGCGTGACCGCCGGCGGCGTCGATGACGGCGGCGAGATCCTCGACCTCGCGCTCCGGTGAGTACGCCGACGCTCCGGCGTCGCTCTCGCCACGACCGCGCCGGTCGTAGGTGTGCACGGCGAAGTCGCCGGCCAGGGCCGTCGCGAGGGCGCGGGCCGGGCCCATCGAGCGCTGGCACAGGGCGCCGTCGACGACCACGAGCGCCGGGCCGGCGCCCGTCACGTCGTAGGCGATGCGGGTGCCGTCGGCGGAGACGACGTAGCGGGTCTCGGTCGTCGCGCTCACGGTCGTCTCCTTGCGGGAGGGGGTGGTGGTGGACATGGTCTGCTCCTCGGTCGGTGGTGGGTGGCGGCTCGTGAGTGCGTCGAACGGCACACCCGGTCTTCGACACGGGTCGTCAGGAATTCTCCTCTGCCCGCCGGGTGAGCAGGTCGCGCTCCCGGCCGTTGGCCGTCAGGGCGGCGGCCTCGGTGAAGGCGGCGGCCGCCTCGCCCCGGCGGCCGGCCCGCTCGAGGAGGTCGCCACGGACGCTGGGCAGCAGGTGCGAGCCGGCCAGCACCGTCGACCCGGCGCTGGCGGTGAGCGCGTCGAGCACGGCCAGCCCGGCGTCGGGCCCGAACGCGCGACCGTGCGCGACGGCCCGGTTGACCTCGACCACGGGACCCGGCGCGGCGGCCGCCAGGGCGTCGTACCACCCGGCGATCTGGCGCCAGTCCGTCTCGTCGGCCGAACGCGCACGGGCATGGCCCGCGGCGATGTGGGCCTGCACGGTGAGGACGCCGATGGGCCGGCCGGACCGGTGGCTCAGGGCCATCGACCGGTCGAGGGCGGCCAGGCCGCGCCGGATGAGGAGGTGGTCCCAGCGGGCCCGGTCCTGGTCGTCGAGCAGCACCGGGGTGCCGTCGATCGAGGTGCGGGCATGGGTGCGCGAGCCCTGCAGCTCGAGCAGTGCCTGGAGGCCGTGGGTGTCGGGTTCCGTCGGCTCGAGCGCGGAGAGCATGCGGGCCAGTCGGATGCCCTCGTGGCACAGGTCGGGGCGGAGCCAGTCGTCGCCGCCGGTGGCGGTGTAGCCCTCGTTGAAGATCAGGTAGATCACCGACATCACGTCGTCGAGCCGCTGGCGGCGCTCGTCACCGGTCGGCAGGTCGAACGACGCGCCGGAGGCGGCCAGCGTCTTCTTGGCGCGCGAGATGCGCTGCCCGACCGCGGTCTCGTGGGCGAGGAAGGCGCGCGCGATCTCGGCCGTGCTCAGGCCGCCGACGAGCCGCAGCGTCAGTGCGGCCCGGCTGTCGGGGGAGAGCGCGGGGTGGCAGGTCAGGAAGACCAGCCGCAGCACGTCGTCCTCGATGTGGTCGACCGCGGCGTCCAGGTCGGGCATGGTCGCCTCCTCGAGCTCGTGCCCCAGCTGGGCGGTCTTGTCACGCAGGGTGGCGTTGCGGCGGAACTGGTCGATCGCGCGTCGCTTGGCGACCGACATCAGCCACCCGCCCGGGTTGCTCGGGACGCCCTCGGCCGGCCACTGCTCGAGGGCCGCCACGAGGGCGTCCTGGGCGAGGTCCTCGGCCAGCGAGACGTCCCGCGTCATCCGCACCAGGGCGGCGACCAGCCGGGTCGACTCGCGACGCCACACGGCGGTGACGGCCCGGGTCGCGCGCTCCGGATCGGCGTCCGGTGCGGTGTCAGGCATCAGTCACGAGGTGGTGGCCCCTGGTCCGGTCCGGCGATCTGGCGCACCTGGATCGTGCCCTCCCACTCCGGCCAGTTGTCCATGTGGAGTGCCGCCATCCGCCGACCCAGCTCGTGGGCCTCGTCGTCGTTGCGCACCTCCACGACCGCGTAGCCGCCGACGACCTCCTTGGCCTCGGCGAACGGACCGTCGGTCGTGGTCAGCTGGCCTCCGCGCACGACGTACTCGATGCTGTCGGCGGTGGCGTAGAGCCCGCCGGTGTCGACCAGCACGCCACTGGCGAAGCCCTCGTGCATCCAGTCGCTCATCGCGCTGATCAGCGGCTGTGGCGGGCCTCCGACGTCCTCACGCATGCTCAAGAAAACCATGTAGCGCATCGCGGCTACCTCCCAGAAGTCGGTGCTGTGTCGTGGGTGTTGTCGCGAGTACGTCGAACGCGGAGGGCTGACTTCGACATCGGCGCCGAGGATCTCAGCTGGCCTTCTTGGCGGGCGTCTTCTTCGCCGCCTTCTTGGCTGCACTCTTCTTGGCGGTCGTCTTCTTGGCAGCGGGCGTCTTCTTCGCCGCCTTCTTGGCAGCCGACTTCTTCGCAGGCTTCTCGTCCTCGTCGTCGTCACTCTCGCCGCGGGCGGTCTTGGCTGCCGCCACCGACTTCTGGAGGGCCGCGAGCAGGTCGACGACCTCCCCGGACGACTTGGTCGACGTCGCGGTCTTCTTGACCTCGCCGCCCTTGATCTTGGCGGAGACGAGCTCCTCGACGGCACCGGCGTAGTCGTCCTCGAACTCCTCGGCGTCGAAGTCGCCGGCCAGCGTCTCGACGAGCATGTGCGCCATCTTGACCTCGGCGTCCTTGACCTCGCCGACGTCGACGGAGAAGTCGGGCGTGCGCACCTCGTCTGGCCACATCATCGTCTGGAGCACGATCACGTCGTCGCGCACCCGGAGCACGGCGATCGACGTGCGTTGCCGCAGGGCGACGGTGACCACGGCCATCCGATCGGCGTCGATGAGGGCCTGGCGGAGCAGGGCGTAGGGCTTGGCACCGGTCTTCTCGGGCTCGAGGTAGTAGCTCTTCTCGAACAGCATCGGGTCGATCTGCTTGGTGGGCACGAACTTCTCGACCGCGATCTCGCGGGAGGACGCCGACGGCAGCTCGGCCAGGTCGTCGTCGCTGAGGATGACCATCTCGCCGTCCTCGGTCTCGTAGCCCTTGGCGATGTCGGCGTACGCGACCTCCTCGCCGTCGATCGCGCACACGCGCTGATACTTGATGCGGCCGCCGTCCTTGGCGTGCACCTGCCGGAACGACACGTCGTGGGACTCGGTGGCGGCGTACAGCTTCACCGGCACCGAGACCAGGCCGAAGGACACGCTGCCCTTCCAGATCGCGCGCATGCTCATACCTCCATGTCGATCCTGCAGTCGATCGTGTCGGGCCAGTATCGCCGGACAACCCGCATCACCGCACCTGCCTTGCCGACGGTTCGCGCGAGCGGGGCCGCGACGACCGGCTCAGGTCGCGGGCTGCCACTCCCGACGGAGGAGCCCGAAGACCCACGAGTCGGAGACGTCGCCGTTCACGACGCAGTCCTCCCGCAAGGTGCCTTCGCGCACGAATCCGAGCTTCTCCAGGACTCGGGCGGCTGCCACGTTGCGGGTGTCGGTCTCGGCCTGGACCCGATTCAGGGGCAGCGCGTCGAACGCCCACTCAAGCACGACGCGCGCGGTCTCGGTGGCGTAGCCGTGTCCCCAGGCTGCCTCGCCGAAGCAGAAGCCCATCGACGCGCTGCGGTGGTCGGGGTTCCACCGGGTCAGGCTGCACCAGCCGATGAACGCGCCGTCGGAGGCGCGGTCGACGGCCAGCCGCGCCCCGGTGCCCTCCTCGGCCATCTGCCGGCAGGCTGCGATGAACCGGTCGGCGCGCGCAGGTTCGCCCCAGGGTGGGGCGTCCCAGTAGCGCAGCACGTAGGCGTTGCTCTGCAGCGCGAAGAGGGCGTCCGCGTCGGCGTCGTCGAAGGGCCGCAGTCGCAGGCGAGCCGTGTGCAGGGTCGGAGTCGGCAGGGACATGCGAGCCATCGTGCCGACTCACGGCACCTGGTTCGAGCGGCGCGCCACGACCTCGGCAACCTCCTCGCCCAGACCGAGCACGTCGGTCGACTCGTCGTTGCTCAGCAGGATGATGGTGACGCCGTCGTCGGGCAGCGTGGCCAGCAGCGCGGAGAAGCCACTGATCCCGCCGCGGTGGAGGTGGACGGGCCCACCGGCCCAGCGGGTGAGTCCCCAGCCCATGCCGTAGTCGATCCCGGGCGCCAGCTGGGCGACGGGGCGGAGCATCTCGGCCAGCGTGTCGGCAGCGACGAGCTCGGAGGAGGCCACGGCCCGCGACCAGCGCAGCACGTCGCGAGTGGTGGAGGAGACGTCCCCCGATCCCGCGGCGTTGGACAGGGCGAAGGCCGGCGCCTCCTGCGGAACGCCGTCCTCCCCCGTGACGTAGCCGTGAGCGACGCCCGCGAGCTGCCGGTCGCCGGCGGCGGTGGTGTCGTCCATGTCGAGAGGATCGAAGACCCGCTCCCGCTGGACCTGCGGATAGTCCTCGCCGGTCACCTCCTCGACGATGCGCGCGAGCAGGAAGTAGTTCGAGTTGGAGTAGTCGAACGTGGTGCCGGGACGCGACTCGATCGGCTGCTCGCCGAGGCTCGCGTACATCCGGTCGTGGCCGAACGTGTGGCCCGGACGCGAGGCGATGTCGGCGATGTCGGTGAAGTCCGCCAGCCCCGACCGATGGGTCAGCAGGTCGTGGATCGTGATCGGCCGCCACTGCCGGGGGCAGTCGTCCAGGGCGTCGCAGACCGAGCCGTCGAGCCGGAGCAGGCCCTCGTCCCGGAGCTCGAGCACCGTGACCGCGGTGAGGGGCTTCGTCAGCGAGCCCAGGTGGTAGACGGTGTCCGGGGAGTTCGGCAGCCGCGCCTCCTGGTCGGCGTACCCGAATGCCTCGTGCACGACGGGCTCACCGTCGAGCGCCACCAGGGCGGTGCCCCGGAAGTGCCGCTCGGCGAGCAGGTCGAGCACGGCCTGGCTCTGCTCCTCGGGCAGCGCCGGCGCCCGACTCGTGTCAGGGGCCGAGGAGGAGGAGCCGTCCGGGACGAGCGCGACCAGTGTCAGCCCCGCGGCCAGGCACAGGGCGAGCGCTGTCGGCACAGCTCCTCGGCGGAGGGCACTTCGGGTGGATTCGCTCATGGGGCAGTCCTTCGAGATCGGTGGGTCAGTCACTGATCTCGACGCTAGGAAGCCGCGGCAGCGACCGCGAGGGAGCCAGCACCACGATGGTGGGTGGGGCTAGCACCACCAGGGGCGCTAGTAGCGCTCGACGACGCCGGACCGGGCCGGCGGGTCGTAGGGCTCGGGCCAGAAGTCGTCGACGGCGACGACCAGGCCGTCGTCGTCGAAGGTGAAGAACGAGAGGCCGGTCATCGTCTCGACGCCGACGGTGAAGTCGAGCCAGCTGGCGCCGCCGCGCTCGTCGGCCACCACGCGACGCACGGACAGGTGCCAGTCACCGGGGTAGTCGACGTTGAACTGCACGTAGTTGTCGCGGCCGATCACGCGCTCGCGCGTCTGCGACATGTCGTAGACGACATCGGGCGAGAGGACGGCCGCGAAGCCCTCCCAGTCACGCTCCTCGGCGCACTGCCAGTAGCGCCGGATGGTCTGCTCGTGCTCGCTCATGGCGGGAGCCTTGCAGACTCCGCCGACACTGACGAGGCACCCGGCATGATGTGGCCATGCCGCCCACCATGCGTCCCATGCTCGCCACCAAGGCGGACCACGTGCCCTCGGGCGACGGGTGGGTGCACGAGGTCAAGTGGGACGGCGTGCGCATCCTCCTCGACGCCACGGCCACCCGCTCGCGGATGTACAGCCGCAACGGCAACGACGTGACGCCCGCCTGGCCCGAGCTCAGCAGCTCGCCGCTGGGCACCCGCGACCTGCTCGTCGACGGAGAGGTGATCGCGCTCAACGACCGCGGCCTCCCCGACTTCCGCGTCCTCCAGCACCGCATGCACCTGCGCAACGCCAAGGAGGTCGCCCGCCTCGTCACGACCGTGCCGGCCACGTTCATGGTCTTCGACCTGCTGCGCCTCGACGGCCGCGACCTGACCCGGGAGCCCCTCGACGAGCGCCGCGACCTGCTGGCCGGGCTCGACCTGGCCGACACGACCTGGCAGGTCCCCGCGGCGTACGACGACGGCGCCATGCTCTTCGACGCGACCCTCCAGCAGGGACTCGAGGGGGTGGTGAGCAAGCGCCGCAGCTCGCGCTACGACTTCGACACCCGCAGCCCGCACTGGCGCAAGCTGGCGCACCGCCACCGGGGCTCGTTCGTCGTCGGTGGCTGGCGTCCGCAGGTCGGCACCGCCGACCGGCTCGCGGCGCTGCTGGTGGGGGAGCCGACCCCTGACGGGCTGATGTACCGGGGGCGGGTCGGCAGCGGCATCGCCGGTGCGACGTCGCGCCGGCTGGCCGAGCTGCTGGCCCCCCTGACGCGCACCGACAGCCCGTTCGACGACGAGGTGCCGCGCGTCGACGCGCTCGGCACGAGGTGGGTCGACCCGGTCGTGGTGGTCGACATCGACACCCACGGGCTGGGCTACGAGCGGCTCCGGCAGCCGTCGTACCAGGGAGTGCGCACCGACCTGTCCATCGATGACCTGGGAGGCACCTCGTGAACGACGTCCACGTCGAGGTCGACGGCCGCACGCTCAAGATCAGCAATCTCGACAAGGTGCTCTACCCGCGCACCGGCACGACCAAGGGCGAGGTGCTCAACTACTACGCGCAGGTCTCGGAGGTGCTCCTGCCGCACGTCCGCGACCGCTGCGTGACGCGGATCCGCTGGCCACACGGGGTCGCCGACAAGAGCTTCTTCGAGAAGAACGCCCCGGGCGGCACGCCGAGCTGGGTGCGCACCGCGCAGGTGCCGACGACCGGGTCGCGGGCGGCCAGCAAGCTCCGACACGCTGACCTTCCCGATCATCGACGATCTCGCGACGCTGACGTGGTTGGTCAACCTGGCCGCCCTCGAGCTCCACGTCCACCAGTGGACCGTCACGAAGGCCGGCCAGCCCCGCAGGCCCGACCGGCTGGTCATCGACCTCGACCCGGGCGAGCCCGCCGGCCTGCACGAGTGCTGCCAGGTCGCCCTGCTCGTGCGCGACAAGCTCGCCGAGCGCGATCTCGACGCCCGCCCGGTCACCAGCGGCAGCAAGGGCCTCCATCTGTACGCCGCGGTGCCCCGCACCCGCGACAGCGACGGCACCACGGCGCTGGCCAAGGAGGTCGCCGAGGAGCTCCAGGCCGAGCACCCGAAACTCGTCACGGCGACCATGACGAAGGCGCGACGGGGCGGCAAGGTGTTCCTCGACTGGTCGCAGAACGCCGGCAGCAAGACCACCGTGTCGCCGTACTCCCTGCGGGGCCGGGAGGTGCCCACGGTCGCGACACCGCTCACCTGGGCCGAGGTCGACGACGGGGCGGACGACCCGTTGGGCCTGGAGCAGTTCCGCTTCGAGCAGGTGCTGGAGCGCGTGGCCGACCACGGCGACCTGTTCGCCTGAGGCGTCCGCCGTCGCGGGGGGTGCGGTCCCTCGAGAGTCCGGTGGGGCGATACGTTCACGCATATGCTTCAACCCATGGGCCATCACGTGGTCCTCGTCGAGGACGAGGAAGACATCGCCTTCCCGCTCGTCCGCACACTCCAGCGGGAGGGCCACGTCGTCACGTGGCTCGACTCCGGAGCGCGTGTCCTCGAGCACGTCCGCGACCACGAGGTCGACCTGGTCATCCTCGACCTCGGTCTTCCCGACATGGACGGCCTCGACGTCTGCCGTGCGCTGCGTGAGCAGGGGTTCGAGGGCGGCATCATGATCGTCACGGCTCGCGCGGGCGAGCTCGACCGCGTCGTCGGGCTCGACTACGGCGCCGACGACTACCTCTCCAAGCCGTTCGGCCTCGCCGAGCTCCAGGCCCGGGTGCGGGCACTGCTGCGGCGCAGCCTGCCGCGCGAGGCGCCCCGCGCCGCGCGCTCAACGCTCCAGGCGACGGGGCTGCGCATCGACGAGGGCGCCCGCCGGGTGCGCCTCGACGACCGCGAGATCGCGCTGACCACCAAGGAATTCGACGTGCTGGCGCTGCTCGCCAGCCAGCGCGACCAGGTGGTGTCGCGCGAGCAGCTGATGACCGAGGTCTGGGACCAGAACTGGTTCGGCTCGACCAAGACCCTCGACGTGACCATCGGAAGGCTCCGGCAGAAGCTCGAGGAAGCCGGTGCGACCGATCGGGTCGTCGCGGTCAGGGGTGTCGGGTTCCGCCTCGAGAGCAGCTCCCACGATGCGTGAGCGGCTGACCATCGCCTTTGTCGCCCTCGCCGTCGTCGTACTCCTGGTGGCCGGCCTCGTCCGCGCCTTCACGCTGCGCGACCTGATCGAGGAGCGCGAGTCCGAGGCCCTCGAGCGTACGGCGCACGTCGTGGCCGTGATGGTCGCGAACGCCGAGCGTGACGGCGACGCCGTGACCCCGGAGTTCCTCGACCCGCTGATCATCGAGCGCACCGCCATCACCGTCGAGCGGCAAGGGCTCCCGCCGGTCGTGGCGAGGGGGGCGAGCTACGACGCGGCCGACGAGGCCGAGGACACCATCGGCCGCGAGACCGCGGGCCAGACGATGGTCACCGTGCGGCAGTCCGGCACGGTGATCCAAGACATCCTCGGTCGCAACCTGGGGGCGCTGGCGGCGCTGCTGCTGATGCTGCTGCTCTTCGCGGCGGCGGTCGGCTTCCTGCTGGCCGGCTACCTCGCCCGGCCGTTCGTCGCCCTCGCCGAGAGCGCCGAGGCCCTCGGGCGGGGCCGCTTCGACCTCGAGCTGCCGAGGTCGACCATCCCCGAGGCCCGGGCCATCGCCACCTCGCTGATGGCCAGCTCGGTGCGTCTCGAGGACTCCATCAAGCGCGACCGGGCCTTCTTCCACCACGCCTCCCACGTGCTGCGCACCCCGCTGACCGGCATGCGGCTCGAGCTGGAGGAGCTCGCCATGCGCACCGACCTGGCCGAGGACGTCCGCCGTACCGCCTCCCGATGCGTCGGCGAGGTGCAGCGCCTCGACGGCGTCGTCGACGACCTGCTGGAGTTCGCCCGTGGTCGCAGCCTCGTCGCCGGGGCGGAGATCAGCCTGGCCGCCCTCGGCTCCCGGATCGCTCAACACTGGCGCGACCGACTGCCCGAGAGCATCGATGTCCGGGCGTACGTCGACGGCGGGGGCGACGCGCGCCTCACCCCCGGACCCGTGGAGCAGCTGCTCGACCACGTGCTGGCCGACGTCACCGCGAGCGCGGCCGGTCCGGTGAGCCTGCGCTTCGCCGGACAGCCGGAGCACGTCCGGATCCGGATCGAGGGCGGTCGCCCCCGCGGGGGGACCAGGCCCCAGGAACGCACCGGGGCCGACTCGGCCAAGGCGATGGTCGAGGCGCTGGGCGGGCGGCTCTCCGGAGAGGTGCTGAGCGAGGCCGGGCTCGAGATCCTGCTCCCGAGACGCTGACATCTGTTACCCAACGGTGGACGAGCCGTGGTTCCCGTGTGGACCGTCGCGCCCTAGATTGGGAAGGTCAGCAAGCAGCATGAGCACCAAGCGTCACGGAGCACGCCTGTGAGCATCGAGATCAGCCTCAACCGGCGTCGCCGCGTCAGCCGCACGCGGCGCATCGCGGTCAACGCGCTGTGTCTCGTGGTCATGCTCGTGGCCCTCGGCTTCATCCTGCCCGCGGCCTTCGGGTTCTCCCGCTACGTCATCACCGGCAGCTCGATGGCCGGCGCCTACGACCGCGGTTCCGTGGTGTTCGAGCAGACCGTCCCGGTCTCCGAGCTCGAGGTGGGCGACACGATCACCTACGTGCCGCCGCCCGAGTCGGGTGTCGACACGCTGGTCACCCACCGCATCGTCAGCATCAACGGCGAGGAGTTCCGCACCAAGGGCGACGCCAACCGGCTCCCCGACCCGTGGACCTTCAAGCTCAACACCGCCACCCAGCCCCGGGTCGTCGCGTCCGTCCCGTACGTCGGCTACGCGTTCATCGCGCTCACCGACCGGGCCACCCGCATCGTGGTCATCGGCGTGCCCGCGCTCATCATCGCCCTGATGAGCATCGGCGAGATGTTCGGCGCCGACAGGCGCCGCAGCAGCCGGTCGCGGAGCAGGCTCAACGCCCCCGTCGCCGGAGCGGGCCCGCAGGGCGGCGCCGAAGTCCCGGCCGCCCGCACCGCACCGACCTCGGCGCCGTACGTCCGCCGCGGCGCCTGAGCGCACCCCGCACCCCACACCCCCGAGACGCCACCGACCCCGCGTCCTGGCCTTTGAGGGCTGATCAGGGCGCGGGGCCGGCTTGCGTCGCCGCGCTTGGGGTCACGGCGAAGCAGGCTGGACTCTGCAAGGACTCCAGTGTGTTGCGTCGGACGGGGGACCGACACCGCAACGGTAGGTATCGCCGCGCACCGTCGGCATGCCCCATTTCGGGGGTCCTGCCGTCCTACCACTGGTTGAGGAGGGCGGGCGCCTGTCTGGAAGCCTGCGTCTCACCCGACCGGCGCGCAGTCAGCTGTGCGGCGCGTTCCAGCTCGCGTGGTGCGCGAGGCCGACGGCGGCCAGCTGCGAGGTGACCTCCAGCTTGGAGAGGATCGACTTCACCTGGGTGCGCACCGTCGCCTCGGACACGGTGCTGTGCGCGGCGATGTCGCGCACCTGGTGGCCCTCCATCAGCATGCCGAGCACCTGCGACTCGCGGTGCGTGAGCCGGGCCAGCCGCTCCTGGAGCTCCTGCACCTCCTTGCGCGAGTCCTGCCAGAAGCGCACCAGCTCGTCGCGCTCCTCGGGCGTCGTGACCGTGCGGCCCTCGGAGATGCGGCGGATGGTGGCCAGGATGTCGTTGAGCGGGCCGGTCTTGGGCAGCACCTTGCGGGCGCCGTACCTCATGCACAGGCCCCAGCGGGCCCGGTCGGTGCTCCCGGTGACCACCACGACGGCGATGCCGGCCCGGGTGGCCGGCTCGATCAGCGCGGAGCCGTCGGCGTTGCCGAGGTCGAGGTCGAGCAGCAGCACGTCGGGCTTGTAGCGCAGCGCGGCCGGCAGCAGGGTCGTGGCCGAGTGCAGGTCCTTGGGCAGTGGCACGCGTCGTACCTCGTGCCCCTCGAGCTCCAGCGCGATCTGCAGCGACTCGGCGAACAGCGCATGGTCATCGACCAAGCAGACGCGCACTCCCTGAGTTCGCATGACCCTCCCCGCCCCAACGCGAAGACCATCTTCCACGTGAGCGAAGAATACGGGTCGGAACCCGTACGCGTCAGGGAACCACGCGGTACGCCGGACAGGCAGGTGGGGGCGCACTCCTGCTCCCCGGCACCTTCTCGCCGTGAAACTGTCGGATCCCCACATTGTCAGCGCGGAGGATGCTTCCTAGCGTCACCACTGACCAGCCCCGAGCGCGACCGGAAGGACCACCACGTGACCAGCAGGGCGCACCGCAGTGACGGGCCCGTCATCGACATCCACTGCCATCGGGAGTGCAGCCCCGCAGCCGACCTCATGAAGGACGCCGCGCTCGCCGCTGGCAAGGTCGCGCTCGGCCACGGCAATGCGACCACGCGTCGCGTCAACGAGGCACAGCTGGCGGCGATCAAGCCCAAGATGGACGTGCTCGACGTCCGGATCGCCGACATGGACGCGATGGGCGTGGACGTGCAGGCGGTGGCGATCGCGGTCTATCAGTACTACTACTGGGCCGACGCCGAGCTGGGCGCCAAGGTCTCGCGGATGATGAACGAGGAGTTCGTCGAGGCCACCTCGAAGTACGGCGACCGCTTCCTGCCGCTCGGCACCGTGCCCCTGCAGGACACCGAGGCGGCCGTCCAGGAATTGCGCTACCTGGTGCAGGAGCTCGGCATGCGTGGCATCGAGATCGGCACGCACGTCGAGGGCGAGGAGATCGCCGCGCCGCGCCTCGACCCCTTCTGGGCCGAGGTCGAGCGGCTCGGCGCCGTGGTGGTCATCCATACCCAGGGCACCACCCACGCCGACCGGCTCCAGGGCCACAACTTCGTCAATATCCTCGGCCACCCGTTCGAGGCCACACTGGCCCAGGCGCACCTGATCTTCAACGGTGTCGTCGACCGGCACCCGGCCCTGAAGATCGTCGTCGTGCACGGCGGCGGCTACCTCCCGGCGTACGCCGGCAGGATCGACCACGGCTGGCGGGCCCGCGAGGACATCAGCGAGGGGGTGCCCGACCTGCCGGGCAACTACCTGCGCAACTTCCACTTCGACACGATGGTCTTCGAGACCCATCAGCTCCACTACCTCGTCGAGCAGTACGGCGCCGACCACGTGCTGCTGGGCACCGACTACCCCTACGACATGGGCGACGACGACCCGCTGGCCCTGATCGGCAGCGCCTCCCGCCTGACGCAGGAACAGGTCGACCTGATCAGCGGCGGCAACGCCGCTCGGCTGCTTGGGGCTCTTGTGAGCGCGGCTCCGCAGGGCATCGGCCTGGCTGTGGTCGGCTGCGGCGCGATCGGACGGATCCGCGCCGTGCTGGCGCGGGAGTATCCCGGCGTCACGTGGCTCGGCCTGTGCGACATCGACGAGGGCACGCTCAAGCAGCTCGCCGACGACACGCACGCCGATCTCGCCACCACCGACCTGGCCGAGCTGCTCGCACGGCCGGAGGTGACCGCGGTGATCGTGGCGACCGACGAGCGCGAGCACGTCGAGCCGATCCTGCGCGCGGTCGAGCACGGGCACAGCCTCTTCATCGAGAAGCCGCTGGCCACCGATCCGGTCGAGTCGGCTCAGGTCCTGGCCGCGATCGAGGCGGCCGGTGTCGACGCGGTGGTGGGCTACACGCAGCGGTTCCGCCGGCGCTTCCTGGCCGTGAAGCAGCGACTGCGAGACGAGCAGATCGGCCGGGTCACCTCGGTGGTCACGCGGGCGTTCATGAACCGGATGGTGCCCGACGCCACGCTGCGCAAGGTCACCGACACCACCAACCTGACGCCGATGGTCGTGTCGGGCACGCACAGCCTCGACATGAGCATGTGGCTGCTCGAGGGCCGGACCCCGGTCGAGGTCTACGCGCGGTCGACCGACGTCGTGCTCGGGGAGCTGGGCACGCAGGACGCCACCTTCGGGGTCTTCACGATGGACGACGGCACGATCTTCAGCATGAACATCAACTGGGCGCTGCCGGCGATCTGGCCGGGTGCGGTCTACGGGCTCGAGATCGGCATCGTCGGCACCGAGGGGGTCATCGACATCGAGGACACCCACCGCGACGTGATCGTCGCGTCCGAGCACGGCCAGCCGGCCGGCTACGACAGCCGTGGGTTCGAGGCGCCGGCCACGCGCAACATCGACTTCCTCGGCAGCTACCCGCCGGGCGACCTCTCCGACGGACTCCTCTGGGGTCCGATGCGCGAGGAGACGATGTCGTGGTTCAGCCGGCTCAGCATGGGCGTCCGTACGCCGCACGCCACGGCCGCCGAGGGGCACTCCAACCTGCTGCTGACCATGGCCATGGACCTGTCCGCGAAGCGCGGCGCGCCCGTCTCCCTTCCACTGACACCCGAGGAGCTCCAGGCGGGGCTACGAGAGGACGCATCATGAAGCAGCTCGAGGTCGGCATCATCGGCACCGGCTGGTGCGGCGGCATCCGTGCCGTCGCGTGCTCGCGCAGCGCCCTCGTGGGCGGCCTGCACCTGGCCGAGACGGACGCCGACCGGCTGCGCGGGGTCGCCGACGCCACCGACGCGGCGAGCACGACCGACGACTGGGAGAGCCTGGTCGGCAACCGCGACATCGACGCGATCCTGGTGTCCGCGACCCCGGAGACCCTGCACTTCCCGATGGCTCGCGCGGCGCTCGCCGCCGGCAAGCACGTGCTGCTGGAGAAGCCGGTCGCGCTGACGCTCGACGAGGCGGACGAGCTGATCGGGCTGGCCGAGGCGGGCAACCTGAAGTTCACCATCGGCTACTCGCAGCGGTTCAACGCCAAGCAGGCGATGGTCAAGCGGGCCGTCAGCGACGGCACGCTCGGCGACGTGTCGAGCATCCTCGTCAGCCGCCACATCACCCGGTCCCTCGGCGCCAAGATCAGCTCCCGCACCAAGCTGTCGCCGGCGGCGATGGAGGCGACCCACGACCTCGACTTCGCGTTCTGGTGCCTCGAGCCACGTCGCCCGGTGCGCGTCTACTCGCAGAATGCCTGGGGCGTCCGCAAGGAGTCGCTGGGCGTGCCCGACACGCAGTACGTCGTCGTCACGATGGACGACGGCACGGTCGTGACGGTCGGGGCGGGCATGTCCCTGCCCCCCGGCTACCCCAACCAGTCGACGACGTGGATCGAGGTGATCGGCACCGAGGGCGCCGTCATCGCCGACGCCAGCCACCGCGACATCGTGGTCAACACCGTGGAGAACGGCGTGCAGTTCCCGCTGTCGACGATGCCGGGGGAGTACGTCGACCACATGTACGCCGGCCCGATGGAGCGCGAGACCACCCACTTCCTCGAGGCGGTGGTGCACGACCGGCCGGTGATGGTCGACCCGCACCTCGCCCGGATGACGATGGAGGTCTACCTCGCCGCGGACCTCTCGGCCGAGACGAACGAGGTCGTCACCCTGCCGCTGACCAGCGACCAGGTCGGCCTCGCGCTCGCGGAGCTGTACGTCGACCGGGTCTGACGTGACCAACGTCGAGGAGTGGTGGCCGGAGCTCGCCCCGGTCGTGCCCGAGACGTCGGCGACGCGGCCGGCGTACCGCACCGTCGACGTGCACACGCACCTCTCGGTGCCGGCCGGCACCGCCCTCGCCGCGCCGTACCTCCGGCCGGAGCTCGAGCCGCGCAGCCGCTACTCCTCGCCGGAGACGCTGCGCTACAACAAGGAGCTGCGCGCGAGCGCCCGGCAGACCGGGCAGTTCGAGGACGCCGAGGTCCGGCTGGCCGACATGGACCGGCAGGGCATCGACATGCAGGTGCTCTCGGTGCCGCCGACGGAGTACTTCTACTGGCTCGACGAGAAGGAGGCGCTGGCCGCCTGCCGCCTGCAGCACGAGCGGTTCGCCGAGGTCGTCGCAGCGCACCCCACTCGGTTCACCGCGGTCGCCAACGTGCCGCTCGGCCACCCCGACCTGGCCGTCGAGGTGCTGCGCGAGGCGCGTGACGACTTCGGCTTCCACGGCTTCGAGATGAGCGCCGACGTGGTCGGCATCGACCTCGACGACACCCGTTACGACGTGGTGTGGGAGGCGGCCGTCGAGCTCGGCATGACCGCGATCATGCACCCGCAGGGATTCACGCACGGGGAGCGCTTCACCGACTACTACCTCGTCAACGTGATGTGCATGCCGCTCGCCTCGGCGCTGGCCACGACGCGGATGATCCTCGGCGGCGTCTGGCAGCGGCACCCCGACCTGCAGATGGTGGTCGTGCACGGCGGTGGCTACCTGCCGTTCTACTCCGCACGCACCGACCACGCGTACGCCGTCCGGCCGGAGCTGCGCCGGCACATCGACCGGCCGCCCGGCGACTACCTGGCGAAGCTCTTCTTCGACACCAACGTCTTCGATCCCGGCATGGTGCGCCAGCTGGTCGACCGGTTCGGTGCCGAGCACGTGCTGCTGGGCACCGACTACCCGTTCGACATGGGCACGGTCGACCCGCTGGGCTTCCTGGAGTCCGTCGACCTCACCGACGAGGAGCGCCGGCTCGTGCTGGGCGGCAACGCCCAGCGGCTGTTGCGGATCGACGGCTGATGGCCCACTCCTTCGACGACCTCGTGGCGTTCGCGGCCGCACTCTTCCGCGCGTACGACGTCCCGGCAGACCACGCGGACACGACCGCCCGCCGGCTCGTGGAGGCCGACTTCCGCGGCCGCACCGGGCACGGGCTGATCCGCGCGCTGCCCTACCTCGACCGGATCGCCGCCGGCGGCCTCAACGTGCGCCCGGACCTGCGGATGCTGGCCGAGACGCCGGTCTCGGCCCAGATCGACGGCGACAACGGGCTCGGCCAGGTGGTGATGACCATGGCCACGCAGCTCGCGGCCGACAAGGCCGCCGAGGCCGGCGTCGCGGTCGTGGGCACGGTGCGCTCCAACCACGCCGGCGCGGCCGGGCTCTACGCGCTGATGCTGGCCGAGCGCGGCCTGGTCGGCCTGTACTTCGCGGTGGCCAACGCCAACGGGATGCCGCCCTGGGGTGGTCGCGAGCCCCTGCTCGGCACCAACCCGGTCGCCGTGGCGATCCCGGCAGCCGACTCCCACCCCTACCTCCTGGACATCGCGACCACCACCGCCTCCCACGGCAGCATCAAGGTCGCCCGGCTCGCCGGCGAGCGGCTGCCCGAGGGCTGGGTGGTCGACGCCGACGGGGTGCCGATCACCGACCCTGCCCAGGCCGACGAGGGCCTCCTCGTGCCGATCGGCGGCCACAAGGGCTCCGGCCTGACGATGGCGATCGGCCTGCTGGCCGGGGTGCTCAACGGGGCGGCGTTCGGGAGCGGCGTCGTCGACCAGCGCGCGGACCTCACGACGCCCACCAACACCGGGCAGCTGCTCGTCGCCTTTCGCGTCGACCTGTTCCGGCCGCTGACCGAGGTGCTCGGCGATGTCACGGCCCACCTCGACGAGCTGCGGGCCGCCGACCCGCTCGACGGCGATGTCGTCCGGCTGCCGGGTGACCGCGCGGCGCAGGCGTGGGCCAGGCACCACCGCAACGGGCTGGTGCTCGAGCCGACCGTGCTGGGTGGACTCGTCGCACGCGCAGCCGAGGTCGGCTCGGCGCCACTGGAAGACACGAGAGGCTGACATGAGACTGGTGACCTACTCCCACGCCGACAAGACCGGGATCGGCGCGCTGGTCGGTGACGACGTGGTGCCGTTCGCCGCCGACCCCGACCTGCCCGCCACGATGGTCGAGCTCGTCGCCGGTGGTGACCTCCTGCTGGCCCGCGCGGCCCGGCTGGTGGCCTCGGGCGGTCGCGTGCCGCTGGCCGACGTACGCCTGCGAGCCCCGCTGCGGCCGCGCAACAACATCATGTGCATCGGCAAGAACTACGTCGACCACGCCGCGGAGTTCGCCGGCAGTGGGTTCGACGCCTCGCAGAAGCAGACCGTGCCCGACCACCCGATCGTGTTCACGAAGGCGCTGTCGTCGATCGTGGGCCCCGGTGACGGGATCGACGTCTCGGCCGACCCGACCGGCACGAGCGACTACGAGGGGGAGCTCGCGGTCGTCATCGGCCGGGCCGGTCTCCGGATCCCGGCGGCCGAGGCGATGGAGCACGTCTTCGGCTACACGATCGTCAACGACATGACCGTGCGCGAGCTGCAGAAGCGGCACGTGCAGTTCTTCCTCGGCAAGAGTGCCGCGACGTACTGCCCGATGGGGCCGGCCCTGGTCACCCGCGACGAGGTCGAAGACGTCACGCAGCTCTGGGTCCGCACCCGCGTCAACGGCGAGGAGCGCCAGGCCGCACCCGTGTCGGACCTGATCTTCGACATCCCCACCCTGATCGAGACGATCTCCGCGTCCGTGGCCCTCGAGCCCGGCGACATGATCGCCACCGGCACGCCGGCCGGCGTGGGCATCGGCGCCACCCCACCCCGCTACGTGCGTGCCGGCGACGTCATCGAGGTGTCGATCGACGGCCTCGGGACGCTGACGAACACGGCGGTGTGACGGCCTGCTCGCACGGGTGACGACAGGGCTAGCGTGAGGGCATGTCCGGCTACCCCGTCCTGATCCACACCGCGATCGACGCCCGGGACTCGCGTGCGCTGGCCGAGTTCTACCGACAGCTCCTGGGCCTGCGCTACCGCGAGGGAGAGGAGCCGCCGACCGACGGCAGTCCGGACGACGCCTCGTGGCTGGTCCTGCTCGACGACGAGGGCAACCGGGTCGTGACCGTCCAGGAGAAGCAGGACACGACGCCTCCGACCTGGCCGTCGGAGCAGGTGCCGATGCAGATGCACATGGACTTCATGGTGCCGAGCGTCGACGACCTGGAGCGCCATCGCGAGCGCGCGGTCGCGCTCGGTGCGCGTCTGCTGCACGACCGTTCGGACGACGAGGGCGAACCGCTCTATGTGCTGGCCGACCCGGCCGGTCACCCGTTCTGCCTGCTGGTCAGGTAGGGGTGCGGTCAGCCCCAACAACGGCCGGCCTCCACCCAGGGCCCCGCGGCACCGGCGATCCTCGCCCTGGCGGGGGAGGCCTTCGCCACCATCGTCTGACGATGCACCGACCCCGGCTCGGCTGGAGCCGCCGCCGCTTCATGTGGACCTGCCTCACTGCCTTCGTGGGAACCGTCCTCGTCCGGATCCTGATCCTGAGGTCGACCGAGTCGCGCGCGCTCGAGCTCGTCGTGCACGGGGCGGCGCTCGTAGGTGGACTGGTGATCCTGTGCGTCGTCTTCACCTGGGCAGCGGACCATGACCGTCGCAACCCACGCGCCGGGGCTCGGGCGGAAAGAACACCAGACAGCGACCCTGGCCCGCCCTGAGAATTCGCGATTGGGGTGTGGCCAGGTTCAGCCCGCGGCCAGCAGCTCGTCCGTCCACGCGAAGCACTGGGCAGACTGCTCGGCCAGATCACCCTTGCCGGGCACCAGCGCGTACACCCGCTGTGCCACGTCGGTCGGCAGGTCGGTGTGGAGGTAGCGCAGCCCGAAGTCGTGGCGCCAGGGGCAGTGCTCGGCGCGGAGCAGCTGCACGAGTGGCGCGAGGGCGAAGCGCAGGTAGAGGGCGACCGCCTCGGGCTCGTGGCCGCGACGCAGCGCGCGGCTGACCAGCCACTCGGCGGTGGCGCGGCGCTGGCGGACCTGTTCCACCGCTTCGTCGATGGCGGCAAGCAGGGCCGCCTCGTCGTCGTGGCGGAGCTCGAGCAGGCCTTCCGGGTCGTGCACCACGATCGGCGTGCCATGGCGTCGTACGTCGACGAACCGGTGCGCGTCGGAGAGGTCGGAGACGTGCAGGTCGACCATCCGGGTCGGCTCCGTGAGCGCGCCGGGACGCGCCTGGTGGTTGACGAAGCTCTGCCGCCCGTCGGGCCACGTGGCGTCGGGCAGTCGCCAGACGTGGTCGACGTCGAAGTCGCGGTGGATCCTTTCGAGGAGCCGGTCGTGCACGGCGGCCGCGTGGCCGGGCGTGCACAGCAGGTCGATGTCGAGGTCCGACCACTCGTCGTAGCCGCCCGTCGCCGCCGATCCGCCGACCCACACCACCTTGATGTCGGGGTCGGTCGCGCCCTGATCGGCGAGCCAGGCCAGCCAATCGGCATAGCGGGAGAGGTCCGTGTCGGGTGCGTGCACGATGGATACGTCTACACCCGGCACGCGGTCCGAGCCAAGGACTACCGCTGCCCGCTCAGCTGACCGCCAGCGCCCCGATGTCCTCGAAGGTCTTGAAGACGCTGGCCTTCGCCAGAGCGACGTCGGCGTCGGCGACGTCGCGCGGGAAGGGCAGCGGCACGTCGAGGTCGTCGGCCATCCGGCCGCCCTTGGCGAACACCAGGATGCGGTTGGACAGCTCGACGGCCTCGCCGACGTCGTGGGTCACGAAGACGACGGTCTTCTTCGTCTCCTGCCACATGTTCTGCAGCTCGGCGCGCAGCGAGCGGGCGGTGATCGCGTCGAGGTGGCTGAACGGCTCGTCCATGAAGCAGGACGTCCGGCTCGGTCGAGAAGGCACGGGCGATGCCGACGCGCTGCTGCATGCCGCCGGACAGCTCGCCGGGGTACTTCTTGCCCTTGTCGCCCAGCTGCACCATGTCGAGGTAGCGCTGGCAGCGGGCCCGCGTCGCCTCGGACCGGTCCTTCTGCACGAACAGCAGGTTGTCCATCACCGTGCGCCACGGCAGCAGCCGGGCGGCCTGGAAGACGTAGCCGGCCTGCGCGGGCTTGCCGTCCTGGGTGATGCTGACGTGGCCGTTGGTGGGCGTCTCGATGCCGCTGAGGATGTTCAGCAGCGTCGACTTGCCGCAGCCGGACGCGCCGACGATCGAGACGAACACGTGCCCGGTGATCTCGAGATTCACGCTCTCGAGGGCGACGACCTTGTCCTCCCCGACGCCGAACTCCTTGTGCAGGTCGCGGACCTTGATGTCAGCCATCGTGCTGTCTCCTCGTCTCGTCGGTGCGCTCGGAGCGCGGACCTGCGGTCACCTGGTTCAGGCTCTCCATCGCTGCGGCATTGGCGTTGGAGACCACTGCTGCGGTCGCGACGGCGGGGGTGAACTGCTCCTCCACCACCTCGCTGGAGCTGACCTCCGGACGCCACCTGAAGAAGTAGCGGGAGAGGCGGTCGAACAAGAACTTCTCGAACAGCAGCGCGAAGATCACGAAGAAGAACGCATAGCCGATCACCCCGTAGGCCCGGTGTGCGTCGTACCAGAACTTGATCGTCCACCCGGCCCCGGTCTCCCGCCGAAGACCTCGGCGACGACCAGGCCCTTCCAGCCCAGCGCGAAGGCGTATCGGGCGGCCGCGAACATGAACGGCATCAGGGAGGGGAGCAGCACGTGGCGGATCGTGTGTGCGCGCGTGACCCCGAAGGCGCGGGACATGTCGTAGAGGTCGGTCGGCGCGTTGCGGACGCCCTCGCGGACGTTGATGATCACGAACGGGATGCCGGTGAGGACGACGGTCACGATCGGGCCGAAGTCGCCGAAGCCGAACGCCAGGCTGCAGAACAGCGCCCAGGCCAGGTTGGGCATCGCCAGGATCGCGACCACCCAGTCGTTGAAGAACGCGTTGACGGACTTGGACAACCCCATGGCCAGCCCGATCACCGTGCCGATCACCATCGCGAACGCCATGCCGATCCCGAGCCTCTTCAACGAGATCGCGAACGTCTCGTACAGGTTGAGCCGGGCCAGCGTGTCGCCCCTGAGCTCGTCCCACATGAAGCCCGCCACCTGGGTGGGTCGTGGCAGGACATCGACGGCGAAGGGCCAGATCGACGTCACGACCTCGAGTGCGACGAACCAGACGGCGAGGACCACCAGCGGGAAGGTCAGCCGGCCGGACGTCGACCCCCTGAGGAACCGCACGACCTGGCGGCGGCGCCGTCCCGGGCGGTGCGCCCGCGGTGCCGCGTCGCGCGTCGTCTCGCCGGGCGTCGCTGCCGGGCGGGTGTCGGTGCCGCTCATGACTTGATCGTGTCCCTCCAGGCGAAGAACCGCCGTTCGATGACTTCCAGGACGACCTTCTCCAGGAAGAGGGCGAAGACGAAGAACGCCAGGATCCAGGTGAGGAACTCCGGCAGCCGGAAGAGCTGGCTGGCGGTCCGCATCTCGAACCCGATGCCGCTGGACGACGAGAAGACCTCGGTCAGCACGGTGACCTTCCACGCGATCGAGAAGCCGAACCTCACGCCGGTGAAGATGTACGGCGCGAGGTGGGGGATGACGATCTCGCGATTGCGACGGACCACACCCACACCGAAGGCCTTGGCCATGTCGATGAGGTCCTTGGGCAGCGCCTTGATGCCCTCGGCGACGTTGACGCTGATCAGCGCGAACGTGGTGAGCACGATGGCGATGAGCGGGCCCCAGGGCCGGTTGCCGAAGATGATGGCGGTGATGAGCGCCCAGATCAGGCCGGGGGTGGTGACGCCGATGGTGACGGCGTCGCGGAAGAACCCGTTGAGCCACCGGTTCTGCATGAGGATGCCGATGCCCGTGCCCACCACGAACGCGATGCTGAAGCCGATCCCGATCCGGGTCAGTGTGTCGGCGAAGGCACCCGGGACCTTGCCCGAGGCCCACAGCTCTCCGAACGTCTCGACCACCTGGACCGGACCGGGCAGCAGCGTCTCGTCCATGAACCGGCCCGACGCGAACTCCCAGAAGCTGAGGAAGAACACGTACCCCGCCAGCCGCCAGCCCCAGGTGCTCAGGCGTTCCCGCCGTCGCGCGGTCCGGAGCCGGTCGTCCTCCGTCTGGCGCGGCGGGTCTGTCTTGCGTGGTGCGACTACGTCGGTCGCCATGGGTTCTCCTCCGCGAGGCGTGGGCGGGCGGCGGGCCGGCTCGGTCAACTACTGGGCTTGAGCACTTCGAACCTGGGCGTCGGTGCGTCCTCGGCCAGGTAGTTGGCGTTGTCCGGGTCCAGGTTCTTCATCAGGTCCCAGATGGCGGTCTCGGTCTCGACCCATTCCTCGCTCTCGAGGAACGGGCTGTCGACGAACCAGTCGCGCTCGGGAGTGATGAACTCGGACATGAAGTCGATGTCCTCGTCGCTCTCCACGGAGAAGTGCTGGGGGTACTTCGCGATCGTCTCCGAGCGCTCCGCCTTCCACAGGTCGATCCCCGTCTGCCAGAGCTCCAGGAACTTCACGGCGAGGTCCTCGTTGGCGTCGAACCACTCCTCGGTCGCCGTGAAGTTGTTGCCGAGCACGTGCAGCTCGCCGTCGCCCTCCGGCGCGAACTCGTCGTACAGCTGGAAGGGCAGTTTGCCGCCGTACATGATCTCGACCTCACCCTTGCGCATCTGCGGAACCGCGGCCTCGGGGATGATCGCGGCCACCTCGCAGTCGCCGCGGAGCAGGTTGGTCGGGTTGACGAAGTGGTCGTTGACCACCAGGTCGAAGTCGCCGCCTCCCACGCGGTAGTCGAGGCCGTGCATCTCCTGGGCGAGAACGGTCCAGAAGGCCGTGTTGGAGGTCGGTCCGGACACGCAGATCTTGGAGCCCTTGGGGACGTCCTCGAGGGTCTCGTAGGGGTCGCCGGCGCGGCGGAACATCGGCACGCGCTGGTAGTTGTACTTGCCGAAGGTCACCGTCTCGATGTTGGTCTCGGCCTCGAGCACGGGCAGCTCCTGGGTCGACATCGAGACGATGTCGCCGTGGCCGCCGGCAAAGAACGTGAACTCGTCCCACGTCTGGCTGGTCTCGATCCTGACGTTGTTCTCCTCTTCCCACTTGCGCAGCTCACCCGAGTCGACCAGGAGGTCCCAGCCGTGATCCGGGGCGAAGGCGAAGCGGATGACCTTGCCGCCGTCACCGCTGCCCGCGTCGGCGCCGCCGCCGCAGGCCGCCAGTCCGAGCGCCGCCGTGATGGTGCCGACCACGGCCAGCTGGAGTCTGTGTGAGAGGTGCACGGTGTCCTGCCCTTCGTTCCGGAGCCGGGGAGTGACTCGTACCACTTATTAGAGGGACGGCGCCGAACAGTCGCACTGGCGGGACGCGTGAATTTTGGAAGATACCGCTGGCGGAGCCCGTAACACGACCGCGTGTCCACGACTCCTAGGGTCTTTGGACATGAGCGAGGGGGAGCGGGGATCGCTGCGTCTCCTCCAGCTCGGGTCGTTCTGCAGCTCGGTCGACCGGTTCCTGCTCGCGCCCCTGATCCTGATCATCGCGCTCGACCTCGGCACCCCCGTGGCCGCGGTGGCGCTCGCGGCCACCGCCTACTACCAGGCGTACGGCGTGATGCAGCCCGTCTGGGCCGTGGTGTCCGACCGGCTCGGACGCGTCCGGACGATCCGGCTGGCGATGCTGCTCGCCGGCGTCGCGGGCCTGCTCTCGGCGGCAGCGACCGGACCCACCTGGCTGCTCTGCGCGCGGGCCGTGTCGGGCGCCTGCTTCGCGGCCGCGGTGCCGGGGGCCCTGATCTACGTCGGCGACACGGTCCCGGTCGCACGGCGGCAGGCGCCGATGACCGACCTGATGACCGGCGCCGCCCTGGGCATCTCGCTGGCCACGGCCGGAGCCGGCGTCGTCGGCGAGCACCTGCACTGGCGCCTCGCGCTCGCCGCCCCGGCGGCCCTGGCACTCTTCCTGGCCGTGGCGCTGCGACGCGTCCCGGAGCCACAGGTCGCCGACCGGCTGCCGGCTGCCCGCGCGTTCCCCACCGTGCTGCGCCATCGCTGGGCCCTCGTGGTCCTCGGACTCGTCACCTGCGAGGGCCTGATCCTGGTCGGGCTGCTCACCTTCCTCCCGCTGACCCTGCAGTTCCAGGGCGAGAGCGCGACCATCGCGGGCCTGGTCACGGCGGTCTACGGCCTGTCCGTGCTCGTCTGCTCCCGGGTCGTCCGTCGGCTGTCCGTGCGGGTGGCCCCGGCGCTGCTGATCGGCGTCGGCTCGACCACCGGCACGGTGGCGTACGTCGTCCTCGCGCTGGACCACGGCATCGTCGGCGTGCTGGTGGGCTGCGTCTGCCTCGGTGCGGCCTGGGCGTCGATGCACACGACGATGCAGACCTGGGTGACCGACGTGGTGCCGGAGGCGCGGTCAGCGGCGGTCAGCATGTTCGCGTCGCTCCTCTTCACCGGCGGCGCGGTCGGCAGTGCCGTCGGCGTGGCGTTCCTGGAGGCCGGCCGCTTCCAGACCCTGTTCGTGCTCGGCAGCGTCGTGATGGGCGTGGTCGGAGTCGTCGCGGTCGTGGCCCGGCGCCGTTACGACCGGCGTACTCCGCAGTGACGACTCACGTCATTCCCGATCCGGGATTTCACAGCCGTCGCCAGTGATGGAGGCGTGTCTTCGCAGAAGACTGCGAGGCACCGACCACAGAAAGCGAGTACGCCGTGAGGCTGGGCTACTTCTCCATGCCGCTGCACCCCCTCGGCCGGCCCTGGGCCGAGACCCTGGAGGAGGACCGGGCGGCCGTGATCCTGGCGGACTCCGCTCGGCTTCCACGACGCCTTCATCGGCGAGCACCTCACCGACCAGCACGAGAACATCACCAACAGCCTGGTGTTCCTCGCCACGCTGATCAACGAGACGAAGCAGATCCGGCTGGGCACCGGCACGACCAACCTGTCGCAGCAGCACCCGGTGCTCGTCGCGGCAAACTCGGCGATGTTCGACCACCTGAGCGGCGGGCGGTTCATCCTCGGCGTCAGCCCCGGCGCGCTGGCGTCGGACGCCGAGGCGCTCGGGATCCTCGACGAGGACCGCAACAAGATGTTCGCCGAGGCGATCGACGTGATCGAGAAGATCTGGGAGCTCGACCCGCCGTACGCCATCGACCTGCCCGACAACCGCTTCCCGGTCACCACGGCGACGACCCTCGACCTGACTTCGGCGTCGGCATCATGCCCAAGCCCCTGCAGACGCCGCGCCCCGAGATCGTCGGCACCGTCGTCGCGCCGTTCTCCAAGGGCGTCATCGCGATGGGGCAGCGCGACTTCCACCCGCTGTCGGCGAACTTCCTGCTGCCGCAGTGGGTGGCCACGCACTGGCCGAACTACGTGCAGGGCAAGGAGGCGGCCGGGGTCGTGGCCGATCCCGACGGACTGGCGGATCGCGCGAACCGTCTTCGTGGCCGACGACGCAGGACGTCGCCGCAGTCCTACGGCGCGACAACGCCGACAGCCCCTACCGCTTCTACTACTCGCAGATGCTGAAGAAGATGCGCAAGCTCGGCCGGCTCGAGCTGTTCAAGACCCACCGCGACCAGCCCGACGAGGAAGTCACCCTCGACGGCATCCTCGACGCGCTCGTCATCACCGGCACCCCCGACCAGGTCACCGAGCAGCTGCTGGCGTTCCGACGAGGAGGTCGGCGAGTTCGGCGAGCTCGTGTACGCCGGCCTCGACTGGGTCGACCCGTCGCTCGGCCGGCGCTCGATGGAGCTGATGGCCACGCAAGGTGATGCCGCAGGTCAACGCCGCGCTGGGCGTCAGCGCGTGACCGACGACCGGCTGCCGCTCCCGCCCGACGCCGATCTGACCGACGAGCAGCGCGAGGCGGTCGCGCGGATCGCGAGCGGCCCGCGCGGCGCGATCATCGGCCCGTTCGTCCCGCTGCTGCGCAGCCCGGAGCTGATGACACGCATCCAGCTGGTGGGTGAGTACCTCCGCTTCGACAGCGTGCTCGACGACGACCTCGTGGAGCTCGTGATCCTGTTCGTCGCCCGGGCGCTGGGACCAGGACTTCGAGTGGGGCTTCCACCACCCGCTCGCGCTGGAGAAGGGGCTCCCGGCCGAGGTGGTCGACGACCTGGCCCGCGGGGCGCGGCCGACCGCGGGTCGCGCCGAGATCGCGATCGTCTTCGACCTCCTCGACGAGCTGCACCGCACTCGTCAGGTCTCGGAGGCGACGTACGCCGCGGCGCGCGACGCGCTCGGCGAGACCCGGGTCGTCGAGGTGGTGGCGACGGCGGGGTACTACACGACTCTCGCGATGACGATGAACGTCGCGCACACGCCACCGCCGGACGGGGCGCCCCGGCTGCCACCGCGTGCAGACGCGTGAGCACGCCGCTGGTCCTGCTGCACCCGCTCGGCGTCGACCACACCTTCTGGCGCGACGTGCAGTCGCGGCTCGTCGACGTGCACGGCCTCGCCGACGTGGTGGCGATCGACCTGCCCGGCCACGGGCGCGGGCCCATGCCACGTGCAGGGGCGACGGTGGCTGACCTCGCCGACCTGGTCGAGCTCCAGCTGGAGGCGCGGGGGCTCCTGCCTGCCCACCTGGTCGGCGTCTCCCTCGGTGGCCTGGTGGCCCAGGTGGTCGCCGCTCGGCGCCCGACTGCCGTCGTACGCCTGGTGCTGGCCGACACGGTCGCGGTCTACCCCGAGCAGATGCAGTCGATGTGGCGCCAGCGCGCCGCGACGGCCCGCTCGTCGGGGCTCGATTCCCTGGTCGACCCGATGGTCGAGATGTGGTTCACCGAGGCCTACCGGACTGACCCCGAAGGTCGGGTCGCCGAGGTGCGCGAGACGTTCGCGTCGACGGACCCGGAGGGCTATGCGCGCACGTGCGAGGCCCTGAGCACGGCCGACGTGACGGCGACGACCGCGAGCATCGAGGCACCGACCCTGGTGGTGTGCGGGACCTCCGACGCGCCGCCCTTCGTCGCGGCGGCGACCTGGCTGGCGGGTGAGATCCCGGACGCCGACCTGGTCTGGCAGGAGGGCGCGCACGCGGTGGCCCTGGAGCGGCCGATGGAGTTCGCCGACGCGGTCGCCGCGTTCGTCGCCTAGGACTGCTCCTCGCCCAGCAGCCGCACCAGTCGCACCGCCACCTGGAGCTCGGTACGCCGCTCCTGCAGCGAGTGGCCCAGCAGCGTCTCCGCCTTGTGCAGCCGGTTGCGCACGGTGTGCTCGTGCAGCTGGAGGTGCTCCGCGGCGGCCACGTGACTGCCGAAGCGGAACGACGCCTCGAGCGTCTCCCGCAACCGGGCCGCCTCCGAGCTGTGGCCGGCGAGCGGGCCGAGCTCGGCGTCGACGAACGACCTCGCCAGGGCATCGTCCTGCAGCAGCAGGATCTCGAGCGCCGCGTCGGCGTACCGGAGGGCCGCGGGTGCTCTGGTCGCCCCACGCGACCCGGACGCGCTCGGTGTCCTCCGCCTGCCGCAGCGCGCTGACGAACCCGTC
This sequence comes from uncultured Actinomycetota bacterium, assembly GCA_963825755.1. Lineage (GTDB taxonomy): Bacteria > Actinomycetota > Actinomycetes > Propionibacteriales > Nocardioidaceae > Nocardioides. The sequence continues at coordinate 197,418 of CAWGUS010000003.1, read as the reverse complement.
GGGCCCGGCGCCCGGGGCGCTGACCGATCCGGCAGCCCCCACGCGCTCGAGTACGTCGACGATGGCGTCGAGGGCCGCCGGCTGCCACGGCTCGAGCCGGCACAGCCACACCGCGGTGCTGCCCAGGGTGAGCGGCGTAGGTCAGGGACTGGTGGGCCTTGGTCGCGGCGCGCAGGCCCTCCGCGAGCTGCGAGGCCGCGCCCTCCGGCATCTGCGGCAGCAGCACGACCACGTGCTGGGCCTCGAGCGGGTAGGCGAGGATCGCCAGGTCGGACGCCGACAGGTCGCGGCCCTCGCCACGCAGGATGTCGCGCACGAGGCTCTTGCGGACGTGCGCGCGCGACCGGTTCAGCGCCTCGTAGTCGCGCGTGTAGGTCTCGGCCACCTGCGACGCGACGTGGTCCTGGTAGCTGAGGATGACCCGGGTCAGCTGGGTCAGCAGGGCGGCGGTCTCGTCGCGTCCGAGCTCGTGGCGGGTGACCCAGTCGGTGACGTAGCCGGTCCACATGTCCCACTGCACGAAGAAGCTGACGCGGTAGGAGCGCTGCATCGACTTCTGCGGGATCCGCAGCTGCGCCTGCACGGTGGCGAACGTCAGCACCTTCTCGAGGTCGACCTCGCCGAGCTCGCTGGTGCCGGCGAGCACGTCCCGCAGCGCGTAGGCGTTCTGCGCGACGCTGGCCCGCAGCCGCGCCATGAACTCCTCGTCGTGGGTGTGCTGGGAGAACACGCTGGCCGAGCACCGGTCGAGCACCCGGTCGACGAGCTCCTCGATCGGGAACTCCCGGATCGCCTCGCGCACGTCCTCCGGCAGGGGAGCGGTGTCGAACCACACGGCGGGGCCGAGTCCCGCGGGACTCCCCGAGGCGAGGTCACATGTGCTCCCGGCGTCGTCCTGGGCGGTGGGCGGTGATCATCCCACGCGTTCGAGCTGTCCCGAGAGGGCGGACCGCGTGATCGCCTCGAACGTCGCGACGTTGGCCAGCATCTCCTCGAGGCTGCACCGGGTACGTCGTCAGCCCCTCCGCCGCGCGGGCGAACTCCTCGAGGTTGTCGCGCACGGCGGCGTGCGGCGGGTGGAACTTCGTCGCCGGCTCGGCCCCGCGTCGAACCGTCGTGACGTCCCAGCCCATCGGGTCGCTCCGGGTGGTTGCGGTCGCGGATCTCGACCCACGCCTCGCGAGCCGAGCACCGTGACGCGGCCGGCGAACGGCGTGGTCAGGATCGCGGTGATCAGCGCGGTCTCGCCGCTGCTCGAAGCCCATGGTGATCGTGAGCGTGTCGCCGTTGGCGAACGCCGTGGCCTGCGTCGACGAGCCGCGCCCACACCTCGACCGGCCGGCCGAGGATGGCGATCGCCAGGTCGACGAGGTGGATGCCGGTCGCCGACAGCGGACCGACCGGGGCCTCGGCGTCCGACAGCCGCCAGTTGTCCGGCGGCAGGTCGAGGAACTTGTCCTGGCTGAAGTTGCCCTCGAACACCAGCGGCATGCCGAGCTCGACCCGAGCGGCACAGCTCGCGCAACGCGATCGACGGCGGGCTCGAAGCGCCGCTCGTGGCCGATGCCGAGCTGCACCCCGGCCGCGGTCACCGCCTCGATCGCGGCCTTCGCCTCGTCGACGTTCGTGGTGAGCGGCTTCTCGCAGAACACGTGCTTGCCCGCCTCGGCGGCGGCCACGATCTGCTCCGCGTGCAGGCGATGCGGCGTGCACAGGATGACGGCGTCCACGTCGGGCGACCCGAGGGCGTCGGACAGGTCGGTGGCGGTCGCGAGACCACGAGCCTCGGCGGCTCGCGCGCGACACAGCGCTCGGGTCGACCCCGAGCACGACCCGGACGTGCTCGCTCGCGTCCAGGTCGGGACAGCATCTTCGTGCCCCACCATCCGAGGCCGATCACGGCAGCGTTGATCACGCAGCGAGTCAAGCGTGGGCGACCCGCGTGCGTACTGGCCGCGGACGTGAATCTCCCGCCTCGCGATGGCGCATTCCGTCATCCGCCGGGCCCCTCCGCCCGTGGTACCCATTACGGCCTGTGCCACCTGCCCCGCGCCAAGTTCACGGTCGCCGCCACTGCCTGCGGCGTACAGCGTTTGTTCAATGGAGCCACCGACAAGCGCAGCTCACGGAGGTGTGACATGGTCCAGACGTTTCGGAGCCGGGCGACGGTCGAGCCCCGGCACTTCCGGCACGTGGTCGGGCACCTCGCGAGCGGGGTGACGGTCGTGACGACCGCCGTGGGCGACACGTGGCACGGCATGACCGCCAGCTCGGTGACGTCGCTCTCGGCGGACCCACCGATGATGCTGGCCTGCCTCAACAACGCGGTCCCGACCGTCGGAGGCGGTCGCGAGAGCCGGCGGCTACGTCGTCAACGTGCTCGGCGAGCACCAGGGCGACCTGGCCCAGCAGTTCGCGGTCGCCAGCCACGACAAGTTCCGCGGCGTCTCGGTGCACGACGGCGCCCTGGCCCTGCCGATGCTGACCGACGCGCTCGCCCACATCGAGTGCGAGGTCGTCGAGCGGGTCGTCGGCGGCACGCACACCATCTTCCTCGGCCGGGTGCTGGCCGCCAGCGCCGGCGACGGCCAGCCGCTGACCTACTTCCGCGGCGGCTTCGGGCGGTTCGAGTTCGGCCGCGACGACCAGGCCTACCGGCTCGTGCGCCAGCAGGTGCTCAGCCGCGTGTACCCCGCCGACCACGTCATCGGCGTGGAGGAGCTCGCGCTCGAGCTCGACCTCGAGGAGTCCGCCGCGTTCTACGCGCTCACCCGGCTGACCGGCGACGGGCTCGTGCGCCGGGACCCCGACCGCGGCTACGTGATCACGGCCTTCGACGTACGCACGTCTGACGACACCTTCGACGCCCGGCTCGCGATCGAGCTCGGCGTCATCGACCTGGTGCTCGACTCGCGTGACCGCGGACGAGCTCGCTCGAGCTGCGCGCCCGGTTCGAGACCATGGCGAGGCTGCTGGTGGGCGACCGGTTCGTCGACTTCCACGCCTACCTCGACGCCAACTACGACTTCCACGAGTACTTCGTCTCCCTGGCCCACAACCCCCTGCTCACCACGACCTTCGGGGCGCTGAGCATCAAGAGCGTGATGACCCGCAGCTTCGGGTCGACGCCGGTGACCTCGAGAGCGCTTCGTCGAGGTGCAGGGCACGATGGTCGACGCCCTCGAGCGCGGCGACCGGGCCGCTGGCCCGGCAGGCCGCCCGCGACTACTGCGAGGCCGCCAAGCAGCGGGTCCGCGAGATCCTCGAGCACACGGGTGGACGCCTCTGACCTGTCGGGTCTTCCATTTTCTTACAGTGTAAGGTACGGTGTCGTCATCGCACCACCGAGCGCCGACCCCGGCGCTCTCCTCGGGTCCGACACCCAGCCAGAGGCAGACTCCATGTCCATCACCGCAACCCCACCGATCCCGGGCACCACCAGCGTCCTCGCCCCGTCGGCCGCCCAGCGCACCACCTCCCGGATGTGGGTGTCGCGGATCATCGGCGCCCTGTTCCTGGCCGGGTTCGTCGTCTACGGGACCGGTTCGGTCCTGGTGACCTCGGTCGTCGACGGCCCCGACTTCCTGGCCGGCGTCGAGGCACAGAGGACGACCCTGGCGCTCGGGGCGTTCCTGATGGTCGCGACCACGGCGATCGACATCGGCAAGGCGGTGTTCGTCTTCCCGGTCCTGGAACGCCGCGGCCGGCGCACCGCGCTGGCCTACCTGGCCACGATGATCTTCGAGATGGCGATGATGACCGTCGGGGTGCTCGCGCTGCTGATGATCATCCCGCTCGCCGACCGGGCCGACCAGATCGGCGGCGACACCGCCCAGGCGCTCGGGTCGCTCGCCGTCGACGCCAACGAGACGGCGTACCAGGTCGGCCAGCTCTCGCTGGCGTTCGGCGCCCTCTTCCTGTGTGCGCTGCTGCTCCGCACCGGCCTGGTGCCCCGGTGGCTGGCTGTGCTGGGCCTGGCCGGCTACGCGCTGCACCTGACCGGCGCGGCTGCCGAGCTGTTCGGGCTCCCGCTCAGCCTCGTGCTGCTCGTCCCCGGCGGCATCTTCGAGGTCACCCTCGCGATCTGGCTGCTGGTCAAGGGCTTCACACCTGCGGCGTACGACGCATGACGGTCGAGGTGCTGCGCTACTCCGCCTTCACCGACGCCGGCAGCGGCGGCAACCCCGCCGGCGTCGTGCTCGATGCCGCATCGCTGGACGACGCAGAGATGCTCGCGATCGCCCGGGACGTCGGCTACTCCGAGACCGCGTTCGTGTCGCCGGCCGAGAGCTCGACCCTGCGGGTGCGGTACTTCAGCCCGCTCGCCGAGGTGGCCTTCTGCGGTCACGCGACGGTGGCGACCGCGGTCGCGCTGGCCGACCGCGACGGGCCGTCCGAGCTCGACCTCGTCACGCTGGCCGGACCGATCCGGGTGAGCACCACCGACACCCCGGACGGCGTGGTCGCGACCCTCACCTCACCCTCGACGCACACACGCCCGGTGACCGAGCCGGTGCTCGCCGAGGCGCTCGCCTCGCTCGGGTGGACGCCCCCCGACCTGGACCCGACGTACCCGCCGCACGTCGCGTTCGCCGGCAACGACCACCTGGTGCTCGGCGTCGCCTCGCGCGCCACGCTGGCCGGCCTCGACTACGACTTCGACCGACTGGCGGAGCTCATGCGGCAGGAGCGATGGACGACCGTCCACGTCTTCTGGGCAGCGGGCGGCGGCGTCTTCCACGTGCGCAACCCCTTCCCGCCCGGCGGCGTCGTCGAGGACCCGGCCACGGGTGCGGCGGCCGCCGCGTTCGGTGGCTACCTGCGCTCCCTCGGCCTGGTCGACCTACCCGCACGGCTGACGCTGCTCCAGGGCCACGACATGGGTCGGCCGAGCCGGCTCGTCGTCGATCTCGATCCTGAGGTCGACACCGTGCGGGTCACCGGCACGGCCACCCGGCTGGCGCAGGGCGCATGACGTCGATGGCCGGCAGGACGGTGCTGGTCACCGGCGGCACCGGCGGCATCGGCAGGGCCACCGCCGAGGGCCTGGCCCGGATGGGCGCGCACGTCACGATCACCGGCCGAGACACCGGCCGCGCCGAGACCGCGGCCCGCGAGATCCACGCGGCCACCGGCGCTCGTGTGGACGTCCTCGTCGCCGACCTGTCCTCCCAGGCGGAGGTGCGCCGGCTGGCCGCCGAGGCACTCGAGCGCCTGCCGCACATCGACGTACTGGTCAACAACGTCGGCGGCCACTGGAACACCCGGCACCTGACGGTCGACGGGATCGAGAGGACCTTCGCGGTCAACCACCTCGCGCCCTTCCTGCTCACCAACCTCCTGCTGGACCGGTTGGTGCAGAGCGCGCCGGCCCGCGTCGTCACGGTGGCCTCCCACGCGCACGCGCAGGGCCGGATCGACTTCGACGACCTCCAGGGTGAGCGGTCGTGGTCCGGCGCCACGGCGTACAACCAGTCCAAGCTCGCCAACGTCCTGTTCACCTACGAGCTGGCCAGGCGGCTGCAGGGCAGCGGCGTCACCGCCACCGCCCTGCACCCGGGCGTGGTGAGCACCGCGTTCGGCGCCGAGGACCCCGGCCGCACGCAGCGGATCCTGGTCCCGCTCCTGCGGCCGTTCATGAAGGACCCCGCACGTGGGGCGGCCACCTCGATCCACCTGGCGTCCGCGCCCGAGGTCGAGGGCGTCACCGGTCGCTACTTCGTCAACAGCGCGCCCCGCCGCTCGTCCGCGCGCAGCCACGACGCTGACGTCGCCGCGCGGCTGTGGAGGGTGAGCTCCGACCTGGTCGGGTTGGCGACTCGCCGGAGCGGCTGATCCGAACAAGGTAAAGGTTTTCCACAGGCGGATTGACGGCCCTCCCGCTGGGGAGGATGGTCCCGTAGTTTGGGCGGAACCTCACTCGGGACGGGGACCTCATGACTTTGACGCATGCCGGTGCGGGGCATGGCGCACACGTCGACCTGATCGAACAGCTCGACGGCGAAGTGCGTTCGATCGTGCGCAGCGACGGCGTCGACCCGCAGCGCGACGCCCAGCTCGTACGCCGCATCGCCGAGCGCGTCGTACGCGATCACGACGAGCGGTCACTCACCGGCGCGGTCGCGCCCGTGCCCGACGCCGATGCCGTGGTCGGCGAGCTGGTCGCCCGCGTCGCCGGGTTCGGCCCGCTGCAGCCGTTCCTCGACGACCCGAGCGTGGAGGAGGTGTGGATCAACGACCCGAGCCGGGTGTTCGTCGCTCGCAACGGCCGCCACGAGCTCACCAATCTCGTGCTCTCGCCGGCGATGGTGCGGAGCTCGTCGAGCGGATGCTCAAGACGAGCGGGCGGCGCATCGACATCAGCCAGCCGTTCGTCGACGCGATGCTCCCCGAGGGCCATCGTCTCCACGTCGTGCTCGAAGGCATCAGCCGGGGCTTCTCGGCCGTCAACATCCGCAAGTTCCGGATCCAGGCCGCGCAGCTCACCCAGCTCGTCGAGCTCGGCAGCCTCACCCCGGCCGCGGCGTCCGTTCCTCGACGCGTGCGTCCGCGCCGGGACTCAACATCCTCGTCGCCGGCGGCACCCAGGCCGGCAAGACGACGATGCTGAACTGCCTGGCCGCCGCGATCCCCGGCGGCGACCGGGTGATCAGCGCCGAGGAGGTCTTCGAGCTGCGCTTCCCGCACCCCGACTGGGTGCCGATGCAGACCCGCCAGTCCGGGCTCGAGGGCACGGGCGAGGTCGCGCTGCGCGACCTGGTCAAGGAGGCGCTGCGGATGCGGCCGAGTCGCGTGATCGTCGGCGAGGTGCGGTCGGAGGAGTGCCTCGACCTGCTGCTCGCCCTCAACGCGGGCCTGCCCGGGCATGTGCACGCTCCACGCCAACAGCGCGCGAGAGGCGTTGGTCAAGATGTGCACGCTGCCCGCTTCTGGCGGGCGAGAACATCTCGGCGAGGTTCGTCGTGCCGACGGTGGCGGCGTCCGTCGACATCGTCGTCCACCTCGGCATCGACACCTCCGGCGTACGCCGCACCAACGAGATCGTCGCGGTGCCGGGCCGGGTCGAGAGCGACACCATCGAGGTCGAGTCGATCTTCCACCGCACCCACGGCGAGCTGCGCTGGGCGGGCGGCATGCCGCACCGGCTCGAGCGCTTCGACCGGCTGGGCATCGACGTCCACCGGATCCTCGAGGGCGGTCGCTGATGGGTGCGCTGGTCGGGCTCGGCTTCGGCATCGGGGCGCTGCTGATCTGGTCGGCGTTCTTCCTGCCGCGCCAGCCCAAGGGCCGCGACCCGCGGGGCGGTCGAGCCGAGCAGCTGCTGGCTCGGTCCGGTCTGGGTGACGTGTCGCCGACCGAGCCTGACGGCGCTGTGCGTCCTGCTCGCCGTGGTTGCGTTCGTCGTGTCCAGGCGGTCACCCGTGCCGCCCCGGTCGCGCTGTGCTTCGCGCTGATGGCGGGCTACCTTCCTCTCGGCGTGCTCAAGTCCCGGGCGCGCAGACGGCAGGCCGAGTTCGCCGAGGTGTGGCCCGACGCGGTCGACAACCTCGCCTCCGGCGTGCGCGCCGGCCTGTCGTTGCCCGAGGCGGTGTCTCGCTGGCGACCAACGGCCCCGAGCCGCTGCGAGCCGACTTCGACCAGTTCGCGCTCGACTACCAGGTGACCGGCCGCTTCGACGAGTCGCCTCGAACGGCTCAAGCAGCGGCTCGCCGACCCGGTCGGCGACCGCGTCATCGAGGGCCTGCGCATCGCGCGCGAGGTCGGTGGCGGCGAGCTCGGTCGGCTGCTGCGCAACCTGTCCGGCTACCTCCGAGACGAGGCGCGCACTCGCTCCGAGCTCGAGTCCCGCCAGGCCTGGACCGTCAACGGCGCCCGGCTCGCGGTCGCGGCGCCCTGGGTGGTGCTGCTGTTCATGTCGTTCCAGGGCGACGTGATCCGGCGTTACGCGTCGGTCGGTGGCGCGCTCGTGCTGGGCACCGGTGCCGTCGTCTGCGTGGTCGCCTACGCGGTCATGATGCGCATCGGCAGGTTGCCGGTCGAGCAGAGGATCCTGCGATGACGCCCGGCGTCCTGGGGCGTCGTGCTCGGCGGACTCGTCGCCGGCGGTCTGCTCCTGATCGCGTCGCGGGTGCGTGGTGATCCGCCGCACCCAGCTGGCCATCCGGGTGCTGCCCTACGTGCGCGACCTGCCCCAGGTCGGCCGCGTGCCCGCCCTTCGGGTGGTCTCGTCCTCGCCGGCTGCCGCTGCAGCCGGCGTGTTCGGACCGCCCATGCGCTCGGCTGCAGACCTGGTCGAGAGGGTGCTGGGCGGTGCGAGATCGATCGAGCGCCGGCTCCAGCGTGCGCGCATCCGCAAGACGGTGCACGAGTTCCGCATCGAGCAGGTGGTCTGGGGGCTCATCGGGTTCGGCATCGGAGCCGCCTTCGGACTGCTCAGGGCGCTCGGCCGGGGGCATCAATCCCGATGCTCGCAGCCGTCATCTGCGCTGTGGGTTTCGCGGCCGGCGTCATCGCCCGCGACAACCGGCTGACCTCTCAGGCGACCCAGCGCGAGCGCCAGATCATCGCGGAGTTCCCGACCGATCGCGGAGCTGCTGGCGCTGGCCGTCGCAGCCGGGGAGAGTCCCGTGGCTGCCCTCGACCGCGTCGTACGCCGCAGCAATGGCGAGCTCTCCGCCGACCTCGCCGACGTGCTGGCCAGGGTCCGCACCGGCGAGCCTGTCAGCGTCGCGTTCGACAAGATGGCCGCGTCGACCGGTCTGCCACTGGTGGCTCGCTTCGCCACCGGGATCGCCGTGGCCGTCGAGCGGGGCACCCCGCTGGCCGACGTGCTCCACGCCCAGGCGGCCGACGTCCGCGAGGCGGGCCGACGCGAGCTGATCGAGAGCGCGGCCCGCAAGGAGGTCTTCATGATGGCGCCGGTCGTCTTCCTCGTCCTGCCCATCACCATCGTCTTCGCCTTCTATCCCGGGGCCATCGGCCTCAACCTCACCACTCCATGAACGACCACCAAGGGGGACCCATGAACAACCTCACCATGGCATTGCTGCGGAGCTACATCAGCCATGCGGACGTCGCTGCTGCTCGCCGACGTGACGAACGCGGCGACGTGCCTGGCTGGGTGATGATCACCGTGATGACCGCCGGGATCGTGGTCCTCCTGGCCGCTCCGTGGTCCGCAGCTCGTGAGATGCTCAAGAATGCCCTGACTCCGTGAAGTAGCCGTGTCCCTACACCGCGACCAGCGCGGAGCGGCGGTCGTCGACTTCGTCTTCATCCTGGTCCTGCTGCTGCCCCTCTTCCTGGGCATCTTCCAGCTCGCCCTGGTGTTGCACGTCCGCAACACCCTGACGTCCGCCGCCGCCGAGGGTGCCCGCTACGCCGCGACCCTGGGAGCGACGCCGGAGGACGGTCGGGAGAAGGCGAAGGAGCAGATCGACGGCGCTGTCTCCGGGAGATTCGCCGACGACATCACGATCGAGCAGGTGAGCGTGGCCGGGGCGCCGGCGTACAAGGTGACATCGGGCCGAGGTGCCGGCCCTCGGCCTGGGCGGCCCCGGCGTCGCGCTCGTCGTCTCCGGCAACGCGATCATCGAGCAGGGCGTGGAGGAGACCCCGTGAACCGCCGTCGGGACGAGCGCGGCAGCGGCCTCGTCGAGTTCGTCTGGCTGGGGATCATCCTGATCATCCCTCTGTCTGGATCGTTCTCTCGGTGTTCGAGGTGCAGCGGGGCTCGTTCGCGGTCAGCGCGGCGGCACGGGCGGCCGGTCGTGCCTACGCTCTGGCGCCCGACGACCAGGCGGGCATGGCGCGGGCCAAGGCGGTGGCCGAGCTGACGCTCAAGGATCAGGGCCAGCCCGGATGACCCGGAGGTCACGTCGACGTGCACGCCGAGCCCGCCCTGCCACCAGGGCACTCCGTCATCACCCTGACGGTGACGCTCGGGTGTCGACCTTCCCTTCTGCCCGACGTCCTCGGCGGCGACAAGCCCACCTTCGCCCTCTCGGCCACCACCGGGTGCCGATCGGGCAGTACGTCGAGAGCGGCACAGAGGATGGAGAGGAGGACGCCCAGATGAGGACGACCCAGACGACGAACCCAGCGACGAGCCCAGCGAGCCGCCGACCGACCCACCGACCGAGACGCCGTGACGAGCGCGGCTCCACGATCCCGCTGATCGTCGGCCTCGCGTTCGTGCTGATCTCGGGGATCGTGGTCGTCGTCGATGCCTCCGCGGCCTACCTCCAGCGCCAGGGCCTCGACACCCTGGCCGACGGCGCTGCCCTCCGCGGCGCCGACCTCGGCTCGGTCGGCACCTACGAGAAGGGCATCCCCGACGATCGCCTCGACCAGCTCGAGTCCCAGGTCGACCAGGCGGTCGCGGCGTACCTCCGGACTCCGGCGCCTACGAGACGTATCCGGGCATCACCCATACCTCCGACGTCGACGAGACCGAGGCCAAGGTCACCGTGAAGCTGCACGCGCCGCTGAGTCTTCCGCTCACCATCCCCGGGTCGCCCGACGAGCCGGAGATCGGGGCCACGGGCACGGCGGCGGTCACGGTCCTGCGATGACCTCTAGCCCCGCGGCCGGGGAACGGGTCCCTGGCCAGCCGGCCGGCACCGGCGACCGCGCCGTGAAGAGCACTCCGGCCAACGGGCCACCGAGCCCGCCGGTGTCGCAGGCCGCGGTGACGCAGTCCGGTCGGCTCGTGGTGCTCATGCAGACTCCGCCCTATGCCCAGTTGTCGATATGCGCGTCGTCCGGTGACGGACTACCGGTGCCGGTCTCGAGAAGCTGCTTGAGGCTGAGCATGAACACGCCCCACTTGGTGCTGCAGTGGTGCATGAACTCCTCGGCTCGGCCCACCCGGCGTGTTCGATCAGGATGACCGCCTAGTCCTCGTCCGGCTTGATGTCGAAGGTGATGTGCGTGCCGATCCATTCCTCCGGACCGGCGATGACCTCCCAGTCGACACGCTCGGCGGGCGCAACTCGACCACCTTGGCCTTCAGACTGTCCTCGCCGAAGTCGAGGTGCCGCCGACCGAGTCGTCGCCACTGGTCTCTGCACCCACCACGACGCGATGCCCTCACGGCGTGGCGATCGCGTTGTAGGCCTCCTCCTTCGTCGATGCCCTCGACAGCCGATGCGATGCAGGATGTCAGCCATTGTCATTTCCTCTCATGGGGTGTGGATGCTCCGGCGGTGCCGGAGACGACCTTGTAGACGGCCCCGTCGCCGGGCCGCGGCACCCGGTCGGCCATCGTGCCGACGTACAGCTCGCCGTGTGCGTCCCGCATCAGCGACCAGAACAGACCGGGGTCGGTGTCCGCGGTGGTGGTCGCGGGCACCAGCTCGTACGGCGGTCGCACGGTGCGCCCGACCGGCCTCGCCGAGACGAGCAGCTTGCCGCCGGCGACCTTGCCGAGGTTCGTGACTCCCCACTCGCTCACCACGAGGTGGTCGCGCAGCCCCGCGTGCCGTCCGCGGTAGACGTGTGCTCCGGTGACGATCAGGCCGTAGGAGGGCCCGTACTCCGCGATCGGCGGTCGCAGCTGTGACCGCTTGGGCCCACGCACGCAGTGACGCGCGGGCTTCGACGAGCCCGCCGGCCAGCAGGCCCGTGCCTCCGGAGGAGCAGCCCCCCAGCCGTAGTTCGCGCCGAGGCGGAGCTGGTTGACCTCCTGGTACTGGCTGGTGAAGTTCGGCTCGGCGAAGAGCCAACTGCGGGACCGGGCGTCGTACGACGTCCGCCAGGGGTGCCGCATGCCGGAGGCCACCTGCTCCGGTGCGGAGCCGGGCATGCCCAGGTCGAAGCGCAGGACCTTGCCGAAGGGCGACCGTGGGTCCTGGACGAGTCGTTCGTCGCTGGCGTCACCGACCAGCAGCAACAGCCGGTCGGCTTGCTGGAAGACGATCTGCCCGGCGGAGTGGGAGGTGCCGCGCTGCGGTCGGCTCCACACCACCTGCTCGCTGGTCCGGTCGACGACCGATCCCGAGGGGTCGGTGCGGAAGATGCTCAGGACGTTGGTGTGGGAGTGGTTGCGGCGGTCGGTCGGAACGGTCCGGAAGACGGCCACGCGGCGATCGGTCGCGAACGCCGGCGAGAAGGCGACGCCGAGCAGGCCGCGCTCGTCGTCCCTGCTGCGGGACAGGGGCACGATCTCGTCGCGCAGGTCGAGGAAGGGCGTGCCGTCCACGAGCCCGTCGCGGTCGAGCTCGCGGACGAGGCCGACCTGGTCGACCACGAGCGTGCGGGCCCGGTCGCCGGGTGGATTGATCATGCTCACGGGCGCGGTCATGCCGGTGACCACGCGCTTCAGCCGGATCGTCGGCACCGGCGGCTCGTCGATCGGCGCGGACGGGCTGGCGCTCGGGGAGGACGGGCTCGGCGAGGGCGAGGGCGGCGCGGACTCCCCGGAGGGCGTCGCGGTCCTGCTGGAGGTGCAGCCCGACAACAGCGCCGCCGCCACCAGCAGGACAGTCATGCGCATGCCGTGATCATCAGCCGACGGCGGGCGGTTGTCGCGACGTTTCAGCAGGACGTGAAAGGCCCGGCGGTCACTCCGGCGTGGCGGTGCCCAGGGCCCTGCCCAGTGCGGTCGCGGCGTGCCGGACGCGGCGTCCGTCGCGGCTCCTGGTCGCGAGTCCAGCGGCGCGCAGCGCCGCGGTGTGCTGGCTGGCTCCGCTCAATGAGATGTCGAGGTGCGCGGCCAGCTCCGACGTGCTGAACTCCCCGCCGGCGAGCGCGACCAGCACTGCCGCCCGGGTCCGGCCGAGGACCCCGCTGACTCCGTCGCGGTCGAGTCGCTCCGCACCGCCGCGGTGCCGGGTGCTGATCGGCACGACGAGCACCGCGGGCCCGGCCGGGTCGATCGGGAAGTAGGTCTCGGGCGCGGCCGCGAAGTACGACGGGGCGAGCACCAGGCCGCGACCGTGCAGCGGGGCGACCAGTGGCTCGTGGCGCCACTCCGCACCGTCGGTGATGCGCAGCCGCCGACCGTCCCAGGAGGTGCCGTGTCCCAGGCCGCCCAGGAGACCGTCGACGCCGCCGCCGGCCAGCCGGTGACCGAGCCGGGCGTGGTGCCGGTCGAGCTCGCGCCGGACGTCGCTCCAGTGGGACGAGACGTGGCGGTCGTACCACCTCGACACGTGGTCGACCATCTCGTGGTGGGTGCGCCGGTCCGGGTGCCCGGCCCGCTCCAGCCAGGCAGGTGCCGTGCGGTCCCGGCGCGTGAAGCAGCGCATCTCGTGTGCGAACCACTCGCTGGGGCAGTCGAGCAGCGCCTCGCGTGCCTGGTCGCGGCGCGCGGCGAGCCCTCCGAGCGTCACCAGGTCGACCCCGACATGCCGCATCGGGCGGAGGTAGCGCACCAGGTCTGCCTCGGCCCGGGACTGCCGGCCGGCGACACGCGTCGCCCAGCGATCGCCTCCTCGGCGTACGGCGCCCATGGCCAGCACCGCCTCCGCGAGTGGGCCCACCGTGCCGACGATCCGCACGCCCGCGATGTCGGTGGGCTCGAAGTCGATCTCCAGCACGGCGTCAGTATCTCGGTGCGTGCGCAGCGCCGGGTGTCGATGCCGTAACGATCCGCTGCCTCGACGTCGACCTCACGGTTGCGGCAGCGCGTCGAGGCGGGATTGCGCGCTCATAGGGTCAGGGCATTCGAGGGGGCGAATAGCAGGTCCGGACGTAGACCCACAGTGCTCTCGAAACGGGCGGGCGGCCCACGAGATACGGGAATCGCCAGGTCGAGTAGGCGTTCGTCGACGCAAGGAACTGGTCTGCGTCGTCGCTGAGGGATGCGCCGTAGTACGCCCAGTCGATGACGCGCACGACCGAGGCGCGGCCGCCCCACCTCGCGCCCAACTTCGTCAATGCCTCCTCGAAGACGTCCTGGATGTCCGATTCCCCCTCGCCTTGCACGAACGGTCGCTCAACGGGTGCCAGGACGTCGAGCACCCTTCCGCATGCCAGCGAGATGGTCGCTTCCTTGGTGACCTCGGCGAGGTCGTCCAGGAAACGAGGATTGACGCGCTGCACCAACGCGGACGAGGCCGTGCTGAACGCCTCCCGCGTGACGGTCCTCAAGGGACTCCAGAGGCTGACGTCGACCCTGAAGGCGGCAGCGTTCGCGATCCTGGCCGCCCCGGAGCGGAACAGGCTCAACCGAGCGGCCCATTGAGCGTCGGTGAACGCGCTCCTCGGCAATCTCAGCACGAGGGTGCTGCTGCGCACGAGATCGGCCCTGCTGCCACTCGCGAGGGCCCGCTGCAATGCAGCAAGTGCCGCACTGCCGCCCGGGATGGAGGGTTGAACGGTGGTTCCAGCCGGAACGGTACGGCTGGCGGCAGCGCTCTCGGCAGCGCCGGTGTTCGCGCCGACGCCGAGGAGCAGGACTGACAGAGAGAGTGCGACTGCGACCCGTGTCGGCATGGTGGTGACCTACCCGCTCATCCGACGTAGTGCCCGTAGGCGCATGTCGTACTGCCGTCGGGGACCTGGTGGCCGTCCTTGCAGACCTGCACCGGGGAGGGCTGCTTGCCTCGCAGGACCGCGAAGAGATCTCGCGCCGACCGTCCCACTCGGCGCTGGGTGCCTGCGATGACCTCCGACTGCGACCGCTGCACCGGCTCGGAGGTCGTGGCAGGAGGAGGTGCTGTCCTGCCCAGCAATCGATCACGCCAGCCCATGAGAGCGATCCCTTCGTGAGGTCCACTGATCGGCAAGGTACGCCTCACGACCGGTCGTGCCTAGATCCGGGAGCCCACCGGTCCGGTCGATCGGGCGGTCAGCGCTCCGAGCCGAGCTCCTCTTCCAGCGCCAGCAGCGCTTGCTCCACGACCTCGGTGGGTGCGGGGTGGATCCAGTACTGCGAGCGCGCCAGGCCGGCGACCGGCAGCTCGAGGCTGATGGCGGTGATGAGCGGCTGGACCAGGGTCGCGGCCTGCGGGCCGATGAGGTGGGCGCCGACGAGGAGGCCGGTCGAGCGGTCGGCGAGCACCTTGCAGAACCAGCCCTCGTCGTCGGCCCCCAGTGCCCAGCCGTACGCCGTGTCCGCAACCTTGCTGGCCGCGACCGCGACGTCGATGCCCCGGTCGCGGGCCTCGGCCTCGGTGAGCCCCACGGCCCCGACCTGCGGGGACGTGAACACGGCGTTGGGCACGAACCGATGGTCGGACGCGACCAGGTCGTCGGGGTGCAGCAGGTTGTGCTGCACGACCCGGGCCTCGTGGTTGGCGACGTGCTTGAGGGGGTGGTGGGTGGAGATGTCGCCCAAGGCCCAGACAGCGTCGACGGAGGTGTGCTGGTGCTCGTCGACGACCACCCGTTCGTCGTCGTCGACCTCGACGCCGGCCGCGTCGAGACCCATCCCGTCTGAGTTGGGACGCCGGCCCACGCAGACCAGCAGCATGTCGACCGTGACGGGGTCACCACGATCGAGGTGCATCGTGATCGCGTCGCCCTGCTGGGAGAACCGCTCCACCTTGGTCCCGGTTCGCACGTCCCACTGCTTCGACGCCTGCTCGGTGAAGAGCCGGGCGACGTCGGCGTCCTGGTTGGCCAGCAGGGTGTCGAGGGCCTCGACCTGCACCACCGTGGACCCGAGCGACGCGAAGACGTGCGCGAACTCGCAGCCGACGTAGCCGCCGCCGAGGATGCCGATGCTCCGCGGCAGGGCGTCGAGGTGCATGACGTCGTCGCTCGTGTGGTGCTCCACGTCGGAGAGCCCGGGCAGGTCCGGCACCACGGGCCGGCTGCCGGTCGCGATCACGACCCGGTCGGCGGTGATGTCCACCTCGCCGTCCTCGAGATCCACGCGCAGGCTGTGCGCACCCGTGAACGTGGCAGCGCCCGTGAGCACGTCGACGTTGTCGAGGTCCTCACGGGTGTCCCGGCCCTCACGGGACGACGCATCGGTGCGGCCGAAGATCCGGTCGCGCAGGTCGGTCCACTCCACACCGTCGTACGACGTGCGCACATCGAGCCTCGGACCGTCGGTGGCATCGCGGGCGAGGTCGGACGGCACCACGAACATCTTCGACGGGATGCAGCCCCGGTTGAGGCAGGTCCCGCCGAAGACGTCGCGCTCGACGATCGCCACCCGCCAGGGCGAGAAGCGATCGTCGACCACGGTGTTGCCCGATCCGGCACCGATCACGACCAGGTCGTAGTGCTTCGCATCGCCCATGTCGCGAGACCCTAGTCACCCGCCCTACGGCAGCGGGGTCGCCGTCGTGATCCGCTGCCGGTGGACGACCACGTCGAACCAGTCCGAGGGGCTGCTCGGGCTGCTCATCGTGGCGTCCGGCCCGGCGCCCGGGAGCCCACGGGTCACCATCGGGCGGTGCAGCCACTTCCGGACGACCCGGGGCGCGGGGCCACGCAGGTCGACGAGGAACTGACGCTCGTCGACTCCGCCCAGGGGGCGCTCGAACCAGTTGTCTGCCGGGCGCGGCCGCCCGGGCCCGTGGTCGAACGTGAACCCGATCGACACGTAGCGGTGGCCGTACCACTCACGAAGGTAGTGGCCGGCGCTGGTGAGGATCGCGTCCGGGAAGGGAGCTGGCGAGATCGTCAGGTCCTTCGCGCCTGCGGTGTGGGCGGACGCGGCCCAGTAGATCGTCCGGTCGCCCCGGAAGTGCTGCCACCACCGCAGGCTCTCGGCGGCCCGGGCGTCGCGGAAGCTGAAGTTGTCGCTCAGCGTGAACGCCTTGTAGAACGATCGGACCTGCCGGGCGGCGTGCTCCGTCACAGCGTGCTTGCGGTCGCCACGTCGGTGGGGCAGCGAGGCGACGAGGTCGTGGAGCGCGTTCGCGTGCGCGACGTACGGCGCCTTGTCGGGCTGCTCGAGGTACCAGCCCAGGTACTCGCCCATGTTGTCCGTGAACGGCCTGATCGCCGTCAGGTGCTCGCGCGCCTCGGTCAGCCGGCCGGGTGCGTGGCGGGCGACGTACGACTCGATGCGGTCGTAGGCGAAGGGCCGGGTGGCGTAGTACTCCACCCCGAAGAACCGGACCTTGTCGGCGTGGGTCTCGTTGTAGCCCCGGATCCACGTCAGCACGCGGGCCACCTCGCGGGTCCGCCACGCGCCGTTGCTCATCTGGCCGAGGAGCGCGCGCAGGTCGTCGCGGCGGCCGAGGACGTAGTCGTTGACCTGGGTGCCGAGGCTCCAGTCCTCCTCCCACGCGATCGACCGGAAGCCCATCCGCTTGACGAGGTAGCGCACCGCGCGGTGCTTGAGGTCGGTGAGCTCGGCCAGCTCGTGGGCGGCCTCGCCGAGCCCGACGATGCTGGCGTCGCCGACCGACTCACCCAGAGCGGCGAGGTCGCGGTCGGGCGCACCGGGTCTGGTGCTGTCGATCGGGTGGCTGTGCTGTGTCACCCATGCGGTGACCGCGTCGTGGTCAGGAGTGGTTGCGACGCTTGCGCCCGCGGGGGCGAGGAAGGTGAGCAGGATCGTGAGGATTCCGAGCTTGGCCGGGTGTGGGTTCATGGAGAGCTCCTTTCGCTGCCCTCACGCTGGCGCGACCACGAGCACTCGGAATCCGTTGCGAGTCGACTCCTGGCATACGCACCTCGACGTACGCCGCGGCCGGCTCGTGCGGGTGAGGACGCCACAGCCGCGCCGGCAACGACGACGCCTGTGCCTACGAGGTCCCCCAGGGTGAGCACGTCGTCGCCGGCGGCGACACCGAGCGCCATGGCCACGACGGGCACGAAGTAGAGGCTGAGGGAGGCGCCGGTCGGCCCCACCAGGCCGATGAGGCGCACGAACCCGACGAATGCAGCGGCGGTCCCGACCAGGCCCAGGCCGACGACCGCGAGCGCGCTCGACCCACTCGGGACAGCCAGATGTGGGAACGCGACGGGGGTGAGCAGGACGGCACCGCCGATCTCGGCCAGTCGCACCACCGGCAGCACGCCGTACCGGCGTTGCAAGGGAGCGGCGACGTTGTAGGCGATCCCGTAGGAGAACGTCGCGACGACGGCCATGGCCAGGCCCGGAGTCGAGGCAGCGGGGTCCGTCATTGTCGGAACCATGAGCAGCCCGACTCCGGCGAAGCCCACCACCACGCCGAGAGTACGACGCCGCGCCGGGGCCCGACGGGCGATGGCCGCGGCGACGACGACGGTGAACAGCGGGGCCGCGGCGTTGACCATGCCGGACAGCGACGAGTCGAAGACCAAGTACGTCGTGTCCACCACCGTCAAGGATCCGGAGTGGACGAACACCACCGTCCTCTTGGCAGACGTGCCCGGGGCGCTGATCCGGCTCAAGGAGGAGAACGGCGGCGCCGTCATCACCTACGGCTTCGGAGGCGTGGCACGGCAGATGCTCGAGCTGGGGCTCCTCGACGAGCTGCACATCGGGATCAGCCCGGTCATCGCCGGGTCCGACGACGGGATCGCGATGCTCACCTACCAACCCCAACGCTGACGCGCACAACAAAGTCACGCCCCCGGGCATCTCACCTGAAGACCCGTCACCACCGGGTGACGGCACAGACGAAGGGGGACAACCATGCGAAGGGTTGCTGCCGTGACTGCCGTACTGATCGCCGCGGGGCTGCTGGCTCCTGTGGCCGGAGCCGCCGGGCCGGGTGCCGACGCCGTACAGGCCAGGGCCGCGAAGGCCACGTGGCGCGTCAACGCCACCATCAACACCGAGAAGGTGATCGCCGACGAGAACAAGGTGGTCGTGCGAGGCCGCGTCAAGCCGTACGCCGCCGGGCAGAAGGTCGTTCTCCAGCAGCGACTGGAGGGGAAGGAGCGCTGGGCCAAGAGCGGCAAGACACGGATCAAGCGGAATGGCACGTTCAAGCTGACCGACAAGCCCGAGGTGGGCGGGGTCCGCGAGTACCGCGTCTTCAAGTCCGGCTCCGACGGGCTGGTCAAGGGCGTCAGCAAGACGTTCGCGGTGACGGTGTTCGCCTGGCAGAACCTCACGGCCCAGTTCACCGGGCCGCGTTCCGAGGCGCTCGTCACCTGGGCCACGATCGGCACCCGCACCTACGCCCCGAGCATCGTCCAGACGAAGCCGGGCACACCGGGCTACGCCGAGTTCACCCTCGGTCGCCTGTGCACCTCGCTGGAGGCGACGTACGCACTGACGGACACCTCGCAGACCGGGAGCACCGGCTCGGTGCAGGTCGTCGCCGACGGAACGCCGCGGTTCTCGGCCCCGTTGTCGGTCGGCACCATCGCCGAGCAGACGCTCGACCTGACCGACGTCTATCGGCTCCGGTTCGACCTGGCATCGAGCGCGGCGCCCGACGGGTACGCCACGGTGGGGCTGCCGCGGGTGCTCTGCGCCCGCTGACCCGACCGGTCCGCCCGGACGGTTCCACCTCCGTCCGGGCGGACCCCGCTGCGCCTCCGGTGGTCCCGTACTGTTGCCCCTTGTGGCAGGCACCGACTTCGACGCAGAGATCAAGACGCTCCAGGCGACCATGAAGACCATCGGTCAGGTCCTCGACCTCGACGCGATGCGCACCGAGATCGCCGACCTGAGCGAGCAGGTCGCCGCGCCCGGGCTGTGGGACGACCAGGACAACGCCACCCGCGTCACCGGCCGCCTCTCGACGCTGCAGGGCGAGCTCGACAAGTTCACCGGCCTCGACTCCCGCATCGAGGATCTCGGGCTGATGGTCGAGATGGCCACCGAGGAGGGCGATGCCGCCACCCTCGAGGACTCCGAGCGCGAGCTCGCGCGGATCAAGAAGTCCGTCGAGTCGCTGGAGATCCGCACCCTCCTCAACGGTGAGTACGACGTCCGCGAGGCGCTGGTCAGCATCCGCTCGGGCGCCGGGGGAGTCGACGCAGCCGACTTCGCCGAGATGCTGATGCGGATGTACACCCGCTGGGCCGAGCAGCACAACTACCCCGTCGAGGTCTTCGAGACGTCGTACGCCGAGGAGGCCGGCCTCAAGTCGGCGACGTTCGCGATCCACGCGCCGTACGCCTACGGGACGCTCTCGGTCGAGGCCGGCACGCACCGCCTCGTGCGCATCAGCCCCTTCGACAACCAGGGCCGCCGACAGACCAGCTTCGCCGCGGTCGAGGTGGTGCCGGTGCTCGAGCAGACCGACGAGATCGAGATCCCCGACGAGGAGATCCGCGTCGACGTCTACCGCTCCGGCGGACCTGGCGGCCAGTCGGTCAACACGACCGACTCCGCCGTGCGGCTGACGCACATCCCCACCGGCACGGTCGTCTCCTGCCAGAACGAGAAGAGCCAGCTCCAGAACAAGGCGAGCGCCATGGTGGTGCTCAAGGCCAAGCTGCTCGCGCTCAAGAAGGCCGAGGAGAAGGCCCACCTCGACGGGATGCGCGGCGACGTCCAGGCGTCGTGGGGCGACCAGATGCGCAACTACGTGCTGAACCCCTACCAGATCGTCAAGGACCTGCGCACCGGCTACGAGAGCGGCAACCCCAGCTCGGTCTTCGACGGCGACCTGGACCCGTTCATCGAGGCCGGCATCCGCTGGCGCCGGGGCGCCGAACGCGCCGAGGCCTAGCGGAGAGCGAGGATCCCGGAATCCTCAGGATGCTCGCGTAACCTCGGCTCACGTGATTCGCTTCGAGAAGGTCACCAAGACCTACCCCGGCCACGCCCACTCCGCGCTCGACTCGGTGACCGTCGACGTCGAGAAGGGCGAGTTCGTCTTCCTGGTCGGCTCCTCGGGCTCCGGCAAGTCGACGTTCCTGCGCCTCGTGCTGCGGGAGTACCGCCCGACCAGCGGGCGCGTGTACGTCGCCGGCAAGGAGATCAACCGCCTCGCCAGCTGGAAGGTGCCGCGCCTGCGCCGCGACATCGGCACTGTGTTCCAGGACTTCCGGCTGCTCGGCAACAAGACCGTGACCGAGAACGTCGCGTTCGCGCTCCAGGTCATCGGCAAGTCCAAGGGCGAGATCAACGAGCTGGTGCCCGAGACCCTCGAGATGGTCGGCCTCGACGGCAAGGGGGAGCGGATGCCCGACGAGCTCTCCGGTGGTGAGCAGCAGCGCGTCGCGATCGCCCGCGCCTTCGTCAACCGGCCGAAGATCCTGATCGCCGACGAGCCCACCGGCAACCTCGACCCGACGACGTCGGTCGGGATCATGAAGCTGCTCGACCGCATCAACCGCACCGGTACGACGGTGGTCATGGCCACCCACGACGCCGGCATCGTCGACCAGATGCGCAAGCGGGTCATCGAGCTCGAGGACGGTCACGTCATCCGTGACCAGGCCCAGGGCGTCTACGGCTTCCAGAACTGAATCGAGAGTCTTCTTCACATGCAGCTTCGCTATGTCTTCTCCGAGCTCGGCCAGGGCCTGCGCCGCAACCTGTCGATGCACATCGCGGTGGTCCTGACCCTGTTCGTCTCGCTCACCCTCGTCGGCCTCGGCGTGCTCCTCAACCAGCAGGCCGCCAAGGCGGCCGACCACTGGGGCAGCCAGCTCCAGATCACGGTCTGGCTCTGCAAGGCGCAGGACGAGAACCCGGCCTGCACCTCCGAGGTGAACGATGCCCAGCGAGCCGCGATCGCCGAGGTGGTGGAGGCGAACCCCGAGGTCGCGGGCTGGCACACCGAGTCGAAGGAGGAGGCGTTCGAGAAGGTCAAGGACCTCCTCGGACCCGAGCAGTTCGAGGGCGACAACCCGGCGGCGACCGCCGAGGACATGCCCGAGTCGGTGTGGATCGAGCTCAAGGACCCCGAGAAGTACGAGGGCATCACCAGCGCCGTGCTCGGCCTCGACGGCGTGTCCGACATCCGTGACATGCGCGAGGTGCTCGAACCGATCTACGGCGCCATCAACCTCCTGCAGGTCAGCGCCTTCGTCACCTCCATCGTGCTGGTGATCGCCGCGCTGCTGCTGGTCGCCAACACCATCAGGCTGGCGGCGTTCGCACGCCGCCGGGAGATCGGCATCATGAGACTGGTGGGCGCCTCCACGCTCTACATCACCCTGCCGTTCCTCCTCGAGGCACTGGTCACCGCGCTCATCGGGGTGGTGCTCGCGGCGGGGGCGCTGGGTGCCTTCATGTACTTCGGCATCCACGAGAGAGCGACGGACTCGCTGAAGTTCATCCCGTGGATCGGCGCCGACCAGTACGTCGTCGCGCTGGCCGCCGTGGCGATCCTCGGGCCGGTGCTCACCTTGCTCCCGACACTCGTGCTGACGCGCAAATACCTCAAAGTCTGACCGCCAGCGGTTACGGTCGCGGTGTTCACTTCCCCGAACACCTAAGGCAGACCGGTGCGTCTCTTCCCCCGTACCGCCCGTCGACGCATGGCCGCTTCCCTCGTGGTGGCGACCCTGGCAGTCGGCGCGCTGAGTGCCCCCTTCGCGAGCGCTGACGACCCCCTCAAGGACAAGCAGAGGCAGGCCGAGCGCGAGATCGAGCACGCCAAGAAGGACCTCGACGAGTCCAGCGACCGGATGGCCAAGGCGCGCGACCGCCTCGAGGACGCGCGCACCCAGCTCGAGTCGGCCGAGGTCGCCCTGGCCACGGCCCGGGGCAAGGTCGCCGTCGCCCAGGAGCGCGACGCCGAGATGCAGATCGAGCTCACGAACGCCGAGGGTGCGCTCGACCAGGCCCGCATCGACCTCGACACCGGTCGCGCCGACATGCGCACCCAGCAGGACCACGTCGCGTCGACCATCTCGTCGATCTACGAGCAGGGTGACCCGGAGCTGCTGGCCTTCGCCGCGCTGCTCGACTCGCAGACGCCCGCCGACCTCACCCGCTCCAACGAGGCCCGCAACGCGATCGTCGGGCGCGAGACCCGCGTCTACCAGGAGCTGCACGCGGCGAAGGTGCTCTTCGCCGTCCGCGAGAACCAGGTCGAGGCCGCCAAGGAAGCCGTGTCGGCCAAGCGCGACGAGGCCGCCGCCCACCTCGTCGAGATGGAGCAGCTCGAGGCCGACGCGACCGCCGCCGAGCAGTCGGTGGCCGCGCTCGTCGGCGAGCGCCGTACGGCAGAGGAAGAGGCCGTCGCGGCCCGAGCCGCCGACGCCAAGGAGCTGCAGAAGGCGAAGAAGGAGGGCGAGCGGATCGCGGAGCTCCTGCGCAAGCGGGCCGCCGCGGCGCTGCGCCGTGCCCGTGCCGCCGCCCGTGCAGGTGCCCAGTCGAGCGCGCCAGGCAACAGTGGCGGGTTCCTCAACCCGCCCGCCAACGGGGGAGTCACGTCGCCGTTCGGCTACCGCGTGCACCCGATCTACCACTACTACGGCCTGCACGACGGCACCGACTTCGGCGCCGACTGCGGCTCGCCGCTGTACGCCGCGGCCGACGGCAAGGTGCTCTCGGCGTACTGGAGCAGCGTCTACGGCAACCGGATGATCATCGACAACGGCGTCGCCGCCGGCGTCGGGCTGGCCACGATCTACAACCACGCCACCCGCTACACCGTCGCCGAGGGCGAGCCAGGTCACCCGCGGCCAGGTCATCGGGTACGTCGGGTCGACCGGCTGGTCGACCGGCTGCCACCTGCACTTCACGGTGATGGCCAACGGCAAGGCCGTCGACCCTGCCAACTGGCTGTAGCCCGGTGGCCCTTGGTTTCGAGACGGCGCTAGCGCGCCTCCTCAACCAGCGGGCACCGCGGGGCCGGTGGCCCTTGGTTTCGAGACGGCGCTAGCGCGCCTCCTCAACCAGCGGGCACCGCGGGATCCGGTGGCTCTTGGTTTCGAGACGGCGCTAGCGCGCCTCCTCAACCAGCGGGCACCGCGGGAGCCTGCGAACTGCTGGTGGTCCGGTGGCTCTTGGTTTCGAGACGGCGCTAGCGCGCCTCCTCAACCAGCGGGCACCGCGGGGCCCGGTGGCTCTTGGTTTCGAGACGGCGTTGGCGCGCCTCCTCAGCCAGCGGGCACCGCCGCTGGTTGAGGTGCGAAGGAGCGCCAGCGACGTAGCCTCGAAACCAAGGCCAGGGACGGGTCGGGCAAACCGATTGCCCGTGCTGAGAGACTGGGCTCATGGCACGTGAGCAGGGGACCAAGTCGGTCGCGCAGAACCGGAAGGCGCGTCACGACTACCACATCGAGGACACCTGGGAGGCCGGGCTGGTCCTGGTCGGCACCGAGGTGAAGTCGCTGCGGGCCGGCCGCGCGTCGCTCGTCGACGGGTTCGCCGAGGTCGACAACGGCGAGGTGTGGCTGCACGGCGTGCACATCCCGGAGTACTCCCAGGGCACCTGGACCAACCACACGGCCCGGCGCAAGCGCAAGTTGCTGCTCAACAAGGCCGAGATCCACAAGATCGAGCGCAAGATCACCGACAAGGGCTACACGATCGTGCCGCTGGCGCTCTACTTCAAGGACGGCCGGGCCAAGGTCGAGATCGCGCTGGCGAAGGGCAAGAAGTCCTACGACAAGCGGCACTCGCTGGCCGAGCGGCAGGCCAACCGGGAGAAGGAGCAGGCGGTCCAGCGTCGGCTCAAGGGCATCAAGGACTGATGGCCCCTCCGCTCGTCGACAGACTCGGACTGCCCGGGCTCTTCGACGTCCATACGCACTTCCTGCCGCCCCGGGTGATGGCGAAGGTGCGGGCGCAGTTCGACCGGGCCGGGCCGCTGATCGGGCGACCGTGGCCACTGGAGTACCGCGACGACGACGAGGTCCTCGTCGAGATCCTGCGCTCCCTCGGCGTCCGGCACTTCACCGCGTTGCCCTACGCCCACAAGCCCGCGATGGCGGAGTTCCTCAACGACTGGGCCTTCGGGTTCGCCGCCCGCACACCGGGCGCGCTGCGCTGCGCCACGTTCTTCCCCGAGCCGGGTGCCGCCGACTACGTCGAGGCGCGGCTCGCGGCCGGCGTCGAGGTCTGGAAGGTGCATGTGCAGGTGGGCGCCTTCGACGTCAACGATCCGCAGCTCGACGGTGCGTGGGGGCTGATCGCCGAAGCCGGCACTCCGGTGGTGCTGCACGCCGGCAGCGGGCCGGTCGCCACGGCGTACACGGGTCCGGGGCCGGTGGCCACGCTGCTCGAGCGGCACCCCGGGCTGTGCCTGGTGATCGCCCACGCCGGTGCTCCGGAGTACGCCGAGTTCATGGCGCTCGCCGAGCGCTACCCGCGGGTGCACCTGGACACCACGATGGCGTTCACCGACTTCTTCGCCGACGTGGGTGCGCCGTATCCCGACGAGCTGCTGCCGCGCCTGCGCGACCTGGGGGAGAAGGTGCTGCTCGGCTCGGACTTCCCGAACATCCCCTATCCCTACGTCACCCAGGTCGACGCCCTCGAGCGACTCGGCCTCGGTGACGACTGGTTGCGCGGGGTGCTGTGGCACAACGCTGCCCGGCTGTTCCTCTAGCCCACGCCGAGAGCATGCGACAGCAGGGCGCGTCGGCTGCGGTTGCCGGTGCGGTCGAAGACCGACTTCAGATGGTCCTGCACGGTGAACGGGGAGAGCCCCATCCGGTCGGCGACCGCGTGGGTGTCGAGGCCGCCGGCGAGCAGCTCGAGCAGCGTGGTCTCACGGGGAGTGAGCCCGAATGCGCGGGCGAACACCTCGAGGCGCTCCAGGGACGTCGTCTCGTCCATGGTGACCGCGATCGGCGCCGAGCCGTCGGCGGCGTGCAGGCGCGCAGCACGAGCGGTGATCCAGCGGCCCTGCGCGAGGTGCACCCGAGCCGACGGCGGGTGGTCGTCGACGCCCTGCTCGACTGCGAGCAGTTGCGCGGCGACGTTGAAGACGACCGCCGGCACAGCGGCCCGGTCCGGCGAGGGCGGGAGCAGCGTGGCCAGCCAGCGCTCGGCCGTCACGGTGTCGCCGGTGACGTGCAGCTCGTCGTCGACGAGCAGGACACCGGGGCCGTCCCGCTCCCCGGTCGTCGGAGGCACCTGCGAGAGAGACCTCGCCTGGCAGCCCCGGATCGCCGTCGCCAGCGGGCCGCTCGTGCGCTGCAGCAGCGCGAGGTGGGCGTCGCTGAAGGTGCCCTCCTCGCGCCAGAGGTCGAGGAACGCCCACATTCCGTGCTTGTCGGAGTGCGCTACCGACGCGACGTCGGAGGCGTGGGGGCCGACCGCGGCACGCCACTCGGGCGCCGCAGTGGCAGGCAGGTCGCTGAGCCGCGCTGCGGTGGGGAGGTCGGTCCAGCGGTGCTCACGTGCCAGGTACTTCGCCCGCACGACGGCCGGCAGCGCGTCGAGGGCCGGCGCCTCGGCGTACGGCGCGGAGCCGACGGTGGTGACGGGATCGGTGAGCACCCACACGTGCCACCGGAAGCCGAGCACCGGACGCAGCGCGTCGACGACGCCCACCCTCAGCGAGGTGACGTCGTCCGCCGACTCACACAGGCGACGGACCTTGTCCTCTGCCCGCCGCGGATCCGACCGCACCATGACGTGACGCTAGACCCCAGATCTCTGGGATGGGAACGGCCGGGCCACGTTCCTAGCCTCGGCCCATGACGACCCTCCACATCGAGCACCCGATCACCGACTACGACACCTGGAAGGGTGCCTTCGACCGGTTCGCCGACGTACGCCGCGACGCCGGCGTGCTGGCCCACCGGATCCACCGACCGGTCGACGACGAGCGCTACGTCGTCATCGACCTGGACTTCGACGAAGCCGGGCAGGCAGAGCGGTTCCTCGGCTTCCTCGAGGCGCGGGTGTGGGCGGTGCCGGAGAGCTCGCCCGCCCTCGCCGGAGCGCCCCGGACGCGGCTGCTGGAGAGCCTGGAGCGGGGCTGACCAGGAATGCGTGCACGGTCTTCGGCGTTGAGCACGTAGACTGACCGTCACAACTCAAGAGGGGCTGATCGGTTTCGACTTGGGACGTTAGTTCCAGGAGAAGCGGGTCGAGAAGCCAGCGTCATCTCGTAAACGATCGCTGGAAAACACAGTTGCCAACTCTAATCGCAACGACTTCGCTCTCGCTGCCTGAGCAGTGATCGAAGGGTCTGACCGGGCATCCGTCCTCGTCCCGGACCCAGGCCTCATCTAGAGGACTTGCTGGTCACTTCCTGCCAGGAGGAGTGACCGGGACTTCATCCTGGCTGGGCCTGTCGGCGACGTGTCTGTGCGAGCGCCGGGGCCGAGAAAAGCGACAACACCGACTGCACCCGGAGAAGACCTGGTTCGACGCTCGAGGACGCGGGTTCGATTCCCGCCAGCTCCACGACTCACCTCTCTTGTGAGACGCCCGTGGCCCGACCGGCCGCGGGCGTCTCGTCGTGCTACTCCTCCAGCGCCCGGAGCGCCCGTCCGCCGGCCGCACGCAGGGCGGCGACGTGGGCGGCCGGGTCGTCGATGATCGCGTCCTGCCGGCTCGCGAGCTGGTGCGGGTCGTTGGCCAGGTCGTAGAGCTCCCACTCGCCGCGGGCATGGTGCTCGATGTACGCCGTGGGTCCCTCGCGCAGCATCGCCCAGTCGAGGTTGGTGTTCTCGACCAGCAGGCGACGCCGCCAGCCGGACCAGCTGCCGCTCCGCAACGGCCCCAGGAGCGACCGGCCGTCGAGCTCCCGGCCGGCGTCGGGGTCGAGACCGGCGATGTCGAGGGTCGTGGGCATCAGGTCCACCTGGGACACCAGCGCGTCGACGCGACCGGGGGTGACGCCCGGCCCGCGCACGACGTACGGGATGCCGGCGGACTCCTCGTAGGGCTGCTCCTTGCGGAAGAGCCGGTGCTCGCCGAGCAGGTAGCCGTTGTCGGAGACGAAGAAGATCCAGGTGCGGGCCAGCTGACCGCCGCGCCAGAGCACGTCGAGGATCTTGGCGATCTGGTCGTCGACGTCCTGCAGCTCCTCCAGCTTGCCCTCGAGAACCCCGCGCATCTGCGCCCGGTCCTGCGGCGGCAGGTTGCGCAGCCACGATGGCTTGTCCGACATGTCGGCCTCGTTGAGGGCGGGCGGGTTCCACCGGACGTCGTCGAAGTCGTCGGCGTGCTCCGGACTCGGGGTGTAGGGGTCGTGCGGCGCCGACGGAGCCCAGATCGCGAACCACGGCCCGGTGTCCTTGTGTCGCCGGATGAAGCGGCGGAGGCGGTCGTTGGCGAACCGGTCGGCGGCCTGCTGCGTCCGCAGGTCCCGGACGTCGCCGTCGACGTTGACCATCCCGTCCCGGCCGACGGTCGCGACCCAGCGGCCCCACCCCGGCGCGACGTACGCCGGATCGCGGCCCAGGCCGTTCATGTACTTGCCGAAGTAGCCGGTGTCGTAGCCGGCGCCCCGGATCCGGGTGGCCACCGTGTCCTCGTCGTGGCCCTGCGCGACGAACGGTGGGTGGGTCATGTTGTTGCTGCAGCCGTGGTCGTGCGGGTAGCGGCTGGTGAGGATCGACGCGCGAGCCGGGCCGCACCACGGCATCGCCGTGTAGCCCCGGCGGAACCGGACGCCCTTCTCGACCAGCCGCTTCCAGGTCTTGTCCATCGTGCGCAGCGTCGAGCGCATCTGGTCGTCGGTGATGATCCAGAGCACGTTGTCGGCCATGTGTCCGAAGCCTACGCAGCGAGGTCGTGGGCTGCTCGAGTGATCGTCCCCGGTGTTCGGTGGGCGAGTGTCTCGCTCCGGTGTTTCGGTGGTCGAGTGCCTCGCGAGGGACGAGCGAGGTGTATCGAGACCAGCGTCCATCGAGACCGCTGGTGACGCCCCGGTCTCGATACGCTCGCTGGCGCTCGCTACTCGACCACCGAGAAGGAAGTGGCGCGCGCTGCTCGACCACCGAGAGATACGGTCGCGCCGTGACCCGACGATTCCTCGTACGCCGCACCCTCGCCCGGCTGCTGCTGCGAGCCGTCCGCTGGCGGACCGTGGGCACGGTGCCGCCCCGCAGCGTGCTCGTCGGCGCACCGCACACGTCCAACTGGGACTGGGTGCTCACCCTGCTCCTGGCCTGGGACAACAGCATCACGATCAGGCTGCTGGTCAAGCGGGAGCTCTTCCGCGGCCCGGTGGGTTGGTTCCTCCGGGCGACCGGGGCCGTCGAGCTCGACCGCAAGAATCCCGGCGCGACCGTGCGGGCGATGCTGCTCGAGGCCAAGGGCGACGAGCCGTTCGTGCTGGGCATCGCCGCCGAGGGCACGCGGAGCAAGGGGGAGTACTGGAAGGCGGGCTTCCACCGAATCGCCCGGCAGAGCGGCCTGCCCATCACGTTGGCCTTCCTCGACGCGCCGTCACGCACGGTCGGCTGGGGGCCGACGTTCCACCCGACCGACGACATCCGCGCCGACATGGACCTGATCCGGGAGTTCTACGCCGACAAGACCGGCATCCGGCCCGACGACTTCACCCCGCCCCGGCTGCGCGAGGAGTCCTAGCCCGCAGCGTGGGCGACGTGGGTCCGCGCGGTCGGGCGGGCCTCGAGACGCTCCGGCTCGATGGGCTGCCCACACACCTCGCAGGTCCCGTAGCTGCCCTCGGCAACACGGGCGAGCGCGGCGTCGATCTCGGCCAGCGTCTCGCGAACCTGGCGGGCGATCGCGCCGACCTGCGAGCGCTCGAACGCGATCGTGGCGCCCTCGGGGTCGTGCTCGTCGTCGGCGTTGGTGTCGCGCGACGACGCCACCACCTCGTCGTACTGCTCGGTCAGCGTCGCCAACCGCTGCTGCGCAGCGGAGCGCAGGTCTTCGAGGGTACGGCGGGGGTCGGGCACCTTGCGTTTCTACCAAGGACGACCGACATCGCGTGTGAGCATGGGCCATGCTCCGTGGCCTGCTCGTCCTCGCGATGAGCGCCGTGCTCCTCTCGCTGGCCCCGCCCGCGCAGTCGGTGGTGGCCACCGTCACCACGCTGACCGGCTCGCCGGCGGCTGCCGGACAGCCCACCACGCTCACCGTCACGCTCAGCGATGCCGCGGCGACGCCGGTGGCCGGAGTCGTCACCGTCGAGCGGCTGGTCGGCGGCGCGTGGACCGCGGTCGGTCAGGGGGCGACCGACGCGTCAGGCCGCGCCGTCCTCGGTGCCACGCTGTCGCGGTCGGTCGCCGACAACGTCTTCCGGGCGGTGTACGCCGGGGACGCGACGTACGCGCCCTCCGACTCCGGCGACGTGCCGGTCGCCCTGGTGCGGCGGGCCAGCAATCTCAGCCTGACGGCTCCGCGCAAGGTCGTGGACGAGCAGACGATCGAGGTCATGGTCACCTGGGCCGCCGACTCGGGGGAGCCCGTGGCCGGTCCGGTCGAGCTGCAGCAGCGCCGCGAGGGCCGGTGGCGCCCCGTCGCCACGCTCGCCACCGATGCGACCGGTCGCGCGACGCTGGCCTACGCGCCTCGCAGGGACACGACGCTGCGCGCGGTCGCGCCGGTGCTCGACTGGGTCGCGGACGCCGCATCGCCGTCGCGACGCATCGACAACCAGCCGCCGGTGCGGCCAGTCCGGCTGCCCGGTGCAGCGCCGGAGCCACGCATCAAGCTGCCCGCGCAGAGGCGCGCCGAGGGCGCGGGACCCAACCCGGTGGCCATGCCGATCCCGGACCGGGTCTGGGACCGGATGACCGGCGTGACCTGGCACCGCGGTTGCCCCGTCGGGCGACCCGGGCTGCGGCTGATCCGCATCAACTACTGGGGCTACGACGGCTATCGGCACCGCGGCGAGCTGGTGGTCGCCTCCGGTGCCACCGGGCAGTTCGTCGCCGCGCTGAGCGAGATGTACCGGCGGCAGCTCCCGATCAGGTCGATGTACCGCGTCGACCGGTTCGGCTGGTCGGCGCGCCTGCAGGGTGGCGACGACTACGCGTCGATGGCCAGCGGCAACACCTCCGCGTTCAACTGCCGACACGTCGTCAACCGGCCGGGCGTGCGCTCGCCGCACTCCTACGGCCGCTCGCTCGACATCAACACGTGGGAGAACCCGTACCGCTCCGCCACCGGGCTCGTGCCCAACGCCTGGTGGCAGTCGCGCAGCGACCCGCGCGTGGCATGGCGGTCAGGCAGCCATCCGGTCGTGCGGCTGATGCGTCGACACGGTTTCAGCTGGACCTACGGCAACGGCGACACGCAGCACTTCGACGCCCGCGCGGCCGGCGGCCGGATCGTGCACGACGTCCGGTGCACTGCCTACTGTCACTGATGTCGGGGCGCCCAACCAGGGTCGCGTCCTGCGAGTCCGAGCACCCGGTCGAACGCCGGCGCGTCATCCGGTACGTCGACCACCTCGCCGAAGAGGCCTTCGCGACCCGCACCGTCGGGATCGGCGGGATCCGGCATCACGATCGGGAGCACCGCCTCGCACTCCGCATCCGTGGGTGCGTAGTCCTGCCCGAGCGCGACCGCGATGTCCCAGCCGTGCAGCAGCACCTCGTCGAGCGCCACCAGGCCGCAGACGTCGCCGGGCAGGTCGACGCCGCCCGCCTTGGTCATGCCGTGCCACGCATCCTCGTCCTGCCAGGCCGACGCGAGCCGGCCGAGCAGGTCGTCGACCTGCCTGCGCCAGTCGTCGGGCAGCGGGTCGGTGACCGGGGCGGGCGGCGTCGACGTGGTCGGGCCGTCGACCTTCGCGGCGGCATCGCGGAAGGCGACGGAGAGGCCCATCACGTGGTGGAGGAGCTCGCCGACGGTGGCGCCGGTGGGCGTCCGGGCGCCGAGCTGGTCGTCGGTGACGGCGCTGGCGACGGCACGGGTGCGGTCGGTGGTCGGAGTCAGGTCGATCATGGCCTCACGATGGCACAGCCGGTCCGGGCAACGGCGGGTCTCGTCGTACGCTCGCGGCGTGACGTGCATCTTCTGCGCCATCGTGGCCGGCGAGGCGGAGGCCGAGCGGGTGGTCGAGGACGACGACTTCGTGGGCTTCCTCGACGTGCGACCGGTCTTCCGTGGCCACGTGCTGCTGGTGCCGCGTGAGCACCTCGTGACGCTGCCCGACCTGCCGGCGTCTCTGCGCGACCCGTTCCTCGCGCTCGGGCAACGGCTCTGCACCGCGATGATCGACGCGCTCGGCGCACAGGGCTCGTTCGTCGCGATCAACAACACCGTCTCGCAGTCGGTGCCGCACCTCCACCTGCACGTCGTACCCCGCACCAAGGGCGACGGGCTGCGCGGCTTCTTCTGGCCGCGGACCAAGTACGGCGCCGGCGAGGCCGCGACCTACGCCGAGAGCTTGCGGTCGGTGCTCTGATCCGTCGTCTCCGTCGTCTCCGCGTTCGTGCCTCGGCGGTCCGTGGCGCGTGGCTGATGACGCGGGGTGCGTCGTCAACGGTGGTCGGGGCCACGGGATGTGTCGCAGGGTGCGACGAATCCGGTGGGGCCGGGTGGGGTTGTTGACGCGGGGTGCGTCGTCAACGGCGGTCGGGGCCACGGGTGGGGCTGTTGACGCGGGGGCGTCGTCAACGGTGGTCGGGGCCACGGGATGTGTCGCAGCGTGCAACGAATCCAGCGCCGCGGCTGACGCAGGGCGCGTCACATACGCGACCTACGCCGAGAGCCTGCGGTCCGTGCTCTGATCGCGATCGGCCGCCGGCCGGAGCTGTGGTCGCAGGGACCGGGTCACGTTGCCGGTGCCCACGGCCGCGATCCACACGGCGGCCGCGCCGAGGACCGCTCCGCCGATCGCATCGACGAAGAAGTGCCAGCCGAGGTACACCGTGGACACGACCGTGAGCGCGAGGAAGACGTGGCTGGTGACCAGCACCCACCGCGGCAGCTTGATGAGGTGCGCGATCATCACCATCGTGACGGTGATCGCGACGTGCAGGGACGCGAACGCCGCGATGGTCTGCACGGCGTTGGTGGCGAACGGGTCGGCCAGCACCTCGACCCGGTCGTCGAACATCGACACCTGCAGCGTGGTCACCAGGGTCTTGTCGAGCGACGTGAAGTCCTCGGGTGCGGAGTAGATCGGGCCGAGGGACGGCAGCGCGAAGTACGTCGCCACGCCCAGCGCCCAGTCGACCGCGACCGCGGTGACGAACCACGACCCTGCGGCCCGGTGGCGAGTCCACACGAGCGCGATGCCCAAGGTGAGCGGCACCAGCACGATCCAGGCGCTGTAGATGAAGGAGAGGACCTCCGCGGACCAGCCGGTGCCGAGCACCTTGTGGAGCACGCGGGCCGGGTCGTGGCCCAGGAAGATCATCCTGTCCAGCTTGGCGAGCTCGTTGTCCCACAGCCGGTCGTTGACGAACGGCACGTAGCTCTTCAGGTTGCGGAACGCGGCGTAGGTGGCGTACCACGTGATCACGCCGCCGAGCGCGAAGTACCACTGGCGGCGGTCCCAGCGGTCGCGCGTCACCACGGCGATCGACTGACGACGGGCGATGGCGCGGGGGATCACGTCGAGCATCAGGGCCACGGCGACGATCAGCGGCAGCCGGACGTACGTCGGCACGACGACGCCGTCGGGGTCGCGGATGGGCAGGTTCCAGGCGCGAGCGGTCGCCACCATGGCGAGGACCATGGCGGCAGCGAGCACCCCCGCGAGGCGGAAATCCGGCCGACCCACGCCCACACCCTATGTCGGGCGCCGTCTAGGGTGATCGCGGGTTTCCGCTGGCGCGTCGTCGCGCCCCGCCCAGAACGTGTGAGGAGTCACCATGGGTCGCTTTGACGGACGCATCGCCGTCGTCACCGGAGCCGCGCGCGGCATCGGGTTCGGCACCGCCACGCGCTTCGCCGAGGAGGGTGCCACGGTGGCGATCATCGACCTCGACGAGTCCGCCGCGGCCGAGGCCGCGGCCAAGCTGGGCGAGGGCCATATCGGCATCGGCTGCGACGTCAGCGACGGTGCGAGCGTCGACGCAGCGGTCGAGCGCGTCGTCAGCGAGCTCGGCGGCATCCACATCCTCGTCAACAACGCCGGAGTCACCCGCGACAACCTGCTCTTCAAGATGACCGAGGACGACTGGGACATCGTCATGGGCGTGCACCTCAAGGGCGCGTTCCTGATGACCAAGGCCGCCCAGAAGCACTTCGTGGCCCAGAAGTACGGCAAGATCGTCAACCTCTCGAGCGTCTCCGCACTCGGCAACCGCGGCCAGGCCAACTACTCCGCTGCGAAGATGGGTGTGCAGGGCTTCACCCGCACCCTCGGCATCGAGCTCGGCCCCTACGGCGTCAACGCCAACGCGATCGCGCCCGGCTTCATCGCCACCGAGATGACCGACGCCACCGCCGCCCGGGTGGGCGTGCCGGTCGAGGAGTTCCGGGCCGCCGCGGCGGAGCGCAACCCGGTCCGCCGGGTCGGATTCCCCGAGGACATCGCGGCCGCGGCGGCGTTCCTGTGCAGCGACGAGGCGTCGTACATCACGGGGCAGACGCTGTACGTCGACGGCGGCGCGAAGCTGGTCAGCTGACCATGACACAGCCGACCACGGGGCACCCGACCTACGACCAGCTCGTCGGCCTGCCGGCCTACGTCGAGCAGCCCGTTCCGATGCCGTTCGAGGACATGAACGGCCACCTCAACGTGCGGCACTATCTCGGCATCGCGAGCGAGGGCCTCGACGAGTCGCTGGTCTCGCTGGGCATCCCGCAGAACTGGCCGATCAGCGCCGGGCACGCGTGCTTCTCCGCGGAGCACCACTGCACCTACCTGACCGAGCTGCGCACCGGCGACATGATGTCGGCGCGGGTCCGGCTGCTCGGGCGCTCGGAGCGGGCGGCCCACGCGCTGGTCTACCTCCTCGACGAGACCCACGAGCAGCTCAGCTACGTGATGGAGGAGATCTTCCTGCACATCGACATGAGCACCCGGCGTACGGCGCCGTGGCCTGCCGATGTCGCGGCCAACATCGACCGACGGGTGATCGAGGACGCCGAGCTGCCCTTCCCCGCCTCCATCTCGGGCTGCCTGGCGCTCCGCTAGCCGGTCTCGATACACCTCGCTCGTCCCTCGCTCGGCACTCGACCACCGAGCTCTCTCGTTGGTCGAGTAGGGCCGCCAGGCCCGTATCGAGACCCGGCTCTCGATACACCTCGCTCGTCCCTCGCTCGGCACTCGACCACCGAGCTCTCTCGTTGGTCGAGTGGGCCGCCAGGCCCGTATCGAGACCCGGCTCTCGATACACCCGGGTCTCGATACACCTCGCTCGTCCCTCGCTCGGCACTCGACCACCGAGAACCCCGACGAGGCACTCGAATGCCGAGATCAGAAGAGATCCTCGTCACGATCCCGCGGAAACGCGCGTCGCCACTTGGACTTTGGCGCCTCGACCTGCCTAGCGTGCTTGGCTGCACCACCGTCCGCGGGTACGCCGAGTCCTGCCCCTCCGCGCGACGTCCCCCGAGACATGACTAGGGGCAGGAGTGGGGGACCCACAGGTTCCACGCCGGTTCGCAGCACGAACGCGGACGGCTCGGGGTGAAGTCACAGAACATGTGGCGGAGCACTTTCCAGCTCCAACCCGACAGCTCACCTCACAGGCGTGGGAAAGGAACACAACCATGCCTGCGACTACTCGCATGCTGCGCTTCGGCGCGCTCCTGATGCTGACCCTGGGCCTCGCCCTCGGCACCAACACCCCGATCAGCGAGGCCTCCGCCCAGCGGGCCGGCGACTCCTCGATCTCGAAGCGGGTCAAGGTCAAGAGGGCGGTGAAGAAGCAGGTCCACCGCGCCGAGAACATCGCCCTCGCCCAGCGCGGCGACGCCTACGGCTACGGCTCGGCCGGACCCGGCAGCTTCGACTGCTCCGGACTCATCTACTACTCGTTCCGCAAGGCCGGCTTCTCCGCCATGCCGCGTACGTCGTCCGGCCAGGCGGGCCACGTCCGCAAGATCCCCAAGTCGAAGCTGCGCAAGGGCGACCTGATGTTCTTCACCGGCGGTGGCGGCGTCTACCACGTCGGGATCTTCGTCGGCCGGCTCAAGGGCGGTGCCGTGAAGATGCTGCATTCCTCAACCCCGGGACGTCCTGTGCAGATCGACGTACCGTGGACGAGCAGCTGGTTCGCGGGCACGATGCGCCGCGCCTGAACGACCGACTGCTGACGGCGACACTCGGGCGCGCCTTCCCGCACACCGGGCGGGCGCGCCCGCACACTTGCCTGAGATACCGCACCAAGTCAGGAGTTCCTGTGCACCTTCCCCTGCGCACCAAGCCCTCGTCACGTCTCGGCATGGCTGTCGCCACGCTCGTCGCGGCGTCGCTGCTCCTCGCCGGCTGCGGCGACAAGGAGGGGTCTGCCGACCCCGAGGCCGCCAACGCCCCCGGTGCGGCGGCCGGCGACAGTGCCGAGGAGCCGCCTCTGCCGGAGACCTGGCCGCTCACGGGCACGCCCGTGGCCGACGGCGGCTCCGTCGACCTCAAGCACCCGGTGATGGTCACCAAGATGGACAACACGGCGAGCAGCGCACCCCAGCTCGGCCTCGGCAAGGCCGACATGGTCGTGGAGGAGCTCGTCGAGGGCGGTGCCACCCGGCTGGCCGCGTTCTACTACTCCGAGCTCCCCGAGGTCGTCGGCCCGGTGCGGTCGATGCGTGCCAGCGACATCGGCATCGTGTCGCCCGTCGAGGCCGACATCATCACGTCCGGAGCGGCGGGCGTGACGATCGGTCGCATCCAGGACGCCGGCATCCGGTTCTTCCAGGAGGGCGCCAAGGGCTTCTTCCGCGAGGGCAGCCGGTCGGCGCCGTACAACCTGATGGCGCGGCCGAAGGACGTCGCCTCCGTGATCAAGCAGAAGGCCTCCCGCCCCGACGACTACTTCACCTTCGGCGACGCCGCGGCGCTGCCGAAGGGCCAGAAGGCCACCACGCTGTCGGCGTTCTTCGGCGGCATGCACACCACCAACTGGGCCTACGCCAACGGTGGCTACGTCAACCAGAACTCCTACGCCGCGCAGGGCGACGAGTTCCCGGCCGACACGGTCCTCGTGCTGCGGGCGGAGGTCGGCGACGCCGGCTACACCGACCCGGCCGGCAACTACGTGCCCGAGACCAAGTTCGAGGGCAGCGGCGAAGCACTCCTCTTCCACGGCGGCCGCGTCGTGAAGGCCACCTGGAAGAAGGACGGGCTGAAGGGCGCGCTGCGGCTGACGACCAAGAAGGGCGGCCGGTCCCTCGCCGTGCCCGCCGGCAAGACCTGGGTCGAGCTCGTGCCCGACGACGCGAGCAACGGGCGCGTCACCTACGGAAAGTAGCGCTCAGCCCGGCTCGTCGGCCGGCAGCCGTACGCCGGCCTCGAGCTGGGTCTGCAGGCCGGCCAGGATGAACCCGATCGCGGCCTCGACCCGTGCGCTCGCGACCTCGGGGTCCTCGCTCGACGCCACCGACTCGCCCGCCGACGACAGCGCACCGAAGAAGATCCGGCTGAAGGTCTCCAGCATCTCGTCGTCGAGCTCCCGGTCGCCCGAGCCCAGCACCGCGCGCACGATCTCGACGACGTGGGCGTACGTGGTCCGCTCCTCCTGCTCGCGGAAGCGCTCGTAGCCCAGCACGGCCGGCCCGTCCTGGATCACGATCCGGCGGTACGCCGGCTCCCGCACCACCTCGAGGAACTCCCGCAGCCCGGCCTGCGCCATGGCCCAGGGGTCGCGCTCTCCTTTGAGGCTCTGGGAGATGCGCCTGGCCGAGCGTGACTCCACGCGCTCGAAGACCGCCTCGAAGAGCGCCTGCTTGCCGGTGAAGTGGTGGTAGAGCGCGCCCTTGGTCACCTTCGCCCCGGCGACGATCGCGTCGAGCGAGGTGTTGGAGTACCCGTCGTCACTGAACAGCTGCTCCGCCACGTCGACCAGCGACCGCTGGGTGGAGGAGTTCGAGCGGCGACCCACGCCGGGGACCTGGGGGATGCGGGCCTTGGGCATCCGCCCACTCTAGGGAGCGGTGTGCCCCGGATCACCCGCGCCGCTCTTGGGTGGCCGGCCCGGTGCGACGTACCGTGAGTACGTACCGACGGTATGTGAGTCCGACAAGGAGCACGCCATGACCTGGAAGTCCTTTCACCGCCGCGGAGAGATCCTCCGCACCGTGATCGCCACCGCCGACGCCCGCCGCGACGGCGTCCTCCCGATGGACGTCGAGGGCGTGGCCGAGACCTTCGGCGACGAGCTCACCCTGCTCGGCGCCCTCCAGCTGCGCTGGCACACCCGCCTCGCGGGCCACATCGAGCGCGAGCTCGCCGGCCAGCCGATGGACCTCGAGTCCGCGGTGGTCGCCGCGTGGCACGACACCGCCGCCCAGCTGCCCGGCGTCCGGGCGATCATCGACCACCACGTCGACCAGCCGACCAGCCCCGCGATGCGCACCGCGCTCGCCAAGGCGACCGCCAAGGAGCACCTGATGCTGGCCGCCATGGCCGGCCGCACCAGCCTGGGCGTCGGGGCCGACCCGGCCGCCGAACGCGTCGGGGCAGAGATCGAGCAACAGGCGCGGGCCACCTCGCAGGCGTCCACCGAGGCCGACTCGGCGCCGCGGATGATCGACCGGATCAGGGCCGTCCTCGCGGCCTGACCAGACACCTCGGGCGGGCTCGGGCATGATGACGCCATGACCGATGTCGCCGCCGGCTCCCTGCTGGTGGCGACCCCCGCGCTGACGGATCCGAACTTCGCGGACACGGTCGTCCTGCTCCTCGACGTCAACGACGAGGGCGCCCTGGGCGTGGTGCTCAACCGCCCGTCGCCGGTGCTGGTCGCCGAGGTGCTGGAGGACTGGCGCGACATCGTCGCCGAGCCGGAGGTTCTCTTCCGCGGGGGACCGGTCAACACCGAGGGCGCCCTGGCCGTGGGCCGGCTGGCCGACCCCGAGGACGTGCCGGTCGGCTTCCGAGGCGTCTTCGGCGACATGGGGGTCGTCGACCTCGACACCCCGCTGGAGCTCGTCGACGGTTCGCTCGCAGGCCTGCGCATCTTCGCCGGGTACGCCGGTTGGGGCACCGGCCAGGTGCAGGGCGAGATCGCCCAGGGTGACTGGTACGTCGTCCCGGCCGAGGTCACCGACGTGTTCCGCCTCGATCCGACCGACCTCTGGCGCGACGTACTCCGTCGTCAGCCCGGAGAGCTCGCCTGGCACTCGACGCGCCCGCTGGATCCCGACCTGAACTGATCAGGCCAGGACGCGGCCGAGGATCTTCGCGCCTTCCGGAAACGCAGCGGGGTTGGGCCCGGCGTAGTTGAGCCGGATGAAGGGGCCGGCCGGCTCCGCCGGGAACCACTCGTCCCCGACCGCGACCAACAGCCCGGCTCGCTCGCACTCCTGGGCCAGCAGGGCGACATCGGTCCCGTCGGGCAGTCGTGCCCACAGGTTGAGGCCACCGGCCGGCACGTGCTGGACGTCGGCCCGCGGTGCGTGCTCCAGCAGCGAGTCGACGAGCAGGTCACGGCGGGACCTGAGCTGCTCGCGAATCCTGCGCTGGTGGGTGCGCCACCCAGGCTGGGTGACGACGTCGAGCGCGGCGACCTGGAGCAGGCTGCTGACGTACATCGACTCGGCTCCGCGGTCGGCCAGGATGCGGTCCCTGGCGGGGCCGCGTGCGATGACGGCGGCGACGCGGACGGAGGGGGACACGCTCTTCGTCAGCGAGCGCAGGTAGATGACGTGCCCGGCGTCGTCGTGCGCGGCGACCGGGGTGACCGGGTCGGAGATGGGGAGGTCGTGTGCCCAGTCGTCCTCGACCAGGTAGGCGCCGTGGCCGCGCACCAGGTCGAGGATCTCGGTGCGCAGGGTTGCCGGCCACTGCGCACCGGTCGGGTTGGCGAAGCTCGGCTGCGCGTAGAGGACGCGGGCGCCGCTCTCGTCGAAGGCGCGCGCCAGCTCGGCCAGGTCGGGTCCGTCCGGACCGCTCGGCACCGGCACGATGCGCACGCCGGCCTGCTGGGCGGCGAGGATCGCGCCCCAGTAGGTCGGGGACTCCATGAGCAGTGGTCGTCCCGGGGCGACCAGGGCACGGAAGACCGAGCTGAGTCCGCTCTGGCTGCCCGGGAGCACGATCACGTCGCCCGGGGTGGGCGGCGTGACGCCGGTGGGCGTCGCCGTGCCGAGCTCGTGGGCGAACCAGGACTGCAGCTCCGGGTGGCCGCCGGCGGGGGCGCGGTCGAGAGCAGCGCCGCTGCGGGCGGCGCGGGCGAGGGCCGCGCGGACCAGCCGCTCCGGGAGCAGCTCGCGATCGGGGTAGCCGGAGTGGAGGGCGATGACGTCGTTGGGGGCGGTGCGCAGGGCCGCCGGCAGCGACTGGATCCGTGCCGTGGGGGACCGCAGTGCCGCGGTCTGCCAGCCGAAGTCGGCCGGCCGGGCGGTCCGCACCGCGCTCACGAACGTGCCGACGCCGGGCCGGCTCTCGATCAGCTCGCGGTCCGCCAGGGTGCGCAGCGCCCGCTGCACGGTCACCGGGCTCGCCCGGTGGCGGCTCACCAGCTCTCGCGTCGACGGCAGCCGGGCGCCCGGGCCCGCCGTCGCGATCCAGTCCTGGAGGCTCGCGACGATCCG
This sequence comes from uncultured Actinomycetota bacterium, assembly GCA_963825755.1. GTDB lineage: Bacteria > Actinomycetota > Actinomycetes > Propionibacteriales > Nocardioidaceae > Nocardioides. The sequence continues at coordinate 157,127 of CAWGUS010000003.1, read as the reverse complement.
CGAACTGCTATCGTCGTTCATGAGAAGGAACAGTAGCGCTACTGTCGTCGTCGAGCGTGCGATACCCACCGGGACGTCGAGCGGCCTGTGGTGGGGACTGCTCGGAGTGGCCGCATTCTCGTTCACCATGCCGCTGACACGGGTCGCGGTGGAGGGCCTCTCGCCGCTGTTCATCGGCGCCGGCCGCGCCGTTGTGGCTGCCGCCCTGGCGGGTGCGGCCCTGACCCTGACCCGGCAGCACCTGCCCCGTGGCAGGCAGTGGCTCCGGCTCGGCGTGGTCGGCGCCGGGGTGGTGGTCGGCTTCCCGCTGATGACCTCCTTCGCACTCACCACCACCCCTGCGGCCCACGGGGCCGTGGTCGTCGGCGTCCTGCCGGCGGCCACGGCCGTGATGGTGGTCCTGCGCGCGCACGAGCGGCCCCCACTCGCCTTCTGGGGAGCCGCGGCTGCCGGCGCCCTGGCCGCCCTCGCGTTCGCATCCCTGCAGAGCGGTGGGATGGGGCACCTGCGCTGGCCCGACCTGCTGCTGTTCGGCGGCGTCCTCGCGGCCGCAGTCGGGTACGCCGAGGGCGGCCTGCTCGCCCGCGAGCTGGGCTCCTGGCAGACCGTCTCCTGGGCCCTGGTGCTCTGCGCTCCGCTCATGGTGGTCCTCACGGTCCTCTCGGCACTGAGGCGGCCACCCGAGGGCGACCTCACGGAGTGGGCGGCCTTCGCCTACCTGGGTGTGGTGAGCATGTTCCTGGGGTTCTTCGCGTGGTACCGGGGGCTCGCCATCGGACCGATGGCCCGGGTGAGCCAGGTGCAGCTCGTCCAGCCGGTGATGAGCATCGCGTGGGCCGGTCTGCTGCTGGGGGAGCGCATCACGGTGGCCACATCCCTGAGCGGCCTGGTCGTCATCGGGTGTGCCGGCGGGGCGGTCCGGGTGCGGCTGGGACGCCGCGCCGACACCGTGACGCGGCCTCTCGGTCCAGGCCCCGACTGACCTAGACTGACTCCCATCATGACTACTGGCTTCTCTCCCGGCACCCAGACGATCGAGGACACCCGCACCGTCACGACCGACGACGGCGACCACGAGCGGTTCTCGCACTACGTGCCCAAGGACAAGCTCACCGAGGCGATGGTCATGGGCACCCCGGTGATCGCCCTCTGCGGCAAGGTGTGGGTGCCGAGCCGCGCGCCCGAGAAGTACCCCGTCTGTCCCGACTGCAAGGACATCTGGGAGTCGATGAAGCCCGGCAAGGGTGACAAGGGTCCCGACGCGTGACGGGACGGCACGAAGCCGTCCCAGCCGAAGGTCACCGAGCCGAGAGTCCTGGGCAGCCTCCTGCGCTGCCGATCTCGCCGGCGTGGCCCGACCGCGCGGCCTGGGGCACGGCTCCTTCCCTGAGGGCGTGGCAGAACGCCGCGATGGCGCAGTACGTCGAGCAGTCGCCGCGCGACTTCCTGGCGGTGGCGACGCCGGGTGCCGGCAAGACGACGTTCGCGCTGACGGTCGCCGCCGAGCTGCTCGGCCGCCGGATCGTCGACCGGATCACCGTCGTCGCCCCGACCGAGCACCTCAAGACGCAGTGGGCGGAGGCGGCGGCCCGGGTCGGCCTCCCCATCGACCCGACGTACTCCGCGGGCAAGGGCAAGACGTCGGGCGACTACGTCGGCATCGCCGTCACCTACGCCGGCGTCGCGGTCAACCCGCTCGCGATGCGCATCCGCACCGAGAACTTCAAGACCCTGGTGATCCTCGACGAGGTCCACCACGCCGGCGACGCGCTGTCGTGGGGCGAGGGCGTGCGCGAGGCGTTCCAGCCGGCCACCCGCCGGCTCGCCCTGACCGGCACGCCGTTCCGCTCCGACGTCAACCCGATCCCGTTCGTCACCTACGCGCCCGGCCCCGACGGGATCCCGCGCTCGGCGGCCGACTTCACCTACGGCTACGCCCACGCGCTCGCCGACAAGGTGGTGCGGCCGGTGCTCTTCATGGCCTACTCCGGCGAGATGAGCTGGCGCACCCGCGCCGGTGACGAGGTCGCGGCCAGGCTGGGGGAGCCGCTCACCAAGGACATGACGGCGCACGCGCTGCGCACCGCGCTCGACCCGGAGGGGTCGTGGATGCCGGCGGTGCTGGCCGCCGCGGACAAGCGGCTCTCCGAGGTACGCCGGCACGTGCCCGACGCCGGCGGCCTCGTGATCGCCAGCGACCAGGACTCCGCCCGTGCGTACGCCGCCCTGTTGAAGAAGGTCTCGGGAGAGGCGCCCGTCGTGGTGCTGTCCGACGAGAAGGCCGCGTCGAAGAAGATCGCGAAGTTCACCGACTCCGAGGCGCGCTGGATGGTCGCCGTACGCATGGTGTCGGAGGGTGTCGACGTGCCTCGCCTCGCCGTCGGTGTGTGGGCGACGACCACCGGCACGCCGCTGTTCTTCGCCCAGGCGGTCGGCCGGTTCGTGCGTGCCCGGGCACGCGGCGAGACGGCGTCGGTGTTCCTGCCGTCCGTGCCCCACCTGCTCGGCTACGCCTCCGAGATGGAGGTCGAGCGCGACCACGTCCTCGGCCGCCGGATCACCGACGAGGCCGACATCTTCGCCGCCGAGAACGCACTCCTCGCCCAGGCCCAGGCGGGCGAGGGTGCGTCCGACGAGCTCGACGGCCTGGCGTTCGAGGCGCTCGGGTCGACCGCGTCGTTCGACCGGGTGCTCTACGACGGCGGCGAGTTCGGCCACTCGGGCGAGGTGCACGTCGGCTCGGAGGAGGAGATGGACTTCCTCGGCATTCCCGGCCTGCTCGAGCCCGACCAGGTGCGCGACCTGCTGCACTCGCGGCAGAGCGAACGGGCCGCGCGGCAGAAGGCGGCGCCGCCGCCCGACACGGTCGCGCAGGTGTCGACGCACGAGCAGCTCGCCGTGCTCCGGCGCGAGCTCAACGGGCTGGTCGCTGCGTGGTTCCACCGGACCGGCCAGCCGCACGGCGTCACGCACGCCGCGCTGCGCAAGCAGTGCGGCGGCCCGGCGGCCGCCGTGGCGACCGCCGAGCAGCTGCACGCCCGCATCGACGCCGTACGCGAGTGGGCGATCCGAAAGACCTCCTGATCAGCTGGCCTTCGCGCTCGGCGTGATGACGAGCGCGATGCCGGCCGCCACGCCCGCGACGACGGCGCCGGTCATGAAGCCGCGCGAGAACCCGTCCGCGCTCGTGCCCGCGATGCTGGCCGCGGCCATGCTGGACACCACGGCCGCGCCGAGCGACGCGCCGAACTCGTGGAACGTGCTCACGATGCCCGACGCCAGGCCGGCCTCGTGCGGCGCGACCTGGCCGAGCGCGGTGGCGGACGCCACGACGAACAGCATCCCGGTGCCGGCCGCTGCGACGCCGACGCCGATCACCATGGCGGCGGTGCCGTCGACCAGGGCGGGCACGGTCATGCCGGCCGCGGCGATGAGCAACCCGACCACGCCGAGCGCGCGGGCGCCTGTGCGGCCGATCAGCTGGCCCGCCGTGTTCGCACCGAGCATCGTGGCGAGCGCCACCGGGAGGAACAGCAGCCCGGTGGTGAGGGCGCCATGGCCGCGGTAGTCCTGCAGGTAGAACGTGCCGAGGAAGAACACCATGATCATCAGCGCCGTGGCCACCACGATCAGGAGCGTTCCGGTCGCCACCGGCCGGCGCACCAGCAGGGCGAGGTCCATCAACGGGCTCTGCGCCGTGCGCTGGCGGACGACGAAGGCGGCGTACAGGACGACGGCGACGACCAGCAGGAGCGCTGTGGTGCCGGTGGCCCAGCCATGGTCGCCGGCGCGGATGAGGGCGTAGATCAGGGTGCCCGTGGCTGCGGTCACCAGGGCGGCGCCGACGACGTCCAGGCGACCGCGAGCTGTCCGCGGTGCCGCGGGGAGCTGCTGACGCAGGGTGAGCAGCAGTACGACGCCGACCGGCACGTTGACGAAGAAGACCCAGGGCCAGCCGGGGCCCGCCGTGAGCAGGCCGCCGAGGAGGACACCCAGAGCGGCACCACTGCCGCCGAGGGCGGACCAGATCCCGAGGGCCTTGTTGCGCTCGTCGCCCTCGAAGATCGTCACCACGAGCGATAGGGCAGCGGGGGAGAGCATCGCCGCCGCGAGGCCCTGGGCAACCCGACCGCCGAGCAGGACGGGCCCCGATGTGGACAGGCCGGCGACGAGCGAGGCGAGGGTGAACAGCGCCAGGCCCACGAGTACGAGGCGGCGCGCACCGAACAGGTCGGCGGCCCGGCCGCCGAGCAGGAGCAGCCCGCCGAACGCGAGCGTGTAGCCGCTGACCACCCAGGTCAGCGCGTCGCGGTCGAGGCCAAGGTCGGCGCCGAGGTGCGGCAGGGCGATGGCCACGACGGTGACGTCGAGGATCAGCATCAGCTGGGCGACCCCGACCAGGCCCAGGATGCGCCAGCGTCTCGGATCGGGGGTGGTGGTCGTGTCGGTGGGGGACTGGTTCATGACGGTCGCTTCCTTCGGCGATAAGTCGAACAAGGGTGTACGGGTTACTAGTTGTACCATAACCCGTACACACCTGTCAGATTTAGGAGTCGCATGCCGACCACCGGGACCAGGCCCGCGCGCCGGGCAGACGCGCGCCAGAACGTCGAGAGCATCCTCGAAGCGACCGTCGACTGCCTGAGCCTCGACTCCGACGCCAGCGTGAGCGAGATCGCGAAGACGGCCGGCGTCGGCCGGGTCACCGTCTATGCGCACTTCCCGTCGCGGGAGGCGCTGATCGAGGCGGCGATGGTGCGGATGCTCGCCGACGGCGACGAGGTGCTCGAAGGCATCGACCTGACCGGCGAGCCGCGTGACGCCCTGCGGCTGCTGATCGAGTCGAGCTGGCTGCTCACGGCCCGGGCGAGCGCCGTACTCGAGGCCGCGCAGGCGAGCATGTCGGCCGACCGCATCCTCGCGCTCCACGAGAAGCCGCAGCGCCGCGTCGACGACCTGATCCGTCGCGGCCAGGAGGCGGGCGTGTTCCGCACGGACCTGCCGGCCAGCTGGTTGTCGGGCGTGATGCACCACGTCATGAAGGGCGCGGCGTCCGACGTCGCCGGCGGCCGCCTCGACGTGGAGGACGCCCCGCACTTCATCGCCGAGACGGTGCTCGGCGCGTACGCCGACACGGGCCGATGAGGAGCAGCGGAGCCGGCTGACTGTGCCCGCGCACGTAGCAGGTCGGCGCGGGTCTCGATACACCTCGCTCGTCCCTCGCGAGGCACTCGACCACCGATCTTCGTTGAGCGCATCGAGACCCGGCCAGCCGCCCGCAGCCGACACCGACCAGGGGCGCGGCTGTGTTCGACGTGGCTGGGGAAAGTCTCTCCGAAGTCGTCTGAGCGGGAGGGGCCGCACGCCGCTAACCTGAACCATGGCCGCCGAGACCTCCCAGACGCTCGACCGCGGGCTTCGGGTGCTCGAGGTCCTCGCCGAGTCGCATGACGGCCTCACGGTCACCGAGCTCGCCGGCTCGCTGGCGGTCAACCGCACGGTCGTCTACCGGCTCGTCGCGACCCTCGAGCAGCACGGTCTCGTACGCCGCGACTCCCGGTCGCGGCTCCACGTCGGCCTCGGCGTGCTGCACCTCGCGTCGGCTGTGCAGCCGGTGCTGCGCGACCAGGCGGCGCCGGTGCTGCGACAGCTGGCCGAGACGCTGGGCTGCACCGCCCACCTCACGGTGGCCGACGGCGACGAGGCGCTCGCGCTGGCCGTCGTCGAGCCGTCGTGGACCGACTTCCACGTCTCCTACCGGGTCGGCGCCCGGCACCCGCTGACGACGGGAGCCGCCGGGAAGGCGATCCTGCTCGGCCGCGAGGGCGACGCCTCGGCGTACGTCGTGACGACCGGCGAGCTCCAGTCGGGGGCCCACGGCCTGGCCGCGCCGGTGCGTGGGGTGGACGGGCTCGAGGCCTCGGTCGGCATCGTCACGCTCGGTGGCGCCATCGACGACACGGTGGTCTCGCCGCGAGTCCTGTCCGCCGCGCACGAGATCGCCGAACGGCTGCGCTGATCTCAGCCGGTGGCGGCGCGGGCCAGCGGCAGCACGCGGTGCCCGATCTGGCTGGCCAGGGCGATCACGGTCGTCGACCGGTCGATCGTGGGGTCGGTCAGCACCAGGTCGATGACCCGCTGGAGGTCGGTGTTGGACCGCGCGACGACGCGCACCCACATGTCGCCGTCGCCGGTGATGGTGAACGCCTCGAGCACCTCCGGGATCTCGGCGAGGTGCGCTGCGACCGCGTTGTGGCCACCCCGCTCGGCCGATCCCTGGCGGATCTCGAGTGTCAGGAACGCCATGACCGGGAAGCCGATCGCGGCGGGCGACAGGTCGGGGCCCCAGCCGGTGATGACGCCGGACGAGGTGAGCTTGTCGAGCCGCGCCTGCACGGTGCCGCGCGCGACGCCGAGGCGGCGGGACGCCTCGAGCACGCCGATCCGCGGCTCGGCGGCGAAGAGATCGATCAACCTGGCATCGAGATCATCCATCTCATCGTCTCCTTCTGGGCAAAGTGCACAGTGTTCCGGCGCACTGTTGCACACTCTGCGCTATCACGACATCCTGCGGTCATGACGACCGAGATCGCCTCCACCGGCGGAGCCCTGACTGTTGACGAGATGAAGGCCGACCTGACGCTGGAGCAGCTGCGCCAGCTCGTCGGACTCGTGGAGTACGACGCCGACCAGGACGCGTTCCCGGTGACCGGGTGGGACGCCATCTGCTTCGTGGTCGGCAACGCCACCCAGGCCGCGCACTACTACGCGAGCGCGTGGGGGATGGAGCTGGTCGCCTACTCCGGCCCCGAGAACGGCAACCGCGACCACAAGTCGTTCGTGATGAAGTCGGGCTCGATCAAGTTCGTGCTCAGCGGCGCCGTCAGCCCCGACAGCCCGCTGATCGAGCACCATGCCCGACACGGCGACGGCGTCGTCGACATCGCGCTCGAGGTGCCCGATGTCGACCAGTGCATCAGGCAGGCCGTCAAGGCCGGCGCCACCGTCGTCCGCGAGGCCGAGACGGTCAGCGACGAGCACGGCTCCGTGCGCATCGCCGCCATCGCGACGTACGGCGAGACCAGGCACACGCTGGTGCAGCGCACCGTCGACGGCCAGACCTACGCCGGCCCGTACCTGCCCGGGTACGTCGCGAGGGCGCCGCGCTGGACCAAGCGCGACGGCGAGCCGAAGCGGCTCTTCCAGGCCCTCGACCACATCGTCGGCAACGTCGAGCTGGGCAAGATGGAGGAGTGGGTGACCTTCTACAACAAGGTCATGGGCTTCGTGAACATGGCCGAGTTCATCGGCGACGACATCGCCACCGACTACTCCGCGCTGATGAGCAAGGTCGTCGCCAACGGCAACCACCGGGTGAAGTTCCCCCTCAACGAGCCGGCGATCGCGAAGAAGAAGTCGCAGATCGACGAGTACCTCGAGTTCTACAACGGCCCCGGCGCCCAGCACCTCGCGCTCGCGACCGGTGACATCCTGGCCACCGTCGACGCGCTGCGAGCCAACGGGGTCGAGTTCCTCGACACCCCCGACTCCTACTACGAGGATGCCGAGCTGCGCGACCGCATCGGGGAGGTGCGGGTGCCGATCGAGGAGCTGCAGAAGCGCAAGATCCTGGTCGACCGCGACGAGGACGGCTATCTGCTCCAGATCTTCACCAAGCCGCTGGGCGACCGGCCGACGGTGTTCTTCGAGCTGATCGAGCGGCACGGCTCGCTCGGCTTCGGCAAGGGCAACTTCAGGGCTCTCTTCGAGGCCATCGAGCGCGAGCAGGACGTCCGCGGGAACCTCTGAGACGAGCGGCAGGACGCGAGGAACGAGCGCCCTGCGTGGACTCGGCCAGGTCGAGTACGACGCGCGACTGAGGGACGAGGTCGCGACCGCCCGTTTCGAGACCCCCGGCCGCCCAGCCTGCGGATCAGGTTCGCCGGCCGCGCTGTCGGCGGACTGCGACAGAATGCGCGCATGCCGACCTACGTCGCGTTCCTCCGCGCCATCAACCTGGGCGCCACGCGCAAGTTCCCCAAGGACGACATCAAGCGGTGCACGGAGTCGATCGGCGCGACCGACGTCGCGACGTACATCAACACCGGCAACGTGCTGCTGACCACCCCGATGCGGTCGAGGGCGAGGATCGAGGCGGCGCTGGAGAGGGCGTACGCCGCGGACCGCGGCTTCGACGTACCCACGATGGTGTTCACGCCGGCCGAGCTGGTGAGCATCGCCGAGGACGCCGACCGGCTCTGGGCAGAGCTGGGGGAGCCGCACTCCCACTACATCTCGCTCTACAAGGCCTCTCCAGCCGCGACCGCGATCAGGGCCCTGCACGAGCTCGAGCTCGATGGCGAGGTGGTGCGGGTCGCCGGCCGGGCTGCGCACGTCGTGCTGCAGCGGCAGTTCCACGAGAGCCGTGCCATGAACAGCCGGCAGCTCAAGGCGCTCGGCCAGGGCACGGCGCGCAACGTCACGGTGATCCGCGCGCTCGCCGAGAAGTGGTGCGGCTGACCGCTCTCAGCCGCCGCTGGCGGGCAGCGGCTCGAGCAGCACGGTCGGGTTGTCGCGGGTGACCGTGTGCGCCCGCCAGGTGTCGGGGAACAGCGCGAGGTGCGTGCCGTCGGCCCTGCTCAGGACCTCGACCCCGCGGATCCCCTTGAGCGCCTCGACCCCCGCGTCGTCGGTGCGCCGGGCGACCGAGTAGTCGAGGTGGTCGAGCTTGATGGCCGCACCGAACTCGCTCTGCATGCGGGCGGTGACCACCTCGAACTGCATCGGCCCGACGGCGGCGAGCACCGGGCTCTGGTCGCCGCGCAGGTCCGAGCGCAGCACCTGGACGACTCCCTCCTGGTCCATCTGCTCGATGCCGCGCCGGAACTGCTTGTAGCGGCCGGTGTCGGCCGCCCGGGCCGACATGAAGTGCTCGGGCGCGAAGCTGGCGATCGGTGGGTAGCGCACCGCCGGGCCGGCGTAGATCGTGTCGCCGACCCGCAGGGCGTTGGCGTTGACGAGGCCGACGATGTCGCCGGGGAAGGCCTGCTCGACCGACGAGCGGTCGCGCCCGAAGACGGCCTGGGCGTACTTCGTGGCGAAGGGCTTGCCGGTCTCGCCGTGCTGTACGACCATCCCGCGCTCGAAGACTCCCGAGCAGACGCGGGCGTAGGCGAGCCGGTCGCGGTGTGCGGCATCCATGCCGGACTGCACCTTGAACACGAAGGCGCTGAAGTCGTCGTCGACCTGCCGCGCGCCACCGTCGACCGAGGGCGTCGGGCCGGGCGGCGGCGCGAGCTCGACCAGCACCTTCAGCAGCTGGGAGACGCCGAAGTTGAGCAGGGCCGAGGCGAAGAGCACCGGCGTCGTCGCACCTGCCAGGAACGTGTCCTGGTCGTGGTCGGCGCCGTCCATCGAGAGCAGGTCGTGCTCCTCGACGGCAGTGTTCCAGGCCTCGCCGTCGACCTCCGCCGCCCGGGAGGCCGGCACCCGCTCCTCCGGGGCGCGCTTCGCACCGCCCGCGGTCCGCGTGTAGTGGATGAGGTCGCCCGTACGCCGGTCCAGCACGCCGCGGAACTCGCCGGCGACGCCGACGGGCCAGGTGAGCGGGGTCGGCCGGAGGCCGATCTCCTTCTGGATCTCGTCCATCAGCTGGAGCGGGTCGAGGCCGGGCCGGTCCCACTTGTTGATCACGGTGAGCACCGGGATGCCGCGCTGGGCGCACACCCGGAAGAGCTTGAGGGTCTGCGGCTCCAGGCCCTTGGCGGCGTCGACGAGCATCACGGCCGAGTCGACGGCCGACAGCACGCGGTAGGTGTCCTCGGAGAAGTCGGCGTGGCCAGGGGTGTCGACGAGGTTGACCACGTGGCCGTCGTACTCGAACTGGAGAGCGGCCGAGGTGATCGAGATGCCGCGGGCGCGCTCCATCTCCATCCAGTCGGAGACCGTGCCGCGTCGTCCGGCCTTGCCGTGCACGGCGCCGGCCTCGGAGATGGTCCGGGCGTGCAGGGCGAGGGCCTCGGTCAGCGTCGACTTGCCGGCGTCCGGGTGGCTGATCACGGCGAAGGTACGCCGCGGCCGGGCGTCGGTCGGAGAAGTCACCCCGAGAGCCTACGGTCGGACGGCCCCGGGCTCCGCTTCCGCGGCGAGCACCATCAGCAGCATGGACTCCTCACCGGCCGGCAGCCACGCCGGGCGCAGCTCGCCGACCACCTCCCAGCCGCGGTGCCGGTAGACCGCGAGAGCGGCACCGTGGCTGGGCACCACGTCGAGCACCGGCAGACGGCCGTGCTGGCGGGCCCAGTCGACGGCGGTGTCGAGCAGCCGTCCGCCGATGCCGGACCCCAGCGTCTCGAGGGCGACGAACAGCACCGAGATGATCGCCAGCTCCTCGGCGGGCCGGCCGGTCGCCGTCGTGAACGGCACGGCCACGTCACCCTCGACGCGGCCGATGCTCACGTGCCCGACCGCGCGGCCATCGACCCGGGCCACCCAGGCAGCCTCCTCGTGGGACCGGACCAGGAAGTCCTCGACCGGGTAGGGCAGTGGCCACCGGAACGGATAGCGCGACGACGGCTGCTGCTCAGCCAGGGCCGCCACGAGTGCCGGCAGGTCCGCGGGCGTCCGCGGCCCGATCCGGACCGGTGAGGATGCTGGCACGGGCGCCAGTCTGCCCGAGGGGTCTTGACGCGCGACCATGCGGGGAGTGTGATCGACGGCGGCCCACTCGCTGTCCACTCTCGGGAGACCCCATGTCCCAGCACGCCGTTCCGCCGTCCACTCGCCGCGCCGTTCTCGCCGGCTCGGCCGCCCTCGCCGCCGCCGGCTACGCCGCACCGGCCGAGGCGCACCGTGGCGGGGGACACGGGCATGACCACGGCCGGCGTACCCGGCTGACCGTGCTCGGCACGACCGACCTGCACGGCAACGTCTTCAACTGGGACTACTTCAAGAACGCCGAGTTCGACAACTCGACGCACGACGACATCGGCGTCGCCAAGGTCGCGACGCTCGTGTCGGCGATGCGGCAGGAGCGCCGCGGCGAGCCGACCCTGCTGCTCGACGCCGGCGACACGATCCAGGGCACCCCGCTGGCCTACTACTACGCCCGGGTCGAACCCATCACCGAGGGATCGAAGCACCCGATGGCGCTGGCGATGAACCTGATGGACTACGACGCCGCGGCGCTCGGCAATCACGAGTTCAACTACGGCATCGACACCCTCCGGGCCTACGAGGAGCAGCTCAACTTCCCCCTTCTCGGTGCCAACGCGGTCGACGCGCACACCAAGCGGCCCGTCTTCCCGCCGTACGTCGTCAGGACGTTCAAGCCGCGGCACGGCCCGCGCATCAAGGTGGGCATCCTCGGCCTGACCAACCCCGGCATCGCGATCTGGGACAAGGCCAACGTCGAGGGCCGGATGGAGTTCCCCGGGCTGGTCGAGCAGGCCTCGAAGTACGTCCCCGAGATGAGGCGCCGCGGCTGCGACGTGATCATCGTGTCGGCCCACAGCGGTGCCGACACCAGCTCGTCGTACGGCGACGAGCTGCCCACCGAGAACGCCTCCACCCTCGTCGCAGAGCAGGTCCCGGGCATCGACGCGATCCTGGTCGGCCACGCGCACAAGGAGATCGCCCAGCGCTACGTCCGCAACACGAGGACCGGGCGCGAGGTGCTGCTGTGCGAGCCGCTCTACTGGGGCATGCGGCTGGCGGTCATGGACCTCGACCTGGAGCGCCACCGCGGCGGCTGGCGGGTCGTCGAGGCCACCTCGCAGACCCTCAACTCCAACCTCGTGGCAGAGCGACGCGACGTCGCGCGGGCGGTGCGCCAGCAGCACGACACCGTCGTCACCTACGTCAACTCGGTCATCGGCACCTCCGCAGCAGCACTCTCGGCGGCCCGCGCCGTGGTCGAGGACGTGCCGATCATCGACTTCATCCAGTACGTCCAGGCCGACGCGGTGAAGACCGCCGACCGGCGCCACCCTGCCCGTGCTGTCGATCGCCGCGCCGTTCAACCGGTCGGCATCGTTCCCGGCAGGCGACGTCACCTATCGCGACGTGGCCGGCCTCTACATCTACGACAACACGCTGCTCGGGATCCAGGTGACCGGTGCGCAGGTGAAGGACTACCTGGAGTTCTCCGCGCGCTACTTCAAGCAGGTCTCCGGCCCGGGCCCGTTCACGATGGACCAGGTGACGAACGCGGTCACGGAGACGGCGCCGAACGGCACGCCCGACTACAACTTCGACTCCGTGGCCGGCCTCGACGCCGACCTGACCTACGACATCGACATCGCCCAGCCGGTCGGGTCGCGGATCGCCAACCTCGCGTACGCCGGCGTGCCCGTGGCCGCCGACCAGCAGTTCGCGCTGGCGATCAACAACTACCGGCAGAGCGGTGGCGGTGGGTTCCCCCACGTGGCGACGGCCCCGGTGCTCTACAACGCGCAGGTCGAGATCAGGCAGCTGCTCATCGACTGGGTGACGGCCAACGGAACCATCGACCCGGCGCAGTTCGCGTCGACCGACTGGCAGCTGACCTCGGGCGGCCAGCCCATCGTGGTGACCTGACGGCGGCGGCCCCGCTGGTTGAGGAGGGCCGCAAGGCCCGTCTCGAAACCGAGGGACTGCTCAGAGGACCTTCGAGAGGAACGACTGCGTGCGCTGGTGCTGGGGGTTGGCCAGCACCTCGCGCGGGTCGCCCTCCTCGACGATGACGCCGCCGTCCATGAAGACCAGCTTGTCGCCGACCTCGCGGGCGAAGCCCATCTCGTGGGTGACGACCATCATCGTCATGCCCTCGGAGGCGAGGTTCTTCATCACCTCGAGCACGTCGCCGACGAGCTCGGGGTCGAGCGCCGACGTCGGCTCGTCGAACAGCATCATGTCGGGGTCCATCGACAGCGCCCGCGCGATGGCGACGCGCTGCTGCTGCCCCCCGAGAGGTGGGCTGGGTAAGCGCCCTCACGGTCGGCGAGCCCGACCTTCTCGAGGTTGTGGCGGGCGACCTTCACGGCCTCCGTCTTGCCCCGCTTCTTCACCTTCTGCTGGGCGACGCAGAGGTTCTGGAGCACCGACATGTGCGGGAAGAGGTTGAACTGCTGGAAGACCATGCCGATGCGCGAGCGGACGGAGTCGAGGTCGGTCTCCGGATCGGTGATGTCGATGCCCTCGACGAAGATCTTGCCCGAGGTGGGCTCCTCGAGCCGGTTGACGCAGCGCAGCAGCGTCGACTTGCCCGAGCCCGACGGGCCGATGACGCACACGACCTGGCTGTCGTCGACGTGGAAGTCGATGCCCTTGAGCACCTCGTTGTCGCCGAAGTACTTGTGCAGCTGGTCGATCTGGATCGCCGGCGTGCTCATCGGGCCCTCCGTTGACGACGCTCGAGGTAGGACACCAGCTGGGTCAGCGGCACGGTGATGATCAGGTAGAGGATCGCCGCCTGGACGTAGCTGGTGGAGGTGCCGGCGGTGGGCCCGCTGGTCAGGAAGTCCCGGGCCAGGGTGGTGAGCTCGCGCTCGTCGGCGGCGAAGCCGATGACGAACAGCAGAGCGGTGTCCTTGATGAGCAGCACGAACTCGTTGGTCAGCGGAGGGATGACGATCCGGAAGGCCTGAGGCAGCACGACGCTCACGTTGGTCCTGCCCGCGCTCATGCCCAGTGACCGGGCCGCCTCGGTCTGTCCCTTCGGGACGGCCTGGATACCCGCCCGCATCGTCTCGGCCATGTAGGCGCCGGCGATCAGGACCAGCCCGAGCACGCCGGCACCCACCGAGCCACCGGGGGCGTCCACTGGAAGGCGATCGGGATGCCGAAGGCCATGAAGAGGATCGACCAGCAGGGCGGGAAGGCCGCGGAAGAACTCGACGTAGACCGTCGCGAGCCAGCGGTAGGGCCCCAGCGGCGACAGCTTCATCAACGCGAGCACCAGCGCCAGGGCCAGGCCGAGGACGAATGCGATCAGGGTGTAGATGAGGGTGTTCTTGACCCCCACCGTGATCAGCTCACGCCAGGCGTCCCAGTTGGTGAAGCCGTCGGGGGCGAAGAAGTTGGCCCTGATCGTCGCCCAGTCGGCGGCCAGGACCAGCAGCAGCGCCAGCCCCAGCAGGACGGCGTAGAGAACGCCCTGCGTGAGCCGGCGCCGCGTGGATCGCTTCATCTCACTGCGAGGTCGCGAAGTAGGTGTTGTAGATCTCGTCGTAGGAGCCGTCGTCGCGCATCGTGGTCAGCTGCTCGTTGACCGCTTCGACGAGCGCCGTGTTGCCCTTCTTCATGGCGAGGCCGTACTGCTCGTCGGTGGAGTAGGTCTCGACGACGGTGAAGCCGCCGGCCTTCTCGTGGTCCAGGTTGACCGGGAGATCCTGCAGGAGCGCCTCGACCTGGCCGGCCTTGATCGCCTGGAACATCTCGGCGTCGGACGGGAACGACACGATCTCGGCGTCGGCGGCGTTCTCCTCGGTGTAGGCCTTGCCGGTGGTGCCCTGCTGGACGCCCACCTTCACGCCGGCGAGGTCGTCGATCGAGGCGATGTCGGAGCCCTCGGGCACGAGGAGCGACTGCTCGGAGTCGTAGTAGCCGTCGGAGAAGTCGAGTGCAGCCTTGCGGTCCTCGGTGATCGTCATGGCGCTGGCGGCCAGGTCGCACTGGCCGGCGTTGAGCGCCTGGCCGCTCTGGAGGGCGTCGAAGGACGAGTCCTTGACAGCCAGCTCGAGCTCGAGCCCGTCGGCGACGGCCTGGACGATGTCGATGTCGAAGCCCTTGAACCCCGACTCGGAGGTCTCGTCGAAGTCCTCGAACGGCGGGTAGGGGACGTCGGAGCAGACGGTCAGCGTGCCCGACTCGATGGTGGCCAGGCCGGAATCGGACCCGGACCCGGATCCGGAGTCGCCGCCCCCGGAGTCGCCGTCGTCGGAGCCGCAGCCGGCCAGGGAAATGGTGAGGAGAACGGCGGCTACCGCCGTCAGAGTGCGCTTCATGGGGGCACCCTATATGCGCCGGATCACAGTCCGTGGAAGATGGGTAAACGACTTTCGGAGAAGGCCCGCATGCCCTCCGCGACGTCGTCCGTGCGGAGCAGGATCGCCTGCCCCGTGCGCTCGCGCTCGAGGGCGTCCTCGAGGTGCGCGAGCGTCGCCGCGTTGATCGCCTTCTTGGTCGCGGCAAAGGCCAACGGGGGGCCGTCGGCGAGTCGCCGCGCGACGTCGATGACCGCTTCCTCGAACTCCGCATCGGGTACGACGTGGCTCACCAGCCCGGCGGCGTACGCCTCGGAGGCAGGCAGTGGCTCGGCGAGGAGGGCCATCCGCATCGCCCGGCTCCGGCCGGCCGCGGCTGCGACGGTGGCGGACGACCCGCCGTCGGGCATCAGGCCGATCCTGGCGAAGGTGAGGAGGAAGCTGGCCGACTCGGTGGCGACGCACAGGTCGGCGGCGAACGCGACGCTGGCGCCCACCCCGGCGGCGACGCCGTTGACTGCCGCCACCACCGGCTTGTCGAGATGGGTGATCGACCGGATGATCCGGTTGGCCCGGTCGAGGGCGGTGACGTCGAAGCGCTCGTGCGCGGCCGCACCGCCGATGTCGGCACCCGTGCAGAACGATGAGCCGGTGCCGGTCACCACCACGACGTGCACCTCGTCGTGGGTCTGCGCATCCTCGAGCTCGACCGCGAGGTGGTCGGAGAGGCTGTCGTCCATGGCGTTGCCCACGTCGGGGCGGTTGAGCACCAGCCACAGCACGCCGCCGTCGAGCAGGCGCTCCAGGTCAGGCAAGGGTGACCCCTGCCTCCGCCATCTGGGCCAGCGCTGCCTCGGTGGTCTCGGGGGCCACGCCGGCGCACAGGTCGGCCAGCACCCGCGTCGAGAAGCCGGCCGCGACCGCGTCGAGCGCCGTGGCCCGCACACAGTGGTCGGTGGCGAGACCGCACACGTCGACGTCGGTGACACCGCGCTCGCGCAGCCAGTCGGCCAGGGCCACATCGTCGGTGGTGCGTCCCTCGAAACCGCTGTAGGCAGCCGCGTGCTCGCCCTTGAGGAAGACCGCGTCGAAGGGTTGCGGGTCCAGGTTGGGATGGAACGCCACGCCCTCGGTGCCGACCCGGCAGTGCACGGGCCAGGACTCCTTGAAGTCGGGCGTGGACGACCAGTGGTCACCCGGGTCGACGTGGTGGTCCTTGGTGGCCACGACGTGCGCGTAGTCGGCGGCGCCTTCGGCCTTCTGCGACCAGTCGTGCAGCACGGCGGCGATGTCGGCGGCCACCCGCGCGCCGCCGACGACCGGCAGCGACCCGCCCTCGCAGAAGTCGTTCTGGACGTCGACGACGATCAGCGCACGCATGGGTCGAGATTACCCAGCGGCGACGCCGTCGCCCCGGGCGTATCCTCCCCGCCATGCACCGAAGCCGCATCGGGGTCGTGCTGATCGACCACCCCGCCACGTCGTACGACGCCGCTGCAGCCTTCTGGGCGGCGGCCATGGGATCGACGCTGGTGCAGGAGGACGACCCGACCTACTCGTCCGTGGCCGAGTTCGCGGGCGGCGTGAAGCTCGAGGCCCAGCGACTGGCCGACGCGACGCCCGCCCGCGTGCACCTCGACATCGAGACCGACGACATCCGGGCCGAGGTGGCGCGCGTCGTGGCGCTCGGCGCGACCGTGGTCGACGACCGCGACGAGTACGTGATCCTCACCGACCCCGGCGGGCTCTTCTTCTGTGTCGTGCCGGTGCAGACCGGCGCCGACTTCGAGGAGCACGCCGTCACCTGGCAGTAGGTCAATCCTGGTGGATCGTGGGGATGACCGGCTCGCCACGGCTCATCTGCTGCGCGGCCAGCGGCAGCTCGGCGCGGGCTGCGGTGTGCCTGTCGCGGGCGGCTTCGAGCGGTTCGCGGCCGACCACCTCGCCGTCGGTGACCAGCGGTACGAGCAGCGAGCGGTCGTCGCCGTCGTCGACCGGCGCCGTACCGATGCCGACGACCTCGGCCTCCGCGACGCCGCGGCCGTTGCGGCGGCGCAGGGCGTACTTGCGGCCGCCGATGGAGAACTTGTCCTTGCTCTTCTTCGCCACCGACTCCATCTCGCCGCCGTCGCCCTCGCGGGACACCAGCTTGTAGACGAACCCGCACGTGGGGTGGCCGGACCCCGTCACCAGCTCGGTGCCGACGCCGTAGCCGTCGACCGGGGCTGCCGCGAGCGCCGCGATGGCGAACTCGTCGAGGTCGCTCGTCACCACGATCCGGGTCTTCGCCGCACCGAGGTCATCGAGCTGGGCCCGCACCTGGTGGGCGAGCGCGCCCAGGTCGCCGGAGTCGAGGCGGACCGCGCCCAGCTCGGGCCCGGCGATCTCGACGCCGAGCCGCACGGCCTCGGCGATGTCGTAGGTGTCGACGAGCAGGGTGGTGCCCCGGCCCAGCGACTCCACCTGCGCGGTGAAGGCGTCCTTCTCGGTGTCGTGCAGGAGCGTGAACGAGTGCGCCGACGTGCCCGTCGTCGGGACGCCGTACCGCTGCCGGGCGGCGAGGTTGGAGGTCGCCTCGAACCCGCAGAGGTACGCCGCCCGCGCGGCCGCGACGGCCGCCTCCTCGTGCGTACGCCGCGAGCCCATCTCGATGCACGGCCGGCCGCCCGCGGCCATGGTCATGCGCGAGGCCGCCGACGCGATCGCGGAGTCGTGGTTGTAGATGGAGAGGAACAACGTCTCGAGCAGTACCGCCTCGGCGAACGTCGACTCGACCACCAGCAGCGGCGAGTAGGGGAGGTAGACCTCGCCCTCGGCGTACCCCCAGATGTCGCCGGTGAACTCGTAGTCGGCCAGCCAGGCCAGCGTCTGCTCGTCGACGACCCTGCCCTCGTCGAGCAGCCCGAGCACCTCGTCGTCGAATCGGAACCTCTCGAACGCGTCGAGAGCGCGGCCGAGGCCCGCGACGACGCCGTACCTCCGCCCCTCGGGCAACCGGCGGGGGAACAGCTCGAACACGGAACGGCGTTCGGCGGTGCCGGCGTGCAGCGCGGCCTGGAGCATGGTCAGCTCGTAGTGGTCGGTGAGCAGGGCCGTCGAGTGCGTCACGGGATCACCCTAGGGGTGTGTCACGATGACGGGCGTGTCAGCAGCCAGCCCCGTCGAGGTCGATCCGACCCTGACTCCCGACGAGATCACCTTCCTCGCGAAGCCGTGGGTCACCATCGTGTGGAACGACCCGGTCAACCTGATGTCGTACGTCGCGTTCGTCTTCCAGAAGTACTTCGGCTACAGCAAGACCAAGGCCGAGAAGCTGATGATGGAAGTCCACGAGGACGGCCGCTCTGTGGTCAGCACCGGCACCCGCGAGGAGATGGAGCGTGACGTGCAGGCGATGCACGAGTACGGGCTGTGGGCGACGATGGAAAAGAGCTCATGAGCGAAGCGAGAGAGCGCTTCGGCGGGGAGACGGACGCGGACCGTGAGGCTGCGCTCGGGCTGCGAGACCATGGGAAGGGACGATGAACGGGTTCGAGCGGCACCGCAGGAGCGGCGCGATCATCGCCAACCTGTCGGGCTTCGAGGCAGACCTGCTGCGCTCACTGGCGTCGCAGATCGTCGAGCTGCTGCGCAACGAGGCGGCGGTGCCGTCGGACTCGCAGGACCCGTTCGAGGCGATGATGGACTTCTCCGGGCCGACCTCCGAGCCCGAGGACCCGGTGCTCAAGCGCCTCTTCCCGTCGGCGTACACCGATGACGAGGAGGCCTCGTCGGAGTTCCGACGGTTCACGGAGGGAACTCTCCGCGACGGCAAGGCCAACGCCGCCGTCGCGATCATCGACGCCCTCGAGGAGGCCGGCCTGCCGCCGCTGCTCGAGGAGGAGGGCCTGACGATCGACGTCGAGCTCGACGAGGACGTCGCGCAGATGTGGATGCGCTCCTTCACCGACATCCGGCTGGCCATCGCGACCCGGCTCGACATCGAGGAGGGCGACGAGGAGTTCTGGTACAACCTCCCCGACGACGACCCGCGCGCGCAGGCGCACGACATCTACGAGTGGGTGGGCTGGCTCCAGGAGACGCTCGTCCAGGCACTGAGCTCATGAGCCCCATCCCGGAGTTCGTGGTCGAGCTGCGCGAGCTCGTCGGCGACATCGAGCTGTGGATGCCCGCCGTCACCGCGGTCGTACGACGCGGCGACGAGGTCCTGCTCGTGCAGCGGTCGGACAACGGCAACTGGACCCCGATCACCGGCATCCTCGACCCCGGGGAGGAGCCGGCGGCTGCTGCGGTGCGCGAGTCCTTCGAGGAGGCGTGTGTCGAGATCCGGGTCGACCGGCTGGCGTCGATCTCCAGCGGGCACCGGGTCACGCACGTCAACGGCGACCGCGCGGTCTATATGGACCTCACGTTCGCGTGCACCTGGCTCTCGGGTGAGGCACGCGTCGGCGACGACGAGTCGGTCGACGTGCGGTGGTGCCCGGTCGGCGAGCTGCCCGACATGCCGGCGTACCTCCGTCAGCGCATCGACGACGTGCTGGCCGGCGAGGAACGGACCCGGTTCAGGCTCTAGCCGGAGTGCGTGGTGACGCCGTAGCGCTCGCGGCTCGCGAGGGCCCAGCGGGCGGCCGGCACCGACGCGAGCGAGGTGACGACCATGATCGCGGCCAGCATCAGCCAGCCGCGCTCGCCCTGCTCGACGCAGAAGAACGCGACGACGGGCGGGCCGATGACCGCCATCACCGAGAAGCCGAGGCCGGCGAAGCCCTGGTACTGGCCCTGGCGCTCGTGCGGTGCGAGTCCCATCTGCAGGCTCCACTGGCCGCCCGACCCGATCATCTCGCCGACGACGTGCACCAGCGAGCCCGCCACCAGTACGGCGATCGCGAACCACCACGAGCCGCGGTCTGCCAGCGCGACGACGACGAAGCCGGCAGCGATGAACCAGCCGCCGCGCACCAGCGACCGAGCTCCCGCCTCGACCGAGTCGGAGCCGCGCGAGAGGCGCACCTGGAACAGCGCGACCATCACGGTGTTGATCAGCAGCAGGATCGCGACCATCACCGTCGGTGCCTCGGTGCGCTCGGAGATGTAGAGCGCCAGGCCCAGCTCCATGACGAAGAAGTGCAGGTTGAAGAGACCGGTGATCGCGATGATCACCACGAACGGCAGGTCGCGCAGCACGGCCAGGCGCGGCTCGCCCGTCGCCCGCTGGTACGGCGGCAGGTGGGGGAGGCGGGTGCAGTTGAACGCGGCGAAGCCGGTGAAGACGGCGTTGAGCGCGAACACCGCGACGTACGCCCAGGTCTCGTCGACGACGAGCGCGGCGCCGCCGAACACCGAGCCCAGCGCGATGGCGGTGTTGGTGACCGCGCGAAGGTAGGCCTTGAAGAGCACGCCGCGCCCGCCTGTCGCGAGCTGCGCGATGACACCCTGGTTGACCGCGCCCGCCGAGCGCTCGAAGAGGGCGAGAAGCGTGAGCAGCGCTGCCAGCATCCACGGACTGGTGGCCAGCACCGGCGGGAAGCTGAAGAGGGCGGCCCCGGCCATGAAGACGATCAGCACCTCGCGCGGGCCGCGGGTGTCGCCGAGGTGGCCGGCCGGCACCTGCACGAAGATGCCGGCGAACGCGGCGACCGACAGCGCCAGAGCGACCTCGGTGGCGGTGAAGCCGACGTGCCGGGTGAAGTAGAGGGCGCTGGTGGTCATCACCGCACCCGCGCCGAACCGGTTGGCGAACGACCCGATCGCGAGCACCCGGAGGTCGCGGTCGTAGGGGATGCCCCAGTGCGTCAGCGGGGTGGCGTCGTACGTCGTCATGGCACCCGTACCCCTTGTCTCTTGATGTCGAGATATATCCCGTGAAGCGGGGCTCGGGCAAATCCTTTTCGGGTCGTCCGCCTGACAGGGGGCCATGGGCCGCTCTCAGGCGGACGACTCGGCTGTCGAGACGCGTCGGGCCCGGTCAGGTCCTCGACCTACGCTGGAGAGGTGCTGACCATCGACCGGACGACGTACGACGCGATCGTCGCCCACGCACGCCGTGACCACCCCGACGAGGCGTGCGGCGTCGTCGCGGGCCCCGAGGGGAGCGACCGGCCGGAGCGGCTCATCGAGATGGTGAACGCGGCGGGCAGTCCGACGTTCTACGAGTTCGACTCCACCGACCTGCTGAAGCTGTACCGCGAGATGGACGACCGCGACGAGGAACCCGTCGTCGTCTACCACTCGCACACCGCCACCGAGGCCTACCCGAGCCGCACCGACATCGGGCTGGCGATGGAGCCGAACGCCCACTACGTGCTGGTCAGCACGCGCGAGCACGGGAATAACGACGGCCCCGTGGAGTTCAGGTCCTACAGAATCATCGACGGCACGGTGACCGAGGAAGAGGTCGTCGTCGTACCCGAGCTGGAAGCGAGTACCCCCTGATGGCCATCGAGGTCCGGATCCCCACCATCCTGCGCACCTACACCGGCGGCGAGAAGGCCGTCTCGGCCGAGGGCGACACGCTCGCCGGGCTCATCGACGACCTCGAGGGCAACCACCCCGGCATCGCCGGGCGGCTCCTGGAGGACGGTGATCTGCGCCGCTTCGTGAACGTCTACATCAACGACGAGGACGTCCGGTTCATCGGCGGCCTCGAGGCCGGCCTCGCCGACGGCGACCAGGTCGTCGTGCTGCCTGCCGTCGCCGGTGGCGCCGCCTGATCAGCCCAGGATCCCGCGCTCGTACGCCGTGGCGACGGCCGCGGCGCGGTCGCTGACGCCCAGCTTCTCGTAGACGTGCACGAGGTGAGTCTTGACCGTCGCCTCGCTGACGAACAGGTGCTCGGCGATCACCCGGTTGGAGGTGCCACGCGCCACGAGCGCCAGCACCTCTCGCTCGCGAGCGCTCAGGACTCCCGTTCCCGTCGGTCGGCGAACGTGCGAGGCCAGCCGCGAGGCCACGGCCGGTGAGAGCACGGTCTCGCCGGCGGCGGTGGCGCGCACGGCGTCGAAGAGCGTCTCTGCCGGGGTGTCCTTGAGCAGGTAGCCCGTGGCGCCGGCCTCGATGGCCGCCACGGTGTCGGAGTCCGTGTCGTACGTCGTGAGCACGAGCACCGCCGCCCGTGAGCCGCGTTCACGCAGGGCGCGGACGGCATCGACCCCACCCCCGCCTGGCATCCGCAGGTCCATGACCACGACGTCGGGATCGGTGGCCAGCACCCGCTCCACCGCCTCGGGGCCGCTGGCCGCCTCGCCCACCACCTCGAAGCCGGTGACGCCGGCGAGCATGCTGCGCACCCCGTCGCGCACGACGGGGTGGTCGTCGACGACCACGATGCGCACGGTCACGCCGCCTCCCGGGCGAGCGCAGGAAGACGTGCGGAGACCGCCGCCCCGCGGCCCGGGCTGGACTCGAGGGTGAGCTCGCCTGCCAGCCGGGCGGCGCGCTGCCGCATGCCGCGCAGCCCGAACGAGCTGTGCCCGGTCGGAGCACCCACGTCGAAGCCGACCCCGTCGTCGCGCACGTCCAGCACCACCTCGTCGCCGTCGAAGGAGAGCGTGACGCCGACGCGGGTCGCCCGGGCATGCTTGGCGACGTTGGTGAGCGACTCCTGGGCGATGCGCAGCACCGTGGCCTCCACCTCCGGATGCAGGGGGACCGGGTCGCCGGTGACCACGACGTCGGTGCGCACGCGCTGCTCCTCGGACCACGCCGCGACGACCACCTCCAGGGCCTCGGCGAGGGTCGTGCCGTCGAGGTCTGCAGGGGACAGGTCGAGCATCGAGCGCCGGGCCTCGGCGAGGGCCTCGCGGGCCAGTCGGAGGGCGCGTTCGTGTCGCTCCCCGCCGACCGCGGCCTCGAGCTGGGTGACGATCCCGGCCAGGCTCTGCGCGATCGTGTCGTGGATCTCGCGGCCCAGCCGCTGTCGCTCCTCCTGCACGCCGCGCTCACGCGCCTGGGTGACCAGCTTGTCGTGGAGTGCGGCGTTCTCCGCCGCGGCACGCTCCAGGGCGGCGTTGAGCCGCTCGAGCTCCGCATTGCGCTGCTCGGTGCGCTCGGCGCTGTGCATGAACGCCGAGGAGATGCCGCCGTTGAGGATGAGCAGGACGGCGAAGAGGGTCCCCTGCATCACGTCCTGGGGCGGTAGCCCGCCCGACTGCGAGCCGGCCTGGGTGACGGCGACCACCGCGATGCCGGCGTACACCCACCGGCCGCGCAGCGATTCGCCGACGTCGAAGAACCCGACGAACCCGAACACCCCGTAGAGAGGGTTCAACCAGCAGAGCACGAAGGCCAGCAGGGTGCGGCCGACGTAGTGCGTCGCCCCCGGGCTCGGCGTGGCCGCCATCCAGATCGCCGTCAGCGCCGACAGCGCCAGCGTCGCGCGTACGTCGGCGGCCGCGTCGCCGAGCGCCGGCGCGGCCACCGTCGCAACCGCGGTGGCGAGCCCGAGCAGGGCGTAGGGAAGCCACCGCAGCCACCGCTCCTCGCTCATGTCGTCCATCCTCCCAGTCGTCGGCCGGCTACTGCCAGCGGAACCAGCGCACCGCGAGCAGGCTCAGCACGACCGTCCACGCGACCACCACGAGGACGTCGGCGAGGTCGGGGTTGCGGCCGACCATCGTGTCGTTGAGCGCCTCGGCGGCCGCTCCCAGCGGGGTGAGCACGACGATGTCGTGCAGCCGGCCGCTCATCGCCTGGACCGGCACGTACACACCGGCGGTGAACATCGACGGGAAGAAGACGATCATGCCCACGGTCTGGGCAACCCGGCTCGTCCGCGCGACCGCGGTGATCACGGCACCCACCGAGAAGGTGGCGGCGGCCGCGAGGACCAGGCAGGCGACGTACACCAGGAAGCTCTCCGGCAGGGCCACGTCGTAGGCGACGCGGGCGAAGCCGAGCACGAGCACGGCAGAGGCCAGGGCCGCGGCCGCGTGCAGGGTCACCTGGGCGGCGAGCAGTGAGCCCGGGCGCACCGGCGTGGTGCGGAGCCGGCGGAGCACGCCACTCTCGCGGTAGCCGGTCAGGACGACGGGCATCGACATGATCGCCGCCACGATGATCGCCAGGAGCACCGAGACCGAGGCGTAGAGGTCGACCCCGCGCTGGCCGCCGAGGTCGGCGTCGGCCTCGCGAAAGCCGGGGACCGCACCCAGGACGCCGAGCAGGAGGGTGGGGAAGAGCAGCACCCAGAAGAGCGTCCCGAGCTCCCGCCCGAACAGCCGCGCCTCGGTGCGGACGATCGTCGTGGTCGCGCTGCTCATGGGTGCTCCTCCTGCAGGTCGGGGTCTCCGGTGAGGTCGAGGTAGGCGGTGTCCAGGCTGCCGTCGGCGACCCTCAGCCCGCCGGGGACGACGTCACGGGCGGCCAGCCGTGCGAGCGCCGCCAGTGCGGACCCCTCGGCACCCTCGACGACGACCCGGGACCCGTCGGTGCGCACGGCGGACACGCCCTCGAGCTCGCGGAGCGACTCCAGGTCGACCGGGTGGGACGGGACGAACGACGTCGTGGTGGCGGCTGCCGCCCCGCGGATCAGGCCGTCAGGGGTGTCGACCGCGCGGACCCGACCGGCGTCGATGATGGCGATCCGGTCGCAGAGCTGCTGGGCCTCCTCCATCGAGTGGGTGACGAGCAGGACCGTGACGCCGTCGGCACGCAGGTCGCGCACGATCTGCCAGACCTCGCGCCGGGCCCGGGGGTCGAGGCCGGTGGTGAGCTCGTCGAGGATCACGACACGAGGACGGCCGACGAGAGCGAGCGCGATCGAGAGCCGTTGCTTCTGCCCGCCGCTGAGCTGCGCGAAGCGCCGGCCCAGGTGAGGGTCGAGCCCGAGGGCATCGCTCAGCTCGACCCACCGGCGCGGGTGGTCGTAGAACGACGACCACAGCTCGAGCGCCTCGCGAACGGTGATCTTGGGTTGCAGGCTGCTCTCCTGGAGCTGCACGCCGAGGACGGGGGTCAGGGCGTCCCGGTCGACCCAGGGGTCGATGCCGAGCACCCGGACCGAGCCGGAGTCGCCGACGCGGAGCCCCGCGACGGACTCGACGGTGGTGGACTTCCCGGCACCGTTGGGTCCGAGGATCCCGAAGACCTCGCCCTCCTCGACGGAGAACGACACGTCGTCGACGGCGAGGACGGCGTCGTAGGACTTGCGGAGGTTGGTGATGTCGATGGCTGGCACGGGTCCAGCCTTCCGGCGCGCCGCGTCTCGCACATCGGGCAACTGGAGCGTGCGGCCATCAACCGATCGGGGGATGTCATGCTGGGGGAATGCGCTACGACGACCTCCTGCAGTCCATCGGCGGCACGCCGCTGGTCGGGCTTCCGCGGCTGTCGCCGAGCCCCGACGTACGCCTCTGGGCGAAGCTCGAGGACCGCAACCCCACCGGCTCCATCAAGGACCGGCCGGCCATGAAGATGATCGAGATGGCCGAGAAGGACGGCGCGCTGCGCCCCGGTTGCACGATCCTGGAGCCGACGTCGGGCAACACCGGCATCTCGCTCGCGATGGCCGCGAAGCTCAAGGGCTACCGGCTCGTCTGCGTGATGCCCGAGAACACCTCGGAGGAGCGCCGCCAGCTGCTGCACATGTGGGGGGCCGAGATCGTCTCATCGCCCGCGGCCGGCGGCTCCAACGAGGCCGTGCGCGTCGCGAAGAGGATCGCCGACGAGCACCCCGACTGGGTGATGCTCTACCAGTACGGCAACCCGGCCAACGCCCTCGCGCACGAGGAGGGCACGGCGCCCGAGCTGCTCGCCGACCTGCCCGAGATCACCCACTTCGTGGCGGGACTCGGCACCACGGGCACCCTGATGGGTGTCTCGCGCTACTTCCGCCGTGAGAAGCCGGACGTCCGCATCGTCGCGGCGGAGCCACGCTACGGCGAGCTGGTCTACGGCCTCCGCAACCTCGACGAGGGCTTCGTGCCCGAGCTGTACGACGCCTCGCTGATCGACGCGCGGTTCTCGGTCGGCCCACGCGACGCCGTACGCCGCGTGCGTGAGCTGCTGGAGCTCGAGGGCATCTTCGCCGGCATCTCCACCGGCGCGATCCTGCATGCCGCGCTCGGCCAGGCCGCGAAGGCCGTCAAGGCGGGGGAGCGGGCCGACATCGCGTTCGTGGTGGCCGACGGCGGCTGGAAGTACCTCTCGACCGGCGCCTACGAGGGCACCGTCGACGAGGCCGAGGACCGGCTGGAAGGCCAGCTCTGGGCCTGAGGGGTGGCTGCCTACTCCATGGCCTGCTGCGCGCCGCCCTGCGGGCACCTCGCCGCGTTGTCGTCAGTCGTCGATGCTGGCGCATCGCCTCCCTCCTCCGCCTTGCCAGGCACTCCGCAGGACGACGCTCGCGACGGCCGAGAGTAGGCAGCCACCCCTAGTCTGCCTCTGTGCGACTGACCCCCCTGCTCGTGACCGCCGTCCTGCTCGCTCCGGTCGGCGTGTTCGCCGCTCCGGCGCCGGCTCCTGCGCGCGAGCAGGCCGTGCCGCTGGTCAACACGGACCCGCCGGCGGCTCGAGGCGTCGCCCGCTTCACGCACACGTTGCGCGCGTACCCCGGCCGCTGGACGCCGCAGCGCACCACGACGACATACCAGTGGCTCCGGGACGGCCGGCCCATCAACGGTGCGACCGGTCGTCGCTACGACCTCGCGCCCGCCGACGTGGGCACGAAGGTGAGGGTGGTGGTGACGGCGGCGGCCGAGGGCTTCGAGCCCGCCGCGGTGGTGTCGCGGCCGCGGAAGGTGAAGTACCGCGTCGACCGGCGCCGTACCGTGACCTACCACGTCGAGACGCGCGGCCGGATCTCCGCCAGCATGAAGGAGTTCCGTCGCGAGGCCCAGCAGACGTACGCCGACCCGCGGGGCTGGCGCAACGGCGGCGTGCAGTTCCGCCGGGTGGGCAAGGGCGGCGACTTCACGCTGGTGCTGGCGGAGGCCGCGTGGCTGCCGCGCTTCAGCGGCACCTGCAGCACGATGTGGAGCTGCCGCGTCGGGCGCTTCGTGGTCATCAACCAGGCGCGCTGGCTCGGCGCCTCGCCGGCCTGGAAGGCTGGCGGACGATCGGTGCGCGACTACCGCCACCTCGTGGTCAACCACGAGACCGGCCACTGGCTCGGCCGTGGCCACGCCGGCTGTCCCGGACCCGGTCAGCCGGCGCCCGTGATGATGCAGCAGTCGAAGGGCACTGGTGGCTGCCGGTTCAACCCATGGCCCAGGCCCGGAGAGCTCTGAGCAGGTGCCCCGGACCTACCGCCCGTAGACGGTGAGGTCCTGCGCCGCGTCGTGCTCGCTCCCGCTCACGGGCGGGAGGCCGAAGATCGAGGTGACGAGGTTCGCGACGTCGCCGTTGCGGATCGGCTGCGGGCCGTCGTACGTCGGGCGGGAGCGCTTCGGGTCCTGGTACGTCGGGTTGAGGTCGTACAGGTCGGCGCCGGCGGGCACGCCCGGGCCGCGCACGATGAACGGGACGCGGTAGTTGGCGAAGACGGTCGGCATGTCGTGGCTGACGCCCTTGCCGCCGTGGTCGGAGGTGACCATCAGGACGGTGTTCTTGCGCAGCACGGGGTCGGCGTCGACGGCCGCGACGAGCTTGCCGAGCCTGCGGTCGGTCTGCTTGACCGCCTTGAGGTACGCCTTCGACATGAACCCGTGCGCGTGGCCGGAGGCGTCGGGAGCCGAGAGGTGGAGGAACCGGTAGTGCCGGGGGGTGGCCAGGTCTGCGATCAGGTGACGCACGAGCGAGCCGTTGCGCTCGGTGATGTCGACCTTGTCGAACGCGGTCGGCCAGGACCGCTCCCACAGCGAGAACTTCGTCTTGCTCGCGAACAACGCCGTGCCGAGCCCGTGCTCGTCGAGCACCGAGAACACCGACACGACGGGGTGCCCGGCCGCGCTGTCGACGGTGGTCGGCGAGCGGCGGTCGTCGTTCCACGTCACGCCGTGGCCGCCGGTCCGCGCCTCGATGCGGCGTCCGGTGACCATGCCCGTGTGGTTGGGCAGCGTCACCGTCATCTCGTACTCCGTGCGGGCGTTGAGCGTCGACGCCCCCTGGTCGATGAGCCGGTGCAGCGTGGGCGCGCCCTTGCGGCCGAGCAGGCGGAGCGCACGCGGGTTGAAGGCGTCGATCGAGACGGTGATGACCGAGGTCGGCGTCGCGGCCTGCGTCCGGCTCGCCGACGACGAGCTGAGCTCGACGCCCGGCCCCCGGTCGGTGCCGGTGGCGCAGGCGGCACCCGCCGCGAGGGCGAGGCCGGCCACCGCGGTGGCCAGGATGAACGGGCGACGACGCCGAGCAGGGGTCACCCGGGAAGGGTAGACGCAGACCGGCTCGCGCGCCCGCATCGGCGTGACCTGTGTCGCGATGCCCTCGCCTGCCCGGCATGGTGCCCTAGCCTGTGCCTCGTGCCAGCAGAGACCGCCGACGCCCCCATCGGCATCTTCGACTCCGGCTTCGGCGGCCTCACCGTCGCCCGCTCGGTCATCGACCAGCTGCCGCACGAGTCGATCGTCTACCTCGGCGACACCGCCCGCCAGCCGTACGGCGCGAAGCCGATCGGCGAGGTCCGCGAGTACGCCCTCGAGTGCCTCGACCACCTCGTCGACCAGGGCGTCAAGGCGCTCGTCATCGCGTGCAACTCCGCCAGCGCCGCGATGCTCCGCGACGCCCGCGAGAGGTACGACGTGCCCGTGGTCGAGGTGATCCTGCCGGCCACCCGGCGTGCCGTGGCCGCCAGCCGCAGCGGGCACATCGGGGTCATCTGCACCCGCGCCACCGCCGAGTCCCTGGCGTACGACGACGCGTTCGCCGCCGCTCCCCACGTGACCCTGACGACCCGCGCCTGCCCGCGCTTCGTCGACTTCGTCGAGGCCGGCGTCACCGGGGGCGACGAGCTGATGGCGGCCGCCCACGACTACCTCGACCCGCTCGTCGCCGACGGCGTCGACACCCTGATCCTCGGCTGCACGCACTACCCGTTGCTCACCGGCGTCATCTCCTACGTGATGGGTGACGGGGTCACCCTGGTCAGCTCCGCCGAGGAGTGCGCCAAGGACGTCTATCAGCTGCTCGTCCGCCACGACCTGATGGGCGGCCCGGCCGTGCCGTCGTACACCTTCGTCACGACGGGCAGCGCCGACGAGTTCGAGACCATCGGCCGCCGGTTCCTGGGCCCCGAGCTGCACGCCGCCCGCCAGTACGCCGGAGGCCGGGCATGAGGGTCACCGTCGTCGGCTGCTCCGGTTCCTACCCCGGCCCCGACTCGCCCGCGAGCTGCTACCTGATCGAGGCCGAGCTCGACGGCCGCACGTGGCGGGTCGTCATGGACCTCGGCAACGGCGCACTCGGCGCTCTCCACCGGTACGCCGACCCGTTGGCCATCGACGCTGTCCTGCTCAGCCACCTCCATGCCGACCACTGCCTCGACCTGTGCGGCTACCACGTGCTTCGCAAGTACCACCCGAGCGGGCACCAGCCGCGGATCCCGGTCCACGGGCCCGCGGGCACCGCCGACCGGATGGCGCGGGCCTACGACCTGCCCCCCGATCCAGGCATGACCGAGGAGTTCGACTTCCACGTGTGGGGCGAGCCGCTGGCGATCGGTCCGTTCACGGTCGAGGCGATCCCCGTCGACCACCCGGTGCCGGCGTACGGCCTGCGCATCACCGACGGTCACGTCGTGCTCGCCTACAGCGGCGACACCGGGCCGTGCCCGGGTCTCGACGACGTGGCACGCGAGGCCGACCTGTTCCTGGCGGAGGCTTCCTTCCAGGCGCACGACGACAACCCGCCCAACCTGCACCTCACCGGGGCCGAGTGCGGTGACACCGCGGCGAGGTCCCGGGCGAAGCGGCTGGTGCTCACGCACGTGCCACCGTGGCACGACGCGCAGGTGGTGCTCGACGAGGCGACGGCGGCCTACGCCGGCCCGATCGAGCTGGCGGTCCCGGGCGCGGTCTACGACCTCACCACCGATTAATCGGTTGAGCCCGCGACCTGTGGGTGCTTTCCTGATGTCTCCGTTCCCAGTCGAGAGGTAGTCCGATGCGTGCAGCTCCGCTGTCCAGGCCGTACACCTTCCTTGACTTGGAGCAGCATGCAGCACGTACTCAACCTCGGGATCCTGGCGCACGTCGACGCCGGTAAGACCTCCCTGACAGAACGACTCCTGTACGTCGCCGGAGTCGTCGACGAACCCGGCAGCGTCGACGCCGGGAGCACCCGCACCGACTCGCTCGAGCTCGAGCGGCGCCGGGGCATCACCATCCGCTCGGCCGTGGTCTCGTTCGAGGTCGACGGTGTCGCCGTCAACCTCATCGACACTCCCGGCCACCCGGACTTCATCGCCGAGGTGGAGCGGGTCCTCGGCGTGCTCGACGGAGTGGTGCTCGTCATCTCCGCGGTCGAGGGCGTGCAGGCCCAGACCCGGGTGCTGATGCGCACCCTGCAACGCCTGGGCATCCCGACCGTGCTGTTCGCCAACAAGGTCGACCGGCGGGGGGCGCGTCACGCCGGGCTGGTGGCGGAGATCCGTCAGCGCCTCACACCCGACGTCGTCGACCTCGCGAACGCCGGTGAGACCGACCTGCTCGACGTGCTCACCAGGCACGACGAGGAGCTGCTGGCCGACTACGTCGACGGGAAGCCGGTCGACGACGCCCGCCTGGCGGCGTCACTGATCGAGCAGACGCATCGCGCTCGCGTGCACCCCCTGCTGTTCGGCTCGGCCAAGACCGGTGCCGGCGTCGAGGACCTGCTGGGACAGCTGACCACCCTGCTGCCGGTGACGTGCGAGCGCCCGGACGGGACGTCGCGGGGCACGGTGTTCAAGATCGAGCGTGGCCAGTCCGGCGAGAAGCTGGCCTGGGTGCGGATGGTCGAGGGCACGCTCCACACCCGCGACCGGTTGGTGCTCGGCGACGGCGCCGAGGATCGCGTCACCGGCATCGACCTGGCTGAGGACGGCACCACCCACCCGGTCGGCGCGCTCGTCGGCGGCCGGATCGGCCGGCTGCGCGGGCTGGCGCACGCGCGCATCGGCGACGCCGTGGGCGCGGGAGTCGACCACAGCACGCCGAGCTTCGCGCCGCCTGTGCTCGAGACCGTGGTGACCCCGCTCGACGAGGCCGACCGGGGTGCGCTGCACGCGGCGTTGGTGCAGGTCACCGACCAGGACCCGATGCTGGGCCTGCGCCGGCACGAGCGCACCGACGAGCTGTCGGTGACGCTGTACGGCGAGGTGCAGAAGGAGGTCCTCGAGACCACCCTCACCGAGGAGTACGGCGTCGCCGTGCGGTTCGCGCCCACCACCCCGGTCTGCGTCGAGCGCGTCGTCGGCACCGGCGAGCACGCCGAGCGCATCGACGACGAGCACAACCCGTTCCTCGCCGGCATCGGACTGCGGGTCGGGCCGGCAGCCCAGGGGTCGGGGGTGGTCTTCCGGCTCGGGGTCGAGCGCGGGTCGATGCCGCCGGCCTTCTTCACCGCGATCGAGGAGGGCGTGCGCGGCCTACTCGACGAGGGCATCCACGGCTGGCCGGTGCCGGACTGCGAGGTGACTCTCACGTCCTCCCAGTACTACCCCCGGATGAGCAAGCCGCACGCTGTCTTCGACAAGAGCGTGTCCAGCATCGCCGGCGACTTCCGGGCGATGGCTCCGTTGATGCTGATGACCGCCCTGCTCGAGGCGGGCACCGTGGTGCACGAGCCGGTGCATGCCTTCCGGGCCGAGCTGCCGGCCGACTCCCTGGGCCCGGTGCTGGCGGCGGTGGCCCGGCTGCGCGGGCTGCCCGCGGCGTCGACCGTGACCGGTGACCTGGCCCGGGTCGAGGGCGAGCTGCCCGCGGTTGCCGTGCACGAGCTGCAGCAGCAGCTGCCCGGGCTGACGCGGGGCGAGGGCCTGTTCGAGTCGTCGTTCAGCCATCACCGGGCGGTCGCCGGCGGGCCGGTCCCCGAGCGGGTGCGCCGCGACGACGACCCGCGCCACCGGCGTACCTACCTGCTCGCCGTGTGCCCGCGGGTCGGCCGGGCGCCGGAGTGATGAGACGGCCAGGTCCGACCGAGGTACGAGGTCGGGCCGTCGGCCGGCCAGGTCGAGCAAGCGACGCGACCGAGGAACGAGGTCGCACGAGCGCGTCGAAACCCGGTGACGTGGACGGGGCCTTAACCCAAGCCCGCGTCGTGCACGCAGATCGCGATCTGGACCCGGTTGGTCGTGCCGAGCTTCTCGAACAACCGCGAGACGTGCGCCTTCACGGTCGGCACCGACAGGTAGAGCTCCTTGGCGATCTCGGCGTTGCTCAGCCCACGACCCACCGCGACGGCCACCTCGCGCTCACGGTCGGTGAGCAGCGCGAGCCGCCGTTCTGCCTCGGCGGAGCGGGAGTCGGAGCCGCTGTTGCGCAGCCGGTCGACGACGGTGCGGGTGGCGGTGGGCGACAGCATCGCCTCGCCGTCGGCGACCTTGCGGATCGCGTCGACGATCGCGGCCGGGGGCGTGTCCTTCATCAGGAACCCGTCGGCCCCTGCCTCGAGCGCACCCACGACGTAGTCGTCGGCGTCGAAGGTCGTCAGCACGATCACCCGTGGCGGTTGCGGCTGCTCGTGCAGCAGCTTCGTGGCCTCGAGACCGTTGAGGACGGGCATCCGGATGTCCATGAGCACGACGTCGGGCAACAACGCGGCGACCTGCGCGATGCCCGCGCGACCGTCGGCGGCCTCACCGACCACGTCGAGGTCGGGCTGTCCGCCGAGCATCAGGCTGAGCGCCGAGCGCACCAGCGGGTCGTCGTCGACGATCAGCACCCGGGTGGCGGGCGGGTCCGAGAGGGTCACGGCGCCCACGGTATCCAGCCGTGCAGGACGAAGGTCGATCCCTCTCGCCGGTGCTCGAGCCTGCCGCCGCGCAGCAGGGTGCGTTCGGACAGCCCGATGAGCCCGAGGCCGGAGCTCGGCGCGGCGGTCCGGCCGAAGCCGAGCGGGTTGCGGAGCTCGACGTCGATCCCGGTCTCGGGACCGCCGGTGACCTCGATCGTGACGAGGGCGCCAGGCGCGTGCTTGCGGGCGTTGGTGAGGCCCTCCTGGACGATCCGGTAGAGCGTGCGGCCGACGATGTCGGGAGGCGTCTCGCCGGCGAGCCGGTCGTGCAGCTCGACGTGCATGCCGACGGACCAGGCCTCCTCGACGAGGTCCGGCAGGTCGCCGTACGTCGGCTGCGGCTGGTGGGTGAGCCGGCCGTCCTCGTCGCGCAGCACGCCGAGGACGCCGCGCAGGTCGGTGAGCGCGTCGTTGGCGTGACCGTGGATCTCGCCGATGCCGGCTCGCAACGCGTCGGCGTCGAGGTCGGTCCGGAAGGCGAGGGCGCCCGAGTGCATGGAGATCTGCGAGATCCGGTGGGCGAGCACGTCGTGCATCTCGCGGGCGATCCGCGAACGCTCGTTGCCCTTGGCCTGCTCCGTGCGCAGCTCCTGCTCGGCCTCGGCGCGGATCGCACGGTTCTCC
Organism: uncultured Actinomycetota bacterium; assembly: GCA_963825755.1. Lineage (GTDB taxonomy): Bacteria > Actinomycetota > Actinomycetes > Propionibacteriales > Nocardioidaceae > Nocardioides. The sequence goes on along the minus strand of CAWGUS010000003.1, from coordinate 123,675 downwards.
AGCGTCCAGAGCAGCTCACGGCGAGATCCGATGTACATCCCCCAGCCGGAGATGGCCACGGTGATCGCGATGCTGAGGGCCAGCGTCAGCCACAACGGCTCGTTGCCCGGGGTCGGGTTGACGTCGGCGTAGAACATGCCGGCCGTCACCGCGACCAGGCCGGTGACCACGATCGGCACCAGACGTCGCGTCGTCGCCAGGGAGACGGAGGCGAGGACGCCCGGTCCGGCGCTCACTCCCGAGATCGCGACTGAGCGCCGCAAGCACGAGCGCGACGGGGAAGGGTCGGCGCCGGCGCCAGAACACCAGGACGTACGACACGATCCCCAGGCAGACGTCGACGACGAGAAGGATCGGCCGTTCCTCGGCCTGCGCCTGCACCACCGGGAACCAGGCGAGGCCGGAGATGACGAGACACAGCGCCATGCGCCAGGCGTGCGAGTACCACCGCAGGTGCGGCTGGTACTGCTCCGGTCTCGGCTCGTCCACCCGCCAAGGCTAGGCGCCACCCGCACTTCTGGCAGCCGTCCCGTGGACCCGTGGCACCCCTACTTTGGTCTCGTACGACGAGCCTCGCGACGGATGTGCGCGCCGGCCGGGTCCCGGCAGACTCCTGGTCATGATCACGGTTGAAGGACTCACCAAGACGTACGGCAGCTTCCGCGCCGTCGACGACGTCAGCTTTACCTGCCAGCCCGGCCGCGTGACGGGCTTCCTCGGCCCCAACGGCGCCGGCAAGACCACCACGATGCGCATCATGGTCGGCCTCACGGCCCCGACCCAGGGTCGCGTCACCATCGGTGGTCACCTCTACCACGACATCCCGAACCCCGGCCGGCACGTCGGCGTCCTGCTCGACGCGTCCGCCCAGCACGCCGGCCGCACCGGCCGCGAGATCCTCTCGATCGGCGCCGAGACGATGGGCCTGCCCGCGTCCCGCGTCGACGAGATGCTCGAGCTCGTGTCGCTCGACAAGACCGAGGCCAAGCGCCGCCTGCGCAACTACTCCCTCGGCATGAAGCAGCGCCTCGGCATCGCCCACGCACTGCTCGGTGACCCGTCGGTCCTGATCCTCGACGAGCCTGCCAACGGCCTCGACCCGGCAGGCATCCGCTGGATGCGCGGACTCCTCAAGGGGTACGCCGACCGCGGCGGCACCGTCCTGCTGTCGAGCCACCTGCTCAACGAGGTCGAGCTGATCGCCGACGAGATGATCCTCATCGGCCGCGGCAAGATCGTGGCCCAGGGCGACAAGGCGTCGCTCCTGTCCGGGTCCGAGACCCAGACCACCAACGTCACCTCGCTCGACAACGCGCTGCTCACCAAGGCGCTCGAGCACAAGGGCTACGCCGTCGCCGCCGCCGGCCAGGGCCTGCGCGTCGAGGCCGCACCGGTCGACGTCGGCCGCGTCGCAGCCGACAACACCATCGTCCTGACCGACCTGCGCTCCGCCGACGGTGGTCTCGAGGACCTGTTCCTCGCGCTCACCTCCGACACCCAGCGCGACGACATCCCCGAAGGAGCCCAGGCATGAGCGCCTCCACCGCACCCATGACGATCGACGTCGCGTCGACCTCGCAGGTCCCGATGAGCCGGCTGGCCAAGGTCGAGCTCCGCAAGGCGCTCGACACCCGCGCAGGCCGCTGGTTCACCATCTCGATCCTGGCCCTGGTCCTGGTCGTCCAGGTCGTCTACAGCCTGGTGGCCGACGAGGGCTCGAAGGACTACGGCGACTTCCTCGGCGTCGCCGGCGGCGTGCTCGGCTACTTCATGCCGATCCTCATCATCATGCTCGTCACCAGCGAGGCCAGCCAGCGCAACGGCCTGGTGACGTTCACGCTCGAGCCCCAGCGTTCGCGGGTCGTGGTCGCCAAGTTCCTCGCCGGCTTCGCGCTCGCCGTCGCGGTGATGGTGCTGGCTGCGCTGATCGCCGTCCTCGGCACCCTGTTCGGCGCCGCCACCGGCGGCTCGCCCGAGTGGTCGGTCGACGGCAACCTGCTCTTCAACGGGTTCGTGCTGGCCAACGTGTTCGGGGTGCTCATCGGCTTCGCCATCGCGACCCTGATCATGAACACCGCCGCAGCCATCGTCGGCTACTTCGTCTACGGCCTCATCCTGCCGACGATCGCGGGCATCCTGTCCGAGCTGAGCTCGGGCTTCGAGAAGGTCGCGCCGTGGGTCGAGTTCAACACCGCGCAGACGCCACTGTTCACTGGCGACTTCACCCCGACCGGTGAGCAGTGGGCCCAGCTCGCGACCTCGGGCGTCATCTGGCTGGTCATCCCGCTGGTCCTCGGCATCGCCCGCCTGCTGCGCACCGAGTTCAAGTAGCCGGCACCCCACAAGCTGCTCTCCTCGGGGGAGGGGGCAGGTCACGGGCCCGGACGTCCCACGGGGGCGTCCGGGCCCGATCCACATTTCGGCCAGACATTCACGCAGGGTTGGTGGACACGTCACCCGTACAGGGGCCGTGCGTACGTCGCGCGCCCACGCTGAACCCATGAACCGCTACGTCAGGTTCGCTGCCCTGGGCGACAGCACCACGGTCGGCGTCGGCGACCCGGTCCCGGGCGGCTGGCGGGGTTGGGCCCGGTTGCTCGCCGAGGCTCTCGCGTCGTCGTACGACGTGTCCTTCTGCAACCTGGCCCGCTCGGGAGCGACGTCTGCGGAGGTGCGCGAGACGCAGCTGGACGAGGCGGTCGCGCACCGGCCCGACCTGGCCAGTCTCGTCGTCGGCGTCAACGACACGATGCGCTCGACGTGGGACCCGGCCCGGGTGCGCGACGACCTCCTGGCCTGCGCCGACGCGCTGCACGGCACGGGGGCCCTGCTGCTGACGGCACGGTTCCACGACCACAGTGCGGTGTTCGGGCTGCCGGCAGTACTGCGGCGGCCGCTCGCCCGTCGTATCGAGGAGGTCAACGCCGCGTACGACGAGGTGCACGCGGCGTACGGCGGGATCCGCCTCGATCTCTCCGAGCGCCCCGAGGTGCGCGCCCGCGTGTTCTGGTCGGTCGACCGCCTGCACCCCTCCGAGCTCGGGCACCGGGCGCTGGCACGCTGCTACGCCGAGCGGCTCGTCGCCGCAGGTTTCGCCTTCGAGCCGCCGTCGACCGAGCGGGACGGCGGCTACGTGCCGAGCTGGCGCTCCGACGTGGCCTGGATGATGACCGAGGGCGCGCCGTGGATGGGACGCCGCGCCCGCGACCTCGGCCCGTGGGCGGTCCGGATGGCCGTGGCCGGCCGGTGAACGGTCAGCCGACCCCCGGCACGGCGCCGTCACCGACCTGCACGCTGCCCAGGAACTCCAGCATCGTGTCGACGGACCAGCCGGACGACTCGGGGTACTGCACCATGACGACGCCTTCGGGCTCGCCCGGCAGGGTGCGGGTCGACACCCGCTGGTATCCGCTGTCGCCGGTGAGCCAGAAGGTGCGGCCGTCGACCGTGACCTCGTCGCCGGCAGGCCGGTTCGTGTCGAGCATGATGACCAGCTTGCCCCGGAAGTCGTCGGGATGGTCGCTGACCGAGCCGTCGTCCGGTGCGATGGTGACCGCCTGGGGCCGGGCGCCCTGCACGGACCAGCCCTCGGGCGTCGTGGCGAACGTGTACGGGCCGGCGCTCAGGGGCGAGGCCAGAAGCTGCACGCCGGTGGTGTCCGGGCTCACGTCGTCCACCGCCACGGACCTGTCGGCCTCGGGGCGAGGCGAAGCCGTGTCGTCGAGCACGCGGGTCGCGCCGACGCCGACGACCGAGGCCGCGGCCAGGCCGACGAGGCCGACCGCTCCCCGGCGGCGACGCGTGCGCGACAGGGCGATGCGTCCGCGGGCCAGGTCGGCATCCGCGGTGGCGCTCACCGGCTCTCCGGCGGCTCGGTCCAGCAGGTGGTGGAGCTCGTTCATGACGTTCCTCGGCTCTCGTCGACGGTGATGGTGACGGCTGGCTCCAGGACCACCCGCAGGTGGTCGAGGGCCTTGGAGTTCTGGGACTTCACGGTCCCGGTGGAGCACCCGAGGATCCGGGCGGTCTCGGCCACGTCCAGGTCGAGCCAGTGCCGCAGTACGACGACCGCGCGCTGACGGGGGGCGAGCCCGCGCAGGGCGGACAGCACCGACTCGCGCAGATCGCGGTCCTCCGTGACCGCCGGGCCGTCGACCGGTTCGGACGTCGTGGTCTCCCGGCGGTGGTGGGCGCGCCTGAGCTCGTCCACGAAGGCGTGCGTCAGGGTGGTGCGCGCGTAGCCGACCGGGTTGCCGGCCCGGCGCACCCGCGGCCACGCGACGTACAGCTTGGTGAGGGTCGTCTGCACGAGGTCCTCGGCCAGCGCTTCGTCGCCGGCCGTGAGCAACCGGGCCAGGCGCACCAGGGCGGCTCGCTGGGCTGTCGCGAAGTCGGTGAACTCCGCATCCCTCTCCGTGGCTCGCAACGGCGGCCTCCTCTCATCCACTGTGACGTGGGTGGGCATCGTCGAGGTTGCCCGGCCACCGGAGATGTCCCCGGCGCTCGCTAGCCTCGGGGCATGACACGTGCTGACGGCCGGGCCGACGACCACCTCCGCGACATCAGGATCACCCGCAACTGGCTCGACCACGCCGCCGGCTCGGTGCTCGTGGAGTTCGGCCGCACCCGCGTGCTGTGCGCCGCGTCGGCTTCGTCCGGGGTGCCGCGCTGGCGCAAGGGCTCGGGCCTCGGGTGGGTCACCGCGGAGTACGCCATGCTGCCGGCCTCGACCAACACCCGGTCCGACCGCGAGTCGGTCAAGGGCCGCATCGGCGGCCGCACCCACGAGATCTCCCGGCTGATCGGCCGCTCGCTGCGCGCGGTCATCGACTACAAGGCCCTCGGCGAGAACACCATCCAGCTCGACTGCGACGTCCTCCAGGCCGACGGCGGCACGCGCACGGCCGCCATCACCGGCGCGTACGTCGCCCTGGCCGATGCGGTCGCCAGCCTGCGCGAGGCGGGCTCGCTGACGGGCGAGCCGCTGACCGGCTCCGTCGCCGCGGTCAGTGTCGGCATCATCGACGGGGTGCCGCGGCTCGACCTGCCCTACGAGGAGGACGTCCGCGCCGAGACCGACATGAACATCGTGATGACCGGCGAGGGCGGCTTCGTCGAGGTGCAGGGCACGGCCGAGGGTGCGGTGTTCTCGCGCGCCGAGCTCGACGCGCTGCTCGCGCTGGGCGAGAAGGGCTGCGCCGACCTGACCCGGCTGCAGCGCGAGGCGCTCGCTTCGTGAGCCGGGGACCTGTGCTGAGGAGCTCGCGAGGGACGAGCGAGCGTCTCGAAGTATTTCTCGCGTCGCGCAACGCCAAGAAGCTGGCGGAGATGCAGCGCATCCTGGCCGAGCACGCCCCGGACATCGAGGTCGTCGGCCTCGATGACGTGCCGTCGTACGACGAACCGGTGGAGGACCGGCCCGACTTCGAGGGCAACGCCCTGCTGAAGGCGCGGGAGGGGCTCGCCGCCACGGGCCTGCCGACGCTGGCCGACGACAGCGGCCTGTGCGTCGACGCGCTCAACGGCATGCCGGGGGTGCTGTCGGCGCGGTGGTCGGGCCCCCCGAAGTCCGATGCCCGCAACAACGCCTTGCTGCTCGACCAGCTCGCCGACGTGCCCGACGAGCGCCGTGCCGCGCACTTCGTCTGCGCGGTCGCGTTCTGTCACCCCGACGGCAGCGAGATCGTCGTGCACGGGCGGATGGACGGCCGCATCCTGCGTGAGGTGCGGGGTTCGGGTGGCTTCGGCTACGACGTGCTGTTCGTCGCCGAGGGTCACGAGCTCACGACGGCCGAGCTCGACTCCGGTGAGAAGGACGCGATCTCGCACCGCGGCCGGGCCCTGCGAGAGATCGCCCCTCAGGTGGCGTCCGCGCTGGCCGCCGCGGGCTGACCTGCTCGCCTGCTGATGAACGCGCCCCAGGCGCCGGCGAGGAAGAACATCAACAGCGAGTAGACCGCGGCCGGCACCGAGATCTCGGTGCTGTCGAGCACCTCGACGGCCACGAAGATCGCCAGCGTCCCGTTGTGCACGCCGATCTCCATGGACGAGGCGATCGACTGCGATGCGGTGACCCCGAAAGCCCGCGGCACGACGTAGCCCACGACCAGGCTGATCGTGCAGAACAGGGCGGCGACCAGGCCGACGTCGGCGAGGTACTCGCCCACGTCGTCCTTCTGGTCGAGCAGGATCCCGAGGATGAGTACGCCGAGGATCACCGCCGACCCGATGCGCACCGGCCGGTCCATCCGCGCCGCGAATCCGGGGTTGCGGCTGCGCACGAGCATGCCGATGCCGACCGGGACCAGGATGAGCGCGAACACCTTGACGATCTCGACGAACGGCATCGACACGTCGTCGCCACGGTCGTAGTAGGCGATCGCCAGCCCGGTGATCAGCGGCAGCGTGACGATCGAGATGACCGAGTTGATCGCGGTCAGGGTGATGTTGAGGGCGACGTCGCCGCGGAACAGGTGGCTGAACAGGTTGGCCGTGGTGCCGCCCGGCGACGACGCGAGCAGCATCATGCCGATGCCGAGCAGCGGGCTGAGGTCGAACAGGAGCACCAGCCCGAAGCACACCGCCGGCAGCACGACCAGCTGGCAGACCAGGGCCACCGCCACGGCTTTGGGGTGCGTGCCGACCCGGCGGAAGTCGTCGAGCGTCAGGCCGAGGCCCAGCCCGAACATGATGATCGCGAGGGCGAGCGGCAGCCCGACGGTGGTGAGCGCGGAGTCCATGACGGGACAGTAGTGGTGAGACGAGCAGCGGCGCGTGAGGAACGAGCGCGTCGCGTGGGCTCGGCCAGGTCGAGCAAGCGACGCGACCGAGGAACGAGGTCGCGCGAGCGCGTCGAGACCGAGTGCGGCGCGCAGGTCGTCTGGGCCGAACGCGTCGAGATCGGGAAGGGTGCGCTCGGAGAGATTCGAACTCTCACTGGCCAGGACCTAAACCTGGTGCCTCTACCTGTTGGGCTACGAGCGCTGGGATCCGGACGAGCCTAACGAGGGCTCCATCGAAACGTTCAGGCGAGACCGGGGAGCGGCGTCACCGGGACGTCATACGAATCGCGGCACCGGTGCCACAGCCCGTATGACGTTGCGGGCGGCGATGGACGTCCACGACACTGGAGGATGGTTCGCCGGCATGACGCGGTCCTTGCGGCTGTGATCCTCTCGCTGTTGCTCGTCGGGTGCAGTGACGACAGGGACGAGCCAGAGTCCGGCTCGCCGACGAGCGACACGCCGTCCACCCCTGCGGCCTCGCCCTCGGCCTCCCCAACGTCGACGCTGCCACCGGCGAGGCAGCTCGAGGACATCCCCGATACCCGGACCTACGACGCTCGCCCCAACGCCGACTGGGTGGTGGTATTCGGCGGCTCGGCCTGGGTCGCGAACGTCGGCAAGGGCATCAGCCGCTACGACGCGGACACGGGTGAGCCCCTGGGATCGGCCGGCCCGGGGTCGAACTTCTGCACTGCCATGGACACCGGATTCGGCTCCTTGTGGGCCGTGGACTGCATCTCGCGACGGTTGTTCCGCTTCGACCTTGCGACCGGCAAGGAGGTGACGTCTGTCCAGCTCCCGTTCACCGGCATCCAGCCGGAGGGGTCGCTCGCGGCAGGCGGCGGAGGCGTGTACGCCGTGGCGGAAGGGGGCACGGAGATCTGCAGGGTCGACCCGACGACCAACCGTGTCGCGGACCGGTTCCCCGCTCCCGAAGGTGCGGCGGGGGTGCGATACGGCTTCGGCTCGCTCTGGGTGACCAGCCCCACAGGCGACGTCGTGAGCCGCCTTGACCCTCGCACGGGGAAGGTCCAGGCAACGGTCGAGGTGGGGAGCGGCGCCTACTTCCTCGACGTGGGCGAAGGTGCCGTGTGGGTGCTCAACAACTCGACCAGTGACGTGGTGCGCGTCGACCCGTCGACCGATGAGGTGGCGGCCACGATCGACGTCTCGGACATCTCCATCCAGGGCGGGGACCTGGCAGTCGGCGGCGGGTCCGTGTGGGCTCGGGTGAGCGACGTCCTGGTGGCACGCATCGACCCGGCCAGGAACCTCATCGTCGACCGCATTGGCGACGTCCAGGGCAGCGGCAGCGTCGATGCAGACCGCGATGCGGTCTGGATCTCGGCGCACGACAGGTTCGCCGTCTACCGGGTTCCGATCGAGTGACGAAATCGGTCAGTCGGCTTCGCCGCTGCTCGTCTCGAGACGGAGATCCCGGCGCAGCTTGGCGACGTGCCCGGTGGCCTTGACGTTGTACTGCGCGGCGGCGACCTTGCCCTCGGGGTCGACCACGATCGTCGACCGGATGACGCCCTCGACGAGCTTGCCGTACAGCTTCTTCTCGCCGTACGCCGCGTAGGCGGCCAGGGTCGTCTTGTCGGGGTCGGAGAGCAGGGTGATGGTGAGGCCGTCGCGCTCGCGGAACTTCGCGAGCTTCTCCGGCTTGTCGGGCGAGATGCCGAGGACCTCGTAGCCCGCGCCCTTGAGGGAGTCGAGCGAGTCGGTGAAGTCGCACGCCTGCGTCGTGCAGCCCGGCGTCATCGCGGCCGGGTAGAAGTAGACGATCACCGAGCGCCCGCGCAGGTCGGAGAGCGTGACGCTCTCACCCGTGTCGGAGGTGAGGGTGAAGTCGGGGGCGGTGTCGCCGGGGGTGAGGCGGTCGGTCATGCGAGAGCTCCTGTGACCCGAGGGGTGTTGTTGCAAACTATGTGCAATAGAGTGCGAGGCGGACCTGAACCAGTCAACGCAGAACCTACCCACCGGAGGCGACCCCCTCGTGCACGTGCCCGACGGATTCCTCGACGCACCGACCTCGATCGCGACCGGCGTGGTCGCGGCGGCGGGCATCGCCGTGGCGCTTCGGGGGCGCGCCGCGAGCTCGACGACAAGACCGCGCCGATGGCCGGGCTGGTGGCGACGTTCGTGTTCGCCGGCCAGATGATGAACTTCCCGGTCGGTGCCGGCACCAGCGGCCACCTGCTCGGGGGCGCGCTCGCCGCCGTGCTCGTCGGGCCCTTCACCGCCGTGCTCTGCATCAGCGTCGTGCTGCTCGTCCAGGCCCTGCTCATGGCCGACGGCGGCATCACGGCGATCGGCACCAACATCACCCTGATGGCGCTGGCCGGAGTCGTGGTCGGCTGGGCCGTCTTCGTCCTGGTGCGCCAGGTCCTGCCGAAGCAGGTCGCATTCGTCGCCCCGGCGGCCGCGGTCGGCGCGCTGGTGAGCGTGCCCGTCGCGGCGACGGTCTTCTCCGTCCTCTTCGCGATCGGCGGCACCGCCCCGGTCGACGTCGGCACCCTGTTCACCGCGATGGTCGGCTGGCACACCGTGATCGGCATCGGCGAGGCGGTGATCACCGGGCTGGTCGTCGGCAGCGTCGTCGCCGTACGCCCCGACCTCGTGCTACGGCGCCCGCCCCCTCCTCGCGCTCGCGAGCTCGAGATCCGTCGACCGGGAGTGGCCGCATGAGAGCCGCGCACCTTCCTCCTGACCGGCCTCGTCGCCGCCCTGCTGATCGCGGGCGTCGCGAGCTACTACGCCAGCAGCCACCCCGACGGGCTCGAGTTCGTCGCCGAGCAAGACCGGCTTCCTCGACAGCGCCGAGGAGCACGCGCGCAGCCGACGGCCCGCTCGCCGACTACCAGGCCAAGGGCATCGACAACGAGCGCCTGTCCGGTGGCGTCGCCGGAGTCGCTCGGCTCGCTGGCCGTCCTGGTCGTCGGCGGCGGGCTCTTCTGGGTCATCCGCCGTCGCAGCGACGACGAGGCCGAGACACCGGACCCCGCCAGCACGCCGACAGCCACTGACGATGGGCGCCGGGCACGGTCACAAGCTGCACTTCCACGGCCACAGCCCGCTCCACCGCGCTCCGGCGCACCTCAAGATCCTCTCGCTGGTCGCGTTCATGCTCGTCGTCGTGGCGACGCCCCGCCAGTGGTACGCCGCGTTCGCGGGCTACCTCGCCGTCCTGCTCGTCGTCATCGCGATCTCGCCGGGTGCCCTTCGCCTACCTCGCAAGCGGATGGTCGATCGAGGTGCCGTTCGCTGCTGTTCGCGGTGCTGGTGCCGTTCGTCGCCCACGGCCCGCAGGTCGAGGTGCTCGGCGTGAGCCGTCTCCGAGCCGGGCCTGGTCGCGGCGTTCGGGCTCGCGGTCAAGGGCACGCCTCGGCGTCCTCGCCTCGCTCACCCTCGCGGCGACCACCGAGCCCGACGACCTCCTGCGCGGGCTGCAGCGGCTGCGGATGCCCGACCTGATCGTGGCCAGATCATGGGGTTCATGGTCCGCTACCTCGATGTCGTCACCGGCGAGATGGCCCGGATGATGACGGCCATGCGCTCGCGCGGCTACGACCCTCGCTCGCCCCGGCACTGGCCGACCCTGGCGCGCACGCTCGGCGCCCTGTTCATCCGCTCCTACGAGCGCGGCGAGCGCGTCCACCTGGCGATGCTGTCGCGCGGCTACGACGGCGCGCTCCCCGACCTGCGGCGTACGCCGTGAGCGACGCCCGACCCTCGACGTCCGCGGCCTGGCCTACGCCTACCCCGACGGCCACCAGGCGCTCTTCGGCGTCGACCTGCACGTGCACGCGGGGGAGCGGGTCGCGCTGCTCGGCCCCAACGGCGCCGGCAAGACGACGCTGGTGCTGCACCTCAACGGCATCCTCACCGCGGGCGCCGGCATCGGTCGCCGTGAGCGGGCTGCCGGTGGTGAAGGAGAACCTCAAGGAGATCCGCCGGCGCGTCGGCATCGTCTTCCAGGACCCCGACGACCAGCTGTTCCTCGGCACGGTGCGGCAGGACGTCGCCTTCGGGCCGGCCAACCTCGGCATCAGCGGCGCCGAGCTCGACCGCCGGGTGATGGCCGCGCTCGACCAGGTCGGCATGGCCGACTTCGTCGACCGGCCGCCGCACCACCTGTCGTTCGGGCAGCGCCGCCGGGTCGCGGTGGCCACGGTGCTGGCGATGGAGCCCGAGATCCTGGTGCTCGACGAGCCGTCGCTCCAACCTCGACCCCGCGTCGCGCCGCGAGCTCGCCGACATCCTGCGCGGTCCTCGACGTCACCGTCCTGATGGTCACCCACGACCTGCCCTACGCGCTCGAGCTGTGCCCGCGCTCGGTGGTGCTCAGTGACGGCGTCGTCGTCGCCGACGGCGCGACGTACGACGTGCTCACCGACGACGCCCTGATGGGTGCGCACCGGCTGGAGCTCCCGTTCGGCTTCGATCCGCGGTCGAGCCCGCGACCGCATCGGTAGCCTTCCCGGGTGAGCAACGACATGTGCTCCCTCGAGCGCGAGATCGAAGCGACCCGCGAGCGCCTGGCCAGCACGATCGACCAGCTCGTCCACCGCGCGAGTCCGAAGACGATCGTCGGCCGACAGGTCTACGCCGACGAAGGCCCACTTCGTCGACATGGAGACGGGCCAGCCGCGCACCGACAACATCCTCAAGGTCGCCGCCGGCGTCGTGGGCGTGATCGTGCTGTTCGCGGTGCTCCGCAAGATCGCCCGCTGACCGCGCGCACATGCCCGACAAGTCGCCCGATCAAGATGCTCCACGACCGGATCCTGGTCGAGGAGGACCGCCAGGCCGGCGAGCGCCGGTCCTCCGGCGGCATCGTCATCCCCGCCACCGCCGCCATGGGCGCCCGCCGTCTCAGCTGGTCGCGCGTGGTCGCCGTGGGCCCGCACGCCCGCGCCGTCGAGGTCGGCGACCGGGTGCTGTTCGACCCCGAGGACAAGGCCGAGGTCGAGGTGCAGGGCGAGGTGTACGTCGTCATGCGCGAGCGCGACATCCACGCCGTCGCCGCCGACCGGCTCGAGGCCGAGTCCACAGGCCTCTACCTCTGAGATGGCCGGGCCCGCCTCCACCGACGAGCTGGTCGCTGCCGCCGTCGACCTGCTGAACCCGCGGCTGGTGGGTGACCGCCTCTTCGGCGACGTCGCGAGCGTCCTCGTCACAACGGCGGGCAATCGCTACGGAGGCGTCTGCATCGACACCGCCTCGGGCACGGGCTTCTGCGCCGAGCACGCCGCGATCGCGGCGATGATCACGGCAGGGGAGCAGCGGATCGCGACGATCGTCGCCGTCTGGCGCGACGAGGACGACGTCGTCTTCGTGCTGCCGCCGTGCGGCCGTTGCCGGCTCTTCATCCAGCAGATGGACCCGTCGAACATCGACACCCAGGTGGTGCTCGGCCGGGACCACACGCAGCCGTTGTCCGAGCTGCTGCCGCTGATCGAGTGGCCGGCGGCGTACGCCCGCACCGGGGAATGAGCACGGGACCCCGAGCCTCCTGATGACTCGAGACCGGGCCCACGGGTCTCCACCGCTAGCTCCTCGGCGCGTGCGCGGCGGCCTGCGCCGTCCGCTCAACGCTTGCGGGCCAGCTGGCGCTCGAGGAGGGCGACCTTGTCCTCGAGGACGAGGACCTGGGCGATCCCGGCGAGGTTGAGGCCCTCGCCGAGCAGGTCATGAATGCGGTGGAGGCGGTCGATGTCGTCGAGGCTGTAGAGACGGCTGCCACCGCTGGTGCGTCCCGGCTCGACCAGGCCCCGTCGCTCGTAGACGCGCAGGTTCTGGATCCCCATCGAGACCATGTCGGCTGCCACGGAGATCGCGAAGACGCCTCGGGCCCGTTCACCCATCACCGCACCACCTGTCCGTCGAAATTCTTGCGGAGAGAACTTGACTCGCTCTGCCTGATTGAATATAACAAACCTGTACTCGTCAATACAGGTTGTGGGCGCTTCGGCGACCCACTCGAGCGAACCAGGAGGACAGTGATGCTGCTTCGAAACACCGACCCGTTCCGTGACCTCGACCGCCTGACCCAGCAGCTTCTCGGCACCACGAACCGTCCCGTGGTGATGCCGATGGATGCCTGGCGTCAGGGCGACCGGTTCGTGATCGAGTTCGACCTGCCCGGCGTCAACAAGAACAGCGTCGACCTCGACGTCGAGCGCAACGTGTTGACCGTGCGCGCCGAGCGCGTCGCCAACAACGGGGACTGGGAGCCCTTGGCGTCCGAGCGTCCGCGAGGGATGTTCACCCGCCAGCTCGTGCTGGGCGACAACCTCGACCTGGACCAGATCGAGGCCACCTACACCGACGGCGTGCTGCGCCTGACCGTCCCGGTGGCGGAGAAGGCAAAGCCCCGCAGGATCGAGATCAACACTCCCGCTACCTCCGAGGAGCCGGCCGCGATCAACGCCTAGTCGGCCGACGCCCTGCCCATCCGGCGGAGGTGCGAGCGCCCGGCCCTTACGCAGCGTGCCACGGCGTTCGCACCTCCGTCGGCGTACGCCGAGTGAGAACCACAGCCCCCTGGCCCGGAGGTCAGGGGGCAACGTGGTTCGCCATCAGGGACTCGGACCCCGAACCCGCTGTTCGGGAACCTGGGTCGACACAGGTTGTCGTCGTCTGTCAGCGACAGGCATCGTTTCCGGTTCCTGGCTCACCAGTCCGCCAGCAAGGCGTCGAGCGTCGCAGCGAGGTCGTCGATCACCAGCGTCGGTCGTGGTGGCTGGGCAGAGGAAGGTGCCCCAGTCCTCGTCCCGACCGCTGTCCGGCTGGCGTGCCAGACTCTGCGGGTATGAAGTACGTGCTGCTGATCTGCGATGACGAGACGATCTCTCCGAGTCAGGAGGAGTTGGCGGCCGACCCAGTTGCCCTGGCCTGGGAAGCGGACCTGGCGCGGCGCGGCGCCGAGCTGTTCGGTGAACGGTTGCGGCCGTCCGCCCAGGCCACCACCGTCCGGGTCCGTGACGGCGAGACCCTCGTCTCCGACGGCCCGTTCGCCGAGACCAAGGACCTGGTCGGCGGCGTGGTGGCCATCGAGTGCGCCGATCTCGACGAGGCGATCGCGATCGCCGCGGGCCACCCGTGGGCGCTCAGAGGGAGCGTCGAGATTCGCCCGATCTGGGAATGACCGCTTCCCGCGAGGCCGTACGCACGGCGGTCGACGCGGCGTACCGGGAGGAGTGGGGCAGGTCGTCGCGCCGGATGAGCCGCCGCTGGAGGTGATCCCCGACGAGCGGCTGCGGCAGATCCTCACCTCCTGTCACCCGGCGCTGTCGTTCGACGCCAGGGTCGCGCTCACGCTGGCCGCGGCTGAGCACTGCCGAGATCGCCAGGGCCTTTATCAGCGCCGAGCCGACCCTGGCGCAGCGCCTGGTCCGCGCCAAGCGCAAGATCGCCGAGGCCGGCATCCCCTACCGGGTCCCGCCCGCCGAGCTGCTGCCGGAGCGCTTGTCCGGGGTGCTCGCGATGCTCTACCTGATCTTCAACGAGGGGTACGACGACCAGGACGGACGCCGGGCGCTGACATCGGAGGCGATCCAGCTCGCCCGGCCTGTGGCGCTGCTGCTGTCGAGGCACTCGCATCGTCAGGCCGCCTCGTCGGCTACCACCTGCGCCGGCGACCCTGGCCGATCTGCTCCGGCGGGCCGCGTCGCCGAGGCCGAGGTGGCGTACGACGAGTCTGCCCAACTGACGCCTACTGAGGCCGAGCGTCGCTACCTGATCGGGAGCCTTCGCGACCTCTGAGACACGCTCCGGACGCCTCGATCCAGGCGGGACAAGAAAGAAACTTCGCGTCGATGTCGATCCGGATGGATCTCGTTCGTCGGTGGGGCAAAACCCACGAGGGAGAGGAACGAGAAGATGTCGATCACCCATCACCTGAACGCCACGACCACCTTCGACCGGACGCCGGACGAGGTCTTCGCAGCCATCACCAACGTGCGTGGCTGGTGGAACGAGAACATCATCGGGGCCACCGCGGCGCTGCACGACGAGTTCGTCTTCACCGACGACACGGCGTACGCGGGGGAGACAGCCAAGTCGAAGGAGGGCATCCGGTTCGCCCGCTTCCGACTCATCGAGCTCGCTCCGGGCGAGCGGGTCGTCTGGCACGTCGTGGACTCCTTCATCACCTTCATCGAGGACCACGAGGAGTGGACCGACACCAAGGTCGTCTTCGAGATCACCGAGAGCCCGAGCGGCGCGACGCTCAACTTCACGCACGAGGGCCTCAACTCGGCTGAGTCCGACTGCTTCGAGGCCTGCTTCGAGGGCTGGACCTTCTACATCACGAAGAGCCTGCCGAGCCTGGTCGCCACCGGCACGGGCCAGCCGATCGAGAAGTACGACGCCTGACCCGTCGCGAGCCGAAGGGAACCGGAACCATGGCACCAAACCGAAACCCCGTGACCGCGGTGGGTACCGCCCAGGGCTCACCGGCCCGATTCACGTCCAGGCAGCGCCTGGTGCTGCTCGTCCTGCTCGGCGCCGGCTTCATGCTGTCGGTCGACTTCTCGATCCTGAACGTCGCCCTGCCCGAGGTCGGCGCGGGCGTCGGGCTGGGCGTGGATGGCCTGCCGTGGGTCACCTCCGCCTACGCGTTGCCGGCGGCCGGATTCACCCTGGTGTTCGGGCGTACGGCGGACCTGTTCGGCCGCCGGAGGTTGTTCCTGGCAGGCATGGTGCTGCTGGCGGGGGCCTCGCTGCTCGGGGGGTGCGCGACCAGCGCCGGGACGTTGCTGACCGCCCGCGTGCTGCAGGGCGTCGCCACGGCGATGACGATGCCGGCGGCGATGTCGCTGCTCACGACCACGTTCCAGGAGGGTGCGACGCGCGACCGGGTGCTCGGGCTCAATGGCGCGATGCTCTCCGGTGGCTTCACGGTCGGGGCGCTGGTCGGTGGCACCCTGGTCGGTCTGATGAGCTGGCGGGCTGCGTTCTTCATCAATGTTCCCGTCGCCCTCGCCATCGTGGTGGTGACACCGCTCGTGATCAACGAGAGCACGGTGCCAGACCGGGTGAAGCTCGACCTACCCGGAGCGCTGACCGTGACGGGCGGCCTCCTGGCGTTGCTCCTGGGGATCATTGAGCGGGAGCTCGTGTGGGGCGCGGTCGGCGTGCTCCTGCTGGCCGGGTTCTGGGTGATCGAGCTGCGCTCACCCGCTCCGCTGGCACCGGTGCGCATCCTGCGGAGGCCGAACGTGAGATGGGGCAACTTCGCAGGGCTGGTGATCTTCACGATGGAGCCCGCCATGATCTTCCTGATCACGCTCTACCTGCAGCACATCCTGGGCCTCTCGCCCTTCGTCACCGGCATGGTCTTCGGCGTCCCGGGACTGGCCGCGGTCGTCGCCGGCGTGGTGGCAGGTCGCTTCCTCGGTCGCTACGGCAACCGCCGCGTCCTGACGGCGGGCCTCGCCGTGCAGGGCCTCGCGACCATCCCGCTGATCTTCCTCGGTGCCGATCGGGTGGCGCTCGCCGTGTTGATCCCCGCGCTGTTCGTCGGGTTCTTCGGGCACGTGACCGCGATCGTGGCGTACACCGTGACCGGCACTTCCGGCCTGCCCAACGAGGAGCAGGGCCTGGCGACGGGACTGACGACGATGACCCAGCAGGTGGCCCTGGTCGTCGGCATCCCGATCCTGAGCTCGGTCGCCGCGACCCAGACCGTGGAGCTGACCGGCATCCGACTGGCGCTCGCCGTCGACGTCGCCATCACGATCCTCGGCGTGGTCCTGATCTGGTTCGGGCTGCGGACACCAGCTGGCCAGGCCGGACCGGCCTCGTAGACGACGATGGCGGCCTGGCCCCGGTTGCGGGCGTCGAGCCGAGGAGGATCGAGGTGACGTGGGCCGCCGAGCCTCAGCCCCACCGAGCTCGCCATCGCTGGCATGGTGGCCGACGGCCTTCCCGAGCCCGAGATCGCCCTGCGGATGCTCATCAGCCGCAGCACCGTGAAGACCCACCTGTCGCACGGCTAGACGAAGCTCGCACCTCGAGCCGCACCGAACTCGCCGCGTGCGGACCCGTGGAAGCGTCATCGCCCGGCTCCGAGGCGGTCGCTGACAGGTGCTGTACGGCGTTGAGCGACGTTGAATTCGGTACGTTTCCGGAACATGGACGTGCGAGAGGCCCCTTCCCGTCATGGGAAAGGGCCTCTGACCTGCGGTGCTGGTACGCCATCAGGGACTTGAACCCCGAACCCGCTGATTAAGAGTCAGCTGCTCTGCCAATTGAGCTAATGGCGCGTGCTGTGAAGCGAGTAGAACGTTACCAGCGGGCGACAGGAGAGAAAAATCGGGATACGGACCTACCGGGAGGCCAGCACGGCCTGTGCGGCGTTGTGTCCGCCGAGGCCCGACACGGCCCCGCCGCGGCGCGCCCCCGATCCGCACAGCAGCACCGACGGCGACTCGGTCTGCACGCCCCATGCCTGTGCAGGGGTGTCGAGACGGGCGCGGTTGGCGGCCCACGGCCAGTCGAGGTCGCCGTGGAAGATGTGGCCGCCGGGCATGGCGAGATCGGCCTCGACGTCCTGCGGGACCTTGGCCTCGAGGCACGGCTGGCCGTATGCGTCGGTGGCCAGGCAGTCGGTGATCGGCTCGCTGAGATGGGCGTTGATCGACGCCAGGGCGCGTTCGACCGCCAGCGCCTTGGCGCCCTCGCGGTCGTCCTCGAACAGGGCCGCCGGAGTGTGCAGGCCGAAGTAGGTCAGCGTGTGCGCCGTCGACTCGGCGAGCTCGCCGAGGATCGAGGCGTCGGTGAGGGAGTGGCAGTAGACCTCGCCCGGCAGCACGGCCGGCATCCGGCCGGCCGCGGCGTCGGCGTACGCCGCCTCGAGCTGGCTGTAGTCCTCGTCGAGGTGCAGGGTGCCGGCGAACGCCTGCCGCGGGTCGGCACCGGACCGGAGGGCGGGCAGCCGGTCGAGGAGGAAGTTGATCTTGAGCTGAGATCCCTGCGGCTTGGTGTCGGCGTCCTCGGGCTCGCCGAGCAGGATCTGGAGGACCCACGGAGCGACGTTGGCGAGGACGTGCCGGCCGGCCACGGTGTGCGTGCGGATGCCGTCGTGCCAGGTGACCTCGGCCCCGTCGTCGCCGGCGATGACGGCGCTGACTCCGGCTGACGTGATGATCTCGACCCCGGCCTCGACGGCGCCGTGCGCGAGGGCGTCGGTGACGGCACCCATGCCGCCCACCGGCACCCGCCACTCACCGGTGCCGTTGCCGATCAGGTGGTAGAGGAAGCAGCGGTTCTGCGCCAGCGACGTGTCGTGCATCGACGCGAACGTGCCGATCAGCGCGTCGGTCGCGACCACGCCGCGCACCGTGTCGTCCCTGAACCGCTCCTCGATGGTCTCGCCGAGAGGCCGCTGCACGATGTCGCGCCAGATCCGGGCGTCGACCTCGGAAGACAGGTCGCGCTCCGTGGGCAACGGCTCCATCAGCGTGGGCGCCACGGCAGCGGCCAGTCCGGCCACCTCGCCGTAGAAAGCGTGCCAGGCGTCGTACTCCTCGTCGCTGCCGGTCAGCGCCGCGAACGACTGCCTGGTGAGGTCGCCCTCGGGCCGCTCGACGAGCAGCCCGCCGGGCCTCCCGTCGCGGAGGTACGGCGTGTACGACGCGGTCGTGCGCGGTGCCAGGGCGATGTCGAGGTCGAGCTCGCGGACCAGCTGCTCGGGCATCAGCGAGACCAGGTAGGAGTAGCGCGAGAGCCGCGCGGGCTGCCCGGCGAACGCCTGCGCCGAGACGGCTGCGCCGCCCGTGTGGCCGAGCCGCTCGAGCACGACGACCGACAGACCGGCCCGGGCGAGGTAGGTCGCCGCCACCAGACCGTTGTGGCCGCCGCCCACTACCACGACGTCGTACCTGCTCTGGTCGGAAGTCACCGGATCAACCTAATGCAGGGGATGTTTGGTCCAATCCACCGCGCAGGCCCCGGGAACCTCCTAACCTCGTCTCTTCGGGCTCAGCCGGGCCCGACGGACGTTGAGCGAGCCCGGGCGCGGGCAGGCAAGGGGAGTCGTGTCGTGAAGTCTCGGGACCTCGGTCTGCTGGCCCTGATGGCGGGCGTGGGATACGTCGCCGTCACCGTGCTGCCCGACGGAAGTCACGCAGGCGAGATCTGGCCGACCGGCCTGGCCGCGGGTGTCCTGCTGTGCAACCGCCGGGGTCGCTGGGTCGACATCGCACTCCTCATCTTCTTCTCCAGCCTCGCGACCCTGGTCCTCGCGGGCCGCGAGCCGCTCGTGGCCGCCGGCTGGTCCCTCGGCATCACCGCCGGCGCCCTCGTGGTCGCCGAGATCGTCACGCACAGCGGCACCCGCAGGCCGCGGCTGCGCGACAACCACGACCTCGGCAGGTTCCTCGGTGCGGCGCTCGCCGGCTCCCTCGTCGCCGGGCTGGTGACGGGTGGCACCGAGCTGCTGGCCGGCACCGACCGGCTCGGCGTGCTGGCCGCCGCCACCCTCGTCGTACACCTCAACGGCTACGCCATCGTGCTGCCGTTCTTCATGGCAGTGGCCACCCACCGAGCGAGCAGCGCCCGCGTCGAGCGTGGCATCCAGGCCGTCGCCCTGGCCGGCGTGATGTACCTCGTCTTCGGGGTCTTCGGCGACAAGCCGCTCATGGCCTTCCTGATCGTCCCCGTGCTGTCGTGGTGTGCGCTGCGCAACTCGATGCGGGTCACTCTCGTGCAGCTGCTGGCCTTCGCGTGCACCGCGGCCGCGCTCACGCTCGCCGACATCGGCCCTTTGGCGGGCGTCGGCCGGATGTCTCACCACACAGACATCGTGATGCTCGCCCTGCACCTCTTCGTGCTGGCCTGTGTCGTCACCTGTCTGCCCAGCGCCGTCGCCGTGGCCATGCAGCGCCACGTCAGCCAGGCGGCGTCCGCCGAGCGCGACCGGCTGCACAGCCTGGTCGGCAGCACGCGGGGCATCGCCATCATCGGCGTGGACGCCGGGGGGCTGATCAACCTGTTCAACCCGGGCGCCGAGCAGCAGCTCGGCTACCGCGCCGAGGAGGTGCTCGGGAAGTCGACGGCGATGTTCCACCGTCAGGAGGAGTTCGACCGGCTGGCGGCGCTCCTCGGCACCGAGCCCACGCACAGGGCAGTGGCCCACGTGCTGCGCGAGCCCGAGCACGCCGGCACCGAGGTCGAGTTCGTCACCAAGGACGGCGACCTGCGCGTGCACTCGATGACCCTGGCCCGCATCATCGACGACGACGGCAACATCACCGGCCACGTCAGCACGGCGGAGGACGTCACCGAGCGCCTGCGGGCACACTCCGCGCTGACCGAGGCGCTGGACGCCGAGCGCGAGGCGGTCGACCGGCTGCGCCAGGTTGACCAGCTCAAGGACATCTTCGTCTCGAGCGTGAGCCACGAGCTGCGCACTCCGATCACCAGCATCCTGGGCTACCTCGAGATCCTCGAGGACGGCGGCTTCGGCGAGCTCAACTCGTCCCAGACCAACGCGCTGGCCCGGGTGGCCGGCAACAGCGAGCGCCTGCTGTCGCTCATCGACGACCTGCTGCTCCTCAGCCAGGTCCAGGACGGGTGCCTGGAGACGAAGTCGGCCGACTGCGACCTCGGCGCCGTCGTACTCGCTGCCGCCAACGTCGTGGCGCCGGCCTGCGAGACCACGGGCAAGGCCTTCGGCATCGACGTGCCGTCGACGCCGACGCCGTTCATCGGCGACCGCGCCCAGCTGGAGCGCGCGGTCATCAACGTCTTGAGCAACGCCGTGAAGTTCACCAACCCGGGCGGTCGCGTCGACGTCTCGCTGCGCAGTGACGCCGCCGCGGCGGTCATCACGGTGCGCGACACCGGAGTGGGCATCCCGCTGAACGAGCAGCCGCAGGTGTTCAAGCGGTTCTTCCGCTCGTCGGTGGCCTTCGAGATGGCGATCCAGGGCAGCGGACTCGGGCTCTCCATCACCCAGGCCATCGCCGCGAGCCACCACGGGCGCGTGGAGTTCGAGTCGACGTCGGGCGTGGGCAGCGAGTTCCGACTCGTCTTCCCGCAGCGGGTGCACGACGGGGCGCACGTGCAGGTCACGGCCGGCTGACCGGCACACACACGACAGGCAGAAGGCCCCCGGCGTGAGCCGGGGGCCTTCTCACGTGGGGTGAACGACGGGACTTGAACCCGCGACATCCGCGACCACAACGCGGCGCTCTACCAGCTGAGCTACGCCCACCACGAAGCCCCGACGTCGCCGGGGCCGCGCGGACGAGTATAGGGGAGTCAGGCAGGGTTCTCCGCATCGGGACGGAGGCCGGTGATGGCTCCACCGTGGCGTGCCGCGATCTCCTTGGCGGCCGCACTGTCCGGCCCGGGCGGAGGCACGAAGACGGCCTCGCGGTAGTAGCGGAGCTCTTCGATGCTCTCCTGGATGTCGGCCAGCGCCCGGTGGTTGCCGCGCTTGGCAGGTGAGGAGAAGTAGGCCCGGGGGTACCAGCGGCGCGAGAGCTCCTTGATGGAGGAGACGTCGACGTTGCGGTAGTGCAGGAATCCCTCGAGAGTGGGCATGTCACGTGCCAGGAACGAACGGTCGGTGGCCACGGTGTTGCCGGCCAGCGGGGGACGGCTGCCGTCGGGGCAGTGCTCCTTGATGTAGTCGAGCACCTGCTGCTCCGCGTCGGCCATCTCGAGGCCGTTCTCGAGCTCGACGAGCAGGCCCGACGTCTCGTGCATGGTGCGCACGAAGTCGATCATCTGATCGAGGGCCGCGGGCGGCGGCTTGACGATCACGTCGATGCCCTCGCCGATGACGTTCAGGTCGAAGTCGGTGACCAGGGCCGCGACCTCGATGAGAGCGTCGGCCACGATGTCGAGGCCGGTCATCTCGCAGTCGATCCAGACGAGTCGTTCGTTCACGATCGGCCACCCTACTCACCTCCCGACGCATGCGGTCATCGCCGGTGGGCCGCGACTCAGGTTCGCCTCAGGTGCGCCACCTAGGGTCGTCCGCGTGAAGGAGTGGTTCGGCCTGGTGGCGCGCCTGGTCACCGGAGGGGTGTGGCTGGTCGCCGGTGCCCTGAAGCTGCCCGAACCCGCCGAGAGCGTGCGCGCCGTCCGGGCCTACGACCTTCTCCCCGAGGCGATCGTGCCGACTGTGGGACACCTGCTGCCGGTGCTCGAGGTCGTCGTCGGCCTCTGCCTGGTCCTGGGCGTCCTCACGAGGGGCATGGGCGTCGTCTCGGCCCTGCTCTTCCTCGCCTTCGTCGTCGGGATCGCCTCGGCCTGGGCGCGCGGTCTCGAGATCGAGTGCGGCTGCTTCGGCGGTGGCGGCACCCGCGAGGGCGCGTCGAGCGAGTACCCGATGGAGATCGCCCGGGACGTCGGCCTCCTCCTGCTGTCGTGCTGGCTGGTGGTCTTCCCGCCGGACCCGGCTCGCCCTCGACAACCTCCTGTTCCGCGCCGTACCCGAGAGGACCCACTGATGTCGAAGAAGAACGCCCAGGACCGCCGGTCGGCCCGCGCCGCGGAGGTCATCCGGGCCCAGCAGGCGGCCGAGCGTCGCCGGCGGCTGGTGGTCGTCGGAGTCGTCGGTGCGGTGCTGGTCGTCGCCGTGGTGATCGGGCTGCTCGTCCAGAGCCAGCGCGACACCACCGGTGACGTGGCGACCACGCCCGAGGGGGCGTCCGACGACTTCGGTCTGGTGGTGGGCGATGCCGACGCGCCGCACGAGGTCGTGATCTACGAGGACTTCCTCTGCCCGATCTGCGGCGAGCTCGAGGGCCTGACCAACGACGGCCTGACCGAGGCGATCGAGGCGGGGCGGGCCCGGGTGGAGTACCGGCCGGTCGACTTCCTCTCGCGGTTCGGCGACTACTCGCTGCCGGCCGCCAACGCGTTCTGGGTCGTGCTCGACGCGGCCGGCCCCGACGTGGCCAAGACGTTCCACGACGAGCTCTTCGCCGAGCAGCCGTCCGAGAGCGGGCCGTTCCCCGAGGACTCCTGGTTCGTCGACAAGGCCGTCGAGGCGGGCGCCGACGAGTCCGCGGTCAGGGCCGGCATCGAGGACCTGGCGTTCGAGCAGTGGGTGGAGAACGCCACCGAGCAGGCGTCGAAGGACGGCGTCAACGGCACCCCTACAGTGATGCTCGACGGCAAGCCGTGTCCGGGGAGTCACCTCGACGAGATCGCCGGCAATCTCCTGGAGGGCGTGGGCTGATGCAGGTCGAGCGGGTCCAGAAGTGGGTGATCTCGGCACTCGTGCTGACGACCGCCGGGCACTTCGCCGCCGGCCTGGTGATCCTGGCCAACACCGTCGACCGACCGGGCGCCTTCCCGGTGCTGCTCGCGCGTCGCCACCGTGGTCTGCCTGCTGGCGATCGCCGGGCGTGCGGGTCCTCAACCAGCGTCTCGATCGTCACGCCGTGGCTGGTGTTCGCGGCGCTCCCGGTCGCCGTCGGTTTCTGGTTCGCCTGACCTCGCTGCCAGACTCCGGCGATGAGCACTGCCGCCTTCATCGCCGGTCTGCCCAAGGCCGAGCTGCACGTCCACCACGTCGGGTCCGCGTCCGAGCGGATCGTCGGGGAGCTCGCCGAGCGGCACCCGGGCACCGTGCCCGCCGACCCCGACGAGCTGCGCCGGTTCTACGAGTTCCGCGACTTCGGCCACTTCATCGAGGTCTACCTCGCCGTCGTCGACCTGATCCGCACGCCCGAGGACGTCCGGATGCTGACCTACGAGGTCGCCCGCGAGATGGCCACGGAGCAGCACGTGCGGTACGCCGAGCTGACCTGCACGCCGTACACGTCGGTGCTGCGGGGCATCTCCATCCAGGCCTACACCGAGGCGATCGAGGACGCCCGCCTCGCTGCGGAGCGCGACTTCGGTCTGGTGCTGCGGTGGATCTACGACATCCCGGGCGAGCTCGGCATCCCGGCGGCCGACGCGACCCTCGACTACGCCCTCAACCACCGGCCGGAGGGCCTGGTCGGGTTCGGTCTGGGTGGTCCCGAGGTCGGCGTGCCGCGGCCGCAGTTCGAGCCGCACTTCACCATCGCGCGCGACGCGGGCCTGCGGTCGGTGCCGCATGCCGGGGAGACCACCGGGCCGGAGACCGTGTGGGACGCCGTCAACCTGCTCGGAGCGGAGCGCATCGGGCACGGCACGTCGTCGGCGCGGGACCCGGCCCTGCTGGCGCACCTGGCCGAGACCGGGATCGTGCTCGAGGTCTGCCCGTCGTCGAACATCGCGACCCGGGCGGTCTCGACCCTGGCCGAGCACCCGATCGTGGCGTTCCGCGACGCCGGCGTGACCTTCACCGTCAACTCCGACGACCCGCCGATGTTCGGCACGACCCTCAACCGGGAGTACGAGATCGCCGCCGACCTGCTCGGCCTCGACCAGGCCGGGGTGGCCGACCTGTCGCGGACGGCCGTGCGGGCGTCGTACGCGTCGGAGGGCGTGAAGGCTGCTCTGCTCCGTGAGATCGACGAGTACGTCGCCGCCACGCACCTGTGACGGCGTGTCCGGCACGACACGCCGGGGGTCCGAAAATAGTCGGCCAGGCCTCTTGATCGGGCCGCTCGGCGGACTGTAGAACTGTGCCTGTTGGAAGGACTTCGGTCCGGAAGACACCGGAACCCCGGCAACTCATACTTGCCGGGGTTCCACCTATTTCAGGCGGATGCCGCTGGTTGAGGAGGCGCGCTCGCGCCGCCTCGAAACCACATGCGCAGGCCCCGCGAGCTCATACTTCGCGGGGCCGAGTCCATTGGACCGTGCCCCGCCCCCGAATCGGCGGAACTCGCGCGCGTGTCGCGGCTAGGGGTTGTCCAGCAGGTCGGCCAGCAGCCGCTCGACGCGGCCGCGGATCTCGTCGCGGATCGGGCGGACCGCCTCGATGCCCTGGCCGGCGGGGTCGTCGAGCTGCCAGTCCTCGTAGCGGGTGCCGGGGAAGAACGGGCAGGCGTCGCCGCAGCCAATCGTGACGACCACATCGGACGCCTGGACCGCCTCCGGGGTGAGCACCTTGGGTTGCTCGGCGGTGATGTCGATGCCTTCCTCGCGCATGGCGGCGGCGGCTGCGACCAGGGCGATCGTCGTACGGCTGTCGATCAGGCCCAGTGCGCGTTCGACCGCGGTGACGACCGGGTTGAAGCTGGCCGACACCGGCTGGAGCGCGAGGATCAGGGCGACGAACACCGCACCGGTGACGAGGCTGTTCTCGAGCAGCTGGAGGCCGACGTCGTCGGGGGACAGGCGGCTCGCCGCGATGCCGGAGCCGACGACGGCCATCACCAGGAACGCGGTGCCGAGCAGCTCGGCAACGACCCGCCGCGCGAGGACGACGCTCACCGGGAGACGGCGCCGAGCAGCGCGCCGACGTCGGCGAGCGGCTCGGAGCGGATGCCGTAGTAGACCCACACCCCACGCTTGCTGCGGTCGAGGAGCCCGACATCGTGGAGCACCTTGAGGTGGTGGCTGATGGTCGGCTGCGCGAGGTCGAAGGCGTCGTTGAGTCGCAGACACAGGCCTCGCCGTCGGCGTACGAGGCCACCAGCGAGAGCAGCCGCAGGCGGACCGGGTCGGCCAGCGCCCTGAGCAGGGGCCGCGATCCGCTCGGCGCCCTCCGCCGACAGTGGCTCCTTGGTCAGCGGGGAGCAGCAGGCGACGGCCTGGACCGGGGTGAGCTCGAGAAGCGACTTCGACATGCATCGCCCTCCACGTCGACGACCTCGAGTCCTCGATCGCCTTCTACGGCAAGCTCTTCGATGCCGTGCCCGCGAAGGTCCGGCCCGGCTACGCCAACTTCGCGATCGCCGAGCCGCCACTCAGGCTGGTGCTCATCGAGAACGCCGGCCACGGCGGCTCGCCGAACCACCCGGGCGTCGAGGTCGGCGACGTCGACGGGGTCGACACGATCCAGTCGCGCCTCGCCGCGGACGGGCTCGCCTCGACCGACGAGCGCGGCGTCACCTGCTGCTACGCCACGCAGGACAAGTTCTGGGTCGAGGGCAGTCCCGACGGCGAGCGCTGGGAGGTCTACACGGTGCTCGCCGATGCTCCTGTGTCACCGTCGCCTGTCGAGGACGGGGAGCCCTGCTGCGCGTGAGTCCCGGCCCGGGAGCGTTGCTGGCCCAAAACGTTTAACAGTGTTAAGTTATTGCGTCGGACAGCAAGGAGGGCGCATGCAATCGTGGGTCGCACATCAGGTTCGCCTGACCCGGCCGGGGGCTGAGGAGATCACGCCGTCGGCCTTCGAGGTGGTCGAGGCAGTCCTGCCCGAGCCGGGTGACGAGGAGGTCGTGGTGGACGTGTCGTACGCGTCGCTCGACCCCTACCAGCGCATCCGGATGCGCGGGCTGGACTCGGGTGACCCGCTGCCGGCCGGCGTCGTGGGCAGGGTGGTCGCCTCGCGGAGCGACAGCGTCGCCGTGGGCGACATCATCACCGCCGAGGGTTCGTGGGCCACGCGGGTCGTGCTCCCCTCCGCGTCCGTGACGCGCGTCGAGCACCACGAGGGCCTCGACGAGCACCATGCCGTGGGCGTGCTGGGCCTGACCGGCCTCACCGGCTACCTCGGCATCACCCGCGTGACCCGGCCCGAGCCGGGGCAGAAGCTCGTCGTCAGCGGCGCGTACGGCGGTGTCGGGCAGGTCGCCTGCCAGGTCGCCTTGGCCGAGGGCGCCGACGTCGTCGGACTGGTCGGCGGTGGGGACAAGGTCGCGGCGCTCGAGAAGCTCGGCGTCCGGGCACTCGACCACCGGTCGCCCGACTGGCTGACCACGCTCGAGCAGTGGGCGCCAGACGGGGCCGACCTCTTCTTCGACACGGTGTGGGGCGATGCGTCGGCCCGCGTGGTCGAGCGCTTGAAGCCGTACGGCCGGGTGACCGTGGCCGGGCAGATTGCCGGGTTGGCCGCACCGGCCGTGCCGCCGCTGCCGATCGCCGACTGGTTTGTGCTCCTGACCCGGTCGCTCACCGTCCAGGCGTTCCGCGCCGGCGACTATGCCGCTGAGTTCGCTGGCGCGCGTCGTTCGCTCGCCGAGCTGGTGCGCACCGGCAGGCTCCAGCAGGAGGTGCAGGTCGTCAACGGCTGGGGCAACGCGGGAGCGGCCTACTGCGACCTCCTCTCGGGGCGTACCCACGGCAAGCTCGTCGTCCAGGTGGCCGCATGACCCCGGGTGCTCCGGTCGGCCGACTGCGCGACGACGTACACGCGCTGTTCGCCGGCGATCCCGCGAGGCTTCGCGACCCCTACCCGATCTGGAACGCCCTGCGTGACGAGGCACCCGTGTGGCGCGAGGGCGACACCGTGGTGCTCAGCAGCCATCAACACGTGCGCGAGCTGCTCGGGGACAACAACGTCTGGTACAGCCGAGCGGCGACCAAGACCTCCTCGCGCTACGAGACCGCCAGGCAGACGTTCACGCCCGAGGGTGGTGCCGCGTTCGGCCGGGTGCTCGACCACGAGTTCCAACAGCTGGTGCGGATGGACCCGCCCGATCATCCGCGGGTCCGCAAGATCGTCACCCCGCCGTTCTCCGCCCGCAACCTGATGCGCGAGATGGAGGACAAGGTCCGGCGCCGGGTCGACGACAACCTGACCCGATTGGCCGGGATCGACGGTCCGGCGGACTACAAGCGGTTCGCCTACAACCTCCCGCTCGAGGTGCTCGGCGACCTGCTCGGAATCCCGCTCGACGAGCTCGAGATCGTGCACAGCTGGGCCCACAAGATCGCCGAGAACAAGTTCAACGCCGACTCCGAGTCTGCGGCCCGCGACGCCGATGCGGCCTACGCGGCCCTGATGGCCTACATCGACCGCCTCGTCGAGCGGCAGCAGGCGGGTGGCGACAGCACCGGCCTGGTCGCCGCGCTGGTCGACTCCGAGCAGGCGGGCACCGTGTCGCACGACGAGGCGATGGCGATGATCGCGCTGATGATCTTCGCCGGGCACGAGACGACCAGCAACCTCCTCACGATCGGTCTGCTCGAGCTGCTGCGCTCGCCCGAG
Source organism: uncultured Actinomycetota bacterium (assembly GCA_963825755.1). Lineage (GTDB taxonomy): Bacteria > Actinomycetota > Actinomycetes > Propionibacteriales > Nocardioidaceae > Nocardioides. The sequence continues at coordinate 95,886 of CAWGUS010000003.1, read as the reverse complement.
CAGTGGGAGGCCCTCGTCGAGGACCCGGCCCGGGTCCCCGCGGCGGTCGAGGAGCTGTTGCGGTTCGTGACGCCGGCCCACTTCCTGCCGTACGTGGCCAAGGAATCGCGCGAGCTGGACGGCGTCGACGTGAACGCGGGTGACACGGTGATCGGCGTGCTGGCCTCGGCCAACCGCGACCCGGCTGTCTTCGCCGATCCCGACCGCCTCGACGTGGCTCGCACCGACAGCCGCCAGCACGTCGCCCTGGGCCTCGGACCGCACTTCTGCCTCGGCGCCGGGCTGGCGAGGATGGAGGCGGCCATGCTGTTCGGCGCACTCGTCGAGCGGTTCCCGGGGGTCGCCCTGACCGACGACGAGCTGACCTGGGGCGGGCGGTCGTTGCGCACGCCGTTGACCATGCCCGTCCAGTTGATTAACAATGCTAAATGAGCACGCCCGACCCGACTGAAGGAGCAAGCATGCGGTACGTCATCACGGGCGCCGGCAGCGGAATCGGTCGCGCCGTCGCCGGCCTGGCCGCCAAGGGCGTCGACGCCACCGGACCGGTCTCGCTGGCCCTGGTCGACCGTGACGCCGATGCGCTCGACCGGGCTGCGGCCGAGCTGACCGGACTGGGGGCCACGTGCGTGACCCTCGTCGCCGACCTCTCCGACCCGCAGTCCCCGGGCGACGCCGTCCGCCGGGCGGTGGAGGCCCTTGGCGGCCTGGACGCGCTGGTCAGCAACGCTGGCATCACGGCCGCGGCCCCGCTGGAGGACCTGGACCTCGAGACCTACGAACGCACTTTCGCCATCAACACCCGGGCCACCTGGCTGCTGGCCAAGGCGGCGTTCCCCGCGCTGCGTGACTCGCGGGGGGCCATCGTCGCCACGGCGTCGATCTCGGCGACCAACCCGACCCCGCCGCTGGGCATGTACAGCCCGAGCAAGGCGGCGTTGCTGATGATCATCCGGCAGATGGCCCTGGAGTGGGGCCGCCACGGCATCCGCGCCAACTGCGTATCACCCGGACCCACCGACACCGGCCTGACGCGCAGCTCCTTCGGCGACCTGGAGAACGTCGCCGCCCGGGCCAATCGTGAGTACCGCGAGGCGACGACCCCGATGCGCAAGATCGCGCGGGCCGACGACATCGCCGAGGCGATCCTGTTCCTGGCCGGTCCGCGGGCGGCACACGTCACCGGTGTCGACCTACCCGTCGACGGCGGCATCACGAATGCCGTGATGCCCCTGGCCGGCGGGGTGCCGGGCTACCGTCCGGAGCCTGCGGAGGTCGGTGCCTGATGTCGTCGACCGTCACCACCCTGCCCGCGTTCCTTTCCGCCGAGGTCGAGGCCGACCCGTACGCCTACTACGCCCGGCTGCGGGCCGAAGCCCCGGTCCACTACGACGAGGGCTTCGGTGGCTACCTGCTGAGCAAGCACGCCGACGTCGGCGCGGCCTACCGCAACCCGGTGTTCTCGACCCGCAACTACGAGCAGAGCCTCGAGCCGGTGTTCGGCAGGTCGATGCTGCAGATGGACGGGTCGGAGCACAGCCGCAAGCGCGCCCTCGTCACGCCGTACTTCCGGGGGAAGGGCCTGGAGAAGTGGGCGCCGGTGATCGCGCGCAACGTGGCCACGATCCTGGACCGGTCCGTCGAGTCGGCCGCCCAGCACATCTCGGGTGCGTTCGCGCCGGGCGACACCATCGACCTGCTCGACGACTTCGGGTACTACCTGCCCGTCTACGTCATCACCGACATGCTCGGCCTCCCGCACGGCGACTACGACCGATTCTTCGCCTGGTACACCGCCCACGTCGAGTTCCTTGGCAACCTCGGGAAGGACGCGGGCGTCGACGCACGCGGGAGGCAGGCGACTCAGGAGCTCTGGAAGTACCTCACGCCGATCATCGCGGCGCGGCGCACCGACCTCGGTGAGGACCTCATCTCGGCGCTGATCAGGGCCGAGATCGACGGCGAGAGCTTGGAGGACCACGAGATCCTCGCCCACGTGACGCAGCTGCTCAACGCCGGCTCGGAGACGACCGGCAAGACCCTGGCCAGCCTGTTCACCCATCTACTCACCGACCGGCAGCGGTTCGAGCTGGTCCGCGACGACCGTGAGCACCTGCTGCCGGCGATCAGCGAGACCCTGAGAGTCACGCCCCCGTCGCAGATGAACGGCCGCAAGCCGACCGAGGACGTCGAGGTTCGGGGAGTGACCATCCCGGCGGGATCGGTGGTGATGCTGCTGATGGCGTCGGCCAACCGCGACGAGGAGAAGTTCGCCGACGCGGCGGAGTTCAGGCCCGAGCGCACCGACATCGACCACACCAAGACGTTCACCGCCGCCGGCGACACCTTCGCCTTCGGCTCGGGACGGCACTTCTGCCTCGGCGCGATGCTGGCCCGGTCGGAGCTCGAGATGGCGTCGCACGTGCTGCTCGACCGGTTCCCCGACCTGCGGCTCGCGGACGGCTTCGAACCCAGCTGGAAGGGCTTGAAGATGCGGTCGGTCGAGAAGCTCATGGTGACCCTCTGACGCCTGGGTTCGACGGGCGGCGGCTCTCCGCGCTGCTGGTCGCGGCGGTCCTCGTCTCGGCCGGGTCGTCACGCTCGGAGCCGCTCGTGCCTCACGTGCAGGTCCGGTTCAGCGCCTCCGAAGAGGCGGCTCAGTGGTCCTACACGATCACCCTGCTCGTCGGGGCCACGGTGACACCCCTACTGGGCCGGCTGGCCGACGGGCACCGCCGCCGTAGGGCGGTGCTCGCGACGTGCGTCGTGGCGGCGGTCGGGTGCGCGGTGTCGGCCGTGGCAGGCACCCTGGCCGTCTTCCTGGTCGGTCGGGCTCTGCAGGGCGTCGCCGTCGCGCTCGTGGCGATGGCCATCGCCACCGCTCGGGATCTGGTGCCCGGACCGGCGGGCACCAGGCTCGTCGCCCTGCTCTCCGTGACGACCGCGTTGGGAGCCGGGGTGTTCTACCCCTCACCACCGTCGTGGCGGACCACCTCGGGCTCCGCGCGGCGTACGGCGGGGCGGCGCTGCTGTCGGTGCTCGTCACGGTCGGCGTCCTGGCCGGCCTCCCCGGAGGAGTACCGGCCGGCCGGCCCACGTTGGCTCGACGTGCCGGGGGCAGCGATCCTGGTCACTGGCGCCGCGTGCGGCCTGCTGGCGATCAGTGAAGGCAATGACTGGGGCTGGGCCAGTGCCCCGATCCTCGCCCTGGTCGGTGCGTGCGCGGTGCTCCTGTCGTGGTGGGTCCGGGTCGAGCTGCGGAGCCCCGCCCCGCTGGTCGAGCTGCGACTGCTCGGCCGTCGCAACGTGCTTGCCGCCCACCTCACGGGACTCCTCATGGGCGTCAGCCTCTACACCACTCCGGTGCTGGTGACGCGGATCGGCCTGGCGCCGGAGTCGACCGGCTACGGGGCGGGCCTGACGCTGAGCGCCCTCGGCCTGGTGATGCTGCCGATCGCCTTCGGCAACTACCTGGGCAGCTCCGGCAGCCACGCGCGTGGCCCGGGTCCGGGGTCGCAGGCTACCGCTCGCGGGTGGCGGCCTGGTCGCCGCGCTGGGGCCACTGGTGCTGCTCGTGGGCGACCGGTCGGTGCCGGTGCTGGTGGCCGCGATGCTCCTGTCGGCAGTCGGCGCGGGTGCGACGTTCGGCACCATGCCCGGTCTCATCGTCGATGCCGTGGAGCCCCGGGAGACGGGCAGCGCCACGAGCGTGAACATCCTGCTGCGAGCTGTCGGCGGTGCGATCGGGAGCGCGGCCACCGGTGCCCTGGTCGGGGCCGCGCCGACGGTGGCCGGCTTCCCTGCGCAGGACGGCATCGACCAGGCGCTGCTGGCCTGTGTCGCGGCCTGCCTCGTCTCGGTTGCCGTCGCCGCCCGGGTGCCCGAGCGGCGCGTCAGGCAGGCTCGAACCAGTCCCACCGCCAGGGTGTGATCGCCCGCAGCGGACCGCTGAACAGCACGTGCTCGGGATCGCCCGGAGCAGAGTCGCGCCCGATCCATGCTGGGTCGGTCTCCTCGATCCCGTGTCCCTGTCACAGCAGGGTCGTCGTCGCACCAGACCACCTTGAGCAGGAGGCCGGGCGTGCCTGCCTCACCGCCGCCGAAGGCCGCGGCCCCGGCGGCGTACCGGAAGGTGCCGACCCCGACCACGCCGGCGACATCGAGAAGCTCGGGGATGCGGTCGCGGTCATGCTGTGCCATCACCGCGATGCCACCCGGTTCGCCGGCCTCGGCGAGCCTGGAGAGGGTGATGTGCACGCCCTGGTGCGGACGCAACGGCACGGCCTCCGCGTCGACCAGCACCCGCGGGGAGGCGTACGACTTGACCGGCTCGAAGAATCCGACGGGCTCCGCTCGGTCCAGCCCAGCTCCGGCCGGCGGCCCCAGACGAACGGTCTCGCTCGTTGACCGACCGTCCAGGCGGCCGACCGCCTCCTCCACCGGGGCCGCGGAACCAGTAGGCGACGGCGTACTGGACCTCGTCGTACGCCGGGTCGCCGATGTGGGCCTGTGCGCGGCGAGGTCGGGGGTGCGCACCCAGCGGTCACCCCACGCGACCCCGGGCTGCAGCAGGTTCTCGGGCAGGTGATCTAGCTGGTGCCACGCGTTGTACTCCTGGTGCCGGGCCGGATCGGTCAGTGACGTGAAGGTGAGGAACAGGCGGTCCGTCGTCACGGGGTCGCTCCAGGCCCAGCCACTCCTGGACGACGCTGTCGGTGTCGCATCCGAGCCGGGGTGCCGGGGGCCCGGATCGGCAGCGCCCCAGCCGGGGATCGGGTGACGAGTCCGGGCACCGGAAACGTCCCCACGCCGGGCTGCTCCACGTCCGAGAACAGGGTGCTGCGTGCCAGCAGCGAGTCGGGCGAGGAGACGAGCTCGGCGACGGTGCGGTAGTCGCCCCACAGCACCTGCCCCGCCTCGAGGTCCGCGACCACGTCGTCGTGCGGGCGAGACGCGAACCAGGGCGCCAGCAGGGCAGAGATGACGTCGCGGAACCGGTAGCGGTCGGCCTCGCGGCTGAAGTCGACGCCCAGGGAGGCCTGCAGTGCGGACAGCACTGCCCGCGCGCCGGTCAGGTCGACCAGCCGCTCCCAGTGCCGTGCCGTGAGCGCGACCACCATCACCCTCCGGCCGTCGGCGGTGGTGAAGTCGCAGCCGTAGCTGCCGTAGAGGTAGTTGCCCTCGCGGAGCCGGCCGGCGTCGTTGACGACGGCGTCCGCGATGAACCCCAGGTGGCCCATGGTCGCCAGGGCGACGTCGGCGAGGTTGACCTCGACCAGACGGCCTCGCCCGGTGGCGCGCCGTTCGCGCTCGGCGGCGAGCACGGCCAGTGCGGCGTGCAGACCGGTGAGCAGGTCCCACGCGGGCAGCACGTGATTGACGGGAACGCTGGCATCGACCGGGCCGGTGATCCAGGGCAGCCCGACCTCGCAGTTGATCGTGTAGTCGACGGCCGGCCTGCCGCCGGGCCGGCCCCCGATGTGCACGACGACGATGTCGTCGCGGACCGCACGGAGGGCGTCGAACGACAGCCACGGCTGGCCGACGGCGTTGGTGACCAGGATGCCGTGCCCGTCGCTGGGGACTGCGAGGAGTCGGCGGACGACCTCGCGGCCGTCCTCCGAGCGCAGGTCCGCCTCGACAGATCGCTTGCCCTTGTTGAGGCCTGCCCAGTAGAGGCTCGTGCCGTCTGCGGCGAGCGGGAGCCGACGGTGGTCCGTGGCCCCGCCCACGGGATCCACCCGCACGACGTCGGCGCCGAGCTGGGCCAGCGTCATCGTGGCCGACGGGCCGGCGACGTAGGTCGAGAGGTCGACGACGTGCAGGCCGTCCAGCGGTCCCATCACCCGAACGGCGACTGGTACGGGACGCCCTTCTCCGCCGCCGCGGAGGCGATCCAGTCACCGATCTCCTCGGCGATCTCGTGGGAGACCAGCTCGATCCACATCCCCGGCGCCTCGGGGTTGTAGTGGAACGTCGCGCGGCCGATGCCGCCGTCCTCGTCGATGCCGTTGAGTTCGCGCCGGTAGCCCTTGGCCTCCAGCATCGCTGCCGCGCCCCTCAGGTCGTCGGTGTAGTAGCCGAGGTGGTGCACGCGGCGTCCCCCCGTGACGTTGAGGTAGGGGCGCGCGTCGATCTGCTCCAACAGCTCGACGAAGTGCGGGCCCTGGAGCGAGTAGGTGAAGCGGACCTCTCGGCCGACGATGCCGTCGGGACACTCGAGCGGGACGGTCGAGGTGCGCGGCGACGCCCAGTCGAGGCGCAAGGCGTCGCCCATCGCGGCCATCGCGTCGTCGAGGGAGTCCACGATGATCCCGGTGTGGTACAGCCGGAGGAGTGGCTCGGAGCTCATGTCAGGGCGCCCTTCTGCTGGGGATTGCGCAGACATTACACAATGCTAAGTAATTTGCCCAGACACACCCTGGAACCCTTGACACGACTCGGCATGTGACCTCAGTCTCGTACTAGTTAGTGATGTGAAGTGATTCAAGGTGCGTGCCGCTCGGGTGGCCCGCCGGAGTCGTCGCCCAGCCGGAGGAGATGCATGGTCTCGCTCATCGTGACAAGCCTGTCGCAAGCCGCGGTCCTCGTCCCGCTCGTGCTGTCCGTCAGTCTCGTCTTCCGTGTCAGCGGTGTCGTCAACTTCGGCGCCGGCAGCGTATGCGTCTTCGCCGGCGCCGCCTGTGCGGCCTGGAGCGGGACCCACCAGTTGCTGGGGCTCGCGCTGACGATCGTCGCCGGCGCGGTGCTGGGTGCGCTCACCTACCTGATCGCGATCGTCCCGGCGCAGCGCAAGGGTGTCCCGGTCATCGGGCTCACCCTCTCGACGCTGGGCTTCGGGCTGCTGCTGACCTTCCTCACCCGTCACCAGTTCGGCGGCGAGCCGTCGATCGTGCAGCCGTGGATCTCCGGGTCCGTGTCGATCGGCGACTACCAGACCTCCAAGCAGCGCATCCTGGTCATCGCGCTCGCCGGTCTGCTGCTCGTGGCGTTGTGGATCCTCTTCGACCGGACGCTCATCGGCCGGGCGCTCGCGGCGGTCTCCTACGACCACGAGCTCGCCCAGGTGTACGGCGTCCGGACGATGCGCTACGAGCTGCTCGCCTGGGTCGTCTCCGGGATGTGCCTGGTCATCGGCGGCATGTTCCAAGCATCGCTCGGCAGCGTCTCGGTCGACGTCGCCCCGACCCTCCTGGTGCTGTCACTGGTGGGCGCGGTGATCGGCGGGCTCGGCAGCCTCGGCGGCGCCGTGGGTGGGGCGATCGTGGCCGGCGTCGCGATGACGGTCACCGAGCAGTACATCGAGGCCGGCTTCCACCTCACCTCCCTCTTCGTGATCCTCTCGCTGGTGCTGCTCTTCCGGCCGAGCGGACTCTTCACCTTCCGTGGAACGGCGGAGCGCGTATGAGCACCCAGACAGACACCGAAGCGGTCGGCAAACCGGCGGCGCGACGTACGAAGGCGCGGAGGGCGGGGTCGTCCGCGAGCGGGCTCGTGTCGTCGCCGAAGTTCAAGCACCTCGCCGGTCCGGTCGTCCTCGTGCTCATCGGTCTCGCGACCTCGGGCAACGACTACTACATCCACCTGGCCACCGCCGGCGCGATCGCGTACATCCTCACGGCGGCGTTCAACCTGATCTACGGGTACGCCGGGATCTTCAACCTCTCGATCATCATGACCTACGGACTGGGGGCGTTCACGAGCGTCTACCTCGAGGTCCGCTTCGGCTGGTCGTTCTGGCTGGCACTCCTCGCCTCGGTGTTGGTGACGACCGTGCTGTCGGTGCTGGTCGCCATGCCGAGCAAGAGCCTCGACGAGCTCTTCCTCGCGATCCAGACGCTGGCGTTCGGCCTGGCGCTCGCCGAGATCATGGTGAACTGGGAGGAGTTCAGCGGCGGCACCATCGGCATCTACGCCATCCCACTGCCGACGTTGTTCGGCAACGAGCTCATCGGTGGCCTGGCGCCGTACTACTGGCTGGCCGCCTTCTTCACCTGGCTCACGTACGAGCTGATGTTGCGCATCCACCGCTCCGCCATGCGGCGCAAGCTGACGGCGCTGCGTGAGGGGCCGCGAGTGCTGGCCGCCGTCGGCGTCTCGCCGGACACCACGCGCCTCGCCGCGTTCGCGCTGTCCGGCATGCTCGCCGGCCTGGCGGGGGCCCTCTACGCACACTTCCAGCTCGTCATCGACCTCGACACGTTCAGCTTCGCTCGTCTGGTCGCGCTGTTGCTGGCCACCATCCTGGGCGGTGCGAGCTACTTCCTGGGACCGGTCTTCGGCGTGCTTGCCATCCTCGTGATGGACGAGCTGTCACTCGCGACCAGCCAGGCGCAGGACCTCATCTACGGCATCGGGATCCTGGTCCTGGTCGTCGCCACCCGAGGCGGCATCGCCGGGGCCATCGCACGGTTCGGCGCCTTCGCCCGCAGACGCCTGCGACGAGAGCCGGAGCCGGAACCCGTGGAGGAGCTGGAGGCGCCGGCGACCGAGGACGTCGAGGCCGAGCGGGTGGCCCTGCACATCGCCGACGCGCTTCCTGCTGTACGCCGGGAGCACAAGGTCGAGGTGCGCGACGTGACCGTCGCGTTCGGCGGGAACCGCGCCGTCGACGGGGTCACCCTGAACTTCTCGACGGGCGAGGTGGTCGGACTGATCGGTCCGAACGGCGCCGGGAAGACGACGCTGCTCAACGCCATCACCGGTGACGTCCGGGCCACCGGGTCGATCCTGCTCGACGGCGACGAGATCAGGGGCGTCTCCCAGCAGCAGCTGGTTCGCCGCGGCATCGGCCGCACGTTCCAGAGCCCGAAGGTCATCCCCGACCTCACCCTGCTCGAGAACGTGATGCTCGCCGGTGACGGCATCGGCAAGGTCGGTTGGATCAGGCAGTCCGTGCTGTCACCGGCCGCTCGCCGGCAGGCGATGGCCGCGCGCGAGCGCGCCGGTCAGCTGCTGAGGGACCTCTCGCTCGGGTCGCGCGCGGACAGCCTCGCCGCCGACCAGCCGTACGGCGTGCTCCGGCTCGTCGAGATCGCCCGCAACCTGATGCTCGACCCGGCGTTCCTGCTGCTGGACGAGCCGGGGGCGGGCCTGACCGAGTTCGAGCGCGAGGAGGTCGCGGCCACGGTGCGAGCCCTCAGCACCAGGGACATCGGCGTCGTCCTGGTGGACCACAACCTCGCTCTGATCACCGCCGCTTGCGACCGTGTCTACGTCCTCGACAGCGGGCACGTCATCGCCGACGGCCCGCCGGCCCAGGTGTTCGCCCAGCAGGAAGTCATCTCCGCCTACCTGGGGGTCCCCGGATGAGCTCGCTCCTCGAGGTCCGCGACCTCACCGTCGGCTACGGCAAGCACGAGCCGGTCCTGCACTCCGTCAACCTGACCGTCGGGGACGGCGACCTGGTCGGCGTGGTGGGGATGAACGGAGCCGGCAAGACGACGCTGATGCGTGCCGTCAGCGGCGGCCTGCGGCCCCGGTCTGGCGAGATCCTCTTCGAAGGCCGACCCATCGGCTCGACCAACACCGCCGACCTGGCCAGGCGCGGTGTGGTGATCCTTCCCGAGGGGCACCGGGTGATCCGCCCGCTGACCGTCGAAGAGAACCTCGAGATCGCGACCATGCGACTGCGTCGCCGGCTGGTACGGCGCCGCATCGACGACGCCCGCGAGCTCGTCTACGACCTCTTCCCCATCCTCGCCGACCGGCGCAGCCAGCTGGCGGGGCTGCTCTCCGGCGGCGAGCAGCAGATGCTGTCGCTCGCGCGGGCCATCATCCAGAAGCCCAGGCTGCTGCTGCTTGACGAGCCCTCACTGGGACTCGCGCCACTGATCATCGAGCGGATCTACGAGTCCCTCGGCTCGCTCCGATCGCAGGGCATCTCGATGCTGGTCGTGGAGCAGAACAGCGAACGCGTCGCCAAGGCGTGCGTGCGCATGATCGTCCTGCGCGACGGGCGCGTCGTGGCCGAGGGTTCTCCCGACGAGCTCCGTGGCACGCAGCTGACCACGGCGTACTTCGGCTGAGTGCGATGACCGACACCGCGACCCGGGCCTTCCAGGGCCTGCTCGACCCGGAGGTGGAGGAGGATCCGTACGCCTTCTACCGCGAGCTCCGCGACCACGATCCGCTGCACCTGGACCCCGGCACGGGCGCGGTGCTGGTGACACGTCACGAGGACGTCCTGGCGGGCTACCGGCACCCGGGGATGAGCACCCGCAACTACGCGTGGCAGCTCGAGCCCGTGATGGGCCGCACGCTGCTCCAGCTCGACGGGGCCGCACACTCACGGGTGCGAAGCATCATGACGCCGTACTTCAGGGGGCAGGGGCTGGATGCCTGGTTGCCACTGATCGAGGCCAATGTCGCGGGGATCCTCGAGGGCGCGGTCGCCTCGGCCGTCGACAACCTCACCGCCCGGTTCGTCCCGGGCCAGGAGATCGACATCGTGTCGGAGTTCGCGCGGTACCTGCCGGTCTACGTCATCGCCGACACGCTCGGCCTGCCCAAGACGGACCATGCGCGGTTCCACGGCTGGTACTCGACCCAGAGCGCCTTCCTGTCCAACCTGGGCGGCGACCCTGCGGTCGATGCGCGGGGCGTCGCCGCGATGCACGACCTCCGTGCCTACCTCGCACCGCTGGTCGAAGAACGCCGGCGGGGCACGGGCACGGACCTGATCTCGGTACTCGCCCAGGCCGAGACGCCCGCGGGCGCGCTGATGGACGAGGAGGTGATGACGCACGTCACCCACCTCCTCAACGCTGGTTCCGAGACCACCGACCGGACGATCGCCAACCTCCTCCTGCACCTGCTCGAGAAACCCGAGAGGTACGCCGAGGTCGGTGCCGACCGCCGGCTGGTGCTGCCGGCCATCAGCGAGACCCTGCGTCGCACGCCGCCGTCCCAGCTCAACGGCCGACAGACCACCACGGACGTGGAGCTGCCGAGCGGCACGATCGCCGCAGACACGTTCGTGCTCCTGGTGATGGCGTCGGCCAACCGCGACGAGCGCCGCTACCGGGACCCCGACGTGTTCGACCTGCATCGGCGGGACCTCGACCCGGGACGGTCCTTCACGAGCACGGGCGAGCACGTCGCCTTCGGGCACGGCCGGCACTTCTGCCTCGGCGCGATGGTCGCTCGCGCCGAGCTCGAGGTCACCTTGCGCGTGCTGCTCGACCGCTTCCCGGGGATGCGCCTCGCCGACGGGCACGTGCCCCGCAGCCGGGGCATCAAGATGCGCTCCCCGACGGAGCTGCGCGTCGTCTTGTGACCGGGCGCGACGTGGTCCGAAATGCGGGTCACCGGTTGCCCGAACGCACTCTCATGTGAAACGCTTTACAACGTTAAATAAATTCCAGGCTCGCGAGGAGGAATGTCACCCATGCTCACGGTCGACTACGGTGCCCGGCGATCGGTCGTCGAGCCTGCGCGGCTGCGCCGCTTCTTCGGGGCCCGCAGCATCGCGGTGGTCGGCGCATCGCCGACGTCGTCGTGGGCCCAGAACCTGCTGACCAGCGTCGAGCTCGGCGGTGGTGTCAAGGACCTGACATTCGTCCACCCGAAGTACGACGAGCTCTTCGGCTCGAAGACGGTGCCGACCCTGCTGGACCTCGACGAGCCGGTGGACCTGGCGTTCGTGATGGTCGGGCCGAACCGGGTCGACGAGATCATCGAGCACGCCGGCCGCGCCGGCATCAAGAACGCCGTCGTGCTCGCCGCCGGCTACGGCGAGGCGGGCGCCGACGGACAGGACCGCCAGCGCCGGCTCGCCCAGCGCGCGGTCGAGCTCGACATCACCGTCATGGGTCCCAACACGATCGGGTTCATCAACGCCGTCGACGGGATCGCCCCCTGGGCCGTGGCCACCAGCGTGGCGCCGCTCGCCGGACCGGTCGGAGCGGTGTTCGAGAGCGGCTCGATGGCCCGGGCGACCTACCAGTTCGCCCAGTCCCACGGTGTGGGCTCGACGATCTGGGCCTCGGTCGGCAACTCCGCGGTGATGACCAGCCTCGACGTGCTCGACCACCTCATCGAGGACGACCAGACGCGCTCGATCGCGCTGTTCCTGGAAACCGTGCGTGAGCCCGACCGGCTGTTCGAGCTGGGCGAGAAGGCCCTGCGTGCCGGCAAGCCCATCGCCGTCTACAAGGCCGGACGGAGCGAGGAGGGCATGCGCTCGGCGATGGCCCACACCGGGGCGATGGCGACCGACGACGCGGTCGTCGACGCAGCCTTCCGCCAGGCCGGCCTCGTGCGCGTCGAGAGCATCGAGGAGCTCGTCTCCACGGCCGGCCTCTTCGGCTACAGCAAGCGCCTGCCGGCGGGTCGACGGATGGGCGTCGTCACGTCGTCGGGCGGTGGCTGCAACATCATCGCCGACCTCGCATCGACCAACGAGCTGCCACTCCCCGCGTGGGAGGAGACGACGAGGGCGCGGCTCGCCGAGCACCTGCCGGAGTTCGCGTCGATCCTCAACCCTCTCGACACCACAGGCTTCGGCCACGCCCGTGCCCGGCCCCGGCCGACCAAGGCCGAGGACGACCTGATGGAGATCGCCGTAGAGGACACCGGCATCGACTTCATGTTCTCGATGATGACGCCACTGCCCGAGGAGCGACCCGACGATCCGGAGTTCATCGAGAGCCGGATGCGGATCATCGGCGAGATCGCCGCCGCCTCGCCGGTGCCGGTGTTCCTGTCGTCGAACACCTGCCTCGACGTGACGCCGTACGCCCACAGCCTGCTGGCCGAGAACGAGCTGTTCCTGCTGCCGGGCGTGGACCTCGCGATGTCCTCGCTCGGGCACGTCGTCCGGTGGGTCGAGCAGCGCGACGCGCTGGTCGCCGACGGGGGTCGACCTGGAGGGGACGAGCTCGCGTACGACGCGGCGCCGCGTGCGGCCACCTGGGCCGAGGACGAGGGTCGGAGCCTCCTGGCGGCAGCCGGCGTCCCGATCGTGCCAGCGCGGCTGGTGCGCTCGGCCGCGGAGGCGGCCGACGTGGCCCTCGAGCTGGGCGGCCCGGTCGTGCTCAAGATCTGCTCACGGGACGTGGCGCACAAGTCCGACGTCGGCGGTGTGGTCGTCGGGGTCGAGGGCGCCGAGGCCACCGCACGCGGCTACGACCAGGTGGTCGCGGCCGTCGCTGCCGCCGTACCTGAGGCCGAGATCCGCGGCGTGCTGGTCTCGCCGATGCGCGAGCCGGGCAACGAGCTGCTCGTGGGGGTCACCGTCGACCCGACGTTCGGGCTGGTGCTCGCGGTCGGGCTGGGCGGGATCTGGGTCGAGACCCTCAAGGACACGAGCCTCCGGGTGCTCCCGGTCGACCGGGTCGGGGTCCGACAGATGCTCGAGGAGCTCCAGGGCGTCGCGCTGCTCAAGGGCGCGCGCGGCACCGAGCCCGTCGACCTCGGCGCCCTGGTCGACGTGATCGTCGCGATCAGCCACGCCGCGACGGGCGTGGGCCCGATGCTCGACACCCTCGAGGTGAACCCGCTTCGGATCAGCCCGGCGGGCATCGAGGCCCTTGACGTGCTCGTGACCACGAACCTCGGGGGGACGCCGTGACCGCCTCTGCCCTGGACGGGATCCGGGTGCTCGACCTGACCCGGTTCATGCAGGGCCCCTACGCCACCAGGATCCTCGCGGACCTGGGGGCCGACGTGCTCAAGGTGGAGCGGCCGGGAGGTGAGTGGGACCGACGGCTCCGCGCCGACGCCGACGGGTTCGCCGGGTTCTTCACCGGGCTCAACCGCGGCAAGCGCTCGATCGCGGTCGACATCACCACGGCCGAGGGTCGCGGCATCGTCCTCGACCTGGCCGCCCGAAGCGACGTCGTGGTCGAGAACTTCCGGCCGGGAGTCATGGAGCGGCTGGGCGTCGGCTACGACGACCTCACGGCCGTGAACCCCGCACTGATCTACGCCGGGGCGTCTGGCTACGGACCGAGCGGCCCCCGGCGGACCGAGCCGATGTTCGACATGGTGGCCCAGGCGGTCTCCGGTCTCTCCGACTTCGTCAGCACTCCCGACGGGCAGCCGCGGCTCGCCAGCCGTGGCATGGCCGACTCGGCCGGCGGCGCGTTCCTGGCGATGGCCGTGGTCACCGCACTCCTGGTGCGCGAGCGCACCGGTGTCGGCCAGCGCGTCGATGTGTCACTCGTCGGCGCCTGCCTGGCGCTGCACACCGCCGAGGTGACCATCGCGCTGCGCGACGACGAGGTACGACGCACCTACGGGCGGGTGACCTCGACCTCGGGGGCGTTCCGGTGCCGTGACGACCGCTGGGTGGTCATCGGCGCCACCGACCAGAAGGTCTGGCGCGGCCTGACGACGGCGCTGGACCGGGCCGACCTGCACGACGACGAGCGGTTCGCCCGGAGCCGGATCCGCGAGCAGCACCGTGACGAGCTCGAACCGATCCTGGAGGAGGTGTTCCTCACCGACGACCGGGACAGCTGGGTCGAGCGGATGCGGGCGAACGGCGTGCCCGTCGCCCCCGTGAACACCTTCGTCGAGGCTGCTCGCGACCCCGACGTTCTGGCGAACGGCTTCGTCGTCGAGCAGCCCGACCGCGAGTGGGGGACCGTCCGCACCGTCGGCAACCCCTTCGTGATGTCCGAGACCCCCGCCCAGGTCGGGACGCGCACCCCCGGCCTGGGCGAGGACACCACCGCTGTGCTCGCCGAGCTGGGCCGCTCTGCCGAACAGGTCCGGGCGCTCGTGGAGGCGGCTGTTGTCGAGACCGCCCTGCCGGCCGCCGCCCACGACGGGGACGTGGCCTCGTGAGGTACGGCACCCGAGAGTCGAAGGCCGCGGCCGAGGAGCAGGTGCTCTACGAGACCTCGCCCGACTCGGGGATCGCGTACGTCACCCTGAACCGGCCCGAGAAGCACAACGCGATGAGCGTGCCGATGCGCGACCGGATCAGCGACCTGATGGCCGGGGCCGCCGTGGACCCCGACGTCCGCGTCGTCGTGTTCCGCGGCAACGGCAAGTCGTTCTGCAGCGGCAACGAGATCAACGAGGAGTGGGGGCAGCGCCGGCCGCACGAGCGTCGGCGCACCCTCACGGTCGGCTACCGCTACGGCGCCGACATGGCGTGGGGCCGCCTCGGCTTCAGCCAGGCCATCTCCCGGTCACCCAAGATCACGGTCGCCCAGGTGCACGGCTACTGCGCCGCGGCGGCGTACTTCATGATCGCCTGCAAGGTCGACGTGGTCGTGGCCGCCGAGGATGCGCGGATCGGCGCCCTCGAGGCGCGGTTCCTCGGTCCGGCCGGGGCGGCCGCGAGCGTGCACATCAACCGGATCCTGGGCATGAAGGCGGCCCGGCGCACCGGATTCACGGCGATGCCGATGAGCGGTCTCGAGGCGGCACACCTGGGGCTGGTCGCCGAGACCGCGCCGGCCGACCGGCTCGCGGCCCTCACGGCGACCATCGCCGAGGAGATCGCCGCCGCTCCGCCGGAGCACCTGCTCTACCTGAAGAGCCGGCTGCGTGCCGCCGAGGGGGCGATGGACACCAGCGTCCCCTCGATCACCGGGCTGCTCGTCTCGCACTTCCTGCAGACCGGTCCGGACGAGCTCGACTTCTGGAAGACCGCGAAGGAGAAGGGCGTCGGCGGCGCGCTCGATGCCGACAAGCAGCGGAAGGGCGCTGCCGACCCGCGGCACGGGGTGAGCCCGTGAGCACCGTGGACGTGACCGTGACGGCCGGCGTGGCCGTCGTCGAGGCCGACGACTTCGGACCCCTCGGCGCGTACGACGCAGCGTTCGCGGACGCCCTGACGGCGGCCGTCATCGAGCTCGGTGACGACGACGACGTCAAGGCCATCGTGCTGGGCACCCGGGGACCCGACTTCGCGACTGCGGCGACACCGGCTGCCCGGGACGTCGCCGACGTGCCGACGGTGTGGCACCGTTCGTTCGCCGCGTCGACGTCGCTACCGCAGGCGCTGTGCTTCTCGAAGAAGGTCGTCATCACCCGAGTCACCGGCGAGTGCTCCGGCGCGGGGAGCAACCTCGTCCTCTGCTCGGACCTGACGGTGGCCTCGGAGAACGCCCGGTTCGCCTCTCCGTTCCTCGACGTGCCCGAGTCGAACTTCGTGTTGGCCGCACTGACGATCCGGCTCAACCGCGCCAAGGCCTGGGCGGTGCGCGGTTCGACCTACGACGCCGACACGGCCTACGACATCGGTCTCGTCAACCGGGTGGTGCCCCCCGAAGGTCTCGACGCCGCAGTCGCCGGCTTCACCGACGCAGTCGTCGGCATGCCCCTGGACGGAGTGACGATGTCGAAGATGTTGCAGCAGGCGGTCTACGACGCCCACGGGATCGGCCGGGAGTTCGACCTGGCCGATCACTACGCGGTGCACCGGTGGTCGCTGTGAACGTGCGACTGGACAAGGACCCCATCGAGCACGTGGCCGTGCTCACGATCGAGGCAGCCGCGACCGGCAACCTGATGACCACGGCGATGGCGCGCGCGTTCGTCGGGCACCTCGACGACATCGACGCCGACGACGACGTGAAGGCCGTCGTGATCCGCGGTTCGGGGCCCGACCTGTCCGCCGGGTGGCACCCGGTCGATGCGTGGGCTCAGTACGTCGAGGCGCCGGGGGGCGCCGTACGCAAGCATCCGAGCCAGAGGGCCCGGCTCACGGCCCTCGACGACAGCTGGTGGGGGCCCCGCGGGCTCTACCAGCGGCTGCTCCACTGCCGGAAGGTGACGATCGTCGAGGCACGCGGCCGCTGCCTGGACACCGGTCTCTATCTCACGCTCTGCAGCGACCTCGTCGTGGCCGCTCCCGACGCGGAGTTCGGCTCACCGCGCTGGCACAACATCGGCGTGGACACCGACATGTCGCTGCTCTTCGCCACCGTGGGGCTCAAGCGGGCCAAGGAGCTGATGTACGGCAACCTCGTGTGGCCGGCCGAGCAGGCCCTGGCCTTCGGTCTGGTCGACCAGGTCGTCGACGACGCCCGAGCCGGGGCGCGCGAGCTCGCGTCCGTGTGTGCGTCGATCATGCGCGACGGCATCGTCACCGAGAAGTACGCCGTGTTCGCGAGCCTGGAGAAGATGGGGATCGGCCGACTCGTTCGCCGCCACGACCGTGGTGGCGGCATCGCTGAGCAACATCCACTTCCAGCCCGGCGAGTACAACTTCCTCCGCGACCTTCGCGAGCACGGGCCGGACGACGCGCTGGACCGTTCCCGGGCCGAGCTGCGTCGGGGCTGAGCGCTGCCGTGTCAGGCAGGGTCGGGGGAGAGCTCCGGGTCGCAGAGGCGCTCGAGGGCCGGGAGGGCGGCCAGCAGCGACTCGAGCTCGTCGGGGCTGAGCCGCTTGAGGTGCTCGGACAACCACAGCTCACGGCTCTTCAGGACCTGCTCGCGCTCGGTCATCCCGGTCGGCGTGAGCCGGATCAGCGCCGCCCGGCGGTCCGCCGGATCAGCCACGCGCGAGACGTAGCCGAGCTCGATCAGCCGGTTCAGGGAGCGCGTCACCGAGGGGGGCGAGACGCCCTCACTGGCGGCGAGCTCGCCGGCAGAGACGGGCTGGTTGCGGCCGATGTTGAACAAAAGGGAGATGAGCGCGTAGCTCAGGCCGTCGTCGCTCTGCTGTCGCAGCACGCGACCGAGGCGTCCGAGCGTCATGCGCAGTCGGGTCAGGTCCTCACGCTTCACGGCTCCGCCGCTACCGCGCTTCCTGGTGGCTGTGGTGGACATTGTCACCCCGTCATTGGTCGGGCACTCGCGCGCCTCAGTATGCGCCCCACCGGCACCGGCGGCTACGCCATCCGGGGCGGGTCGGGCCTTTCGGGTGCGTTGCCGACCTGCCCGCCCGAGTCTCCGAACGGGGTTGTCAACGCCGCGATCCCATATTAGTTTACATGGTTAGATAATTCGAAGCGACTGCCAGTCCGGGTGGTCCGAGATCGAGGGAGTCATCCGTTGAAGGACTTCAGGCCCGAGCTGACGTACACGAGCTTCGAGGAGCACATGCACCAGGCGAAGACGCCGCTGCAGCGCAAGCACCTCGAGACGGTGGTCCACCACTCCAAGGGCGAGGTTCTGGCAGACCTCGACATGGTGCTGCCCACCCTCTCGGACGACCCGCAGTACCACGAGTACGGCGTGCTGGCGAACGTCCCGGGGGACACCGGACCCAAGGGCATGGACGAGGTCCGCGCCAACTACACCGAGATGGTCAACAACGGCTCCTACGTCATCGAGTCGAAGAAGGACCGCGTCGTCGTGTCCGACTACCAGATCGTCACCGAGGGGACGTTCCGCCAGATCCTGACCGCGGCCGTGGCTCGCAAGATGGGTTTCGTCGACGACTCCTCGCCGGCCAGCAGCCACTACCTCCTGGCGGCCCGGACGGTGGTCTTCTGGGAGTTCGACGAGAACGACAAGGCCAAGGGCGAGGACCGCTACGTGATCGACCACGAGATCGCGCCGCTGGCCGAGGAGGATCTCCCCGACAACTACCCTGCCCAGTTCCGCACCCAGGCCTGAGAGGACGGCGACCGTGACCACCACGACCCAGCGCTCCATCGAGGAGCGCCTCGACGAGATCGAGAGCCGCGCCGCCATCACCGACCTGATCGCGGGCTACTGCGAAGGGGTGGATCGTCGCAACCTCGACCGGTTCATGGCCCTGTGGCACGACGATGCGGAGTACCTCATCCCCGGTGGTCGCGGCGACTTCCGTGGCACCGAGGGCATCCGGCAGTCGCAGGTCGTCATCGGCAACGTGTGGAAGGAGACCTACCACTGGACCACCAACCACACGGTCTCCTTCGAGTCGCCCGACCGGGCGGTCGGGCGCAGCGATGCGTTCGCCATGTGCGTGAACCCCGAGGGCCAGGTCTGCTACGTCGGTTGCACCTACCACGACGTCTACGAGAGGCGCGGCGGCGCCTGGAAGTTCGCCCGTCGTCTCGTGGAGCGCTACTTCGTCAGCGCGCCCGTGGATATCTCGCTCCTCCCGCCCTACTGATCGTGGAGTCCCGTGTCCGCGCGGGGCGGGTCGACCCGTTCGCCGTCGAGGCGCTCGCAGGCCTGCTCGGTCGTCCCGCGGGCACGCCGGACCTGCTCCCGCCGATGTGGCACGTCGCGCAGCTGCTCGACGCGCCGGCGCAGGAGGATCTCGGTCACGACGGACATCCGCAGCACGGCCTGCCGGCGCCACCTGCGCCAGGCATGCGCAGGATGTTCGCGGGCGGACGGGCCACGCACCTCGCGCCGCTCGTCATCGGAGACGAGGCCGAGCGCTCGAGTCGCATCGTCTCGCGGCAGGAGAAGGAGGGTCGCTCGGGGGCGCTGACCTTCGTCACGGTCCGGCACGAGGTCCACCAGCACGGCGCCCTGGCAGTCGTCGACGAGCACGACATCGTCTATAGGCCAGCGGGGGCGCCGTCGTCGCCGCTCCCGGCGACGGCTGGCGATGCCGGCATCGACGGGCGCACGTTCGACGTCGACCCGGTCGTGCTCTTCCGCTTCTCGGCGCTGACCTACAACTCCCACCGCATCCACTACGACCGCGGCCACGCAGCCACGGAGGGGTACGCCGACCTCGTGGTCCACGGCCCTCTCCAGGTGCTGCTGATGGCCGAGGAGCTCGACCTTCGTGAGCGGACGTTGACCTACCGCCTGGTGGCGCCGGCGATCGGGCCGCAGCGCCTCGTCGTACGCCGCCCGGCCGACGAGGGCGCCGATGTCGAGGTCCGCGCCGGCAACGGCACCGTGGTCGCCCGGGCCGAGGTGACCGCCCCGTGAACCGGGTCGTCGTCGCCGGCGCGAGTGGCCTGATCGGCACCGCCGCGATCGAGGAGCTGCTCGCGCACGGGTGGGACGTGGTGGCGCTCTCCCGCCGTCCACCGGAGGTCGTCGCCGACCGGCCCTTCACGCACATCCCCCTCGACCTCACCGACGGGCCCGCGACCGCGGCCGCTCTGGCAGCCGTCGACGGCGTCTCCCACCTCGTCCACGCGGCGGCGTACGAGAAGCCCGGCCTGGTCGCCGGTTGGTCGGACCCCGAGCAGATGGCCACCAACCGCCGGATGCTCGACCACGTGCTCACTCCGCTCGCGGCCGCCGGCTCGCTGGAGCACGTCACCCTCATGCAGGGCACCAAGGCCTACGGCGTGCACCTGCACCCGATCCCGGTGCCGGCCCGCGAGCGTGCGCCCCGCGACCCGCACGAGAACTTCTACTGGCACCAGGAGGACCTGATGCGCGAGCGGGCGGAGCGAGCGGACTTCGCGTGGACCATCCTCCGGCCGGTGCAGGTCGTCGGCCCGGCGTACGGGGTCGCCTACTGCACCCCGCCCGTCATCGGCGCCTACGCGGCGCTGTGCGCCGAGACGGGGATGCCCTTCGCGTTCCCGGGCGGGGCGACCCACCCGGTGAAGCAGGCGGCCGACGCCCGGGTCGTCGCCCGGGCGATCCGGTGGGCCACCACGGCTCCGACGGCGCGCGGGGAGCACTTCAACCTGACCAACGGCGAGGTGTTCTCGTGGCAGCAGCTGTGGCCGGTCTTCGCCGAGACCATGGGTGTCGAGGCTGCCGACCCGCAGCCGCGCAGCCTCGGCGTCGAGCTCCCCGGGCTCGCCGCCACCTGGGACCGGATCGTCGAGCGGCACGGCCTCCGGCCGCTGTCGCTCCTCGACGTGCTGGGCCAGTCCCACCTGTACGCCGACTACACGTTCGGCTTCGGAGTGACGACGACGCCACCACCCGCGCTGGTGAGCACGATCAAGGTGAAGCAAGCCGGGTTCACCGTCGTCCAGGACACCGAGGACACCTTCCGCCACGCCCTGGAGACGCTGGTGGCACGGCGAGTGCTGCCGGACCTGACGGGCGGTCGGTCATGACCGCCCCCTTCCTCGACCGGCCGTGGCTCGTGCTCGCGTGGGGCACCGTCCGCCCCGCGTCGTTCGCCGACCGGGTCGCCGCAGCGGCCACCGCCGGCTTCCCCGCCATCGGGCTCGCGGTGCCCGACTACCTCGCACTCCGCGCCGCGGGCTGGACCGACCGGGCGATGCTCGATCTCCTGGCCGAGCACGGTGTCCGCATCGACGAGGTCGAGGTGCTCTTCGGCTTCCACGCGCCGACCGGTCCAGCCGACCTGCCCGGCCGTCCCGGTCTCGTGTACGCCGACCCTGAGATCGAGCGCACCGCGTTCCACCTGGCCGACGTGTTCGGCGTACGACGCGCCCAGGCGGTCGGCACCCTGGACGACCGGCCGCTCGGGCCGGAGGTGGCGGAGGCCTTCGCGGCCCTGTGCGACCGGGCCGGGGCACACGGCATGGACATCGCCCTCGAGTTCGTGCCGTACAGCAGCGTGAAGGACCTCCGGACGGCTCTCGCGATCGTGGAGGAGGCCGACCGCCCGAACGGCGGCCTCTGCATCGACACCTGGCACTTCTTCCGAGGCGATCCCGACCTCGAGGCGCTGGCCGCCGTCCCGGCCGGGCGGATCCAGATGGTCCAGGTCAACGACGGCCCGGCGGCGCCGGACGACCCCGACCGGATGGTCGACGCGGTGCACGGCCGGCGCTGCCCGGGTGAGGGTGACTTCGACCTGGCGGCCTTCGTCGACGCGCTGGATCGCCCCGGCGTGGCGCCGGCGATCTCCGTCGAGGTCTACTCCGACGCCCTGCACCGTCGATCCTCCGCCGAGGCGGCCCGCCGGGCCCACGACTCGACGATCGCCTTGCTGGACAGGGATTCCGCCTCCCCGTGACCGTTTTGGCGTGGCCGTTGACACCGAATGCATAACATGGCTAAATAATCTCGTGACCACCACCACAGCTGCCACCCCGCAGGCGCACCGGATCGCCGTGGTGGGCTCCGGACCGGCCGGTCTCTACACCGCCGACGCGCTCGTCCGCGGTGACGGAGGGGTGGAGGTCGACGTCTTCGACCGCCTGCCGACGCCGTACGGGCTGGTCCGCTACGGCGTCGCTCCCGACCACCCGCGCATCAAGGCGATCATCACCGCGCTGCAGCGCACCCTCGAGCATGACCGGGTACGGTTCCTCGGGGACGTCGGCGTGGGGACCCAGGTCACTCCCGGCGAGCTGGACAAGTGGTACGACGCCGTGGTCTACGCCACCGGCGCGTCGCGCGACCGTCGCCTCGGCATTCCGGGCGAGGCGCTGGCGAACTCCTGCTCAGCCGCGGAGCTCGTCGCCTGGTACAGCGGGCACCCCGACAGCCACGGCGGGTTCTCGCTCGACACCGCGTCCGTGGTCGTCGTCGGTGCCGGCAACGTGGCCCTGGACGTCGCCCGGCTGCTGGCCAAGCCGGTGGACCTGCTGCACGAGACGGACATGCCGCAGGCGGTCCTCGAGAGACTCGCCGTCAGTCGGGTCAGCGACGTCCACGTCGTGTGCCGCCGCGGCCCCGAGCACGCGAAGTTCACGGCCAAGGAGCTGCGCGAGCTGGGCGAGCTCGACGGTGTGGCCACCGAGATTCACGGGGAGGTGCCTGACCCGGAGGGTGCGCCCCCGCTGGTCGCGGCCAACCTCCGTGCGCTGCGTGCCCTCGCCGGTCGTGACGTCGACGGGCGGGTCCGCACCGTGCACTTCCACTTCTGGCGCAGCCCACGTGCCGTGCTCGGGACCAGCAGCGTCGAGGCGGTCGAGCTCGACGTCGTCGGCTCCGACGGCGCGACCGAGACCATCGAGGCGGGCCTGCTCGTGCGCTCCGTTGGTCACCTGAGTGCCCCCGTCGAGTCCCTCCCGTACGACGAGGAGCTGGGGCGCGTGCCCAACGTGGCCGGCCGCGTCGTCGACGGCACCGGCCACCCGCTGCCCGGAAGATACGTCGCGGGCTGGGTCAAGCGTGGCCCGTCGGGCGTCGTCGGCACCAATCGCGCGTGCGCGGCCGACACCGTCGCCCTGGTGCTCTCCGACCTCGACGGATTCACGCCACGGGGCGTCACTGCTGACGAGGTGGACGCCGCGCTCTCATCCCGCGGCGTCCAGCCGGTGTCGTACTCCGGCTGGCTCGGCATCGACGAGGCCGAACGCGTGCGTGGCCAGGAGCTCGGCCGCGCACGGACCAAGATCCCCGACTGGCAGGCACTGCGTGCCGCCGTCGCCGGCTGACCCGGAGCGAGGAGCGGACACCCATGGCCTATGTGATCTCTGCCGAGTGCATCGACGTGCTCGACCGCAGCTGCGTCGACGTCTGCCCGGTCGACTGCATCTACGAGGGTGGCCGCAAGGCCTACATCCAGCCGCTGGAGTGCGTCGACTGCGGCGCCTGCGAGCCGGTCTGCCCGGTCCAGGCGATCCACTACTCCGACGAGGTCGCCGAGTCACAGCTCGAGCACATCGCCGACAACGACCGATTCTTCACCGAGCTGCTCCCCGGTCGGACCGAGCCGCTCGGCATGCCGGGCGGCTCACGCGACCTCGGAGCCACGGGCGCCGACACGGCGTACGTCGGGGCCCTACCCATCGCACCCACCCAGTAGCCGAAGCGAGGCACCATGCACAGCCTGAAGGAAGCGCGCGACCAGGACCCCTACCCGTTCTTCGCCGACCGTCTGGCCAAGGGACCCGTGCACTGGGACGACGGGATGAACGCCTGGATCGTCGTGGGCTACGACGAGTGCCGGGCCGTGCAGCTCGACGAGGCGACGTACGCCCATCCCTATGCGCAGCTCCAGGGCGCCGCCGACGTGTACGGCGGCCCCAAGGGTGTGCTGCTCCTGCAGGGCGAGCAGCACCACGCGGTCCACAACTTCCTGCTCCAGCACTTCACGCCGGTGACGGTCCGTAAGTACCGCACCGACTTCATCGCCGAGCTGGTGTCGCGCCGGCTCGACGCCCTCGCCGACCGCACACAGGTCGACCTGGCGGCCGACTTCGCCTCGGTCGTGCCGAGCGACGTGATCGCTGCCCTGCTCGGGCTCGACTGGCACGACGAGGAGCTGATGGCGAAGTGCCGGACCTGGAACTCGACGATGTTCCGCTGGACCGAGACCTTCGGCGAGGATGAACAGGCCTACGAGGACGCGGCTGCTGCCGCAAGGAGCCTCAACGAGGTGCTACGGCCGGTGATCCGCGCCCGCCGCGAGGAGCCGCGCGACGACCTGATCTCGGTGTTGTGGGAGCAGGGCCAGGGTGTGCTGGAGGAGTGGGGCGAGGACGAGATCCTCGCCCAGGCGCGGGTGCTCTTCTTCGCAGGCACCGACACGACCGCCCACTTCCTCAAGAACGCGATCTACACGCTTCTGCAGTACCCGTCGTTCCAGGACGAGATCCGGGGCGACGAGCGCAAGATCGCGGCGTTCGGCGAGGAGGTGCTGCGCTACCTGGCTCCGGTGCAGTTCCGCGTCCGGGTGGCGACCCGGGACACCGAGCTCGCCGGTGTCGCGATCAAGCAGGGTGACCGGATCCACCCGGTCAACGCGGCCGCCAACCGCGACCCGCACCAGTTCCCCGAGCCCGACAAGGTCGACATCGACCGGCGCAACCTGAAGAGCCACGTCGCCTTCAACGTCGGCCCTCGCTACTGCGTCGGCGCAGCCCTGTCCCGAGGCGAGGAGCTCGAGGTGGTCAAGCAGCTGCTCGAGCGCTACGACTCCTTCTCCTGGGACCGCGACGCCGAGCCGGCGACGTACCGCGGCTACATGCCTCGTTCGTTCGCGCCGCTCAACGTGGTGCTCGAGCCCGCCAGAGCGGTCGCGTCCTGACGACGTCGGCGCGGACCGATCCGCACGCCGTCGAGGTCACGGGCTCCGTCCAGAAGGAGGCCTGGGCAGCGCACACGTTCCCGCCGGTCGAGACCGTCGCGGCCGGCGTCTGGTCGATCCCCGTCACGATTCCGGACAACCCGCTGCGCTACGTCAACTGCTACGTCATCGAGACCGACCGAGGCCCCGTGCTGGTGGACCCGGGATGGCCGGCCCTGGCGAGCTGGGACGGGCTCGTCGCCGGGCTCGCCTCGCTGGGCACCGACGTCGAGGACGTCGCCGGGGTCCTGGTCTCCCACGCCCACACCGACCACCACGGCCTGGCCGAGCGGGTACGCCGAGCGTCGGGATGCTGGGTCGGCATGCACGAGGCGGACGCCGCGATGCTGGCCGGGCTGCGCGACGGGACCGAGGTCGCGGAGCGCAACGAGTCCTGGCCGGACTCGTGCGGAGTCCCGGACGACGAGCGGGCCGACCTCGCCTTCGACCCCGTGCTCGCTGCCCGGATCGGTGCTCTCGAGCCGGACCTGCTCGTCGTGGCCGGCCGCGTGGACGTCGTCGTGGGCCGGCACCTGGAGGCCCGCCACACACCGGGCCACACCCCCGGCCACCTGTGCTTCCTGCTGCCGGACGACCGCCTGCTGATGACCGGCGATGCCGTGCTCCCGCGGATCACCTCCCACGTCGGCACCTACCGCCCCGAGGACGGCGACGTGCTCGGCACCTACCTCAGCTCCCTGCGAGACCTGGAGGTGTGGGCGGGCGGGCTCGACCCCGAGATCCTGCCCGGGCACGAGTACCGCTTCCGTGGGCTCGCGGCCCGGCTCGGCCAGTCACGCGACCACCACGCCGCCCGCGAGGCCGAGGTGCTCGACGTCGTGGCCGACGCGGGGTCGCCCACGGCGTGGGAGGTCGCCGAGCGACTCACCTGGTCACGGTCGTGGCCCGAGACGCGAGGCAACCGCCGTCGACTGGCCGTTGCCGAGACCCTCGCCCACCTGTTGCACGCGGAGGCCACAGGAAGCCTCACGCGCGAACCCGGGCCACCGCTGCGGTGGCACCTGAACGGAGGAGACGACGCATGACCGACATCCCCACCCGCGTGGAAGCCGACACCGAGGCGTGCATCGGCGCGGGCAACTGCATCGTGACGGCACCCGGCATCTTCGACATCGACGAGGACGGCGTCGTCGTCGTGCTGCGCCCCGAGCTTGCCGGCCCGGACGACCTGGCGGCGGCCGACGCTGCCCGCGCGGGCTGTCCCGCCGCGGCCATCACCCTGGCTCCGGCCTGATGGCCGCCGTCCCCGATCTCGCCGGCCGGGTCGCGGTGGTCACCGGTGCCGGCTCCGGCATCGGTGCGGCCACGGCGCGCAGGCTGGCGGCCCACGGGGCCCGGGTGGCAGCCGTCGGGCTGACGAAGGCCAGCGCTGCCGAGGTCGCCACGCACCTGCCGGGTGCCTGCGCGTTCGGGGCCGACGTGTCGGATCCCGCTGCGGTCACGGCGCTGTACGCCGACGTGACCGATCGTCTCGGTACGCCGGGTGTCCTCGTGCACGCGGCCGGCGTCGACGACGTACAGGCCAAGGATCTGGTGCACCGGCAGGTCTCGGCGGGTGAGCGGGTCGACGTCCTCGCCGACCTGGCCGACGACCAGTGGCGGCGGATGATGGCGGTCAACCTCGACGGTGCGTTCTACGTGCTCCGTGAGGCGTTGCGAGCCATGCGGCCGGCGGGGGGCAGCGTGGTGTTGATCGGGTCGGAGGCCGCGGTGCACGGGCTTGCCGGCCTCGCCCACTACGCGGCGTCGAAGGGCGGCGTGCACGCCCTCGTGCGCAGTGCCGCGAAGGAGGCGGCGGCATACGGGGTGCGCGTCAACGGGATCGCACCGGGGGTGATCGACACCCCAATGAGCCGCCGCTCGCACGGGCTGTTCGGCGGCAACACGTTGATCTCGCCCCTCGGGCGGTCCGGCGATCCCGACGAGATCGCGAAGGTGGCACTGTTCCTTGCCAGCGACCTCGCGTCCTACGTCGTAGGTGAGGTCGTCAATGTCGACGGCGGCCGGACGGCGAGCTAGCCAGTCAGCCGCGAACCAGGCTCAGCATCGTCGCCACGCACGCCGGACGCTCGGCGTCCCGGGCCCGCATCTCGACCTCGACCGTGATCCGGTGCCCGCCGTCGACCGGCGTGACGTCGACGACGGTCGCGCTCCCCCGGACCTCCGAGCCTTCGAGAAGCGCGGCCGGGAAGCGCACTCGGTCGAGCCCGTAGTTCACCTGGCTCGTCGCGCCGTCCACCTGCAGCAGGTCGCCGAGGACGGGCGCGACCAGCGACAGGGTGAGGAACCCGTGCGCCACCGTGCGGCCGTACGGACCGTCGGCCGCACGCGCCGGGTCGGTGTGCAGCCAGAACTCGTCCTCGGTGGTGCGGGCGAAGTCGTCGATGCGCCGCTGGTCGACGCGGATCCAGCGACTGCGGCCGAGGTCCGTGCCGGTGAGTCCCGGCCCGAGGTCGGCGTAGGCGAGCCTCAACTCACGCGCCTGCGCCGGAGGTGGCGATGCTGCCGGAGCGCGCCATCGCTGCCTGGAAGTCCACGACGGCGCAGTCGTCCGGCGACCCGAGGTCGGCGCGCCGGGCCACGATGTCCTCGAGGCGTACGGCGGCCCGGCCGGTGATCTCGTGGGCCGGTGTCCACTCGCGCAGCCTGGACACCGTCGGTCCGTGCACCGCGAAGACCTGGCCGTTGATGCCCGCCGCGTGAGGCCCGGCGAGGAAGGCGACCAGCGCACTCACGCTCTCCGGGTCCCACTCGTCGGGCTCCCCGTCCGCCGGGTCCATGTCGGGCACGACCCCCTCGGTCATCGCCGTCCGGGCTCGGGGGCAGATCGCGTTGGCCGCGACGCCGTACTGCGCGAGCTCGCGGGCCGCGACCTGCGTCAGCGCGACGATGCCCGCCTTTGCCGCGGAGTAGTTGGCCTGCCCGAAGTTGCCGTAGAGGCCAGCCTCGGACGAGGTTGTCACGACCGCCGCGTCCACGAGGTCGCCGGTGGCGCGGAAGCGCTCACGCCAGTGCACGGCCGCGAAGTGGAGGGGCCCGGCGTGGCCCTTCAGGTGCACGGCCATCACGGCGTCCCACTCGGGCTCGGTGAGGCTGACGATGGTGCGGTCGCGCAGGATGCCCGCGTTGCAGACCAGGACGTCGAGGTGGCCGTTGACCGCCACCGCCTGGGCCACCAGGGCCTCGGCACCTGCCCAGGTGGCGATGTCGTCGACGTTGGCCTCGGCCGAGCCGCCGGCCGCCACGATATCGGCCACCACCGCCTCCGCGGCGGGCGTACCGTCGGCCGTGCGACCGACGTCGTTCACGACGACGTGGGCGCCTTCGCGGGCCAGGGCGATGGCCTCGGACCGGCCGAGCCCCTGACCGGCACCGGTGACGACGGCGATCTTGCCCGACAGCTCGTTCGTGCTCACTTGTTTGCTCCTTCAGAACGACCGGGGAAGGCCGTGCGACTCGGCGATCATGTTCTTGGCCATCTCGGTGGTGATCGGGGCGATGCGATAGAGCCGGGAGTCGCGCCAGTACCGCTGCATGTCGGTCTCCATGGCGTAGCCCAGGCCGCCGAGCAGCTGGATGCCGATGTCGGCGGCCTGGCTCGCGTACTCCGCCGAGACGGTGTGCGCGAGCGTCGCCTCGAGCCCGCACGGCCGGTCCTGGGACTGGAGCCAGGCGGCCCGCCGGACGAGGAGCTCCGACTGGTGCTGCCAGGCGGTGATGTCGGCGATCTTGTGCTGGAGGGCCTGGAACTGTCCGATCGGCCGCCCGAACGCGTGCCGCTGCGTCAAGTAGGTGACCCCGTCCTCGAGCACGGCGTCGAGGATGCCGAGCGAGGAGGACGCGGTGATGATGCGCTCGTTGTTGAGTGTCGGCAGCAGCTGGTACCAGCCGCGGCCGACCTCACCGACGACCAGATCGTCCGGGACCCGGACGTCGTCGAGGTAGATCTCGCACGACGAGAGGCAGCGCATGCCGAGCTTCGGGATCTTGCGGATGTCGATGCCCGGGGTGCTCGTCGGCACGAGGAAGGACGTCACAGCCGGCCGGCCCGAGGGCGTCTGGCCGCCGTCCTTGGCGAGGACGACCAGGTAGTCGGCGGCGGACGCGCCGGACGACCACACCTTCTGGCCGTTGAGCACCCAGCCGTCACCGTCGCGGGTCGCGGTCGTGCGCATCCCGCCCAGGAGGTCGGTGCCGCCGCTCGGTTCGGTGATGGCGATGGAGAAGCGGATCCGGCCCTGCGCCAGCTCGGGGAGGAAGCGCGCCTTCTGCTCGGGCGTTCCGTAGAGCGACAGGGTCTTGCCGCCGGCGAACGACGAGATGCCCCAGACACCCGACAGGCCGCCCAGCCGGCGGGTGAGCTCGCGGGCGAGGATCGACTGGGTGATCGAGTCGCCGCCCTGGCCGCCGTACTCCTCGTCGATCCCGATGCCGTGGAAGCCCGCGTCGGCCATGCCCTGCCACAGCTTCTCCGGGAAGTTCCCCTCGTCCGCCTCGAGGGCGCGCACGTCCTCCTTTGACCAGCTCCGGGTCACCCACCCGCGCACCGTGTCGCGGAACTCCTGCTGCTCGGCGGTGAGGTCGAAGTCCATGTCGGGCACTGAACCACATTTGTTTAGCTTGGTAAAGAGTTCTGTTCGGCCATCGGGCAGCATTGCCTAGCCTCGGGGTGAATGTTATACATGGTTAATTAATTCTTGAGAGGCGAAGGGCGCCCCGTGACAGATCCGGTAGACGACGACCTTGCCGTCCGGCGCGACTACTACGAGGACCGCGGCTACTGGACGTCCGAACGACTCGGCTGGTGGGTCTTCGACGTGGCCGACCGGTCTCCCGACCGTGAGTTCGTGGTCATCGGCGACCTGCGGCTGACGTACGGCGAGTTCGCCGACCGCGCGGCAGCGGTCGCGGCTGCGTTCGTCGAGGCCGGGGTCCGGAGGGGAGACCCCGTCCTGATCCAGCTGCCGAACATGGTCGAGGCGCTGATCGCCCAGGTCGCGGCCTTCAGGATGGGGGCGATCAACGTGCCCATCGTGCCGATCTACCGCGAGCACGAGATGGCGCACATCCTGCGGGACTGCCGGCCCCGGGCCGTGGTGTCGGTCGAGGAGAACCGGAGCCGGCGTCCTGCCGACGAGCTCGACTCCCTGCTCGAGGAGGCCGACTGGGGCCCGGTGGCGCGGTTCTGCGTCGGCCTGGAGGCGGAGCGACCGGGCTGGGTCAGGTTCCCTGAGGGCCCGGGCGACCGCAACGCGCCGCTACCCGAGCCGCTCGAGCCCGAGGCGTGTGCCCTGATGCTCTACACGTCGGGGACCACGTCTGCTCCGAAGGGCGTCCGGCTGACCGGCCGGGCGTTCGTCTCGAACGCCCGAAGCGTGCGGCACGACATGTCTCTGGGCGCCAAGGACGTGTTCTTCTGCGCCTCGCCGCTCTCGCACCTCGCGGGCTTCGCGGCGGGGGTCGTCTGGCCGAGTTCGATGGGCGCCAAGATCGTGGTGATGCCGGCGTGGGACGCGGCCGAGGCCGCGCGGGTGATCGAGCGCGAGAGGTGCACGTTCACCACGGCGGCAGCGGTGTTCCTGCACGACCTGGTCGCCGTGCACCGGGCCGGGATCGGCACCGGGCACCCGATCTCGGTCTTCATGTCGGGCGGTGCCGCGACTCCGCCGGCGCTCATCGAGGCGGCCCAGGAGGTCGGGATCACGGCCCTGCGCGGCTACGGCATGACCGAGACAGGGGGCGGTGTGTCCTGGCTGCCGCCCGACGAGCCGCTGGATGTGCGCGCCCACTACGACGGACGGGTGATTCCGGGCACCGAGATGCAGGCCGTCGACGACCAGCGTGTCCCGGTCCCTCCCGGCGCCGAGGGCGAGCTGCGGGTCCGCGGCCCCCAGTCGCTGATCGGCTACACCGACGAGATCCTCACGAAGGAGCAGGTCGACGAGGAGGGGTGGTTCTACACCGGCGACCTCGGCACCGTCGACGCCGATCGGCGGCTCCGGATCACGGGCCGCACCAAGGACATCATCAACCGCGCGGGCGAGAAGTTCTCGGCCCGCGACATCGAGGAGCTGATCCTCCGTCACCCGTCCGTCGACGCGGCAGCGGTGGTCGGTCTCCCCGATCCACGACTCGGGGAGACGGTCGGGGCCTTCGTCACGTTGGCGCCCGGCGCCGAGTGGCCGGGACCCGAGGAGCTGTGCAGCTTCCTCGACGACGCACGCCTGTCCAAGCAGAAGATCCCCACCTCGTGGCAGGTGCTCGACGAGCTGCCCCGGACCGCCTCCGGAAAGATCCAGAAGCACTCCCTGCGCGACCTCGTCTGACCTGTCCCGTCCGAGACCACCCTGGAGACTGCATGTCCCGACCCGACCGCACACCCGTCATCGCCGGAATCGGCCTGTCCGACGGGCCGCGTGCACCACACCTGACGCACCCGCGCACCAGGCGCAGGCGATGCAGCGGGCCCTGGTGGACTCGGGTGTCCGCAAGCAGGAGATCGACGGCTTCGGCTGCGCCGAGGCATGGATCCCCGGCATGCCCGGGTCGATCTCCCGGAGACGATCGAGTACCTGGGCCTCGATCAGCGCTAGATCGACGGCACGTCCACCGGCGGCTCGGCGTACGAGTCCCAGATGCACCACGCCGCGTCCGCCATCCGAGACGGGCACGCCGAGACGATCCTGCATGACCTACGGCCGCGACCTGCTGACCCGGATGGGTCGCAGGCTGGGCACGGCGTTCGGCCGGCGCCCGGTCGCCGGCGCGCAGTACGAGGCGCCGTACGGCGAACGCGCTGTCGTCGTACGCGCATGGCCGCGCGACGCCACATGCACGAGTTCGGCACGACCCCGAGCAGCTCGCCGACATCGCCGTCGGCGTGAGGGAGTTCGCGCCCACAACCCGCAGGCGATCTACCGCGACCCGCTCACGGTCGAGGACGTCGCTCACCTCACGGATGGTCGCCGACCCGCTGCACAAGCTCGACTGCTGCGCGATCACCGACGGTGGCGGCGCCGTCATTGTGACCACCGCCGAGCGCGCCCGTGACCTCCGACAGCCCATCGGTCGGTCCTCGGGCCGGCCGGCCGGCAGTCGCACTGGAACATCACCCAGAGCCCGGACCTGACGACCACGGCGGGCGCGGTCGCGGGGCCGGAGGCCTTTGGCCGTGCGGGCCTCACACCTGACGACGTCGACATGGTGATGCTCTACGACAGCTTCACCATCACCTGCCTGCTACTCCTGGAGAGCCTGGGGTTCGTCAAGCCGGGCGAGGGCGGGCCGTTCGCAGCCGAGGGACACCTGCGACACGGCGGGTCCCTGCCGATGAACACCGATGGTGGCGGGCTGTCGGCCTGCCACCCCGGGCTGCGCGGCATCTTCTTGATCATCGAGGCCGTGCGACAGCTGCGCGGCCAGGCGGGAGCCGTGCAGGTGCCCGACTGCGAGGTGGCCCTGGCCGCCGGCTCGGGCGGCTGGCTGTCCACCATCGCCGTCACCATCCTCGGCAAGGGAGGCCGTCAGTGACACAGCTCGAGGTCGTCGATGTCCGGGAGACGTGGGTCAAGCCGGTCCCCGGGTCGGACCCCATCAGCAAGGCGTACTTCGCGGCGGTCGCGGAGGGGCGGTTCGTCATCCAGCGGTGCCCGGCCTGCAGGCACGCGCAGCACTACCCGCGCGCCGTCTGCGTGCGGTGCGGGACGACCCCGGAGTGGGAGGAGGCGAGTGGTCGCGGGCGGGTCTACAGCTTCTCCGTGATCCGGCAGGCCGGCATGCCCGGGTTCGCGGAGGACGTGCCGTACGTCGTGGCCCTGGTGGATCTCGAGGAAGGTCCCCGGGTCATGGGCAACATCACTGACTGCCTGATTGACGACGTTCGCATCGACGGCCCGGTCGAGGCCTACGCGGTCCGGGTCGCCGACGAGGTGGGCATGGTCCAGTGGCGGCTCGCACAAATTGATTCGCTACGTTAAATAGTTACGTGAAAGATCTTGACTTCCGCGGTCTGTGACGGGAATCTCTTCAAAAGGTTCGCCATGTTAATCAAATTCGAAGGGCTCGCGCCGCTTCTCTGTCCCAAAGGAGTTCACTTGTGAAGCGCACACGTCTCATGCGTGGTGGAGCACTGTTGGCCGCTGCCACCCTCGCCCTCGCCGGCTGTGGCAACGACTCGGGGGACAGTGGCACAGACAGCTCGGACGCGATCGTCATCGGGTACGCGTCGCCGATCACGAGCGGCAACTCCGCCGTGGCCGAGCAGATGGTCAACACCGCCAAGCTCGCGGTCAAGACCATCAACGCCGACGGCGGCGCCGGCGGTCGCCAGCTCGAGCTGAAGGTCTACGACGACAAGCTCACCGCCGACGAGTCTGCCAAGATCACCCAGCGGGCCATCACGGTCGACGGTGCCGAGATCATGATGGGCGGCTACACCTCCATCGAGGGACTCGCCATCCGCCAGGTCTCCGAGCCCCGCAAGATCGTCTTCATGAACGCCTCGACGATCTCACCGGCGCTCATGGACGGCGCGAAGTACACCTTCCGCGTCGCGCACGACCAGAGCGACTACCCGGTGCAGATGATCGAGCTCCTGCAGCAGCTGGGCTACAAGAACCCGGTCGTGACAGCTGACGACGGGCCCACCGGCGCCACCCTCTTCCCGCAGATCGAGGAGGCGGCAACGGCGGCGGGCATGACGCCGGGGGAGACCGTGAAGTACACGCTCGGCGCGACCGACCTGACCTCGGCCGTCCAGCAGCTGAAGTCCGAGAAGCCCGACGCCGTAGTGCACATCGGGTCGTCGGCGGCGGACGCCGGGCTGATGCTCAAGACGATGGCGGAAGCCGGCGTGATGGTGCCGGTCGTCGGCTTCGGGTCGCTGATCGCCCCCGACGCACTGAAGATCGGCGGCGACGCCTACACCCAGCTGCCGGCCATCTACACGCTGTCGAACCAGCAGCCGTCCAAACCGGAGTACCAGGCGTTCATCGAGGCGTACGCCGACGAGTACGGCGGCGACCCCGCCGAGCTCGCCCTCGGCCTCGCCGAGCAGAACGCCGCCACCTGGGACTCCTTCCAGCTGCTCAAGGCCGCGCTCGACGCGACCGAGGGCGACACCGATGGCGACACCCTGGCCAAGGCGCTCGACGACCTCGAGCCGTCCGCAGGCGCAGCAGGCAAGGAGGGGGCGCAGATCGAGTTCGACGGCGAGCGCGACGGGTTCTCGAAGGCCCTCGTGTCGTTCCAGTTCGTCGACGGCAAGCCGCAGGAGTTCACGCCGTAGTCACACGACACCGGCTCCGGCAGGGCCCGGCTCCCCTCGGGGAGCCGGGCCTTCCGCTGTTCCAGAGCGGGGTGGCGAGGTCAGGGTCTGGTGCGGATGAACGCTGCGGCGACGATGCCCGCGGCAGCTGCGGCCGCGGCCAGGACGAAGGTGCTGGTGAAGCTTCCCGTCCCGTCTGCCAGGGCCCCTCCCACGGGGGGCCCGATGAGCTGGCCCGCGCCGACGGCGAGCGTGATGGCGGTGTAGGCGGCCGAGAGCCGGGCACCGCCGAAGCGGTCGTTCAGGGTCGCGGTGATGACCGAGGGGAGCCCGCTCATGAGCAGCCCGTACACGGCCCCCGACGCCACCACCAGAGCCGTCACGTGCGTCGGCACGACGGCCGCGCACACGGTCATCGCCACCATCGCCGTGACGAGGACGGGTCGCCGGCCGACCATGTCGGAGCTCCGGCCGAGCACGATGCCGCCGACGATGTTCGTCAGCCCGAGAAGGGAGAACACCGAGGCTGCCTGCCCGGCTGACAGGTGGTCGCCCTCCTGCACTCCCGCGACCAGGAAGTTGGAGTACAGGGAGTGCACGACGCCGTACAGGAAGTAGCACGCCATCGCACCGAACAGCCCGGGCGGGACGGCCCGGCTTTCGCGCCGGGTCGGGGTCGGCTCGGCCCGGGGGGCCGGCACCGGGTCGCGGGCGAGCACCCGCGCCACGATCGCAAGCAGCGCGACGCCGAGGAGCCCTTCGGCGTACCAGACCTCTTGCCAGGACCCTGCGCCGAACGTGTGGTTCGACCAGCGGACGATCAGCCCCGTCAGCGCGATGCTGGAGCCGATACCGGAGACCATGATCCCATAGGCCACGCCGCGGTGCCTCGGCGGCGCGGCGCGCGACACGATCGGGACGCAGGAGATCCAGACGATGCCGCCGGTGAATCCGAGTAGCGCCATGAAGAGGAACGCCGACACCTGGTCTGCCAGCAGCGGAACGCCGACCATGCCGACGAGCGAGGCGGCCATCCCTCGGACGGCCAGGGTGGACGGGCTGAGGCGGCGAAGCCAGCGGTTGGTGAGGAAGACGCCGACCAGGTAGCCGAACAGGTTCGCGGCCCCGATGACCCCGGCCGCTGTGTAGCTGGTGACGAAGTCGCGACGCATGTCCTCCAGCACGAACGCGAACGTGAGCCGGCCGAAGCCCATGGTCAGGCCTCCGGCTGCCGCCATCGCCGCGGCCACCAACACCCAGGAGGCCGTCGGGCGGTCCTCGGTGGAGCTGTCCCTGGCGATGCTCCGACCCTATTGCTAAACTATGTGAAATAAAAGCGACCGGCACGCGAAGCGACGTGGCCGCCATCCGGCGGTTGCTCGACGAGTACGCCTGCCTGGTCGACGACGCCGACTTCGACGGCTTCGCACGTCTCTTCCGTGGTGCGACCTGGCTGGGGCAGCCCGGCAGCGACGCCGTACGTGCCTGGCTCGAGGCCAACGTGATCACCTACGGCGGGGAGACCCTGACCGAGCACGTGGTGAGCAACGTGATGATTCGCGTCGACGCCGACAGGCTGCGCGCCTCGGCCACGTGCGACGTCACGGTGCGTCAGAGCCCACCCGGCCGGCCGCCTGTCCTCGTCACCTCGAACTCGTATGCCGACGCGTTCGTCAGGGACGGTGCCGGCTGGCGGTTCGCGAGCCGTGAGCTCACGCGCCGGGAGCCCGGCGACGACACCTGGCACCGTCGCTGAAGCGTGGCGCCCCTGAAGACCTTCGGCTGATGGGTGACAGATCTAGTTCGGTTGATCGGTGACACTCGTTGTCACTGTAGGACGCCGTTGTGGCGCTTGGGATCTCTTGACCCTCACTTCCCCGGTGCTGTCTCGTTTCTGGGTGCGCAGCAGCTGGTCGCCGTCGTAGAACTGCAGGACGTGATCGGTGACCCATACGTCGATGGGGTCGGCCTGCTGCGGCCACGCCGAGGCAGACTTGTTGCCAGCTGACACACACCACCCCGACGGCACTGGCCCGGCGGGTGACCCAGGTGCCGTCGGTGCGGCTCTCGCCGGGCCGGCCAGGGCTGCGTGATGTTCGGATCGGGGCCACGGGCGCCGGCGTCAGGTCTGAGGAAACGTGACGCCGGGGCGGCCATGTCCAGCGCCTGGTGGGGCCGGTCGTGGTTGTAGTCGTGGACCCACTCGTCGAGCTCGTGTTGTGCGGTGGCGAGGTCGTCGAAGACCCGGTCGGTGCGGAACTCGGTACGCAACGCCCGATGGAACCTCTCGATCTTCCCGGTCGTGGTCGGTGACCTGCGGCTGGGTGTGTAGGTGCTCGATTCCGTTCTCTCGACAGATCCGGTCGAAGAGCACCTCCACCGGCGGCTGGTTGAACCGGCCGGTGAACACCTTCCCGTTGTCGGTCAGGATCTGTCCGGGCACCCCGTAGGTACGCAGGGCGGCCGCGAGCCCGTCACACACGTTCGGCGAACTCTCCCGCAGCATCAGGTACGCGCTGACGCAGAACCTGGAGTGGTCATCGACCCCGGTCAACGCCTTGGCCCGCCGCCCGTCGGCCAGCACGACCCCGCCCACGACATCCATCTGCCACAGCTCCATCGGCAGCCCCCGCTCCCACCGCTTCCACTTCTTGTCCCGACGCCGGCGTCCCGAGGGGTCGATCAGGTTCAACCGCACCAGGCACCGGTACACCGCGGACTCCGACGGCACCGGCTCCACGCCGGCCCTGCCCAGCTCGAAGACCAGCCGGCGCGGCCCCCACCCCGGATGCGAAGACCGCATCGTGGCGACCAACGCCTCGACACTCGCGCGGATCTGGTGCGGACACGACCGCGGGCGATGCGACCGATCCCTCAGGCCCTCCAGGCCATCGGCCTCGTACCTGGCCAACCACCCGTGCACCGTCTTGCGATGCACCCCAAACCTGGCCGCCACGCTCGAGATCGTCTCGCCGTCGCTGATCACCGCCAGCACGGCCTGATACCGCTGCTCGGACACGCTCAACTCCCTCATCAAGGGAGTGTCACCAATCAACCG
This sequence comes from uncultured Actinomycetota bacterium, assembly GCA_963825755.1. GTDB lineage: Bacteria > Actinomycetota > Actinomycetes > Propionibacteriales > Nocardioidaceae > Nocardioides. Next base: position 58,782 of record CAWGUS010000003.1, on the reverse strand, counting down.
AAGTAGCTGTCACCCATCACCCGAAGATGTGTAACGCATCAGCCGAAGCCCGAACGTCACCCATCAGGCGAAGTAATACACTGAAGCGTGGCGCCCCCGGGTGGATTCGAACCACCGACCGGCGGATTAGAAGCGAGCGCGACAGGTCTGCATGGGTCCCGAGAGTACGGCAGGAGACTACGCGTTGGCCCGAATCGCGCTGTACGTAGGGCTCTGAGCGTTTGCCGCTCTACGGAAGGGCAGAGCTCGGATCAGATTTGCGTGGATTCGAGTCCGGTAGCGCGGGAGTAGCGCGCCAGGTCGGCGTGAGCCCTCCTGATGCTGCTCACTACGCACGCGGCCTCAAGCAGACCCAAGGCGCATCGCCCGAGCGGGTAAACTGGCCCTACAACTCCAGATGAACCGCTGTTCCTTCGGCCCGATGATGGGCAACCTGACGGATGTGACCGAAGGACGAATAGCGGCTCTGTGATGGTTCCGGCACCGCCACGGCGGGTCGAGTTCCCATGAAGCCGGACAGCACCCGACTCACGACAACAACATCGTGGGCTGGGTGCTTGGTGCAGCTGTCGTCGTCTCTAGGCACCCGACCCTCGACGGGAAGGTGCCCTCAATGCCCAGCAAGACCAAGTCCACGCCCCACCTCCAGGTCGATCAGCTCGGCCTGCCGCCCGGCGCCATGTTCAACGCCGAGCAGGTGAGCGACCTGCTGAACGTCTCTCTGCGTCAGCTGAAGCGCTGGCGCCTCGCCGATCCGCCCGTGCTCAAGGCTATGCGGCCTGCCGGCGCTCGCTCTGGTGCGTACTACACACGCGCCGAACTGATCCGGTTCCTCACCAAGTAGCTCTGCCGCCCATCTGCCATCAACGGCACGGCTGTGGGCTGACAGGCGTCATGGCGGCCGCTGGCGAAGAGTTCTCGAAAGCGGGGCGTTTGAGCGGACCGCGGAAGACCCAAAGGAGGAGTGATGGGCAATGGAGGCCGACCTAAGCTCGGCGTCACCCGCAAGGTTGTGGTGCCGCCAGAGCTTTACGCCGACCTGAAGACCGTCGCCGCGTTGATGGGCGTCCGGGTCGCGGAGGTCATGAGGGCGTCGTACGCCCACTACACCCAGCGAGTGCTGAAAGACGTGGCGCGGCATGAGTCCGCCGCTCGGCAGTCCCAGTGAACGCGGAGCTGCGCTCCGGGCGCAGAGAGCCACAGAAACTCGAGAACGCAAACGACGCGAGGTTGAGGAACATGACACAGCAGAAGAACCCACATGGCCTCGTTCGGCGCAAGCCGAACCTGGACGGCGCGGCCACCGCCATGAAGGCGGCACGAGAGTCAGCGAACGGAACGTTGGACGTGATCCGTTCGGCCTTCGAGCGGGAGTCGACCCTCGGGAAGGGCGATGCTTCGGCGCGTTCCGAGGACAGCAGGCGCGCCCCCGCGCTCACGAACCCGAATCAGGTGCACTCATGAGCGCGGTATCGCGGATCGGCGCGCAGGTTTCGCTCACGCTCGCGGAGTCCTTGGCTCAGCGGGAGAACTTCTCTGGGTCGGACCGACAGAGGCGCGGCTGGGATCAGTTCAACCAGGGTTACACCGCTCACATGACCGGGATCATGCGCGACACGTACGACTCGGAGGCGACGCGTGTCGCTCGCGAGGCCGTGGACATCGAACGCATCGCAAGCAAGCTGCGCGAGACCTTGGGCGAGATCGGGGATGACGTCGAGCACCAACGCATCACGGCGGCCGAAGGCGCGCGGCAGGTGGGTGCCGTGACGCGGGACCTGAACAAGCTCGACAAGGCGCGTGCGAGCGCCGGAGGCCACCGAGGAGCGTTCCTGGTCCCAGGTTGACTGCGATGCCGCCACGTTCCAAGCCCGAGCCCTCAACCGCTTCCCGGCGCTGCGATCACGGCTGCCCCGGCTCAGCGACGAAGTCCTCAACGGGCACGAGCGACCCAACTTCTGACTGACGTGCAGCGGGGCCAGTGGAACTCGCCGACTGGCCCCGCCTGAGTTCGAGGAGGACTCACATGAACGACTCGATTCTAGATCGCCCGCGCCTTGGAACATTCGGACTGCGAATGGACGTGCTCATCCGCTGGCTCGACCCGCTGTCTAACACCGAGGCTGAGCCGCCGTATCATCAGTGGCTGGTGGACGTCGCGCTCGACGGCAAGCGCCGCGGGAAGCCCGTGCACGTGGTCAGGCGTTTGCTCAAGCGCACGCGCCGATGTTCGACGCCGAACCTGAGCTGGCACTCGCAGAGGCGTTGATGCGCCCATCGGGCAGTGCACGCTGTTGAGTTCCGTCCACCGGCATTTGTCACGCACTGGTTGTCGAAGTCGGACGAGCCCGAGATAGCTACGTGTGGTTCCGCGAGCAGTGGTATTTCCGCTACGGCACCAAGGTCGTTGAGGTCGGCTTGCGTGGCGACCGGCGGCCGCCCAACGCGCCGAAGGGTGTCCGGTCATGAGTGCGTGTAACACATCGGCTGACGGGCGTATCGCTTCTGATGTTTCGCCATTCAGACCTGAATGCCCAAGGATTTCGCGTTTTCGTCGCGCCGGTCGCGCGAGCTGGAACGATTTTCACATGACCGTTCGCGTAGAGCACGAGCAGCAGCAGCAGCCATGACCATTCCCAACATCAAGCATGTAGCGGGTTGGCATCGTGAACTGCTCACTGAGAAGCGGGTGCTGACCTTCCTGAAACGTCGACGCGGACTGACCAAGGCCTCCATCAAGGCAGCCCAGCTCGGCTATGACATCGAATCCCAGCGAGTCATGATCCCGGTGCTCGACGGCGACCGGGTGCTGAACGTTCGCCGCTACAACCCCAAGGCGCGTGAGGGCCGGCCCAAGATCATCGGCGCCAAGGGATCGCGCGTGGGCTGGTACGTCGCTGCGATCACTGATGTCGATGCCGAATCGGTCGTCGTCACCGAAGGCGAGCTCGACGCCCTGCTGACGGCGCAAGACTCTCACGCGCCGGCATCGAGGAAGGGTCATCTCTGGGACCGGAAGCGCGGGCACCGTTCCACAGAACCTGTCGAGGTTCAGGGGCGAGCGCGTGTTCGTGGCGTACGACTGTGACGACGCCGGGCGGTCGGGAGCGCGCAAACTCGCAGCGAAGCTCGATGGCATCGCCTCCGCGGTTCATGTCGTGGATCTCGACCTCCCCGGCGACGGCGACGACCTCGCGGACTGGTTCGTGAGCCACGACCGATCAGCGCAGGACCTGTGGGAGCTATGCGAGTCGTCGCCAGCTTGGACGCCCGACCGACCGACCGATGAGCGGAGCGCCGACGAGCTCGCCGTCGCCGTGAACGCCGAGTGCCAAGAGATGGGCTCAAGAAACCAAGCGCTCTTCTGGTTGGCCTGTCAGCTCCGAGACGAGCGCTACCGGAGGCTGAGGCGCTCGCGGTGGGACATGAGTTCCACAAGCGCGTGGGCAACTCGGAATCCGATCCGTTCCCGGTCTCAGAGGTCGAGGCGACGATAGCCAGCGCCTTCTTCGAACCTGCGCGTGATGCGATTGGCGCGGTCGGTGCCGCGTTCACATGGAACGACACGGGCAACGCCCAACGGCTCATCGAGACCCACGGTGAGGACATGCGGTGGGTGAACCTGCTTGGGTCCTGGGTGTGGTGGAACGGGTCCCGTTGGATCATCGACAACACCGGCATCGCCGAGCGGTTCGCGATGGACGTGGTCAAACGGATGCGGGGAGATGCTCAGGCTCTCCGGTTGGACGACGAGGCCCAGGCGACGAAGCTTCTGTCGTGGGCAACGCGGTGCGGAGAGGCCCACAAGCTCGCCGCGATGCTTCGGGTAGCTCGTTCCTTGAAGGGCATGACGGTCCAGCTCAGCGACTTCGACAACCAAGCACGCCTGCTTTCGTTCAAGAACCAGACTGTGGAACTCGGACAGGACGGCTCTGCGACCGCCCGCGAACATCGCCGCGAAGACCGGATCACTCGCATGGTGCCGTCCGACTACACGCCGCGAGCTAAGGCACCTTCGTGGGAGAGATTGCTGAAGGAGAAGCTGCCTGACGCCGATGTACGTCGCTTCCTTCAGAAACGCTCGGGGTCACTCGCTCGGCGGCAACCCCGAACAGAGCTGGTGTCGCCAAGGGGCTCCAACACCAGCAAGTCCCACCGTCCTCGAGATGTCGCCGAGGTCTGGGCCGGGACTACGCCGGTACGTTCAACCCCTCCCTGTTCCGCGAGAAGCAACGAGGCACCACGACCCGACATCATCAACACCATCCTGCGTCGGTTCCTCTACGTTTCCGAGCTGTCTTCGGAGTGGGGAGACTCACGCCGACGTCATCAAGCGGATGACCGGCGAGGACACGCTCACCGCCCGCAAGGGTCACGGTAACGACTTCCTCGACCGCCGGCCGGACTGGACGGCGTCAATCCTCACCGATCGCTCGCCCACCATCAACGGTGCCGACAAGGCCCTTGGCGGCGTCTGTACGTGATCCCGTTCAACGTCCAACGCGCCGACGTCGCGGAGAAGAAATCCACAGGCAGTACGTCGGCGACGAGGCCGAGGGTGTCCTGATGTGGCTGCTGCGTGGCTGGCGCCTGTTGCTGCCGGGAAGGTGTCGGGTGATGTTCCTTTGGTGGTCGCTGAGGCGACGAGATGGTGCTGGGGATACGTTGAGCCCGTTCGACCGGTGGCTGACCGCTTGCTGTGATCTCGCCGCCGAGCACGAGGACTCCAACGAGAACCTCTGGGAGTCCTGTGAGGCCTATAGGCAGGGACGTCAAAACCGGTGGGGGCGCGGCCTTCAAACAACAAATCGAGGGCTCCTGCTAGACTCAGGGGTCGGGGACAAGACCCCCAAGGGCGGTGGCGACAACAGACTCGCTACTGGCGGGGCATCCGACTGCGGGCGGTGCCGGTCGAGCGTGAGTTGCCCAATAAGCGGGTCCAGCGGGTCCACCCGCGGGTCCGGGGGGATATCGGACCTCCGGACCCACCTGAAGTGCCCTTTTAGCACGCAAGGGGAAACTCCGATCTCGGGTCCAGAGTGCAGAAAATATGGAGGTCTAGGGCTACGAGGGACGACTCTCGCGGACTCCCCTTCCCTCGCTCACGTTAGAGAGGGATATGCGCAGGAACCTCTGGACCGGGGGACCCGAGACCGAATCCCCATCCCTGCAAGGGGGACGGTCGGTCGAAAACGCCCGACACCGGACCCCGACTCTGGACCGGAGACGTCGGAAGGGGCTGGTGATACCGAAGAAGCCCAAACGAAGCCGAGCGCGGCCGAGGAGTCAGTGCCAAGGCGGGACCCTAAGAGTGGATCGACTGAGTGAAGCGGTCGAAGGCCGAGCCGAGCGTGCAGAAGGTTGAAGGGACCGGCGTTGCCTCGCGCCCTCCATGTGAAAAGTGCGGCCAGGTCCATCGCCGTTGTACGGCGCACAACAAAGCTAGGGACCTTGCGGCCAGCAAGCTCGCCGTGGTTCAGCGACCTGCGCAATAAGGCGGCGACGCGCCCCAGGTTCGCAAGGCCGCCAACGAAAAGATTCGTCGCGATGGTGATTCCTGCGCTCGCCCAATTGGAGCGCGTGCTCGACCAAGCCAGGATACCAGTACGACCGCATCAAGGCCGCGTTGGCGATCTTGAATCGGACCAGCTACCCGAGACCGGCACAGCTTCGTGGACCTTGGCCTGCGCGAGCCTTCGGTCTTCGACAACCTCCAGCACACTGGCTTCAACATCATCAAGCGAGGTCCGGGAACGCTCTCATCCCCCACCCCAACCAAGGGCGAGCTTCCGGCTGGTGGTGGGGAGGATGAGGAGCTTGAGGCGTTCCTCGACCGCCGCGACCGCGACAGAGGAGCGCGAGACCGAGACACGAATCGACAACCGCAACCACGACGTGGTGTCCGGCGATGTCGTCCCGCTGGATGGGTCCAGCCTGTTCGGTTTCCCGCGCGACGCGCCACCGGGAACGTGAAGCGGAGGCAACCGAGCACGACCCACGACCCGGTCACCGTCCCGACGGCGATCCCTGGGAGGCGTATGAGGCCGAGGTTCGGCGCGGCGTCGAGAGCCAGGATAGCGATGCTCCCGGCGTGCAGAGGCCGCTCTCGCCTGCGTGGAGCGATCCGGGGTCCCGGAGGACGTACCGGCCTGTCTCCGGGCTGCAGATCGTGGGTCGAGCTACGCGGGTACGGATCGTTCCGCGCCCCTGTCGAACGTCACCCCGCGACTGGCGTAGCTTCCGAGTCGAGTGGTTGAACGTTCAACCACCGGACTAGAGGAGCAATCATGAACGACTATCCGTTGGGAACGACGTTGGCTTACTCACCTGATGAGGAGGTCGACATCGCGTTCACTCCGGCAGGCATCAGCAAGGCCGAAGCTCGCCAGCTTGGCCTGACCTTCTGTGAGGCCGGTGACGAGGAGCGCGCTGCCTTGCTCGATGCTGTCGGCCCGGTGATGATCCGCCGGAGCCTGCTGGTGTTGGGCAACCTCGCCGCCCGCATGGGTGAGCCCGACGCTGCTGCTTACGCCCGCAACCTCCGGAGCTCCATCACGGTCCTGCGCGGCTACACAGTCGAGGACGCGTCATGAGGGCCGTTGGGTATGCCCGGCTGAGTAAGGCGAAGCGCGGCAAGGACGGCGCCATCCAGCAAGACCCGTACTCGATCGAGGTCCAGCGCGAGGCGATCAAGCGCGTCAGCCGACTACAACGGCTGGGAGCTGGTCGACGTCAAGGTCGACAACGGCAAGACCGGTGCCCACACCCGGCGTGACGGCCTACAGGACGCCCTGTCTGTCTTGGTGCGGGTGATGCCGAGCATGCTCGTGATCGCCAAGTACGACCGACTGAAGCCGCGACCACCTGGACTTCGGATCGCTCCTCAAGACCGCCGAGGAAGCAGGGTTGGTACATGTCCGTGCTCGATCAGAAGATCGATACGACCACGGCTATGGGCTGGGGTACATGGCTAGCCAGATGGCCCTCAACGCGGAGCTTGAGCGCCGCCTCATCTCCGAGCGGACCCGCGATGCGCTGGCGGTCGTGAAGGCGAATGCGACCCAGCTCGGCAAGCCCAGCACGATCAGCCCGACGATCCAGCGGAAGGTCATGCGCCTTCACCGCAGAGGCCACTCGGCGTCGGAGATTGCACGTCGTCTGAGCACGGACGGCATCCCGACCCCGACCGTGCAAGATACCTGGCACCACTCGGTGATCGTCGACCTGATCAACCGGGACCAGAGCGCATGAGCACCAGCTGGCAACCCGGCGTCCCGGAGCTGTACGTCAACCTCGCTGGCACGTCTATCACCCGCACGGAGGCCGCGACTACGCGATGCCCGACGTCGTGAACCGGCGCGTACAGGTCGAGCACACCGAAGACCCAGCCACGGACCGCTGGCTCGCTCTGACGACCGTCCGCATCACTCCCACACCCCTGTATCGGGTGGGGGTGGTGAACGGACGCGACGAGCCCGTCGAGCCACCCGCTGACTTCCCGACCCTTCGCCGAGCACGCACCGCCGCCAACAAGCTCCACACCCAACTCACAAAGGAGACCAACTGATGAGCGCGAGAGCACCGAGGGCTTGGGTCCGAGAGAGCGACCGCAGCAAGAAGAGGCGACTGCCCAACGGCAGGAAACGGTACCGAGGTCGCCTACACCGACCCCGACACCCGGCTTCGCCGGACCAAGGGTGGGTTCACCACCAAGGGTGCAGCGCAGGACTGGGCGGATCAGTTCATGTCGACTGCGAGACGCGGCGACTGGATCGACCCGGAGCGCTCGCGCGTGACGTTCGCTGTCGTCGCCCGGCAGTGGCTCGACGCGCAACACTTCGACCGCCAGCGGACTCGCGACGACTACCGAAAGATCATCGAGGGCAACAACGACCTCACTCGCACCTTCAACAAGACCGCCATCGGAGACATCACCCCGAGCGCCGTCAGCACGTTCATCAAGATGACCGCCGAGACCAAGGCCGCGCAGACGGTTCGTCATCGGTTCTACACAATGCGGCAGATCCTGGACTTCGCAGTCGAGAACGACCTGTTGCTGGTGAACCCCGCGCACGACGTGAACGTCCGTCGGCTCCCCAAGCCCGCGTCGGTCGCGGAGCACGAGAGGAAGCGGCACAGGATCACACCTCAACAAGTCGACAAGCTCGTGTCCGCGCTGCCCGAGCCGTACGACGTGTTCGTCCTGCTGGCCGCCGCGACGGGGATGCGCCCGGAGGAGGTGTGCGGCCTAACGTTGGGGGACGTCGACACCATCAATCACTCGGTCTCGGTCCGTGGGGTGGTGGTTGAGGTCAGCGGTCGAGTGATCCGGGAGGAGGCGACCAAGACGCAACAACAGCCGGCGCACCATCGACCTCGATCCCTACGCCGGAGAAGTTCTCGGCCGGTACGTCGCAGACCATCGAGCACGGGCCACGAGGTGGTTCACCGAGCACGCGGAACACATCCACCCGGGCGGCGATCTGCCGCTGTTCGTCGGCACAAGGGTTGGGCGCGCCAACGGCCAAGCTCCGCTCGAGCTACTCGACTACACGAAGCCCATGCGTTACGGCGCGTTCTACAAGCGGTACTGGCGCACGACCTGCCAAGTTGTTGGGCTGCCGGACTCTGTGCGCTTCTACGACCTCCGGCACTTCCACGCGAGCACTCTGCTCGACGCGGGCGGCCTGACGATCAAGGAAGTGCAGGAGCGCCTGGGCCATGCTTCCGCGATGATGACGCTCGATCGCTACTGGCACAGCGACACCGACGACGAAGCTCGCAAGCGCAGACGCGCTGCCGTGGCTGAGGCGATGGGCCGCAAGGCACCGGAGAACGTGACCAGCATCGCGGCCAAGCGCACCAGCTGACGTCCCTGGCTACGAGACGCTAGACACGTGAGTCATCACCGTCAGCGGTGCCTCCTCGAAGCAGCATTACATCGGCTGGAGTTGGGGGATCAGGCACACCGTGCTGACGCCGGTACTCCTCGGCGCTCATGGGTGTCATGCCAAGCTGTTCGGAGAGTGCGACAAGAAGGCCATGCGTGTCTAGGTGCATCTTGTTTTCGCGCCAGTAGACATGCCACTGACGGTGTTGCTCAATCTCCGTGAGGAGGGCGAGAACGATGGCAGACAAGCGGCGCACGTCCTCGGTGTCTTCGGGCTCATCAGGCTGAGGCGCCACAGCCCGCAGCTTGCTGACCAACTCCTGCTGCGACTTCGAAAGCCCGGATTCAAGCCGGTCCAAGTCGATGCTCGTTGGTTCGCCTGCGAGGTCATGTGCCAGCCGATTGCGCACTGAGTTGAGGAATCGAATCGTCGTCGCATCGCCCGGACTTAGCAGGGCCAGCGCCTCGGCAAGGTTGACCTTCTGGGCGAACGGCATCCTGACGAGATGAAGCGGTGCCGGGTTGCGAACCTCTGCCTCAATCAGTTCGGCCAGGAACTGCTCGATCCACAAGTGTCCTCGCAGAAACACTTCGACCAGGCCGTGCCCTCGCGTGTGCCTGATAAACAGCTCAAGGTTGATTGGCATGACCGGAGGCTATGCCGAAGCAGCGCTGGGGTCCCGGGGTTGGGCGGGGCTGTCCGGGACCCGAGGAGAACTGTGGATCTTCTGTTACCGACTTGTGGACCGCTTCCGGTTGCCAAGACCTGCCGGCCGGACGCACACTGAGTTCAACCGTGCATGAGTTACACCGTTGTAGTTCGTTGTCACGCACCGACGCGTAATTAAGGGTTCGGCGTGTTGCTCGAGAAGCGTCGGTGTGATCGTGCAGGGTTCGGTCTAGGGGTCGAGAAAGGCCCCGGCGTTAAGAAGCCGCGTTAACGGCTGAGAGAGGAGGGCCCATGACTAAGACCAGTGCTTGGCACTCGATTAAGCAGAACGTGCATCACGACAACACGGACTGCAACACCGGCAACAACATCGAGAGCGAGAACCGGCGCGACGGCAAGGGCGGTAAGCCGCTCTGCTCCGAGTGCGCCGCTCTCTGATGATGTGACCGCGTGACGCGCGCTCGACCATGTCGTTGATGGAGGGGAAGCCTCACAACGTCTAGGGAAGCCCCACACGTACCGAGATGTTGAAATCACCTCGGGCCGTGCGGGGCTTCTCTTGTATCTAAGCAACACGACCGAAGCGGCTGCGATCCAGGGTGGGTGGGCACTGCCCATTGGGTAAGGCAGACAGATTGAGGACCAAACACGATGACCGAGCTAGAGGATGCGCGGGCCGTAGAGCTGCGCAGGACCATCGCCGAGTTGCGACCACGTGTCGATTCGCATCGAAAACGTGCCTCCGGTCGCGTGACGCGATTGCGCTCGACTGGAAGCGATCTACTGTTTCAGGGAACTGCGCAAGCCGTGGGCACACTCACCGCCGGTGCGATCGCCTACCTCGTCGCCATCGCCGCTGGCGCGCTCGACGGGACCCGACCATTGACCATTCTTCTCACGAGCATCCTGTTGGCTGGCGCCTGCGCCTCCCTGTTCACGTCACGATGGTTCATCCTGCCCTCGAAACGGGCAGAGCTGAAGCTGATGAATGCGAGCCTGGAACTGCGTCAGATCGAGCTCCGCGTGAAAGTGGAAAGCGGCCAAGCTCTGAGCGTAGAAGAGCTTGGGCTCGTCGCAACGGGTCTGGTCAATCTAGACGGCTTGAAAGATCCCTACGGAGGTTCCGAAGCGTGACTAGCGTCTCCTCCCGTTGCGAGGGGCGGGAGGGCCGATCCCGCCTCCGGGGACCGTCAACGCGCGAGAGGCCTGTTTGCAGCCGTGCAGTGCGCTCTCGGGAGGCTCTGAGCGGCGTACGACCGGGAGGCGGGAGGAGACTGGAGACGGAGCCGGACCGGAGGGTTGACCCTCGCGGTCCGTAGCGACACCCAGACGGACCGATACGGACTCGCGCCGTGGCTAGTAGCGCGGGAGTAGCGCGGGGTCACCCGAGCTTCGTCGGCCCGCGGGCGGAAACCTGCTCCGATCAGGCGAAACGTTGGCGCCCCCGGGTGGATTCGAACCACCGACCGGCGGATTAGAAGGCCGCTGCTCTGTCCAGCTGAGCTACGGGGGCGGGGCGCGACCATTGTGACGGATGCGGCACCGATAACGGCAGCGGGAGCCCGGGCGGCCCGACGGCCTCAGTCGCAGGTGTCGCAGATGCCGGTCGACGGCAGCACCATGAAGCAGGTCGGGCAGAGAGGGGCGGGAGCGGGTTCGGGCTTGCGTGACGTCGTCGTACGGCGTGCGGCCGGGGCCGCAGCGGGACGCCTGGCACGACTCGTGCCGGGCGCGCGGCGGGCCGGCTCGCGTCGGGGCGGCAGTGCGGGCTCGCCGCCGCCGGGCGGCAGCTCGGCTCCGTGCACGCGATAGCAGTCGAGCCGCTCTTCTGCTGCGTGCTGCTCGGCGTCGGCGATGGTGTCGCCGCGAACGGTGGTCACGGTGTCGGCGTACCAGTCGCTCATCCGACCGTCGGGGCCGACGCACAGCGCGCCGAGCAACGGCTCACGCCGGCCGTGGCACGCCTTCGCGACGCGGTAGAGCACGTCGCCGAGCCACAGCGATGCCGCCTGGCGGGTGCGGATGCGGGTGCGCTGCTGCACGGCCTCGGCGAGGTCGGCGACCGTGATCACCGCGTGGTACTCGCCGGCCGTGTCGGCCAGCACGTGCCGGGCAGCCAGGGCGAACGTCTCCCTGGCGGTCTCGATGTCGAGCGTGCGGGCCTCGATCCAGGCGACTTCATCCACGGTCCGAACCTATCCGGCCGGGGTGCGGCTAGCGTCGGCGCCATGTACGACGGCACCGACTTCTACTGCGACGTGGCCATTCCGCGCACCCGGCAGCTGACCGTGGTCCACGAGTCCGACGAGGTGCTGGCCTTCCACCACACGCGCCCGTTCTGGGAGCAGCACCTGGTCGTCGTGCCGAAGCGACACATCGCGTCGTTCACCACGATCGGGATGAGCGACGAGGCGGTGGTGCGCGAGCTGTTCGCGGTGGTGCAGCGGGTGGCTCGGCAGGTCGAGGAGGAGTACGGCGAGGCCGCGGTGCTCACGAACCTCGGCCGCTACCAGGACTCCAAGCACCTGCACGTCGCACGTGCACGCCGGACCTCAGCGCGACAGCAGCACCATCACCTCGTAGTGCCGCGTCTGCGGGAACATGTCCATCAGCACCGCCTCCACCGGCCGCAGCGACGGCATCAGCGCGAGGTCGCGCGCCAGGGACTCGGCGTTGCAGCTCGAGTAGACGACGTGCCCGACGTCCGATGACTCGAGCCAGGTCGCGAGCTCGGGGCCGATGCCGCGACGTGGCGGGTTCACGATCACCAGCTCGGGCGCGGCCTCCGCACCCAGCGCGTACGCCGTGGCGTCAGCAGCGACGAACGCGACGCCGGCCAGGCCCGACTCGGCAGCGGTCAGTGCCGCGGACTCGACGGCCGACGTGCTCACCTCGATGCCGATCACCTCACGGCTTGGCGAGGCGCAGTGGAGCGCGAAGCCGCCAACGCCGCAGTAGAGGTCCCAGACCGTGGGCGGCTCAAGGGCGGAGACCCACGTCGCCGCCTGGTGGTAGAGAGCCGCCGCGACCACCGTGTTGGTCTGGAAGAACGACTGCGGCCGGAGGTGCAGGTCGAGGTCGCCGACGCGCATCGTCAGGGTCTCGGCCGGAGTCAGCACGATCTCGCGATCGCCCTCGAGCACCGCCTTGTGCTCGGGCTGGAGGTTCACCGAGACCACGGCGACTCGAGGCAGCACGGCGAGCAGAGCCGGCAGGTGCTTGCGGAGACGCGTCACGGGCTCCTGCGACCGCAGCACGAAGCGCACCATCAGCTCGCCCGACGGCGCCTCGGTCACCAGCAGGTGCTTGAGCTCGCCGCGCCGCGTCCCGATGTCGTACGGCGCCAGTCGGGCCGTCGAGACGAACGACGCGAGCTCGGGCAGCGCGGCCCGGAGACCGGGGGAGTGGAGGCCGCAGTCACGCAGGTCGACGCCGTCGCCCGACGGGTCGAGGATGCCGATGGTCGGGACGTCGACGGTGCCCGCGACGACCATCTTCGCCTTGTTGCGGAACGCCGACTCCGGACCCGTCACCGGTGGCAGCCAGGTCAGGCCGGGTGTGTCGACGAGCCCACGGCAGTGCTGCTCCTTGTCGCGCACCTGGTCGGCGTACCCGGTCTCGAGCAGGGTGCAGGAGCGACACCGGAAGGCGTCGTAGTGGTGGCACTCCACGAGTCAGCTCCTTGGTTTCGAGACGGTCGCTGCGCGACCTCCTCAACCAGCGGAGTGCAGGCGGCCCATCCACTCCTCGACGTCGGCCGAGGTGCGGGGCAGCGACGCCGACAGATTGCGGTAGCCGTCGGCGGTCACGAGGATGTCGTCCTCGATGCGGATGCCGATGCCGCGCAGCTCCTCGGGGACGAGCAGGTCGTCCTCCTGGAAGTACAGGCCCGGCTCGACGGTCAGCACCATGCCCTCGGCGAGGTCGCCCTTGGGATAGACGTCGGCGGCCGCGCGACCGCAGTCGTGGACGTCCATGCCGAGCATGTGCGAGGTGCCGTGCAGCGTCCAGCGGGCGTAGAGCTTCTTCTCGGGGTCCAGCGCCGCCTCCGCCGAGATGGGCAGCAGACCCATGTCGTCGAGCCCGTGCGCGAGCACCTCCATCGCGGCGTTGTGGGCGGCGAGGAAGGGCACTCCGGGGCGGACGGCCTCGATGCCGGCCTGCTGCGCGGCGTACACGAGGTCGTAGAGGTCGCGCTGCACCTGCGTGAACGTGCCGTCGACCGGGAGCGTGCGCGTGACGTCGGCGGTGTAGAGGTTGTTGCCCTCGACGCCCATGTCGAGCAGCACCAGCTCGCCGGGTGTGATGGGGCCGGTGTTGTCGATCCAGTGCAGTGTCGTGGCGTGCCTGCCGCCGCCGACGATGGAGTCGTAGCCGATGTCGTTGCCCATCGCGCGGGCCCGGCGGAAGAACGTGCCCTCCAGCCAGCGCTCGCCGAACTCCAGGACGCGGTCCCACTCGCGCACGGAGTCCTCGAAGCCGAGCGTGGTGATGTCGCAGGCCTCCTGCAGCTCCGCGACCTCCCACTCGTCCTTGACCAGGCGCATCTCGGACGCCGACTCGGGCGAGCTCGTCGTCGGCGGTGATGTCGCGGGGTCTTGCGGCTCGTCGTCGAACGACGGCAGGTCCTCGACGTGGCGCACCTCGATGCCGAGCGAGTCGGACATCTCCTTGATCGACGGGCGCCGGCCGGCCCACAGCTCGCCGTACTGGCGGTCGCGGAAGAACTCGTCGGTGTCGCGCGACGACCTCGGCCGGGCGTAGAGCACCGACTCACCGCCGTCGACCACGAGCACCGCGTCGCTGGTCTGGTTGCCGCTGAAGTAGGTGTGCGCGGTGTCGGAGCGGAAGCGGTAGTCGGTGTCGTTGGACCGCACCTTGAACGTGCCCGACGGCAGCACGAGCCGCTCGCCCGGGAACGTCTCGGCGAGCTTCGCGCGACGAGCCTCGGCGTACGACGTGACGGGGTGCGGCGGCAGGTCGAGCTCGCGCTCACCCCAGCCGGTGCGCATGAAGGCGGCGTACGCCGGCGGCACGGCCGGGTCGTGCGACTCGGTGTGCAGCTCGTCGGTGACGGGTGCCCCGGTCTCGCTGGTGGGTTCGCTGGCGGCCTGTGGTGTCTGGTCGGTCACAGCCCGCACTCTACGCCCGGTCCCGACCTGCTCAAGTAGGCTGCCGCGCATGGTCCCGTACCGTCGAGAGGCCCGTCGCGACGGAGTTGCCTTCACCGTCGTCGTCACGGTGCTCTCGCTCGCCGGGGCCCTCGCGATGGGCCTCGTCATCGCCCTGTCAGGCGCCCCCGAGTCACTGCTCCTCGCGACCGCCCTGGCCGCGCTGCCGGTCGGTCCGCTGGTCGGCTGCCTCCTCTGGCTGGACCGCTACGAGCCCGAGCCGCGCAGCCTGCTGGTCGCCGGCCTGGTGTGGGGCGCCGTGGTCGCGACCGCCGCCGCGCTGGTGCTGCAGGGCGTCGGCGGCTGGCTCGGTGGCTTCGACGACATGGACATGCTCGCGGTCGTCGCGCCGGTGACCGAGGAGGCCACGAAGGGGCTGTTCCTCATCCTGCTGCTGTGGTGGCGGCGCCACGAGCTCGACGGCGTGCTCGACGGACTGGTCTACGCCGGTCTCGTCGGCGTCGGCTTCGCGTTCACCGAGAACATCCTCTACCTCGCCGCGGCCTACAACGGCACCGACGGCATCGGCCCGGGCGGCACCGAGGCGCTCACCGGCACGTTCGTCGTGCGGTGTCTCGTGAGTCCGTTCGCGCACCCGCTCTTCACGGCGTTCACCGGCATCGGTGTCGGGCTTGCGGTCTCGAGCCGCACCGGCCTCGGACGCGGGTTGCTGCCCCTCGCGGGCTACGCGGTCGCCGTGCTCACGCACGGGCTGTGGAACTCCGCCACCCTGGGCGGCATCGACAACTTCGCCACCGTCTACCTCACCCTGATGGCGCCGGCCTTCGTCGCGGTCGTGGCGTTCGCCGTCTGGCGACGGCGCTCCGAGAAGCTGATGCTCACCGCGGCACTGCACGATGCGGCCCGACGAGGCTTGCTGCCGGAGACCGACATCCCGTGGCTCGTCGGCCTCGCAGCGCGTCGCGAGGGCCGTGCGCACGCCCGCCGGGTCGGTGGCGAGGCCGGCGAGAAGGCGATGCGCGACTACCAGCAGGCGGCGGTCGAGCTGGGTTTCCTGCATCATCGGTACCTTCGAGGCACTCCGCCGCCCGACTTCGAGGTGCGCGGGCAGCAGTACGTCGATCGGCTGGGGGCCGTTCGTCCCTACATCTCCTTTCCCGGACAGGTGGTACCCACCCGATGAGCGAGACACCTCGCCCCGACGCGACCGCGAAGTCCGGCGGTGATGCCGCGAGCACCCGCATGCTGACGGCGCTCGTGCGCCTGCGCGGCTCCCTGCAGGAGATCGGGCTGCCCCTGGAGATCCCCGGAGTCGACGAGCAGCGCCAGTCGCAGCGCGAGATGGTCGACCAGCTCGAGGACTACGTCATCCCGCGGCTGATGACCATCGAGGCGCCGATGCTGGCCGTCGTCGGTGGGTCGACGGGCGCGGGCAAGTCGACGCTCGTCAACTCCCTGGTCGGCCGCCGCGTCACCGAGCCCGGCGTGCTGCGCCCGACGACGCGGTCGCCCGTGCTGGTGCACAACCCCGCCGACGCGCACTGGTTCGGCCAGGACCGGCTGCTGCCCGACCTCGAGCGGGTGACGCGCTCGACCAACGATCCCGAGGCCCTGCAGCTCGTGTCGTCCGACTCGGTGCCCGCCGGCCTCGCGATCCTCGACGCACCCGACATCGACTCGGTCGAGGAGCGCAACCGCACCCTCGCCGCCCAGCTGCTGGCCGCCGCCGACCTGTGGTTGTTCGTCACGTCCGCAGCGCGCTACGCCGACCAGGTGCCGTGGGAGTTCCTGCGCCGGGCCGCCGAGCGGTCCGCCGCCGTGGCGATCGTGCTCGACCGCACCCCGCAGGAGGCCGTCGACACCGTCTCCACGCACCTCGCCCGGATGCTCGCGAGCCGCGGCCTCAAGGACTCCCCGCTGTTCACCGTCCTCGAGGGCGGCGTCACCGACGACGGCCTGCTGCCGCCCGCGGCCGTCTCCGACATCCGGGGCTGGCTCGAGTCACTGGCCGCCGACGCCGAGGCCCGCACGGGGGTGGTCAAGCAGACCCTCGACGGCGCCATCCGCAACCTCACCCGTCGTACCCACTCGGTGGCGGACGCCGCGACCGAGCAGGCCGACGCCGTACGCCGTCTCCGCGACGACGCCAACAAGGCCTACGACTCCAGCATCGACGAGATCGTGGCGGCCTCCGCCGACGGCACCCTGCTGCGTGGCGAGGTGCTGGCCCGCTGGCAGGAGTTCGTCGGCACCGGTGAGCTGCTCAAGTCGCTGGAGAACCGCGTCGGCTGGATCCGAGACCGCATCGTCAACGCCGTACGCGGCAAGCCGCAGCAGGCCGAGCGGGTGACCGTGGCGGTCGAGTCCGGGCTCGAGACGCTGATCCTCGAGCACGCCGAGGCCGCCGCCGAGCGGGCCGAGGGATCGTGGCAGTCGATGGCCTCCGGGCAGGCGCTGCTCGAGGACGCCGGCCAGGACCTCGGGCGGGCATCGCGTGACTTCCGCCGCAAGGCGGAGCGCGCCGTCCGCGACTGGCAGGCCGACGTCCTCGACATGGTCCGGTCCGAAGGGGCCGACAAGCGCTCCACCGCGCGGTTCCTGGCGTTCGGGGTCAACGGCCTGTCGGTGGCGCTGATGGTGGTCGTCTTCGCACACACCGCCGGCGTGACCGGGGCCGAGGCCGGCATCGCCGGTGGGTCGGCCGTGCTCGGGCAGAAGCTGCTCGAGGCGGTCTTCGGCGACCAGGCCGTGCGCACCCTCGCCGAACGCGCCCGCAAGGACCTCGAACGACGGACCCGCGAGCTCCTGGACTCAGAGCGACGGCGATACCTCGACCTCCTCGACGCCCTCCAGGTCTCGCCCGAAGCCCCCGACGCGCTGCGCCAGGCGTCGCGCCGGGTCGACGACCTGCGATTCGCCGCACAGCGCAAGGACCCGACAAATGTACTTTCGGGGGACCAGGAATCGGGAGGATCGACCTCGGACCAATAGGCTGTTCCAGTCATATCCGGACCGCCGCCGAGGGAGACCATGACCTCCGTGCTCGAGGGAGCCAAGAAGCTGGTGAGCCGCAGTTCCGACATCGGGACGCGCATCACCGGGCTCGAGCAGGCCGTCGCGGCCTCGCGAGGTCGCGTCGACGACACGATCGTCGACGACGCACAGGTCGTCGTCGACCGTGCCGCCAGCCGCCTGCGGCTCTCGGCCGACCACACCGTCGTGGCCCTGGCGGGTGCGACGGGCTCCGGCAAGTCGTCGACCTTCAACGCCCTCACCGAGATCGAGCTCGCGGCCGTCGGCGTACGCCGTCCCACGACATCGTGGGCCACCGCGTGCGTCTGGGGGAGCGAAGGTGCTCCCGAGCTGCTCGAGTGGCTCGGCATCCCGGCGCGGCACCAGGTGACCCGTGACTCGCTGCTGTCGTCCGGCAAGGAGGACAACCTCCTCCAGGGCGTCGTGCTGCTCGACCTGCCCGACCACGACTCGACCGAGGTCTCGCACCACCTCGAGGTCGACCGGCTCGTGCAGCTCGCCGACATGCTCGTATGGGTGCTCGACCCCCAGAAGTACGCCGACGCCGCGGTCCACGACCGCTACCTCGCCCCACTCGCCTCCCACCAGGACGTCATCCTGGTCGTGCTCAATCAGATCGACCTGGTGCCCGAGGAGCGCCGGCAGGCGATGATCGACGACGTACGCCGACTGCTCGCGGCCGACGGTCTGGCCGGCGTGCCGGTGCTGGCCGTCAGCGCGAGCGAGGGCTGGGGCGTCGACGAGCTCCGGGCCGAGATCGCGAAGCGGGTCGCTGCGAAGAAGGCCACCCGTCAGCGACTCGAGGCCGACGTGAAGGGCTCGGCGTTGCGCCTCCAGGAGGTCACCGGCGAGGGCAAGGTGCGCGGCCTGGCCAAGGAGCGCGTCGCCGC
Organism: uncultured Actinomycetota bacterium; assembly: GCA_963825755.1. GTDB lineage: Bacteria > Actinomycetota > Actinomycetes > Propionibacteriales > Nocardioidaceae > Nocardioides. The sequence goes on along the minus strand of CAWGUS010000003.1, from coordinate 40,167 downwards.
GCTCGACGACGCGTTCGCCGAGGCCGCCGGCGTGCCCACGGTCGTCAAGGCGGTCGAGGACTCCACCAGGCTGCGTGCCAACCGTGCCACCGGCTGGCCGATCACCTCGTGGCTGTCCCGGCTCAAGCCCGACCCGCTCAAGCGGCTGCACCTCGACCTCGGCAGCGCCGGGAAGGCGCTCACCGGCTCGGCGCGCACGTCGATGCCGCAGGCCACGCAGGTGCAGCGCGCCCGCGTCGACACCGAGGTGCGCGCCCTGGCCGACCAGGTGTCCGAGGGCCTCGCGCGGCCCTGGGCGGGCGCCGTACGCCATGCGTCGACCGCGCGTCTCGACGACCTCGGCGACCGGCTCGACAAGGCGCTGGCCGGGTCCGATCTCGGTGCAGCGCGGATCCCGATCTGGGCGGGCCTCGTGCGGGTGCTGCAGTGGCTGCTCATCATCGGAGCCCTGGTCGGGGCCGTGTGGCTGGGCCTGCTGGCGTTCGGCGCATACCTCCAGATCGACAACGTGCCGACCCCGGAGGTGGGCGGGTTCGCCGTCCCGACCCTGCTGTTGCTCGGCGGCGTGCTGGCGGGTGTCGTGCTGGCGCTGGTGTGTCGCGTCCTGGTGGGCCTGACCGCGCGCAAGCGTGCGCGCGCCGCCGACAAGCACCTGCGTACGGCGATCTCCGACGTCTCCCGCGAACTGGTGGTGCAGCCGGTCGAGGCCGAGCTCGAGGCCTACTCCTCTGCGCGCTCCGGGCTCGACGCCGCGCTGCGCTGAGCCCGCAAACCGTCCACAGCCGCCGCGATTCCGCGCTCGTCCACAGGCGGTCCGTGAGGTCGTCGTACCCGTCGGTGGTCGTCCCGACTCTGGATGCAGTGACGCAACCGCGCCACGGCATCCACCGTGAGGACACCACCTTGAACGACACGATGATCACCTTTGCCGGCTGGGTCGGCGGCAACGTCGAGCTCGGCCGCACCAGCACCGACACGGCCTTCGCCACACTTCGGGTCGGCAGCACGCCACGTCGCCTCAAGGACGGCACCTGGGAGGACCAGGAGACGATCTGGTACTCCGTCAAGGCGTGGCGCGCGCTGGCCGAGAACGTCGCGGCCAGCGTCGTGCGTGGCCAGCCGGTGTTGGTCACCGGCCGGCTGGTCGCCGAGACGTGGGACAAGCCCGACGGCACCAGTGCCAGCCGTCACGTGGTGGTCGCCACGGCCATCGGCCACGACCTGTCGCGCGGGCGGGCTGTGTTCAGCCGGCCGCCCCGTCCCGATGTCGTCGAGCAGGTCGTCGAGCAGCCGGTCGAGGAGGTGCGCCAGGAGGCCGCGGCCTGAGGCTCGTCAGTCGGCGGCCGGCTCCACCCAGTCCAACCAGGTGGGGTCCTCGGCGATCGCTTGCACCTGCTCGGCGGTCAGTGCGGGGCGCTCGGCGGTGACCGGCGCGCTCCACTTCTCCCCGGAGGCGTCGTCGGAGACCATCACCTGCACCAGGCCCTCGTCATCGGTCAGGACGTGCGACCCGACGTAGGTCGAGCCCTGGCTGTCTGCGGTGTAGACGACTCCGTACGGCGTGCCGTCCCGGAGCAGTGGCGTGCAGTCCGCGGTGCCTCGGCCCGAGCAGCTGGCCACCTTCTGGTTCGACGGAGAGTCGGCCAAGACATGCGTCGCCGTGTTGCCCTCCTCGTCGGTGAACGAGTAGCTCCTCACCTCGGGGTAGGCCCACTCCGGCGCCCTCAGGTACATCTCGATCTCGCCTGGCCCGCCGCTGGTCGGTGACTCCACGACCGCGTGCAGGTGGCCCTCGATCTCGCGGTCCTCCTCACCGGGCGCTGGGTCCAGGGGCTTCAGGGCCACGTCCGTGAGGGTGACGCCGGCCGGCAGGAGCCGGCGCAGCCGTGTCTCCATCTCGGCCACGGGCATGCTCCACCAGCCGCGCTCGATCTGGAACCGGACCTCGTCCGGAAGGGTGTCCGGAACGGTGTCGGGCTCGGCAATGCTCGTCGGCGAGGTGTCGGTGGCGAAGTCTGGTGCGGCAGCGTTGTCGCCGAGCACCTGGCCGCCGCCGACCCCGACCACGGCCAGGGCGGCCAGGGTCGCGATGCCGGCGCCGGCCCGGCGGCGGCGACGCACCACGCGCCCGTGGCTGCGTGCGGTCGCGGTCAGCCGGTCGGTCGGCACGTCCAGCGTCTGTACGGCGGCGCCGAGATGGTCGCGCAGCCTGGCTGCGTCGTGCTGGTCGGTGCTGGTCTCGTGCAGGGTCATCGTCGGCTCCAGGTGGTGTGGTCGGTCAGTCGCGCGTCGTCGGTCGGGTTTCCGGGTGGCTCGCCCAGCTCGTGGCGCAGGGCCCGGAGGGCGCGCAGGCTCCGGTTCTTGACCGCGGCGGGCGACAGGCCCAGCGCAGTCGCGGTGTCGAGCACGCTGCGGTCCTCCCAGAAGCGCAGCACCACGACCCCGCGGTCGAGGTCGCCGAGCGTGCGCAGCGCCTCGATGAGCGCCAACCGCTGTGTCGGGTCCTCGTGGCGGCCGGCGTCCGGGGTGTCCGCCACCGGCAGCTCGCTGCTGCTCCGCTTGCGGCGGTCGCTGAGGAAGGTCTTGATCACGATGCCGTGCACGTAGGCGACCGGGTCGTCAGCCTTCCGCACCCGCCACCAGGCGGCGTACGCCTTGATCAGTGCGCTCTGCACGAGGTCCTCCGCGGCGTGCGTGGAGGTGGTCAGCAGGTAGGCGCTGCGGTAGAGGTGCGGCGAGCGCGCGGCCACGAACTCGCTGAACTCCCCGTCGAACTGCTCCGTGCGACGCACCTGGCTGCCTCCTGCTCGCATCCGCCCGGCCGCCCGGTGGCGACCTCACCCACTACGACGCCGCGGCTGACCGGATCGGTCTCATCGTATTTCGGTTGGCCGGTCCGCTGGGGCCGCGTACCCTCGGACGCGTGAAGACTTCCTGAGCCGACCAGCCGCCACGAGCGGTCCGTACGCCTCCTCAGGACACGTATGTCTTCGACTCCCTCTTCCCACGCCTCCGCGTCCGTGACGCTGCGCGACCTCGGCGTAGCCTTCGGCGCACGCACCCTCTTCTCCGGCCTCGACCTGGTCCTGGCCGCCGGCGACGTCACCGCCGTCGTCGGCGTCAACGGCTCCGGCAAGTCCACGCTGATGCGCACCATCGCCGGTGAGCTGCCGGCCGACTGCCGGCGACGATCAGCGTGGTGCCGGTCGACGCCACGACCGCCTGGTTGCCCCAGGTCGTGCCCGACGGCGACGAGTCGCTGCTCGACTACGTCCGGCGGCGCACCGGCGTCGCCGCGGCCGACGAGCGCCTCGAGGCGACCTCCACGGCGCTGGCCGACGGCGTCGAAGGCGCCGACGACGACTACGCGGAGGCCCTCGAGCGTTGGCTGGCGCTCGGTGCCGCCGACCTCGCCGACCGCCTGCCGGGGGTGGCCGGCCGCGTCGGCCTCGACGTCGAGCCGCACCGGCCGCTCGGCACCCTCTCCGGTGGCCAGGTAGCCCGAGCCTGCCTCGTGGCGGTGCTGCTCAGCCAGTACGACGTGCTCCTCCTCGACGAGCCGACCAACAACCTCGACAGCCACGGGCTCGAGCTGATGGCCGACTTCGTCACGTCGCACGCCGGACCGGTGCTGATCGCCAGCCACGACCGGGCGTTCCTCGACCGGGTGGTCACCTCGGTGGTCGAGCTCGACCTGCACCAGCAGTCGATCGCTCACCACCCGGGCGGCTGGACCGACTACGTCGCGGCCAAGGAGGCGGCCCGGGCTCGGGCGTGGGCCGACTACGAGCAGTACGCCGGCGCCCGCGACTCGCTGGTGGCGCAGTCGCGGCAGCGCCGTGCCTGGGCGGAGAAGGGGCACCTCGCGGTGAAGCGTGGCGACGAGGCCGACAAGCACCTGCGCGAGCGCGACAAGGCTCGGGCGGACCGGCAGGGCGCCAAGGCGTCGAGGCTGCGCGACGCGGTCGACCGGCTCGATGTGGTCGAGCAACCGCGCAAAGAGTGGCAGCTGAGGTACTCCGCTCTCGCTCCGGCCCGCCCTCGACCGACGTGGTCGCCACCCTCACCGACGCGGTCGTACGCCGCGGCGACTTCACCCTGGGCCCGGTGACCCTGGCCGTCGGCCGGGCCGATCGGGTCGCCGCTGCTGGGTGACAACGGCAGCGGCAAGTCCACGCTCCTGGCCGCCCTGATGGGCGAGGTGCCCGCTCGACGCCGGGCGGCGGTCAGGGGTGCCCGCGTCACGCTCGGCGTGCTCGACCAGGAGCGCCGGCTGATGGACGCCGACCTCTCGGTCGCCGAGGTCGTCCGAGCCGCCAGCTCGGTGACGCGCAACCGGGCGACGTACGCACCCTGCTGGCGAAGTTCGGCCTCGGCGCCGAGCACGTCGACCGACCGGCGCCGCGGCCTCAGCATGGGGGAGCGCACGCGGGCGCTGATGGCCGTGTTCCAGGCCCGCGAGGTCAACACGCTCGTGCTCGACGAACCCACCAACCACCTCGACGTGGCGGGCATCGAGCAGCTCGAGGCAGCGGTCGCGGCGTACGACGGCACGGTGCTCGTCGTGAGCCACGACGAGCGCTTCCGCGAGGCGGTCGGCGTCGACCCACGAGTGGCGCCTCGATGCAGGGCCGGGTGCAGGTCGTCGCGCTCTGAGCGATGCGGGCCCGGAGCGCCTCCGCAGGTAGGGTTCCGGCCATGGCTGAGTACGTATACACCCTGCGCAACGTGCGCAAGGCCCACGGCGACAAGGTCGTCCTCGACAACGTCACCCTCTCGTTCCTGCACGGCGCCAAGATCGGCATCGTCGGCCCCAACGGCGCCGGCAAGTCGTCGCTGCTGAAGATCATGGCGGGGCTCGACCACGCCAACAACGGCGACGCGATGCTCGACCCCGACGCGACGGTCGGCATGCTCCAGCAGGAGCCGCCGCTGAGCGAGGGCAAGACCGTGCTCGAGAACGTCGAGGAGGCCGTCCGTGAGATCAAGGCCAAGATCGACCGCTACAACGAGATCTCCGAGGCGATGGCCGACCCCGATGCCGACTTCGACACGCTGCTCGCCGAGATGGGCGACCTGCAGACCGACCTCGACCACGCCAACGCCTAGGACCTCGACAGCCGCCTCGACCAGGCCATGGACGCCCTGCGCTGCCCGCCGCCCGACGTCCTGGTCGACAACCTGTCCGGTGGCGAGCGCCGCCGCGTGGCGCTGTGCAAGCTGCTGCTCCAGCAGCCCTCCCTGCTCCTGCTCGACGAGCCCACCAACCACCTCGACGCCGAGTCGGTGCAGTGGCTCGAGGGCCACCTCAAGAGCTACCCGGGCGCCGTCCTCGCGGTCACCCACGACCGGTACTTCCTCGACAACGTCGCCGAGTGGATCGCCGAGGTCGACCGCGGCCAGATCCACGGCTACGAGGGCAACTACTCCACCTACCTCGAGACCAAGCAGTCCCGGCTCAAGATCGAGGGCCAGAAGGACGCCAAGCGAGCCAAGATGCTCGAGCGCGAGCTCGAGTGGGTGCGCTCGAACGCCAAGGCCCGCCAGACCAAGAGCAAGTCCCGTCTGGCCCGCTACGAGGAGATGGCGGCCGAGGCCGACCGGATGCGCAAGATCGACACCTCCGAGATCAACATCCCGGCCGGCCCCCGCCTCGGCGACGTGGTGCTCGAGGCGCATGACCTCGAGCAAGGGCTTCGACGACCGGATCCTCATCCACGACCTGACTTCACCGCTCCCGCGCGCCGGCATCGTCGGTGTCATCGGCCCCAACGGCGTCGGCAAGACCACCCTGTTCCGGATGATCACCGGCGAGGAGAAGCCCGACGCCGGCGAGCTCAAGGTCGGCCAGACGGTGAAGATCTCCTACGTCGACCAGAGCCGCGGCGGCATCGACCCCCAGAAGAACGTCTGGGAGGTCGTCTCCGACGGGCTCGACTTCATCAAGGTCGCCAACTTCGAGATGAACTCTCGCGCGTACGTCGCGTCGTTCGGCTTCAAGGGCCCCGACCAGCAGAAGAAGGCCGGTGTCCTCTCCGGTGGTGAGCGCAACCGCCTCAACCTGGCGCTGACGCTCAAGATGGGCGGCAACATGCTGCTCCTCGACGAGCCCACGAACGACCTCGACGTCGAGACCCTCCAGTCACTCGAGGACGCGCTCCTCGACTTCCCCGGCTGCGCCGTGGTCACCTCGCACGACCGGTGGTTCCTCGACCGGGTGGCGACCCACATCCTCGCCTGGGAGGGTGACGACGAGGACCCCGCCAGCTGGTTCTGGTTCGAGGGCAACTTCGCCGCCTACGAGGAGAACAAGGTCGAGCGCCTCGGCATCGAGGCCGCTCGCCCGCACCGCGTCACGCACCGCCGCCTGACCCGCGACTGAAGCGTCGTTCGCAGCTCCGACCGCGCGGCGGCGGTGAGCCAGGGACGTTCTGGGAGTCCGAAAGGGTCGCTCACTCACCGCTGGCTACGGGAGGACACGGATGACCCGCGACCCTCACCGCAGCTCCATCTCCGGGTGGGCTGCGATCAGGTGGTCGGCGACGGCGTTCAGCACCCGTCCGATGGCCTCGAAGTCCTCGGGGCTGGCCAGGTCGACGAGGTTCTCGCGTACGCCGTCGACGTGGGCGTGCGCGGCCTTCTCGAGCAGGGCGAAGCCTGCTTCGGTCATGGTCGCGACGATGCCGCGGCCGTCTTCGGGGGACGGCGCGCGGGTGACGTAGCCCGACCGCTCCATCCGGTCGATCGTGTGCGTCACCCGGCTGCGGCTGTGGGCCAGCGCGTCGGCGAGCTGCGCCATCCGCATCTGCCGGCCCGGGCGCTCGGACAGGCGCACCAGGATCTCGTACTCCACCAGTGACAGGTTGTGGGTGCGCCGCAGGTCGTCGTCGAGGCGGCCCATCAGCAGCGTGTTGCCCAGGATCCAGGCCCGCCAGATCTGCTGCTGCGACTCGTCGAGCCACCGGGTCGGGGCCGGGAGCGACGTGACGTCGTCGGACATGGCCGTCAGCCTCAGAGCCGCTCGAGGATCAGGGCCATGCCCTGCCCGCCGCCGACACACATGGTGATCAGGCCGGTGGTCTTGTCGTGCCAGTCGAGGCTGTTGAGCATCGTGTTCTGCAGCCGCGCGCCGGTCATGCCGAAGGGGTGCCCGACGGCGATCGCACCGCCGTTGACGTTGAGACGGTCGAGGTCGATGCCGAGATCCTGGTACGACGGCACGACCTGCGCCGCGAAGGCCTCGTTGATCTCGACCAGGTCGATGTCGCCGATGCTCATCTGCGCATGGGCCAGCGCGATCTTCGTGGCCTCGACCGGGCCGAGGCCCATGATCTCCGGGGAGAGCCCCGAGACGCCGGTCGATACGATGCGGGCCAGCGGCGTCAGTCCGAGCTCGGCGGCCCTGGTGTCGGACATGATCACCACGGCAGCAGCGCCGTCGTTGAGCGCGCAGCAGTTGCCCGCGGTCACCACGCCGTCGGGACGGAACACCGGCTTGCAGGTCCTTGATGCCGTCGTACGTCACTCCCGCGCGCGGCCCGTCGTCGGTGCTGACGACCGTGCCGTCGGGCGTGGTGACCGGCGTGATCTCGCGGGCCCAGAAGCCGTCGTTGATCGCCTTCTCGGCGAGGTTCTGCGACCGCACGCCGAACTCGTCGAGCTCTTGGCGCGAGAGCCCGCGGAGCTTGGCGACGTTCTCGGCGGTCTGGCCCATCGCGATGTAGGCGTCGGGCAGCATGCCGTCCTCACGCGGGTCGTGCCAGCCGACCCCACCCTCGGCGGTCTTCTTCGTGCGGGCCTCGGCGTCGGCGAAGAGCGGGTTGTGGGTGTCGGGCCAGTGGTCGGAGGTGCCCTTGCCGAAGCGAGACACCGTCTCGACGCCGGCGGAGACGAACACGTCGCCCTCGCCCGCCTTGATGGCGTGGAAGGCCATCCGGGTGGTCTGCACCGACGAGGCGCAGTAGCGCGTGATGGTCGCGCCGGGCACGTCGTCCATGCCGTTCATCACGTTCACGATGCGCGCCATGTTGTTCCCGGACTCGCCGCCGGGCAGCCCACAGCCGAGATAGAAGTCGTCGACGGTGTTGGGGTCCAGCCCCTCCACCTTGTCGAGCGCGGTCTTCACGATGAACGCCGTCAGGTCGTCGGGCCGGAGGTCCTTGAGGGACCCCTTGTTCGCGCGGCCGATGGGCGAGCGGGCCACGGAAACGATGACTGCCTCAGGCATGGAAGCTCCGATCTGGGAAGGCGAGGACTGCCTTCGTCACCCTAGACGGTTGTCGTGGAGACATCCTCGATGGAGGCGAAGACCTGGCTCAGCGACCGCTGGAGGTACGCCGACCGTTGGCGGGGCGACTTCAGCAGTCCGCCCAGCAGTACGCCGTCGAGCGCGGCCACCACGGTCTCGGCCCTGGTCTCGTCGTGCAGCTTGCCGGCGGTCGCCAGCGCCCGGGCGACCGTCTCGACGAGCTGGGACCGGGCGGCAGCCAGCAGCACCGAGAGCTCGTCGTCGCGCACGGACTCGAGGGTGAGCTCGAGCCGGGCCACCAGCCGGTCGCGGTCGCGCAGCCAGCGGCGGAAGAGGTCTCCGGTGAGCTCGGCGGCCCGCACGGGGTCGCCGTGGCAGTCGGCGAGCCGTGCCGACAGCTCCTGCACGTCGATGGCGAGCTGGCCGACGACATACTCGGCGAGGGCGAGTTGGAGCGCCTTGCGGGTGCGCAGGTACGCCGACGTGCTGCCTTCGGGGAGACCGGCGACCCGGTCGACGGCCCGGTGGGTCAGCCCGCGGAGGCCCTGCTCCGCGACGACGGCCTGTGCGGCCTCGAGTATCGCGCGCCGGCGCGGGCTGATGTCGCTGGTGGGCGACTCGGGCACGGCTCCTCCTCGGCGCGGGGGTGTGAGACGGCCCACGCTAGCCCGGCTTGCCCCGGTTCTTCTACAGGCGTAGTTTCTACATACGTAGAAAGTCTACAGATGTAGAAGAAGGAGCAGTCCCATGGTCAACTTCGATCCCGAGTTCATGACCGCATTCATGGTGTCGATCTTCGCGGTCGCCGCCGTCACCGCAGCCCTCACGGTCGCCGTCGTCGTCCGCGGACTGGTCGGCAGCCGCAGGGTCCGCCTCGTCCGGCGCGAGTCGATCCCGACCTACTACGGCCGGCTCCTGGCACACCACTGACACCGCTCATGCAGCAGGCCGCCGGGTCTGGGAGCATCGATGCGTGCGCCACGTCTACGAGTGCCCGATGCGGTGGGCCGACCTGGACCTGCTGGGTCACGTCAACAACGTCGTCTACGTCGACTACCTCCAGGAGGCGCGGGTCGACATGATCCGCGCGCACGTGCCCGCCACCCGCCCGGAGGGGGCCGAGCTCACCGAGGGCGTGGTCGTGGTGCGGCACGAGGTCACCTATCTGGCCCCGCTGACGTTCCGCTTCCGGCCGGTCCGCATCGAGTGCTGGGTCACCGAGCTCCGCGCGGCGTCGTTCACCATGGCCTACGAGGTCTTCGACGAGGACGACGACGGCCGCCGTACGACGTACGTCCGGGCCACGACCGTGCTGACTCCCTACGTCTTCGCGACCGAGCGGCCTCGCCGCATCAGCGACTCCGAGCGCGAGATCCTCACGCGCTTCCTCGAGCCGGCGGAGAAGCGGCCGCGCATCAAGCCGGTGCCGCCCCCGGAGGATGCTCGCAACCACTACCCGCTCCACGTCCGCTTCTCCGACGTCGATGTCTACGGCCACGTCAACAACGTGAAGTACTTCGAGTACTTCCAGGAGTCCCGCATCCAGATGATGGCCGACATCAGCGACGGCCTGCCCGGCACCGACGGGGGCCTCGGCGTCGTGGTGGCGCAGACCGACGTCGACTACCGCGTGCCGATCCTCTTCCGCGAGGAGCCGTACGACGTGTGGGCGCACGTCGCGCACGTCGGCACCCGCTCGTTCACCATCGAGTCCGAGATCCGCGACGGCGACACGCTGCTGTCGCGGGCCCGGGTCGTGCTGGTGTTCTTCGACCCCCGGGAGGGGCGGTCGGCCGAGCCGTCGGAGGAGCTACCGCGCTCGGCTCACTCGAGCGAGTTCACCATGAACTGCGCCGCGTGCGTGACGTAGTCCCAGAACTGCGCGTCCTGCTCGGGCGTGAGCTGCGCGGCGTCGAGGCCCGCACGGAAGTGCAGCAGCCAGCGGTCCTTTGCCAGCGGGGTGACCGCGAACGGCGCGTGCCGCATGCGTAGCCGCGGGTGGCCGCGGTTCTCGGAGTACGTCGTCGGGCCGCCCCAGTACTGCATCAGGAACAGCGTGAAGCGCTCCGTGGCCGGGCCGAGGTCCTCCTCGGGGTAGAGCGGCCGGAGCACGTCGTCGTCGGCGACCCCGGCGTAGAAGGTGTTGACGATCGTGCGGAAGGTGGGCTCGCCACCGATCTCGTCGTAGAAGCTCACGGATGCGTCAGGGGAGGTCGACATGGTGACTCCATTGTGCCCGCCGTCTGCTCACTGCTTCTCCTCGGGCGTGGGCTCGGCCGCCGCGGGCTGGGCCGGCACCGGCATGTCGAGGCGCGAGACGAGCCGGTGCGGCATCTCGATGCCCTCGTGGTCGAAGCGGGCCTTGATCCGCTCGCGCATCGCGCGGGCCACGGCCCACTGCTCCATGGGCGCGGTCTTGAGCGTGACGCGCACGTTGACGGAGTCGGCCGTCATCGACTCGACGCCCCAGACCTCGGGCTCCTCGATGATCAGGCCCTTGAACTCGTCGTCCTCCCACAGGTCGTGGGCGACGTCCTTCAGCACGCGGCGTACCTGGGTGAGGTCCTCGCCGTAGCCGACGGCCACGTCGAGCACGGTGCGAGCCCAGTTCTGGCTCATGTTGCCGACGCGGATGATCTCGCCGTTGCGGACGTACCAGACCGTCCCGTTGACGTCGCGCAGCCGGGTCACGCGCAGGCTCACGGCCTCGACGGTGCCGTTGGCCTCGCCGAGGTCGACGACGTCGCCGACGCCGTACTGGTCCTCGACGATCATGAAGATGCCGGACAGGAAGTCCTTGACGAGGCTCTGGGCGCCGAAGCCGAAGGCGACGCCGATGATGCCGGCGCTCGCGATGATCGGGGCGATGTTCACGCCGATCTCGCTGAGCACCATGGTGCCGAACACCGCGAAGACGACACCGCTGATGATGCTCTTCAGCAGGCTGCCCATCGTCTTGGCCCGTTGCACCCGACGGGTGGACGTCGCCAGGTCGTGCGGCTGCTCGGCACTCCGTCCGAGTCGGGCCCTCCCGCCCACCACGGTGGTGAACCGGCTGGGCACCATGCCCTCCTCGGCGCGGCGAACCACCCGGTCGACGAGGCGGTGCAGGACCCACCGCACGACCAGGGCGAGCAGGACGAGACCGACCATGGCCAGGGGCGCTCCGATGAGCGTGTCCGCGACGTCTGCCGCGTCCTCGCTGCCGGTCGCGTCGCGGACCCATCCGCAGACGAGCTCACCGCTCTCGCAGTCGCCGGTGGGCAGCTGTGGGGCAGCAGAAGTGATCGCGGACATGGCGCCCAGTATGGCGACCGGCCGGTTGGTGACCGAGTTGACCCGGTCGGGTGCGGGCGCCCGGGCGCGAAGCCGATATCCTGCGGTCGTGACCACGCACATCTCGTCCATCCGCCGCACCGCCCGCCGCGCCGGAGTCCTCGTCAGCGGAGTCGCCGCGATGGTGCTCACCGCGCAGCCGGCCTTCGCCGACGTGCCCGAGTACTGGAACGACCCCGACGAGGTCTCGGTGCTGCATGCGCTGCTGCTGCTCGGCGGCGTGCCGCTGCTGCTGTTCCTGCTGATCGCGCTGGCGGTCTACGTGCCGGCGCTGGCCCGCGGCGAGCGGCTGGCCCCCGGAGCGGCCCCGATCGACGACGAGTGGTTCGGTGGTCCGCGCGCGGGCGCCGGCGAGCTGACGAGCGGTCGGGGCGACGACCGCGACAGGGAAACGGGTGGGGCCAGTGGCAGCTGGTGAGCTGACCTCGCGTCAGCGGGCCGAGATCGACAAGGCGATCCGCGCCGCGGAGCAGACCTGTCGGTTCGAGTTCTCCGTCTTTCGTGGCATCGCGCGGGGCAACCCCGCCGAGCACGCCCGCTCGCTCCATGCGGCCCTCGTGGCGCCGTCACACAGTGTGCTGATCCTCGTCGACCCCACGGTGCGTGCCCTCGAGGTCGTCACCGGCGCCGACGTGCGCCGTCACCTGCCCGACCGCGAGGTCGAGCTGGCGGTGCTGGCGATGCAGTCGGCGTTCGCCGAGGGCGACGAGGTCGGTGGGCTCAAGCGCGGCATCGCGATGCTCGCCGAGCACGCCGTACCCCAGCAGACCCTGCACGCCGAGGGGTAGGTGTCGAAACGGCTCGGGTGTCGATGCACCTCGGGTCTCGATACACCTCGGGTCTCGATACACCTCGGGTCTCGATACACCTCGCTCGTCCCTCGCGAGGCACTCGACCACCGAGGACTGCCGCGAGGCACTCGACCACCGAGGACTGCCGCGAGGCACTCGACCACCGAGGACTGCGGCGAGGCACTCGACCACCGAGGACTGCGGCGAGGCACTCGACCACCGAGGACTGCGGCGAGGCACTCGACCACCGAGGACTGCGGCGAGGCACTCGACCACCGAGGACGGCGTCAGCCGGCGTCCCTCTCCCGCGCGGTGAGGGCCCGTGCCATGTCGGCGCGACCTTCCTTGACGTAGCGCTTGGCCGCCGGGTTGGCCGTCGAGCTCTCGAGCCAGCCGTCGACCTCGCGCGAGCGTCTGCGGGGAGATCAGCGGCATCGGGAACATCAGCTCCAGGGCCGTGGACGCGCGCTGCACGCCCTTCTCCTCCCAGATGGTGTCGGCCACCGAGAGGTACTTCTCGAGGTATGGGGCCAGCAGCTCGCCCTGGCTGGCCACCGGGAACGCCGCGGCGATCTGGCGCTGCGTCTCGTTGGGTACGTCGTCGCGCTCGATCGCGTCGCGCCAGGCCTGGGCCTTGGCCTCGGGCGTCGGGCGGACGGTCAGCGCCATGGCCGCGTGCTCCTGGCCGGAGATGGTGTTGTCGCGCGCCAGCTCCTCCTGGATGCGGGCCGCGTCGGCCCGGCCGTTGAGGGAGAGTCCGGTGAGCAGGCGTCCACCGCAGGTCCGTGTCGACCTCGAGACCCGGCACGGTGACCGAGCCGTCGAGGAGGCCCTCGAGGAAGTCGAGCGCCTCAGGGGAGTGGGCGGCCGAGGTGTAGGCCCGCAGGAAGGCCAGCTGGTGGTCGGAGCCGGGCTCGGCCCCCTGGAGCAGCCCGCGCAGGCCCTGCTCCCAGGTCGCCTTGAGCGACTCGCGATGCTCGGGCGCGGCGTAGTAGTGGACGGCCGTCCGGGCGTAGACGGGCAGCCGGCTGACCGCGGTGAGGTCGGTCTCGGTGCCGATGCCGCGCAGCACGAGGGCCACGAAGTCGGTGGCCCGGGTCTCGGCGTCGCGGGTCATGTCCCAGGTGGCGCCCCAGAGCAGCGCGCGTGCCAGGGAGTCGTCGACCTTGTCGATGTTGTCGATCGCGGTCTTGAGGGACCGCTCGTCGAGCCGGATCTTGGCATAGGTGAGGTCGCCGTCGTTGAGCAGCACGAGGTCGGGCTGGGCGTGGCCGACGAGCTCGTCGATCACCGTCGACTCACCCTCGACGTCGACCTCGACGCGGTGGCGCAGCGTCAGCGTGTCGTCGACGACGTCGTACAGGCCGATGCCGATGCGGTGTCGCCGGATCGTGGGGAACTCGGGGGCGGCGCTCTGCGCGACGACGAACGACGTGAACTCGCCCTCGGTCGTCGACCTCGAAGACCGGAGCCAGCGTGTTGACGCCGGAGGTCTGCAGCCACTCCTTGGCCCACGAGTCGAGCTCGCGGCCCGAGGCCTGCTCGAGCGCGGTGAGGAGGTCGGCGAACTCGGAGTTGCCGAAGGCGTGCGCCTTGAAGTAGGCCCGCAGCCCCTCCATGAACGGGTCGAGGCCCACCCAGGCGACGAGCTGCTTGAGCGTCGAGGCGCCCTTGGCGTAGGTGATGCCGTCGAAGTTGACCTCGACGGCCTCGAGGTCGTAGTTGTCGGCCGCGATGGGGTGGGTCGAGGGCAGCTGGTCCTGGCGGTAGGCCCAGTTCTTGCGGGCGTTGGTGAAGCCGGTCCAGGCCTCGGTGTACTTCGTGCCGACCACCATCGCGTGGTGGGAGGCCCACTCGGCGAACGACTCGTTGAGCCACAGGTCGTCCCACCAGCGCATGGTGACGAGGTCGCCGAACCACATGTGCGCCATCTCGTGCAGGATCGTGTTGGCGCGCTGCTCGTAGAAGGCGTGCACCTGGCGCGAGCGGGGGAGGTACTCGTCGCGGAACGTCACGCAGCCGGCGTTCTCCATCGCGCCCATGTTGTATTCGGGGACGTAGAGCTGGTCGTACTTGCCGAACGGGTAGGGGTAGTCGAACGCCGTCTCGAAGTAGTCGAAGCCCTGGCGGGTGACCTCGAGCAGCTCGTCGATGTCGAGGTGCTGCTTGAGCGACTGGCGACAGTAGTGGCCGAGGCTGATCTCGCCGAACTTGCCGGAGTAGGTGTCGATGACCTCGTGGTACTCGCCGGCGACCAGGGCGGTGATGTACGTCGACATCCGCTCGGTGGGCGGGAAGCTCCACAGCGCCTTGCCTTCTTCGTCGTCGTCCAGGGGCGTCGGCACGGGGGTCGGCGCGTTGGAGACGACCTTCCAGTGGGCGGGTGCGGTGACGTTGAAGGTGAAGCTGGCCTTCAGGTCGGGCTGCTCGAACGTCGCGTAGACGCGGCGGGCGTCGGGCACCTCGAACTGGCTGTAGAGGTAGACCCGGTCGTCGGCCGGGTCGACGAAGCGGTGCAGGCCCTCGCCCGTCCGGCTGAACGTGCAGTCGGCACGGACCACCAGGGTGTTGTCGGCGGCCAGGCCGTCGAGCCGGATGCGGCTGTCGGAGTAGGCGGTCAGCGGGTCCAGGGGACGCCCGTTCAGGGTGATCTCGTGAACCGTCGCGCCGACCAGGTCGGCGAACGTCGAGGCTCCCGGCTCGCGGGCGGCGAACTCGATCGTCGTCGTCGACGCGAAGGTCGTCTCGCTGGTCGTGAGGTCGAGGTCGATCCTGTAGGACCTGATCTCGAGCAGCTCAGCCCGGGTAGCGGCTTCGTCGCGGTGAAGGTTGGTGCCTGCCATGCCGCGCATCCTCTCACCTGTGCCGGAGCTCGGCGAAACCGGTTGATGGTGACCTATCGTGACCGTCATGAGCCGTCGCAGCACGCACCGACGGGGCGTCACCGCCGTCGTCCTCGCCGCGGCCATCCTGGGTTCGCTGCTGTCGACCGTGGCCGCGCACGCGGCCGCGCTCGTCAACACGGTGCGGCCGTCCATCAGTGCCACCGCGTCGGGGAGCTCGTGCACGCTGACCGCCCACCGCGGCTCCTGGACGCCGGCGCCGACGAGCTACGACTACCAGTGGTACGTCGGTGGCACCGCCGTGTCGGGAGCCACGAGCAGGAACTTCGCGATGACGTCGGCCCACGTCGGCAAGGTGGTCGCGGTGCGGGTCACGGCGGCACGGGCCGGCTACACCTCGACCAACGTCGCCTCCGAGCGCACCGCGGCCTACACGACCAGCGCCGCGTGGAACGTCTCGCCACCCCGGCTCTCCGGCACCGTCGCCGTGGGCCGGGCCGTGGCGGTCGACCCCGGAGTCTGGTGCCCGGCCGTGACGTCGTACACGTATCAGTGGCTGGCCGGCGGAGCGGCGATCCCTGGCGCGACCTCGTCGACGTACACCCCGACACCGGGGCAGGTGGGGGCCGCCCTCTCCGTGCGCGTCACGGGCCGGCTGGCCGGCCGGACGCCGAGTGACCGGACCACGGCCGAGGTCCCGATCGCGCCGGGCACCATGGTCCCTTCGGGGGTGCCCACGGTCACCGGCAGCTTCGCCGTCGGCGCGACGGTGAGCGCCACCTCGCCCGGGTGGACCCCCCGACCCTCCGGGGTGAGCTACCAGTGGGCGACCGACGGGGTGCCGGTCAGCGGTGCCACCACGCCGTCGTACGCCATCGGAGCGAGCGATCTCGGGAAGCGCATCACGCTCACCACCACGGCCGAGCTGGCCGGCTACCAGCCCTCGGTCGTCACGAGCCAGCCGTCGTCGCCGGTGGCAGCCGGTGGCATCGCAATCCTCCGCGAGCCCGCGCTCAGCCGGGATCCGGTGCTCGACAAGCCTGTGGGCGTGGTCTTCGGCAGCTATCGGCCGGCCGACGCCTTCCAACGCTACGCATGGCACCTCGACGGTGTGCCGATCCCCGGCGCCGTGGGGGCGTCGTACACCCCCTTCCGGTCCGACCTGGGCCACGCGCTGTCGGTGGTGGTGACCGTCGCCCGCGACGGCTACGCCGACACGATCCGCCAGCTGCCTGCCGGTGTCGTGCGCCTCGCGCCCCGCATCACGGTGCGCGACGTCGGACTCGACCACGCCGCCCGGTTCGTGCTGCGCGTCACCGCCGGCGGCAGGAGGGCCACCGGCAAGGTCGAGGTCGCGGTCGGCAAGCGCGACAAGGTGGTCAAGCTGCGCAAGGGCCGCGCCACCGTGCGGCTGACGAAGCTGAAGCCCGGGAAGAAGAAGTACGTCGTGACCTACCGCGGTAACGCCAAGGTCGGCGCCGGCACGAAGGGCGGCAAGGTGACCGTCCGCCGGTGAGGTGAGACGCGCAGTGCCGTGCGAGGCACGAGCACGGCGCGTGGGCGCGGCCAGGCAGATCAAGCGACGCGACCGAGGGACGAGGTCGCACGAGCGCGTCGAAACCGGGTGAGGTGTGCAAGGCGATGAGTGGGCGTCCGCTGGTTTCAGACAGGCGCGAGCGCGCCTTCCTCAACCAACGAGGCTGCGCCGAGGAATAGCGCTCCGGGGCCGGTGGTTCCCCCGACATGACGACTGCCGACTTCTGGTTCGACCCGCTGTGCCCGTTCGCGTGGATCTCCTCGCGCTGGATCCTCGAGGTCGAGGAGGTGCGCGACATCTCCGTGGAGTGGCACGTGATGAGTCTCGCCTACCTCAACCAGGACAAGGACATCCCCGACGACTACCGCGAGATGCTGAAGCCGGCCTGGGGGCCGGTGCGGGTGCTGATCGCGGCGGAGCAGAAGCACGGGCGTGACGTTCTGCTCCCGCTCTACACCGCGATGGGCGAGCGCATCCACAAGGGCGGCGAGTCGCTCGACCGCGCGATGATCTCGGCCTCCTTGGCCGACGCCGGCCTCGAGCCCGAGCTGGTCGACGCGATGGACGACGCGTCGTACGACGAGGCGGTGGTGAAGTCGCACCACGAGGGCATGGACCAGGTCGGCGACGACGTGGGCACGCCGACGATCGCCATCGAGGGCGCGGCCTTCTTCGGCCCCGTGCTCAGCAAGATCCCGCGCGGCGAGGAGGCCGGCCTGCTGTGGGACGGCTGCGTGGCCGTCGCGAAGGTGCCGTACTTCTACGAGCTCAAGCGCTCGCGCACCGGAGAGCTCGCCTTCAGCTGACTCGGCTGCCGCTGGTGGCCGCCGCTGAAGTTGCGGCGGTCACGGCGGCGGTGGTGGCCGCGACGGACGCGGCGATCGCGTCCTTGACCGCCTTGGCGGCCCAGGCGCCCTCGGAGATCTCCTTGGCACGCGCCCGCACCTCCCGCGCCGGCAGGCCCTGACGGTCGATGACCTTGTGGGCCTGCCCGATGGCGTGCAGGAGTGCGATCAGCGCGCCGGTGCGCTCGTCGGGCGTCACGCCCTGCAGCAGAGAGGCCTCGATCGCGCGGCGTACGGCCAGCTCGTGCGTCGAGTCGACGCTCGGCCAGGTGGTGCGCGGGAACAGGCCGAGGACCTTGCCCTCGCGTCGCTCGAGGATGCCTCGTTCCTCGAGGCGAGCGGTCAGCGTCTCCTTCAGGTCCTTGCCGAGACGGTTGACGAGGTCCTGGGCGCCGCGCTCCTTCTCGGCGATCACGGCAAGCGCGGCCACCAGCACCGGGTCGACCGGGCTCGCGTCGAGCCGCGCACGCACCTTCGCGGTCTTCCAGAAGCCCTCCTTCTCGCCCACCTCGACGGCCCCGCTGACGGCCAGCTCGATGAGCACGCCACCGCCCAGGATCGTGTGGACGTAGGACGTCGCGGTGACGGTGCCCTTGTCATCATCGAGCAGGAGCAGCAACAGGTCCTCGGCGATGAGAGTGCTCATGGCACCACCCTAGGCAGATGGCGGGTGACCAGACCCGCCTAGGATCGCCCGCATGAGCAAGGTCTTGTCAGCCGTCGCGTGGCCGTACGCCAACGGCCCGCGCCACATCGGCCACGTCGCCGGTTTCGGCGTGCCCTCCGACGTCTTCAGCCGCTACATGCGGATGGCCGGCCACGACGTGCTCATGGTCTCCGGCACCGACGAGCACGGCACGCCGATCCTGATCGCCGCCGACGAGGCCGGGATCCCGCCGCAGGAGCTCGCCGACCGCAACCACCGGCTGATCGCCGAGGACCTCGTCGCGCTCGGGTGCAGCTACGACCTCTACACGCGCACGACGACGCGCAACCACCACGCCGTGGTGCAGGCGATGTTCACCGGCGTCCACGACAACGGCTACTTCCTCGAGCAGACGACGTACGGCGCGGTGTCGCCGTCGACGGGCCGCACCCTGCCCGACCGCTACATCGAGGGCACCTGCCCCATCTGTGGGTACGACGGCGCGCGCGGCGACCAGTGCGACAACTGCGGCAACCAGCTCGACCCGCAGGACCTCAAGAACCCGGTGTCGCGCATCAACGGCGAGACGCCGGAGTTCGTCGAGACGCAGCACTTCTTCCTCGACCTGCCGGCGCTGGCCGAGGCGCTGGGGGAGTGGCTCGACGAGCGCGAGTCCACGGGCACGTGGCGCCCCAACGTCATCAAGTTCAGCCAGAACATCCTCAAGGAGATCCGGCCGCGCGCGATGACCCGCGACATCGACTGGGGCATCGCTGTGCCCCTCGACGAGTGGCGAGACAACCCGACGAAGAAGCTCTACGTCTGGTTCGACGCGGTCATCGGCTACCTGTCCGCGTCGATCGAGTGGGCCCGCCGCAGCGGCAACCCCGAGGCGTGGCGCGACTGGTGGAACGACCCCGAGGCGCTGTCCTACTACTTCATGGGCAAGGACAACATCACCTTCCACAGCCAGATCTGGCCGGCCGAGCTGCTCGCCTACAACGGCCAGGGCAGCCGGGGCGGAGCGGCCCACGAGCTCGGCACCCTCAACCTCCCGAGCGAGGTGGTGAGCTCGGAGTTCCTGACGATGGAGGGCAAGAAGTTCTCGTCGTCGAAGAAGGTCGTCATCTACGTCCGCGACCTGCTCGACCGCTACCAGGCCGACGCGTTCCGCTACTTCGTCGCCGCAGCCGGTCCGGAGAGCCAGGACGCCGACTTCACGTGGGCGGAGTTCGTGCAGCGCACCAACTCCGAGCTCGTCGCCGGCTGGGGCAACCTCGTCAACCGCACCGCCACCCTGATCAACAAGAACTTCGGCGAGATACCGGCAACCGGCGCTCTCACCGCCGACGACGAGGCGGTGCTCGCCGCCGCGGAGGCCGCGTTCGGCACCGTCGGCGACCTGATCGGCCGCAACCGGATGCGCCAGGCGATGGCCGAGGCGATGCGCGCGGTCGGCGAGGTCAACAAGTACGTCTCCGACTCCGAGCCGTGGAAGCTCAAGGAGCCCGCCGAGCGCGAGCGCCTCGGCACGATCCTCGCCGTGACCGCGCAGTGCGTGCACGACCTCAACACCGTGCTCTCGCCCTTCCTCCCGTTCTCGGCCAACGCCGTCGACCGGGTGCTCGGCGGCGCCGGCGACGTCCAGCCGATGCCCCGCATCGAGGAGGCCGACGACCTCGACGGCGGTGCCGGCTACCCGATCATCACGGGTGACTACGCCGCGGCGCGGGCGTGGCGGCGTACTCCCCTCGTCGCGGGCACTCCCGTCGACAAGCCGGCGCCGGTCTTCACCAAGCTGGACCCGGCGGTCGTCGACGAGGAGCTCGCCCGGCTCGGGGAGTGAGCGCGTGGACGGGCCCCGGATCACCATCCAGCTGCACCCCGACTGGCCGTTCCGCGACCGCATGGTCCTCGAAGCGCTCGCCGACGACGGTGTCTACGTCTCGCAGTTCGTCACCGGCACGTCCAACGGCGGGCTGACCGCGCACGCCGGCGGCGACCGGTGGCGGTGGGAGAGCCGACTGTTCGGCGGCCGCTACGACGCGGCGGACCCGATCGCCCGACCGGTGTACGGCGCCCTGGACGACCGCCGTGATGCCTACGGCGCCAGCCCGCGCTTCGGGTCGGCCCATCTCCGCCTTCGAGCCGAGGTCACCGAGCGCTCGACGTTCTGCTTCCCCGACTCGGTCCTCGAGCCCGATGCTGTCGGTGGCCCGGCCCTGATCGGCGAGCTGGTCGCCCTGCGCGACTCGGCCGGGCACGACGCACTGGACGACTACGTCGAGGCCCACGTCCACGGCGGACTCCGGCTCGACCGGGACGTGGAGGCGCTGGTCCTCGACCCCTGCTTCCGCGACACACCCGTCTCCGCGGCCGCTGACCGGATGGGCTGCGCCGTGGAGTGGCACCCGGGCTGGTCGGTGCCGACCGCCGGGCTCGACGAGGCCTACCGCGGTCCCGAGTACGTCGCCCTGGCCGCGTCCCTCGATGACGTGCTGACCCCGGACGTGGTGGGTGCTGCCGCGCGATCCGGACGGCACCACGCGCAGTCGCTCAAGAAGGTGTGGCACCTGTTGGCCCGCTTCGGGAGGCGACCAGGAGCCTGAGGGGACGACGACCTCGTCCGGCCGGTCGCCGAGGGGACGCCGGATCTACCTACACGTGTAGGAAGCTCGTCCGGGCCTACCCTGCCGGCTTCGGGTTCGCCGTCTCTGTGGCGAGCGCGCGGATCGACGGCACCTGGGCGAGGCCGTTGACCACGACCGAGAAGACGAGCAGCGCCAGGGCCAAGCCCTGCTGGCCGGCGACCCACAGCCCCCACGACGCGAGGCCGAAGACGAGCACCTTCACGACCGGTCGGACCACCGGGCCGCCGTACGGCGCCTTCGGGGAGGCGAACGCCCACCACACTGCCACGACGAGGACCGGCGCGAGCACCGCTCCGATCACGCCCAGGGCATGCCGGCCCCAGATGCCCGCGGCAACCGCGGCGAGCACCTCGTCGACGAACACGAGCGTGAGGACGAGCCAGCCGAAGGTCTGCACCACCGCATTCTGCCTAGGGTGAGGACATGACCGCACAGATGCACCTGCCCCAGTTCTTCGTGAAGCAGAAGCTCACGATGATGGTGAACCGCTACGAGGTCTTCGCGCCGGCTCCCGACGGCAAGGGCTTCGGGAGCTGATGGCCTTCGCCGAGCAGAAGCGCTTCGCGTTCAAGGAGCAGGTCACCTTCTTCACCGACTCGACGCGCACCCGGCCGGTCTTCGGCTTCAAGGCGCGTGCGGTGATGGATCTCAACGCCGGCTACGACGTCACCGACGAGACGGGGGCGCCGATGGGCTTCTTCCGCAAGGACTTCGGCGCCAGCCTGCTGCGCTCGACGTTCCACCTCGAAGGGCCCGGGTACGCCGGCACCGGCCAGGAGCGCAACATGGCGATCGCGCTGATCCGGCGGTTCACCGACTTCGACTTCCTGCCGATCCACTTCGACTACGTCGGCAGCGACGGCGCCCCGCTCGTCTCGATCAGTCGGCAGATGAGCCTCGGCGACCGCTACACCGTCGACGTCCCCGACCCGCGCGTCGACTTCCGGGTCGCGGCGGCCGTCGCCGTCGCCATGGACGCCCTGATGTCGCGCTGACCATGGACAGCCGCCTCGTCGTCCTCGGCTCCAGCGGCGCCTGGCCGGGTGTCGGTCACGCCTGCAGCGGCTACGTGCTCGAGCACCGGGACTTCCGCGTCGTGCTCGACCTCGGCTACGGCACCGCCGCGCCGCTGCTGACCCACCTCGACTCGGCCGCCGGTGACGGCGTCGACGCGGTCGTCGTCAGCCATGCGCACGCCGACCACATGAACGACCTGCACGCGTTCTTCCGGTCGCGCCACTTCGGTGCGCGTACGGCGCCTGCGATCCCCACCTTCGCGCCGACCCAGGTGCGCGACCAGCTGCTCGCCACCGAGCGGTCGAGGGCCCCGACGACGGGGGATGGACCGGGTGTTCGCGTGGCACCCCCTGCCTGCCGCGGCGTACACCGTGGGGCCGTGGCGGCTCGAGTCGCCGACCTGCCGCACTACATCACCAACGCCGGGGTGCGGCTCGTGTCCGACGAGCTGGTCGTCGCCTACACCGGCGACACCGGCCCGTCGCCGCTGCTGGCCGACCTCGGCCGCGACGCCGACCTCTTCATCGTCGAGTGCACCGACTACACCCAGCTGGCCGAGCCCAAGAAGGAGCAGCTGCACCTCAACGCCCGCACCGCCGCCCAGGCGGCCCGCGACGCCGGCGCCAGGCGGCTTCTGCTCACCCACTTCTGGCCGGGCGTCGACCGCGAACGCACGGCCCGCGAGGTCGCCGAGATCTACGACGGCGAGGTCCTGGTCGCCCAGGAGGGTCTGGTCGTCCGCCTCGAACCTGGTGGAAGATGTCGCCATGCGCGTCCACCTGGGTTCCGACCACGCCGGCCTCGAGCTCAAGGAGCACCTCACCAACTGGTTGCTCGACCACGGCTACGAGCCGGTCGACCACGGCCCGTTCGTCTACGACGCGGTCGACGACTACCCGGTCTTCTGCCTCCGCGCCGCCGAGGCCGTGGCCGCCGAGCGGGCCGACGGCGGCGACGCCTTCGGCGTCGTCATCGGTGGCTCCGGCAACGGCGAGCAGATGGCGGCCAACAAGGTGAGGGGCGTGCGCGCGGCGCTCGCCTGGTCCGAGGAGACCGCCAGCGCTGGCCCGCGAGCACAACGACGCCAACGTGGTCAGCGTCGGCGGCCGCATGCACTCCGTCGACGACATGACCCGCTTCGTGCAGGTCTTCCTCGAGACCGACTTCAGCGGCGACGAGCGGCACGTACGCCGCATCGCCCAGCTCGCGACGTACGAGACCGACGGCGAGCTGCCGCCGCTCCCCGACTCGGCGCTCGGTGCCGCCCCGGGCCGCGATGCCTGAGGGCCACACCCTCAGGAAGCTGGCCGACGACCTCACCGCGCGTTCGCGGACTACGCGTCCGGGTCAGCAGCCCGCAGGGCCGGTTCGAGGCCGACGCCGCCGCGCTCGACGGCGCCCTGCTCGTCGGCGCCGACTCGGCCGGCAAGCACCTGTTCGTGGAGTTCGCGGGCGAGCGGTTCCTGCACGTCCACCTCGGCCTGATCGGCTCCTTCGACGTCCACACCGGCGTCGACGAGCTGCCCGCCGCCGGTGGGCCAGGTGCGCGTCCGGCTCGTGGGTGCGACGGCGTACGCCGACCTCCGCGGCGCCACCCAGTGCGACCTCGATCGGCCTGGCCAGTCGCGACGAGATCATCGGTCGCGCTCGGTCCCGACCCGCTACGCGCCGACGCCGACCCTGAGCGCGCCTGGCGACGGATCGCGAGGAGCCACCGCCCGATCGGCGACCTGCTGATGGACCAGGAGGTGCTGGCCGGGCGTGGGCAACGTCTACCGCGCGGAGGTGCTGTTCCGGCACCGCATGCATCCGCTGCGACCCGGTCGGACCCTGCGCCGGCGGCCAGTTCCAGGCGATCTGGGACGACCTGGTCGAGCTGATGACCGAGGGCGTGCGGACCGGGCGCATCGACACCGTCCGGCCCGAGCACACGCCCGAGGCGATGGGCCGCCCCGCGCGCAGGGACGACCACGGCGGCGAGGTCTACGTCTACCGGCGCACCGGGCAGCCGTGCCTCGTGTGCGGGTCGGCCGTGCGCACCGGAGTGCTTGTCGGGCGCAACCTGTTCTGGTGCCCACAATGTCAGCGCAGGTTCCGCTCGCGGGCCGTAGGCTCCGCGCAGGTGGATCGAGGGACGACATGAGCGACGACGGCGGATCGAGCTGGGTCGCGCGGCCGCTGCCGCCGGCGCTGGCAGTCGTTCACGCGCGCCGAGGGTGCCGCACCACCTCGGCTGGCTCGTGCGTGGTCACCCTGCTGATCACCGCGTGATCATCGGCTTCCCAGAGTACGCGCCGCTGCTTGACCCTGGTCCTGCCGCTGGTGCTCTCGAGCATCCTGCTCGGCCCCCGCCAGCTGCCGTGGTTCGTGGTGTTCGTGCTGTCTTCCTGGTCTCGCGCTGACCAACCAGCCCGACTTCAACGTGCGCGTCGTCGTGGGCGTCACGTCGATCTTCGGGCTCGGCCTGATCGTCCTGCTCGGCTCGTTCCGACGCTCCCGGCTCGGCGTCGCGGGGCTGATGGGCGAGTCGATGTTCGTCGACCTGCGCGACCGCATCCTCAAGCAGGGCCGCATCCCGTCCCTTCCCCCCGAGTGGTACGTCGACAGCGAGCTCCGCTCGGCCGGGGGTACGGCGTTCGCCGGCGACTTCGTGGTGGCCTCCCGGTCGCTCTCGGGTGACCGGCTGGAGATCGCCGTCGTCGACGTCTCCGGCAAGGGCGAGCAGGCCGGCACCCGCGCGCTGCTCCTGTCCGGCGCCTTCGGCGGGCTGATGGGCGCGCTGCCGCCCGAGGAGTTCCTTCCGGCGGCCAACGCCTACCTGCTCCGCCAGGACTGGGACGAGGGCTTCGCCAGCGCGATCCACTTCTCGCTCGACCTGCGTCACCGGCGACTTCGTGGTCCGGTCGGCCGGCCACCCGCCCGCCGTACGCATGGCGCCGGCACCGGCAAGTGGTCGGTGCTGCCGAGCTCGGGACCCCTGCTCGGGCTCATCGACGAGGCGGACTTCGAGGCGGTCGGCGGGGCCATGAGCCACGGCGACGCGATCCTGCTCTACACCGACGGACTGGTCGAGTCGCGCGGCCGCGACATCTCCTCGGGCATCGACAAGATGATCGGGCAGGCCGAGCGGGTGCTGCGCGGAGACTTCCGCAACGGCGCGGCCCGGCTGATCGACACCCTGGGATCGGCCGACGACGACCGGGCCCTCCTGCTGGTGCACCGGCGCTAGAGCGGGGAACCTGTCACCGCACGCACCGGTCGCCGCTCGCGTCTCGCCCGTCTCGTCCAGCAGACTCCTGGACCCGTCTCGGGCACTCGCCTCGGTTGGGGTCCGTGCGGGTGGGTGTGGCACCATGACAGCGCACAATTCCCCGCTCGGCGATGGGCGGGAGAGTGCGCGCGGATGTAGCTCAATGGTAGAGCTTCAGTCTTCCAAACTGATTACGCGGGTTCGATTCCCGTCATCCGCTCCAAGGCAGGTCCGACGCACGCCGGGCCCGACTTGGCGGGGCGTAGCGTAGTGGCTAGCGCGCCTGCTTTGGGAGCAGGAGATCGCAGGTTCGAGTCCTGTCGCCCCGACAGCCTCACCGACGTCAAGCAGCACCCATCGAATAGGAGAACACCCTGTGAAGAGCGCCGTCGAGACCTTGAGCCCGACCCGGGCCAAGCTGACCGTCGAGGTGCCCTTCGAGGAGCTCAAGCCGAGCCTCGACAAGGCGTACACCGAAGATTGCCTCCCAGATCAACGTCCCCGGCTTCCGCCGCGGCAAGGTGCCCGCCGGCCGTGATCGACCGCCAGGTCGGCCGCGGCGCGGTCCTCGACGAGGCGATCAACGAGGTGCTGCCCCAGAAGTACATCGAGGCCCTCAAGGACAACGACCTCGAGCCGCTGGCCCAGCCCGACATCGAGGTGACGAAGTTCGAGGACAACGAGACCCTCGAGTTCACCGCCGAGGTCGATGTGAAGCCCGAGTTCGAGGTGCCGGCGTACGACGGCATCGAGGCGCAGGTCGACGACATCGAGCTGACCGACGCCGACGTCGAGGAGCAGGTCCAGGCGCTGCGCGAACGCTTCGGCACCCTGCTCGACGTCGAGCGTGCGGCCGCCGAGGGCGACTTCGTGACGCTGGACCTCACCGCTGCCGTCGACGGCGAGACCGTCGAGGGCGGCGAGGTCGCCGGCATGTCCTACAAGGTCGGCCGAGGCGGCATGCTCGAGGGCCTCGACGAGGCGCTGGTCGGCATGGCCGCCGGCGACGAGAAGACCTTCCCGTCGCAGCTGGTCGGTGGCGACCTGGTGGGCCAGGACGTCGACGTGACCGTGACGGTGACCGCCGTGCAGGAGCAGGAGCTGCCCGAGGTCGACGACGAGTTCGCCCAGCTCGCCTCCGAGTTCGACACCGCCGACGAGCTGACCGCCGACGTGCGCGAGCGGCTCGGCCGGGGCAAGCGTCTCGAGCAGGCCGCGGCCGCCCGCGACGCAGTGCTCGAGGCGCTGCTCGAGAAGGCAGAGATCCCGCTGCCCGAGAGCCTCGTCACCGACGAGCTCAACTCGCGCCGCGAGAACATCGAGCAGCAGATCGCCTACGCCGGCCTCACCATGGAGAAGTACCTCGAGGACGAGGGCCAGACCGCCGGACGAGTTCGAGGCCGACCTCGACCGCCGGGTCCGCGACGCCGTGGCCGCCCAGTTCATCCTCGACGCCGTGGCGAAGAAGGAAGAGCTCGGCGTCGAGCAGGACGACCTCTCCCAGCACCTGGTGCGCCGCGCCCAGCAGTCCGGGCAGGACCCGCAGGAGTTCGCCAACCACATGTTCGAGCACAACCACATCCCCGAGCTCGTGCAGGAGATCCTGCGCGGCAAGGCGCTGGCGACGATCGTCGAGTCGGCGACCGTCAAGGACGCCTCGGGCGCCGTGGTCGAGCTGAAGAACCTCCGCCCCGACGGCACCATCGGCGAGCCTGAGGCGACGCCCAGGAGTCGGAGCCGGCCGAGGAGCCCGCCCAGGCCTGACCCGCCTCGTTCCACCCTCCGACCCGTCGCACCTCGTGCGGCGGGTCGGAGTCATTCGTGGGGTACGACGACCCGCACGGGCTGGTCGGCGTTGTTGGTGAAGCCGCCGCGGTTCCAGTCGGGGTCGACCCGCTGGACCCGGCCCGAGGCGTCGTGGGCGCGGGCCCGCAGCTGGTGCTCGCCGGGCACGGCGTCCCACGGGGCGGTGAAGGCCCGCCAGGCCCAGCGACCGTGGTCGGCGCCGAGCTCGGCCTCGAGCCACGTCGTACCGCCGTCGACGCTGACCTCGACCCGCTCGACCGGTGCCCAGCCCGACCAGGCGCGGCCGCGCAGGATCGTCGACCCGGGGCGTACGACGCGGGTGCGGCTCATGAAGTCGGGGAAGCCGGGCGGCTCGAGCAGCGCTCGCGGCTCGATGCGGGTGATCGGCTCGCCCTCCTCGCCGACCTCCTGCCGCAGCCGGTAGGCGCGGTTCTGGAAGCCGTCGAACGCCTCGGTCGCCGCGGTGATGCGGCGCAGCCACTTGACGTTGCCCATGCCGTACCAGCCCGGCACCACCACCCGAGCCGGGAAGCCGTGCTGCACCGGCAGCGGGGCGCCGTTCATCTCGTAGGCCACCAGCACGTCGTCGTCCTTGGCGTCGGCCAGCGGCAGTCCGCGCTGGTAGTCCTGCTCGGTGCCGCGCTCGATCCCGTGGTCGAGCCCGGTGAAGACCACGTCGACCGCGTCGCTCGTGACGCCGGTGGCTTCGAGCAGGTCGGCCAGCGGCACCCCCGTCCAGTCGGCGGTGCCCACCGCGCTGTTCAGCCACGGCTGGCTCAGCGGGCGGGGCAGCAGGGCGGCCCGGCCGTTGCCGGCGCACTCCATGGTGGCGCGGACCGTCCTGGACGGCATGGCCCGAAGGGCGGCGAGGTCGAGGGTGAGCGGACTCCCGACGGCGCCGTCGAGGTCGAGGCGCCACGTCTCGGGGTCGACCGCGGGGATGTCGTAGTGGGTGAGCACGTAGTGGGAGCCGGACGGCGTGACGTCCTCGCGGAGCAGCTCCATCGGCATCCCGTGGTTGCGCGAGGCCAGCCGCAGCTCGTCGATGGTGATGCCCTCGTCGGGTTCGGCCAGCCGGCTCGGCACGCGCAGGTCATCGAGTCCGTCGCTCATGGGCCCAGCATCGCACCGTGGTGAGTGAACGCCTGTGCACCGTTGTCCTACGATCGGTCCATGCGCACCGAACCGGGGCTCGCCGACGCCCTCTCGCTCGCCTGCCAGGTGGTCGAGGAGGTAGTGCGTCGACAGCGCCCGCGACACCCACCTGGCCGTCCTCGACCGCGTGCACGGCCTGCTCGGCCGCCACGGGACCGCCCACCGGGCGGTGGCCGCCGCTGCCTACTCAGGCGTCGGCGTCACCCTCCGGGCCGCGGCGTGGGGGTTCGGTACGGCAGCCGAGCGGGGCCTCGGTCCGGTGCTCGAGTCCGGCCCACGCAGCAGGATGGTGCGGTCGATCGCCGGCGGCCTGATCGGCGACCGCCTCGAGCGCGAGCGGCCCCGGCTGGCCATCACCGATGGCGGTGCGTGCCGACGCTGCCGACGTACCCCTGGAGGCGGAGGCGCTGGCGGCTGCCTTCCCGGACGCCACCGGGCGGGTCGTGGTGTTCCTGCACGGCTGGTGCGAGAGCGACGACCACTGGCGCCGCGGCCGCGAGCGCCGCGGCACGACGTACGGCGAGGAGCTGACCGGCGACGGCTGGACGCCCGTCTTCCTGCGCGCCAACTCCGGCCTCTCGGTGCGCCGCAACGGCGCCGAGCTCGCTGGGCTGCTGGAGGGCCTCGTCGACGCGTGGCCGGTGCCGGTCGAGCGGATCGCGCTGGTCGGGCACTCGATGGGCGGGCTCGTCATCCGCGCCGCCGGCGCCGTGCAGGGCGGGCACCGCTGGCCCGCGCTGCTGACCGACGTGGTCACGCTCGGTACGCCGCACCTCGGGGCGCCGCTGGCCGGCGGGGTGCACCGGGGGAGCGGGCTCCTCGGCCGGCTGCCCGAGGCGGCGGCGTTCGGCCGCGATCCTCGACCAGCGGGCCGAGAGCGTCGCCGACCTGATCTGCGGCCTCGGGGAGGACTGCGCGGCGCTGCCGCACGTGCGCTACCGGCTCGTCTCGGCGACCCTCAACGCCTCACCGAAGCACCCGGTCAGCGGCATCCTGGGTGACGTGCTGGTGCGCCAGCCGTCGGCGTACGGCCGCGACCGGAGGGGCCGCGACCTCTTCCCGGGTGCCGAGGTGCTGCACGTCCACGGCGGCCACTTCGACCTGCTCAACCACGCCGCGATCGGTGTGGCGCTGCGTCGCTGGCTGGCCTGACGGGTCATGTCCAGGCCGGCGGTGAGCTGGGGTCGGTCTCAGTGTCCCGAAGCGACCCTGGCTCACCGCCGCGCGGTGAACGACCCGATGAGCGGTGACCTGGGGTCGCTCCGCCACGGGAGAAGCGACCCCAGGTCACCGCTGCACGGCTGATCCGGCTACATCTCCTCGTGGGCTGTCGGGGTCGCCGCCGAAGAGGCGACCGTCCGCCCGGCCGAGCGCCGGTGATGGCGGCCATCTCGTCGTCGGTGAGCTCGAAGCCGAAGACGTCGAGGTTCTCGCGCTGGCGCGAGGGCGTCGCCGACTTCGGGATGGGTACGGCGCCCAGCTGGACCTGCCAGCGCAGGATCACCTGGCCCGGCTGCACCCCGTGCGCCTCGGCCGCGGCGGCCACCGGTGCCTCGGCGAACGGTGCCTGCCGCTTGCCCAGCGGGCTCCACGACTCGGTGCGGATGCCGAGCTCCTCGTTGACGGCGCGCATCTCGACCTGCGGGAAGTAGGGGTGCAGCTCGATCTGGTTGACCGCCGGGGTCACGCCGGTCTCGTCGATGATCCGGCGCAGGTGGTCGCCGGTGAAGTTGGAGACGCCGATGCTGCGCACGAGCCCCTCCTTCTGGAGGTCGACCAGCGCGCGCCAGGCCTCGGTGTACCTCCCCTGGCCGGGGTTGGGCCAGTGGATGAGGTGCAGGTCGAGGTGGTCGAGGCCGAGGCGCTCGAGTCGAGTCGCGCGTCGACCGGATCGCGTCGTCGTAGCCGTGGTGGCGGCCGGGGATCTTGCTGCAGACGAGAAGCTCGTCGCGGGCCACCTCCGCGCGGCGGATCGCCTCGCCGACCTCCGGCTCGTTGCCGTAGTTCACCGCGGTGTCGAGCAGCCGGTATCCGACGTCGATCGCCGAGGTGATCGCGGCGATGCCGTCGTCGCCCTTGAGCGGATAGGTGCCGAAGCCGATCGCGGGCAGGCGACCGGCCGTCGTTGAGCTCGTGTGTTGGCGTCTCCATGCCGGCCACGCTAGACGAGTGTCCGCGTTGTGCGCTCTCGGCGAACACCGGCGCACATCGCGTGGAAGTGTCCGGCCTTGCGGCTAGGGTCGGCGACGTGAACCAGAACCCCAGCTCTCCCGAGATGAACGGCAGCCAGGCGTCGTACGGCCTCGACGACCACATCTACCAGCGACTGCTGCGCGAGCGGATCGTGTTCCTCGGCTCCGAGGTCCGCGAGCAGAACGCGAACGCCATCTGCGCCCAGCTGCTCCTGCTCTCGGCCGAGGACCCCGACGCCGACATCTTCCTGCACATCAACTCACCCGGTGGGTCCGTGGACGCCGGCATGGCGATCTACGACACCATGAACTACATCCCCAACGACGTCGCGACCGTCGGCATGGGCCTGGCCGCGTCGATGGGCCAGTTCCTGCTCTGCGCCGGCACCAAGGGCAAGCGCTATGCCCTGCCGCACGCGCGGATCATGATGCACCAGCCGTCGTCCGGCATGGGTGGCTCCGCCTCCGACATCAAGATCCAGGCGCAGCAGTCGCTGCACATCAAGAAGGTGCTGCTCGACCTGATCGCCCAGCACACCGGCCAGGAGCTCGACCAGGTCGTGGCCGACGCCGACCGTGACCGGTGGTTCACCGCCGACCAGGCCCTTGAATACGGCCTCGTCGACAAGGTGATCACCAGCGCCCGCGAGGCGGCCGACCAGGGTCGCCCGGCCCGCACCTCCGACGCCGACCCCACTGCCAAGAAGGACTGACATGAACTACTACATCCCCCAGTGGGAGGAGCGGACGTCCTACGGCTTCCGCCGCATCGACCCCTACGCCAAGCTGTTCGAGGAGCGCATCATCTTCCTCGGCTCGCCGATCTCCGACGACGTGGCCAACGCCGTCATGGCGCAGCTGCTCTGCCTCGAGACGATGAACCCCGACCAGGACATCAGCATCTACATCAACAGCCCGGGCGGCTCGTTCACCGCGCTGACGGCGATCTACGACACGATGCGCTTCATCAAGCCCGACGTGCAGACCGTGTGCCTGGGCCAGGCGGCCTCGGCCGCGGCGATCCTGCTGGCTGCCGGCACCCCCGGCAAGCGGCTGGCACTGCCCAACAGCCGGATCCTCATCCACCAGCCCTACACCGAGGGCACGTTCGGCCAGACCTCCGACATCGAGATCCAGGCCAACGAGATCCTGCGCATGCGCGAGCTGCTGGAGAAGATGATCTCCGACCACAGCGGCAAGGACGTCGAGCAGGTCAGCCGCGACATCGAGCGCGACAAGATCCTGACGGCCGAGCAGGCGGTCGACTACGGCCTGATCGACGCCGTGCTCGAGCCGCGTTCCGGTGTCGCGGCGCTCGCCTGAGCGACGTACCCGTGCACGACGGCACTTCGCAGGACCAGTTGGAAGCGGCCCCGTGTCCGGCTCCGCAGAGGGGCCGGCTCGGGGTACCGTCTAGGAGTTTGCAGCGCGACCGCCGGGGCATTCCCGGCCAGACCGGAGGATGATCGCCCGTGGCTCGTATCGGTGACGGCGGCGACCTGTTGAAGTGCAACTTCTGCGGGAAGAGCCAGAAGCAGGTCAAGAAGCTCATCGCCGGCCCCAACGTCTACATCTGCGACGAGTGCATCGAGCTCTGCAACGAGATCATCGAGGAGGAGCTCGCCGAGGGCACCGAGCTCGGTCTCGAGGAGCTGCCCAAGCCCCGCGAGATCTTCGAGTTCCTCAACTCCTACGTCATCGGCCAGGAGCACGCCAAGAAGTCGCTCGCCGTGGCCGTCTACAACCACTACAAGCGCGTCCAGGCCGGGCTGACCCTGGCCGGCGGCAAGCACACCAAGGACGACGTCGTCGAGGTGTCGAAGTCCAACATCCTCGTGATCGGCCCGACCGGCTGCGGCAAGACCTACCTCGCGCAGACGCTCGCGCGCATGCTGAACGTGCCGTTCGCGATCGCCGACGCCACCGCGCTGACCGAGGCGGGCTACGTCGGCGAGGACGTCGAGAACATCCTGCTGAAGCTGATCCAGGCGGCCGACTACGACGTCAAGAAGGCCGAGACCGGCATCATCTACATCGACGAGATCGACAAGGTCGCCCGCAAGGCCGAGAACCCCTCGATCACCCGTGACGTCTCCGGCGAGGGCGTCCAGCAGGCGCTGCTGAAGATGCTCGAGGGCACCACCGCCTCGGTGCCTCCGCAGGGCGGGCGCAAGCACCCGCACCAGGAGTTCATCCAGATCGACACCACCAACATCCTGTTCATCGTCGGCGGCGCCTTCGCCGGCCTCGAGCACATCGTCGAGCAGCGGGTCGGCAAGAAGTCCCTCGGGTTCACCGCCGAGGTGCGCGGCCAGGCCGAGCGCGACGCCGAGGACATGATGGCGCTGGTGCGTCCCGAGGACCTCACCAAGTTCGGCCTGATCCCCGAGTTCATCGGCCGGCTGCCGCTGATCGCGAGCGTCTCCAAGCTCGACAACCAGGCGCTCGTCCAGATCCTCACCGAGCCCCGCAACGCCCTCGTCAAGCAGTACCAGCGCCTCTTCGACATGGACGGCGTCGAGCTCGAGTTCGACGACGGCGCCATCGCCTCGATCGCCGACAAGGCGCTCGAGCGCGGCACGGGCGCCCGTGGCCTCCGCGCGATCATCGAGGAGGTGCTGCTCTCCGTGATGTATGACGTCCCGTCGCGCGGCGACGTCGCCAAGGTGATCGTCACCCGCGAGGTCGTCGAGGACGGCATCTCGCCGACCCTCGTGCCCCGCGAGCCCGAGAAGAAGAAGAAGAGCGCCTGATCGGCGGTCTCGATACACCTCGGGTCTCGATACACCTCGGGTCTCGATACACCTCGGGTCTCGATACACCTCGGGTCTCGATACACCTCGGGTCTCGATACACCTCGCTCGTCCCTCGCGAGGCACTCGACCACCGAGGACCACGGCGAGGCACTCGACCACCGACTCCTCGTTGGTCGAGTAGCGAGCGCCAGCGAGCGTATCGAGACCACCGTCAGCCGACGACGGCGCCAGCCCCCACCCTCTCGGTCAGACCCGCATAGTCATATCTAGTCATTTCGGCTCTAGTCGCTGGAACGCGGCCGTTCGTCCCCGGACACTGGTCTAGAAGTCTTCTCGGGAGGAGTGGGCCCATGAGCGTCGAGCACAAGCGACCGTTGTACGCATTCGCCGTCCTGGCCATCGTCTGTGGCCTGTTCATCGGTCACGCCCTGCGCTCGGAGGCGCTCGTCGGCGTCCTCCGCTCCGTCGTCGTCGCCGCGGCCCCGCCCGGTGCCGTGAAGCTCGTCAAGGAGCCGAAGCCTGCCCCGGCCGTCGTCGCCGCCCCCGAGGTCCAGGACGTCCAGCCCGTACGCCGTGCTCCCGAGGCGCCGCGTACGACTTCTGCGGCCAGGTCGGCCGGCAAGCAGGGCACGCACGACCGGGCCGGCCGGGATGGTCGCGACCGCGACCCCGCCGTACTCCCTCCGACCGACGTGCCCGACGACACCACCGGCACCGTCGACCCGGGTGTGGTCGTGCCGACCGAAACGCCCGTGCCGGCCGTCCCGCCAGTGGTCACCACGCCCGTCGTCGACCCCAAGGACGCCGCCCGCGAGGCCGCCAAGGCGGCGAAGGAGGCGGCCAAGGAGGCTTCGAAGGACTGGGCCGCCAACCGGCCCGACGACGCTGCCAAGGCAGCGGAGAAGGCCGCGAAGGCCGTCGCCAAGGGCGTCGATCGCGCCAACCGGGACGCCGAGCGGGCCGCCAGGGAAGCGGAGCGGGCCGCCGAGCAGGCGGCCAGGGATGCTCAGCGCGCTGCCGAGGAGGCCGCCAAGGCGGACGCGGACGACATGCGCACGAACGGGCTGCCCACAAAGCTCCCTGACGAACCCAAGGACAGCTGGATCCCGTAGCCCGCAGTCGGGTCAGTCGGTCGGCGCCAGCTCGGCGGCCACCGACAGCTCGGTCGCCTGCTCGTCGACGGTGAAGACCAGGTCGCCGACCACCTTGCCCGTACGGCGCAGGTCGGAATCCGCCTTCTCGGCCGCCCGGACGAGCGCCTCCGGCCCGGAGATCTCGACGCGCGACAGCTCGGCGCGCATCGACACCTTGGCCTTCGACTTCGCCCCACGGATGCCGGTCAGGGCGGCGGCGACGGCGTCGACCAGGCTGGCGTCGGCGGCCGCTGCGGAGCCGAGGTCGGCGACCTCCGGCCAGGCCTGCCTGTGGATCGACCCGTCCTGCCACCACGACCACACCTCTTCGGTGACGTAGGGCAGGAACGGCGCGAGCAGCCGGAGCTGGGTGTGGAGAGCGATCGCCAGGGTGGCCTTGGCGGACGCCGTCGACGGGCTGTCGTCGGCGTACGCGCGCTCCTTGACGAGCTCGACGTAGTCGTCGCAGAACTCCCAGAAGAACTTCTCGGTGACCTCGAGCGCGGTCGTGTAGTCGTAGGCCTCGAACGCCTCCGTCGCCCTGGTGGTGACGTTGGCGAGCCGGCCGAGCAGCGCGCAGTCGACGGGCTCGCTGACGGCGAACGCCTCGCGGGTCGTGGCGCCGACGTTGAGGACGTACTTGCTGACGTTGAGCACCTTCATGGCCAGCCGGCGGCCGACCTTCATCTGGGTCTCGTCGAACGCCGAGTCGAGGCCCGGTCGGGCCAGGGCCGCGCGCCAGCGCACGGCGTCGGCGCCGAACTTGTCGAGGATCTCGGTGGGCACGACGACGTTGCCCTTGGACTTCGACATCTTCTTGCGGTCGGGGTCGAGGATGAACCCGGAGATGAGCGCGTGCGTCCACGGCGCCCTCTGGTGCTCGAGGTGCGAACGGACCACCCGCGAGAACAGCCAGGTGCGGATGATGTCGTGCGCCTGGGTGCACAGGTCCATCGGGAAGACCCGCTCGAACAGGTCGTCGTCGGTCGTCCAGCCTCCGGCGATCTGCGGAGAGAGCGACGATGTCGCCCAGGTGTCCATCACGTCGGGGTCGCCGATGAAGCCGCCCGGCTTGCCTCGCTGGTTCTGGTCGTACCCGTCCGGGGCGTCGGTCGACGGGTCGACCGGAAGCTGGTTCTCGCGCGGGACGAGCGGATGCGCGTAGTCGGGCTCGCCCTGGTCGTCGAGGGGATACCAGACCGGGAACGGCACCCCGAAGAAGCGCTGTCGCGAGATGAGCCAGTCGCCGTTGAGACCGCCCACCCAGTTGTCGAAGCGGTGCTTCATGTGGGTGGGCACCCAGGTGATCTCGGCGCCGCGCTCGAGCATCTCCTGGCGGACGTCGGCATCGCGGCCGCCGTTGGCGAGGTACCACTGGCGGGTCGACACGATCTCGAGCGGCTTGTCGCCCTTCTCGTAGAAGTTGGCCATCCGTTGGGTGGGCGTGGGCTCGCCGTCGAGGTCGCCGGAGGCCCGCAGCTTCCCGACCATCGCCTCCCGCGCGCTGAACGTCGTCTTGCCCGCCAGGTCGGCCCACTCGGTGGCCGCGGTGTCGCCGGTCAGCCACTCCGGGGTCTCGCGGTGCAGCCGGCCGTCGCGGCCGATGACGGTGCGGACGGGCAGCTGCAGCTCGCGCCACCAGGTGACGTCGGTCAGGTCGCCGAACGTGCAGGACATGGCGATGCCGGCGCCCTTGTCGGGCTCGGCCAGCGGGTGCGCGAGCACCGGTATCTCGACGCCGAAGATCGGCGACATGACCGTGGTGCCGAACAGCGGCTGGTAGCGCTCGTCGTCGGGGTGTGCGACCAGCGCGACGACTGCCGGGATCAGCTCGGGACGCGTGGTCTCGATGAACACGGGCTCGCCGTCCGGGCGGTGAAACGCGATCCGGTGGTAGGCGCCGGGGTACTCGCGCGCCTCGAGCTCGGCCTGCGCGACCGCCGACTGGAACGTGACGTCCCAGAGCGTCGGCGCCTCCTGCAGGTAGGCCTCGCCGCGCGCGAAGTTGCGCAGGAACGCCCGCTGGCTCACCGCCTGCGACTTCGGGCCGATGGTCGTGTAGTGCTCCGACCAGTCGACGGACAGGCCCAGGCGGCGCCACAGGCTCTCGAAGACCTTCTCGTCCTCGAGCACCAGCTGCTCGCACAGCTCGACGAAGTTGGGCCGGCTGATCGGGACCTGCTTCTTGGCGTCGGGCTTCTCCGGCGGCGTGAACTCGGCGTCGTACGGCAGGGTCGGGTCGCAGCGGACGCCGTAGAAGTTCTGCACGCGTCGCTCGGTCGGCAGGCCGTTGTCGTCCCAGCCCATCGGGTAGAACACGCTCTTGCCGGTCATCCGGCGGTAGCGCGCGATCAGGTCGGGGTGGGTGTAGGAGAAGACGTGCCCGACGTGCAGGCTGCCACTCACCGTGGGCGGCGGCGTGTCGATGGAGTAGACGTTCTCGCGAGGCTGGGTGCGGTCGAACTTGTAGGTGTCGTCGGCCTTCCAGCGTGCCGACCACTTCTCCTCCAGGCCCTCGAGGGCCGGCTTGTCCGGTACGACGACGTCGCGCTCGGGCGGCGTCGTCGGGGACAGGTCGGGGCTCTGGGTCTGCGTCATGACCGCAGTTTATGGCGACGGCAGCCGCGCCCCTAAACGAGTAATCGGTGGTCGGGCCCGGCGTGTCGAACTAGCGTCCCGCCATGGCGACGCTGACGTTCATCGACGACCCGCGCGACTTCCTGGGCCGGGCCGACGAGCACCTGCGGAAGAACCCGGTCCTCAACACCGTCGTGGCGACGTACTCCGAGCGGCTCGCGCGGGAGATCGAGGACGGCGTCTACGAGGCCGAGGTCGACTTCCCGCGCTGGTGGCTCGTCGTGACCGACGACGCGGGCGAGGTCGTGGGCGCCGCGATGCGGACGGCGCCGTTCGGTCCGCACCCGCCGTTCCTGCTGGAGATGCCGGACGAGGCGGCCGTCGAGCTGGCCCACGTGCTGCACGAGCGCGGCGAGACGCTCGGGGGCGTCAACGGCGCACTCCCCGGGACCCGGCTGTGCGCGGAGGAGTCGGCCCGACTCTCGGGAGGCACCGCGGAGGTCGCGATCCACACCCGGCTCTTCGAGCTCGAGGCCGTCGTGCCGCCTCGGCCGGCCGCGGGGTCGCTGCGGCTCGCGACGGCCGACGACGGTGAGCTCGCGCTCCAGTGGTTCGGCGAGTTCATCCTGGCCGCCGACGAGCAGGCCGGCCGCGCACCGGGCAGCGCGCACGACCAGGTCGAGACCTTGGAGGGGATGCTGCGGCGGATCGAGCTCGGTCGCATCTGGTTCTGGGAGGACGAGTCGGGGGAGCGCGTGCACATGACCGGCGCCAACCCGCCGTCGTACGGCGCGGCCCGGGTGGGCCCGGTGTTCACACCCGTGGAGCACCGCGGTCGCGGCTATGCCAGCGCGGCGGTGGCCGAGATCTCGCAGCTGATCCTCGACGGCGGTGACCGGCCGTGCCTGTTCACCGACCAGGCGAACACCACCTCCAACGGCATCTACCAGGCGCTCGGCTACCGTCCGGTGGTGGACATGGCGAACATGCTCATCCACTCCTGACGCCGGAGGCACCGCATGACCGAGCACGACCACTCCCACGGACCCGAGGTGCTCGACGGCCTGAAGATCCCGTCGCGCGACCTGCGCCGGCTGATCCCCGACGTCTACGCCGGCTACGTCGCGATGTCGGGGGCCGCGATGGCCGACGGCGCGCTCGACCTCAAGGCCAAG
This sequence comes from uncultured Actinomycetota bacterium, assembly GCA_963825755.1. GTDB lineage: Bacteria > Actinomycetota > Actinomycetes > Propionibacteriales > Nocardioidaceae > Nocardioides. The sequence goes on along the minus strand of CAWGUS010000003.1, from coordinate 2,209 downwards.
GAGCTGATCGCGCTGGCCATCGCCGTCAGCAAGCAGTGCGACGGGTGCATGGCGTCGCACGCCCGTGGACTGGTGAGGGCGGGCGCGACCGACGGCGAGGTCGCCGAGGCGATCGGCGTCGCGATCATGATGAACGGTGGCCCGGGCACCGTCTACGGCCCCCGCGCGCTGGCGGCGTTCAGGGAGTACAAGGCGAAGTCCTCCGACGCCTAGACTCGCCCCAACATGAGTGAGACCCCCGCACCCCGCCTGTCCGAGTCCTACGCCGAGGTCGAGGACGCGCTGCTGTCGCGCTGGCCCGAGACCAAGCTCGAGCCGTCGCTCGACCGGATCGAGGCGTTCACCGAGCTGCTGGGCGACCCGCAGCGATCGTTCCGGTCATCCACCTGACCGGCACCAACGGCAAGACCTCCACGTCGCGGATGATCGACACCCTCCTGCGGGCGCTCGACCTGCGCACCGGCCGCTTCACCAGCCCGCACCTGGAGAAGATCTCCGAGCGCATCAGCATCGACGGCCTGCCGCTGGAGGACGAGGCCTTCGTGCGGCGTTCAACGACGTCGCGCCGTTCACGCCATCTCGTCGACGCAGACCAGCCCTACCCGCTGTCGTTCTTCGAGACGATCGTCGGCATGGCCTACGCCGCGTTCGCCGATGCTCCGGTCGACGTGGCCGTGGTCGAGGTGGGATCGGCGGGTCATGGGACTCCACCAACGTCGTCGACGCCGACGTCGCGGTGGTGCTGCCCATCGCGGTGGACCACGAGAAGTACCTCGGCAACACCCCGGCCGTCATCGCCCAGGACAAGGCCGGCATCATCAAGGCCGGCTCGATCGTCGTCTCCGCCCAGCAGACGCCCGAGGTCGCGGAGGTGCTCGTCCGCCGCGCGCTCGAGGTCGGCGCCACCGTCGCCCGCGAGGGCGCGGAGTTCGGTGTCGAGTCGCGGGTCCCGGCCGTCGGCGGTCAGGTCGTCTCCATGCGGGGTCTCCGGGCGACGTACGACGACGTCTTCCTGCCGCTGTACGGCGCGCACCAGGCACAGAACGCCGTGATCGCGCTGGCCGCGGTCGAGGCGTTCGCCGGCGAGGCCGCCCTCGACGACGACATCGTCCGCGCCGCGTTCGCCGAGGTCACCTCGCCCGGACGCCTGGAGGTGATCCGGCGCAGCCCCACGATCGTGCTCGACGCGGCGCACAACCCGCACGGTGCCGAGGCCACCGCCGCCGCCCTCGAGGACTCCTTCGCCTTCGAGCCGCTCATCGGCGTCATCGGCGTGATGGCCGACAAGGACTACGAAGGCCTGCTCGGGGCGTTCGAGCCGCATCTCTCGCACCTGATCTGCACCCAGAACTCCACCCCGCGGTCGATGCCGGCAGTCGAGCTCGGCCGGGTCGCGCGCGAGGTGTTCGGCGACGACCGGGTCACCGTCGTACCGTCCCTGTCCGACGCCATCGACCAGGCCGCCGCGATGGCCGAGGCGGGCGAGGCCTTCGGCGACGCGCTCGGCTCCGGCGCGGTGCTCGTCACCGGCTCGGTCGTCACCGTCGGCGAGGCCCGGGCGATGCTGCGCCGTCCCGGGGCGGCCAACCGATGAGCGCGCCCGCCGCACCCAATACGGAGCGTTCACCCCGTCGAGGCATGTGCGCCGCGGTCCTGTGCCTGGAGGCGATCACCCTGGGGCTCACGACGCCGGTGCTGATCTCGGTCGCCGATGTCTCGGTCGGCGTTGCCCTGACGCTCGGGCTCGGCCTGACCGTCGTCTGCCTGCTGCTGGCCGGCATGCTGCGGGCGCCGTGGGCCTACGCCCTCGGCTGGGTGGTGCAGGTCGGGGCCGTCGCACTGGGCTTCTGGGTGCCGATGATGTTCTTCCTGGGCGCCGTCTTCGCACTGCTCTGGGGCACCGCCGACTTCCTCGGTCGCAAGATCGAGCGCGAGCGTGCCGCGGCGTACGCCGCCTTCGCCGAGCGCGACCAGCACGGCTGACATTCGCTGCCAACGCATGCCTTAGGCTCCGCGGCATGACCCAGCGCACGCTCGTCCTGCTCAAGCCCGACTCCGTCAAGCGCGGGCTGGTCGGCGACATCCTCGGCCGTTTCGAGGCCAAGGGCCTGACCATCGTGGCCATGGAGCACCGCACGATCGACGCCGCGCAGGCCGACCAGCACTACGCCGAGCACGTCGAGCGCGACTTCTACCCGCCGCTGCGCGC
>CAWGUS010000002.1:0-69218 GCA_963825755.1 uncultured Actinomycetota bacterium | reverse complement strand
CGGGCGTCATCCGCCGCAACGCCAAGGTGCGCGTGCTGCGTGACGGCGCGGTCGTCGCCGACAACCTCGACCTCACCTCGCTGCGCCGCGAGAAGGACGACGCGTCGGAGGTCCGCGAGGGCTTCGAGTGTGGTCTGGTCCTGCGCAACTACCAGGACATCAAGATCGGCGACATCGTGGAGTCGTTCGAGATGCGCGAGATCCCGCGCGCGTAGCTGGGTCCGGCCGGGCGCCGCAGGGTGCCCGGCCGGATCTCCCACCCGCACAACCAGCAGGAGGCTCACCATGGCTAGCCCTCGTGTCCGCAAGATCGCCGACCGGATCCAGGTGATCGTGGCCGAGATGCTCGAGCGACGGATCAAGGACCCGCGTCTGGGGTTCGTGACCATCACCGACGTGCGGCTCACCGGTGACTCCCAGCAGGCGAGCGTGTTCTACACGGTCCTCGGCGAGGAGTCGTCGCGCGAGGAGAGCGCCGCGGCGCTCGAGTCGGCGAAGGGGCTGATCCGCTCCGAGGTAGCCAAGCAGCTCGGCATGCGGCACGCGCCGTCGCTCGAGTTCATCCCCGACGCGCTGCCCGAGAACGCCCGGCACCTCGACGACGTGCTCGCCGCGGCCCGCGCGTCCGACGAGAAGGTCGCGGCGCAGCGCGCCAGCGCGACGTACGCCGGGGAGATCGACCCCTACAAGAAGCCCCGCGAGGTCGCGGACGACGACGACCTTCACGACGAGGACTGATGTCGGAGCCGCCGACCGGGCTCGTCGTCGTCGACAAGCCCGGTGGGATGACCTCGCACGACGTGGTCTCCCGGGTACGACGACTGGCCGGGACCCGCAAGGTCGGCCATGCCGGCACCCTCGACCCGATGGCCACCGGCGTGCTGGTGCTCGGGGTCGGCCGGGCCACCCGATTGCTCGGGCACCTGATGCTCACCGAGAAGGGCTACGACGCGACGATCCGGCTGGGGGTGGCCACCACCACCGACGACGCCGAGGGTGAGGTCACGGCGCAGGTCCCGGCCGACACCGTGGACGACGCACGCATTCGAGCTGTGCTGGCGGAGTTCGTCGGAGACATCGAGCAGCGGCCGAGTGCGGTGTCGGCGATCAAGGTCGACGGCAAGCGTGCCTACCAGCGGGTGCGTGACGGCGAGACCGTCGAGCTGCCCGCGCGGCCGGTCACGATCCATGAGATCTCCGTGGGCGACGTGCGTCACGAGGGCGACGTGGTCGACGTCGACGTGTCGGTGCGCTGCAGCAGCGGCACCTACATCCGCGCCATCGCCCGTGACCTGGGCGAGCGGCTCGGCGTGGGCGGGCACCTGACGGCGTTGCGACGGACGGCCGTCGGCGGCTTCGACCTGACAGTGGCCCACACCCTCGACGAGCTCGCCGAGGCCTTCGACGTCGTGTCGCTGGGGGACGCCGCGCGCGCGACGTTCCCCTGCGTCGTGCTCGACGAGGCGGAGGCCACCGACGTACGCGTCGGCCGCCCACTCGACCGGGCCGTGCCGGACGTGTCCGCCCTCTTCGCCCCCGACGGCGAGTTCCTGGCCCTCTACGAGCCGGCGGGTGAGAGGGCCCGGCCGGTCGCGGTGTTCGTGGGCTGAGTCGGAAGTTCGCCGAAGGGCGGTCGCGGCGTACCCTGTATTGGGTACGCGTGCAGCGGGGCCGCGTCCGACAGTGGGGACTCGTCCATGGCGTGGCGCAGCGTGCGGGTCGGCCTCGCGTCGACGCTGTTGTCGGGGATGGTCGTGCTGGGCGTCGTGACGACGCCGCCGGCTGTCGCAGCCGCCCCGCTCTCGTGCTCGCTGCTCTACAGCACCGACCTCGACAGCGGTGACGTCTACACCGTCAACCCGGACACCGGCGTCCGTGCGGGCCCGGTGCTCGCCGGCACCGGCGCGGCCAACCGGATCGGCATCGGCCAGGGTGGTGCGACCGCCATCTGGACCGCCGGCGACACGATCTTCGAGTACACCGCGTCCAGCGGGACGACGTCGAGCGTGACCGGTGCGGTGCCCAACCCCGCGCCGAACGCGACGGGTGGCGCGGTCAACCCCGCCAACGGCTACTTCTTCTACGGCGGCTACGTCGCCAGCACCAACAGGTACGTCGTCTCCGCCTACAACCCGGCCAACAACACCTCGGTCGCCGCGGTCGCGTCCATCACGCTGCCCGCCGGCGCGCCCACCGGCAACAGCGACCTCACCTTCGACAGCGCCGGCAACCTCTTCATCCTCACGTCCAGCGCCATGAACGCCGCGTTGGTGCGCGTCAACGGCACCATCCCCACGTCCGGCACCGTCAACCTGACCTCCGCCACGATCGCCAACAGCAGCGCCCCCGGCGGCTTCAACGGAGCGGCGTTCGGTGGCGACGGCTACCTCTACCTGGGCACCCAGACGACCTTGGTCAAGCTCCACCCCAGCAGCGGCGCCGTGCTGGCCACCCGCCCCATCTCCGGGGCAGGCGCCCCGACCAGCACCGACTTCGGGTCCTGCGCGACGCCCAACACGCTGACCCTGCTCAAGAACCTCCCTGGTGGCCGATACGCGGCCGCCGACCAGTTCGGCCTCAGCCTCACCGGTGGCGGTCTGAGCTCGGGCAACACGGCGACGACCGCCGGGACGGAGACCGGGCTGCAGGACGACGTGGGCGAGTTCGTCGGCCCCGTGGTCGGCCTGGTGGGGGAGAGCTACACCATCACCGAGACCGCGGCGTCGGGGACGGCACTGGGCAACTACGTCTCCAGCTACCGCTGCATCGACACGTCCCGCGGCAGTGCGGTGGTCGCCACCGGCAACACGACGACTGGCAGCTTCACGCTGCCGGCCGGCGGTGCCGGGGGCGCTGCCGTGGTGTGCACCTTCACCAACCAGGCGGTGCCGTCACTGCGGGTGGTGAAGAACGTGAACGGCCGGGTGTCGGCGCCCGACCAGTTCCGGGTGACGGCGACCGGCACCGGCGCCAACGGCATCACCGCCACGACCTCGGGCACGCAGACCACGGCCAGCAGCCCGGTCGACCAGGTGCAGACCGCGACGACGTACACCATCACCGACTCGATGGTCGCCGGCAGCACGAACCCCCTGAGCGACTACGTGCCGACCATCGCGTGCGTCGACACGGTCACCGGCAACACGAAGACGGCCACGCCGGGCGCGGCCGGTGTGTGGACCGTCGCGGCCCTCGACTACGGCCAGAAGATCGTCTGCACCGTGACCAACACCGGTAGGCCGGCCAGCGTCAACATCGCCAAGACAGCGGGTACGGCGACCGGTCCCGACGCCGGGGGCGGCTACACCGCGACCTACCGGGTGACTGCGTCCAACACCGGCGTCTCCGCGGGCAGCTACGGCCCGCTGGTCGACACGCCGTCGTTCCCGGCCAACCTCACCGTCGATGGCATCTCGTGGGTCTCCAGCGGTGCGGGCGCCGCACCCAGCGGCAGTGCCAACGGCGCCGGCCCGTTCACCATCGCACCGGGCTCGACCACCATCGCCCGCAACGCCACCCACACGTACGACGTCACGTTGCGCTTCCACTTCAACACCCGCACGGCGGTGTCGGCGTGCAACGGCACCGCCAACAACGGCCTCTTCAACCGGGTCTCGCTGCCCGACGGCCAGGAGTCGGGCGCCGCCGGCGACAACGCCGCGTGCGTCGCTCCGCCCTCGCCACCGAACGCGTCCCTCCTGCTCGACAAGACCTCGAGCGCCCCGGCCGACCTCGACGGCAACGGCGTCGACGCCGGCGACCGGATCACCTACTCGTTCGCCGTGACCAACACCGGCAACGTGCGGGCCGCCTCGCTGGCCGTCGCCGACCCGCTGCTCACCAATGTCACGTGCAACGCCACCACGCTGGCTCCCGGCGCGTCCACGACCTGCACCGGCACCTACCTGCTCACCCAGGCCGACGTCGACGACGGCACCCGCTCCAACACCGCCCGCGCGACCGCCAACGACCCGCAGGGCAACCCGGTCACCAGCAACCCCGACAGCACCACGCAGACCTGGACCGCCGACGCCGCGCTGCAGCTGCAGAAGTCGGCGAGCAACCCCGTCGACGTCGACGGCAACGGCCGCATCGACGCGGGCGACCGGATCACCTACACCTTCCGCGTCACCAACACCGGAGACGTCACGATGCGCAACATCGCGGTCACCGATCCGCTGGTGAGCGGCATCGCCTGCACGCCCGCCACGTTGGCACCGGGGGAGCAGGTGGTCTGCACAGCGGCGCCGTACACGATCACGCAGGGGGACATGAACGCAGGCGCGGTCAACAACACGGCCGCGGCGGGTGGCACCCGACCGGGCGGCGGGGCCGTGCCGAGCAACTCGTCCAGCACCTCGACGCCGCTGACCCGCGCGCCCGCTCTGACGATCGACAAGGTGGCCGGTGCACCGGTCGACGTCAACGGCTCCGGGCTGACCGACGCGGGCGATCGCATCCCCTACTCGTTCACGGTGCGCAACACCGGCAACGTCGCGGTCTCCGGCATCGCCATCACCGACGCGAGACTGGCCGGCGCCACGATCGCCTGCACGCCGACGACGCTGACGCCCAACCAGGTCGCGACGTGCACCGCCGCCCCGGCGTACACCGTGACGGAGGCCGACGAGGCCGAGGGCCGGGTCCTCAACTCCGCGACGGCGAGCGGCACCCCGGCCGGTGGCGGCACCGTGACCAGCCCGCCCGACACCGCGACGACGCCCGTGCAGACGCCCACCCCGCGGCTGACCATCGACAAGGTCGCCGAGGCACCCGTCGACGTCAACGGCTCGGGCATCATCGACGCCGGCGACCGCATCACCTACTCGTTCACGGTCCGCAACACCGGCAACGTCCCGGTCACCGCGGTCGCGGTCACCGACGCCAAGCTGACCGGATCCGGCCTGACCATCGGCTGTGGCGCCGGTGTCCTGGCGCCGGGGGACACGCGTGCCTGCACGGTGAGCGGGCCCTACGTCGTCACGCTCGCCGACGAGCAGGCCGGCGAGGTGGTCAACTCCGCCACCGGCAGTGCCCGTGACCCCGACAACGGCCCGGTCACCAGTCCGCCCGACACCACGACGACCGACGTCGAGACGCCGGCGCCCGCGCTGACGGTCGTGAAGTCGGCGGGCGAGCCGGTCGACGTCAACGACTCCGGGCTCACCGACCCCGGCGACGAGATCACCTACACCTTCCGCGTCACCAACGACGGCAACGTCCCGCTGACGGCGGTCGGGGTCGCCGACCCGAAGCTGGCCGGCCAGTCCGTCACCGTCACCTGCGCACCGGCCGCCCTCGCGCCGGGCGAGAGCGTCACCTGCACGCCTTCCGGCCCCTACACCGTGACGGCCGGCGACGAGACCGCCGGCCAGGTCGCCAACACCGCGACCGCCTCCGGCACGCCGCCGCGGGGCCCGGCCGTCACCGACACCGACTCGGTGAACGTGCCCGTCACCGCCTCCGAGCCCGCCCTCGCGGTCGACAAGACCGCCGGCACCCCGGTCGACGTCAACGGCTCGGGCATCACCGACGTGGGCGACGAGATCGACTACACCTTCGTCGTCACCAACACCGGCAACGTGCCGATCCGCACCGTCGCCATCGACGACCCCAAGCTCGGTGCGATCGCGATCACCTGCGTTCCCGGCGGCCCGCTCGCGCCCGGTGGCACCAAGACCTGCACCACCGACACGCCGTACGTCGTCACGCCGGGCGACGTCGCCGCCGGCCGGGTGCAGAACACCGCGACGGCCACCGGGATCGACCCCGACGACGACGCGGTCGAGAGCGGCCCCGACACCGCGACCGTGCTCACGACGCTGCCCGACCCGCGGCTGGTGCTCGAGAAGTCCGCCGGCGCTCCCGTCGACGTCAACGGCTCGGGCATCACCGACGCCGGCGACACGATCGCCTACGGCTTCACGGTCCGCAACGCCGGCAACGTGCCGATCACCACGCTCGGCATCGCCGATCCGAAGCTGGCCGCGCAGGGCATCACCATCGCCTGCGCGCCGGCGACGCTCGTTCCCGGAGCCACCGCGACCTGCACCCCGTCGGGGGTCTACCGCGTGACGACGGCAGACGAGGCCGCCGGCGCGGCCGCCAACTCCGCGACGGCCGAGGGCAGCGACCCCGACGGCGACGCGGCGATCAGCGCTCCCGACGAGACGGCGACCCCGGTCGCCACCCCCGTCGCCCAGCTCGACCTGCTCAAGACGGCCGGCACGCCGGTCGACGTCAACGGCTCGGGCATCACCGACGCCGGCGACACCGTCGCGTTCGCGTTCGCGGTGCGCAACACCGGCAACGTGCCGATCACGGCCCTCACCATCACCGACCCGATGCTCGCCGACGCCGGCATCACCGTCTCCTGCAGCCCGACCACGCTCGCCCCCGACGCGCTCGCGACGTGCATCCCGTCCGCGCCGTACGTCGTCACCGCGGGTGACGAGGCCGCCGGTGCGGTGGCCAACACCGCACGCGCCCGGGCCGTCGATCCCGACGGTGACGCGCTGCAGAGCGCCCCGTCGAGCACGTCGACGCCGACCACCACGCCCGCACCAGCGCTGTCGGTCGACAAGACCGCGGGCACGCCGGTCGACACCAACGGCTCCGGCATCACCGACGCCGGCGACACGATCGGCTACACGTTCTCGGTGCGCAACGAAGGCAACGTACCCGTCTCCGCCATCGTGATCGACGACCCGATGCTGGCCGGCCGGGGCCTCACGTGCACCCCCGCCACCCTTGCTCCCGGCGCGTCGGCGGCCTGCGCGACGACGACACCGTACGTCGTCACCGACGACGACGAGTCCGCCGGCGCGGTCACCAACTCGGCGCGCGCGACGGGCACGGACCCCGACGGTGAGCCGGTGCGCTCCGCGCCCGACGTCACGTCGACGTCCACGACCGCGCCCGCCCCGGCGCTGTCCGTCGAGAAGGAGGCCGCCACCCCGGTCGACGTCAACGGCTCGGGCATCACCGACGCGGGCGACACGATCGCCTTCACGTTCACCGTCGACAACGCCGGCAACGTGCCCCTCGACGACGTCGCGGTCGTCGACCCGATGCTGACCGGCGCGGGCCTGACCGTCACCTGCATCCCGACCACGCTCGCGCCGGGTGCTGCAGCGGAGTGCGAACCGTCCGGGCCCTACGTCGTCACCGCTGCCGACGAGGCCGCGGGTGAAGTCGCCAATCGCGCGACCAGCCGGGCCACCGATCCCGACGGCGGGCTCGTCGAGAGCGCGCCGGACCGCACCAGCACCACCGTCACGACGCCGCGTCCCGGGCTGACCCTGGTGAAGGACGCCGGCACGGCGGACGACGTCAACGAGTCGGGCGTCACCGACGCCGGCGACACGATCGACTACACGTTCACCGTGACCAACGCGGGCAACGTGCCCGTCAGCGCCGTCACGGTCGACGACCCGATGCTCGCTGCCGTCGGCATCTCGATCACCTGCACGCCCGCGACCGTCGCGCCGGCGCAGACATCCGGCTGCACCACGTCGGCGCCGTACGTCGTCACGGAGGCCGACGAGGTCGCAGGCCAGGTCACCAACGTCGCCACTGCCGGTGGCACCGACCCCGACGGCGACCCGACGGCGCCGTCGCCGGAGGCGTCCACCACGACGACGACCACGACGCCCATGCCGGGCCTCCGGGTCGAGAAGACCGGCGGCACGCCGGAGGACGTGAACGACTCGGGCATCACCGACGCCGGAGACACGATGCTGTTCTCGTTCGAGGTCACCAACACCGGCAACGTGCCGGTGCGCGAGATCGCCATCGACGACCCACTGCTCGCCGGTCAGGGCATCGACATCGCCTGCGCGCCCGCGACGCTCGCGCCGGGTGCGCCGCCGGCAGAGTGCACGCACACCGGTGATCCCTACGTCATCACCGCCGACGACGAGGCGCAGGGCAGGGTGGCCAACTCGGCGACGGCCACCGGCGCCGACCCCGATGACGATGGCGTCGTCAGCGGTCCCGACACGACCTCGACACCGGTCACCACCCCCGCGCCGTCGCTCCTGCTCACCAAGCTCGCGGGCACGCCGGTCGACGCCAACAACTCCGGGCTGACCGACGCCGGCGACACGATCGCCTACACGTTCTCGGCGCGCAACGACGGCAACGTGCCGATCAGCGCCGTCGGCGTCGTCGACCCCAAGCTCGCCGCCGGCGGCGTCACCATCGACTGCGGCACCGGACCGCTGGCCCCCGGCGCCACGCGGGCCTGCACCACCGAGGGGCTCTACACCGTCACCACGTCCGACGTCGGCGCGGGCGCAGTCGTCAACGTCGCCACGGCCACCGGCATCGACCCCGACGGTGACGGGGTGGCCAGTCCGGAGACATCGACGTCGACGCCGACCACCCAGCCGCAGCCCGGCCTGCAGGTCGACAAGACCGTGGGCGAGGTGGTCGACACCAACAACTCCGGCATCACCGACTCCGGCGACCAGATCACCTACACGTTCGTCGTGACCAACACCGGCAACGTGCCGGTCGGGACGGTGGCCGTCAACGACCCCCGCCTGGGTGGCGACGTCTCCTGCGCTTCGGCCACCCTCGCTCCGGGCGCCACGACGACGTGCGGCCCGGCGACGTACGTCGTGACCGAGGCGGACGAGGCGGCCGGCTCGGTGACCAACTCCGCGACGTCGACCGGCACGGATCCCGACGGGCAGCCGGTCGGCAGCAACCCCGACACCACGTCCACGCCGGTGACCCAGCCCCAGGCCACGCTCACGGTCCAGAAGGACGCGGGCGACCCGGTGGACCTCGACGGCAACGGCGTCGACGCCGGCGACACCATCGACTACTCGTTCGTGGTGCGCAACACCGGCAACGTGCCGCTGACGGTGCTCCGCGTCAGCGACCCGATGTTCCCCGGCCCGAACGGCGACGGCATCACGCCGTGCGAGCCCGCTCTCGATCTCGACCCCGGCGACGCCTCGCCGTGCGTCGTCCTCACGCACACGATCACCCAGCCGGAGATCGACGCCGGCGTGCTGGTCAACACTGCCAGCGGCCAGGGCACCGACCCCGACGGTGGCACGGCGACGAGCCCGCCCGACACCGCGTCCCTGTTGCTCCGCCAGCAGCCCGCCCTCCAGCTCGACAAGGTCGCCGACGAGCCGGTCGACACCAACGAGTCGGGCATCACCGACGCCGGCGACACGATCCGGTTCACGTTCGTGGTGACCAACATCGGCAACGCCACGATGAACGGCATCGCCATCGACGACCCGCTGGTCGAGAACATCGCCGGCATCGCGATCACCTGCCCGCCGGGCCCGCTGGCGCCGACCGAGGTCCGCACCTGCACGATGGGCCTCTCGGACGATCGCGTCTACACCGTGCGCTCGGCCGACGTCGACGCCGGCGCGGTGAGCAACACCGCCACCGCCACCGGCACCGGTCCCGCAGGGCTCGTCACGTCGTCGCCCAGCAACACCGCCACCCCGACGACGCGGCCGCAGCCCGGTCTCGACGTCGAGAAGGGAGTCGCGGCCATCGCCGATGCCAACGACTCCGTCATCGTCGACGCCGGCGACGAGATCACCTACGTGTTCACGGTGACCAACACCGGCAACGTGCCGATCGACGACATCGTCATCGATGACCCGCTCCTGGCCGCCCGGGGCATCGCCGTCACCTGCTCGCCCACCACGATCGCCCCCGGCGGCCCAGCGGTCGTGTGCTCCCACAGCGACCCGTACGTCGTCACCGGAGCCGACGAGCAGGCGGGCAGCGTCGAGAACTCCGCCACCGCCGCGGGCGTCGACCCCGACGATGGTGGGGTGGTCAGCCCGGCCGACGACACCTCGACCGCCGTGACCCTGCCGCAGCCCCGTCTCGCGATCACCAAGACGGCCGGCGTCCCGGTCGACGTCAACGGCTCAGGCATCGTCGACGCCGGTGACCAGGTCTCCTACACGTTCACGGTCACCAACGAGGGCAACGTCCCGGTGGCCCAGGTGGCCGTGGTCGACCCGATGCTCGCCGCAGCCGGCGTGCCGGTCGACTGCACGCCCACCACTCTGGCCCCGGAGCAGACGGCCAGCTGCGCCAGCCGGACGGCGTACACCGTGACGAGCGACGACGTGGCCGCCGGCAGCGTCGCCAACAGCGCCACGGCGACCGCGCTCGACCCCGACCTCGATCCGACGCCGCCGAGCAACCCCGCCTCCACCTCGACCCCGACGACGAGGCCGCAGCCCGGACTGTCGATCGTGAAGTTCGACGCGGTCACCGACGTCAACGACTCCGGCCTGACCGACGCGGGCGACACGATCGCCTACACGTTCACGGTCACCAACACCGGCAACGTGCCGCTGACGGGCATCGGCGTCGACGACCCGTTGCTGTCCGACCGGGGCATCGTCGTCGACTGCGACGACGACACCCTGGCCCCCGGCGCAGACACCAGCTGCACGGCGGACAACTCCTTCGTCGTCACGGAGGCGGACGAGACCGCCGGCTCGGTCGACAACTCCGCAACCGCCACCGGCACCGACCCCGACCAGGGAGCCGTCGAGAGCGCCCCCGACACGACCTCGACGCCCACGACGGCCCCGCAGCCGGCGCTGCGCCTCGAGAAGGTCGCCGGTCTGCCGGTCGACGTCAACGGCTCGGGCCTGGTCGATGCCGGCGACACGATCGAGTTCACGTTCACGGTGTTCAACGACGGCAACGTGCCGCTCGAGTCGATCGCTGTCGTCGACCCGACTGGCGGGTGCGGTCACGTGTTCGACGACCACCCTCGCGCCGAGGGTGGACACCACGTGCGAGGCCGACGAGCCGTACGTCGTCACCGAGGCCGACGAGACTGCCGGCAGCGTCTTCAACCGGGCGCACGCCACGGGCAGCGATCCCGACGGCCAGACCGTGACCAGCCCGGAGGCCACCACCTCCACCGGCACCTCGGTCCCGCAGCCCGCGCTCGACATCGAGAAGACCGCCGGCGAGCCCGTCGACGCCAACGACTCCGACATCGTCGACGCCGGCGACACGATCGCGTTCACGTTCGTGGTCACCAACACCGGCAACGTGCCCATCGACACGGTCGCGGTCGTCGACCCCCTGGTCGGCGCCGTCACCTGCGAGGTCGTCGAGCTCGCGCCCGGAGCCGAGACCGACTGCGCGGCCGCTCCGTACGAGATCACCGCGGCCGACGAGGCCGCCGGCGTGGTCGCCAACCGGGCCGAGGCCACCGGGCTCGACCCCGACGGCGGCGCGGTCGAGAGCCCGGCCGACCGCACGTCCACACCGATCACCGCCCAGCAGCCGCAGCTGATCGTCGAGAAGCTGGCTGCCCGGCCGGTCGACATCAACGGCTCCGGCATCACCGACGCCGGCGACACGATCCTCTTCACTTTCGACGTCACCAACACCGGCAACGTGCCGCTGCACCAGCTGAGCATCGACGACCCGAAGCTCGGCGCGATCGCCGTCACCTGTCCAGCCGGTCCGTCGGGCCTCGATGAGACCGTCACGTGCACCGCCGGCGCGCCGTACGTCGTCACGGAGGACGACGAGCGCGCGGGCAGCGTCGCCAACTCTGCGACGGCAGGGGCGCTCGACCCCGACGACGACCCGGTGGTCAGTCCGCCGAGCACGACCAGCACGCCCACCACCGCGCCCCAGCCGTCGCTCCAGCTCGTCAAGACGGCGGGCACGCCCGTCGACGTCAACGACTCGGGCATCACCGACGCGGGCGACACGATCGACTACACGTTCACCGTCACCAACACCGGCAACGTGCCGATCGACGACGTCGACATCGACGACGACCTGCTCACCGGACCGGTCACCTGTGCCCCGACCCGACTCGTCCCCGGCGCCGGGGCGACCTGTGACGCCGCGCCGTACGTCGTCACCGACTCCGACGAGCTGGCCGGTGCCGTGGCCAACGTCGCCACGGCCACCGGTGTCGATCCCGACGGCGACCCCGTGCGGAGCGCCGAGGCGACCACGACGACGCCCACGCCGCAGGCGGTGCCGGCGATGACGATGGACAAGCTGGCCGCGGCACCCGTCGACGTCGACGGCAACGGCCGCCTCGACGCCGGAGACACGGTCGCCTACACGTTCGCGGTCACCAACACCGGCAACGTGCCGCTTGCCGACGTCACCGTCACCGATCCGATGGTCGGCCAGGTGACCTGCCCGGCGGGCCGGCTGGCGGTCGACGCGACCGTGGTGTGCACGGCGGCGCCGTACGTCATCACCCGGGCCGACGCCGACCGCGGCAGCATCGTCAACACCGCCTCCGCGACGGCAGTCGACCCCGACGGCGACCAGCTCGACCCGGTCACCGACTCGCTGACGATCACTACCTCGTCGCTGATGTCGCTGGCCTTCGACAAGCAAGCGGCTGCCCCGGTCGACGCCAACGGCACCGGCCGCACCGATCCCGGCGACACGATCGGCTACGCGTTCACGGTCACCAACACCGGCAGCGTGACGGTGACGTCGGTCGCGGTGGCCGACACCCGCCTGACCGGCCTCACGTGCACGCCCAGCACCCTCGCCGAGGGCGAGAGCGCTGAGTGCACCGCATCGCCGTACGTCATCACCCAGGCCGACATCGAGGCCGGTGCCGTCGACAACGTCGCGAGCGCGACTGCCCTGGGCGCGGCCGGCACACCGGTGGCCGGGCAGCAGGTCGCGAGCGGTGCCGACGCCACCTCGACCCCTCTCGAGCAGGTGCCCGCCCTCCAGCTGGGCAAGTCGGCCGACCTGCGCGACCGCGACGGCGACAACCGCGCAGACGCCCGCGAGCGGGTCGACTACACGTTCACCGTCATCAACACGGGCACGATCCGGGTCGACGACGTCTCGGTCGACGACCCGATGCTGCGCGCCACGGGCGGCGCGATCGTCTGCCCGGTCACGACTCTGGACCCCGGACAGGCGACGGAGTGCACCGCGACGTACGTCGTCCGGAAGGCCGACACCGACGGACCGCTGCGCAACGTCGCCCGGGCGACCGGCGACTCGGCCGACGGTGCCGTCCTCAGCGCCGAGGACGAGGCCGTCGTGGCCGTCGACAGGACCACGGGCGGCGGAGGCGGCGGCGGCGGTGACGACGACGGGGACGGGGACGGGGACGTTGACGGGGACGGCGACGGTACGGCGGCGGCGGCGGTGGTGATGAAGACGACGGAGACGGTGGCGGCCTTCCCGACACCGGCGGCGTGCCGATGGCGCTGGTCCTCCTCGGGTTGGCCATGCTGGGGGGCGGAGTCTCCCTGGTCGCCGCAGCCCGGCGGGGGAGCCGTCGAGAGGAAGGCCCTTGATGTCCGCACGTGCCCTGCTGGTCGCCTCGGTCCTGGTGCCGAGCCTGCTCCTCGCCGCGTGCAGCGGCGACGACTCCGAGCCCGACGGTGACGGGGCCGGTGCGAAGGCCACGGAGCCGGCCTCGGTCGACCCGGGCAAGGTCTCGCCCACCGACCTGCCCGAGGTGCCCCAGATGCGCCAGGCCAAGGGCGCGCTCGACGACGTCGAGTTCGGCGACTGCGAGACCGGTGCCGGCGAGCAGGAGGTGACGGGCACCGTCACCAACTCCACGCGCAAGGCGCGTGACTACGCGATCACGGTCTCGTGGACCAACGACGAGTCCGACGTGCTGGCCCGCGGGGTCGCGGTGATCGAGGACGTCGAGGGCGGGGAACGTGCCACGTTCGACCTCCTCGCGGACGTGCCCGAGGCCGCGACCACCTGCACCTTCTTCGTCCAGCGCGGCAACGTCGTCTGACGTCCGAGTGCGCGGCACGGCCCTTGTAGGCTGCCCGCCGTGAGTCCTCGGCTTCCTGTCTGGCGATCCCTCGACGAGATCCCCACCGACCTCGGCGCCACCACCGTCGTCATCGGCAACTTCGACGGTCTGCACCGCGGCCACCGCGTGGTGATCGCCCGGGCGCGCGCCCGCGCCGACGAGCTGGGGCTGCCGCTGGTGACGGTCACGTTCGACCCGCACCCGATGGCCGTGCTGCGCCCCGAGCACGCGCCGCAGCAGCTCACCAGCATCGCCACCCGCGTCGACCTGCTGGCCGAGGCGGGCGTCGACGGCGTGCTGGTGCTGCCGTTCGACCGCGACATGGCGGCCTGGTCGCCGCGCGAGTTCGTGGAGCGCGTCCTCGTCGGGGCGCTCGGCGTGCGCACCGTCGTGGTGGGCGCCAACTTCAGGTTCGGGGCCAGGGCGTCCGGAGACGTCGCGACGCTGCGCGAGGTGGGTGCCGAGCATGGTTTCGACGCCGTCGGCGTCGAGCTGGACGGCGGCCCGCAGGTCTGGTCGTCCACCTACGTGCGCACCTGCCTCGCGACCGGTGACGTCGCCGGCGCGGCAGAGGCGCTCGGCCGGCCCTACTCCGTGACCGGCGTCGTCATCGAGGGCGACAAGCGTGGTCGCGAGCTGGGCTTCCCGACCGCCAACGTGCCGACGTCCGCGGTCGAGGCCGCACCCGCTGACGGCGTCTACGCCGGCTGGCTCACCCGCCGCGACACCGGCGAGCGCTTCCCGGCTGCCATCTCCGTCGGCACCAACCCCACGTTCGACGGCGAGCGTGCACGGCGCGTCGAGTCCTACGTCCTCGACCGCGACGACCTCGAGCTGTACGGCGTCGAGGTGGAGGTCGCGTTCGTCGAGCGGCTGCGTGGCATGGTCAAGTTCGAGGGCGTCGACGCGCTGGTCGAGACCATGCGCGACGACGTACGCCGCGCGCGGGAGATCCTGGGTGCCTGAGCCCGCCCGCCCCGGACCGGCCGACGTCCGCGCCGCCGAGGAGTGGTTCGACGACAACGGCCTGCCCTACTTCGTGGACGGCACCCGGGAGGAGGTCGCGAGCCGGCTCACCCGGGTCCGGCTGGCGGCGGTGGGCATGCTGGGCCTGGCCGTGGCCGCCGGCGCGGGCGTGCTGGCCGCCCGCGCGTCGTCCAACGACGTGTCCAACGGCATCTCGGCGGGCGCCCAGGTGCTGCTCGTGCTCGCCCTTGCCTACGGGCTGCTCGCCCTGCGAGGCGTGCCGATCGCGGCGTGGGCCGCGCGCCGTACGTTCCGGAGCCTCGGCATGCTCTTCCAGTTGGCGACCCGCGCGCTGCCGCTGCTGCTGCTCTTCGTGACGTTCCTCTTCATCAACACCGAGGTGTGGATGGTGGCCGAGAGCCTCGACGGGGGAGTGATGGGGCTGGCGATCCTGCTGTTCGGGGCGGTCGCGACCGCCTTCCTGCTCGTCCGGCTGCCCGAGGAGGTCGGGCGCATCCACGACGGTCTCGACGACGAACAGGTGGGCAGCGCGTGCACCGGCACGCCTCTCGAACCGTGGACCCACCTGGACGACGGGCCGGGCATCGACGAGCCCATGGTGCGGCTCGAGCGCGGAAACCTGGTACTGGTGCTGCTGGTCAGCCAGGTGATCCAGGTGCTGCTGCTGTCGCTCTCGGTGTTCTTGTTCTTCATCGCCTTCGGCGCCGTCGTCATGGACCCCGACGTGATCGAGATCTGGATCGAGGAGGCCCCGACACCGCTGTTCGGCCAGTCGCTGGTCACCCGCGAGCTGTTGCAGGTGGCCGGGTTCCTCTCGGCGTTCTCGGGGCTCTACTTCACCGTCTACGCCGTCACCGACGAGACGTACCGCAAGCAGTTCTTCACCGAGATCATCGACGAGCTGGAGCGCGCAGTCGGAGCCCGCGAGGTCTACCGCGCCATGCAGCGCGCGTCCTGACGAGACGTCAGGCGTCGAGATCCTGCTCGACCAGCGTGGCGATCGTGTCGACCGCCGCCTGGTCGTCGCTCGAGACCTCGACGGAGTCACCGTTGCCGGCCCCCAGCGTCATGATGAGCAACGAGGAGCTCGCGTCGACCGGCTCGCCGCCGGGGGAGGCGAGGAAGACGTCGGAGTCGAGGCCCTCGGCTGCCTCCGCGATGATCGCGGCCGGGCGGGCGTGCAGGCCGACGGCGGAGCCGACGACAACGGTCTTGCTGGGCATGGAATCTCCTTGTGTGTGGTGGTGGTGACGGGTCAGATGGTGGCGAGGTCGGTGCTGTTGGACTTGTCGAGCGACTTGAGGGCGATCACGGCGGCGCAGGCCACGAGCACGCCGGCCACCAGGGCGACCAGGAACCCGATCACGCCGTCGACGGCGAACAGCACGAAGATGCCACCGTGCGGCGCACGGAGCCCGACGTCGAACGCCTGCGACAGGCCGCCGGTCACCGCGCTCCCGAGCATGATCGCCGGGATGACGCGCAGCGGGTCGACGGCGGCGAACGGGATCGCGCCCTCGGTGATGAACGAGGCGCCGAGCAGCCACCCGGCCTTGCCGTTCTCGCGCTCGGGGACGCTGAACAGGCCGGGTCGCAGCACCGTGGCCAGGGCCAGGGCGATCGGCGGCACCATGCCGGCGAGCATGACCGCCGCCATCACCTTGAGCTCGGGGGCGTCGGTGGCCGTGGCCGCCGCGCCGAGGCCGGTCGTGGCGAAGGCGTACGCCGTCTTGTTGAGCGGTCCGCCCATGTCGAAGGCCATCATCAGGCCGAGCACGGCGCCGAGCACGATGGCGAGGCCGGGCTTCTCGCCCATGCTGGTGAGCCCGTCGCTCAGTGCCTCGGTGAGCCGGCCCAGCGGTCGGCCGAGCACGACCACCATGACGAAGCCGACGATGAGCGTGGTGAGCAGCGGGATGACCAGCACCGGCATCAGGCCGCGGCCCCAGGTGGGCACCTGCCAGCTGGCGATCCAGTGGGCCACCAGGCCGGCGAGGACGCCGCCGGCGATGCCGCCGAGGAAGCCGGTGTCGAGGGTCACCGCGACCGCGCCCATCACGAAGCCCGGTGCGATGCCCGGTCGGTCGGCGATGGCGTACGCGATGTAGCCGGACAGGGCCGGCACCAGGAAGCCGAACGCCGCGCTGCCGAGCGTGAGCAGCAGGGCACCCAGGTAGGTCAGCAGGGCGCCGTTCGGCAGGGTCGCGTCGCCGGCCAGGTCGAAGCCCGACGTGTCGGGCAGGTCGATCAGTGTGGAGTCGGCCACGATCTGGCCCGCGACGCCGGCGCCGTCCTCGGTGTTCAGCGCGATCTCGTAGCCGCCCAGCAGGAAGGCCAGGGCGATCAGTAGGCCGCCCGCGGCGACGAACGGGATCATGTAGGAGACACCGGTCATCAGCACCCGGCGCACGGTGGCGCCGAACGACTCGCTGGCGCCGCCGCCCTCGCCGGCCTGGGCTGAGCCCTCGACGCGCGGGGAGTTCGGGTCGTCGGCGTAGCGCAGGGCCTCGGCGATCATCGCGTCGGCGTCGTCGATCGGCCGCTTCACGCCCGAGGAGACCATCGGCTTGCCGCCGAACCGCGACCGGTCGCGCACCCCGACGTCGACCGCGAAGATCACGGCGGCGGCGTCTGCGATGACCTTCGGGTCGAGAGGCGTCGAGCCTGCCGAGCCCTGGGTCTCGACCTGCAGCGCGACGCCCGCCTTCTCGGCAGCGGCCTGGAGCGCCTCGGCGGCCATGTAGGTGTGCGCGATGCCGGTGGGGCAGGCGGTCACGGCGACCAGGCTGCGTGCCCCGGGCGGCTCTGCCTGCGCCTCGGCGGGGACGGGCGCGGGCTTCTCGGTCGCGGGCTTGGCGGCCTCCGGCGCCGGCGTACCGACGACTCCGGAGATCAGCTCGACGACCTCGTCGACGGACTCCGCCGCGCGCAGCGAGTCGGTGAACTCGCGCTTGACCAACGCCCGGGCGAGCTTCGTGAGCAGCTGGAGGTGCGTCTGGTCACCGCCCGCCGGCGCCGTGATGAGGAACGCGAGGTCGGCCGGGCCGTCCTTGGCGCCGAAGTCGACCGGCGGCGAGAGCCGGGCGAACGCCAGGGTCGGTTCGCTGACGCCGGCGGTGCGGCAGTGCGGGATCGCGATGCCGCCGGGGAGCCCGGTCGCGGAGGTCTCCTCGCGGGCCAGTGCGTCCGTGACGATCTCGTCGACGTCGTCGGCGCGGCCGGCCTCGGCGACGACGGCGGCCAGCGCTCGGATGGTGGCGGTCTTGTCGGCACCCAGGTCGGCATCGAGCCGGACGAGCGCCGCGGTGATCAGGTCGGTCATGTGAGTTCCCTTGCGGTGAGTTCGAGCTGGCGGACGCCGACCAGATCGGGCCGGACGTCGTCCGGGCCGGGGATCGTGGTGCCCGGCAGACCTGCGGCGGCGCTGCCGTAGGCGACTGCGAGGGCGAGGCGTTCGGGGGGAGTGAGTCCGCGGATGTCACCGAGGAGGTAGCCGAAGAGGCTTGAGTCACCGGCGCCGACGGTGCTGACGACGGTGGTGGGCGGGGGAGTGGCGTGCCAGGCCCCGTCGGCGGTCACGAGTACGGCGCCGCCCGCGCCGAGCGTGGCCAGCACCGCGCCGACGCCCCGGTCGATCAGGGTGCGGGCGGCCAGGGCCGTCGCGTCGGGGTCGCCCTCGAGCAGCGCCGGCGTCGTGGCCGGTGAAGGACGCGAGCTCCTCGCCGTTGGGCTTCATCAGGTCGGGGGCCGAGCCGGGCAGGGCGTCGACCAGCGCGGCGAGCGGACGCTCGCTGGTGTCGACGGCGACCTTGCCCGGCGCGTCGTGGAGGCGGCGTACGAGGTCGGCGTAGAAGTCGTCGCGGCGTGCCCTCGGCGAGCGACCCGGCGAGCACGGTCCAGTCGGCAGTGGCGGCGCGGGCGAGCAGCGTCGAGGTCATCGCGTCGAGGTGCTGCGGACCCACGACGGCGCCGGGGGAGTTGAGCTTCGTCGTCGTGCCGTCGGGCTCGGTGATGGTGAGGTTGGTGCGCACCCCACCGGCCGGCAGCACGGGCTTGCAGTCGATGCCGGCGGTGAGCAGCTCGATGACGAACGCGTCGTCCTTCGCCGCCGGCAGCACGGCCATGGTCGGGATTGCCCGCGGCGACGGAGGCGCGCGAGATGTTGACGCCCTTGCCGCCACCCTGGGCGGTGACGGACGACGACGCGCTGCACCTGGCCGCGCGCCAGCTCGCCGGCCAGCGCGATGGTGCGGTCGATGCTGGGGTTGGGAGTGAGGGTGAGGATCATGCGACCACCACCTCGACGCCCGCCCGCTCGATCGTCGCCCGGTCGTCCGCGGTGATGCCCGCGTCGGTGACCAAGGTGTCGATCTCGTCCAGTGCGGCGAACCGCAGCGGCGCCTCCACGCCGATCTTGCTGGAGTCGGTGACGCACGATGGTGCGGCGGGCCGGCGGCCGACGATGGCCCGCTTGGTGGCGGCCTCGTCGCGGTCGGGCGTGGTCAGCCCGTGCGTCGCTGAGGCCGTTGGTGGCGACGTAGGCCACGTCGGCGCGCAGGTCGGCCAGCGCGGCCACCGTGTCGGCGCCGACGGCGGCGTGGGTGGTCGGCCGGACCCGGCCCGGCAGGAGGTAGAGCTCGATGTGCGGGAGCCCCGCCAGCCGGGTCGCGATCGTGACGGCGTGGGTGACGACGGTCAGCCGGTGGTCACGGGGGAGTACGGCGGCCAGCCGGGCCGTCGTCGTGCCGGCATCGATGATCACCATCGACCCGGGTGGCGGCAGCAGGGCGACCGCGGCGGCGGCGATCGCGTCCTTGGCGGAGGTGTTGGCCTGGTCGCGCTCGCCGAGCCCGGACTCGATCGCGGTGACCGCGCTCATCGGCACCGCACCGCCGTGGACGCGCCGGACCAGGCCCGATGCGGTCGAGGGTGGAGAGGTCGCGGCGTACGGTCTCGGTGGTCACCCCGAACTGGTCCGGCGAGCTGGGCCACGGACAGCTCGACCCTGCTGGCTGACCAGCTGGGCGATGGACTGCTGTCGCTCTTCGGCGTACACGCGGCGAAGCCTCCCGGGTCGCGAATCTGTGTATGTGTTGTTTTATAGCCGAATGTGTTGATTGTCAAGCCCGACCTGCCTTACGGTGTGTTCCATGACTCAGCCCTCCAGCCTGCGCGGCACCCCCGTCGTCCCCGGTGTCGCGGCCGGACCCGCCCTGCTCGTCCGCGGCGAGGTCTCGCCCGAGGCCATCGCCCGCTTCGGCGAGCGGCGACTTCGCCGACGACGACGCGGCCCTCGCGGCGTACGACGCCGCGGTCCGGCGCGTCGCCGACGAGTTCACCCGCAAGGCCGAGCAGGCGACCGGCGCCGGCAGCCGAGGTGCTCGCGGCGAGCGCCGGCCTGGCCCGCGACAAGGGACTGCGCAGGGCGGTCAGAAGTCGCATCGCCGGCGGCGCCGACCTGGTGGCCGCCGGTGCAGGCCGCCGTCGAGCAGTTCGTCGGCGTCTTCACCACGATGGGCGGGCTGATGGCCGAGCGGGTCACCGACCTGCGCGACATCGAGCGACGCCTGGTCGCCGACCTCGTGGGCGAGCCGGCACCCGGCGTGCCCGAGCCGGCCGAGCCGTCGATCCTCGTCGCCGAGGACCTCGCGCCCTCCGACACCGCCGGCCTCGACCCCGAGCTGGTCGTCGCCCTGGTGACCGAGCGTGGCGGCGCGACCAGCCACACCGCGATCATCGCCCGCCAGCTCGGCATCCCTTGCGTGGTGGGCGTCGCGGGCGGCTGCCGACCTGGCCGCCGGCACGTTCCTGGTGGTCGACGGCGAGACCGGCGAGGTCGAGCTCGGCGGCCGACCCCGACGAGGCCGCCGCGCGGGTCGAGGAGAGCCGCGCCGCGCGCGCGGCGCTGGCCGCCTGGACCGGCCCGGCTGCCACGTCGACGGCACGCCCGTCAAGCTGCTCGCCAACGTCGCCGACGGCCCGACGGCCGCCCAGGCCGGCACCGAGCCGGTGCAGGGTGTCGGCCTCTTCCGCACCGAGCTCTGCTTCCTCAACCGCAAGGACGAGCCGCGGCGCGGAGGAGCAGGCCGACATCTACGCCGACGTGCTCTCGCCGTACGCCGACGGCAGGGTGGTCGTCGTACGCACCCTCGACGCCGGCTCCGACAAGCCGATCGCCTTCGCCACCCACGACGGCGAGGAGAACCCCGCGCTCGGTGTGCGCGGGCTGCGGCTCTCCTTCGACAACCCGGGCCTGATG
The DNA here is from genome assembly GCA_963825755.1 of uncultured Actinomycetota bacterium. Lineage (GTDB taxonomy): Bacteria > Actinomycetota > Actinomycetes > Propionibacteriales > Nocardioidaceae > Nocardioides. The sequence continues at coordinate 48,177 of CAWGUS010000002.1, read as the reverse complement.
GACCGCCAGCTCGACGGCATCAAGTATCGCCGCCGAGCGCACCGGCACCGAGACCTGGGTGATGGCGCCGATGGTGGCCACCGTCGCCGAGGCGTCCGACTTCGCCGACAAGGTGCGCGCCCGGGGCTGAAGCCCGGCGTGATGGTCGAGATCCCGAGCGCCGCGCTGCTCGCCCACCGGATGCTCGAGGTGGTCGACTTCCTCTCGATCGGCACCAACGACCTCACGCAGTACGCGATGGCCGCCGACCGGATGGCGACCGACCTCGCCCACCTGACCGACCCCTGGCAGCCCGCCGTGCTCCAGCTGATCGCCATCACCGCCGAGGCCGGCAAGCAGGCCGGCAAGCCGGTCGGTGTGTGCGGCGAGGCGGCCGCCGACCCGACTTCTCGCCGTGGCCCTGATCGGCATGGGCGTCACCTCGCTGTCGATGGCCGCCCGCGCCGTACGCCCCGTGGGAGCCCAGATCTCCGCGGTCTCCATGGACACCTGCGAGGACGCCGCCGAGGCCGCCCTGGCCGCCAGTGACCCGATGGCCGCGCGCGGCTGCGGTGCGGGAGCTGCTCGGTCATTGATCCGGGCCCGCGGCCCGCGTCCTTCTCACCGGGTTTCGAGGCTCGCGGTCGATCCCCTCCTGCGTCGGGTCTCGATCGCTCGCACCTCAACCTCCCCGTCCTGAGCCGCAGGACCTCGTTCCTCGGTCCTACGGCTCGACGGTGACCTTGATCGCCTCGCCGTTCTTGACGATCGAGAACGCGCTGAGCACGTCGTCGAGGGGGATGTGGCGGGTGATCAGGTCCTTCACCGGCACCTGGCCGGTGGAGATGTACTCCAGTGCGCGCTTGTTGTGCTCGGGGGCCGAGCCGTTGGCGCCGTGGATGTGCAGCTGGCGGTAGTGCACGACGTTGGAGTCGCACTTGATGAACGGGTCGGTCTTGGGCAGGCCGCCGAAGAACGAGATCCGGCCGTTGCGGGCGGCCATCGAGATGGCCTGCTCCTGGGTGATGTTGGCGGCGGTGGCGGTGATGATCACGTCGGCGCCGCGGCCGGCGGTGAGCTCCATGACCCGCTCGACGACGTCGACCTCGGAGCCGTCGATGACCTCGTCGGGCTGGACGGCGTCGGCCGACATCTTCAGGCGCTCGGCGTTGACGTCGACGAGGTAGACCGGTCCGGCCCGTGGACGCCGCGGGCGATGCGGATGTGCATGCAGCCGATCGGCCCGGCGCCGAAGACCACGACGGTGTCGCCCTCCTCGATGCCGAGCAGCTCCTGGGCGTTGATCGCGCAGGCGAACGGCTCGGCGGCCGACGCCTCGTCGTACCCGACGTTGTCGGGGATCCGGTTGAGGCCGTCGACCTTCAGCACCTGGCGCGGCACGATCATGTACTCAGCGAACCCGCCGTCGTACTGGTAGCCGACCGAGGTCTGGTTCTGGCAGACCGCCATCCAGCCCTTGCTTGCACTCGTAGCAGTCACCGCACGGCACGGCGGCGATGACCTGGGCACGGTCGCCGACCGACCAGTCGCCCCCGTACGTCGACCTGCACGTCGGCGCCGACCTCGACCACCTCGCCGGCGATCTCGTGACCGATGGTGCGCGGCGGAGTGAGGTTCTGGTGGCCGTTGTGGAAGATCTTCACGTCGGTGCCACAGGTGGAGCAGTTCTTGACCCTGAGCTTGATCTCGTCGGGCCCGCACTCCGGGCTCGGGCACCTCCTCCAGACGGACGTCCTCGGGGGCGTAGAAGCGCAGTGCCTTCATCGGTGTTCCTCTCGGGTCGTCGGGGTGGTGCGGGTGCCGCGGTCGAGCCACGCTAGCCCCAGAAACCGGGAAGAAATCCACATCAACGGGCACGAATCATGCCCGAGTGCTTGGCAATCGTGCCCGATTGTGCGGTTTACTGTGCGATGTGACGAGGCTCACGCGAACACTCGCCTTGTATCTGGAGGAAGCGCATGTCCACTCACGACAGCACGCCCGCGGCGGTGCGCGGGTCCACGTGCAGAAGTTCGGCACGTTCCTGTCCAACATGATCATGCCGAACATCGGCGCGATCATCGCCTGGGGACTGATTACGGCGTTCTTCATCCAGGTCGGCTGGACGCCGAACGAGAAGATCGCCACCGTGGTCGGCCCGACGATCACCTACCTGCTCCCGATCCTGATCGCCTACACCGGCGGCAAGATGGTCTACGACGTCCGCGGTGGCGTCGTCGGCGCGATGGGCGTCATGGGCGTCATTCTCGCGACCAGCGATCCCGATCTTCGTCGGCGACCAGGGCGGCTCGCCGATGTTCCTGGGCGCCATGATCATGGGCCCGCTGTCGGCATACGTCATGAAGCGCCTCGACGCCCTGTGGGACGGCAAGATCAAACCGGGCTTCGAGATGCTGGTCAACAACTTCTCGGCCGGCATCACCGGCGCCGTGATGACGATCGGCAGCATGTTCCTGCTCGGCCCGATCCTGCGTCAGGTCATCGACTGGCTCGGCAGCGCGGTCGACACTCTCGTCGACAACAACCTGCTGCCGCTGACCTCGATCCTCATCGAGCCGGCCAAGGTGTTCTTCCTCAACAACGCCATCAACCACGGGGTGCTCACCCCGCTCGGCATCGACCAGGTCGCCGAGAAGGGCAAGTCGGTGCTGTTCCTGCTCGAGGCCAACCCCGGTCCGGGCCTCGGCATCCTGCTGGCCTACATGGCCTTCGGCAAGGGCATCGCTCGCGCCTCGGCCTCCGGGCGCCTCGATCATCCACTTCTTCGGCGGCATCCACGAGATCTACTTCCCCTACGTGCTGATGAAGCCGAAGCTGATCCTTGCCGTGGTCGCTGGCGGCATGACCGGCGTCTTCATCAACGTCCTCTTCGACGTCGGTCTGCGGGCTCCGGCAGCTCCGGGCTCGATCATCGCCGTCTACACGCAGACCGCGAGCGACAGCTATCTCGGCGTCACGCTGGCGGTGGCCGCCTCGGCCGCGGTGAGCTTCGCGGTCGCATCGCTGCTGCTCAAGACCGACAAGTCCGACGACGACGGCGACCTATCGGCCGCCACCGCCGACATGGAGTCGATGAAGGGCAAGAAGTCCTCGGTGACCTCCTGCTCACCGGCGGCGGGGCTGCGGTCAGTGGCCCGATCAGCAACGTCGTCTTCGCCTGCGACGCCGGCATGGGCTCCTCCGCCATGGGCGCCTCGGTGCTGCGCAAGAAGATCCAGGCGGCGGGCTACGACGACGTCAAGGTCATCGAACAAGTCGATCGCCAACCTCGACCGACACCTACGACGTCGTCGTGACCCACCAGGACCTCACGCGACCGGGCGAAGCAGACGCACCGGTTCGGCGGTCCACGTCTCCGTCGACAACTTCATGAACAGCCCGCGCTACGACGAGATCGTCGAGCTCGTGCGCCAGAGCAACGGCGAGGGTGCCGGCGCCGGGGCCGAAGAGGCTGCCGACGAACGGCGTCGATGGCGACGTGCTGCGCGACGACGCGATCGTGCTGAGCGGGTCGGCCACGACCCGCGACGAGGCGATCACCGAGGCCGGGCGCTGCTGGTCGCGAGCGGCGCCGTCGAGGCGTCGTACGTCGACGCGATGCACGAGCGCGAGCAGTCGGTGTCCACCCACATGGGCAACCTGCTCGCGATCCCGCACGGCACCAACGAGGCCAAGTCGGCGATCCGGCGTACCGGCGATCTCGTTCGTGCGCTACCCCGGCGAGGCATCGACTGGAACGGCAAGCCGGCCGAGTTCGTGGTCGGCATCGCCGGCGCGGGCAACGACCACCTGGCGCTGCTGCAGAAGCTCGCCGGCGTGTTCGTCGACGCCGAGCAGGTCGAGAAGCTGCGCGCGGCGCAGTCGGTCGAGGAGGTGCGCGGCATCCTCGACGGGGTGCGTGCCTGACCGGCACCCCGCAACAGCCCCGGAGCCGGCGGCGTCCTCGAGACGCCGCCGGCTCCGGCACGTCCGGCCGACACGCTGCCTTCCGCACCGCGCACTATTCCGTTTCACGCAGTAGTGTGCTCTGCATGGACACCACCCAGCTCCTCAAGGGGGTGCTCGACCTCGCGGTGCTCGCGGTCGTCGACGACGAGGACGGCTACGGCTACGACGTCGTGCGTCGCCTGCGTGCGGGTGGCCTCGACGACGTCGGGGATGCGTCGGTCTACGGCACCCTGCGTCGGTTCTACGCCGCCGGCGCACTCACGTCCTACGTCGTGCCGTCGGAGAGGGACCGCACCGCAAGTACTACGGCATCACGCCCTCCGGCCGTCGACCAGCTGAAGACCCAGCGCGACGACTGGGCCCACTTCTCCACCACCGTCACCAACCTGCTGCAGGGAGCACGCACATGAACGAGACGATCGGATCTCCCCGGAGGTCGAGACCTTCGTCGCCGCCGTGCGAGCCGGCTCGGCGACCTCGACGCCGACGAGCGCGAGGACCTGCTCGACGGGCTCGAGGCCGACATGACCGACCTCGTCGCCGAGCGTGGTCCCGAGGCGCTCGGTGATCCCGGCGCGTACGCCGCAGGAGCTCCGATCGCTGCAGGACTGCCCGCCGTGGGCAACATTCCGTCGAGCCGCCAGCCGATCGGGGATGAGCGTCGAACGGCTGGCTCGACGGTGCGCACCGCCGGTGGACCGAGCGGTCACCGGTCTGCCCGGCGACCCGTGGGACCTGTTCCAGTCGCTGCGGCCTGTGTGGTGGGTGGCCCGCGCGTAGGTCGCCGTGCAGACGGTCGATGTCTTCTTCGGGTCGGCGCTGGTACATGCGCTGGTTGCCCGGAGCCTCCTCGGCTGGGTGTCCTGCCCTGCTCGTGATCGCGCTGATCGTCAGCGTCCAGATCGGCCGCGGCAAGCTCTGGCCCGGCCGACCGCTCGCCCCGCGGGCCGCGTGGTCCTGCTCGGCTCAACGTGTCGCGATCGTGATGACGCCGGTCGTGCTCGGCAGCCTCTTCGACGCCGGCCAGGCCGACGTCAGCGGCGACCATGGCGACGCCCGGCACTGGCGCCGCAGGGGCTCGCCTTCAACGGCGAGCTCGTGGCAGCAACGTCTACCCGTACGACGCCGACGGGCAGCCGCTCACCGGTGTCCAGCTCTTCGACCAGGACGGCAACCCGCTCAGGGTCGGCGAGTACGTCCAGGGCGGCGACTACAGCACCTGGGCCTACCCGTGGACCAACGTCAACGGCGAGGTCTGGAACGCCTTCCCGATGCCCGAGGCGCCTTACGACAACGCCGACTACTGCTGCGACCGGATGCCGTCGCCGTGGACCTCGGACACGCCGCCCACGTTCCAGCGGCCGCCCCTCGACCAGGTGCCGTCGATCGAGATCCCGGACGCGGCGTACGGCGAGGAGGGGCCGCCGGAACGCGGTCACGGAGGAGACGACCCCGGAGAAGGCGCCCGACACAGAGAAGGGCCAGAGGGTGCGGGCCAGAAGTCGTCGCGGTAGGTGATGGCATTGCCGGGCAGGGCGTCCTACTGTCGCGGCACCATCCTCGAAGAAGTGGAGAACCCATGGGTTATGGACTCGGCGTCTTCCTGCTCGCTCTCGGGCTGATCCTGGTCTTCGCAGTCCAGGACGCGATCGAGGCGGTCGACCTGCGCATGGTCGGCTGGATCCTCGCCGCGGCCGGTGTCCTGGTCATCGCGATCACCGCCATGCAGATGAACACGCAGGCGTCGCCACACGACGGTGGCCACGACCACGGACGCCCAGGGCCGGCAGGCCAGCACGGAGCGCCGGACGGAGACCGACCCCCCGGCGCCGCCGGCTGTCTGAGGCTCGCGTCACGACGGTGCCCCGGTCCGCAGCGTGTTTGGGGCCGGGGCACCGCCGTTGCTAGTCTTCACTGGTTGCCCACCCCGGTGGGACACGCCGTATGAACGGCCGCGGATCCAGAGAGCCCGGGCAGCCCGTCCCGGCGCGCCGCGCAACGAGACCGGAAGGAGCCCCCATGTCGATCGGAACCGACGCGGAGACCAAGAAGAAGATCATCGCCGAACACGCCACGACCGAGGGCGACACCGGTTCGCCCGAGGTGCAGGTCGCTCTGCTGAGCCACCGCATCGGCCACCTCACCGAACACCTCAAGACGCACAAGCACGACCACCACAGCCGTCGTGGTCTGCTGCTCCTCGTGGGCCAGCGCCGTCGTCTGCTCAACTACCTGCAGAAGACCGAGATCGAGCGCTACCGCTCGATCGTCGAGCGTCTCGGCCTGCGTCGATGACATCCGGAGCGGTCGCCCCATCGGGGCGGCCGCTCCTGCTGCATCACGGCACCATCGATTCACCCGCGCTCGACCAGTAGGGTCGACTGCGACAACTGAACACTCACCACTCCAGGAGCGACCCGCCAACGCCGCCCGGTCCTCGGTAGTGGCCTTCAGGACGACGTCCTGCGGGCCTCGATCGAAGACCGGCACTTCCAGAGCAGGTCACGCGCGTGGTCGCTCCGCGAACATGAAAGGGACCACCTTCGTGGAACCAGAAGTTTCCGCCGTAGAGACCATGCTCGACAATGGCAAGTACGGCACCCGCACCGTCAAGTTCGAGACGGGCCTCCTGGCCCGCCAGGCCGCCGGATCGGTGACCGCCTACCTCGACGACGACACCATGCTCCTGTCGGCCACCACGGCCGGCAAGCAGCCCAAGGACCACTTCGACTTCTTCCCCCTGACGATCGACGTCGAGGAGCGGATGTACGCCGTGGGCCAGATCCCCGGCTCGTTCTTCCGCTCCGAGGGCCGGCCGGGCGAGGACGCGATCCTCACCTGCCGCCTGATCGACCGCCCGCTGCGCCCGACGTTCAAGAAGGGCCTGCGCAACGAGGTCCAGGTCGTCATCACCGTGCTGGCGCTCGACCCCGACCAGCCCTACGACGTGCTCGCGATCAACGCCGCGTCGCTGTCCACCCAGCTCTCCGGCCTGCCGTTCTCCGGCCCGGTCGGTGGCGTCCGCGTCGCCCTCATCGAGGGCCAGTGGGTCGCCTTCCCGTCGCACTCCCAGCTCGAGAGACGCCGTGTTCGACATGGTCGTCGCGGGTCGGGTCACCGAGACCGGTGACGTCGCGATCATGATGGTCGAGGCCGAGGCCACCGAGACGACCTTCGACAAGGTCGAGAGCGGTGCCCAGGCCCCGACCGAGGCCGTCGTGGCCCAGGGCCTCGACGCCGCCAAGCCGTTCATCAAGCAGCTGTGCGAGGCCCAGGTCGAGCTCGCCAACGTCGCCGCCAAGCCGGTCCAGGACTTCCCGGTCTTCCTCGACTACGAGGACGACGTCTACGCCGCCGTCGAGTCCGCCGCGAAGGCGCCCACCGCCGACGGCGCATGACCATCGGCGACAAGCAGGAGCGCGAGGAGAAGCTCGACGGCATCAAGGCCGGCCTGCTCGAGACGCTCGCCGACCAGTTCGAGGGTCGCGAGAAGGAGATCGGCGCGGCGTTCCGCTCGCTCAACAAGTCGCTCGTCCGCGAGCGCGTGCTGCGCGACAAGGTCCGCATCGACGGCCGCGGCCCGGCCGACATCCGCCCGCTGCACGCCGAGGTCGGCCTGATCCCGCGCGTCCACGGCTCGGCGCTGTTCGAGCGCGGCGAGACCCAGATCCTGGGTGTCACCACGCTGAACATGCTGACCCTGGAGCAGAAGCTCGACACGCTCTCCCCGGAGAAGTCGCGTCGCTACATGCACAAGTACGTCTTCCCGCCGTTCTCCACCGGCGAGACCGGCCGCGTGGGCTCGCCGAAGCGTCGCGAGGTCGGCCACGGTGCGCTGGCCCGCCGCGCGCTGCTGCCGGTGCTCCCCAACCGCGAGACGTTCCCCTACGCGATCCGCCAGCTCTCCGAGGCCATGAGCTCCAACGGCTCCACCTCGATGGGCTCGGTCTGCGCGTCGACGATGTCGCTGCTGCAGGCCGGTGTGCCCCTCAAGGCCGCCGTCGCCGGCATCGCGATGGGCCTCATCTCGGCCGAGATCGACGGCAAGACCGAGTACGTCGCACTCACCGACATCCTCGGTGCCGAGGACGCGTTCGGCGACATGGACTTCAAGGTCGCCGGCACCAAGGAGTTCGTCACGGCTCTCCAGCTCGACACCAAGCTCGACGGCATCCCCGCCGAGGTCCTCGCCGCTGCGCTCAACCAGGCCAAGGACGCCCGTCTGGCGATCCTCGAGGTCATGAACGAGGCCATCGACGCTCCCGAGGAGATGTCGGTCCACGCCCCGCGCATCATCAGCGTGCGGGTGCCGGTCGACAAGATCGGCGAGGTCATCGGCCCCAAGGGCAAGGTCATCAACCAGATCCAGGACGACACGGGCGCGTCGCTGTCCATCGAGGACGACGGCACGGTCTACATCGGTGCGACCAACGGCGAGGCGGCCGAGGCCGCCCGCGCCATGGTCAACGCGATCGCCAACCCGACGATGCCCGAGGTCGGCGAGCGCTACCTCGGCACCGTCGTCAAGACGACCAACTTCGGTGCGTTCGTCTCGCTGATGCCCGGCAAGGACGGCCTGCTGCACATCAGCAAGCTGCGCGGCCTCGCCGGCGGCAAGCGGGTCGACAACGTCGAGGACGTCGTCTCGGTGGGTCAGAAGATCCAGGTCGAGATCGGCGAGATCGACGACCGCGGCAAGCTGTCGCTGGTCCCGGTCGTCGACGAGTCCGCGTCCGACGACGCGGGCGACGACGAGACCGTCGAGGCGACCGACGCCGAGTGACCACTCGTTCCAACAGCGGTGCGACCGGCCAGCAGAGCTCCTGCTGGCCGGTCGGCCGTTCCCCAGGAGTGCCCAGCCGGTCGGCTCGACCCGCACCCTCCAGACGGTGAAGGACGCCGACGGCCAGGTGACCTCGCGCGTACGTCGTACGCTCCTGCCCGGCGGCCTGCGGGTCATCACCGAGCAGCATGGCCGGTGTGCGGTCCGCCAGCATCGGCGTATGGGTCGGCGTCGGCTCGCGAGACGAGACCCCGACCCTCCACGGTGCTTCGCACTTCCTCGAGCACCTGCTCTTCAAGGGCACCCGCGAGCGCTCGGCGCTCGACATCTCGGTGGCACTCGACGAGGTGGGCGGCGAGTTCAACGCGTTCACCGCGAAGGAGTACACCTGCTTCCACGCCCGGGTGCTCGACGACGACCTGCCGCTGGCGGTCGACGTCCTCGGCGACATGATCACCAACTCGCTGCTCACCGGCGACGACGTCGACGCCGAGCGCGAGGTGATCCTCGACGAGATCGCCATGCACGACGACGACCCCGACGACGTCGTGCACAACCTCTTCGCGCACCAGGCGTGGGGCGACTCGCCGCTCGGCCGCCCGATCGCCGGCAGCGTCGACTCGATCACGAGCCTGACGCGCGACCAGATCGCTGCGCTTCCACCGGAAGCACTACCGGCCGGCCAACATGGTCGTGGCCGTCGCCGGCAACCTCGACCACGCCAGCGGTGGTCCGCCAGGTCCGCAAGGCCTTCTCCCGCCAGGGCTTCCTCGACCGAGACGAGACACCGGTGCCGCCGCGCCGCGGCGTCCGCACCCGCCGCGTCCACCCCGGCACGGCAGTCGACCACGAAGCCGTTCGAGCAGGTCAACCTCGTCCTCGGCGTCGGCGGGCTGACCCGACGCGACGAGCGGCGCTTCGCCCTCGGCGTACTCAACACCGCGCTGGGTGGCGGCACGTCGTCGCGGCTGTTCCAGGAGGTCCGCGAGCAGCGCGGGCTGGCCTACTCCATCTACTCCTTCGCCAGCCACCACGCCGACGCCGGACTGGTCGGCGTCTCGGTGGGCTGCCTGCCCGGCAAGGTCGACGACGTCCTCGGCCGTGGTCCGCGACGAGCTCGCCAAGGTCGCCGCCGACGGCATCACCGCCCAGGAGCTCGAGCGCGGCAAGGGCCAGCTGCGCGGCGGCCTCGTGCTCGGCCTCGAGGACTCCGGCTCCCGGATGTCGCGGCTCGGCAAGGCCGAGCTCATCCACGACGAGCTGCTCACCATCGACGAGGTGCTCGCCCGGATCGAGGCGGTCACCCTCGACGAGGTGCGCGACCTCGCGGCCGAGCTGTTCACCCAGCCCGAGATCCTCGCCGTCGTCGGTCCGTGAAGAGGTAGTCCAGAACAGAGACGGTCGTCCGCGGACGCCGTTTCACAACCGTCGGTGTACTGGACTACCCCGCCGTCAGCGCCTGCCGACGATGCCGATGACCGGCGGGGCCTTCTGCTCGACGATCGAGACGCGGAAGCCGGCCTTGGCGAGCGCCGCGGACGCCTTCTCCACGATGCGCGGCACCAGCTCGGGACGGTTGGCCTCGTAGAACAGGTAGACCGCGCCGCCGGGCACCACGCGCTCGTGGAGCAGCGCCACCTCGTCGTCGCAGCCGCGCACCCAGAAGAGGTTCACGTTGAACGCGAAGACCTTGTTGAGGCGCTTGACCGGGACGCGCAGGGTGGCCAGGTCGATCTGGCGTACGACGAGCCGGCCGGCCTCGACGTACTTCGCGTTGCGGCGCTTGGTGCGGTCGACGCCCGACTCGGAGCGGTCGATCGCGAAGAGCTTGCCGGTCTCGAGCCGGGAGCAGATCAGCTCCGCGCGCGGCACCCGGGCCGCACCCGATCTCGAGCACCTGGTCGTTGGGCTGGACGTCCATCACGTCCACCGCCCACTTGATCCGGGGCGGAATCGTCTGCACAGCCATGGCAACAGCCTGCCACGTGCGGACGGCCGGCCGTCAGGCACGGGTCTCGCCACGCCGTCGTGCCCCCGGTGACCTGTCGACCGGACGCTAGGTTGGGCCCGTGAGCGACACGATCGAGGTCGGCGTGCTGGGCGCCCTGGGCAAGGTGGGATCCGAGGTCTGCCGGGCCGTCGAGGCGGCACCGGGCATGGAGCTGGTGGCCCGCGTAGATGCCGGCGACTCCCTCGACGCGCTGACTACGGCCGGTGCCGAGGCCGTCGTCGACTTCACCCACCCCGACGTCGTCATGGACAACCTCCGCTTCTGCATCGAGCACGGCATCCATGCCGTCGTCGGCACCACCGGCTTCGACGACGCGCGGCTCGAGACGCTGCGCGGCTGGCTGGCGGACGCGCCGTCGGTGGGCGTGCTGATCGCGCCCAACTTCTCGATCGGCGCGATCCTGATGATGCGCTTCGCCGCCACGGCCGCCCCGTTCTTCGAGTCGGTCGAGGTGGTCGAGCTGCACCACCCCGACAAGGCCGACGCACCCTCCGGCACCGCCCGGCGTACGGCGGAGCTCATCGCGGCCGCCCGCCGCGAGGCAGCCAGCGCGCCCATGCCCGACGCCACCAGCACCTCGCTCGAGGGCGCCCGCGGCGCCGACGTCGACGGCGTACCCGTGCACGGCCTGCGCGTGCGCGGTCTGGTCGCCCACCAGGAAGTGCTGCTGGGCGGGCTGGGGGAGACGCTGACGATCCGCCACGACTCACTCGACCGGGCGTCGTTCACCCCCGGCGTGCTGGCCGGCCTGCGCGGCATCGCATCGCGCCCCGGGCTGACGGTCGGCCTGGAGCACCTGCTCGACCTCTGACCGGGGGACGGATCGTCGCCCTGGCTTCGTGGCGCGCGTGACACGCTCTCCTGTCGATGCCAGAGGGTGGAGCTCAGCTGCGATGGCTCCGCATCGCGTCCACCAGAGCAGTGCGCACGATCACGTGGGCGGGAGGAGGCAGCTCGTCGAGCCCGAACCATCCGATGTCGTCGTGCTCCTCGGGAGCGACGTTCGCCGGTGTTCCCTCCCAGTCACGCACAAGCCACGCGCTCAGGAGTGCGGGCTCCTCCACGGGCCCTGCAGTCACCCGACACAGATGAGACGCTGAGCCCGTCGCTATCTCCACGCCCAGCTCTTCGTGCAGCTCACGGGTGAGCGCGCCCAGCTCCGACTCGCCGGCCTCCATGATCCCACCGGGCAGCTCCCACACGTCGGGGTAGGCACGCTTGTCCGGACGCCGGTGCACGAGCAGGACGTGATCTTCACGAACCAAGGCGCCGACGACGACTCTGTGCACCCACGGATCAAAGCACGGACATCCGACAAGCGAACGTCGGTCATCGCGATGCGGGGCGTCTGGTGCCTACCACCGCAGCGTGCGCCCGCCCTTGTCGTTGATGGATACCTCGCTGTCTCCCAGACGGACGAGGACCAGCCCACTCTCGACGTGCGAGACCTCAAAGCCATGGGCTCTGCCGCAGTGAAGATCAGAGTCAGGACGTCGCGGGCAGCACGTCGTGCTCCGCGCCCTCCGGCCCGCGGTAGCGCGCGAATCCGGTGTCGAGGCCCGTGTCGGTGATGGTCTGCTGCCAGGGTTCGCTCACAGGTTGACTGTGACAGGACGCGAGTCGTCCTGATCTGCCGTGAGGACTGCTGGCACGATCCGTCGCTCCGCCAGGCATGGGTGCCGCTCCTGCAGGTTCTCGCGTTGCGCGAACTCGCAGTTACCCATGGGTTCCTCGGTCGTTGAGCCGACTGCAACTGTCTGCACGTCGCAGACCCTGACCGAAAGGTTCCCAGCCATGCGCAAGACCGCAGGCCTCGCCACGCTGGCCGCACTCGCCCTGAGTGCCGCCGCTGCCACCTCCCTCGGCGCCACCGCCGGAGCAGCCCCGTCGGGCGGACCGGGCGCCGACGCCCTGGCCGCCCTGACCGCGCATCCCGGCGCCGCGCGCGCCGCCGACGGCCAGGAGTTCGTCGTACGCCGCACGGTCACCGACGCCGACGGCACCACCCATGTCCGGATGGACCGCACCTACGACGGTCTGCGCGTCGTCGGCGGCGACCTCGTGGTGCACCAGGCGAAGGACGACCGGCTGGAGGGAGTCAGCCAGACGCTGCGCGCGCCGCTGACGCTCTCGTCGAAGGCTTCGCTGACGGCCTCGACGGCTGTCGCGCGGGCCACGTCGCCGACGAGGACCAACCGGCTCATCTCCGGCGACAAGGAGGCGAAGAAGACCGAGCTGGTCGTCGACGCCACCGGCGCGAAGCCCCGCCTGGCGTGGGAGGTCGTCACCGGCGGCATGCAGCACGACGGCACCCCGAGCCGGCTGGCGACGTACGTCGACGCCCGCACCGGCGCGGTGATCCGCACCGACCAGCAGATCGTCAACGTCGACGGCACCGGCCAGTCGCTCTACAGCGGCACGGTCCCGCTCAACCTGACGCAGAGCGGGTCGTCGTACCAGCTCAAGGACGCCTCGCGCGGCGGCACCTACACGACCGACCTCAACAACGCGACCGACTCGATCTTCTGCCAGATCCTGCAGATCGGCTGCCAGGCGGGCACCACGTTCAGCTCGCCCGACACGTCGTTCGGCAACGGCAGCACCAGCAGCCGCGAGTCCGCCGGCGTCGACGCGCAGTACGGCACCGACGTGACGTGGGACTTCTACCAGAACGTCTACGGGCGCAACGGCATCTTCGGCGACGGTCGCGGCTCCTACAACCGCACGCACTACGGCCAGAACTACGTCAACGCGTTCTGGAACGGCACCTACATGACGTACGGCGACGGCGACGGGGTCGACTTCGGCCCGCTCGTCTCGCTCGACGTGGCCGGCCACGAGATGACGCACGGCGTCACCGAGAACACCGCCGGCCTCACCTACAGCGGCGAGTCGGGCGGCCTCAACGAGGCGACCTCCGACATCTTCGGGACCATGGTGGAGTTCTACGCCGACAACTCCAACGACCCGGGCGACTACCTGATCGGCGAGGAGTTCGACCTGAAGGAGCCACCTCGGCTTCCGCCGGATGGACAACCCGTCGGCCGACGGCAGCTCGCTCAACTGCTGGAACGCCGGCGCGGGCGACGTCGACGTCCACTACTCCTCCGGCATCGGCAACCACTTCTTCTACCTGCTGTCGGAGGGCTCGGGTCGCCAAGACGATCGGCGGCGTCGCGCACGACTCGACGACGTGCAACGGCTCGAGCGTCTCGGGCATCGGCCAGGAGGCCGCCGGGGCGATCTGGTTCCGCGCGCTGGACGTCTACATGACCTCCAGCACCAACTACGCGGGCGCCCGCACGGCCACGCTGAGCGCGGCGACCGACCTGTACGGCGCGGGCAGCACGCAGCACGCCGCGGTCGCCGCCGCCTGGAGCGCGGTCAACGTCGGCTGACCCCGGAAGCAGAACCGGGCCCGCACCACCTCTCGAGGGGTGCGGGCCCTTGCTGCGCCGTTCAGGAGCCCGGGACCATCCAGTCCAGCACCCCGGTGGACTGCAGTCCGACGATGGCGCACATCAGCACCAGCAGCCCGAGGCTCCAGCCGATGACCTTGCGGAAGATGTCGCCCTCGCGGCCGGCCATGCCCACCGCGGCGGCCGCGATGGCGAGGTTCTGCGGGCTCACCATCTTGCCGAGCACGCCGCCCGAGCTGTTCGCCGCGGCCATCAGCACCGGGTCGAGCCCGGCCTGGGCCGCGGTCTGCACCTGGAGTGCGCCGAAGAGCGCGTTCGCGGAGGTGTCTGAGCCGGTCACCGCCACGCCGAGCCAGCCCAGGATCGGCGACAGGATCGCGAACGCCGCACCCGTGCCGGCCAGCCATGCCCCGAGCGAGCCGGTCTGGCCGGACAGGTTCATGACGTAGGCCAGGGCCAGCACCGCCATCACGGTGATGATCGCGGACTTCAGCTCGACGTACGTGCGGCCGTAGGTGCGCAGCCCCTCGCCGGGCGAGACCTTCAAGATGACCATCGTGATCAGGCCGGCGAGGATCATCAGCGTGCCGGCGGCGGGAATCCAGTTGAGTGCGAAGATCGTGGCCACCTCCTCGCCGTCGGGGTTGGCGATGTCGAGGCCGGGCCACGCGAACGAGAACGTGAACGGCTTCTCGGCCAGGAACTCCTTGACCGCCGAGATGTTGACGATCGAGAAGATCGCGATGATCACGCCGTACGGCGCGTAGGCCTTGGCCACCTCGCCGGCGCTGTCGGAGACCGGCGCCTCGCCCGTCGAGCCGGCGCCCGACGACGCGGAGCCCGACGATGCGGCCCGGCCGGTCGACGACGTGACCGAGGTGGAGACACCGTCGGGCCGGCGACGGGAGGTGCCGGACGTGGCGGCCCGCTCGAGCTCGTCGTCCTCGGCGGCGGCCTGGTCGGCCGTCAGTACCTCGGACGGCGTCCACACGCGCAGCAGGAGTACGACGGCGGCCGCGGCCACGAGGGCCGCCACGATGTCGGCGAGCGGCACCGAGATGTAGTTGGCGGCGGCGAACTGGGCGAGGCCGAAGGCGACACCACAGATGATCGCGGGCTGCCAGGTCTGGCGCACGCCCCGGCGACCGTCGACCACGAAGACCAGCACCAGCGGCACGATGATCGCCAGGATCGGGGTCTGCCGGCCGACCATCGCGCCGAGGGTGTCGACGCTGAGCCGCGGGTCGTCGCTGGCGGCCGACGACACCGAGGCGAGCGTGACGATCGGGGTGGCCAGCGCACCGAACGCCACCGGTGCCGTGTTGGCGATCAGGGCGACCGCGGCTGCCTTGATGGGCCGGAAGCCCAGCGCCATCAGCATCACGACCGTGATCGCGACCGGGGTGCCGAAGCCGGCGAGTGCCTCGAGCAGGGCACCGAAGCAGAAGGCGATGATGACCGCCTGGATCCGCTGGTCGGGGCTGACCTTCTCGAACGACCGCCGCAGCACGTCGAAGTGCCCGGACGCGACGGTGAGGTTGTAGACCCAGATCGCGTTGATGACGATCCAGAGGATCGGGAAGAACCCGAACGCCGCGCCCTCGGTGCCGGCGAGGAGCGCCTGGCCGACGGGCATCTCGAACAGCACGATCGCCACGAGGAGGGCCACGCCGAGCGCGATCAGACCGGCGACCCATGCCTTGAGCCGTAGCCCGCCGAGGAGCACGAACAGCGTCACCAACGGGATGGCGGCGCAGAGGGCGGACAGGGTCAGCGAGTCGCCGACCGGTGAGAAGTTCTGCTCGAACATGACGTCTCCCGAGGGTGGGTGAGTGGGCTAGGCGGTGGTGAACGTGCTGGCGGGGACACCCCGGATCGAGGCGTCGAGCACCTCGATGGTGTGCGCCATCCCCATGGGGTGCCCCGAGCGTTCGATCGCCGAGGTCACCTGCATCAGGCAGCCGGGGTTGGCGGTGACGAGCACCTGGGCCCCGGTCGCGACGATGTTCTTCGCCTTGCGGTCGCCGAGCTCGCGAGCGGGCTCGGGGTTGGTGATGTTGTACGTGCCGGCGGAGCCGCAGCACAGGTCGCCCTCCGCGATCTCCCTCAGCTCCAGACCGGGGACGGCCCCCAGTAGCCGACGGGGGGCGTCGCGCACGCCCTGGGCATGGGCGAGGTGGCACGCGTCGTGGTAGGCGACGGTCATCTCCAGGGGGTGGCGTGGCGCCACGGGCCCGAGCTCGTCGAGCAGCTCGGAGATGTCGCGGACCCTGTCGGCGAACGCCTGCGCGCGCTCGGAGTACGCCGGGTCGTCGGCCAGCAGGGCGGCGTACTCCTTCATCGAGGAGCCGCAGCCGGCGGCGTTGACGACGATGCGCTCGACGCCGCCGGCCTCGAAGGAGTCGACGAGCGCGCGGGCGAACCTCTGCGCCTCCTCCTCGCGACCGTTGTGCACCGACAGGGCGCCGCAGCAGCCCTGCGACCTCGGCACCACGACGTCGCAGCCCTCGGCTCGCAGCACCCGCGCGGTGGCGGAGTTCACGCCGGGGAAGAACGCGCCCTGGACGCAGCCGGTGAGCAGGCCGACCGTCATGCGCCGGGTGCCGGTGGCGCGGATGAGCTCGGGGAGCGGCTCGGCACGGCCGAGGCGTGGTGCGAGGCTCTCCATCGCGGCGAGCTGCGGCGCCAGCCGCTCGAGCAGGCCGGTGCGTCGCATCGCACGGTCCAGGCCGGTGGCCTGCAGCGCCCGGAGCGGTCCGCGCAGCAGCCGGAGCCGCTTGGGGTACGGGAACAGCGAGAAGATCAGGCCGCGCAGCGCCTTCTCCTTCGGCGGCCGATCGTGGCGGCGCTCCACCTGGGCGCGGGTCTGCTCGATGAGCGTGTCGTACTGGACTCCCGACGGGCACGCCGTCACACAGGCCATGCAGCCCAGGCACGCATCGAAGTGGCCGACCATCGAGTCGCTCATCGGCTCGCCCTCGAGGCCCTCCTTCATCAGGTAGATCCGGCCGCGCGGCGAGTCCATCTCCTCGCCCCACAGCACGTACGTCGGGCAGGACGGCAGGCAGAATCCGCAGTGCACGCAGTCGCCGATCAGCGCGGCGTCTGGCGGGTTGTGGTCGTCGAAGGCGCCGCCGGGCGCCGGCATCCCGAGGTCGACGGGGTCGACGACGCCGCCCATCTCGCCCAGCGTGCCGCTGGTGTCGTGCTCGGTGGAGCCCATCAGATGCCTCCTACGAAGCGGCCGGGCGACAGCCGGTGGTCGGGGTCGAACTGGTGCTTGACGCTGCGCATCAGGTCGAGCGCGG
The DNA here is from genome assembly GCA_963825755.1 of uncultured Actinomycetota bacterium. Classification (GTDB taxonomy): domain Bacteria; phylum Actinomycetota; class Actinomycetes; order Propionibacteriales; family Nocardioidaceae; genus Nocardioides. The sequence continues at coordinate 30,708 of CAWGUS010000002.1, read as the reverse complement.
GGATCGGGCCCCACACGTCGACGGCGGCCTTCACCGCGGCCGGCGCGTCGACGACCACGGCGGTGCCGCCCTGGTCGGTGCACGCCCGGCGCAGCCGGTCGACCGCCCCGCGCACCTCGTCGACAGGGGTGTCCGGAGTCAGTGCGGCATAGGCGACTCCGGAGCCGGCCGAGCCGCGGAGCACGGCGCCCGTCTCGGCGACCGCCGCGAGCACGTCGGCGAGACCCGACAGCACGAACGTGAGCTTCAGTGCGGTGCTGCGCGCGTCTCCGGTGGCCGTCACGTCCCAGGGGTACGTCGCCCCGCCGGCCGGCGCGTCCTCCGACTCGGTCGCATCGGCACCGAGCAGCGAGCGCAGCGTCTCGGTCCGGCCCGCCACGCCGTCGGTGCGGCCCTCGAGCAGCACGCTGACCGACCCGGTGCCGCCGGCCCACTCGACCTCGACGGCGGTCGGGACGACCTGCGCGTGGATGACCGACTGTGCGACGGCCAGTGCGGCGGCGGGGTCGGCGACGGGCCCGCTGACCCATCTGTGTGCGGCCGGCAGGGGGTGCAGCCGGAACGTCGCGTCGGTGATGACGGCCAGCGTGCCGCCCGAGCCGACGAGCAGCTTGCCGATGTCGTAGCCGGCGACGTTCTTGACGACTCGGCCGCCGGCCTTGGCGACGACCCCGTCGGCCCGCACCATGGTGATGCCGATGAGCAGGTCGCGGGCCGTGCCCGTCGCCGTACGTCGTGGGCCGCTGGTGTTGGCGCCGAGCACGCCGCCGATCGTGGAGCCGGGGACGGTCTCGTCGAGCGCGAGCCGCTGCCCGGCCTCGCCGACGGCCTGCTGCACGTCGGAGAGCCGGGCGCCGGCCTGGGCGGCGACGATCAGGTCGCCCGCTGCGTGGTCGAGCACCTGGTCGAGGGCGCTGAGGTCGAGCAGCACGTCGGCGCTGGTCGGGGCGGTGCCCCAGGAGAGCTTGGTGCCGCGGCCACGGGGCACGACGGTCAGCCCGTGCGCCGCGGCGGCCCTCATGACCTCGGCGACCTGGCCGGTGTCGGCGGGCCTCGCCACCAGTCCGGGACGTACGCCGTCGACGTCGTCGTGGTCCCCGGGCTGGTCGACCTGTGCGCAGGCAGCGGCGACCGCATCGAGCGCGACAGTGGTCATCAGAACACCTCCGCCAGGCCCGCCTCCTGCAGGGGATGAGCGCCCTTGTGTCGCCCGGGCACCTCCCCGCAGAGACGTGGTGTCGGGAAGACCTTGCCCGGGTTGGAGATGGACTGCGGGTCGAAGGCGCAGCGCACGAGCTGCATGGTGTCGAGGTCCTCGTCGGTGTACATCCGCGGCATGTACTTGGCCTTGTCCATCCCGACGCCGTGCTCGCCGGTGATGGAGCCGCCGTGCTCGATGCACAGGTCGAGGATCGCGCCGCTGACCTTCTCGGCCGCGTCGCCGGCGCCCTCGACCTCGTCGTCGAAGAGCACCAGCGGGTGCAGGTTGCCGTCGCCGGCGTGGAAGACGTTGGCCACCCGCACGCCCGATGAGCTCGACAGCTCGGCGATCGCCGAGAGAACCTCCGGCAGCGCGGTGCGCGGGATCACGCCGTCCTGGACGATGTAGTCGGGGCTGATCCGTCCCACCGCTGCGAACGCCGACTTGCGGCCCTTCCAGATCAGCGCGCGGTCGGCGGGGTCGGTGGCCAGCCGCTGCTCGAACGCGCCGTTGTCGTTGCAGAGCCGCTCGACCTCGGCGTACTCCTGCTCGACCTCCACGGCAGGACCGTCGAGCTCGATCACGAGGACGGCCCCCGCGCCGTCGGGGTAGTTGCAGTGCACCGCGGCCTCCGCGGCCTCGATGGCCAGCGCGTCCATCATCTCGATGGCGGCGGGCACGATGCCGGCGGCGATGATCGCGGACGTCGCCGCGCCGGCCTGGTCGGTGGACCTGAAGCCGACCAGGATCGTGCGCACCTCCTCGGGCAGCCGGACCAGCCGGACCGTGACGGACGTGACGATGCCGAGGGTGCCCTCGGAGCCGACGACGGCGCCGAGCAGGTCGTAGCCGGGGGAGTCGGGTGCAGCCCCGCCCAGCGTGACGGTGTCGCCGTCGGGGGTCACGAAGTCGGCGCCGAGCACGTGGTTGGTCGTGAAGCCGTACTTGAGGCAGTGCGCGCCGCCGGAGTTCTCCGCCACGTTGCCGCCGATGGAGCAGATCTGCTGGCTGGAGGGGTCGGGCGCGTAGTAGTAGCCCTGCGGCGCGGCCGCCTTGCTGACGTCCAGGTTGATGACGCCCGGCTCGACGATCGGCGCGCTGGTCGTCTCGGCGGACCTCCCGGATCGCGCGCATTCGCGACGTCACGATGAGGATGCCCTCCGCGTGCGGCAGGGCGCCGCCGGAGAGGCCGGTCCCGGAGCCGCGGGCGACGAACGGTACGGCGTGCTCGGCGCAGGCGCCGACGAGCCCGGCCAGCTGTGCGGTGTCCTCCGGGATGACGACGAGGGCGGGAGTCACCCGGTAGTGCGCCAGGCCGTCGCACTCGTAGGTGCGCAGCCGAGCGCGGTCGGTGATCACGCCGTCCGCGGGCAGCAGTCGGCGGGCCACCTCCGTCACCGCGGAGATGCCTGTGCCGGGGTCGCTCGCCACAGCGGCCACGCCTCAGTCGGTCTGGGCGGTCAGGCCGGCACTCTCGATGCCGGCCACCGCCGCGGCCTCGTCGTTGTCGGACGTGTCGCCGGTGATGCCCACGGCGCCGATCAGGTCGCCGCCCGCGTCGCGGACCAGCACCCCGCCGGGCACGGGCACGAGAGCGCCGCCGACGGCGGAGGTGACCGCGGCGACGAAGTAGGGCTGCTGCTCGGCGCGGCCCATGAGCGAGCGCGAGCCCATGCCGAGCGACAGCGCGCCGTAGGCCTTGCCGTGGCCGATCTCGAAGCGCTTCATCGACGAGCCGTCCTCCCGCTCGACGGCGAGCACGTGGCCACCGGCGTCGAGCACGACGACCGTGATCGGCTTGAGGCCCGCCGACGACGCGTGGGCGCGGGCTCCGGCGATGATCGTGCGGGCTGCTTCGAGCCCCAGGGAGGTCACGATGTGGTCCTCTCGTTCGACGTCGCCTTCGTGTGGGCGCGGCGACGGTGCAGGATCGGTTCGGTGTAGCCACTGGGCTGCTGGAGCCCCTCGAAGACCAGCGCGCGGGCCGCCGCGAAGGCGTCGCCGTCGAAGTCCGGCGCCATCGGGGAGTACGACGCGTCGCCGGCGTTCTGCTCGTCGACGACCGCCGCCATCCGGCGCAGCGTCTCGTCGACCTGGGCCTCGGTGACGACGCCGTGGAGCAGCCAGTTGGCGACGTGCTGGGAGGAGATCCGGCAGGTCGCGCGGTCCTCCATCAGCGCCTCGCCGGTGATGTCCGGGACCTTGGAGCAGCCGACCCCGGCGTCGACCCAGCGGACGACGTAGCCGAGCAGGCTCTGGAGGTTGTTGTCGATCTCGGCCTGCCGGTCGTCGTCGGACCAGGCTCCGGGGTCGCCCAGCGGGACCTGCAGCAGCTCCTCGCGGTCGCGTCGGCGGCCGGCCGCGAGCAGCTCCTCCTGGCGCGCGCGCACGTCGACCTGGTGGTAGTGCATCGCGTGCACCGTCGCGGCCGTGGGCGACGGCACCCAGGCGCAGCTCGCGCCGGCCTCCGGGTGGCCGATCTTCTGCGTCGTACATGTCGGCGAGGCTGTCGGGCGCCGCCCACATGCCCTTGCCGATCTGGGCCCGGCCGAGCAGGCCGCACTCGAGGCCGATGTCGACGTTGAGGTCCTCGTAGGCCTTGATCCAGGTCTCGCCCTTCATGTCGTTCTTGCGGACGACCGGACCGGCCTGCATCGAGGTGTGGATCTCGTCGCCGGTGCGGTCGAGGAAGCCGGTGTTGATGAAGGCGACCCGCTCGCGGGCCTCGTCGATGCAGGCCTTGAGGTTCAGCGTCGTACGCCGCTCCTCGTCCATGATGCCGACCTTGATGGTCAGCCGCGGCAGGCCGAGCAGCTCCTCGACGCGGCCGAACAGCTCGACGGCGAAGGCGACCTCGTCGGGGCCGTGCATCTTCGGCTTCACGACGTACATCGAGCCGGTGCGGGAGTTGCCGAGCTCGGAGCTGCCCGCGCACGTCCGTGACGCTGCCGAGCGCCGTCATGATCGCGTCGAGGATGCCCTCGGGCACCTCGTTGCCGTCCCGGTCGAGCACCGCGTCGGTGGTCATCAGGTGGCCGACCTGGCGGATGAACAGCAGCGAGCGGCCGCGCAGCGTGACGTCGGCGCCGGAGGGGGTGGTGTAGGTGCGGTCGGGGTTCATCGACGCGGGTGAAGGTCTTGCCGCCCTTGGTGACCTCCTCCGAGAGCGTGCCCTGCATCAGGCGCAGCCAGTTGCGGTAGCCGAGCACCTTGTCGTCGGCGTCGACGGCGGCGACGGAGTCCTCGAGGTCCATGATCGTGGAGACGGCCGACTCGAGCAGGAGGTCCTTGACGCCGGCGCCGTCGGTCGACGCCGATGGAGTCGTCGCGGTCGACCTGGATCTCGACGTGCAGGCCGTGGTGCACCAGCAGCACCGCCTCGGGCGCGTCGGCGTCGCCGCGGTAGCCGACCACTGCGCCGGGTCGGCCAGGCGCACGACGTCGTCCTTCACGGTCACGGCCAGCCCGTCGTCGTCCACGGCGTACGACGTGGCGTCGGCGTGCGAGCCGGAGGCCAGCGGGAAGTGCTCGTCGAGGAAGGCCCGGGCGCGGGCGATGACCTCGTCGCCGCGGACCTTGTTGTAGCCGTCGCCGGGCGCGAGGTCGCCCTCGTGCGGGACGACGTCGGTGCCGTAGAGCGCGTCGTAGAGCGAGCCCCACCGGGCGTTCGACGGCGTTGGTCGCGAAGCGCGCGTTGAGCAGCGGCACCACCAGCTGGGGCCCGGCGATCGCGGCCACCTCGTCGTCGACGTCGGCGGTGGTGACCGCGACGTCGGCGGGCTCGTCGAGCGAGGTAGCCGATCTCGCGCAGGAACGCCGTGTACGGCCTCGGGGTCGGGCGTGCCGGGGTGCTCGCGGTGCCAGTCGTCGATGCGCGACTGGAGCTCCTCGCGGCGGGCCAGCAGCTCGCGGTTGCGCGGGGCCAGGTCGTGCATGATCGCGCCGGCGCCGTCCCAGAACGCCTGCGGGTCGACCCCGGAGCCCGGCAGCGCCTCCTCCTCCACGAACCGGTGGAGGCTCGCGGCGACGCCGAGCCCGCCGACCTGCACACGCTCGTCCATGTCACTCCCTTGCCGAGGAACCTTGCCTGATGTTTCCGCATTGTGGAAACGATTTCCGACCGGTTGATAATGGAAAACTATGGAGCGCGCGGACCGGTCTGCCAGACCGTCGTCGCGTCGTCAGGGGGGTCATGTCCGAGCCGGAGGAGACCGTCGGTCGTCCCGGTGGTGGCGTCCAGTCGGTGCACCGCGCCCTCGACCTGCTCGAGGTCGTCGCGGCCCGCGGCGGCACCCTGACGATCGTCGAGATCGCCACCGCCGCCGGCGTGCCGCTGCCCACGGCCCACCGGCTGCTGCGCACCCTGGTGGACCGTGGCTACATGCGGCAGACGCCCGACCGCCGCTACGCGCTGGGATTCCGCCTGGTGCCGCTCGGCGCCTCGGCCAACTCGATGGTCGGGGCCGGTGCCGAGCGCGTGCTCGGCCGGGTGGTGGACGCCCTGGGCGAGACCGCCAACCTGGCGATGCTCGACGGTGATCGGGTCGCCTACGTCGCCCAGGTGCCCGGGGCGGCACTCGATGCGGATGTTCACCGAGGTCGGGCGTCGGGTGCACCCGCACTGCACGGCGGTCGGCAAGGCGCTGCTGGCCGTCGCCTCCGACGACGACGTCCGGGCCCTGCTCGCCCGCACCGGCCTGCCGCGCCACACGCCACACACGCTCACCACGGCCGACGAGTTCCTCGACCAGCTCACCGAGGTGCGCGAGCGGGGGTACGCCCTCGACGAGGGGAGCAGGAGGTCGGCGTGCGGTGCGTGGCCGTGCGGCTCCCCGACAGCCACCTGCATATGGCCCTGTCCGTCTCCGGTCCGGCGCCCCGGATGACCGACGAGCTGCTGGCCGAGGCGGTGCCGATCCTGCGCTCTGCCGCCGAGGATCTGGCGACCACGCTCGCCTGATGCCGGTGCTTCAGCCCGTCGCGAGGCGGAGGAGTGCGGCCGTCAGCGCCGAGCCGAACACCACCAGCAGGAACGGCGCGCGCAGCAGCAGTGCGACGACTGCGAACGCGAGCCCGGCAGCACGTGCGTCGAGCATCAGCCTCGGTCCGTCGGCGAAGACCTGCACGGCGACCAGGGCGGCGAGCAGTGCCACCGGCATCAGGTCGGCGATGCGCGCGACCACCGGACGCTCGAGCACCTTGGACGGCACCGACAGTCCCGCGAGCTTGAGCAGGTAGCAGCCCAGGCAGGCCGAGCAGCACGGCGGTCCACATCAGGCCTCACCCCTCGGGCCCCTCGTCAGCACACCGGCGAGCAGCGCGACGCCGCCGGCCGCGAGCACGGGCACGCCGGCGGCGGTGAACGGCACCAGCCCGAGCGCCACGGCAACGGCGAGCACGCCGACCGCCTGGTTGCGACGGTCCGACAGCCGGGGCCACAGCAGCGCGAGGAACGCGCCGCCCACGGCCGCGTCGAGGCCGTAGCGCTCGGGGTCGCCCAGTGCGTTTCCGGCCAGCGCACCGGCCAGGGTGGCGAGGTTCCAGAAGACGAACACGGCGGCACCGGTGGTGACGAAGCCCAGCCGCGCGGCGGGCGTGGAGTCGCGGGTGACCGACATCGCCGTGGACTCGTCGATGAGCACGTGCGCGGCGGCGACGCGGCGGATGCCGCCGAACCTCAGCAGCGGAGCGAGCCGCAGCCCGTAGAGGGTGTTGCGGGTGCCCAGCAGCAGCGCCGTCACCGCACCCGACAGCGGCGCCCCGCCGGCAGCCACGACGCCCACCAGCGCGAACTGCGACGCCCCCGTGAACATCAGCAGGCTCAGGGCACAGGTCTGCAGCACGCCGAGTCCGGCTGCCACCGACACGGCGCCGAACGAGACGCCGTACGCGCCGGTGGCGATGCCGACCGCGAGCGAGTCGCGGATGATCCCGCGTCGTGCGGCGGCGGGGGAGTCGGGCTCGTCGGGCACGGACCGGACGCTAACAGCGCCCCGGCGGCCGTCCCCGCCGATGTCAGTGGTGCGGCTGATGGAGCAGGGCGTACGCCGCCAGCACGCCGACGGCCACGCCGCCGAGCACACCCGTGCCGACCAGGAACGGGACGGACGGACTGGCTCCCAGCCACGCCCCAGCGGCCGTGCAGATCAGGAGCACGACCATGAGGACGACGATGCGGTAGAGCCTGGGCAGCGAACCGGCCATGTCATCCATGGTTGCCGGTCGCCGCGGAAAATCAAGGCCGGTTCAGGCCAGTGCGGTGTGCAGCCTGACCTGCTTGACGGTCGTGCTGCCGGTGCCGTCGAGGTCGAGCTCGCGGTGGGCCGAGTCGGGTGCCCAGCCGGCGTCGGTGAGGAACCTGCGGAGGGCGTCGTCGCTTGCCACGACCCAGGACGTGGCCCGGGTGAACCGGTCGGCCACGAGGGTGTCGACGGCCGCCTGCAGCAGTCGCGAACCGTGCCCCTTGCCGCGCTCGGCCGGCTCGACGGTGAGCTCCGAGAGCTCGCCGTCGGACACCGGGTCGCAGTCGGGGTCGACGGCGGGGGAGGTGAGCGCGAAGCCCAGCACCCGGTTGCGCTCCAAGGCGACCAGCACCCGGTTGCGCGCGTCGGCGGGCTTCGCGAGCGCGTCGCGCCAGGCCGCGGCCAGGGGCTCGATGTCGGTGGGCAGCGCCTCGGCCGGCACCAGTCCGGCGTACATCTCGGGCCACGCCTTCAGCTGTACGGCGGCGATCGCGGCCGCGTCGTCGGCCCACGCGACGCGCACCGAGACGTCGGCGCCGGGAGAAGTCATGACGACCATCCTGCCCTGCCTGATCTCGAGTCGGGTCGCCAGCCCGTCGCTTCGCTCCGGACCGATCCTCCTCGATCTCCCGACCGGTTCGGGCCGAGCAAGCCCAGCCCTGGGTCGTGACGTTACAGAGTGGCGTCAGAACTACGCAAACGTGTCACAAACTGCTACCGTCTGGGTGTGTACGGAAACGACTTCGGCACCCCCTCCGACGAACCGGGCCGGGTGGCTGCGCCAGATGCTCCCGAGGGCTTCGACGAGCTCCTCGCCACCGACGGCCGGGTCGAGCCGCGCGACGCGATGCCCGAGGCCTACCGCAAGACCCTGATCCGGCAGATCGCGCAGCACGCGCACTCCGAGATCATCGGCATGCAGCCCGAGGGCAACTGGATCAGCCGCGCCCCGAGCCTGCGCCGCAAGGCGATCCTGATGGCCAAGGTGCAGGACGAGGCCGGCCACGGCCTCTACCTGTACGCCGCCGCCGAGACCCTCGGGGTCGACCGCTCCGACCTGCTCGACCAGCTGCACTCCGGTCGGCAGAAGTACTCCTCGATCTTCAACTACCCGACCCTCACCTGGGCCGACATGGGCGCGATCGGCTGGCTCGTCGACGGCGCCGCGATCGTCAACCAGGTGCCGCTGTGCCGGTGCTCCTACGGCCCCTATGCCCGCGCGATGGTGCGCGTCTGCAAGGAGGAGTCGTTCCACCAGCGCCAGGGTTTCGAGATCCTGCACACGCTCTCCCACGGCACGCCCGCGCAGAAGGCGATGGCGCAGGACGCCGTCGACCGCTACTGGCTGCCCAGCCTGATGATGTTCGGACCGCCCGACGACGACTCGCCCAACTCCGCCCAGTCGATGGCGTGGGGCATCAAGCGCTTCTCCAACGACGACCTGCGGCAGCGCTTCGTCGACATGACCGTGCCGCAGGCCGAGGCCCTCGGGCTGACGCTGCCCGACGACGGCATCGCGTGGAACGACGAGCGCGGCCACTACGACTTCTCGCCCATCGACTTCACCGAGCTCTTCGAGGTGATCAAGGGCAACGGGCCCTGCAACGAGCAGCGGATGGCCCACCGCGCCGGTGCCCACAACGACGGTGCCTGGGCGCGCGAGGCCGCGTCGGCGTACGCCGCCAAGCAGGCCGCCCGCACGGTGGCGGTGGCATGAACACCCCACGGACCTCTGTGCTCCTTCCGCTGCGCTCCCTCCGCACACAACTCCGCGGGGACCCCGCATGAGCGACTGGCCCCTCTGGGAGGTCTTCGTGCGCGCTCGCCGAGGTCTCTCGCACGTGCACGCCGGTTCGCTGCACGCTCCCGACGCCGAGATGGCGCTGCGCAACGCCCGCGACCTCTACACCCGTCGCCAGGAGGGTGTCTCGGTGTGGGTGGTGCCGGCCGCCGCGATCTCCGCGTCGAGCCCCGACGAGCGCGACTCGTTCTTCGACCCGGCGGCCGACAAGGTCTACCGGCACCCGACGTTCTACGACGTGCCCGAAGGCGTGGAGCATCTGTGACCACCCCACCGAGTTCCTCGCCTCCGCCGCTGGGCTCCTCCGACGAACGACTCGGCGGGGACCCCGATCCTTCAGCCGAGGCCACGACGAAGCGGCTCTTCGACTACGTCCTCGCCCTCGCCGACGACGCGCTCGTCAACGCGCAGCGGCTGGGCTGGTGGATCAGCCGGGCGCCGCAGCTCGAGGAGGACGTCGCGCTGGCCAACATCGGGCTCGACCAGCTCGGCCAGGCCCGCGCGCTGCTCACCTACGCCGGTGAGGTCGAGGGCGCCGGCCGCTCCGAGGACGACCTCGCCTACTTCCGTGACGAGCGGGAGTTCCGCAACGTGTGGCTCGTCGAGCGCGAGCAGAAGGACTTCGGCGTCGCCATGGCCCGCCTCCTGATGGTCGCCGCCTGGCAGTCCCACCTGTACGCCGCGCTGCGAGGCAGCGCCGACGCCACCCTGGCCGCGGTCTCGGCCAAGGCCGTCAAGGAGGTCGACTACCACCTCGACCACGCCGAGCCGCTGGGTCGTGCGGCTCGGAGACGGCACCGACGAGTCGCACGCCCGCATGCAGGCCGCGCTCGACGCCGAGTGGCCGTTCCTCGAGGAGCTCTTCGACGGCTCGTTCGTCGACCCCGCCCTGGTCGCCGACGGCGTAGCCGTCGACCCGGCGACCCTGCGTGACGGCGTCCTCTCCGCGATCGGTGGCGTGGTAGCCGAGGCGACCCTCACGGTGCCCGACGTGCGCCCCGCCATCGGTGGCGGTCGCCGCGGCCGGCACACCGAGCAGATGGGGTTCCTGCTCGCCGAGATGCAGCACCTCACCCGCTCGCACCCGGGGGCGACGTGGTGACCACGCGCACGCGGGCCTGGGCCGTCGCTGCCGCCGTACCCGACCCCGAGATCCCGGTCGTCACCATCGAGGACCTCGGCATCCTGCGCGACGTCACCGAGGACGACATGGGCCGCGTGCACGTGCAGATCACGCCCACCTACTCCGGCTGCCCGGCGATGGAGGCGATCCGCAACGACCTCGTCGAGCAGCTCAGCGACGCCGGCTACCGCCAGGTGGAGGTCGAGTTCGTGCTGGCGCCCGCCTGGACCACCGACTGGATGACCGACGAGGGCCGCGCCAAGCTCGAGGAGTACGGCGTCGCCCCGCCCGGCCCCCGCGCCGACCAGGTCACCCGGCTCACGCTGTCGGTGCGCTGCCCGCAGTGCGGCTCGCCCGACACCCGCGAGTCGAGCCGCTTCGGCTCCACCGCCTGCAAGTCGCTGTGGATCTGCAACGCGTGCCGCGAGCCCTTCGACCACTTCAAAGCCATCTGAGGGGCGGCCGATGACCACCACCCCGGTGCGCCACCACGCGATCTTCCACCCGCTGGCCGTGCGCAGTGTCGAGCCGCTCACCGACGACTCCGTCGCGATCACCTTCGACGTGCCCGACGACCTGCGCGACGACTACGCCTTCACCGCCGGCCAGCACCTGACGATCCGCGGCGACGACGACGTACGCCGCAGCTTCTCGATCTGCACCCCGCCCTCGTCGGGCCTGCTGCGCATCGGCGTCAAGCGGCTGCCGGGCGGCGTCTTCAGCGACGGCGTCGTCGGCGGCCTGAAGCCCGGCGACCAGCTCGACGTGATGACGCCCGGCCGGCCGGTTCACCGTGACGCCCGACCCCGCCGACCGGCAAGCGCTACGTCGCCATCGCGGCCGGCTCCGGCATCACCCCGATGCTCTCGATCCTGGCCGCCCTGCTCGAGGGCGAGCCCGACTCGTTCGTCACGCTCGTCTACGCCAACCGCACCGCGCGCTCGGTGATGTTCCTCGACGAGGTCCACGACCTCAAGGACGCCCACCCCACGCGCTTCCAGATCCTCCATGTCCTCAGCCGCGAGCAGACCGACGTCGAACTGCTGTCCGGGCGGCTCGACGGCGAGCGCCTGCGCCGGATCCTCGACGCGTTCGTGCCGGTGGCCGACGTGGACGACTGGTTCGTCTGCGGTCCGCAGCCGATGGTCGAGGAGCTGCGCACGGTGCTGGCCGACGCCGGGGTCGAGCGCGTCCACACCGAGCTCTTCCACGCCGACGCCGCACCACGGGCACCGGTCGCCGAGCTGAGCGGCACCGAGGACGGCGCGGCCAGCGTCACCATCCGCCTCGACGGGCGGGCCACGGACCTGTCGCTGCGGCCCGACGGCCCGAGCGTGCTCGAGGCGGCCACGACGGTGCGCGGCGACGTGCCCTTCGCGTGCAAGGGCGGCGTCTGCGGCACCTGTCGCGCCAAGGTCATCGAGGGCAGTGTCGCGATGGACGCCAACTACGCCCTCGAGCCCGAGGAGCTCGACCGCGGCTACGTGCTGACCTGCCAGTCGCACCCGACCTCCGAGCGGGTCGTGCTCGACTACGACGCCTGAGCTCGCTGCAGCAGCACCGTGCCCGCGGTGGCCAGCAAGAGGCCGACGGCGATGGCCGCGCCCCAGCCGTCGCGCACTCCGTCGCCTAGCCACGCGAGGCCGGCCAGGGCCGGCACGAACGTCTGCGCCGTGATCATCGGCGCGCTGGCGGTCGAGACCAGCGACCGGTCGAGCGCGAGGGAGTAGAGCCAGAACGCCAGCACGCCGTACGCCGGCACGGTCAGCGCCGCTGCCACGATCGCGGGAGTCGGGGGTACGTCGACCCCGCGCACCGCGAGCGCCGAGCCGGCGTAGCCGAGCCCGGCCAGCCAGCCGAGGGTCAGGGCGCCGGCCTTGCGGGCCAGCAGCCCCACCATGAGCAGCGCGACGAGGGCCACCACCAGCCCGACGGCGTACGGCGTGCCCGTGACGGTGTCACCGGCCGGCCCGGCACCGACGGCCAGCAGCACGAGGCCCGCGGTCACGGCGGCGATCCCGAGCCAGCCGCGACCCGACAGCAGCTCCGCGAGCCGGGCCGAGGCGAGCGCCGTGACCGGCAGCGACAGCGCGATGCTGGCCTGGGCCAGGTAGAGCGGGAGCAGCCAGATCGCGACCGCGTGCAGCACGAAGCCGACGAGGTACGCCGCGACGACAGCCAGCATCCACGGGTTGCGTGCGGCCCACAGCACGAACCCGGCCAGGCCCTGCGCGTTGCTCGAGTCCCGGCGTACGGCGTGGGCCTGCGCGACCGCCGCCAGCCCGAACAGGACCGCCGCGGCCACCCCGGCGGCGAGGCCGGCGGCGAAGCCCGACTCCATCAGCGGTAGTGCTCGGGGAGCTCCTGGCCGATCTTGACCTGGGCCTTGGGCAGCCGCATGAACTTCATCTGCAGCGACCGCATGACGGCGTAGTAGGTGGTGCCCTTGAGGGGCGAGTCGGGGAAGCGCCGCACCAGCTCGCGGCGCAGGCGCATGCGCAGGAAGATCACGTCGAGGATGACCAGGAGCAGGGTGCCGAGCAGGATCACGTTGCCGATGCTGGCGAGGTAGGCATTGCCGGAGTAGCCGAGCACCAGGGTCACCAGCATCATCGGGATCAGCAGCTCGACGATGGAGAAGCGGGCGTCGATGTAGTCGCGGATGAACCGGCGCTCCGGCCCCTTGTCGCGGACGGGCAGGTAGCGCTCGTCGCCCGACTTCATGGCGGCGCGCATCTTCTGGCTCGAGTCCGACCGGGCGGCACGCTGCGCGGCGGCCTGCTCCTTGCGGGTGCGCGGGGTCTTGGCCCGGGCCCGCGCCGCGGCCTCCGCCTCCTTGCGGGTGGGGGTGGGGCGGCCCTTGCCACCCTCCTTGGCGCCGGCGACCGGCTCGGGGGCAGCGGCGGCGGGATCGGACTTGGAACGACGGAACAACGCAGGCCTCACGGTCGGGACGAACTCAATGGTCATCGGGGTGGCCGACCAGGTGGAATCGGCCCCGCCAGCCTACCGGTCGTCGCTGCTCGCTCCCGCTTGCGTTTGGTCCTAGGGTTGGCACACGACCACGAGTGACCGCCCTGCCGATCGACGGCGACCGGACGGCACCACGAACCAGGAGGGGTCGCCACCACATGAGCCTCATGCAGCGCATCAGTCTGATCTTCCGGTCGAAGGCCAACAAGGCTCTCGACAAGGCGGAGGACCCCCGGGAGACGCTGGACTACAGCTACCAGCGTCAGCTCGACCTGCTCTCGAAGGTACGCCGCGGCGTCGCCGACGTGGCGACCAGCCGCAAGCGCGTGGAGCTGCAGGTCAACCAGCTCGAGGCGCAGAGCACCAAGCTGTCGAACCAGGCCGAGAAGGCGATCGGCATGGACCGCGAGGACCTCGCCCGCGAGGCGCTGACCCGCAAGTCCGGCCTGGTCAACCAGATCAACGACCTCAAGGCCCAGCATGCCCAGCTCCAGGGCGAGGAGGAGAAGCTCACCCTCGCGCAGCAGCGTCTGCAGGCCAAGGTCGAGTCGTTCCGCACCCGCAAGGAGACCATCAAGGCGACCTACACCGCCGCGGAGGCGCAGACGCGTATCGGCGAGGCGATGTCGGGCATCGGCGAGGAGATGGGCGACGTCGGCATGGCGATCCAGCGTGCCGAGGACAAGACCGCTTCCATGCAGGCTCGGGCCGGCGCCATCGACGAGCTGATCGCCTCCGGTGCCCTCGACGACGTGTCGCAGGTGGGTGCCGGCGACGACATCGCCCGTGAGCTCGAGTCGATGAGCTCCCAGAGCGACGTCGAGTCCGAGCTGGCCCGGTTGAAGGCCAAGTCCGCTCCGCAGGCCATCGAGGCCGGCGACGGTGGCGACATCCTCGCCGACGCCGACGAGCCGGTGCAGAGCGAGACCACGAAGGAAGGCCCGGCATGATCGTCCGGATCCTCGGCGAGGGTCAGTTCGACGTGTCCGACGAGGCCCTCGGCGCGCTCAACCAGCTCGACTCGGCCGTCGAGGGGGCCGTCGAGTCCGGTGACGTGGAGTCGTTCGGCACTGCCCTGGCGGCGCTGCTCGACGGCGTACGCACGGTCGGGACTCCGCACGAGGTCGACAGCCTCGACGAGTCCGACCTCATCCTGCCCCCGTCCGACGCCACCATCGACGAGGTCCGCCAGCTGCTCACCGACGACGGACTGATTCCCGGCTGACATGGCGCGAACCCGCTTCATCAAGGACGCCGGGCTCACCTTCCGCATGACCACGGTGATGTTCCTGCTCGGCGCCCTCTTCGTCGCCCTCGTGGTCGTGCTCATGTTCGTCGTCCCGTCCAACCTGGTCCTGTTCGTCGGGCTGGCCGGCATCGGCGTCGCGTTCTACCAGTGGTGGAGCTCCGACAAGGTGGCCATGCGGGCCATGCGGGCCCGCGAGGTCACGCCCGAGGAGGCGCCCGAGCTGCACGCGATGATCGACCGTCTGTGCGCGCTGGCCGACATGCCCAAGCCGCGCGTGGGCGTCGCCGACATGGAGCTGCCCAACGCCTTCGCGACCGGTCGCTCGCCGCAGCGCGCCGTCGTCTGCGTCACCACCGGCATTCTCGGCAAGCTCGACGCGGAGGAGCTCGAGGCCGTGCTCGCCCACGAGCTGTCCCACGTCGCCCACCGCGACGTCCTGGTCATGACCGTCGCCTCCTCGGCCGGCATCGTCGCGGGCATGCTCACCCGTGGCGCCCAGTTCGGCGGCTTCGGGATGGCCCGGCGCGGCAACAACGGCGGCGGCGCCCCGGCGTTCCTCATCGCGCTGGCCGTCAGCCTGGTCGTCTACGCCATCAGCTTCATCCTGATGCGGATGCTCTCGCGCTACCGCGAGCTGTGTGCCGACCGGTCCGCCGCCTACCTCACGATGAAGCCCTCGGCCCTGGCGACGGCACTGCAGAAGATCACCGGCGAGATCTCCGCGATCCCGCAGAAGGATCTCCGGTCCAGCGCCGCGATGAACGCCTTCTTCATCGCCCCGGCGATCAGCGGCGTCAGCTGGAAGACGATCACGTCCACCCATCCCTCGCTCGAGCAGCGCCTCGAGCAGCTCGCCAAGATCGAGGCCGAGCTCGGCCGTACGACGGGCTGACGCCGTGGGCCTGTGGGACGCCATGACCGGCCGGCACCGGATCAAGGGCCCCAACCTCGACTCCCTGTTCCTCATCCCGAGCGCAGCGATCACGTTGCAGACAGCGGCCGGGTTCACGCCGACCGGCAGCGGTGCCGTCTGCTACCGCGCCTCCACCGGTGCGGCGTTCGCCCAGGCGCAGGCCGAGGTGGTCGCCCTCATCGACGACGACTCCGACGCACCCACGGTCACGACCACCGTCGACTCGTTCGGCTTCACCTGGCTCGAGGTCACCGGCGCCGCCGACGACATGGCCGGGCTGTGCACCGACCTGCACGCCGTCAACTCGACCGTCGAGGCGCAGGGCTTCGGCGGCGGCCTGCTCTGCACGCTCGTGCCGTTCCGCGACGCGGCCGGCCGCACGTTCGGGCTCGTCTACCTCTACAAGCAGGGCACCTTCTACGCGTTCGCGCCCGTGCCCGGCCTGCCGGCGGGCGAGCAGCGGCGCGACAACCTCCTCGAGATCGCCGTACGCGACCACCTCCAGGCGGAGCTGCCTTTCGAGAAGGACCTGCAGAGGTGGCTGGCCGTGTGGGATGCTCCGGGCTTGTGACCATGGGGCACCAACGCAGCGCCGCTGTGGAGGAGTACCACCTCCTGCAGCAGCCGAAGCGCGACCGAGCTGACCGCGCTGGCCGAGCTGGCAGCGCGGATCTGCGGCGTACCCATGGCCGCCATCACGGTGCTCGGCGACGCCGGTCCCTACTCCGTCGCGTCGTACGGTCTCGACGACGAGCAGGAGGCGGCCGCCTGTGCCGTCTGCACGTCGTCGCTCCTCGATGAGGGGCCCTTCGTCATCCCCGACGCGGCCGACGACGAGCGCTACGCCGGGAGCGGGTTCGTCAACGGTGAGCGCGCCGCCATCCGCTTCAGCGCGGCCCACCCGCTGACCACCCCCGACGGGGTGCGATTCGGCGTGCTGTGCGTCTTCGACGAGCAGCCGCACGAGGCAGACCGCCAGGCCGACGACCTCGCCCTGCTGGCCGACCGCGTGGTCGACATGTTCGAGCTCGAGCTGGCCTCGCGCCGGCTGTTCGAGGCGAACGACGCGCTCGCCGTCGCGCAGGACGGCCTCGCCGTCTTCGCCGGCACGGTCAGCCACGACCTCAAGAACCCGCTCGCGGCGGTCGCCATGTCGCTCGAGATCGCCCAGGACAACATCGACCCCGGCGACGCGCTGCTCAGCTCGATGGTCGCCCGCGCCGAACGCGGTGCCCAGCGGATGAAGGACATGATCGACGACCTGCTCGCCTACGCCCGGCACGGCACTCCGCCCGACCTGCGCGAGGTCGCCGTCGGCCACCTGTTCGAGGTGGCCCTGGGCGGCCTGCCCGAGTCGGTCGACAGGTCGGTCGTCGAGGTCGGGCCGATGCCGACGGTGACCGCCGATCCGGCCCAGTACCAGGTGGTCGTCGCCAACCTCGTCGACAACGCCGTGAAGTTCGTGCACCCCGACCGGCCACTGCGCGTCGTCGCGACCGCCACCGAGGACTCCGACGGCTGGACCTTCTCCGTCGCCGACTCCGGGGCCGGCGTGCCCGAGGAGGAGCGCGCCCGTGTCTTCGAGCCGCTCGCCCGACTGGACAAGTCGGTGTCCGGCACCGGCCTCGGCCTCACCACCGCGCGGCGCATCGTCAAGGCGCACGGGGGCCGGATCTGGATCGACGAGACGCCCGGCGGCGGGGCCACCGTGAGCTTCACCCTGCCGAAGCCGTGACCGTTCGGAGCCACGAGCCCGACGGCTACGCCTGTCCCTTCTGCCGGCTGCAGCAGGGTGTCTTCAACGAGCACAACCAGCCGGGCGACGTGGTCGCCGTGACCGACCTGGCGTTCGCCCGCATCTCGCCCAAGTGGTGGCCCCTCAACTCCGGGGCCGCGCTGGTGATGCCTCGCGAGCACCACGAGAACCTCTACTCCCTCCCCGCGCCGGTCGGGCATGCCGTCTGGGACCTGGTGCAGCAGGTCGCCGTGGCCATGCGCACGGCGTACTCGTGTGACGGCATCTCGATCCGGCAGCACAACGAACCGGCCGGTGGCCAGGACGTGTGGCACCTGCACGTCCACGTCTTCCCGCGGCACACCGACGACCACCTGTACGAACGCCACCCCGAGGCTCGCTGGGTCGGCGCCGACGAGCGCGCCGTACCAGCCGATGCGCTCGCCGCGGAGCTGGGCCTGCCGCGCACGTTCGGCTGACCGGCCATGATGCGTCCATGGACTTCGACGAGATGCGGGCCAAGGCGCTTTCGGTGCGCGCCCAGTACGCCGACCTGGAAACCGAGCGGTACGGGCGATCCTGGACCACCGAGGAGATCATGCTGGGGTTCCTCGGCGACGTGGGTGACCTCGCCAAGCTCGTGCAGGGCAAGGCCGGCGTGCGCCCACGCGACGACCTCGACGACGCCCTCGCCCACGAGCTGGCGGACTGTCTCTGGTGTGTCATCACGCTTGCGGACGCGTACGGCGTCGACCTGGCGGCAGCCTTCGACAGCACGATGGAGTCGCTGAGCGAGTCGCTCGTGGGCTCGCCCGAGACGTGAGCCCTGTTCCGTCGCTGGTCGATGAAGGACGAGGTCCTGTCTCGACACCCGCGACCGCGACGTGCGGCGGCTACCCGGTCAGGAGGAGCAGGGCGTACGCCGCGACGGTCTTCGCGTCGGTGACGGCGCCCTCACGGATCATCCGTTCGACATCGGCGCGGGCGAACCACGCGGAGCGCATGTCCTGCTCCTCGGCGTCGCGCGCGGCCGCACCCTGCGTCAGCTCGGTGGCCAGGAACACGCTGCACTGCTGGCTGAACGTGCTCGGTGAGACGTCGAGCGTGCCCAGCGGAGACAGCCGGCCGGCCGAGAGCCCGGTCTCCTCACGCAGCTCGCGGACGGCCAGGGACGCGGCGTCGGTGTCGAGCTGCGGGTCGGCGCTCCCCGACGGGAACTCCCAGCGTCGACCGGCGACGGGGTGGCGGTACTGCTCGACGAGGTGCAGCCGGCCGCCGTCCGCCGGGATGACCAGCGCGATGTCCGCACTCTCCACCACGGCGTACACGCCGGGGGAGCCGTCGGGACGACGGACCGTGTCCTCCCTGACCGCCATCCACGGGTTGGCGTACACCTGTCTGCTGCCGAGGGTATCCACGACCACAGTGTGCCGGGCGTCGGCCCGAGGTGGGGGCCCGATCTAGGATCAAGCCATGACCACCATCGACCTCCCGCTGCTTCCCCTGGGCCGCGGCACCGATCTCTCCGCCGAGCGCGGCGTCGAGTGTCTCGGCGACCTGCCGGCCGCATCCGACCCCGACCTGGTGGCCCGCGCCCGGGCGGCCAAGGCGGCGCTGGGGGAGCGGGTGTTCGTGCTGGGGCACCACTACCAGCGCGACGAGGTCATCGAGTTCGCCGACGTCACGGGCGACTCCTTCAAGCTCGCGCGCGACGCGGCCGACCGTCCCGACGCCGAGTTCATCGTGTTCTGCGGCGTGCACTTCATGGCCGAGTCGGCAGACATCCTCACCGCACCCTCGCAGAAGGTGATCCTGCCCGACCTCGCCGCCGGCTGCTCGATGGCCGACATGGCGCGGCTCGGTCAGGTCGAGGACGCCTGGGACGCGCTCGCCGACGCCGGGGTCCAGGACAGCGTCGTACCCGTGACCTACATGAACTCCTCGGCCGACATCAAGGCGTTCTGCGGCCGCAACGGCGGGGTCGTGTGTACGTCGTCCAACGCGGACGTCGCCCTCGAGTGGGCGTTCGACCAGAAGCCGGACGCCAAGGTCCTCTTCTTCCCCGACCAGCACCTCGGTCGCAACACGGCGGTGCTCAAGATGGGCATCTCCCTCGAGGAGTGCGTGGTCTGGGATCCGCGCCAGCCGTCCGGCGGCCTCACCCCCGAGCAGCTGCGCGCGGCGAAGATGATCCTCTGGAAGGGCCACTGCTCGGTGCACGGCCGCTTCTCCCCGGATGTCGTCGACGAGCTCCGGGTGAAGCACCCCGACATCTTCATCCTGGTTCACCCCGAGTGCACCCACGAGGTCGTGCTCAAGGCCGACCTCGTCGGGTCGACGGAGTTCATCATCAAGACCATCGAGGCCGCGGAGCCCGGCACCACGTGGGCGATCGGCACCGAGCTCAATCTCGTCAAGCGGTTGGCCGACGCCCACCCCGACAAGAACATCGTCTTCCTCGACCGCAACGTCTGCTACTGCTCGACGATGAACCGCATCGACCTGCCGCACTTCGTGTGGGCGATGGAGTCGCTGGTCGCGGGCAACGTCGTCAACGTCATCGACGTCGACCCGCAGACCGAGATCGACGCCAAGGTCGCCCTCCAGCGGATGCTCGACCTGCCGGGCAAGTCACACCGCGACTGACGGGGCCCCCCTCAGGCACCGACGGGCTCCCGGTCGACCAGCACCTGGCGCGGTCCCTGCGCAGTCCGCCGGCGACGCCCCGCCAGCACTCCGGCGAGCGCACCGATGGCCAGGCCCGGCAGCGCCCACACCCAGCCGGTCAGGGCGGACCCGGACGGCTCCGTGGCCGGCGTCTCGGCAACCGGTGCCTCGGGGGTCGTGGCGCTGGGCGCGAGGTCGGGCGCGAACGCCTCGGACGCTCCGTCGCCCTTGCCGACACCCTCGAGTTGCTTGTCCAGCAGCCCGAGCAGCTGTTGGGGCGCCTGGGCCCGGTGCCACGTGGTGGTGTCCTCCGCCGCGGGCGAGTTCATCCCGTCGAACATGGTCGTCTCGACGTAGACCTCCTCGCCGTCCACGTGGATCCGGTCGGTGCGCCAGATGAGCTGGTCGTGGATCAGCCAGGTGAGGTTGTACCGCTGCCCGTACTGGTCGAGCTCGGGCGGCACCGGCACCGAGACGCTTGTGTCGGTGACGAGCCGTTCGAGCCGGGTGTAGGCACCGTCGTTGTAGTAGAGCGCGGCGGCGTCGTAGCCGGGCCTGGTGAGCAACACGCTGGTGGGACCGCCGGCTTGGGCCGCGAGCGGCAGGCCGAGGACGGGCGCGAGGGCGAGGGCCAGGGCGATGACGAGGGTCGGCAAGCGGCGCATGGGTTCCTCCTGGTGGCGGGTCTTCAGGGGATACACCGCCGCGGCGCTGCAGGTTCCGTCAGCGCACGGACTCGGCTATCCCGACCGCCCTGTCACGGCTCACGTCGCCCTCGAGCCGAAGGGTCACCCCGCCACGCATCCAGATCAGCGTCGAGGCCGCCAGCCGCGGCGGGTGGCTCCGGACGGCTCCGCCGTCGGTGAGTACGACGACCTCGTGCGGCGTCGGGAACCACAGCCCCTCGAAGCCGGCCACCGACACGAACTCCGCGTCGAGCGACGACTTCCAGAACCGGGGCTCCAGCTCGTCGTCGAACTGGTCCAGGCGCAGCGTCGCGGTCGCGGCACCCCAGCTCATCGACACCACCGCACGGTCGTCCGAGAGCTCGACGCGATCGGGCGGCCCCAGCTCGGCGGGGACGGAAGGCGTGAAGCCGGCGAGACGGCCGGCCTCGTCGAGGGTCAGCGCACCGGAGGCCGCGGGCACCGAGGGCTCGCCACCGACCCGCGGTGCCCGCTCGTCGACCACGACCCCGTGGAAGCCGAACCACGCGCGCATGTCGGCGCCCACCGGTGACAGCACGATGCCCAGCCCCAACAGGCCGGCGACCAGGGTCGCGATCCACCGCGCCCGGGCCCGCGTCCACGACGCCACCACGGCGGGCAGCGACGGCTCGGGCTCGGCGGCGATCCGGGCCAACACCTTCTCCGCCAGGTCGGCGGGGGGATCGACACGCACGGCCCGGCCCAGGTCGAGCAGCTGTGACTCGAGGAGCTCAGGCATGACTGGCCGCCTCTCCGGTGTCGGCGGCGAGCACCGTTCGCAGCTGGGCCAGGCCCCGGCTCAGCCGCGACTTGACGGTGCCTTTCGGGATGGCCAGCACCCGCGCCGTCTCCGCCTCGTCGAGCTCGAGCAGGTAGCGGCACGTCACCACCGTCCGGAGCTTGTCGGGCAGCCGACCGACGGCCTGGAGCAGCCGCTCCCGGCTCTCGCGGTCGGCCACCTCGCCCGCCGGGTCGAGGAGCTCCACCGGCAGCACCCGGCGCTCCCGCGCGCCACGGCGTACGGCGGAGCGGTGCTGGTTGTGGGCCTCGTTGGCCACGATCCGCAGCAGCCACGGCCGGAAGGGCTCGCCCGCCCGGAAGCGGCCGAGCGAGCGGTACGCCTTCACCCACGCCTCCTGAACCACGTCCTCGGCGTCCGACCCCGCACCGAGGAGCGCGGCGGTCCGCATCGCGATCGGCGCATGACGGCGCACCAGCACGGCGTACGCGTCAACGTCGCCCGCGCACACCCGGGCTACCAGCAGGGCGTCGTCTTCGGTGCTGATCGTGGCTCCGTTCGGAGGTCCGACAATCCTGTCTACACCGCTCGCGGCCGATCGGTTCCCAGACGGCTTCAGCTAGAGCAGCGAGCCGTGATGGATGTACGGCGCCGGCGGCTTCATGCCGCGCACGCCGAGGAAACCCCACGTGCGCAGGGACAGC
The DNA here is from genome assembly GCA_963825755.1 of uncultured Actinomycetota bacterium. GTDB lineage: Bacteria > Actinomycetota > Actinomycetes > Propionibacteriales > Nocardioidaceae > Nocardioides. Next base: position 8,654 of record CAWGUS010000002.1, on the reverse strand, counting down.
CCGGCCGCCAGGCCGACGTCGATGGCCCACTGGTTGGCGGCGGTGACGTGGTGGATCGAGGTCTCGCCGGACGTCTCGGCCAGCGCCGTCCACAGGAGGTCGGTGGCAGTGCCGCGGGTGGTGGCCGCCAGCAGGGCGACACCCCGGTCGTCGAAGTACGCGTAGCCCTCACCCATCCGGTGGTCGACGACGATCGCCCGGCACGTCTCGAGGAGGTACTCGTGGTCGGCCCCGTGCGCGGCGCCGCGCGTGCCGCGGTCGACGGAGTTCATCATCGGGATGTCCCCGGCTGTCGCCTCGCGCACGCGCTCGACGCTGGGCAGGGCATGCCGGTCGACGTCGCCGGTGAGGCTCATCTGCGGGTGCAGGTCGAAGCCGGCCAGCCGGTAGCGCCGGAACGCGCGCGGGTCGTCGGAAGCGCTGAGCATGCCGCGCAGCGCGCCGCGGCTGTGGTCGAGCGCGGTCGCCAGGATCGCCTTGCCCAGCCCTCGCCCCTGCACGTCGGGCCGGACGGCGTACGTCGCGAGGAACCAGGTCGTGTCGCGTCGGAAGGAGGTCGCGAAGCCGAGGATCTCGCCGTCCCGCTCCGCCACCCAGCAACCCGCGGCATCGCTGTCGAGGAAGCGCAGGGTGCGGGTCATCCAGAGGTCGGCGCGCGACTTGGAGCGCAGCTGGGGCTCGCCCGCACCTGGCCGTGAGCTCGCGCGGTCGACGGCCAGGAACGCCTCGGCGGACAGCCGCTCGGCGACGGGGACGTCCTGCGCCGTCATCGGCCGGATGATCACGTCGGCGGGCACGTCGGCCTGGATCTCGGGCTTGCTCATGGTCGGATGCGTCATGGTGTGGGAAGCCTATGTGGACCGCTGTGGGGGCGCATCCGATCGGTCGGACAGGATGGGGCCATGCGCGTACTCATCGCCCCCGACAAGTTCGCCGGCACGCTGACCGCGCGGGAGGCCGCCGACGCGATCGCGAGCGGGTGGGCGCGCCGGTCGCCGGACGACGAGCTCGACCTGGCTCCGATGTCCGACGGCGGACCGGGCTTCGTCGACGTCCTCCAGACGTCGATGGGCGGCGAGCTCGCCGCGGTCACGGTCCGCGGGCCGTTCGCGGAGCAGGTGCCGGCGACCGTCCTGGTCGTCGGCGACACGGCGTACGTCGAGAGCGCGCAGGCCTGCGGTCTCCACCTCGCCAAGGACGTCGGGGACCCCGAGGGCGCCTCGACGTACGGCGTCGGCGAGCTGGTCCTGGCCGCCCGCGACGCCGGCGCGACCACCGTCGTCATCGGCCTCGGCGGCTCGGGCACCACCGACGGTGGCGCCGGACTGCTCGCCGCACTCGGCGCGACGGCCGACCGGCCGCTCGACCAGGGCTGCGCCGGACTGTCGGGGGTCACCGAGGCCGACCTGGCACCCGCCCGCGCGGCCGTCGAGGGCCTGACCCTCGTCGCCGCCAGTGACGTCGACAACCCGCTCACCGGCCTGTTCGGTGCGGCCAAGATCTACGGACCGCAGAAGGGCATCTCCGAGGAGCGGCTGCCCACCGTCGACGGCCTGCTGGAGGAGTGGGCGGCCGCCACCGACCGGCGTACGTCGCTCGCGAAGGGTGCCGGCGCCGCCGGCGGCCTCGGGTTCGGACTGCTCCTGCTCGGCGCCACCCGTGAGGCCGGCATCGGCATGGTGGTCGACCGGGTCGGCCTGGGCGCCCGCGCCCGAGCCGCCGACCTGGTGATCACGGGGGAGGGCGCGTTCGACTTCTCGAGCGGCTCCGGCAAGGTGCCGCACGGCGTGGCCGAGGTGGCCGGCGACGCGGTCCGGCCGTGCATCGCTCTCGCCGGGCAGGTCTCCGTCGGGTCGCGAGAGATGCGCGCGCTCGGCGTCGAGTCGGCGTACGGCATGGTCGACCTGGTGGGGGAGGAGCGGTCGTTCGCCGACCCGCACGCCGCGCTGGCCGACCTCGCCGAGCGGGTGGCCCGCACCTGGTCGCCCCAGCCGCGCGCGTAGCTGCCCGACTCGGGGAATAACCCCGCATGTGCGACCATTGGAACCAGTAGCACAGCTCCACCCTCAGACCTCCAGGGAGATCACATGACCGAGCAGCTCGAGACCACTGAAGAGCGTCGCACCGACCAGATCAACCTGAGCCCGGTGTGCCGCGACCAAGGTCCAGAGCCTCCTCGAGCAGGAGGGTCGTGACGACCTCGCACTGCGCATCTCCGTGCAGCCCGGTGGCTGCTCGGGCCTGCGCTACCAGCTCTTCTTCGACGAGCGCACCCTCGACGGTGACGTCATCACCGACTTCGACGGCGTGTCCGTGGTCGTCGACCGGATGAGCATCCCCTACCTCAACGGCGCGATGATCGACTTCGTCGACACCATCGAGAAGCAGGGGTTCACGATCGACAACCCCAACGCGGGTGGGTCCTGCGCGTGTGGAGACTGCTTCCACTAGGTCTCGATACGGCCCTCGTTCCTCGGGGTCTACTCGACCAGCAAGAATGCCCCCGTCCAGTGGACGGGGGCTTCTGCCATGTTCCGGTCACCTGGCGCCTCGTCAGTCGAGATGCAGGTGCAGCGAGTTGGCCATCCGGGCGGCGGCCTCGCTGACCGAGATCTCGCGCTTGGCCACGTCGCGCGGGAAGTCCTCGAAGCGCAGGCTCGGCGCCGGGTGCTCGCGGCGGCGCGCGGATCGCAGCTCGAGGCGCAGGTTGGAGACGACGACCCGGGCAGTCGTCGCGCATTTCGGCGGGCGTCGACAGCTCGTCGTACACGCAGTGCGGAGCAGGGGTGCGGGGTCGTCATGCTCTCGACGGTATGGCGTTACCGATTGGTACTCCTAGCAGCCGTCGCCGGTAGGCTCTCGCCCCATGTCGCTGCTCATCGCGGGATCCATCGCCACCGACCATCTGATGTCCTTCCCGGGCAGGTTCTCCGACTCCCTGGTCGTCGACCAGCTCGACAAGCTGTCGGTGTCGTTCCTCGTCGACGACCTCGAGGTACGCCGCGGCGGCTGCGCCGCCAACATCTGCTTCGGGCTCGGCAACCTGGGCCTGAACCCCGTGCTCGTCGGGGCGGTCGGTGAGGACTTCGCCGAGTACCGCGCCTGGCTCGAGCGGCACAACGTCGACTGCGACTCGGTGCACGTCTCGGCAGACGCGGCACACCGCCCGCTTCGTGTGCACCAACGACAGCTCGCACGCGCAGATCGCCAGCTTCTACGCCGGCGCCATGAGCGAGTCCCGCGAGATCGAGCTCAAGCCCGATCATCGACCGGGTCGGCGCCCAGCGACTTCGTGCTGATCGGCCCCGACGACCCCGAGGGCATGCTGCGCCACACCGACGAGTGCCGTCAGCGCGGCTACCGCTTCGTCGCCGATCCGTCCCAGCAGCTCGCGTTCGGCGACGGCGAGATGATCCGCCCGCTGATCGACGGCGCCGAGATCCTCTTCTCCAACGAGTACGAGGCGTCGCTGATCACCCAGAAGACCGGCTGGTCGGCCGACGAGGTCCTCGTCCCGCGTCGGCACCTGGGTCGTCACGCTCGGCCCCGACGGCGTCCGCATCGACCGCCAGGGCGACCGCGAGTCGATCACCGTCGCCGCGGTGCCAGAGATCGAGAAGGTCGAGCCGACCGGCGTCGGCGACGCGTTCCGCGCCGGCTTCCTCGCCGCGCTCGCCTGGGGTCTCGACCACGAGCGCGCCGCCCAGCTCGGCTGCCTGGTCGCGGTCTACGTCGTCGAGCAGGTCGGCACGCAGGAGTACGACCTGTCCCGGGCGGCCTGCTCAAGCGCTGCACCGAGACGTACGGCGACGGGCGACGGCCGACTTCGAGCCGCACCTCAAGACGATGCACCCCTGACGAGCCTCAAGACTTCGCCGCACCACGTAGCGCGGCTCGCCGTCGTCGGCGGCGTCCTCGCCGACGTACTCCTGCTCACGCATGCGGCACCACGCGGGGACGTCGATGCGGGCCGCCAGGTCACCGGCGACGACGCCGACGAGGGCGCCGACCTCGACGTCGGCGATGTGCCGGGCGAGCTCGATGACCGGCATCGGGCACACGCATGCCGCGGCAGTCGAGCTCGAGGTCGGGATCGTCACAGGCCCACCCTCGATCGCAGCTCGGCGACGACGTTGGGCAGTGCGGCGCAGGAACGCGGCGACGTCGTCGTCGGTCGACGTCGCGCCGCGACGGCCAGCCGGACGTTGCCGTGGGTCAGCACGCCCATCGCCGCGAGGACGTGCGACGGCGCCAGGGTGGACGCCGTGCAGGCCGAGCCGCTGGCGACGCCGAAGCCACGACGGTCCAGCTCGTGCACCAGCGCCTCGCCGTCGACGTACAGGCAGGAGAACGTCACCAGGTGGGGCAGCCGGTTGACCGGGTCGCCCACGACCTCGACGTCGGGCAGCGCGGAGACGGCACCGCGAATCCGGTCGACCATCGCGAACTGCCGCGCGCCCACGCTCGTCGCGCTCGGCGACCACCGCCTGCAGCGAGGCGGCGGCGGCCAGGGCCGCCGGCACGTTCTCGAAGCCCGCGGTGCGCTCGTCGACGCGGTCGTCGGCGGGGAAGGGGTTGCGCCAGCGCGCGCCCTTGCGCACCAGCAGCACGCCGACGCCCGCCGGTCCGCCCCACTTGTGGGCCGAGCCGGCTGCCACGGTCCAGCCGGGGGCAGCGGCAGCCGGCCCATCGACGCGCAGGCGTCGATGAACACAGGCACGTCGTTCGGGAGCTGGAACCTGCCGACGGCCTGGACCGTGCCGACCTCGTGGTTGGCGCTCTGGAGCGCAACGGCGGCGACGTCGGGCCCCATGGCCTGCTCGACGAGATCACCGTCGTAGACCCGGCCCCACTCGTCCACGGGCACGGGCACGTCCACGCGCGCCCCACCGGATCGCGTGCAGCACCGCGGAGTGCTCGACGGCAGAGTGCACGACCACGTCCCCGCGGCGGGACCCGCGGACGAGCCCCAGCAGGCCGCGGTGCACCGCCTCGGTCCCGCTGGCGGTGAAGCACGACCTCGTCGGCGCGTACGCCGAGGGCGTCCCGGCCGCGGCCTCACGGGCGTTGTCCAGCAGCAGGCGGGCGTTCCGGGCGGCTGGTGCAGGCGCCGCGGGTCGGCGTACCCCTGGTCGAGCGCGGCCAGAAGCACCTCGCGCGCCGCGGGGTGCAGCGGCTCGGACGAGGCAGCATCCAGATCGACGTGCACACGCCGAACCTACCGGGCCACCCGCCGGGGATATGCGGGGCGGATTCGGATAGTCTTCGAGCCATACGTGATCGACCGAGAGAGAGGCTCGTTCGTGGGTCTGCAACTCCCGCAGCGTGCAGCAACGGCCCGCAAGCGGGCCGCCACTGCGACAGTGCTCGGACTCGCCCTGTTGACGCTCACCAGCTGTGGCGACGCGTTCGAGCGAGACCAGTGGGCAAACCTCGCGATGCCCGACCCGGCGACCGAGCAGGGCGCCCTACACGCTCGAGCTGTGGCAGTGGGCCTGGGTGGCCGCGATGGTCACCGGCGTCATCGTCTGGGGCCTGATCTTCTACGTCGTCTGGCGCTTCCGTCGCCGGCACGACGACGAGATCCCGGTGCAGACGCGCTACAACCTGCCTCTCGAGATCTTCTACACGATCGCGCCGATCATGATGGTGGTCGTCTTCTTCTACTGGACCGTCGACGTCCAGAACAGGCTGATCGAGGTCGACCCCGACCCCGACCTCACCGTCGACGTCGTCGGGCAGAAGTGGTCGTGGACCTTCAACTACACCGAGCCGCGGTGAGGGCGGCCGCACGCCCTACACCGCGGGCACGGCCTCGCAGATCCCGACGCTGGTGCTGCCGGTCGACCAGACGGTGCAGTTCAACCTGCAGCTCGCCCGACGTCATCCACAACTTCGGTGTCCCCGCCTTCCTGTTCAAGATGGACGTCATCCCGGGCCGGATCAACCAGTTCCAGGTGAAGCCCGACCGAGATCGGCGACTACCAGGGCCGGTGCTACGAGCTCTGCGGCACCTACCACTCGCGGATGCTGTTCGACGTCAAGGTGGTCAGCCAGGCCGACTACGACGCCTACCTGCCGACCTCGCCGACGCAGGGTTCCATCGCGGACGAGCCGCTGCTCGGCGGCGCCGAAGCGCGCACGCAGGCCGGTCTCGACGAAGAAGCGAGGAGGAGCGAGTGACCACCACGGACGCCCGCCCGGGCACCGGCACCCCCGCGCCACGCAAGACGCTCGGCCAGCAGGTCGTCCGATCTGCTCACCACCACCGACCACAAGCTGATCGGCAAGATCTACCTCGGTCACGTCGTTCGCCTGGTTCCTCATCGGCGGCCTGATGGCCATGCTGATCCGCTCCGAGCTGGCCTTCCCCGGCAAGCAGGTCGTCAACGACGAGCTCTACAACCAGCTCTTCACCATGCACGGCACGATCATGCTGCTGCTGTTCGCGACGCCGCTGTTCTTCGGCTTCGGCAACGTGATCATGCCGCTGCAGATCGGTTCGCCCGACGTCGCGTTCCCGCGCCTGAACATGTTCAGCTACTGGCTGTTCCTCTTCGGCGGCCTCATCGCCGCCTCGGGGTTCCTCACCCCGGGGGCGCCGCCAGCTTCGGCTGGTTCGCCTACACACCACTCTCCGACGCGGTCAGCTCACCCGGCGTCGGCGGTGACCTGTGGATCATGGGCCTGTGGATGGCCGGCCTCGGCACCATCCTCGGTGCCGTCAACTTCATCACCACGATCATCTGCATGCGCGCGCCCGGCATGACCATGTTCCGGATGCCGATCTTCGTCTGGAACACGCTGGTCACCAGCCTGCTCGTGCTGATCGCGTTCCCGATCCTGGCCGGCGCGCTGCTCTCGCTCGAGGCCGACCGCATCCTCGGCGCCCACGTGTTCGACACGCGCCCACGGGGCGCCGATCCTGTGGCAGCACCTGTTCTGGTTCTTCGGGCACCCCGAGGTCTACATCATCGCGCTGCCGTTCTTCGGCATCGTCTCCGAGATCCTGCCGGTGTTCAGCCGCAAGCCGATCTTCGGCTACGTCGGCCTGGTCGGCGCCACGCTCGGCATCGCGATCCTCTCGGTCGCCGTCTGGGCGCACCACATGTTCGTCACCGGTGCGGTCGACCTGCCGTTCTTCTCCGGCATGACCTTCCTGATCGCCGTACCCACGGGGGTGAAGTTCTTCAACTGGATCGGCACGATGTGGGGGGGATCTCTGTCCTTCGACACCCCCATGCTGTGGTCGATCGGCTTCCTGACGACCTTCCTCTTCGGTGGCCTGACCGGCGTCATCCTGGCCAGCCCGCCGCTCGACTTCCACGTCTCCGACTCCTACTTCGTGGTCGCGCACTTCCACTACGTCGTCTTCGGCACCGTGGTGTTCGCGATGTTCGCCGGCTTCTACTTCTGGTGGCCGAAGATGACCGGCCGGATGCTCGACGAGCGGCTCGGCAAGGTGCACTTCTGGCTGCTCTTCGTCGGCTTCCACACGACCTTCCTGGTCCAGCACTGGCTGGGAGTCGAGGGCATGCCGCGACGCTCGCCGACTACCTGTCCGAGGACGGCTTCACCACGCTCAACCAGGTCTCCACCATCGGTGCGTTCCTGCTGGGTGCCTCGACGCTGCCGTTCCTCTACAACGTCTACCAGTCGCGCAACTCGCCGCTGGTCGACGTCGACGACCCGTGGGGCTGGGGCCGCTCGCTCGAGTGGGCCACCGTCCAGCCCGCCGCCGCGGCACAACTTCGTGACGCATCCCGCGGATCCGCTCCGAGTCGCCGGCCTTCGACCTGCACCACCCGGAGGTCGCGATCCTGGAGCTGGACGAGAACGACGCCGAGCGCGAGGGCCGACGCCGGCCGACGCACCTGAGGTCGACGGCCGCCGGGAGATGCTCCAGGACCGCATCGACGACGACACCACCGACGACGGGGAGGGCATCCGATGAAGGTCGAAGCCTGGATCTTCATCATCAGCACGGTCTTCTTCGTGCTGGTCAGCCCCACCTACTGGGTCGTCACCAACGACTGGACCGGCACGTCGGCCCTCACGATGACGACGCTGCTGGCGCTGATGGTGTCGCTCTACCTCGGCGTCCACGCGGCCAGGATGGAGCCGCGTCCCGAGGACCGGAAGGACGCCGAGATCGCCGACGGCGCCGGCGAGCTCGGCTTCTTCCCGCCGTACTCCTGGTGGCCGCTGTGGTGCGCGCTGACGCTCGGCCTGATCGTCTTCGGCACCGCCATGACCGCCTGGTGGCTGGTCATCATCGGCTTCGCGCTGGGCGCGATCGCGCTGAGCGGGTGGATCTTCGAGTACTACCGCGGCGAGCACGCCCACTGATCGACTGCTGAGCGACCCGCGTCCACGATCGGGGGGATCGTGGGGTGCCGGGTTACTCTGGAATCGATCCGCGATCGTCGTATGGGGGGAACTCACGCATGTCCACAGCTTGCCCGCGCCGTCACCGTCTGCTCGTGTCCGCGCTCGCCCTGGCGACCGTGGCCGCTCTCGGCGCCTGTGATGCTGCGGAGTCGCTGTCGGGCGACGAACCCGAAGCCTCGGCCCCCTCGACGCCTGCCGCAGCCAAGGTGAAGCTGGCAGCCGCGCAGAAGACCGGGCTCGCGATCGACCAGCCTCTCGTGTTC
>CAWGUS010000001.1:0-195794 GCA_963825755.1 uncultured Actinomycetota bacterium | reverse complement strand
AATCGGGATGAGACTGTCGGCGCGCGAGCGTAGCGTCGGCCCCGATGACCGACACCACCACCGCCGGGCGCCCGACCCGACCACACCCAGACCCCGGCGGCGACGAGTTCACCGACCCGGCCCGCACCGTCGACTGGCGGCGGCTGCGGCAGGCGGCCGTCGGGTGGGCGATGGCGGCGTCGTTCCTGGGGGCGCTCGGCAAGACCCTCGGCACCGTCGTGGCCGGTTCGCTGGCCGAGGGACCCACCCGCGCCCTGGTCTGGCTGCTGGCGCTCTGCGTGGTCGGCGCCGCCGTGCTCGACACGGTGGGCCGCACGGTCTGGGCGGCGGTCGTCGACCGCGCCGAGGGTCGCCTGCGCGAGGACCTGCTCGACGCCGCGCTGCGTCAGCCGCTGTCCGCGCTGAACGAGCAGGCGGTCGGCGAGATCCTCGACCGGGTCGACGACGACACCCACGAGGTCGGCACGCTGCTGCGGCGCCAGGTGTGGGACGCCGTGCGCACCGTCTTCGCCGCGCTGCCGATGTGGGTGGTCGCCGGGCTGACCTGGTGGCCGGCGTGGTTCCTGTTCCCGCGTGTTCGGCTACGCCGCCTGCCTCGTCATCCAGCCGCTGCTGCCGCGAGATCAGGCGGCCGCAAGGTCGTCGAGGAGATGGCGTGGACCGACCACGCCGCCGTGATCGAGGAGGGCATCGCCGGCCGCGACGACCTGCGCACCAGCCTTGGCCAGGCCCACGTCGTACGTCGCGTGCGCGCGGCTGTCGGCCGACGTCCACCGACGGTTCCACGCCTCGTCAGCGTCGAGACCGCGGATCACGCGCGCGCCGGCGTGCTGCTGCACGCGCTGCTGGCCGGCATCGCGCCGTGGCCGGGGTCGCGCTGGCGTCGGCGGCGCCTCGTCGGTCGCGCCGGCTGGTGACGCTGTTCCTGGTCACCAGCACGTTCGTCGGCCAGATCGCGAGCTGGCCAACCACCTGCCCGACCTGCAGGCCGGGCTTGGCGCCGTCATCCGACTGCGCCAGATGCTCGCCGTCCGAGCCCGAGCCCGTGGGCGGGAGCCCGTCCCCGACGGGCCCCTCGACGTCGAGCTGCGCGACCTCCACTTCTCCTACGCCGAGGGCACCTTCGCGCTGCAGGGCATCGACCTGCAGGTGCCGGCCGGCCAGACCGATCGCCCTGGTCGGCCGCACCGGCTCCGGCAAGTCGACGCTGGCCTCGCTGGTCTCGCGGGCGGTCGACCCGCCACGCGGCACGGTGTTCCTCGGCGGCGTCGACGTGCTCGACCTCGACCTCCAGCGGCTGCGGCGTCGGTCGGGGTGGTCACCCAGCGCACCGAGATCCTCGCCGGCACCCTCGCGGAGAACATCGCGCTCTTCGCCGACATCCCGCGCGAGCACGGGTCGTGGCGGCCGTCGAGGAGCTCGGGCCTCGACGGCCTGGGTCGCCGGCCTGCCCGACGGCCTCGACACCCTGCTCGGTCCCGGCGGCACCACGCTGTCGGCCGGCGAGGAGCAGCTCGTCGCCTTCGCGCGGCTGCTGGTCCGCGACGTCCAGGTCGTCGTGCTCGACGAGGCCACCGCGCGCATGGACCCGCTCACCGAGCGCCGGGTGGTGCGCGCCGCCGACCGGCTGCTGCGCCGGCCGCACGGGCATCGCTCGTCGCCCACCGGCTGTCCACGATCGCGCGGGCCGACGCTCGTCGCCGTGCTCGAGGCGGGCCGCGTCGTGCAGCACGGGCCGCGCGACGCGCTCGGCGCCGGCCGTGGGCCGTTCCGCGACCTGCTCGAGGCCAGCCGCAGCGACGACCATCGACGCCATCGCCGGCGTCGCCGGACGACGACGCCAAGCGGAGCCGTCGCGGTGGCTCCGTCGGCGGCGCCGCGCCGCTCGGGTGAGCCTCCGCGGCCGTCCCCGAGGTCGGCACCGGCCCCAGCCTGGCCCGCGGCATCGCCCATGCCCTGCTCATCCGGCCTGGTGGGGCGTCGCCGCGTTCCTGTTCCTGGTCGCGGCGCTGGTCGGCGCGTTCGGCGCCGTGACCGGCTTCCTCTGGGGCACGCCTCGTCGCAGGATCTGCAGCAGGGCGGGCGACCAGGCGTCGACGTGGTGGCTGGCGGCCGGTCGTGGCCGTGTCGTGCTGGCCGCGCCGCTCCTGCTCACCAACGCCATCTGGCGCTACCCGAAGTGGTGGATCGAGGTGATGCTGCGGGTCCGGATGTCGGTGCTCGATCGGTCAGACCGAGCAGCACCGGCTCACCCGCACGCCGGCCGGCGAGGTCGTCGCGCGGTCGATGGACGCCGACCGCTACGCGCGCTACGCCGACCGCTGGGTCGACTTCGTCAACGGCCTGGCGATCGTCGTGGTCACGTCCATCGCCGGCGGCAGCCTCGCTGGCCGGCGGCGTGCTGCTGGCCGTCATGATCGGCTCGGCCACCGCGTCGTCCGTCGGACGACCGATCGCCGGCCGCTCGGCAGCGGAGTCGTCGGCCGCGCGAGCCCGCTTCGGCCGGTCCCTCGTCTCCGCGCTCGAGTCGGCCCGGACCGTCAAGCTCGCCGCGGCGACCCCGTCGGTCCACCGGCACCTCCGCCGGGTCGACCAGGGCCGGGTCGACGCAGCCGTCTTCGAGCACCGCGTGCAGGCCGTGCTCGACGGCGTGCCCGTCGTGATGGTGCAGGGCGGCGTCGGTCGCTGCGTGGGCGACGTACTTCCTCGGCGGCTGGGACCTCGCCACCGCGATCCTCGTCTCCGGTGCCGTCAATGGCTTCGACTGGTTCGGCCGGGTCGCGGGTGCCGTCGTGACCGAGGCGCCGGGGGTGCGTGCCTGGCAACAGGCCTCCAGCAGCCTCGCGGGCGGCGTCGACCTGGTGATCGCAACGCGCGGCGTCGACCTCGTCGCCGGCACCGCCCCGGCGCCCGCCGAGCCGCCCCGCACCCCCCTGGTCGAGCTCAGCCTCCGCAACGTCGCGGCCGTCCACGACGACGGCACGCGCGGGGTCGTGGGCGTCGACCTCGACGTGCGGGCCGGCGAGCTGGTGCTGCTGCTCGGGCAGGTCGGGTCGGGCAAGTCCAGCCTGCTGTCTGCGCTGTCCGGACTGGTCGGCCACACCGGCTCGATCTGCTGGAACGGTGTCGAGATAGACGACGCCGAGACCTTTTTGCGCCCGGGGCAGGTCGCACACGTTGCCCAGGTGCCGCGGGTGCTGTCCGGCACGTTCGCCGACAACGTCCTCCTCGGCCACGACCGCGCCTTCCCCCGCGCCGTCGCCGACGCCAGGCTCGAGCGTGACCTCGCCGACGCGGGCGGCCCCGACGCCGTCGTCGGCCATCGCGGCGTACGACTCTCCGGCGGCCAGGTCCAGCGCCTGGCCCTGGCGCGGGCGCTCGCAGCGGAGACCGAGCTGCTGCTGGCCGACGACGTCTCCAGCGCGCTCGACGCCACCACCGAGGTCGAGCTGTGGGTCGCCCTGCGCGAGCGCGGCACCGCCGTCATCGGAGCGACGTCCAAGCGCGCGGCCCTCGAGCAGGCAGATCGGGTGGTGGTGCTCGCCGACGGCCAGGTGGCCGCCGTCGGACCCTGGCGCGAGCTCGCGGGCGAGTGGAGCCATCTCGCGGGCTGAGGTGCCCGGTCCTGCGGATCGGGAGGCTCGCCCGTGCGAACGAGCACCCCGGCGAGGGTCAGGCTCCGGCTGCTTCCTGCCGTCTCCGGCTGCGGCCGGGGACAGCGAGCACAAGGCCGCCGGCGAGGGCGGTGATGGCCCCGGCGAAGCGGATCACGCTGCCAGCGGTCTGTGCCGCGCCATCGAGGTCGCCGAGGGTCAGCGCGCTCGGCACGACCTCGGCCAGGGCGACCAGCACGGCGACGTAGGCCGGCCAGCGTGCGGTCCGGAACACCAGGAGGAGTGCCGCGGCGACCACGAGCAGCACGGCGCCAGGCGGCACGGGCGGCATGTCCATGCCTCCCGCCTTCGCGATGGCGATGCCGATCGCGCCGGCGGCCAGTCCGGTGACGGTGATCGTTCTGATGGTGGTGACCTTGTTCTGTCTCATACGGACAGCCTCGTCGCGACGCGGTGTGCGCGCGTCTGCTCGCCGACGTATCCCGACCTACGCCCTCGGGCGTACGCGCGCTGGCCACCGCCTCGATACGGTCGCCGTCCGAATGAGTGTGGCCGCGACCGTCCGGTTCGGCAGTTCGCGGAAGCCGCCCCTGCCCGCGGACGAAGCGGACGCAGGCAGCCAAGGAGATCACCGTGAGAAGGCTCGTCTTTCACCTTCAGACGTCCCTCAACACCTGCACCGCCAGGGCCGACGGCTCGTTCTGGGACCCGTTCCCGTGGGGAGAGGAGGAGACCGCCCGCCTGAATGAGGAGTTCCGCCGGGCCGACACGTGGGCGCTCAGCAGGAGGTTCTACGACGCGATCGTGCCGTGGTGGGACCAGGTGGCCGCGGGCGAGACGCCTCCGGGCATGGGCACCGTGAATCCGGCAGACCGCGAGTTCGGCAGGCTGCAACACGGACTGACGAAGGTCGTGTTCTCGAACACGCTCGAGCCCGGCTCCGACCGCGTCGTGGTCGGCGGCGACATCGCCACCCATCTGGCTGCACTGAAGCAGCAACCCGGCAGGGACATCCTGCTCTCGTGCGGGCCGAAGACCCTTGCGCCGCTGGCCATGACGCCGGGCCTCGTCGACGAGTACCTGTTGGCGGTGTCGCCCGCCGTGGTCGCTGACGGACCCAGGCTCTTCGAGGGGGTCGTCGAGGACATCGCCCTTCAGCTGATCGACTCGCATGCGTTTCCAGCAGGCGCTCTGCTGCTCCGATACCGGGTCGTCGCCTGAGGAGTGAGGGATGTCGGGCCTGTTGGTGACCACCGAGTGGCTCGCAGCCACCTCACGGGTGACGGACAGTCGATGCGGGACGGGGGCGCGGCCATCACCCGGGACCAGAAGAAGGATGTGGAGATGCATGAAGCGGCAGGTCGATGACCTGCCGCTTCTGCTCCGCTGCCGGTGGAGCTGAGGGGATTCGAACCCCTGACCTTCTCATTGCGAACGAGACGCGCTACCAACTGCGCCACAGCCCCTTGATGCGTCGCAAAAGATAGCACCCGGCCGGAGGCCCGACCCAATCAGCGGACTCAGATCCAGCGCTTGAACCAGATCCGGTCGACCCACTCGGCGTGGGTGATCAGGACGTCGGTCCAGATGGGCCAGAACCATGCGAAGTTCAGCAGGACCAGCACGAAGAACGAGCCGGCCACGATCACTCCGGCGGTACGCCGTGGCGAGGGCGCCCGGGCCGAACCGATGAGCTTCCCCATGGCCAGCGTGATGGCGAGCACGACGAACGGCAGGCAGCAGATCGCGTAGAAGATGAAGATCGGCCGGTCGTCGTACATCAGCCAGGGCAGCCAGGTCGACGCGACGCCGACCACCGCGACCCCGAACCGCCAGTCGCGCGCGCCCGCCCACATCGCCACCGCGAAGAGCAGGGCCAGGCACCCACCCCACCAGAGCACTGGGTTGCCCAGCAGCAGCACCTGGCGCAGGCAGTCGCTGCCCGGCGGCGCCTCGCAACCCTGCGTGCCGGGCTGGATGTCGAGCTGGGCGTCGACGCCGACGGGCCGGTTCATCAGCAGCCAGCCGCTCGGCTTGGACGCGTAGATGTGCGTGCTGTCGTTGAGGAAGTGGGCGTGGAACACGTAGACGTCGTGGTGGTAGTACGCCAGCGACCGCAGTGACTGGGTGATCTCGCCGAGCCCGCTGGCGTCGGGCTCGGTGGCGGTCGGCCACTGCTTGCCGCCGTCGTACGTCGTGTAGGTGGAGTTGCTGAGCGACGACTGCTCGTACTCGTCGGCATGCGCGAGCCAGCCGCCCCACGAGGCGACGTACACGACGAGGGCGACCAGGACGAGGGAGAAGAAGGCGGGTACGCCGTCGAGCAGGGCCGACTTCGCGGTGGCCCAGCGCGCGCCGTGGCTGCGTCGGGCGCCGGCGCTCCAGAGCCAGACGAGCAGGCCGAACGCGGCGAGCGGGTAGAGCGCGGTCCACTTGGTGCCGATCGCGAGGCCGAACGAGATGCCGCCGGCGACCAGCCACGGTCGCCACAGGATCCGCGGCCCCCACTCACCACTGCCGTCGATGCGGCGGTCGAGGCGCTCGCGGAACCACGAGCGATCGGCCACGATGCAGTGCACGCCGCAGAGCATGAAGAACGCCACGAAGATGTCGAGCAGGGCGATCCGCGAGAGCACCAGCTGGAGTCCGTCGAACGACAGCAACAGCCCGCCGACCAGGCCCAGCGCGGTCGAGCCGGTCACGCGTCGGATGAAGCGGCACATCAGAAGGACCATCAGCGACCCGACCACGGCGGCCGCGATGCGCCAGCCGAACGGGTCCATGCCGAACGCCT
This sequence comes from uncultured Actinomycetota bacterium, assembly GCA_963825755.1. Classification (GTDB taxonomy): domain Bacteria; phylum Actinomycetota; class Actinomycetes; order Propionibacteriales; family Nocardioidaceae; genus Nocardioides. Next base: position 189,386 of record CAWGUS010000001.1, on the reverse strand, counting down.
TCTCGCCGAGCGCGATCAGCCACTTGCCCACCTCGGGGTGGACGATCATCGACGGCTCGTCCTTCCAGAGCCCCGTGGTCTGGCCGTTCAGGATCGTGCGGTCGGCCTCGTCGACGTACGCGCGGACGTAGCCGTTGTTGAGCATCGACCAGGCGTCCTTGGCGTAGTACGTCTCGTCGAAGGAGAACTGGTGCGGCGTGCCGAGCCGCCAGACGCGCAGGAAGAAGGCGAGCAGCGTGATCGCGATGGCGCCGGTCCAGCCGATGGTCGGGTCCTCGACGATGCGCCAGCCGCGAGCGCGCTCGGTTGCCGGCGGCACCTCGCGACCCCCGCTGGTGCGGGAGAGCGGGACGGTCTCCTGCTCCGGAGGCGCGGCGGTGCTCACGCCCGGCACTGTATCCGCGGGGTCCGCGGCCACCGGGCAGGATGGGGGCATGAGCGACGAGTACGGCGTGCTGGTGCTGGCCGGCACTCCGATCGGCCAGGCCGGCGACGCGCCGCCCCGGCTCGCCGCCGAGCTGGCCGGCGCCGACGTGGTCGCGGCCGAGGACACCCGCCGCCTCAAGCGGCTCACCACGGATCTCGGCATCACGATCGCCGGACGGGTGGTGTCGTACTTCGAGGGCAACGAGTCGGCCCGCACGCCGATGCTCGTCGATGCCCTGCTCGCCGGCCAGCGCGTGGTGCTCGTGACCGATGCCGGCATGCCGAGCGTGTCCGACCCCGGCTACCGCCTGGTGGCCGCCGCCGTCGAGGAGGGCATCCGCGTCACCGCGGTGCCCGGACCGTCCGCCGTACTCACCGCTCTCGCCGTGAGTGGACTGCCGGTCGACCGCTTCTGCTTCGAGGGCTTCCTGCCCCGCAAGGCGGGGGAGCGGGCGCGGCAGCTGACGGCGCTGGCGGGGGAGCAGCGCACGATGGTGTTCTTCGAGGCACCGCACCGCACGGAGGCGACGCTGGCCGCGATGGCCGAGGTGTGGGGCGACGGCCGGCGCGCCGCCGTGTGCCGCGAACTGACCAAGACCTATGAAGAGGTACGCCGTGGCTCCCTGCGCGAGCTCGTCGACTGGGCCGCCGGGGGAGTGCGCGGCGAGGTGACGATCGTCGTGGCCGGGGCGCCGGGCGGACCGTCGGTCGCGAGCGACCCGGAGTCGCTGCGTGCGGCGGTCGCAGAGATGGAGGAGTCGGGAGTGAGTCGCAAGCAGGCGATCGTGGCGGTGGCGAAGGCGGCCGGGGTGCCGAAGCGTGAGGTCTACAACCTGGTGCACGGAGCATGAGCGGGCCCATCCGCGAGCGGGCCGCGACCGAGGAGAAGTCGGGCGCGAGGCGCGATCGCGAGAAGCCCCCGCCGCCCGAGCCGCTGCCGCACCCCGTCGTCGACAACCACTGCCACCTCGACATCGCCGACGGCGAGTGGCTCGACACGGTCAGCGCGATCGAGGCCGCGCGCGCCGTCAACGTCACCCGGATCGTGCAGATCGGCTGCGACCTCCCCGGCGCCCGCTGGGCCGTCGAGGCCGCCGCCACCCACGACGCCCTGATCGCCGGTGTGGCGCTGCACCCCAACGAGGCGCCGCGGCTGGCGGCCGCCGGCACGCTCGACGAGGCCGTGGCAGAGATCGAGCGGCTCGCGCAGGCGCACGACAAGGTGCGCGCCGTCGGCGAGACCGGGCTCGACCACTTCCGCACCAGCGCCGACGGGCTCGCCGCGCAGGAGGACAGCTTCCGCCGCCACATCGACCTGGCCAAGCGACTCGACAAGACCCTGGTCATCCACGACCGCGACGCCCACGCCGACGTGCTGCGGGTCATCGACGCCGAAGGTGCTCCCGAGCGGTGGGTGATGCACTGCTTCTCCGGTGATGCCGCCTTCGCCCGGGCCTGCCTCGACCGGGGGGCCTTCCTCAGCTTCGCCGGCACCGTGACGTTCAAGAACGCCGACGCCCAGCGCGGGGCACTGGCCATGGCGCCCCGGGACCGGATCCTGGTCGAGACCGACGCGCCGTACCTGACGCCGGTGCCGTACCGCGGCCGCCCCAACGCGTCGTACCTCGTGCCGCACACGATGCGGGCGATGGCCGAGGTCCGCGGCGAGGACCTCGGCGACCTGTGCGCCGCCGTCGACGCCAACACCGAGGGGGCGTTCGGCGGGGCCTGGTGAGCGTGGTGAGAGGATCCGTCCACACCCCCACGTTTGGGCACAGACCGCACGTTTCGAGGCATCAAGGCCGCGGTTTGGGACCAAACCACATGGTTTCGGAGCCGCATCGACTCAACGTCGTCGCCCCGGATCCGATCCACCGGGCGGCCGAGGAGTTTGCATCGACCGCCGTCGCCGTTATCGTTCTGTGACTAATGGCCGGGATCGGGACGATTTCAGCCAGTGCACCAGGTGGCCCCCGGAACGTCGGGAGTATGAGGCCGCCCCCGCGAGACCCCCGCTCGCATCCCCATTCGCCCTGACCGGTGAGTGCTGCGCGCGGTGGACCGAGCGGAGCGCTGGTCCCGAGGCCCGGGGAGTACGACGTTCGGAGAATCGTGCGCGCACGCATCGCACAGCTCAGCAACAGCAAGACCGTGCTGGCCGTCCTGGTCGCCCTCGTCATCGCCGCAGTGGCGGGTACGACGGTCGGCTACGCAGCCCTCACCCGCTCGGTGACCCTGACCCTGGACGGCAAGACCCAGGAGGTCAGCGCGATGGGTGACACCGTCGCCGAGGTCCTCGAGGGCGAAGGCGTCGAGATCGGCCCGCACGACGAAGTAGCCCCCTCCCTCGACCAGCCGGTCGGCGACGGCGGTGAGATCGCGGTCCGCTTCGGCCGGCCGCTCGAGCTCAACGTCGACGGCGAGACCCAGACACACTGGGTGACCGCGACGAGCGTCAGCGAGGCGCTGAGCCAGATCGGTCGCACCTACGAGTCTGCCGACCTCTCCACGAGCCGCGGCGCCGACATCGAGCGTGGCGGCATGGCCCTCGAGGTCGTGACTCCCAAGAAGCTCACCGTCGAGGTCGCGGACAAGAAGAAGCGCAAGGTCGACATCGCCGCGCTCACCGTCGAGGACGTCCTCGCCGAGCTCGGCGTCGACATCGACGCCGACGACGAGGTGAAGCCCGCGCTCGACCGCGAGATCACCGACGGCGACACGGTGTCGGTCACCCGCATCAAGGTCCTCACCAAGAAGGTCAAGGACGAGATCGTCGACTTCGAGACGATCGAGAAGGACGACGACTCGATGTACGAGGGCGAGACCTCGACCGAGCGCGAGGGCCGCACCGGGCTGCGCGACGTCACCTACGAACTGACCTTCGAGAACGGCAAGCTGGTCGCCCGCAAGGTCGTCACCGCAGACGTCAGCCGCAAGGCGACCGACGCGATCGTCAACGTCGGCACCAAGGAGACCGGTGCCAACTTCGCCGGCGGCAGCACTGTCTGGGACGCCCTCGCGCAGTGCGAGTCGGGTGGCAACTGGGCCATCAACACCGGCAACGGCTACTACGGCGGCCTCCAGTTCAACCTCGGCACCTGGCAGTCCTACGGCGGCACCGGCCTCCCGAGCAACGCCAGCCGCGAGACCCAGATCGCCATCGCGACCAAGCTCCGTGACGCCGCCGGCGGGTACGGCGCGTGGCCGGCCTGCTCGTCGAAGCTGGGCCTGCCTCGCTGATCAGTGAGTCGGCAGGGTTCCCCCGTACCCTGACCAGCGTGAACCACGAGACTTCCGCCGGGCCGAGACTTCTCGGCCCGGCGGAGGTTCGTGCCCTGGCTGCCGAGCTCGACCTGCGCCCGACCAAGCAGCGCGGCCAGAACTTCGTCATCGACGCCAACACGGTGCGCCGCATCGTCCGCCACTCGGGCATCACCGCCGACGACGTCGTGGTCGAGATCGGCCCGGGCCTGGGCTCGCTGACCCTCGCCCTCCTCGACGTCGCCCGTCGGGTGGTGGCGGTCGAGGTCGACCCGGCGCTGGCGAGGCTGCTCCCGCAGACCATCGCCGACCACGCGCCCGACCAGGCCGACCGCTTCGAGGTCGTGCTGGCCGACGCGATGCGCATCGACGAGATCCCCGGCCCCGCGCCCACCGCGCTGGTGGCCAACCTGCCCTACAACATCTCGGTCCCGGTGCTGCTCCACATGCTCACCCTGCTGCCCTCGCTCGAGCGCGGGCTGGTGATGGTGCAGGCCGAGGTCGCCGATCGCCTCGCGGCCGGCCCCGGCAGCAAGATCTACGGCGTCCCGTCGGTCAAGGCCGCCTGGTTCGCCGACGTACGACGTGCGGGTGCGGTCGGTCGCAACGTCTTCTGGCCGATGCCGAACGTCGACTCCGGCCTGGTCGCCTGGACCCGCCGCGAGCCGCCCGCCACCACCGCCACCCGGGAGCAGGTCTTCGCGGTCGTGGACGCGGCCTTCGCCACCCGTCGCAAGACGCTGCGCTCGACCCTGAAGGGGCTGGCCGGCTCGGCCGACGCCGCCGAGGCGGCCATCGTGGCAGCCGGCGTCGACCCGCAGGCGCGCGGCGAGGTGATCGGCGTCGAGGAGTTCGCCCGCATCGCCGAAGGCATCTTCCGGTGACCGGCGTGACGGTGCGCGCACCCGCCAAGATCAACCTGCACCTCGGCGTGGGTGCCGTGCGTGACGACGGCTTCCACCCGCTGATGACGGTCTACCAGGCCATCGGCATCTACGACGACGTCACCGTGCGTCCGGCCGACTCGTGGTCGCTGACCCTCGAGGCGGTCGACTACGTCGACCCGGTCGACGTGCCGCTGGGGGAGGACAACATCGTGTTCCGGGCGGCGTCCCTGCTTGCCGACCTGCACGGTCGCCCCGCCCACGCCGATGTGCTGATCCGTAAGGACATCCCGGTCGCCGGTGGCCTCGCCGGCGGGTCGGCCGACGCGGCCGCGGCCCTGGTCGCGCTCGACCGCCTCTGGGAGGTCGAGACATCCGACGAGGACCTGTTCCGGCTGGCCGCCGAGCTCGGCAGCGACGTGCCGTTCGCGCTGCTGGGCGGCAACGCCTTCGGCACCGGCCGGGGCGAGGTCGTCGAGTCCGTACGCGGCGGCGACGTCCCCCGTTGGTGGGTCGTCGTGACCGCCGGCCGAGGCCTGTCGACCCCCTCGGTCTACCGCCACTTCGATCAGCTGCGCCCGGACGCCTCCGCCCGGCCGGCCGCGCCGCACAAGCTGGTCGCCTTCCTGGCCGACCCGGTCGACGCGATCGCCGGGCTGCTCCACAACGACCTGCAGGAGCCGGCCCTCGACCTGCGACCCGAGCTGCGCGGCGTACTCGCTGCTGGTGAGGAGGCCGGTGCCCTCGCCGGTCTCGTCTCCGGCTCCGGGCCGACGTGTGTGTTCCTGTGCCGCTCCGCCGACCACGCCCACGAGGTGGCGGCCGGCCTGGACGGCGTCGGCGAGGTCCGGCTGACGGCCAACGGTCCGGTCGCCGGCGCGCACGTGGTGGAGTACGCCTGATGGCCAACCTCCTGAACCTCGAGCGCGTCTCCAAGTCGTACGGCGTGCGCCCGCTGCTGACCGAGGTCTCACTGGGCATCAACAAGGGTGAGCGCATCGGCATCGTCGGCCGCAACGGCGACGGCAAGACGACCCTGCTCGAGATCATGGCCGGGCTCGAGGAGCCCGACTCGGGCCGGGTCTCGCACACCACCAGCCTGCACATCGGCTACCTCCACCAGGGCGACGAGCTCGTCGACACCCACTCGGTGCGCGAGGCCGTGCTCGGCGGCAGGGCCGACCACGAGTGGGCCGCCGACTCCCGCACCCGCGAGATCGTCGAGGTGCTGCTCGCCGGCGTCGCGCTCGACCGCGCCGTCCTCGGCCTCTCCGGTGGCGAGCGGCGCCGGTGCAGCCTGGCCGCGCTGCTCCTCGGCGACCACGACCTGGTCATCCTCGACGAGCCCACCAACCACCTCGACGTCGAGGCCGTCTCCTGGCTGGCCGCGCACATGGTCGGGCGCACCTCGGCGATGGTCGTCGTCACCCACGACCGCTGGTTCCTCGACGCCGTCTGCGAGACGACGTGGGAGGTCCACGACGGCGTGGTCGACTCCTATGACGGCGGGTACGCCGCGATGGTGCTGGCCCGCGCCGAGCGCCAGCGGCAGGCCTCCGCCTCCGAGACCCGCAGACAGAATCTCGCCCGCAAGGAGCTCGCCTGGCTCCGGCGTGGCCCACCGGCCCGCACGTCGAAGCCGAAGTTCCGCATCGACGCGGCCACCGCCCTGATCGAGGACGTGCCCGAGCCGCGCGATCGGCTCCAGCTCCAGCGCTTCGCCGCACAGCGGCTCGGCAAGGACGTCATCGACATCGAGGACGCCGACCTCAGCCGCGGCGACAAGCAGCTCCTCTCGCACGCCACCTGGCGGCTCGGCCCCGGCGACCGCGTCGGCATCGTCGGCGTCAACGGAGCCGGCAAGACCTCGGTGCTCTCGCTGCTGTCGGGCGACCTCGCGCCGGACGCCGGCCGGGTCAGGCACGGCCGCACCATCGCGCTGCAGCACCTGACCCAGGCCCTCGACGACCTCGACCCCGAGCAGCGCGTGCTGCCGACGGTCGAGTCGATCAGCCGCATCACCCGCACCGTCGACGGCGAGATCACGGCCACCTCGATGCTCGAGCGCTTCGGCTTCACCGGCGACCGGCTCACCGCCCGCATCGGCGACCTCTCCGGTGGCGAGCGGCGCCGCTTCCAGCTGCTGTGCCTGCTGCTCACCGAGCCCAACGTGCTGCTGCTCGACGAGCCCACCAACGACCTCGACATCGACACCCTCAACGTGCTCGAGGACTTCCTCGACGGCTGGCCCGGCACCCTCGTCGTGGTCTCGCACGACCGCTACTTCCTCGAGCGCGTCACCGACTCCGTGTGGGCGCTGCTCGGTGACGGCCAGATCTCGATGCTGCCCCGCGGGGTGGATGAATATCTGGAACGACGGGCGAGCGAGCAGCAGGGCGCGAGGAACGAGCGGACTGCGTGGGCGAGCGAAGGTCGAGCGAGCGGCGCGACCGGCGAAGGAGGTCGCGGCGGCGAGACGAGACCCGGTGAGGCGGAAGCAGACGCCAGCCAAGGCTCGTCGTACACCAAGGCCAAGCCCGGCAGCGCCGAGGAGCGTACGGCGCGCAAGGCGCTCTCCCGCCTCGACCGGCAGCTCGAGCGGATCGCCGAGCAGGAGGTCAAGCTCGAGATCGAGATGGCCGAGCACATCACCGACTACGAGCGCCTCGCCGAGCTCGGCCAGCAGCGCGCCGCGCTGCACGACGAGCGCGACCGGGTCGAGCACGAGTGGCTCGAGGTCTCCGAGAGCCTCGAGTAGCCGGCCACCCAGACTTCACCCGACGGTCACCGTCTCGTCGGCCACCGGTGTGGGCTCCACTCCTAGTTTCAGGAGGTCCGCCACCCCCGACCGCCCTGGAGCCGACGACGTGACCATCACTCCCCACCGCCGCAGCCTGCTGCCGATGCTGAACCAGACCCACGGCAACCGCAGCGCGGTCACCTGCCACCTCCGCTGCGGCGACGCCTGCAGCCGCCCGGTGCCCAACACCAGCGACAACGGCTACTTCCGCGACATCGCATCGGCCGCCCTCAGCCGCCGTGGCGTGCTCGGCGGAGCGGGCGCGCTGACCCTGACCGTCGCCGCCACCTCCGCCCTCGGTACGGCGCCCGCCGCGGCCGGCCTGCGCGGCAACCGTGGTCTCCCCTTCACCGCGATCCCGCCGGTCGTGAAGTCCGTCGACGACGTGACCGTGCCCGCGGGCTACCGCTGGGAGCCGATCATCCGCTGGGGCGACCCGATCCTCCCCGGCGCGACCGACTTCCGGCCCGACCGTCAGACGCCGCGCTCGCAGGCTGGCCAGTTCGGCTACAACTGCGACTACCTCGACATCATCGTCGACGACCGCAACGACCGTCGTGCGCTGCTGGTGGCCAACCACGAGTACACCAACGAGAACATCATGTTCCCGCCCGGCACGCCCGCGGAGACCGTCGTACGCACCGCATGGGCTGCGCACGGACTCTCGGTCGTCGAGCTGAGGCGCCGCGACCGGGGCGACCACTGGGAGTACCAGCCCAGCGCTCGCCGCAACCGCCGGATCACCCTCGACACGATCTTCGACGTGGACGGTCCCGCCGCCGGCAGCTCGCTGCTGAGGACGCGCGCCGACCGCACCGGCCGCAAGGTCCGCGGCACGATGAACAACTGCGCGGGCGGCACCACCCCGTGGGGCACGGTGCTCTCCGGCGAGGAGAACTTCAACCAGTACTTCTTCGCCGGCGGCACCAGCCCCGAGGAGGTGCGCTACGGCCTGTCCGGTCAGGACGCCCGGGGCTGGCGCAACGTCGACCCGCGGTGGAACGCCACGACGGAGGACTTCAAGAACGAGCCGAACCGCTTCGGCTGGATCGTCGAGGTGGATCCGGAGGACCCGGACTCCACCCCGGTCAAGCACACCGCCATGGGTCGTTTCAAGCACGAGGGCGCCAACGTCATCGTGGCCGGCAACCGGCACGTGGTCGCCTACATGGGCGACGACGAGCGCTTCGACTACGTCTACAAGTTCGTCTCGAAGGGCCGCTACGACCGGAGCTCGGGCCGCAAGGCTCGCGAGAACAACAAGCGGCTGCTCTCCGAGGGCGACCTGTACGTCGCCCGCTTCACCGGCGACGGCCTCGAGGACGGCGTCAGCGACGGCAGCGGCGTGTGGATCCCGCTCACCAAGGACGGCGCGTCGATGGTGCCGGGCATGTCGATCGAGCAGGTGCTCGTCTACACGCGGCTGGCGGCCGACAAGGTGGCGCCGACCAAGATGGACCGCCCCGAGGACGTCGAGCCGAACCTCGTCAACGGCAAGATCTACGTCGCGTGCACCAACAACGCCGACCGCGGCAAGCCCGGCAAGGAAGGGCCCACCGAGCCCAACCCGCGCAACGCCAACAAGGACGGCCACGTCGTCGAGATCACCGAGGACGGCGGCAACCACACCGGCACCACGTTCACGTGGAACCTGATGCTGATCTGCGGCGACGCCGCGTCCGCCGGCACCTACTTCGGTGGGTGGACCGGGCCGGTCTCGCCGATCTCGTGCCCCGACAACGTCGCGTTCGACAGCGAGGGCAACCTCTGGATCTCGACCGACGGCCAACCGGCGGCGATCCAGATGTCCGACGGCCTCTTCAAGGTGCCGGTCTCCGGGCCGGAGCGGGGGCGGGTGCAGCAGTTCCTGGCCGTGCCCGCCGGTGCGGAGACGTGCGGCCCCGTCATCCACGACCGCGACGGGTCGGTGTTCGTCGCCGTCCAGCACCCGGGCGAGGAAGGCAGCTGGGACGTGCCGCAGTCGTACTTCCCCGACTACGCGAAGGACGGTGCGGAGCGCGGCGAGTTCGCCGGGCCCCGGCCGGCCGTCGTACAGGTCACGCGTCGCTGAACGGAGCGAGCAGCGCGCGGAGCAGGCCGGCCAGCTCCGCGCGCTGACGTGCCGAGAGGTCGGTCATCAGCGCGCGCTCTGCCTCCAGCAACGCCTCGAACGCGCCGTCGACGGCGGTCTTGCCCTCGGGAGCCAGCCGCACCAACACGCCACGCCGGTCGTGCGGGTCGGGCAGCCTCTCGACCAGGCCGCGCGCGACCAGCCGGTCGACGCGGTTCGTCATGGTGCCGCTGGTCACCAGGGTCTCGCGCAGCAGCCGGCCCGGCGACAGCTCGTACGGCGCCCCGGCGCGTCGCAGCGCGGCCAGCACGTCGAACTCCCAGCTCTCGATGTCGTGCGCGGTGAACGCGGACCGCCGGGCCAGGTCGAGGTGCCGGGCGAGGCGGCCGATGCGGCTGAACACCTCGACGGGGGCGAGATCGAGGTCGTGCCGCTCGCGCGCCCATGCCTCGACCAGGATGTCGACCTCGTCCCTCATGCGGCCATTGAACCAGACGCGTCGAGAATCTTGACATCAAGATAGATTGTGGACCACGATGTCCGGGTGAGCCATCGCTGGGACCCGGACCGCTACCTCGCCTTCGCCGACGAGCGGGGCCGTCCGTTCGTCGACCTGCTCGCCCGCGTCGGCGCCGACGCGCCGCGCACCGTGGTCGACCTCGGCTGCGGTCCCGGCAACCTGACGACCTTGCTGTCAGCCCGCTGGCCCGACACGCACGTGGTCGGCCTCGACTCCAGCCCCGAGATGATCGCGAAGGCGCGGGCCTCCGGCTCGGGCATCGACTTCGACGTCGCCGACCTGCGCGACTGGCAGCCCCCCGAGCCCGTCGACGTGCTCGTCTCCAACGCGACGCTGCAGTGGGTCCCCGACCACCTCGACCTGCTGCCGCGGCTGGTCGAGCAGGTCGCGCCCGGCGGCTGGCTCGCTTTCCAGGTGCCCGCCAACTTCGACGAGCCCAGTCACACGATCCGCGCCGAGCTCGCGGCCGAGGAGCCCTATCGCGAGCACACCAACGGCACGGCTCACCCCGACAGCCACGACCCCGAGACCTACGTCGCCGCCCTGGCCGCGCTCGGCTGCACCGTCGACGCCTGGGAGACGACGTACCTCCACCTGCTCACCGGCGAGGACCCGGTCTTCACCTGGGTCTCCGGCACCAGCGCCCGACCGGTGCTGGCGGCGCTGCCCGACGGCCTGCGTGAGGAGTTCGTCGCCGAGCTCAAGCGACGCCTGCGCGCGGCGTACCCGGAGCACCCCTACGGCGTCGCTCTGCCCTTCCGCCGCGTCTTCGCCGTCGCAAGGGTGCCGTCATGATCGCCCTCCACCACGTCCAGGTCGCGACGCCCGCCGGCGGCGAGGACCAGTCCCGACGCTTCTATGCCGACGGCCTCGGCCTCACCGAGGTCGAGAAGCCGGCCGACCTCCGTGCTCGTGGCGGCGCCTGGTTCCGTGCGTACGACGACCGCGGCGGGGTCACGGCCGAGATCCACGTCGGCGTCGACACCCCGTTCGTCCCGGCCCGCAAGGCCCACCCCGCCCTCGTGGTCGACCACCTCGACGCGATCGCCGACCGGCTGGCCGGACTCGGCTTCGAGGTCGACCGGTCGCAGGAGCACACGTTCGAGGGCTACCGCCGGCTCCACACGTTCGACGGTCACGGAAACCGGGTCGAGGTGCTCGAGCCCGCGTGACACCACCTGGGCCGTTGCGGGCACCCGGCATAGTGCCCGGCATGGGGCAGGTCCGCGTGGTGACGGTGTCGATAGCCGCTGCCGCGCTCACGATCGGTTGCAGCGGGCCGGCCGGTCTGCATCCCGTGGATCGCGTCGACGCCGACCGCATGCGCGACGTCGCCGGGGACGAGGGCGCGTCCCCTGCTGAGATCGTGCAGGCGGGCAGTGCGAGAGACGCCGCACGTTCGAGAGACGCCGTGCTGGTGGCCTACACCGTTCACGGCGGCACGTCCGAGGGTCGCTCCGCCGCTGCCTGGCGACTGTACGACGCCGACGGTGACCGGGTCGCGGAGGCGTACGCCGGACTGACCGAGGAGGGCAGCGCGCACGCGGACGTGATCGCGCTGCCCGACGGGTTCCTGGTCGCGGACCAGGAAGGGCCGTGGTGGTACGTGGCGACCGACGGCGCCCGGGAGAAGGTCTCCCGGACTACGGAGCCGATGGCGGCGCGGCCCGGCGACGTACCCCTCGACGACGGCTCGGGGCGGTTGTTCCGTCCGGCGACGCGCACGCTGTTCTCCGCGGCGCCGGAGCCGAGGCGGCACCGGCAGGGCTGGGTCGCCGCCGCCGACGGAACGGTCTGGATGCAGGGTGCGGGGATCGGGAACGGCGCCGTCCCGTTCTTCCGCAGCACCGGAGGCCGGCCGTGGGAGCCCGTCGCGTCCCACGACCCCGGGCGGCGCCGCTGGGTGAGCGGCCTGGCTCTCGCCGCGGTCGGCGACCGCATCGTGGTGCCCGTGCTCGCTGAAGGCCGCCGACCGGACCGGGCCCGGCTCGAGTCCCTGCTCGTGCGGTCGGCCACAGCTCCGGCCGACCAGCCGTGGCAGGTGCTCGCCGTCCGTGACGCCGGAGAGGACAACTGGTGGGATGTCCGGGTGGCGGCGCTCGACGCCACCACCGCCCTCGTCGGCGCCTGGGGCTCCCAGCAGTACGTCGTCGACCTCACCGACGCCACGTGGCGGTCGATGGAGGCGCCCACCGACGAGGACAGCTGGAGCTACGAGACCGAGAACGGCCGGATCTACGCCACCCACTTCGACCACGCCGACGCGTGGTTCACCGATGACCGCGGAGAGAGCTGGGACCGGCTCCCGCACTGACCTCCCGAAACCGGGTCGAGGGGCTCGGGGCCGCGTGACATCATCGCGCCCATGTTGCTCGTGATCTTCGGTCCGCCCGCCGTCGGAAAGATGACGGTCGGCCGCGCCGTCGCCGACGCCAGCGACTTCCGGCTCTTCCACAACCACATGACGATCGAGCCGCTGATCGAGCTCTTCGACCACGGCACCCCGCCGTTCAACGTGCTCAACGACGAGTTCCGGATCCGCATCGTCGAGGAAGCCGCGTCCTCCGACACCCACCTCGTCTTCACGTTCGTCTGGCCGCTCGACGACGCCGGCGACCTGGCCACGGTCGAGAGCTACATCGCGCCGTACGTCGAGGCCGGCAAGCAGGTCGCGTTCGTCGAGCTGGCCGCGCCGCTCGACACCCGGCTCGAGCGCAACCGCACCGAGCACCGGCTGGCGGCGAAGGCGTCGAAGCGGGACCTCGAGTGGTCCGACGGCAGTGTCCGTGAGGCGGAGGCCCTCGTCATGAACACCTGCCCCGACCGCCGCACCCTCGCCGAGGACCTCCTCGACGAGCACCGACACCTGCGCCTCGACAACAGCGACCTGACACCCGAGGCCGCGGCCGCCGAGATCCTGACCTGGCTCCGTGGGTCGTGACCCAGTTACCTGCGGGTAACATGTCCGCATGCCCCAGGTACTCGACCTCTGGAACAAGACCAGCGCCCTCCCTCAGGGCCGGCGCATCTTCTCGTTCCTCTTCAGCCAGCGCGCGCCGTACTTCGCGACGATCCGGCCGCGCTTCACCGACATCCGGCCCAACCACGCGGAGCTGGTGATCCCCAAGCGCCGCCGCGTGCACAACCACATCAAGACCGTGCACGCGATCGCGCTCTGCAACGGGCTCGAGGCGGCCATGGGCGCGCTCGCTGAGGCGACGATCCCGGCCGGCATGCGCTGGATCCCGAAGGGCATGGAGGTCGCCTACACGGCGAAGGCCACCAGCGACATCGTCTGCACCGCCGACACCGACCCGGAGCAGTGGACCGGCGACGACCCCGATGTCGGCGTACGCGTGAAGGGCGTGCGCGACGACGGCACGGTGGTCGTCGAGGGTGTCATCAGGCTGTGGGTGACGCGCCGGCCTGCGTGAGGTTGTGTGCCGCGGCCGCGGCCGCGTCCGGCGCAAACAACGGGTGGACGGACCTGCGACCGCACATGACGAGGGCCACCACGTGGGTGGAGAGGCCACCGCCGAGGGGATCCTCGGGGCGCTGGAGGAGCGGTTCTCTCCACGCGGGTCGACTACCTCGCGCAGTGGACTCCTACCGGCTCCGGGACGTGGAGCCGGTGTGCTCGGAGATCGCTTCCGACGAAGCCGCGCGCCTGCTGTGGCCGCCCCGGACGACGATGAGCAGCATCCACCCCGAGGGGTTCGCCGCAGGCCGAGCAATCAGGTACTGAGCGCGCTCACCGAGACCGATCGTCAGGTCTGAGGGACGACCAGCTCGACCTCGGCCATGGCCGCCCGCCCCCCGCGAGACCGGCTCAGGCGACGCTCCAGCCACGTCGCGAGTCGGGAGAGGGCGTAGTTGATGACGATGAAGATGACGCCGACCACGAACAGGACCTGGATGGGGTTGTCGAGGTTGAGCGAGATCAGGTTCCCCTGTCGCAACAGCTCGGTGTACAGCGCGAGAACCGCGGCCAACGAGGTGTCCTTGAGGACGACCACCAGTTGGCTGATCAACGCCGGCAGCATGGTGCGGAACGCTTGGGGCAGGAGCACCGTGGCCATCGCCTTGCGCGGGGTCATCCCGATCGCGAGCGCCGCCTCGCCCTGGCCGCGGGGGAGGGAGGCCACACCCGCGCGAATGATCTCCGCGATGATCACCGAGTTGTAAAGAGTCAGTCCGATGACGAGATAACCACAGGCCGTCCTCGCCAGGAAGGAACGAGATGCCGACGTCCAGCTGTCGGATGAGGACATAGACGAAGAAGATCGTCACGATGACCGGGAACCCACGGAAGAGCTCGATCAGGACCAGAGGGGGAGGCGCGGAGCTCGGCGACCAGCATGCGCGCGGTGCCGACGATGTTGCCGACCACCAGTGAGAGGCCGATCACGAGCAGCGCGGCGGTGAGGCTCGCGAAGTCCCTTCAGATCAACCGCCAGACCGCTCGAAGTTCCCGTCGCCGGGGTCGATCAGCGGCGCCCACTTGCTCCGAGTCGAACTGGCCACTGTCGGCCAGCCTGCGCACCACCAGGACCGCGAGCGCGAGGAAGACGAGCACCGCGATGACCGTGCCGATCAGGGCCGCGGCGGCGGGCGCGGGGCCCGGGCTGGTCGTAGAGGACGCTGCTCATCGCGCGATCGCCACCTGCGCTCGGCGAACGCGAGAAGAAGAGACCAGCCGGGATCGTGATGCACAGGTAGCCGATGGCCACCCCGGTGATGACCGGCGGTTGTCGTACCCCTCGCACTGGTGAGATTCTTGTAGACCGACCACAGGTCACGCCGACTCCGAACGCGCCCACGACGGCGGAGTTCTTGAACATCGCGATGATGACGCTGCCGAGCGGCGGGACGGTGCTGCGCAGGGCCTGCGGCATCACGACCTGGCTCAGTGACTCGCTGAAGGTCAGGCCGATCGCACGGGCCGCCTCGGCCTGGCCGGCCGGGACGGAGTTGACGCCCGAACGGACCGCCTCACACACGAAGGCACTCGTGTAGATGATCAGCGCGCCCACTCCGAAGGTGTAGTCGAGGAGTTGACGCCGACCTCCGGCAGGCCGAAAGCGATGAAGAACAGCACCACGGTGAGTGGGCAGTTGCGGATGAGAGTCACCCACATCGTGCCGAAGGCGCGCAGCGCCGGGACAGGGGACACCCGGCACGCCGCGACAGGGTGCCCAGCACCAGGGACCCCACCATGGCCCACAGGCAGTCCCGAGAGACCTGAGGAACCCGGACCAGAAGAGGTCCAGGTTTTCGGTGACCGCGTCCAACGCGCCCCTTTCAGTTCATGCGGTCGGGCGGCGCCGTGAGGCGCCACCCCGACCAGTCGATCGACGGGTCAGGCGCAGGGATCGGGCTCGGGAAGCGTCGGGCGTCTCGGTCCCCTCGACCTGTCCGGCCGTCTCCTCCCAGGCGGTCGTGTAGGCGTCCTCGTTGTCTCGCGAGGTGGTCGTTGATGAACTCGCAGAAGTCGACGTCACCCTTGGTGATGCCGATGCCGTAGGGCTCCTCGGTGA
Source organism: uncultured Actinomycetota bacterium (assembly GCA_963825755.1). Classification (GTDB taxonomy): domain Bacteria; phylum Actinomycetota; class Actinomycetes; order Propionibacteriales; family Nocardioidaceae; genus Nocardioides. The sequence goes on along the minus strand of CAWGUS010000001.1, from coordinate 173,887 downwards.
ACTGCTCGCCCACCAGCTTGTACTCGCCCTCCGACGCGTCGACGAAACCGGCCAGGATCACGTTGTCCGTCGTGACCACGTCGACCTGCCCGTTGCCGAGGGCGTCGGCGCACTTGGCGTAGACGTCGAACAGCACCAGCTGGTCCTCGCTGGCGAGGTACTGCTTGATGTTCTCCGACGGCGTGGAGCCGGTCACGGAGCAGACCTTGCTGTCCGGATTGGCCTTGAGGTCGTCGGGTCCGGTGATGGCGTCGTTGTCCGCCGACACCATGAGCATCTGCCCGGCCTCGTAGTAGGGGCCGGCGAAGGTGATCCGCTCCTTGCGCTCGTCGTTGATCGTGTACGTCGCCACGACGAAGTCGACCTCGCCGTCCTCGATGACCTGCTCACGAATGTCTGAGGTGGCCTCCTTCCACTCGATGTCCTCCTCGGCGATGCCGAGAGCGCCGGCGATGATCTTGCCGACCTCGACGTCGAAGCCTTCGGGCACGCCCTCGAGGTTCTGCAGGCCGAAGCCGGGCTGGTCGAACTTGGTGCCGATGGTGACCGCGCCGGCTTCGGAGATCTCGGCCATGGTCGTGCCGGCCTCGAACTCGGCGTCGTCGGCGACCTCGGGGTCGCTGCCACCGTCATCGCCGCCGCAGGCCGCCAGGGCACTCGCCAGCGCGACGGCGACGAGCACCGCCTTGGTGCGCTTGAATCGCATCTCTTATCTCCTTCTTTCGAGCTATCCCGTGATTTCAGTGCTTGAGGATCTTGCCGAGGAAGTCCTTCGCGCGGTCGGACGACGGGTTGGTGAAGAACTCCTCGGGAGTGTTCTCCTCCACGATCGCGCCGTCGGCCATGAAGACCACCCGGTCGGCCGCCGTACGGGCGAATCCCATCTCGTGCGTGACCACGACCATCGTCATGCCGCCCCGGGCCAGCTCGACCATCACGTCGAGGACCTCCTTGATCATCTCCGGGTCGAGGGCCGAGGTCGGCTCGTCGAAGAGCATCACCTTCGGGTCCATCGCCAGCGCCCGCGCGATCGCCACGCGCTGCTGCTGGCCGCCGGAGAGCTGGGCGGGGTACTTGTCGGCCTGGTGACCCACACCGACGCGTTCGAGCAGCTCGCGCGCGTGCTTGTCGGCCTCTGCCTTCTTGATGCCGCGGACCTTGATGGGTCCGAGCGTGACGTTCTCGAGGATCGTCTTGTGGGCGAAGAGGTTGAAGCTCTGGAAGACCATCCCGACCTCGGCGCGCAGCGCCGCCAGCTCCTTGCCCTCCTGGGGCAGCGCCTTGCCGTCGAGGCTGATGATGCCGCCGTCGATGGTCTCGAGCCGGTTGATCGCGCGGCACAGCGTCGACTTGCCGGAGCCCGACGGGCCGATCACGACGACGACCTCGCCGCGCTTGACCGACAGGTTGATCTCCTTCAGCGCGTGGAGCTAACCGAACCACTTGTTCACGCCGTCGAGGACGACCAGGGGCTCACCTGCTGGCCGCGATCGCGCCGCCTCGTGCATCGCAGTCATGCCGCGACCCTATCGGGCATTGACCCTCCCGGGCCATCACCGCCTCGTGCGACCGCGGGAAAATGGCGACCCGACCGTGGCCGACGTCGCGGACGGCTCCGCCCCGGGACCAGGCGACGGGGCCCCGATCCCCGGGCCGCGGTCACCACCGGCTGACGCAGGTACCGGCTCGTACTGCCGCTTCACCTCCGACATGCGGAGCGCGGTGTCGAGGAACATCAGCGTGTCCATCCGGCAGTTGCACGGGTTGCGCTCGGAGCCGTTCTGCGGGAACGAGCCGCCGATCTTGATGCCGCGCGGGTTGGTCGCGGGTGCCGGTCCCGTCCACCTGCCAGGGTCGCCCGCGCGGTGTAGATAGCCCGCATCGCTTGCCCGTTGCGGTAGAGCGCCATGTCACCCGTGGTGTAGTCGAACGTCGCCGCGAGATGCACCCACTGGCCCGCGGCAGCAGCTGCTGCCAGTCCTGCGATGGCCGCGAACGTCTGCGACGAGCCGGTGTCGATCCGTCGCCCGAGGGCGACCAGCCGAGCTCGCCGTCGACCTGGATCAGCTCCAGCAGCGCCCGGACGCCGTGGCCGTCGGAGTTGCCGCTGACAGCAGCCCGGCCAACCCGATCGCGTTGTAGCCGGCGGTGGGGTTCTGGCCGGTCATCTTGAACCAGCCCATCACGGTGATCTGCTCGGCGCCGTTGAACCTCTCAACGACTCCATGCCGTCGGCGTCGTCGGACTCGTAGACACCCGCCTTCCACGGCGTCCGGTCGGCGACTCGGCGGCGCTGTGGGCCTGCAGGGCGTTGAGGGAACCGGGGTAGGCACCGTCGTCCACCCGCATGTCCTCGCCGCCGTTGATCAGGCCGATCAGGGTGCGCGAGTGCCCTGGTCCTCCTCGTAGGAGTCGTCGGCGGCGAACGGGTGCTCGAAGTCGTAGCCGCCACCAGGTCGTTGGCCAGTTCGGCTCGACCTCCTTGGCCACGGCTGGTTGCGGGTGCCGACGACCTTCCAGATCTTCCCGTTCGCCTTCGCCAGCAGGTAGAGGTTCTGGTCGGCGTCGGTGCCGAACCGCAGGTCCACCCGGCCGTCGTCGACGAAGTCGGACATCCGCATCCGCTTGCCGCTGGTGTCGTAGAGCGAGAGCTCCTCGATGGGCGTCCCCGCCGGCGCGGAGCCCCGCCGCTTCGGGTCGCTGGAGAACACGCGGCCCTCCACCAGGTCGCCGAAGATGTACTTGCCCTGGAGGCCACGCAGGTCGCCGCGGTGCACGAAACCACCCGAGATCGCGTGCCCGGAGTCGGCTGTTGCACGACCAGTGGCTGGGCTTGTCGTGGTCGTAGGACGCGAGCGGGTACTCGTAGCCGGCCTGCTCCATCTCCTCGGTCATCGGGTAGAGCCAGCACTGGTTCTCGTTGCGATAGGCGAAGCGACCCTCGATGACCGGCCAGCCGAAGTTGTCACCGGCGTCGACGTCGAGGACCGACTCGATGGCCCGTTGGCCGATCATCCCGAGGTACATGTCCTGTGGGCGCTTGGCATCCCAGCTGAAGCGGTGCGGGTCACGCATGCCGAGGGCGTAGATCTCACCGATGGCGCCCGACTCGCCCACGAAGGGGTTCGACGTCGGGGATGCCGTACTCGCCGTTGGGGCCGTCGGTGCCCGCGGGGTCGATCCGCAGGACCTTGCCCCACGGGGTGGCCTTGTCCTGCGGCACGTCACTGCTCACGCCGTACCCGCCGTCGCCGACGGCGAGGTAGAGGAGACCGTAGTCCTCGTCGCCGGGCTCGGCTGCGGGGTTGAAGTCGATCTGCTGGATCGCGTGGGTCTGCGTGTTGAAGCGCAGCCGCATCAGCTCCCGGCTGGTGCCCGTGAAGGTGTCGGCCGACGGGTCGTCCGCCGTCCACTCGGTGACCACGCTCTGCGTGGAGCCGGACGCGAGCGGCTGCGGTGGGTAGGTGAACTCGCCGGGAGCGTCGGGCGTCTCGCTGTGAGCGGTGTAGAACTTGCCGTTCTCCTCGAACTCGGGGTGGAAGGTGACGAACCCGAATCCGGAGCCGAGGCCGCGCCAGGAGAGGAAGTGCGGGTACCGCGACTTCACGTCGAGGTAGACCTGGGGCTCGCCGTCCTCGAGGAGGTAGAGCGGGCCGTTGAGGTCGGGCACGTACATCCGGCCGGAGCCGTCGGGCACCTCGCCGAAGTAGTTGATGCGGTTGTACCGGCTGCCGATCCGTACGTCGGTGACCGGCCCGTTGGGGGTCGAGGCCGGCAGCTGGGCGTACTCCTCGAGCACGAGGCCGGTTGGCGAGCCCTTGATGGGCTGGGGGATCGGGTCGGTGATGGGGTCGTCGACGTCCTCGGCGGTGGCCGGGATCGCCCCTGGTGAGAGGGTCGCTGCGATCACGGTGGCCGTGATCGCAGACACCCACCAGCGTGTCTTCCGCATGATCGTTCCCTACTGTGGTTGTGGTTGGAGACAACTGCTGCCGGCCCTGGCTGCCGGCAGCCCTCGCCGGTCCCCGCGTGCGGGGACCGGCGAGGGATCAGGGGACCGCGAGCGCGGCCGTGGCGGTGTCTGCTCTGCTGCCGACGGCCCTGACGTGCCGGGTGCGGCCGAAGTTGTCGAACGATCCGAAGCCGAGCCGGCCGCCCGAGAAGGTCGTGTCCGTGGCGGTCATCAGCGGCTCGTCGCGCCCGGTCGACGTACACCGCGATCTCGCCGGTTCCGGCGTCGTAGTCGATGCGGACGTCGTGCCACTCCGCGTCGGTGATCGCGGGGGGTGCGCCGACCGCACCGTCCCACTGGTCGTCGATCCGGAGCCGGTCGGCGTCGTCGACCACGAAGATCCCGTTGTGCGGGTAGATCGTGTTGTCGGTCGACAGGTGGGCGTAGTAGAAGCGGGTCGGTGACTGGTAGTTCCAGATCAGGATGACGTCGCGGTTGGTGACCTCGACGGCCTCGTCGATCCGCACTGTCGGCCTCGAGCCTCAGCGACGACAGCTCCGGTCCCTTCGTCGACGACGGCGTACTCGAACGGCCGACGTGGGCCGCCCGGGTTGGTGCCGGCCTCGGTGAGGACGACCTGGCCGCGTTCGAAGGCCCACTTCTCGTCGGTCAGCGGGTCCCAGTGCCGGGGCGTGGGGGCTGGCGTCACGTGCACGCGCTTCGCTGCCATGGCCAGGTCCGGCGGGCGCGGGCGTACGCCGCGAGCGAGGAAGGTCCCCAGGTCGCGAGAGCGACGACGGCGGCGTGCATCGGTTTGCGATGGGGTGGCTGCATGGTCCACGTCTCCTTCCGAGTGGATGCGGACGTACGGGAGCTACAGGTGTGGCTCCACGAGCTCGACGTACCGGCGGGCGAGGGTGTCGAGGACGGCGTCGCCGTCGGCGGCCCACACGTCGGCGTTGAAGATCTCGACCTCGACGTCGCCGCGGTAGCCGGCGGCGGCCACGCACGCGGTGAGGTGGGGAAGTCGATGTGGCCGTCGCCCATCATCCCGCGGGACAGCAGCGCGTCGGCGGGCAGCGGCGTGATCCACTCGCAGACCTGGTAGCTCGCGATCCGGTCGGCGGCGCGGGCGATCTGCTGCTCGACGCCGGGTTCCCACCAGACGTGGAAGGTGTCGACCACGACCCCGACCGCCTCGACCGGCAGCGGCTCGGCCAGGTCGAGCGCCTGCCGCCAAGGTGGACACGACACCGCGGTCGGCGGCGAAGATCGGGTGCATCGGCTCGATGGCCAGGCGGACGCCGACCTCGAGTGCGTGCGGCACCAGCGCCTCGACCGCCGCGCCGCTCGCGGCGCGCGCCGGCGAGGTCGCGGTCGCCCGGGCAGCCCGCCGGGCACGAGCACGAGGCAGGGCGCGCCGAGCTCGGCCGCCTCGTCGAGGGCGCGCCGGTTGTCGTCGTGGCGTTCGCGGCGGCTCTCCGGTGTCGGCGGACGGTGAAGAAGCCGCCCCGGCAGACCGACGAGACCCGCAGCCCCGCGTCGCGCACCATGCGGACGGCGGTCGGCCAGGCCGACCTCGGCCACGCGGCTCGCGCCAGACCCCGAGCGCGGGCATACCGTGCGGCGACGCAGCCGGCGATCGCGTCCCGGAGCGACCAGCGAGTCGACGGTCTTCTGGTTGAGGGAGAGCCGCGCCAGCCGCGGGTCACCGGGCGTGGGCGTGGCCGAGCCGGGCCGGGGCGCCGGAGGGGACGTCGACGCGGGTCCTGCGGTCGCGGTCACGTGCGACCCCCGGCCCCCTCGAGCCACATCCGCAGCCGGTGGGCGGCCAGCTCCGGGTCGGGCAGCAGCCGGGCGTCGTTGGCCAGCTCGAACAGCCGGCCGAGGTGCACCACGCTGCGCGCCGACTGCATCCCGCCGACCATGGTGAAGCCGGGCTGGTGGCCGCGAGAGCCAGGACAGGAACGCGATGCCGGTCTTGTAGTGCCAGGTGGGCGCCTCGAAGACGTGACGCGACAGCGGCAGCGTCGGCGCCATCTCGGCGTCGTACGTCGCCAGGTCGCCCTCGTCGAGGGCGGCCAGGGCGGCCGACGCGGCCGGGGTCGATCGCCGCGAAGGCGCCCAGCAGCGCGTCGGAGTGGTGCTCGCCGTCGCCGCGGATCAGCTCGGGGTAGTTGAAGTCGTCGCCGGTGTAGAGGCGTACGCCCGTCCGGAAGGGCGGCCCGCAGCCCGATCTCGTGGTCGGCCGACAGCAGCGACACCTTGACCCCGTCGACCTTGTCGGCGTGCGCACGGACCAGGTCGAGGAAGGTCTCTGTCGCCGCGTCGACGTCTGCGCTGCCCCAGTAGCCGCGCAGGTGCGGGTCGAACGCCTCGCCCAGCCAGTGCAGGATCACCGGCTCGCGCACCTGGGCGAGCAGGTCGTCGTACACGCCGAGGTAGTCGTCGGGCGTCCGTGGCCAGTGCGGCGAGCTGGCGCGACGCCATCAGGATCACCTGGGCGCCGCGTGACCTCGACGAAGCCGACCTGTTCGGCGTAGGCCTCGCGCACGTCGGCTCGCGGCCCAGCTCGGTCCGACGTGGTCGGTGCCGGCGCCGGCGGCGATCCGGGCGCCGTGCTCGCGGGCCTGCGTCGGCGCTGCGGCGGACCAGCTCCTGGACGGCCGGCCAGTCCAGGCCCATGTTGCGCTGGGCGGTGTCCATCGCCTCGGCGACGCCGAAGCCGTAGCGGAACAGGTGGGCGCGGAACGCCAGCGTGGACTCCCAGTCGACGACGGCCGGGCGCACCGGGACGTTCTCGCCGCGCGGGTCGGCGACCACGTGCGCCGCGGCGAACGCGACCCGGGTCGCGGAACGGCCGCGGGCGCTGCGTCCACTCCCGCGGCTCTCGCAGCTGCGACGTCTCGCCGCCCGCCGTCCGGCCGTGGGGACCCGCGACCGGTGCCGAGTGCCGGTGGTCGCTGGTGCTCACAGCGCCACCCGCCGGCCCTCGGCCGACGACGTCAGCCCGGCGTCGACGAGCCGCGAGGCCGCGCACGCCGGCCGCGAAGTCGTAGGGGTGCGGCCGCCCGTGGTGGACGTCGAGCAGGAACCGCTCCCACTGCGCCCGGAAGCCGTTGCCGAACTGCTGGTTGTCGGGGACCTCGCTGCCACTGGCCGCGGAAGTCCTCGGCGGTGGGCAGGTCGGGGTTCCACACCGGCATGGGCGTCGACTCGCGCGGCTGGATGCGGCAGTTGAACAGGCCGGCGACGGCGGAGCCGTGGGTGCCGTCCACCTGGAACTCCACGAGCTCCTTGCGCTCCACGCGCACCGCCCAGCGACGAGTTGACCTGGGCGATGACGCCGCCCTCGAGCTCGAAGATGGCGTACGCCGCGTCGTCGGCCGTGGCGGCGTACCTCTCGCCGTGCCTCGTCCCAGCGCTCCGGGATGTGGGTGACCGCCTTGGCGGTGACCGCCTCGACCCGGCCGAAGAGGTTCTCCAGCACGTAGTTCCAGTGGCAGAACATGTCGAGGACCATCCCGCCGCCGTCCTGCGGCGCGGTAGTTCCAGCTGGGCCGCTGCGCGGGCAGGTAGTCGCCCTCGAAGACCCAGTAGCCGAACTCGCCGCGCACCGAGAGGATCCGGCCGAAGAAGCCCGCCGTCGACCAGCCGCTTCAGCTTCATCAGCCCGGGCAGGTAGAGCTTGTCGTGGACGACGCCGTTGATGATGCCGTGCCGGTCGGCGGCGTCGACGAGCTCCTGGCCCTCGCCGACCGACTCGGCGATCGGCTTCTCGGTGTAGACGTGCTTGCCGGCTGCGGCCGCCTTGAGGATCGCCTTCTTGCGCTCGCTGGTCACCTGGGCGTCGAAGTAGATCGAGGCGGGGTCCTCGGCCAGCGCGGTGTCGAGGTCGGTGGTCCAGTCGGCGACGCCGTGCTCGGTCGGCGAGCCGGGCCAGCTTGTCGGCGTTGCGCCCGATGAGCACCGGCTCCACCTGGAGGCGCGCGCCGTCGGGCAGCGGGACGCCGCCGTCGTCGCGGATGGCGAGGATCGAGCGCAGCAGGTGCTGGCGGTAGCCCATCCGGCCGGTGACGCCGTTCATGAGGATGCGGTAGGTCGTGTCGGGCATGTCGTGTCCTCCTGGTCAGGCGGTCGGGGACGTGGATCTGGGCACGGCCGCCGAGGTAGAGCTCGGCGAGTTGGGGGTCGCCCGAGGAGCTCGGTCGGCGGGTCCGGAGATGTGCACCCGGCCGAGGTCGAGGACGCAGCCGAGGTCGGCGGTCTCGAGGGCTCGGCGGGCGTTCTGCTCCACCAGCAGCACCGCGGTGCCGGCGTCGCGCATCCGCGCCACCTGCTCGAAGACGGTGCCGGTGGCCTTGGGGTCCAGGCCCATCGACGGCTCGTCGAGCAGCACGACCTGCGGGCTGACCATCAGCGAGCGGGCGAACTCCACCTGCTTCTGCTGGCCGCCCGGACAGCGCGCCCGGCCAGGGCGGACCAGCGCTCGGCGACGACGGGGAACAGCGTCTTGACGAAGTCGATCCGGTCGTCGACCTCCGAGCGGTCCTTGAGCGAGAAGGCGCCCAGCCGGACGTTCTCCTCGACGGTCATCTCCTTGAAGACGCTGTGTCCCTGCAGCACGTGGGAGAGTCCTGCGGCCAGCATCTGCTGGGGGTTGTTGCGGGTGACGTCGATGCCGGCGACCCGGATCGTGCCGGACCGCGGGGTCAGCATGCCGCTGGCGACCTTGAGCACGGTGGACTTGCCCGGCGCCGTTGGGCCCGACCAGGCACACAACGGTGGCCGGGCGGCACCTTGACGGTGAGGCCCGCGCAGGACGAGGGCGGCCCGGCCGTAGCCGGCCTCGATGTCCTCGAGCTCGAGCAGGTAGGTCAGACGCCAAGGTAGGCCTCCAGGACTCGGGGGTCGTTCTGCACGACCGACGGGGGGCCCTCGCAGATCGGCCGACCGCGGTCGAAGACGACCACGTGGTCGGAGAGGCTCATGACGAGGTCCATGTTGTGCTCGACGACGATGAACGTCTTGCCCTCGGCGTTGAGCGAGCGCACCAGGCCGGCGATCCGGTCGATGAGGGCGGGGTTCACGCCGCCGGCCGGCTCGTCGAGCATGATCGTCTCCGGGTCGGCCATCAGCACGCCGGCCAGCTCCAGCAGTTTCTGCTGGCCGTAGGAGAGGTCGCGCGCCTCGGCCGCGCTCGAGGTGGTCGATGCCGACCCGGGACAGCAGCTCACGCGCGCGCTCCACGTCGGCGCGGTCCTGCGCCGGTGCGCAGCAGTCGGCGGAGGCTCGGGGGCCGGACCGCCGCGAGCATGTTCTCCATGACCGTCATCCGCGGAAAGATGCGGCACAGCTGGAAGCTGCGGCCGATCCCGGCGCGCGCGACCCGGTGCGGCGCCTTGACAGCTGATGTCACGGCCACGGTAGGTAGACGCGACCGCTGTCGGGCCGGATCATCCCGGTGACGCAGTTGAAGAACGTCGTCTTCCCCGAGCCGTTCGGCCCGATCAGCGCGTTGACCTTTCCGTGGTGGAACCGGACCGTGGCTCCGTCGACGGCGCGGACGCCGCCGAAGGACCTGCTGAGTCCTTCGGTGGCGATGCCGACCTCCTCGTCGGTCGCCTGTGCCGACCGGGTGGCCCTGGGCGGTGGTCACGTTGGCGCTCCCTCCGAGACGTGGTCTGGGGACGGCGTCGGGCTGGCGAGCGCGTCGCTGCTCGGCGAGGTCGGCCTCACTGACCTCGCGGATGCTGGCCGCCTGCGGCGTGAACCGCTTCACCAGCTGGGTGAGCGCGGGGATGATCCCGTCGGGCATGAACAGCACGACCACACCGAGCAGGAGGCCCGTGGCGACCAGGTGGAACTGCGAGTCGCCGTACTCGGCCTTGAAGTACTCGACGGCGTAGCCGACGAGCGCTGCCCCGAGGAATGGGCCGAGCATGCTGCGGATCCCGCCCAGCAGGCTCATCAGGACCATGTAGGCGCCGATGAGGATCGAGAACTGGAAGACCGGGTCGAGGAACCCGAACCACAGCGCGTAGAGACCGCCGCCGAGCGCGGTGAAGAACGCCGAGACGATGAACGCGACCAGCTTGTAGTTGAAGGTTGGCACGCCGAGCGCTTGTGCCTTGTCCTCGTCCTCGCGGATCGCCTTCAGGCCGATGCCGAACCGTGAGCGGTCGATCAGCCACCAGAGGAGCAGCATGGCGGCGAGCAGTGCGGCGTGGAGATAGTAGAAGCGCTCGTGCTGCTCGGGACGGAGCACCTCCTCGCCGAACGGGCGAGGGACCCGCAGCCCGTTGGACCCGCCGGTGACCTCGCTCCAGGACTGGAAGACCAGCAGCATGATCAGCACGAGGGCGATGGACACGATCACGAAGGACGCGCCGCGCACCCGGAGGCTGGCGATGCCGATCGGGACCGCCAGGACGGCGACCAGCAGACTGCCCGCGATCAGTGAGCCATCCATGGGTTGATGCCGGTCTCGATGATCAGGATGCCGGTGAGGTAGCCGCCGAGGCCGGAGTACGCCGCGTGCCCCAGGGACATGTAGCCGGTGAGGCCGCCCATGAAGTTCCAGGCCGTCGCGAGCACGGCGTAGCTCATGATCACCACCCCGACCGACAGGATGAAGGGGTTCGCCGCCAGGCTCGGGAAGGCCAGCACCGCGGCGGCGAGGACGATCAGGCCGAGCGCCTTGAGCGCCACGACCTTGCCGGGCCGGGACCTGCGGATGGTGTCAGAAGCGCTGGGCAAGGCGACCTCCGAAGAATCCCTGCGGGCGGACCATCAGGGTGACGAACAGGGCGAGGTAGAAGAAGGTCTGGGCCCACGTCGTGCCGAGCGGGATCTGCAGCAGGCTCTGACCCATGCCCGAGCAGCATCGCGGCGATAGCCGCCCCGGGATGCTGCCAAGACCGCCGACGACGATGATCGCCATCAGCGGTCCGATCCAGTGCCAGTGCAGGGAGGGGTAGATCGTGGAGTCCAGCGACAGCGCCGTGCCGCCGACTGCGGCGGTGGCCAGGCCGATGCCGAAGCCGTAGCCGGCGATCCGGTCGGTGTTGATGCCGACCAGGCGGGCCGCCTCGGGATGCTGGATCGTGGCCCGGAGGGCCTGCCCGAACTGGGTCTTCGTGAGCACCAGGTAAAGCACCAGCAGGGACATCGCGGCCAGTCCGAACGCGATCAGCTTGACCACCGCGATGTTGGCCCCGAAGAACTCGAAGTCGCCGCCCCCGTAGGAGAGGCGCACCCGGCGCTGGGTGCCGGACCAGACGAAGCCGAGCATGCCCTCGATGACCAGCGCGATCGCGAAGGTGAGCAGCACCGACATCATGGTCAGCGTCGCCGGGCGCAGCCGGCTGATCAGCAGGCGCTGGATCGCGACACCCAGCGCGAAGAACAACGGCACCGTTGCGACCAGGGACAGCAGCGGATCGAGGCCGGTCTCGGTGGCGAAGAACCACGCGAGGTAGGCGGCGAGGATCAGGAACGCCGAGTGGGCGATCATCACCACCCGCATGACCCCGAAGTAGAGGGTGAGGCCCGCTGCCAGGAGGGCATAGAGCCCTCCCAGCAGCACGCCGAGCACGAGGCTCTGCAGGAGCAGGGACACGGGGCTTTCAGGCCCTTCGGCCGGTCACCAGCGCGGCTTGACTCGGGATGAACTCGGCCTCGCTCTGGCTCCTCGGGCAGCACGATCCGGATCTTCCCGTCGACCCACTGCTGGATCATGTGTGCGCCCTGTGGCCGGCCGGCCTCGTCCCAGGTCAGCGGGCCGACGACCGTCTCCACCTCGTTCTCGCGCAGCCAGTCGATCAGCTGCTGCTGGCACTCCGGGTCCGGGTCCGCGCACTCCACCGCCTCGACGGCCGCGGTGACGACCTGACCGGTCGTCCAGGCGTTCGCCTGGTCCTCGGCGGGAGCCTCGCCGTGCATCTCGGTGTAGAAGTCGACGAACTCCTTGTTCGACGGGTAGTCGGCCTCGGGCGTGTAGCCGGTTGGGGCGAGGACGCCCTCGGTCTTGCCGCCGATCGCGTTCTCGAACTCGGGCTCCGTGGGTGCTGTGGAGAACGCGGCCATCCGTGGCTGGTAGTCGAGCTGCTGCAGCGCCAGGATCAGGTTGACCGCGTCCTGGTACTGGGTGCCGCCGACCACGATGTCCGCGTCGCTGTCGGCGATCTTGGCCGCGATGCTGTCGAAGTTGGTGGTGTTCGGCGGGTATACCTCGTCGACGACGATCTCGACGCCCATCTCCTCCAGCCGGTCCTTCAGGCCGTAGGCGGTGCCCATCGCGAACGGGTCGTCCATCGAGGCGAACGCCGCGGTCTTCGGGCGCTGCTCGGCGGGCATCTGCTCGATGTGGTCGGCCAGGTAGTTGTAGTGGTCGTTGGCCACGGCGGGCGCCGCGTAGAAGAGGTTGTCGAAGCCCTGCTCGAACACCTCGGCGGCCGCTCCGGCCGGCTCGACGAAGAGGAAGCCGTAGTCCTGGGCAACCTGTGCGGCGGGGATCACCAGCCGCGTGGAGAACGGGCCGACCACCAGGTCGACCTGCTCCTGGTTGATGAGCCGCTCGTAGTCCGAGGCGACCCGGTCCGCGCTCGACTGGTCGTCGAGGATCTCGAGCTCGACGTCCTTGCCGAGCAGGCCGCCGTTCTCGTTGACGTAGTCGGCCCACGCCTCGTAGCCGCGCTCGATGCCCTTGCCGGGCTCGGCGAAGTCGCCGGTCAGCGGCAGCGAGATGCCGATGGTGATCGTGTCGTCGTTGCCGCCCCCGCCGCCGCTCCCGCTCGAGCCGGAGCTCAGGCAGCCGGAGAGGGCGAGGGCGGTGGCGCTCGCCAGGGCGGTGGCGCGGACGGGGGAGAGTGGTCGGTCGCTTCATGTCGCTCCTCGGGTATGCCGCGAAAGCGCTTACGTAAGCGCTTTCGGGTACCCTATGCACCGCCGCGGGGCTGTGGCAAGGGCCACGGTGCGAGGAATCCGTCGCGGCGCGTAGGAGGAGGGCGCATGTCCGATCTCCGGGCGGACCGTCCCGGTGCGCTGCGGCTGCAGGACGTCGCGGAGGCGGCCGGGGTCTCGATCGCGACCGCGTCGCGAAGCCTCTCCGGCGCGTCGGGGGTCAGCGAGTCTGTGGCCGAGCGGGTGCGAGAGGTGGCGCGCTCGTTGGGCTACGTCGCCAACGTCCACGCGCGCAGCCTGGCGGAGGGGAAGTCCCGCTCCGTGGGTCTGGTGGTGCACGAGATCGGTGACCCCTACTTCTCCGAGATTGCCAGCGGCGTGCTCCACGTCGCGGCGGCGGCCGGGCTGACGGTGCAGATCTGTCACTCCGGCCGCGACCCCGAGCGTGAGCTCGAGCAGATCCGGATGCTTGTCGCCAGCCGGGTGGGGACGATCATCGTCGCTGGCTCGGGGTTCGTGGATCCCACCGAGCAGGCCGGTGCCAAGGCTGCCCTCGAGGCATTCGGCGCGAGCGGCGGGCGGGTGGCGGTGATCGGCCGCCACCACCTCGGCGTGGAGGCGGTCCTGCCGGACAACCGCGGCGGTGGCCATGCTGTCGCCCGGCACCTCGTGGAGCTGGGCCACCGGCGGATCGCCCTGGTGACCGGGTCGCGGAGGCTGACCACGATCGCCGACCGCATGGCCGGGGTGCAGGAGGCGGTCGAGGCGGCAGGCCTACGGTTCGCCGATATCCCCGAGGTGGAGGCCGAGTTCACTCGGCGCGGCGGCAAGCAGGCGGCCGAGGAGGTCCTCGCCGGCCACCCCGACGTGACCGCGATACTCGCCCTCAACGACGACATGGCCATCGGTGTGCTCTCCGTATTGCGAGCGCGAGGGATCACGGTCCCGGACCAGGTGTCGGTGTCCGGTTTCGACGACGTGGCCGTGGCGGGCGACCTGGCGCCGCCGCTCACCACGGTGCGGTTGCCGATGATGGAGATGGGGGAGAAGGCGCTGCAACTGGCGCTGGCCGAGCCGGCGTCTCGCCCACGACGGCGCCGTGTCGGCCATCAGCTCGTGGTGCGCGACTCCACGGCGCCTCCGCCGGTGTGACCGGCGGGTCGCGGGTGCTGGTGGCGCCCGACAAGTTCAAGGGCTCGCTGCCGGCCTCGGGAGTCGCCGCACGCGGTCGCACGCGGCATCCGGGCGGCCCGGCCCGACGCCGAGGTGGTCGCGTTGCCGGTCGCCGACGGCGGTGACGGCACGCTCGACGCAGCGCTGACCGCCGGTTACGACGGGTGCCGGTCACGGTGACCGGCCCGACCGGCGACGCGGTGGCCACGGCGTACGCGCGGCGTGGCGGGACCGCGGTCGTCGAGATGGCCGACGCCTGCGGGCTGGTCCGGCTTCCCGGAGGCACGCCGGCGCCGCTGACCGCCTCGTCGCCGCGGCTTGGGCGAGGTGGTGCTCGCGGCGCTCGAGGCCGGATGCGAGGAGGTGGTGCTCGGCATCGGCGGCAGCGCAAGCACCGACGGTGGCGCGGGGTTGCTCGAGGCCCTCGGGGTGCGGCTGCTCGACGAGGCAGGTCGTCCGCTGCCGCCCGGCGGCGCCGCGCTGTCCTCCCTGGCTCGGCTCGACCGGTCCGGCTTGCACCCGAGGGCCCACAGCACACGCTTCGTCGTCGCCTGCGACGTCGACAACCCGTTGCTCGGACCGTCTGGTGCCGCGGCGGTCTACGGACCACAAAAGGGAGCGAGACCCCGACGACGTGGCAGTCCTCGACAGGGCCCTGGCCCGCTGGGCCGACGTGGTGACGGACCTGGGCGCGGGCGACCACCGCGACCTGCCCGGCGCGGGCGCAGCGGGAGGAGTCGGGTTCGCCGCCCTCGCCCTGCTCGGCGCCGAGCTCCGACCAGGGATCGATCTCATGCTGGACCTCGTCGGCTTCGACGACCGGCTCCCCGGCACCGTCCTCGTCGTCACCGGCGAGGGATCGCTGGACGAGCAAAGCCTGCACGGCAAGGCCCCGTCGGCGTCGCCCGACGGCCGCCCGCCGCCGGGCTGCCGGTCCTCGCGGTCTGCGGCCGCCGGCAGCTCGACCCCGAGCGCGCTGCGCGTCGCCGGCATCAGCGCGGCCTACGCCCTGCTCGACCTCGAGCCCGACCCGAGGCGACCTGCCTGCCCGAGCCCGCCCCGCTGCTCGCCGATCTTGGTGAGCGGATCGCGCGCGAGCACCTGTCCTAGCCCGGGCACGATTCGAGCGGCGCACAGCGACCGCCGTACTCTGGGGGCGCGATGCGTACCTATGAAGTGCGCACCTACGGGTGCCAGATGAACGTCCACGACTCCGAGCGGCTGACCGGCCTGCTGGAGGACGCGGGCTACGCCGCCGCACCCACGGGCGAGCAGGCCGACGTGGTCGTCTTCAACACCTGCGCGGTGCGCGAGAACGCCGACAACAGGCTCTACGGCAACCTCGGCCACCTCGCGCCGGTGAAGGCGACCGACCCGGCATGCAGATCGCCGTCGGCGGCTGCCTGGCGCAGAAGGACCGCGCCACGATCACCGAGAAGGCGCCGTGGGTCGACGTCGTCTTCGGCACCCACAACATCGGCTCGCTGCCGGCCCTGCTCGAGCGCGCGCGGGTGCAGGAGGAGGCGCAGGTCGAGATCCTCGAGTCGCTCGAGGTGTTCCCGTCGACGCTGCCGACCAAGCGCGAGTCGGCGTACGCCGCGTGGGTGTCGATCTCGGTCGGCTGCAACAACACGTGCACGTTCTGCATCGTCCCGGCGCTGCGCGGCAAGGAGAAGGACCGCCGGCCCGGCGACATCCTCGCCGAGATCCGCGGCGCTGGTCGGCGAGGGCGTCAGCGAGGTGACGCTGCTGGGCCAGAACGTCAACGCGTACGGCGTGGAGTTCGGCGACCGGCAGGCGTTCTCCAAGCTGCTGCGCGCGTGCGGCGAGATCGAGGGACTGGAGCGGGTGCGGTTCACCTCGCCGCACCCCGCGGAGTTCACCGACGACGTCATCGCGGCGATGGCCGAGACGCCGAACGTGATGCCGCAGCTGCACATGCCGCTGCAGTCCGGCTCCGACACGGTGCTGCGCGCGATGCGGCGTTCCTACCGGCAGTCGAAGTACCTCGGCATCATCGAGCGGGTCCGCGAGGCGATGCCGCGACGCCGCCATCACCACCGACATCATCGTCGGCTTCCCGGGCGAGACCGACGAGGACTTCGAGCAGACCCTGGAGGTCGTCCGCCGGGCGCGGTTCTCCGGCGCGTTCACCTTCATCTACTCCAAGCGTCCCGGCACACCCGCCGCGACGATGGAGGGCGAGGTGCCGGCCGACGTCATCCGGTCGCGCTACAACCGCCTCGTCGAGCTGGTCAACGAGATCGCCTGGGAGGAGAACAAGCGACTCGTCGGCACCACCGTCGAGCTGATGGTCTCCGAGGGAGAGGGCCGCAAGGACGCGGCCACCCACCGGCTCTCCGGCCGCGGCCCCGACAACCGGCTGGTGCACTTCAACCCGGACGTCTCGCTGGTTGAGGGGGCGCTCTGGCGCCCGCTCGAAACCCGGCGTCCGGCCCGGCGACCTGGTCACCGTCGAGATCACCAAGGCGGCCCCGCACCACCTGGTCGCGGACGGCGCGGTGCTGGCGCTGCGCCGTACCCGCTCGGGAGATGCTTGGGAGGCGCGCACCTCGGCGCCCAGCGGCCCGGCGCCAGTGTGCTGGGCATGCCTGTGCTCGGCGTGCCCGCGCCGCCGCCGGCGGCGCCTGCCTGCGGCTGAGCCCAGGGATCAGGCGGGCGGCTCGACCGACCCGTCCTCGGCTTCCTGGCCCGCCTCGGGGTCGGACTCCGTCCCGGACTCCCGGTCGTCCGCCTCGCCCTCCGGCTCCTGCGACTTGTCGTCCGGCTCGGAGATCCCCTCGGGGAGCGCGTCGTCGACCGCCGGGTTGTCGCCAGGATCGAGGTCGCGGGCGATCGGGATGCGGCCGGTGTCCTCGACCGCGTCGGCGCCGCCGGGGTTCGGCTCGCCGGGCTCGATCGCGGGTTCGGGCTGCGGGCCGAGTGTGCTGTCGTCCGCCATCGCTGCTCCGTTCGTCAGAATCCGTGGGTGAGGTACGCCGTGCCGGTACCCAGATGTTCGAGGGCGACACGCTCGTGCGGGACCACCGGCTCGGGCAGGTCGTCGAGGCGGCACCAGCGCAGCTCCGCGCACTTCTCCGGCTCCACGATCACCGGCTCCCCGATCCACGAGCGGGCCGTGAAGAAGAAGTCGACGCGCTCGTCGATCGGCTCGCCGTGCCGCGTGCGCTGCATCGTCGTCTCGAACACGAGGTCCAGGCCGCTGACGCCGAGCTCCTCGCTCGCCTCGCGGTGCGCCGCGGCGTACGCCGTCTCGCCACGCTCGACATGACCGGCCGCGGCGGCGGCCCAGTGCTCGTCCATGTAGCCCGTGCCGCGGCGCAGCTGCAGCAGCACCTCGGTGCCGGCTGAGGTGTCGCGCAGCAGGTAGACGTAGGCAGCGGGTACGACGACGAAGCGCATGCCGCGCAGGCTAGACGTCCTACGGGCGACGGTGCCGGTCGGGTTGGCCGGGTCGGTGGGCGGGCCCGGCGGGATCGGGTCGGTGGGGTCGACGGGTGCCGGGTGGGTCGGCGTCGTCGGGTCGCTGGGCTCCGGCGGCGTCGTGGTGTCGCGGATGTCGTCGTTCTTGCCGTCGAGCTTGTCGAGGGCTTCCTTGGCCCTGGCCGACCCGGACGTGATCTTGTCGGTGTGCTTGCCACCCGTCTTGTCGTCGATCGCCTTCGACGCCTTGTCGATGCCGTCGGAGATCTTGTCGCCGTGGTCGTCGACCGCCTTGGTGAGCTTGGCCTTCGCGTTGTCGAGGAATCCCATGTGCGTCTCCTGATGTCGTGCGCGCCCCCGATGGGCTCGTGTTTGAAAGACTAGCCAGCGTGGCCACCCCCGCGCAGCCTCGACGGATCGTCGCCGTCGTCGGCGCCACGGCCTCCGGCAAGACCGGCCTCTCCCTCGACCTGGCCGAGCGCCTCGACGGCGAGATCGTCAACACCGACGCCATGCAGGTCTACCGCGGCATGGACATCGGTACGGCGAAGCAACCGGTCGCCGAGAGGCGGGGCATCCCGCACCACCTGCTCGACACGCTCGACGTGGGCGACACGGCCACGGTCGCGGAGTTCCAGGGCTGGGCCCGGACGGCCATCGCACGACATCCGCGGCCGCGGACGCACGCCGGTGCTCGTCGGCGGGCTCGGCTCTCTACACCCGCGCGATCCTCGACCGCTTCGAGTTCCCCGGCACCGACGAGGCAGTGCGGCGCGAGCTGGAGGACGAGCTGGCCGAGCTGGGCCCGGCCGTGCTCCACCAGCGGCTCGAACGCCTCGACCCCGAAGCCGCCAGCCGCATCCTGATCGAGAACGGCCGCCGCATCGTCCGCGCCCTGGAAGTCATCGCACTCACCGGCCGGCCCTACAGCGCCAGCCTCCCGCGCCTCGAGTACGCCGACCCGGCCAGCGTGCAGATCGGCGTCGACGTCGACCGGCCGGCCCTCGACGCGCGCATCGAGTCGCGCGTCGGGGAGATGTTCGACAACGGGTTCGTCGACGAGGTCGACCGGCTGCTGGCCGAGGGCCTCGCTGCGGGTCGCACCGCCAGTCGCGCGATCGGCTACCGCGAGGTGGCGGCGTACCTCCGCGGAGAGCTGACGCTGGCCGCCGCACGTGAGCAGACGTTCTTCGCCACGCGTCGCTTCGCGCGCCGGCAGGACTCGTGGTTCCGCAAGGACCCGCGCATCGTCTGGGTCCGGTACGACGATCCCGAGCGCGTCGACAAGGCGGTGGCCGCCGCCGGGGCGGATGCGAGACTGGGCGCGTGAGCTATCCCTTCCTCAAGGGGCACGGCACGGAGAACGACTTCGTGCTGCTGCCCGACCACGACGGCACCGTGCACGGTGAGCTGTCCGCCGACCGCGTGCGGGCCTTGTGCGACCGCCGGGCCGGGCTCGGCGCCGACGGCGTGCTGCGCGTGATCCGGTCGGTCGCCCTGGGGGTCGAGGGTCCGGCGTGGTTCATGGACTACCGCAACGCCGACGGCACGGCCAGCGAGATGTGCGGCAACGGCATCCGCGTCTTCGTGCGCCACCTCGTCGACGAGGGCCTCGCCACGCTGCCCGTCGACATCGGCACGCGCGCCGGCGTCAAGACCGTGCAGGCCGACGGCGACCTGCTCACCGCAGACCTCGGCGCCGCACGCACCCTGGGCGAGACGAAGGTCGGCGTCGGCGACCGCTCCTGGCCGGCCCAGCACGTCGACATGGGCAACCCGCACGCCGTCGCGTTCGTCGACGACCTCGCCGACGCCGGCCACCTGCTCACCGCGCCCGACCACGACGACGCGACCTACCCGCACGGCGTCAACGTCGAGTTCGTCGTACGCCGTGGCGAGAGGCACGTCGCGATGCGCGTGCACGAGCGGGGTGCCGGGGAGACGCGTAGCTGTGGCACCGGCGCCGGAGCGGTCATGGTGGCCAGCGCGCTGGCGGACGGTGCGGCCCGTCCGGTGACCTACCGCGTCGACGTACCCGGAGGAGAGCTGGCGGTCACCTGGACCGCCGACGACCACGTGCTGCTCACCGGCCCCGCGGTCGTCGTGGCCCGGGGCACCACCGACCTGTAGCCCCCGATTAGCCTCTGCGGCATGGACATCACCGGAGCATCCGCCCTCGTCACCGGCGCCGCCTCGGGCATCGGCGCAGCCGTCGCCCGGCAGCTGGCAGCGAAGGGCGCCCACGTCGTCGTCGCCGACGTGCAGGACGAGAAGGGCGAGGCCCTCGCGGCCGAGATCGGCGGGGTCTTCGCGCACGTCGACGTCACCGACACCGAGCAGATCAAGGCGGCCGTCGCGAAGGCCGGCGAGCTCGGCCCGCTGCGGGTGCTCGTCAACTCCGCCGGCATCGGCCCGGCCGCACGCACCGTCGGCCGCGACGGAACGGTCGACTCCGCGCACGACCTGGACCTGTACAAGAAGGTCATCGCGATCAACCTGATCGGCACGTTCGACGCCATCCGTGTCGCCGGCACCGCGATGGGCACCCTCGAGCCGACCGAGACCGGTGAGCGCGGCTCGATCGTCAACATGGCAAGCGTGGCGGCGTTCGACGGTCAGATCGGCCAGGCGGCGTACTCCTCCTCGAAGGGCGGCATCGTCGGCATGACCCTCCCGGTCGCCCGCGACCTCGCGGCGATCGCCGTGCGGGTCAACACCGTGGCGCCCGGCCTGATCGACACCCCGATCTACGGCGAGGGCGAGCAGGCCGAGGCGTTCAAGGCCAAGCTCGGCGAGTCGGTGCTCTTCCCGAAGCGCCTCGGCCGGCCCGACGAGCTCGCGAGCATGGTCATCGAGTGCGTGACCAACTCCTACATGAACGGCGAGACCGTGCGCGTCGACGGCGGCATCCGGATGCCACCCGAAGTAGCGCCTGACGTTGGGCGACACGACACCTCCACGTCCCGGAGCCGCCACCGGGCGCCGAAATCCTCGGGGCCATGGTCCTGCTGGATCGTCGGACAGCTCTCGGGGCGGGTGTCGTCATCGGCGCCACACCATTCGTCATCGGGCGGCTCGTCGACGTCGTCCCCGCCTTCGTCCGCTCCCGTCTCGACCAGCCGACCGGTGTCCGCTGTGGTGACGTCACCACCGACTCGGCAGTGGTCTGGGCCCGCTCGTCGGGTGAGGGTCGCCTCCATGTCAGCCTCTCGAGCAACGGGCGAAGGCACCGCTCGATCCGCGGGCCGCGCGTGGGTGCACGCACCGACCACACAGCGCAGCTGCGGCTCGACGGCCTCGCGCCCGGTCGTGAGTACGACGCCACGATGTGGTTCACCACCCCCGACGGGACGCGCAGTCGTGAGGAGTCCCTGACCTTCCGTACGGCGCCGGTCCATCCCGCGCCCGTCAGCTTCGTGTGGTCCGGCGACACGTGCGGCCAGGGCTGGGGCATCAACTCCGACCTGGGCGGCCTGGTCGGCTACCGCGCCATGCACGACGTGCACCCCGACTTCTTCATCCACGTCGGCGACCACATCTATGCCGACGAGACCATCGACCCGGTGGCCATCGAGAAGACCAACGGCCGGCGGTGGCGCAACGAGGTCACGCCCGCACTCGACCACGTCGCCGAGTCGCTGGCCGACTACCGCGAGCGCTACCGCTACGCCCTCACCGACCGGCACGTCCAGGACTTCAACGCCGAGGTCCCGATGCTGGCCCAGTGGGACGACCACGAGACCACCAACAACTGGGCGCCCGGGCTGGTGCTCGACGACGAGCGCTACTCCGAACGGCGCGTCGACGTGCTCGCTGCCAGGGCCCGCCGTGCGTTCATGGACTACATGCCCATCGACCGGACGACGCACGCCCGGGGCGGCGACGACGGCTTCGCCAGCCGGCGGATCTACCGCAGGATCCCTCGCGGCCCGCACCTCGACGTGTTCCTGATGGACATGCGTACCCACCGTGGCCCCAACACCCTCAACGGGGAGGCGGAGCCGACCGCGATCCTCGGCCAGGAGCAGGCCGACTGGCTGATCCGCGAGGTCTCCCGCTCGCGCGCGACGTGGAAGGTCATCTCGGTCGACCTGCCGCTGAGCGTCAACGCGGCGAGCACCCTGCCGGCCGACCTCGGCCTCTTCGACTCCGTCGCCAACGGGCTGCCCGGTGCCCCGCGCGGACGCGAGCACGAGCTGGCGCGCATCCTCTCCGCCTTCAAGGCCGCGCAGGTCCGCAACGTCGTCTTCGTGACCGCCGACGTGCACTACGCGGCCGCCCACCGCTACCGGCCCGAAGCGGCGGCGTACCAGGACTTCGACGAGTTCTGGGAGTTCGTCGCCGGCCCCATCCACGGAAGCACCTTCAGCCAGAAGGAGCTCGACCCGACGTTCGGGCCGGAGGTGGTCTTCGTGAAGGCCAACGACGGGGTCAGCCAGTCGCCGCGGGTGGGCAACCAGTTCTTCGGTCAGTGCGAGATCGACGCGGCCGGCGCGCTGACCGTGCGGCTGCGCAACGTCGGAGGCGAGGTGCTCTGGCAGCAGATCATGGAGCCACGACCTCCGGGGTGAGCGCCCCGGCCCGCACGCCCGCGTCGGCCGCGCCGAGCGCCCTGCTCTGCTCGAGCCAGGTGGCGCGCTTCGCGTCGTCCGCGTTGCGTACGTCGGTGAAGCGGGTGAGGCTCACCGGCTTGATCCCGCAGAACTCCATGGTCCTGCCCTTCACGTGCTTGACGGTGGTGTCGCCGACGAACGGGAGGTACCACCGCGGCGAGTCGGACGTGACCATCAGCCGACCGGTCCGGCCGGCCAGGAGGCCCTGGGGCCGCCCATTCTCCTGGTAGCGGAACGCCCACTCGATGACGAGCGCCCGGTCGAAGAACCCCTTGAGCAACGCGGGGATCGAGCCCCACCACACGGGCGTGAGCACGGTGATGTGCTCGCTCCACTCGATCAGCTCGCGGGCCCGGGCGAGGTCGGGCTCGACGGCCTGGCCCGTGCGGTAGCCGGCGTGCAGGACCGGGTCGAAGTCGAGGTCGCGCAGGGTCAGGGTCTCGGCGTTGCCGCCGGCACCGGCGGCGTACTGCCGGGCGAGGGCGGCGGTGAGCGAGTCGTGGTCGGGGTGGCCGTCGATGACGAGCGTGCTGGTCATGGCGCTGCTCCAATCTGGACAGTGTCAACAATCTGGACAGTGACCACAATGGGGTACGATGTTGCTCGTGTCAAGATCCAGCGCGACCTATCACCACGGCAATCTCCAGGCGGCCCTCGAGGACGCCGCCCTCTCCCTGCTCGAGACCCGGCCCGCGGCGAAGATCAGCCTCCGCGAGGTCGCCCGCCGAGCCGGGGTGAGCCACAACGCGCCCTACCACCACTTCGGCGACCGGGCCGCGCTGCTCGGCGCCCTCGGTGTCCGCGCGATGGCCGACCTGCTCGCCGCCCAGGAGGAGGCGGTCGCGGCCGAGTCCGGGCCGCGTGACCGGCTGCGGGCGCTGGGCATGGCCTACGTCGCGTACGCCGCCGACCACCCGCAGGCGTTCTCGCTGGTCTTCGACCCGGAGTACTGCGCGACCGGCGAGCCGTCCGCCGAGATGGCACCGCTGATCGCCCGCAACGGCGAGCTGCTCGGGGGAGAGGTCGCGGCCCTGGTGGCCGAGCCGGACTACGCCGGTCGCGACCCGCAGGCGCTGGCCGCGGCGCTGTGGTCGACCGTCCACGGCATGGCCCAGCTGGTCACGTTCGGGCACCTCCCGCGCGAGGCCGCCGAGCCCGCGCTCGAGGCGCTGCTCGCATGAGCGGCCCAAACCGACTCGCCTCGTGAGGCCCGCCGACCTACTCTTGTCGGCATATGACTAACGCACCTGACTTCACGCTCGACACCGAGCTGGCCGCCACCGAGGGCTGGGACGAGGAAGAGGACGCCTACGAGCGCATCTCCGCCGACGGCCCCGATCCCGAAGCCGACCCGACCACCGGCGCCCAGGAGCTGGCCGAGCGGCACGCGCTCCGCCGGGTCGCCGGCCTGCGCACCGAGCTCGAGGACATCACCGAGGTCGAGTACCGCCAGCTCCGCCTGGAGCGGGTCGTGCTCGTCGGCGTCTGGACCGAGGGCACCGTCGAGGACGCCGAGAACTCCATGGCCGAGCTGGCCCTGCTCGCCGAGACCGCCGGCTCCGAGGTGCTCGAGGCGATCTACCAGCGCCGCCAGAAGCCCGACCCCGCGACGTACGTCGGCCGTGGCAAGGTCGACGCGATCCGCGAGATCGTGCAGGCGACCGGCGCCGACACGGTGATCCTCGACGGCGACCTGGCGCCCAGCCAGCTGCGCAACCTGGAGGACAAGCTCAAGGTCAAGGCGGTCGACCGCACCGCGCTGATCCTCGACATCTTCGCCCAGCACGCCAGGTCGAAGGAGGGCCAGGCGCAGGTCGAGCTGGCCCAGCTCAACTACATGAAGCAGCGGCTGCGCGGCTGGGGTGGCAACCTCTCCCGGCAGGCCGGTGGCCGCGTCGGCGCCGACGGCGGTGGCATCGGTGGCCGTGGCCCCGGCGAGACCAAGATCGAGACCGACCGGCGCCGCATCAACACCAAGATCGCCAAGCTGCGCCGCGAGCTCAAGGACCTCAAGGGCACCCGCGCGACCAAGCGCCAGGAGCGGGTCCGCCACCACATCCCCAGCGTCGCGATCGCGGGCTACACCAACGCCGGCAAGTCGTCGCTGCTCAACCGGCTCACCAACGCAGGCGTGCTCGTCGAGGACTCGCTCTTCGCGACCCTCGACCCGACGACGCGGCGTACGACCACGAGCGACGGCCGCGTCTACACGATGTCCGACACCGTCGGCTTCGTGCGGCACCTGCCCCACCAGCTCGTCGAGGCGTTCCGCTCGACGCTGGAGGAGGTCGGCGAGTCCGACCTGATCCTGCACGTCGTCGACGGCTCGCACCCCGACCCCGAGGGCCAGCTGGCCGCGGTGCGCGAGGTGCTCGCCGAGATCAAGGCCGACCGGGTGCCCGAGCTCGTGGTGATCAACAAGTCCGACGCCGCCGACCCGATGGTGATCGCCCGCCTCCGGCAGCGTGAGCCGCACTCGGTCGTCGTCAGCGCCCGCACCGGCGCCGGCATCACCGATGCGCTGGCCGTCATCGAGAGCGAGCTGCCGCGGCCCGACGTCGCGTTCGACGCGCTGCTGCCCTACGAGCGCGGTGACCTGCTCAACCGCATCCACCAGCAGGGTGAGATCGCCACCCTCGAGCACACCGCCGACGGCACCCACGTCACCGGCCGCGCCAACGACGACCTCGCAGGAGAGCTCGCGGCGTACGCCGTCTGACGGGTCGATTCGCCCGGTCCGCTGGGATGTCGTCATGCGACGATGCGCCGCATGAACGCGCATGGCACCCTCGTCGCCGGCATCGACTCCTCGACCCAGTCCTGCAAGGTGGTGGTCCGCGACGCCGCCACCGGCAGGCTGGTTCGTCAGGGTCGGGCCGTGCCCATCCCGAAGGGACCGAGGTCCATCCCGATGCCTGGTGGGCGGCTCTGCAGACCGCCATCAGGCCGCGGCCGGCGGACTCGACGACGTCGCCGCCCTCGCCGTTGGCGGCCAGCAGCACGGCATGGTCTGCCTCGACGAGGCCGGCGAGGTCGTGCGCCCCGCACTGCTGTGGAACGACACCCGGTCGGCGGCGCCGCAGCGGACCTCGTCGAGGAGCTGGGTGGCGCTGAGGTGGGTGGGCCGGCGTGGGCCGAGGCGGTGGGCGTCGTGCCGGTGGCGTCGTTCACCGTCACCAAGCTGCGGTGGCTGGCCGAGCACGAGCCCGACAACGCGCGCCGTACCGCGGCGGTCTGCCTGCCCCACGACTGGCTCACCTGGAGGCTGGCCGGCAGCACCGACATCGCCACGCTGACCACCGACCGCAGCGACGCGAGCGGCACCGGCTACTGGTCGGCGGCGACCGGCGAGTACCGCACCGACCTGCTCGACCGTGCGTTCGGCTCGCGTCCCGCTGCTGCCCCGGTCCTCGGCACCCGGAGGCGGCGGGCACCACTCCCTGGGGCGGCGCCCTGCTGGGCGCCGGCGCCGGCGACAACGCCGCGGCCGCGCTCGGACTCGCCGCGGTGGAGGGCGACGTGGTGGTCTCCATCGGCACCTCCGGCGTCGTGACCGGCGTTGCCGGCCGCCCAGTGCGCGATCCCACCGGGACCGTCGCCGGCTTCGCCGACGCCACCGGCCTGTTCCTGCCCCTGGTCGCGACGCTCAACGCCGCACGGGTCCTCGATGCCGCAGCGCGGCTGCTCGGTGTCGACCACGCCGACTCTCCGAGCTTGCCGTCGAGGCGCCGCCCGGAGCGGGCGGCCTGGTCCTGGTGCCCTACCTGGAGGGCGAGCGCACGCCCAACCTGCCCGACGCCACCGGCGCACTGCACGGGCTGACGCTGGCGACGTCGACCCCCGCAGCCCTCGCCCGCGCGGCGGTCGAAGGGCGTGCTCTGCGGCCTGGCGGACGGTCTCGACGCGCTGGTGACGCGGAGGCGTCGAACCGCGCCGGGTGCTGCTGATCGGTGGCGCTGCCGCCGCCCGCGGCCGTCCGCCAGGTCGGCACCGCAGGTGTTCGGCGTCCCGGTCTCCGTGCCCCCGCCGGGTGAGTACGTCGCCGACGGCGCCTGCCGGCAGGCGGCCTGGGTCCTGTCGGGTGAGGAGGCCCCGCCCGCCTGGCAGGTCGGCGAGTCGACCCGGTACGACGCCGACCCGGTGGCGGCCATCCGGCTCCGCTACGCCGAGGGTCGGGACCGGTTCCTCGACTCGCTGCCGTGACCCGACGGACCGCATGCCCGGACCTCTTGACGTGATGGACGTCACGTCATTAGTTTGGCTGACCAGCCAAACTAATGGCTGGGAGCAGATCGGGAAGCAGGGCACGATGACGGCACAGCGGGCTGCGGTGGGGCTGGGCGGCACTGACCAGCGCTCGCTGCGCCGGTCCAACCTCGGCCGACGTGCTGCGCAGCCTGCGCGACGACGGGCCGCGCTCGCGCGCTCGGCTCGCCGAGGATCTCCAGCTCAACAAGGCGACCGTCTCCAGCCTGGTCGCCGAGCTCGCCGAGCGTGGCCTGGTGCGCGACGGCACCTGCCGAGCGCGGCGGCGTCGGACGCCCGGGGACGACCGTCGAGCTCGACGGGCCGTGCCGTGTGCGGCGTCGGCGCCGAGATCAACGTCCACCACGTCGCGACGCTGGCGCTCGACCTCGTCGGCGACGTCGTCAGCGAGCGCCGCATCTCCGTCGACGCCGCGGCTCCGACCCTCGATCAGGTCGTCGACCGCCTCGCCGAGCGGCTCATCACCGGGACGCTCGACGACCTCGCCGACGATCCAGGCGCGCCCAGTGGCCGTGGTGGTCGGCGCGGCCGGGCTGATCGACCGGCAGCGCGGCACGCCTGACCTTCGCACCCAACCTCGGCTGGCGCGACGTGCCGATCGCCGACCTGCTCCGCGAGATGCTCGGCGCAGCCCGACTACCCGATCGAGGTTCGACAACGAGGCCAATCTCGCCGCGGTGGCCGAGGCCACGCCCGGCGACCCCGAGCGCCGCGACATCCTGGTCCTCCACGGCGAGGCCGGTGTCGGAGGCGGCATCGTCGCCGACGGGCGGCTCGTCCAGCGGTCGGCACGGGTACGCCGGCGAGTTCGGCCACATGACGGTCGAGCCCGGCGGTCGCCGGTGCGGCTGCGGCCGGATCGGCTGCTGGGAGACCGTCATCGGCCTAGCAGGCTGCTCGAGCTGGCCGCCGACCCCGACGACGACCTGCGCGCGCCCAGCCTCGGTCTCGAGGAGCGCGTCGCCGAGCTCAACCGGCGCGCGGAGGCCGGTGACGAACGCACCCTGGCGGCCCTCCGGGAGGTGGCCGACTGGGTGGGCGTCGGCGCCGCCGCGCTCGCCAACGTGCTCAACCCCGGCGTCATCGTGCTGGGCGGCTACCTGGCGGAGGTCGGTCGCTGGATGCAGGCCGTCGTGGAGGAGCGAGCTCGTCGCCGGCGTCCTCGCGCCGTCCGCCGGCGGCACGGCCGTCGCCATGTCGACCCACGGCTTCACGCGCTGCGGTGCGCGGCGGCGCCAAGGTGGCCATCGACCTCGTCTTCGACGATCCGGCGCTCGTCTCGCGCACGGCACCGGAAGAGCTGGGAGCGATCTCGTGACCGACGCGACGCCCGCCACCGCCACCCCTGCTCGAGATGCGCGGGCATCCTCAAGAGGTTCCCCGGTGTCCTCGCCCTCGGCGGAGTCGACCTCGACGTCCGCGCCGGCGAGGTGCACTGCCTGCTCGGCCAGAACGGCGCGGGCAAGTCCACCCTGATCAAGGTGCTGTCCGCGAGCTACCAGCCCGACGAGGGCGAGATCCGCTGGGAGGGCGAGCCGGTCAGCGCTCCCCACACCCCAGGCCGCGATGCGCGCTGGGCATCTCGACGATCTACCAGGAGCTCGACCTCGTCCCCGACCTCTCGCGTCGCGGAGAACATCTTCCTCGGCCACGAGCTGTCGACCCGCGGGCTTCAGCCAGACCGCGCCGGACCAACCGCGAGGCCGGGGTGCTGCTCGACCCGGCTCGGGCACCGCGAGATCCCGGTGACCCGCGCGGTCGGCCGGCTGTCCCCGGCGGCGCAGCAGATCGTCAGCATGGCTCGGGCGCTGTCCCACGACACCAGGCTGCTCGTCCTCGACGAGCCGTCCGCCGTGCTCGACCAGGAGGAGGTCGACAACCTCTTCCGCGTCATCCGCGACCTGACCGCCGAGGGCGTCGCGGTCGTCTACATCTCCCACCGGCTCGAGGAGATCCGCCAGATCGGCGACCGGATCACCGTGCTCAAGGACGGCCGGTACGGTCGCCACCGGGCTCACGGTCGAGGACACCCCCACCACCGAGCTGATCCAGCTGATGACCGGCCGCTCGATCGAGTACGTCTTCCCCCAGCGCCGCCACGGGCTCGCGCCACGCTCGGCGAGCCGGTGCTCGAGGTGCGCGGGCTCGAGCTGGCCGGGGTCTTCAGCGGCGTCGACCTGACCGTGCGCGCCGGCGAGATCGTCGGCCTGGCCGGCCTGGTCGGCGCGGGCCGCTCCGAGATCCTCGAGACGCTCTACGGCGCCCGTTCGGCGTCGCGCCGGCACCGTCACCGTCAACGGCCGCCCGCTGCGGCGGGGCTCGGTCTCCGGCCGCCGTCGAGGCCGGCGTCGGCCTGTGCCCGGAGGAGCGCAAGAGCCAGGGCCTGCTGCTCGACCAGGCCGTCTACCGCAACATCACCGTCTCCTCCTTGGCTCGGTTCGCCCGCTTCGGCGTCCTCGACCGCGGCGCGGAGCGCCGGCGTCGCCAGGCGATCGCCACCTCCCTCGACGTCCGGCCCGCCGAGCGTCGACCGGCTGCGTCCGCCTGCTCTCCGGCGGCAACCAGCAGAAGGTCGTGCTCGCCCGCTGGCTGCTGCGCGAGTGCCGGGTGCTGCTGCTCGACGAGCCCACCCGCGGGGTCGACGTGGGCGCGCGGACCGAGATCTACGCCCTGGTCCGCGCGCTCGCCGACTCCGGCGTCGCCGTCGTGGTGGTGTCCAGCGAGGTCGAGGAGGTGCTCGGCCTGGCCGACCGGGTGCTGGTCGTCCGCGAGGGACGGATCGTGCACGAAGGACCCGCGACCGAGATCGACGAGTCCCGGGTCCTCGACCTGGTCATGGAAGGAAGGGTCGCATGAGCGACCAAGGCACCCCCAGGACGGGCGACTCGTCGCTCGGACCTCCACAACGTCGAGACCGCAGCGGCCGACCAGCCGACACGCGGCGGGTCGAGCAGGCGGCTGCCGCGACCGCGCCGACGAGCAGGGCGGCCTCGGCGCGGTGATGAGCTCCAGCATCGGCCGCAACCTCGGACTGGTCGTCGCCCTGCTGCTCATCTGCGTGGCGGGTGTCGTCACCGCGGGCGACCGGTTCGCCAGCGTCGACAACGTGCTCACGATCCTGCGCCTCGCGGCCACGATCGGCGTGGTCAGCATCGGCATGACCTTCGTGATCATCGGCGGTGGCATCGACCTCTCGGTCGGTGCGATCCTCGCGCTCTGCGCTCGGTGTGGTGCACCACCTTCGCCACCCAGAACATGGCCGAGGACCTCGACTGGCTCGTCGATGGTCTTCGCCGCCCTCGCGGTCGGCGCCGGCGTGCGGGCTCGTCAACGGCCTGCTGATCGCCTACGGCAAGGTCGTGCCCTTCATCGCGACCCTCGCGATGCTGGCCAGCTGCACGCGGTCTGGCCGAGATCATCTCCGAGCGACGCACCCAGATCG
Organism: uncultured Actinomycetota bacterium; assembly: GCA_963825755.1. GTDB lineage: Bacteria > Actinomycetota > Actinomycetes > Propionibacteriales > Nocardioidaceae > Nocardioides. Next base: position 144,093 of record CAWGUS010000001.1, on the reverse strand, counting down.
TGCGGCGTCGACGGCTTCATCGACTTCTTCGGCGCCGAGCTCGTCGGCGTCCCGGTCATCGTGATCATCTTCGTGCTCGTCGCTGCGTCGGGCTGGGTGCTGCTCAACCGCACCACCTTCGGCCGTCGCACCCTCGCCGTCGGCGGCAACCCCGAGGCGGCGCGCCTGGCGGGCATCAACGTCAACCGGCACACCGTGATGCTCTACGTGCTCGTCGGCCTGTGCTGCGGCACTCGCGGCGCTGATGCTCGTCTCGCCGCACCACGCACCGGCAGCTCCACGCACGGCACTCTCTACGAGCTCGACGCCATCGCCGCCGTCGTCATCGGCGGACCGCTGCTCTCCGGCGGTCGCGGCACCATCGTCGGCACCGTCTTCGGCGTGCTCATCTTCAGCACGCTGTCCATCGTCTTCACCCTCAACAACCAGGACACCTCCACCCAGGCGGTCGCCAAGGGCCTGATCATCGTCGTCGCCGTGCTGCTGCAGCAGCGACTCGCGCGCCGCAGCACGACCTAGCGAATCCGCCCCACCATGCCCCGGAACACAGCACGTCCTGCACCCCCCAGTGAACCCCGCACCACATCGAGATCGAGGAGCACCACCGCCATGCGACTGCGCACCCCCTACACCAGCAGCCGCCGGCTCGCCAAGACACGCACCGGGCTCGTGGTCGGCACCGTCGCCGTCCTCGCGCTGTCGGCCTGCACCGGCAGCGCACGAGGACGCCGAGTCCGACGCAGCGCCGCCCCGGTGGCCGCCGCCGCCGGCTCCAACGACGAGGAGGGCGACACCGTGACCATCGGCTTCTCCGCTCCCGCCGCCGACCACGGCTGGATGGCCGCGATCACCGACAACGTCCGCGACCTCGCCGAGCAGTACCCCGACATCGACCTGCAGGTGGCCGAGGGCACCAACGACGTCAACCTGCAGATCAGCCAGGTCGAGACCTTCATCAACGACGGCGTCGACGCGATCGTGCTGCTGCCCTTCGACGGGGCGGCGATGACACCGATCGCGCTGGAGGCGATGGAGGCGGGGATCCCGGTCATCAACGTGGACCGCGAGTTCGACGACCCGAACGCCGCCCGGGTCACCGTGCTCGGCGACAACTACGGGATGGGCGTCTCCGCCGGCCAGTACATGTGCCAGGAGCTGGGCGACAAGCCCGACGCCGTGATCGCCGAGATCGCCGGCATCGACTCGCTGCCGCTGACCCAGGACCGCAGCCAGGGTTTCGAGGACGCTCTCGACGAGTGCGGCCTCGAGGTCGTCCAACCGGGTGGCCGCCGACTTCACCGTCGAGGGCGGCGAGGAGGAGGCGGCCAACCTGCTCCAGGCCGCACCGAAGATCGACGCCATCTGGAACCACGACGACGACCAGGGGCTCGGCGTCCTGGCCGCCATCGAGAACGCCGGCCGCGACGAGTTCTTCATGGTCGGCGGCGCCGGCTCGGCTAACGCGATGCGAGACATCCAGAGTGGCGACGGCGTCCTCAAGGCCACCGTCATCTACCCGCTCGACCCAGGGCGCGGACGGCGTCAAGCTGGCTCGCCTGCTCGTTCAGCAGAAGGCGATGAGCGACCTGGCCGAGGTCGAGGTGCCGCGCGAGGTGCAGCTCTACGCGCCGGTCGTCACCGCGACAACGTCGACGGAGTTCATCGACTCGGCGTTCGAGTCCTCCTGAGTCCCCGAACCACACGTGGTCGACGCCGCCGTCTTCGGCGGCGCCGACCGCGGCCTGACGCACACGAGACCTGGGAGCAGGGCTGCATGAGCGCACACCACGGAGGACCTGCGCGGTCGGCATGGTCGGCTACGCCTTCATGGGCGCCGCCCACTCCCAGGCCTGGCGCACCGCGCCGCGCTTCTTCGACCTGCCCGCTGCAGCCGCGGATGACGGCGCTCGCGGGACGTCGACGCCGAGCAGGTCGCGCAAGGCCGCGTCGCAACTGGGGTGGTCGAGCACCGAGACGTCGTGGCGCGCGCTGGTCGAGCGCGACGACATCGACCTGGTCGACGTCTGCACCCCGGGCCACACCCACGCGGAGATCGCGATCGCCGCCCTGGAGGCGGGCAAGCACGTCCTGTGCGAGAAGCCGCTGGCCAACACCGTGGCGGAGGCCGAGGCCATGGCTGCTGCGGCCGCGGGGGCCCGCCGCAGGGGGTCCGCGCGATGGTCGGGTTCACCTACCGACGGGTGCCCGCCATCGCGCCTGGCCCGGCAGCTGGTCGCCGAGGGCCGCCTCGGGGACCCTGCGCCATGTCCGGGCGCAGTACCTCCAGGACTGGATCGTCGACCCCGAGGCCCCGCTCTCGTGGCGGCTGGAGAAGGACAAGGCCGGCTCCGGGGCGCTGGGCGACATCGGCGCCCACATCATCGACCTGACCCAGTTCATCACCGGAGACACCCTCGCCAGCGTCTCCGCCCGGCTGGAGACCTTCGTCAAGGAGCGCCCGCTGCCCGCCGAGCACTCCGGCCTGTCCGGCACCGCCGGGAGCGGACGGGGACCGGTCACCGTCGACGACGCGGCCGTCTTCCTCGCCCAGTTCAGCGGCGGCGCCCTCGGCGTCTTCGAGGCGACCCGCTTCGCCACCGGCCGCAAGAACGCGATCCGGATCGAGATCAACGGATCGCTGGGCAGTGTGGCCTTCGACTTCGAGGACATGAACGTCCTGCACTTCTACGACGGCACCGACCCGTCGGCGACCGCCGGGTTCCGCCGCATCCTCGTCACCGAGCCCGACCACCCGCTACGTCGCTGCGTGGTGGCCACCGGGGCACGTCATCGGCTACGAGCACGTCTTCACCCACCAGGTCGTCGACCTGCGTGACCGACATCGCGCAAGGGCACGGACCCGGCGCCCTCGTTCGCCGACGGTCTGCAGGTCCAGCGCGTGCTGGCAGCGGTCGAGGCCAGCTCCGACACCCACACATGGCAGGAGATCAACGCATGAACGACTACACGCCCACCCTCGAGGACAAGTTCTCCTTCGGGTTGTGGACGGTCGGGTGGCAGGGCACCGACGTCTTCGGTCCTGCCACGCGCGCACTGCTGGACCCGGTCGACGCTACCTACCGGCTCGCCGACCTCGGGGCGGCCGCGGTCACCTTCCACGACGACGACCTGGTCCCCGACGACGACGAGCGCGAGGCCGTGCTCGAACGGTTCGGCAAGGCGCTGGCCGACACCGGCCTGGTGGTGGAGATGGTCACCACCAACCTCTTCGGACCCCCGGTGTTCAAGGAGGGCGGACTCACCGCCAACAGCCGCGACGTACGCCGCTACGCGCTGGCCAAGGTGCTGCGCAACGTCGACCTCGCAGCCTCTCTCGGGGCCAGCACCTTCGTGCTCTGGGGCGGTCGGGAGGGTGCCGAGCACGGTGCGAGCAAGGACGTGCAGGCCGCCCTGGACAGGTACGCCGAGTCGATGAACCTGCTCTGCGCCTATGTGAAGGACCAGGGCTACGACCTCCGCTTCGCCCTCGAGCCCAAGCCGAACGAGCCGCGTGGCGACATCCTGCTGCCGACGATCGGCCACGCGTTGGCCTTCATCGGGGAGCTCGAGCACCCTGAGATGGTCGGGCTCAACCCCGAGGTCGGTCACGAGGAGATGGCCGGTCTCAACTACGCGCACGGCATCAGCCAGGCGCTGTGGCACGACAAGCTCTTCCACATCGACCTCAACGGTCAGCACGGTCCGCGCTTCGACCAGGACCTGCGCTTCGGTGCCGGCAATCTGCGCGGCGCCTTCTGGGCCGTGGACGCGATCCTCGGAGCCGGTGGCGGCAAGGCGTACGACGGGTACGTCCACTTCGACTTCAAGCCGCCACGTGCCGAGGCGATGGACGGGGTGTGGGACTCCGCGGGCGCGTGCATGCGCAATTACCTGATCCTCCGCGACAAGGTGCGGGCCTTCCGGGCCGACCCCGAGGTCGTGGCCGCGCTCGCGGCGGCGGAGGTCCCGGCCCTCACCGAGCCGACGCTCGCCGACGGTGAGTCGCTCGACGACCTGCGCGGCGCGACGTACGACGTCGACGCACTCGCCGAGCGGAGCACGGGCATGGAGGCCCTCGACCAGCTGGCGATGGAGCACCTCCTGGGGGTGCGCTGACGTTTGAAGACCGTGCATCACCACGTCGCGCACCGTGTGTGACGTGTCAGGGACAACTCGGGAGGAACCATGAAGATCCGCAAGCTCATCGGGGTCGGCGCCGCCGTCAGCCTCGTCGCGGTACTCGCCGGCACGTCCGCGTTCGGCCAGTCAGATTCAGGCCGGCACGACCCCGGAGCCTCGCACAAGAAGTACGACGTGCTGGTGTTCAGCAAGACGGCCGGATTCCGCCACTCCTCGATCCCGGTGGGCCAGGCCGCCATTAAGGAGCTCGGAGCCGACAACGGCTTCCGGGTCACGGTGTCGGAGGACGCTGCGACGTTCAACGACGCCGACCTGCGCCGCTACGAGGCCGTCGTCTTCCTCTCCACGACCGGCGACGTGCTCGACCCCGTCCAGCAGGCGTCCTTCGAGCGCTACATCAACCGTGGCGGCGGCTATGTCGGCGTCCACGCCGCGTCGGACACCGAGTACGACTGGCCGTGGTACGGCGCCCTCGTCGGTGCCTACTTCAACGGCCATCCCGCCCAGCAGGACGCCGTCGTCGAGATCGAGGACAGCCGCAACCCCTCCACCCGCGGCCTGCCGTGGCGCTGGGAGCGATTCGACGAGTGGTACAACTTCCGCTCCTACACCGACGGCAGCGTGCACGTCCTCGCCCGCCTCGACGAGACCACCTACGACCCGGGCCCGACGGCCATGGGAGCCGACCACCCGATCGCCTGGTGCCAGGAGTTCGACGGCGGCAGGTCCTGGTACACCGGCATGGGGCACACCGAGGAGTCGTACGCCGATCCGCTGTTCCTCTCCCACCTGCTGGGCGGGATCGAGCAGGTCGCCGGCGCCGCGCGGTTCGCCTGCAGATGACCGAGCCGCGATGAGCAGCCGCTGACCCGTCCAGACCGCAACCCATCACGAGGAGACCCTGCAGATGTCCAGACCCATCACCCTGTTCACCGGACAGTGGGCCGACCTTCCCTTCGAGGAGATGTGCCGGCTGGCCTCCGGCTGGGGCTACGACGGACTCGAGATCGCCTGCTGGGGTGATCACTTCGACCCGTGGGCCGCGGTCGAGGACGACGGGTACGTCCCGAAGAAGCTGGAGCTGTTGAAGAAGCACGACCTCCAGGTCTTCGCGATCAGCAACCACCTCAAGGGTCAGGCGGTCTGTGACGACCCGATCGACGAGCGGCACCGCGGCATCCTGCCCGACCGGATCTGGGGTGACGGCGACGCCGAGGGGGTGCGTGGACGCGCTGCCGAGGAGATGAAGATGACCGCGCGGGCGGCGCGCAAGCTCGGCGTCGACACGGTGGTCGGCTTCACCGGCTCGTCGATCTGGAAGTACGTCGCGATGTTCCCCCCGGCCAGCCAGGATCTCGTCGACGCGGGCTACGAGGACTTCGCCGCCCGCTGGAACCCCATCCTCGACGTCTTCGACGCCGAGGGCGTCCGGTTCGCGCACGAGGTGCATCCCTCGGAGATCGCCTACGACTACTGGACCACGGTGGCTGCCATGGAGGCCATCGGGCACAGGGAGGCCTTCGGGCTCAACTGGGACCCGAGCCACTTCGTCTGGCAGGACCTCGATCCGGTCGGCTTCCTCTGGGACTTCAGGGATCGGATCTACCACGTCGACTGCAAGGACGCGAAGAGGCAGGTCGGCAACGGGCGCAACGGCCGACTCGGGTCGCACCTGGCCTGGGCCGACCCGCGGCGCGGCTGGGACTTCGTCTCGACGGGCCACGGCGACGTGCCCTGGGAGCAGTGCTTCCGGATGCTGAACACGATCGGCTACGCGGGCCCGATCTCGGTGGAGTGGGAGGACGCCGGCATGGACCGCCTGCTCGGCGCTCCCGAGGCCCTGGAGTTCGTACGCCGGCTGGCCTTCGACGCGCCGGACGCTGCCTTCGACGCCGCCTTCAGCTCTCAGGAGTGAGGTCCCACGACCCCCATGAACCGGCGGCGCGGCCCGCCTGACAGAACGCTCACGCGGTGCGCGCGTGGCACCATGTGCCCGTGCTGCACTCGCTGTCCGGTCGCGCCGAGAACGTCATGCAGGCCCGCCTGCTCGGACTGCTGCGCGACGAAGGACCACTCTCGCGCTCGCACCTCTCCGAGATGATGGGCGTCTCGCGCACCACGGTGGCCGCGGAGGTCGCCCGGCTCGACCGCCTCGGGCTCGCGCACGAGAGCGGGCTCGCGAAGTCGCGCGGCGGTCGGCGCTCGACGTTGGTCGACCTGGCAGAGGACGCGCGTTTCGTCGGCATCGCGATCAGTGCGACGCGCATCGGCGTCGGCCTGACCGACGGCAGGCTCAACGTGCTGATGACCCAGGAGGTCGCCTGCGACATCCGCACCGGTCCGGAGCTGGTGCTCGCCGCCGCGCTCGACGTCGCGCGGCAGGTGCTCGACAAGGCGGGGGTCGAGAGCCCGATGGGCGCGGGTGTCGGCGTGCCCGGCCCGGTCGACTTCGACCGCGGGGTGTCGGTCTCGCCACCACTGATGCCCGGCTGGGACGGCTACCCCGTGCGCGATGCGGTGTCCCTCGGTCTCGGCTGCCCGGTCGTGCTCGACAACGACGTCAACGTGATGGCGATCGGGGAGCTGCACTCCGGGGTCGCCAAGAACAACCGTGACTTCCTCTTCGTCAAGCTCGGCACCGGCATCGGGTGCGGCATCGTGGTCGGCGGCGAGCTCTACCGCGGCGTCGACGGGTGCGCGGGCGACATCGGGCACATCCGCATCGACGACTCCGGGCCGATCTGCGCCTGTGGCAACGCCGGCTGTCTCGAGGCGTACGCCGGCGGCGCAGCGCTCGCCCGCGAGGCCAACGCGGCGGCCCGGTCCGGCCGGTCGGCGGTGCTTGCGACCCTGCTGGCCGAGAAGGGCGAGCTGACCGCCGAGGACGTCGGCATCGCAGTGACCCGTGGCGACCCGGCTGCCGCCGCACTGCTCCGCGACAGTGGCCAGCACGTCGGCAACGTGCTGGCCGGCCTGGTGTCGTTCTTCAACCCGGGCCTGATCGTCATCGGCGGCCGGGTCACCGGCCTCGGCCACGGCCTGCTCGCCGAGATGCGGGGTGTCATCTATCGGCGGTCGCTGCCCCTGGCCACCGGCACGCTGCCGATCGTGCTGAGCGAGCTGGGCGACGAGGCGGGCGTGGTCGGAGCCGCGCGCCTGGTGAGCGACGTGGTCTACGCCCCGCACGGGCCGGCGCATTCCTGATCTTTCGAAATTCACTTTCGAAAGATGGCAACCCATTGACGTGATGCCGGTCACGTGCCTACGTTTCCGGTAGCCGGTCTGGACCACCCGGGATCGGCCCAAGCGCATCGCTCTTCTCGGAGGTGTTCCCCGTGATTCGACGTTTCTCGGGAGCGCTGGGGGTAGCCGTCACCGGCGCCCTGGCCCTCTCCCTCGCTTCATTGCTCCCGGCATCCGGCCACGAAGGCCACCCGGGGCACGATGACCCGCCGCCGCCACCGGCCGACGCCCTGTTCCAGAAGGTGACGCTCAACGACCGGCCCGGCGAGCCCATGGACCTCGCGGTCCTGCCCGACGGCAACGTCCTGCACACGACGCGCGCCGGCACCATCTGGCTCAACGACTACGAGACCGGCGTCAACTCCGTCGCCGGCAACATCGACGTCTACCAGCACGACGAGGAGGGCCTGCAGAGCATCGCCCTCGACCCGAAGTTCGACGGCGAGCGCAACAACTGGGTCTACCTGTACTACTCGCCGCCGCTCGACACGCCGGCCGACGACCCGGCCACCACCTCGATCAACGAGGGTGACGCGCCCACCAGCGGCACACCGGCCGACTTCGCGCCCTACAAGGGTGCGATCCGGGTCTCGAAGTTCCGCTTCGTCAACGGGAAGATCAAGAAGAACACCGAGCGAAAGATCCTCGACGTGCCCGTCGACCGCGGCATCTGCTGCCACGTCGGCGGCGACATCGTCTTCGACTCCGCGGGCAACCTGATCCTGGCGACCGGCGACGACTCCAACCCCTTCGAGTCCGACGGCTTCGTGCCCCTCGACGAGCGACCCGACCGCAACCCGGCCTTCGACGCCCAGCGCACGTCTGCCAACACCAACGACCTGCGCGGCAAGATCCTGCGGATCAAGCCGGGCGCCCGGGGTGGCTACACCATCCCCAAGGGAAACCTCTTCCGCCCGGGGCAGCCCAGCACGCGGCCCGAGATCTACGCCATGGGTCTGCGCAACCCGTTCCGCATCGAGATCCACCCTCGCACCGACGCGCTGTACGTCGCCGACTACAGCCCTGACGCCAGGACTCCCGACCCGGAGCGCGGACCCGACGGCCAGGGCAAGTGGATGGTCGTCGACCAGCCCGCCAACTACGGCTGGCCCTACTGCGCCACGGCCGAGCTGCCCTACGTCGACTACGACTTCGCCACCGAGACCTCCGGTGAGCCGTTCGACTGTGCCGCCCCCAAGAACACCTCGGTGCACAACACGGGCCGGGTCAACCTGCCGCCGGTCGAGCAGCCGGAGATCTGGTACGGCTTCGCAGTCTCCGAGGAGTTCCCCGAGCTGGGCTCCGGCGGCATCTCGCCGATGGCGGGCCCCGCCTACCAGTACGACGTCCGCGACACCCGCGGCAAGACCCCCGTCGCCTGGCCGCAGCGCTACGACAACACGCCGCTGCTCTACGAGTGGAGCCGTGACTGGGTCAAGGGCATCCACCTCAACGGCGACGAGGTCGGCATCGAGGACGTCATCGCCGCCCCCGAGGGCGAGCCCCACCCGCTGGACTTCGCGGTCGACAACCCGATGGACATGGAGTTCGGCCCCAACGGCGCGCTGTACGTCCTCGAGTACGGCGACGGCTACTTCGCCGAGAACCCCGATGCGCAGCTCTCGCGGATCGACTACATCGGCCCCGGCGGCAACCACAGCCCGGTCCCGAAGATCACCGCAGACCCGACGGCCGGTCACGCCCCGCTGCGGGTGAGCTTCTCGAGCGACGGCACCACCGACGCCGACGGTGACCAGCTCAAGTACGAGTGGGACTTCGACGGCGACGGCCGGGTCGACAGCACGAAGAAGAACCCGAGCCACCGCTACACCGAGGAGGGCAGCTACCGCGCGACGCTGACGGTGACCGACATCGGCGGCAAGCACCGCGGCCGCCACGCGTCCGCCGACGTCGACATCGTCGTGGGCAACCAGGCGCCGGTCGTCGAGCTGGTTCAGCCCGTACCCGGACAGCCGTTCGCCTTCGGCGACACGGTGACCTTCGAGGTGGTCGTCACCGACGACCAGCCCGTCGACTGCAACCGGGTGACCGTGACCTACATCCTGGGCCACGACAACCACGGGCACCCGCAGAGCACCGCGACCGGTTGCACGGGCTCGCTCGTGACCACCGTGCCCGGCGGTCACGACCCCGTGAACGACGAGCTGAGCGCGGTGTTCGTGGCGCAGTACACCGACGCCGGGTCCGTGCCGCCGCTCACCGGCAGTGACGAGGTCCGGCTCGAGCCCACCAGCTGACCCCCGACCCCGGCGGCCCGTCGTACGCGGCGGGCCGTCGGGTCCTCATCCCCCGAGAGCACCACGAGAGGAACACCATGTGTTACGGATACGACGGCGAGACCGCGCTGCGGCGCTCGCTCGAGCGTCAGGGCGCGAGCCGGCGCGGCGTGCTGCGCACCGCGGTGGCGGGAGCGGCGGGTGCCGCTGCCATCGGCGCGATGGGAGCAGCGCCCGCTGTCGCCGCGAAGAGCCGCGGCGGCCGCACCCGCGAGGTGCCCGAGGGCAAGATCTCGATCCAGCTCTACACGCTGCGCGACGCCACCGAGCCGGCAGGCACGCCCGACAAGCCCTGGTCCATCGGATGGGAGGCCGTGCTCGAGCGCCTCGGCCAGTACGCCTACCCGCGCGTCGAGCGAGCCGGCCTGTACGGCGTCTCGGCGGCCACGTTCAAGGCCAAGCTCGACTCGCTCGGCATCTGGGCCAGCTCCAGCCACGACGGCATCAGTGACGGCACGGCGGCGATGAACAAGAAGTTCGACGACGCCAACACCTTCGAGCAGCGCTACATCGTGGTTCCCTACCTCAACTCCAACAGCCTGAGCGAGTGGCAGGGGTGGGCGGAGCAGATGAACATCGAGGCGTACGCCGCCAAGCGTCGCGGACTGCGCTACGGCTACCACAACCATGCCCACGAGTTCACGACCGACCTCGGCGGCGGCAAGACACCGTGGGACGTCCTCACGGAGGAGCTCGACCCGCGGCTCGTGCACCTGGAGGTGGACCTCTACTGGGCCTACACCGCTGGGGTGAATCTGGGTGTGGCCGATCCGATCAAGTTCACCAACGACGTGATCCGCAGGGCGCCCCAGGAGGTGCGGCAGTTCCACGTGAAGGACCGGGCGGCGAGCAACGGCGACATGGCCGACCTCGGCACCGGGGTCATCGACTTCACCCAGATCTTCCGCAGGCACGAGGTGGAGGAGTACATCGTCGAGAACGACACCCCCGACGTCTCGCCACTGACGTCGGCGGCGGTGGGCAAGCTCTACCTCGAGCACACCGAGTACTGACCGTCCAGCACCGCCCGTGCCCGCCTCGACAAACCGGGGCGGGCGCGGCAGTGTGAGCAGCCAGTCGACTCGGGAGGTCCCCCATGCGCCGTATGACCCTCATCCCCGCCCTCTCCTCCGCGGTGGCGCTCGCGCTCGCGGGCCCGCTGCTCGCCACCGTGCCAACGGCCACGGCCGACACTGCTACATCCGCTCCGGCGGCCGCACAACAGGCCGGCCAGGCCAAGAAGGCCACCGCCACCGGCTACGGCGGCGCCGTCAGCAGTGTCGACCCGACCGCCACGCGGGTCGGCCTCAAGGTGCTCAAGCAGGGCGGCAACGCCGTCGACGCCGCGGTGGCCACGGCCGCCGCGCTGGGCGTGACGGAGCCCTACAGCGCGGGCATCGGCGGTGGCGGCTACTTCGTCTACTACGACGCGGAGACGAAGAAGGTCTCCACCATCGACGGGCGCGAGACCGCGCCGGCCGCGATGAAGAACGACGCGTTCATCGACCCGGCCACCGGCAAGGCCTACAACTTCACCCCCGAGCTGGTCACCAGCGGCGTCTCAGTCGGCGTGCCCGGCACGCCCGCGACGTGGGACAAGGCGCTGCGCAAATGGGGCAGCCTCGACCTGGCCGACGCGATGGCGCCGGCGACGAAGGTGGCCCGCAAGGGCTTCCGCGTCGACGAGACGTTCCGCCAGCAGACGCTGGACAACAAGGTGCGCTTCGACGCGTTCACCTCCACGCGCAGCCTCTACCTGCCGGGCGGCGACGCCCCGGCGGTCGGCTCGAACTTCCGCAACAGGCAGTTCGCCCGCACCTACGACACGATCGCCGACAAGGGCATCAAGGCGTTCTACGGCGGCAAGCTCGCCGGCGAGATCGTCAAGGCCGTCAACGCGCCGCCCAAGACCAGCACCACCATCCTGCCGGTGCCGGTCGGCTCGATGACGCGCGCCGACCTCAAGAAGTACAAGGCGCTCTCGCAGAAGCCGAGCAAGGTCGGCTACCGCGGCTACGACGTCTACGGCATGGCGCCGTCGTCGTCGGGCGGCTCGACGGTCGGCGAGGCACTCAACATCCTCGAGACCTTCGACATCGACTCGCATGTCCGACAGGGACGCGCTGCACCGCTACCTCGAGGCGAGCGCCCTCGCGTTCGCCGACCGCGGCAAGTACGTCGGCGACCCGAAGTTCGTCGACGTGCCGCTCAGCAACCTCCTCAGCGACACGTTCGCCAAGGAGCGGGCCTGCTCGATCGACCCGGCGAAGGCGCTCGCCAAGCCGACCGCGGCCGGCAACCCGGCGTCGTACGACGGGATGTGCGCGATGGTGCCCAACCAGCAGGGCACGGTCGACGCCGACACCGAGAACATCTCGACGACCAACCTGACGGTGTCCGACAAGGACGGCAACGTCGTCGAGTACACCCTCACCATCGAGCAGACCGGCGGCTCGGGCATCGTCGTACCCAACCGCGGCTTCCTGCTCAACAACGAGCTGACCGACTTCTCCACGGTCTACGACGCGGCCGACCCCAACCGCATCCAGCCGGGCAAACGCCCGCGCTCGTCGATGTCGCCGACGATCATCCTGAAGAACGGCAAGCCGTTCCTGGCCCTCGGTTCGCCCGGCGGCTCCACGATCATCACGACGGTGCTGCAGATGATCTTCAACCGCATCGACCGTGGCATGACCGTGCAGGAGGCCATCGCGGCGCCGCGCGCCGCGCAGCGCAACACCGCCAACGTCACCGCCGAGCCGTCGTTCATCACGGCGTACGACGGGCTGCTCAAGCCGCTCGGCCACACGCTGGTGCCCGCGGGTGACGCGTTCACCAGTGCCGCCGAGATCGGCGCCGCGACCGCCATCGAGTTCGGGAAGAAGGGCAAGGTCACCGCCGTGGCCGAGCCGGAGCGCCGCGGTGGCGGCGCCGCCGGCGTGGTGTCGAAGAAGAAGCGCTGACGGCTGGATAGTCCAGAACAAGACGGTCGTGGTCGGGGCGTTACACCGACCATCTTGTTACTGGACTATCGCCGCCTATTGCGGTCGACCTCGGCCACATGCGGGAGGATTCGCCCCATGTCTCGCGGTGCGCTCGTCCGTCTCCTGCTCGTGCTCGGCCTCCTCGGCGGGTGCGCGGCGCTCGCGCTGACCCAGGAGCCGAAGCTCGGGCTCGACCTGCGCGGCGGCACCCAGATCACCCTCCAGGCGTCCGACTCTCCCTCGGGCGTCAAGGCCGACGCCGAGGCCACCGACCGCGCGATCGAGATCCTGCGTGGCCGCGTCGACGCTCTCGGCATCTCCGAGCCGACACTCACCCGGGCCGGCGAGAACCGCATCATCGTCGAGCTGCCCGACGTGCAGGACCCGCGCCAGGCCGTCGAGACCATCGGTCGTACGGCGCAGCTCACCGTGCATCCGGTCGTCAAGGGTGGCATCGCGCGCCCGAGACAGAGCCGTCCGTGGAGGGCAACCAGGTCCTGCCCAGCGACCAGGGCGACGATCATCGAGGTCGGCCCGAGCGCCCTCGAGGGGGACGACATCACCGGCGCCCAGGCGGTCCAGCGCCAGAACGCCACCGACTGGACGGTGGCGGTCGACTTCTCCGGCGCCGGGTCGTCGGCGTTCGGGACCCTGACCGCCGCGGCCGCCTGCGCCGAGGGCGACGCCAAGCGCATCGCGATCCTGCTCGACGGCGAGGTGATCTCCTCACCCGGGCGTCAACGACACGCCCTGTGGCGGCGGATCACGGGGGCCACCGACATCACCGGACAGTTCAGCCTCGCCGAGGCCAAGGACCTCGCCGTCCTCATCGAGGGCGGCGCCCTGCCGCTGCCGGTCGAGGTGATCGAGCAGCGCGTCGTCGGGCCGACCCTCGGCAAGGCCGCCATCGAGGCGTCCTGGCAGGCGGCCCTGATCGGGCTGCTGCTGACCGGCCTGTTCATCGCCGCCGTCTACCGGCTTCGTCGGCGTGCTCGCGACGGTCGCACTGACGTCGTACGCCCTGCTCGCCTACGCCATCCTCGTCGCCCTCGGCTCGACCTTGACCCTCCCCGGCCTGGCCGGGTTCGTGCTGGCGATCGGGCTCGCGATCGACGCCAACGTGCTGGTCTTCGAGCGAGCCCGTGAGGAGTACGCCGAGAACCCCGGCGCCGGCTTGCGCCGAGCGCTGATGATCGGGTTCAACAAGGCGTGGACCGCGATCATCGACTCCAACGTCACGACCCTGCTCGCGGCAGGACTCCTGTTCCTCCTCGGGTCGGGCCCGATCAAGGGCTTCGGTGTCACGCTGTCGATCGGCGTCATCGCCTCGATGATCTCCGCGCTCGTCGATCGCCCGCGTGCTCACCGAGATCGGCGTCTCCAACCGCTGGGTCGAGCGGCGCCCCGGCATTCAGCGGCATCGGCTCGCGTCGGCCGGGTGCGCCTCTGGCTCGAGCGCCGCAGACCCCGACCTGATGTCGCGCCGCGCCCTGTGGCTCGCCGTCTCCGGTGCGGCCCTGGTGTTCGCCGTGTCGGGCATCCTCACGCAGGGTCTCAACCTGGGCGTGGAGTTCACCGGCGGCCGGGTGCTGGAGTACTCCACCACCACGCCGCTCTCCGCCGACCGTGCGCGCGAGGTCGTCGCCGACGCTGGCTACCCCGAGGCCACCGTGCAGGAGTCCGACGACGACAAGATCACCGTGCGCACCGGCCAGATCAGCAACGACGAGGCCATCGCCATCGAGACCGCGATCGGCGCCGCCGGCGACGGTGCGACCAAGGAGCGCGACGAGCAGATCGGCGCCTCGCTCGGCAACGAGCTGCGCGACAAGGCGCTGATCGCCTTCGGCATCGCCCTCCTCGTGCAGATGATCTACCTGGCGTTCCGGTTCAAGTGGACGTTCGGCGCTCCGCGGTGCCCGCGATGTTCCACGACGTCGTCATCGTGACCGGCGTCTTCGCCTGGCTCGACAAGCCCATCGACGGCATCTTCCTGGCCGCTGCACTGACGATCGTCGGCCTCTCGGTCAACGACACCGTCGTCGTCTTCGACCGGGTGCGCGAACGCTGGCAGGGCTCCCGCCCGGAGCAGACCTTCATGGCGCTGGCCAACAAGGCGTGCGTCGAGACGATGCCGCGCACCGTCAACACCGGCCTCGGCGCGATGTTCATCCTGGCCGCCCTCGCGGTGCTCGGTGGCGACTCGCTGCGCGACTTCGCGATCGCCCTGCTGCTCGGCCTCGTCATCGGCACCTACTCCTCGGTGTTCACCGCGACCCCGTTGGTGACCTACCTCCAGGAACGATGGCCGATGTCCCGGGCCGACGAAGGTAAGCGGCCGCGGGATGCCGAGGACTCCGGCGCCGTCATCTGACCCGCCGCTTCACGCCCCGGCGTACTCTCGGAGCATGACCTTCCTCATCATCCTTGTCGTCATCCTGGCCGCCGCGGTGGCGTGGAAGATGCGGGTCCCGCTGATGGCCAGGGTGCTCGGCCAGTCGGAGAGCCGCATCAACCGTCAGATCAACCGCAAGCGCTGATCAGTTGCCCGCCAGCCGTGACAGTGCCTTGCGCACCACGGCCGGATCGGTCGTGGTCCACATCGGCGGCAGGCTCGCCTTGAGGAACCCGCCGTAGCGCGCGGTCGACAGCCGCGGATCGAGTACGGCGACCACGCCGCGGTCGGTGGTGGTGCGGATGAGCCGCCCGGATCCCTGCGCAAGCAGCAGCGCCGCATGCGTGGCCGCCACCTGCATGAAGCCGTTGCCGCCGGCCTTGTCGGCGGCCCGCTGACGCGCCGACATCAGCGGGTCGTCGGGCCGCGGGAACGGGATCCGGTCGATGATCACCAGCTGGCAGGTCTCGCCGGGCACGTCGAGGCCCTGCCACAGCGAGAGGGTGCCGAACAGGCAGGTGTGCGGGTCGTCGACGAACTGCCGCGCCAGCTCGGGCAGCTGCGCGTCGCCCTGGGCCAGGATCGTGAGGTGGGGGAGCCGCAGTCGCATCGCCTCGGCCGCGGCCTCCGCGGCACGGCGCGAGGAGAAGAGCCCCAGCGTGCGGCCCTCGGCCGCGTCGACCAGCTCGGCGATCTCGTCGAGCTGGCGGTGCCGAGCCCGTCGCGGCCGGGCGGCGGCAGGTGCCGGGCGACGTAGAGGATGGCCTGCTGGCCGTAGTCGAACGGCGACCCGACGTCGATGCCGCGCCAGGGCAGCACGCCGTCGTCGCGCTCGATCGGCTCGGCCAGCACCCGCTCGGACGGGCTTGAGCCCGAACGAGGTGGCGACCGCGTTGAAGTCACCGCCGAGCATCAGGGTGGCCGAGGTGAAGACGACGGTCGTGTCCGTGAGCAGCTTGTCGCGCATCGGCCCCCACACCTGGAGCGGCGCGACGTGGAGCCGGGCGGGGATGCGGTCGCGGGCCTCGTTGAGCCAGAGCACGTCGGCCTCGGCGTGGGCTGCCATCCGCTCGGCGTTGACGAACACGTCCTGCGACGAATCCCTTGGCCTGGGTGCGCCCGGCGTCGGCGTCGTGCGGCGGAGTCCTTGGGGAACGCCGAGACGCAGCGCTGCGGGCGGCGTCGCGCACGAGCACGAGCGCGTCGGAGAGCTGCTCGCCCATCGTGTCGATGCGGCCCGGCTCGGTGCGGGACAGCGCGTCGGCCAGCGCGTCACCGGCGTCGGCGAGGTCGTCGGCCTGGTCACCCTCGATGTGCCGCTGGGCACGCCGGGCCGCCCGCTCGACATCGGGGGCGGAGAGCTCGTCGGTCGCCGCCTGCGTCACCCGCGCGGTGAGCTCGTGGGCCTCGTCGATCACCACGGCGTCGTAGTCGGGGATCATCGGCACGCCCTCGATCGCGTCGATCGCGAGCAGCGAGTGGTTGGTGACGATGAGGTGGGACTGCTGCGCCTTCTCCTTGGCGCGCTCGGCGAAGCACTCCTGCGCGAAGGGGCACTTCGTCGCGCCCAGGCACTCGCGGTGGTTGACGCTGACCTGCCGCCAGACCCGGTCGGTGTGGCGCGGCGCGTTGTCGCGCTCGCCGCTGCCACCGGCCTTGCTCTCCTGCTCCGCCCACTCGCGGAGCTTGACCACCTCGCCGCCGAGCGATCCGGTGGCACGTCGACGAGCACGCCCTGGTCGTCGGGCACACCCTCGCGGATGCGATGGAGGCAGGCGTAGTTGGAGCGGCCCTTCAACACGGCGTACGACGTGTCGATGGTGCCGCCGACCGCCTCGACCAGGCGCGGGAGGTCGCGCTCGACCAGCTGGTGCTGGAGGGCGAGCGTGGCAGTGGCGATCACGACGCGCTTGCCGTGGAGCAGGCTCGGCACGAGGTAGCCGAGCGACTTGCCCGTGCCGGTGCCGGCCTGGACGAGGAGGTGCTGTCCGCTCTCGATGGCGTCGACGACGGCCTCGGCCATCTGCACCTGGCCGACGCGCTCCTCACCACCGAGCGCCGCGACCGCCTCGGACAGCACCTCGCGCACCCGGCTGTGCGGGTGGCTCGAGGTGTCGTCCTGATCGGTCACCCGGGAACCCTATGTGCAGGCGCCGACAGCGACCGACCCGCCGCTGTCACATCCGGCGCAGGACCGCCGTGACGATGCCGAGGATGCTCGCGTTGGACCCGTCGATGGGGTCGTAGGCGTCGTTGTGGGGGAGCAGCCACACGTGGCCGTCCTTGCGTTGGAACGTCTTGACGGTGGCCTCGCCGTCGATCAGCGCGGCCACGATGTCGCCGTTCTCGGCGGTCTGCTCCTGACGGATCACGACGTAGTCGCCGTTGCAGATGGCCGCGTCGATCATCGAGTCGCCGCTGACCTCGAGCATGAAGAGGGTGCCCTCGCCGACCAGCGAACGCGGCAGCGGGTAGACCTCCTCGACGCGCTCGTCGGCGAGGATGGGACCGCCCGCGGCGATGCGGCCGACGATCGGGACGTAGGTGGCCGGCGGCATGGCGTCGCCGATGTCGGACTCGTCGACCGAGCTCTCCTCGGCGGAGTTGCCGATCGACCGCCGAGCGGCCATCACCTCGGGCAGGAACACCTCGAGGGCGCGCGGCCGGTTGGGGTCGCGCTTGAGGAACCCCTTCTCCTCGAGCGTCTTGAGCTGGTGGGCCACGCTGCTCGAGCTGGTCAGGCCGACCGCCTCGCCGATCTCGCGCATGCTCGGCGGGTAGCCGCGCATCTCGATGGCGTCCTTGATCGTGGCGAGCACGCGCTGCTGGCGAGGGGTGAGTCCAGTGGCGTCCGGGGGCCCGTCAGGGAGCTCGAGCACCTTCTTGCCGGTGCCGATCGTCTTGGCCATGGGTCCTCCTGGAATTCGCGACACGGTGTTCGTCGCTGTGCTGCCTTCTGGGGTTGCCTCACCGTAGACCGATCGCGGCACGACTTCAAACAAGTGTTCGAACGGCGTGTCGTGCCACCCTCCCCGCCATGGAGATGAGCTGCGTCGTCACCGGCGCCGGCCGCGGGATCGGCCGGGCCTCGCCGAGCAGCTGGTCGTGCGCGGCCACCACGTCGTCGTCGCCGACCTCGCCGAGCCGCCGCCATGGCCACCGCCTCGGCGCCTTCGCCGACCTGGGTCGCCGCGCGATCGCGCGGCGCCGGATCAGTTGACGAGGGTCGGCTTGGCCTCGAGCACGTCGAGCAGCTGGGCCGCGCCGACCTTGGTGACCGGTCCCTGGTCTTCACCGTTGAGCGTCCATGTGGCGGCCCACGTCGTGTCGCTGACCTCCAGATCGGAGTCGGCGAGCTGGGTATTCGTGGGTGATCAGGTCAGCGACGTTCGCACCCTCCGTCCACGTGGAACCCGGCCAGTCCGTCGCCTGGGTGCTCTCGTCGCCGTGGTGCCAGGTGAAGTGTGTCGATCGGATGTGCAGGGTGACCGTCTGACCCTTCAGTTTGCATCGGCTCCGAGTCGAAGGCGTCCGCACTGGTTGAGAGGATGGTCGGGAGGTTGACCAGCGTCTCGCCGTCGGGCGGCTGGATCGAGATAGCGGAAGCTGGGAGCGGATAGCCGGCGAATGCCTCGCGGCATCATCCGGTGTTGGCTCCGGGTCTTCGTTGGGCACACGGTCTGGATGAACATCTCCTGGCCAGCGTCCGCCCTGTGCCAAGCCGTGTGCTTGATGGAGCCGTCTTCACATTTGTCGGTTTCCTTGCACCTGGCTGAGCCGCCGAGCTCACAGACGGGTCGGCTCAGCCACTTGCCTGGACGAAGAGCGAGGAAGACCCATCGCATGTCTCGCCCGACGTCGGGATGTTCACGCTGATAGTGATGAGGGTGCCCGACGTTGCCGCGTCCCCCGTCACCTCAGCCGGAGTCGCCTTCGTGCAGCCTGCCTCGGAGGGCGCCACAGGAACCCAGGAAGCGAGCACAACAGCGACTGTCCCGAGCAGAGCCGCCGACGAGGGGGCGATTGCCCGTCGAGCCACCCGTGATCTCCCCCCTGTGGAGAAGCTTCAGGCCGGGTAGTTCTCGCCCTTCAGCAGTCTCGCGAGGTGGGCCGTGTTGGCCGCCGCGGTCTTCGTGGTCTCCGTCGTCTTCGCCGGCTTGGCGTCGAGGTCCTGGTAGTCGACCGTCTTCATCGCCTCTCCCACCCAGTACGTCGCGGCTCCGGCGGCGACGGAGAAGCCGACGTCGTTGAGCGCCTGGAGCACCTCGGCGGTCGTGTGGTGGGCTCCGTCCTCGTTGCCGACGACAGCGACGGCCGCGACCTTGCCGTAGGTGAGCGGCCGGCCCTCGTCATCGGTCTCGCTGAGCTCCGCGTCGAGGCGCTCGAGCACCATCTTGCAGACCGATCCCGGCTGCCCCATCCAGATCGGGGTGGCGATCACCAGGATGTCGGCCGCCAGCATCCGCTTGCGGATGTCGGGCCATCCGTCACCGTCGCCCTCGTCGATGCTGACGCCGAACTTCACGCCGTGGTCGACCACGCGCACCACCTCGCCGGTGACACCGTGCTCCCCTAGCGCGTCCAGCACCTCGGTGCCGAGGAGCTCCGAGCTGGACGAGTCGGGGGAGGACTTCAGGCTGCAGGCCAGGACGAGTGCGGTGAGTGCTGTCATGTGGCCCAGTACCCACGTGGCGGCGTGCGACACGCCTCGAACATTTGTTCGGGCAGATCCTTGATCTGTTCGAACACATGCTCTAACGTCGTACACATGTTCGATCGAACGTCTGATCGATGCACCGGCAGGAGCTCGAGTGTCGGTGGTCGCCACTAGACATCGACCTGACACCAGACGAGGCAGACCGCCCCCTTCCCCAGGAGGTCCCGATGAGCACCATGACCACCACGCACTACCCGACGATGACGCTGGCTCCGGTGCGCGAGCGCGAGCTGCGCACCGTGCGTACGCCGCCGCGCCAGGCCCCCGTCCAGCTGCGCCTGACCCGGCGCGGACGCGTCGTCGTGCTGCTGGCGGCGCTGGCTGTCGTGCTCGTAGCGGGCGTGTTCTTCGGCGCCGGCTCCGTGGCGACCGAGCGGGGCGGCACGCCCGAGCCGACCCGTGTGGTGATGGTGGGGGAGGGCGAGACCCTGTGGGGCATCGCGTCCGAGGCCGCCGGCGACGACAGCACCCGCGACATGGTCGCGAAGATCGAGCGGCTCAACGCCCTCGACACCGCGATGGTGACCGCGGGCCAGAAGCTGCGGATCCCGATCGCGGAGTGACCACGCAGACCTACAACTGAATACTCCATCAGCCGACTCGACCCCGGCTGGTGGGCCGGGGAAGACGGAGGGCGGGCCACCCACATGGCCCGCCCTTCGCGGCGTCCACGGCGTGGTACGAGGGTTCAGCGAGCCGCGCGCCGGCCGCCCGGCACCCGCGGCGGAGCGGGCTCGCCCTCCTGGTCACCCGTCAGTCGCGGTCCGAGCACCTTCAGCAACCGGGCGACGAGCAGCAGGCCGACGAACAGGCACGCGACCGCGCCCAGCGAGGCCAGGCCGAGGCAGCCACCAGGCCGTCGACCGACCCGCTCGCGCGGAGCCGCCGAAGTCGATGGCGACGTACACGAGGTAGCCCCAGGCGACGACCAGCAGGGTGATCGCCGCGGCGTACGCGAGGGCGGCCGGCCGGTTCGCTCGTCCAGGCTTCGCAGCCCGCCGAGATCCCGCCCGTTTCCCCGTCACGGAGCCATTGTGACCGATGTCGGCAACGCCCACGACACGCCGTGGTCCCGGGCCCGATTCGGGTGCCCATCCGGCCCCTGACCTGCGGCTTTGCCGGTCGGGGTCGACGCGTCGGAAAACTTGTCTCGTTCCGCTTGCCAACCCCTGGGGCCGCGACGTACGGTTACCACTACATCTAGTACTTACACCGCTGTAGTTATCCACATCTAGTTCACAGTCAGCGGTGTGTCGCCCACAGCACAGCAGTAGTTCTCCACAGGAAACAGCCCGTCATCCACAGGCGTTACACCCTACGGAGGGTGTTGACTGCCGCGCCCTGACGACTGATCACGAGCACGAGAGAGGAGGCCGCGCGATGCACTGCCCCTACTGCCGCACCACCGACACCCGGGTCCTCGACTCCCGCGTCGCCGACGACGGCGGCGCGATCCGCCGCCGCCGCACCTGCCAGGACTGCGGCAAGCGGTTCACCACCGTCGAGCAGATGCAGCTGATCGTGCTCAAGCGCTCCGGCGCCACCGAGCCGTTCACCCGCGACAAGGCGATCTCCGGCGTCCGCAAGGCCTGCAAGGGCCGCCCGGTCACCGAGGACCAGCTCGCCTGCCTGGGCCAGGCCGTCGAGGACACGCTGCGCAGCGACGGGTACGCCGAGGTGCCCGCCCACGAGGTGGGCCTGGCGATCCTGGCGCCGCTGCGCGAGCTCGACGAGGTCGCCTACCTCCGCTTCGCCAGCGTCTACCGCGCCTTCGAGTCGGCCGACGACTTCGAGGACGAGATCGCGATGCTGCGCGCCGAGCGCGCCGTACCCAGCCCGCCGGAGACCGCCGAAGCGGTCCTCGTCGAGACGGGCTGACCCAGACCGCCCGGCACGTAGTGGGGAAGCTGCGTGCCGGGCGTACCATGATGATGCACGCCAGGGGTCATCACCAGTTGATCCAACTAGCAACAACTCAAGCATCACTCACAGGGAGCCAGAGGGGAACCAATGACCGAGACGGTGAGCGGCACCGCACAGAAGCAGGGCGCGCACGCGCAGAAGGGCGTGCGCATCGAGCGCGTCTTCAGCACCGAGGGCGTGCACCCCTACGACGAGATCACCTGGGAGCGTCGCGACGTCGTCCAGACCAACTGGAAGACCGGCGAGACCGTCTTCGAGCAGCGCGGCGTGGAGTTCCCCGACTTCTGGTCGGTCAACGCCTCCACGATCGTCACCACCAAGTACTTCCGCGGCGCCGTCGGCACCGACGCCCGCGAGTGGAGCCTCAAGCAGCTCATCGACCGGGTCGTGAAGACCTACCGCAAGGGCGGCGAGGACCACGGCTACTTCGCGACCCCCGCCGACGCCGAGCTCTTCGAGCACGAGCTGACCTGGCTGCTGGTCAACCAGTACTTCTCCTTCAACTCCCCCGTCTGGTTCAACGTCGGCACCCAGTCGCCGCAGCAGGTCAGCGCCTGCTTCATCCTCTCGGTCGACGACTCGATGGACTCGATCCTCAACTGGTACAAGGAGGAGGGCTTCATCTTCAAGGGCGGCTCCGGCGCCGGCCTCAACCTCTCCCGCATCCGCTCCTCCAAGGAGCTGCTCTCCTCCGGCGGTACGGCGTCCGGCCCGGTCTCCTTCATGCGCGGCGCCGACGCCTCCGCCGGCACCATCAAGTCCGGTGGCGCCACCCGCCGCGCGGCCAAGATGGTCGTCCTCGACGTCGACCACCCCGACATCGAGGAGTTCGTCGACGACCAAGGCGCGCGAGGAGGACAAGATCCGCGCCCTGCGCGACGCCGGCTTCGACATGGACCTCGGCGGCGCCGACATCACCTCGGTCCAGTACCAGAACGCCAACAACTCGGTCCGCGTCACCGACGAGTTCATGCGCGCGGTCGAGGACGGCACCGACGTTCGGCCTGCGCGCGCGCAAGACCGGCGAGGTCATCGAGACCGTCGACGCCCGCGAGCTGTTCCCAAGATCAGCACCGCCGCGTGGGAGTGCGCCGACCCGGGCCTCCAGTACGACGACACGATCAACGACTGGCACACCAACCCCGAGACCGGCCGGATCACCGCGTCCAACCCGTGCTCGGAATACATGTCGCTCGACAACTCCTCGTGCAACCTCGCCTCGCTGAACCTGCTGAAGTTCCTCAAGGACGACGACACCTTCGACGCCGAGCTGTTCGCGAAGGCCGTCGAGGTGATCATCACCGCGATGGACATCTCGATCTGCTTCGCCGACTTCCCGACCGAGGCGATCGGCGACACCACCCGCGACTACCGCCAGCTCGGCATCGGCTACGCCAACCTCGGCGCGCTGCTGATGGCGATGGGCCTGGGCTACGACTCCGACGGCGGCCGCTCGATGGCCGCGGCCATCACCTCGCTGATGACCGGTGTCTCCTACAAGCGCTCGGCCGAGCTCGCCGGCGTCGTCGGCCCGTACGCCGGCTACGCCCGCAACGCCGACGCCCACAAGCGGGTGATGCGCAAGCACCAGGCCGCCAACGACGCCGTCCGCACCCTCGGCATCGCCGACGCGCAGGTGCACAAGCTGGCCACGACAGCCTGGGCCGACGTGCAGAAGCTCGGCGAGGCCAACGGCTTCCGCAACGCGCAGGCCTCGGTGCTCGCGCCGACCGGCACCATCGGCTTCATGATGGACTGCGACACCACCGGCATCGAGCCCGACTTCTCGCTGGTGAAGTTCAAGAAGCTGGTCGGCGGCGGCTCGATGCAGATCGTCAACCAGACGATCCCGCGGGCGCTGACGCAAGCTGGGCTACCAGCCGCGAGCAGGTCGAGGCGATCGTCGACTACATCGCCGAGCACGGCCACGTCATCGACGCCCCGGGCCTGAAGACCGAGCACTACGAGGTCTTCGACACCGCGATGGGCGCCCGCTCGCTGAAGCCGATGGGCCACGTGCGGATGATGGCGGCCGCCCAGCCGTTCCTCTCCGGCGCGATCTCCAAGACGGTCAACCTGCCCGAGTCCGCGACGGTCGAGGAGATCGAGGACGTCTACCTGCAGTCCTGGAAGCTCGGCCTCAAGGCGACCGCGATCTACCGCGACAACTGCAAGGTCGGCCAGCCGCTGTCCGAGCGGCAAGGGCGAGAACAAGGGCAAGGCCGCCGACGCAAGGCCGCCGCGCCGCCGGTCGAGACCAAGGTCGTCGAGAAGATCGTCTACGCCCCGACCCGCAAGCGGCTCCCGAAGTCGCGCATCTCCCGCACCACGTCGTTCACCGTCGGCGGCGCCGAGGGCTACATGACCTCCGGTGCCCACGACGACGGCGAGCTCGGCGAGGTGTTCCTCAAGCTCGGCAAGCAGGGCTCGACCCTGGCCGGCGTGATGGACGCCTTCTCGATCGCGGTCTCCATCGGCCTGCAGTACGGCGTCCCGCTGGAGACCTACGTCTCGAAGTTCACCAACCTGCGCTTCGAGCCCGCCGGCCTCACCGACGACCCCGACGTGCGGATGAGCCAGTCGATCATGGACTACATCTTCCGCCGCCTGGCCCTGGACTACCTGTCCTTCGAGGACCGCTCGATGCTCGGCATCTACTCCGCCGACGAGCGCCAGCGCCACCTCGAGACCGGCTCCTACGAGCCCTCGACGAGACCAGCGACGGCGCGAGTCCCTCGAGTCGCGACGCCTCGCTGGTCGAGGCAGGGCCGCCGAGGCCCGTCGTCGAGACCGAGGACCCCAGGGCGTCGAGGCCCGCGAGGTCGCCGCCCGAGGCCAAGGAGGCCCACACCTCCGCCGAGCTCCTGGAGAAGATCACCGGCACCGCCGTCGACTCCCCGCTCTGCTTCACCTGCGGCACCAAGATGCGCCCCGCCGGCTCCTGCTACGTCTGCGAGGGCTGCGGCAGCACCAGCGGCTGCAGCTAAAGGCAACTCTCGAAGCGCGAGGCGTCGGCCCTGGGTCGACGCCTCGCGGCGTCTCACGAGGGCAGGACGCCTGCCCCGGTCACCTTCGACACGTGTCTGCCGCGACGCCCAACGGTGCGAGCGACGACCAGGGTCAGGCCGGAGACCGCGAGGCCGACGAGGAGGGCCATGGCCGCCGGCCAGAGGAAGAACGCGTCGCGCGTGGTGGCGACGTTGTCCTGCAGCTGCGGGACGACGAAGAAGTAGTAGCCGGCGAGCACCGGGACGATCGTCAAGGGCAGCAGTCGGACGGCGTAGCGCCACGTCGGCCAGGCCGAGCGGCGGCTGGCCCATCGCCGGGAGCGACGGACGCCCAGCACGGTGAGGGCGACCACGAGCAGGGTGAGCAGTCCGACTCCGGCGTCGACCAGGGTCGCCACCGGCGTGCCGAGCGAGGGGTCGCGGCCCTCGGTGATCTCGATGATCCCCGAGCTGATGGCGTAGGCGTGCTCGAAGGTTGGGGTGAAGCTGTTGAGCATCACCGCGACGGCGTACCCGCTGCTCGGGACGAGGTCGGCCTGGGCGTTGAAGCGGGTCAGCGACCCGGAGTGGGAGATGCGCGCCGGCTCGACGTCCGGGCTGCTGCGCATCCAGCCCAACCCGGCCTTGTCGGCGCCCGGCTGGGGGGTGTGCGACTCCTCGAGCAGGTCGGCGGGGAGGAGGGCCAGCCCGTCCTGGCTGCGCCCGTGGTCGGTCTGCATCGCCAGCCATCGCGCCATGTCGTCAGCCGTGGTGATGACGCCGCCGGACCCGATCGACATCGAGTCCATCTCGGGCACCGGCAGTGCCAGGCCGTACGCCGTGACGTGGCCGCGGCCGAGCGCCGGGTCGTCGTCGCGGGGAGTGACCGACCGCGTGTCGTCCATGCCGAGCGGCTCGAAGACCTCTGCCTGCAGGAACGCCTCGAAGGAGCTCCCGCTGACGACCTCGACCATTCGCGCGGCGATGTGGAAGTTGTAGTTGCTGTAGAGGTAGCGGGTGCCGGATCGGACCCGAGCACCCAGTCGTCCAGGTGCGCGATGTCCTCGGCCAGCGTCTCCGAGGGCGGCACGATCGTCGGGTCGGGGAGCCCGGAGGTGTGGCTGAGCAGGTGCCGCACGGTGATCTCGGTGAGCCGATCGTCGTCGATCTCGAGCTCGGGCAGGTAGGAGACGACTGCCTCGTCCAGCTCCACCTTCCCGGCGGCGACCAGCTGGAGCACGGCGAAGGCGGTGAACGACTTGCTCACCGAGCCGATCGCCAGCGGCGTGCTCGACGTGACGGGGACATCGCCGCTGTCGCCGTACCCCGCCGTGTGCAGCACCTCCCCGTCCTTGATGAGGGCGACTCCGGCTCCGGCGAGGCCGTGGCGGTCGAGGTAGTCGGTCACGAACGCGTCGACGCTCCCCGTGTCCAGGGCGTCGGTCCCGGCTTCCGCCGCGCGGGCGGGGGTGGCGTGAAGGGCAGTGGCGAGCAGGCCGATCAGGGTCAGCACGATGCTGACCGCGAGGGCTCTGGAGTGCTTGAGAAGGGTCACGATCGAACCATCGCCTAGCAGGCACGACGAGCACATCGCACCGAGGTCGGCACCTGCTCGACCTAAGTCGAGTCCTCCGATGGACCTTGGTCGGGCCCCGACGCCGTCACCGGGCGACGTACATCGTGACCTTCTTGCCGCACGACCATGCCCGGTCGGCCTCGGAGTGGACGCCGTGGACGCGGCCCGACTTCACGGGTGACTGAGCGATCCGGCTGACCTTGCTCTTCGTGTAGCCGTACTTCTTCAAGACCTTCCGGGCAGCGGGGACGGTCTTCCCGCGCACCATCTTGGTCGACGGCACGGTGCACATGCCGCTGGGCTGCGTCGACCAGACGTCCCAGCTGACGGTGACGCTACGGGTGCCGTAGTCGGCGTCGGTGGTGGTGCGGGAGCCCTTCGCTCGCCAGGCGCCGCTGGAGTACGTGAAGTACACCCGGTCCGGGGATGCGATGTGCTGCTGCGTGCTGTGGTCGACGCCGCGGCCGATGAGACTGTCGGCCTCGATGTGCTGCTCGGCGCCGACGAGCGGCTTGACGTCGGTGTACTCGATCGGGCCACCACACGCGGAGTAGCCGACCTCGCCGTACGGGTCGCCGGGCACGGCCGAGAGCCAGCCGGTGGCCTTGCCCTTGCCGAGGTCGAGCTGGGGCACGGAGGCGGCGACCCAGCCGCGACCTGCGGGGTAGAGCCCGCTGTCGCGGAACCCGAGGAACGTCTCCTGCTGGCAGAGGTCGTTCTCGCCGGTCTCGGGGTTGTGGACGAGGTACGACGTGGCGAAGTCGAGGGTGGTGACGTCGACCGGCGCGAGCAGGGTGCCGGGCGACTCGACGCCGCCGGCGAAGGTCATGCGGAAGGTCCGGTCGTCGTGGCCGAGAGGAGTCGCGCCCTGGACGTGGAGCGTGATCGTGCCGTGGAGGTCCTTCGGCAGGTCGGACCCCGGATCCGAGCCGAGCGGGGTCGGGATGGCGCACGCCGGCGCGGCGAACAGCGCCGTACCGCCGGCAAGCAGGGCGCAGATCACGGCGGCGAGGCGTCTCATCGCCTGAGCGTAGGGAGGACGCGCGCGGAGCGCGTCCGCCAATTGGGGGAGGACTGCATGCTGGGAGCATGACCATCCGCACCGGCACGACCGTGAAGTGGAAGTGGGCCAGCTCGTGGGCCGAGGGCTCGGTGACCGAGGTGCACCACGACACGGTCACCCGGACCACCAACGGCAGCGAGATCACCAGGCACGGCAGCGAGGACGACCCGGCGTACGTCATCGAGCAGGACGACGGGACTGTCGTGCTCAAGCTGCAGAGCGAGGTCGAACGCGTGACGTAGCCCGAAATGACTACGGCGCGTGCCCCGACCGGGCCAATATTCCCGTTCCCCGGCGTGGCACCTGTCCCCCTACCTATCTTGGATCGCGCCCCACCCTCCCTGGGGCTCGTCGCCGCTGGCGACGCCTGACTCGAGTCATCTGGGGAACGATGAGCAAGAAGCGCCCCTCCCGCCACGGACAGTCCGCACCGCCGTTCGCCGTCTCGGCGTGGCCGCTGCGCCGCAAGGTCGCGCTGGCCCTCGCCGTACCGCTGCTGCTGGCGGCGACCCTCGGCGGGCTGCGCGTGTTCACCGACCTGCAGGCCTCGTCGAACTCGTCGTCGAGCGCGAAGCAGGTCACGGTGCTGCGTCCGGCCGTCGACTACCTGACCGCCGCCCAGCGCGCCATGATCGCGGCGCAGGCCGAGACCGAGACGAGCGAGGCCGACCTCGGCGCCGCGCTGATGGACCTGCAGGCTGCCGCCATCGCGATGTCGGATGCGCGGTCGACGGCCGACCTGACGACCGAGCAGCGCTACCAGGTCGACGTCGTGCTCGACCTGAGCCAGGCGCTCCGTGAGGGCACCGACACGCTGAGCCCCGGCACCTGGGTGGCACAGCTGCGGCAGCTCCAGTCGGGCGTGACCCAACTGATCACCACCATCGTCAACGCCCAGATCGATCCCGAGCCGCGGCTCGAGCTGCTCTCCCAGACCCTGGCCGGACGCTTCTCGCTCGCCATGCAGCAGGCGCTCGTCGCCACGGAGCGCACCGGCAAGACCGGGTCGCTCGAGCTCTTCGCCGAGCTCGGCGTCGAGGGCTCCGCCATCGACCGCCTGGCCAGCTCGCTGGGCGACTCCGAAGCCGGCATCGCAACCCTGCGGACCGCCAACGCCCAGCGTTTCCGCACGATTCGCACCGGTGGCGCCGACCTCGGCGGAGCGGACGCCTACACGGAGTACGACGAGCTCGTCTCGTCGCTGCTGTCCGGCATCGACACGCAGCTGGCTGCGGCCGCGAGCAGCGCTCGTCAGAGCGCCCAGGTCAACGCCGGCATCACGCTCGGCGCCCTGCTCCTCGCCGTCCTGCTGGCCTTCCTCGTCTCCCGCCTGCTGCTCAAGCCCATCCGACGGGTGCGCGAGGGCGCGCTGGCCGTGGCGCACGAGCGGCTCCCCGAGGCCGTCGCCAAGATCCGCGCCGGTCAGGACCCCGGCGCCATCGTCCCGATCGACGTCACCACGCACGAGGAGATCGGCCAGCTCGCCCGTGCGGTCGACGACATGCACCGGCAGGCCGTGCACCTGGCGTCCGGCGAGGCCCAGCTGCGTGAGCAGGTCGGCGAGATGTTCGTGACCCTGTCGCGCCGCAACACCTCGCTGATCAACCAGCAGCTCGGCCTCATCGAGAAGCTGGAGAAGGACGAGGAGGACCCGCGCCGCCTCGAGAGCCTCTTCCGGCTCGACCACCTCGCGGCCCGCATGCGTCGTACGGCGGACAGCCTGCTGATCCTCGCCGACGCGCCCACCACCACCAGTGGTGAGGCCCGCCTCACGATCGGCGACGCCCTCCAGGCAGCGACCTCCGGTGTGCAGGACTACCAGCGCGTCCACGTCGGTGCGACGAGCAGCCTGCGCCTCGACGACGACGTCGCGCCGGACGTCGTACACCTGCTCACCGAGCTCGTCGACAACGCGCTGTCCTACTCGTCGCCCACGACGAACGTGACTCTCGCGTCCTCCTCGTCGCCCGACGGTGTGACCGTCGAGATCATCGACGCGGGGCTCGGGATCCCCGACGACTACCTGGCCGAGATCAACGAGACGCTGCGCTCCGGTGGCGACGTCACGCCCGACACCGCACGTCGGATGGGCCTGTTCGTGGTCAGCCGGCTCGCCCAGCGGCACGGCATCGTCGCGTCGCTCGAGCGCAACCCTGCCGGCGGTACGACGGCCACGGTCGTGCTGCCGACGTCGATCCTCCCGGACATGCGCCCGGCGCAGGAGCCGCGCGCGCCGAAGCCGGCTCGTGAGGTCAAGGCCCCGGTCCCGCAGCAGGACATCGTGGCTCCCGTCGCGACGCCCACGGAGCCCGACCTCGACTCCATCGAGGCCCGGATCAACGGCGTCATCGGCCTCCCGCAGCGCCGGCCCGGCACGTCGATGGACCGGCCGATGGAGCCGGCCGCATCGGCCCCCGTCCCCGCACCGGCACCTGCACCCGTGCCCGCGCCGGTCGAGGTCGTCGAGCTGGTCGAGGTCGTCGAGACCCCGGAGCCCGAGCCGGTCGTCGTACCCGAGGCTGCGCCCGCCCCCGTCGTGGTCGCCCCGCCGGACCCGCCGGTCGTCCCGACCCTGGCCATCGTCGAGGAGCCGGTCGTAGCGCCGCCGCCCGACGAGGCCGACACCCCGATCTTCCGGTCGATGCGCTCCGCCTGGCTCAGCGCCGGCGGCAGCGACCAGCCCTCCTGGTCTTCGTCGGAGGTCGAGGCCGGCTGGGACCGCGCCGACGTCGTCGCCGAGGCGCCGATCGAGGCCTCGGTCAACGAGGTGGGACTGCCCGTACGACGTCCGGGCAACCGTCTCGTGCCGGGCGGCGTCACCAAGCACGCGAGCTCGAACGCCCGTGACCCAGAGGCGATCCGCGCCCGACTCCAGGCCCACGCGGCCGGAGTCTCCCGGGGCCGCAACGTCGCGGCCACCACCACTGACCCACAGCACACGGAAGCAGGCCCAGCATGACCGACATCAACGGCCACGTCGCCTCGCAGCAGGACGAACGCAACCTCGACTGGCTCGTCACGCGCTTCGTGAGCGAGGTCAGTGACGCCGCCCACGCCATCTTGGTGTCGGCCGACGGTCTGCTGATGGCAGCCAGCTCCAGCATCCCGCTCGACCGTGCGGAGCAGGTCGCCGCGGTGTCGTCCGGGCTCGCCAGCCTCGGTGTCGGTGCCGCGCGCCTCTTCGACGGCGGTGCTGTGCTGCAGACCGTCGTGGAGATGGAGCACGGCTACCTGATGCTGATGAGCGTCGGCGACGGCTCCAACCTCGCCGTCCTCACGAGCGAGGCCGCCGACATCGGCCAGGTCGGCTACGAGATGGCGCTCCTCGTCGAGCGCGTCGGTCAGATGGTCCAGGCCCAGGCCCGCGTCGCGACCACGAGAGGCTGACAGTGAGTGGTCATGGCACCAGCTGACTCTGCCGACCTGGAGGGTGAGGTCGTCTCTGCGGCACGTTTCGTCCGGCCGTACACCATCACCGCGGGCCGGACGCAGGCCACCGTCGACCTCCCGATGGAGGCGACCCTGCGACGACAGCCGCAGGACGCCGACACCCATCTGAGCTCGGGAGCCCTCCGCGTCCTCGGCCTGTGCGACACCCGCTCGGTTGCCGAGGTGTCCGCCCTGGCCTCCATGCCGATCGGGGTCGTCCGCGTCCTGCTCAGTGACCTGGTCGAACAAGGCTTCGTCCGGGTGCAAGCCACCATCACCGAGAGCTCGTCGAAGGACGAGCGGATCGAGCTCATCGAAAGGACCCTCCGTGGACTACGCAACTACTAGCGCCCAGCGCGCGGCTGCGTCGACGAAGATCGTCATCGCGGGTGGCTTCGGCGTGGGCAAGACGACCCTCGTCGGCTCGGTGTCGGAGATCGTCCCGCTGCGCACCGAGGCCCTGGTCACCAACGAGTCCGAAGGGGTCGACGACCTCGAGGCCGTGCCCAGCAAGGCGACCACGACGGTCGCGATGGACTTCGGCCGGCTGACCCTGGCCGAGGACCTGGTGCTCTACCTCTTCGGTACGCCGGGGCAGCGCCGCTTCTGGTTCATGTGGGACGACCTGTGCCTCGGAGCGATCGGCGCCATCGTGCTGGTCGACACGGCCCGCCTCGACGACTCGTTCTCGCCGCTGGACTACTTCGAGTCCAAGGGGCTGCCGTTCATCGTGGCGGTCAACCAGTTCGAGGGCACCGAGCGGTACACGCTCGACCAGGTGGCCAACGCGCTGGCCCTGCCGGCCGACGTACCGATCATCGACATCGACGCCCGTGACCGCGAGTCGGCCAAGCGCGCGCTGGTGCGCGTCACCGAATATGCCCTGCAGCGACTCACCGAGTCGCTCTCAGCGAGAGTGATCTGACATGTTGCCCCGTTCTGCACGCGCCATCGCCGCAACGCTGATCCTCTCGTTCGGAGCGGCCGGCTGCGCCGCGAACGACGACAAGGCGGTCGCCGCGCTGGCGCCCGTCGTCATGGACGACGGTTCGCTCACGGTCTGCACCGACATGCCCTACGAGCCGTTCGAGTTCGAGCAGGACGGCAAGCCCGCGGGCTTCGACGTCGACCTCGTCGACCAGGTGTCGAAGCGGCTCGACGTGAAGTCGGTCATCGTCGACACCGACTTCGACGACATCCAGTCGGGCGAGGCCCTGAACTCCGGCACCTGCGACGTGGCGATCTCCGCCATGACGATCACCGGCGACCGGGCCCGGGTGCTGGACTTCTCCAGCCCGTACTTCAACGCCTCGCAGGCGCTGGTGGTCGAGAAGGGGTCGGGCGTCACGTCGCTGGCCGACCTCGGCGGCCAGAAGATCGGCGTACAGGGAGGCACGACCGGCGAGCTGTACGTCACCGACAACGCCCCCGGCGACGCCGAGATCGTGCCGTTCGAGGACTCCGCGGCGATGGATACCGCGCTCAAGAAGGGCGAGGTCGACGCCGCGGTCTATGACAACACCGTGGTCGGTGACGTCGTCGCCAACAACCCCGAGGTCGGGGTCGCGGCGGAGTTCGACACCGGTGAGCAGTACGGCATGGCGGTCAAGAAGAACGGCAGCGTCGACCTGCTCCGCACCATCAACGACGTGCTGGCCGACCTGGACTCGAACGGCGGCTACAGCAAGGTCTACGAGAAGTGGTTCGGAAGTTCACCGACCGCGTGATTCACCGGCCTCGTGGCAGGGTGGAGACGAAGCAGCCATGCGTACTCGATCCCGGGAGGGTCCCCATGCGCCGTTCACCGCTCATCGTCGCGCTCGTCACCTTCGTCGCCATCGCCCTTGCGTTGGCGAGTCCGGCAGGTGCCTGGAAGGCGACCAACGGCAGTGACGTCATCAAGGGCAACGGCAAGTCCAACCGCATCGACGCCCTCGCGGGTGACGACGTGATCAACAGCCGCGGGGGCCGCGACCTCGTCCTCGCGCGCGCCGGCAACGACACCGTGTCCGGAGGCGCCGGCAACGACCGCGCGCAGGGCCAGGCCGGCAACGACCGGGTCTACGGCGAGAGCGGCAACGACACCATCCTCGGCAACGACGGCGACGACTTCCTGGACGGCGCGGTCGGTGACGACACCATGAGTGGCGGGCCCGGCATCGACCAGGTCATCGGCAGCGTCGGCGACGACGCCGTCGGCGGCGGTGTCGGCGTCGACCTCGTGTTCGGCGGCGAGGGCAAGGACCACGTCACCGGCGGTCCCGACAACGACCACCTCGACGCCGGGACCGACGACGACGAGCTGGACGGTGAGCCCGGCGACGACCTGATCATCGACGGACCCGGCGACGACCAGGCCACCGGGGACGCGGGCGGCGACACGTTCTTCCTCGGCCCCGGCGTCGACGACGTCTACGGCGAGGAGGACGACGACGTGTTCTACCTCCTCGACGACGGTGAGTACGACGAGATCTACTGCGACGCCGGCTACGACCGGGTGATCTTCGTCGGCACCCGTGACGGCCGCGACAAGATCGGCAAGTTCGAGGCGAACGACTGCGAGTCGGTCGTCGTCGGTCCCGCTCCCGCCGGCTGGCCGTACTGAGTCGTCACGTCTTGCGGATCCGGATGGGTCCCACCGCTGTCGCAAGGTCGACGACCCGACCGCGCTGGGTGATCTCGACCTCGCCAGCGCCCACGAGCCTGCCGGCCGCCTGACGGGCTGGCTCCATCAGGTCGCGCCAGTCGGTCTCGTTGCCGACGAGGCGGGCCGCATCGGACGGGCAGATCGTCGCCCCGGTGCGGCGCTGCGCGAGGAGGTCGAGGATGGCCGCCTCCAGGCGCTGCTCGAGTGGTTCCACGGGGCCAGTGTGTCGCGCCTCCCTAGGCCGAGGCCACCGCCCCCACCGCCTGGTCGGGCATCGGCACGAGCACCAGGTCGGTGCCGAGGAACACCGTCTCGCACGGCAGGCCGACGTCGCGCGCGACGGCGTACAGGCACTCGGCCCAGGCGAGGTCCTCGTCGGTGGGGCCGAAGTGGCCGGGCCTGGTGCGGAGGAACGCCAACCGCTCGACCACGGCGGGCACCTCGTCGACGAGCTCGGCGACGAACTCCGGGAAGACGTGGCTGCGGTCGGGGGGCGGGACGGCGAACGCCTCCTCCACCTGGATCACCTGCGTGAACGCGCGGCGGTCGGCGCCGATCAGCATGATCCAGAACGCGTGCGGTCGAGGCTCGTCGGGCGGGGCGATGATGCGCCACGCGCGCTCGAGGTCGAACTCGTTGCGGATGCGGGGTCGGTAGGTGCTCATGGCTTCACCGTGCCCCAGATCGTCGAGGGGCCGCGGAAGTTATCCACAGTCGGCAATCCTGCTGATTGCGGGCGGCGCATCTCTGGGAAGGGTGTCACCACGACCCTCGACGACTGGAGACGACACCATGACCACACCTCTCGATCCGGTGGGCCGGCTGCGGGTGCAGCCGCCGCTGAACACCGACGAGGTCGCGTTCCTCGCCAGCTTCAGCCGGGAGCCGCTCGCCCGACACGACGGTGCTCGCGAGGCCGAGCAAGTGCCCCGCGTACGCCGGATCTGGCCGGGCCGCCCGCCCGGCTGGAGCCCGTGGGTCTCGTGCGCCGAGGGTTGCTGCCTGGTCATCCACGACGGCGAGTCGGTCGAGGCCGCCGCGGGGTGGCTGCGGTTCCTGGTGCACACGTTCCTCCGGCCGACGGCGCGGCGCGCACGGTTGAGTGCGCTCGGCCTCACGTTCGAGCACCGGGTCGAGGGCCGGGTGTGGTTCGAGGCTGAGGGCGACCGGCTCTACCTCGTGTCCGTACGCCGCAACCGGGTGCACACCGACGCCGTGCTCGCGGCGGCCGGTCAGAGCAGGGAGCGGTAGATCTCCACCGTGCGACCGGCGATCGAGTCCCAGCTGAACGCGTCGATCGCGCGCCGCCGGCCGGCGGCGCCCATGGTGGCGGCGCGGTCGGGGTCGGCCACGATCTCGTTGAGTGCGGCGGCGAAGTCGGCGACGTACCGATCCGGATCGAGCGGTGTGCCCGTGCCGTCGGAGGCCTGCTCGATGGGCACGAGCAGCCCGGTCTCGCCGGGTACGACGACCTCGGGGATGCCGCCGGTGGCGGTGGCGACGACGGCGGTCTCACAGGCCATCGCCTCGAGGTTGACGATGCCGAGCGGTTCGTAGACCGACGGGCAGGCGAAGGCCGTGGCGGCGGTGAGCAGGGCGACGACGTCGGGACGCGGGAGCATCTCGCTGATCCACACGACGCCGGATCGCGTCGCCGCCAGGTCGGCGACCAGCGCCTCGACCTCGGCCATGATCTCCGGGGTGTCGGGGGCCCCGGCGCAGAGCACGAGCTGGCAGTCGGGCGGCAGCTCGGCGGCCGCGCGCAGGAACAGCGGCAGCCCCTTCTGGCGGGTGATCCGGCCGACGAAGACCACTGACGGACGGTCGGGGTCGACACCGAGCTCGCGCACTCGGTCGGGATTGCTGATCGGCGCCCACTCGTCGGTGTCGATGCCGTTGTGCACCACCTGGACGCGGGCGGCATCGACGTCGGGGTAGCAGCGGAGCACGTCGTCGCGCATCGCCGCCGACACCGCGATCACGCCGGCGGCGGCCTCGTAGGAGGTGCGCTCGATCCACGACGACACGGCATAGCCACCGCCGAGCTGCTCGGCCTTCCACGGCCGCAACGGCTCGAGCGAGTGGGCGCTCACGACGTGCGGGATGCCGTGCAGCAGGCTCGCGACGTGGCCCGCGAAGTTGGCGTACCACGTGTGCGAATGCACGAGGTCGGCTCCAGCGCACGCGTCGGCGATGGCCAGGTCGACGCCCATCGTCCTCAGGGAGCCGTTGGCGTCCGCGAGCTCAGGGAGGTCGGCGTACGACGACGTGCCGGCCTCGTCGCGCGGCGCACCGAACGCGTGCACGCGGGTGACCAGGTCGTCGCGCCGGCGCAGGGCGCGGGCGAGCTCGGCGACGTGGACGCCGGCGCCGCCGTACACCTCGGGCGGGTACTCCTTGGTCAGCACGTCGACTCGCATGGCAGCAACGTACTCGGACGCGTGCCGCGGGGGCTTCTAGACGGGCGCCGGGGCGCCCTCCTCAACCAGCGGGCAGGACGCGCCCTCGACAAGAGCCGGGGTGGCTGCGACCGTGACGACATGCTGCGAAAGAACGTGCTCGCGATCGTGCTCGCCGGTGGAGAGGGCAAGCGGCTGATGCCGCTGACAGCCGACCGGGCCAAACCGGCGGTGCCGTTCGCGGGCATCTACCGGCTCATCGACTTCGCGCTGTCGAACGTGGTGAACAGTGGCTACCTGAAGGT
Source organism: uncultured Actinomycetota bacterium (assembly GCA_963825755.1). Classification (GTDB taxonomy): domain Bacteria; phylum Actinomycetota; class Actinomycetes; order Propionibacteriales; family Nocardioidaceae; genus Nocardioides. The sequence goes on along the minus strand of CAWGUS010000001.1, from coordinate 107,988 downwards.
GGTCGTGCTGACGCAGTACAAGTCGCACAGCCTCGACCGGCACGTCACCCAGACGTGGCGGATGTCGACGATGCTCGGCAACTACGTCGCGCCCGTGCCGGCCCAGCAGCGGGTCGGCAAGCACTGGTACCTCGGCAGCGCCGACGCGATCTACCAGTCGCTCAACCTCATCAGGGACGACAAACCGGACATCGTGGTCGTCGTGGGCGCGGACCACGTCTATCGCATGGACTTCAGCCAGATGGTCGACCAGCACGTCGAGTCCGGCGCACCCTGCTCCGTCGCGGCGATCCGGCAGCCGATCGGGCTCGCCGACCAGTTCGGCGTCATCGACGTCGACCCGTCCGACACGTCCCGGATCCGCGACTTCCTCGAGAAGCCGACGGACCCGGTGGGACTGCCCGACAACCCGGCCGAGGTGCTGGCCAGCATGGGCAACTACGTGTTCGACGCGGATGCCCTGGTCGAGGCGGTGACGCGCGACTCGGGGCTCGAGGGCTCCAAGCACGACATGGGCGGCGACATCGTGCCGGCGTTCGTGGGCCAGGGGCAGGCGGCGGTCTACGACTTCAAGGACAACGACGTGCCCGGGGCGACCGACCGCGACCGTGGCTACTGGCGCGACGTCGGGACGCTCGCGTCCTACTACGACGCGCACATGGACGTCGTCTCGCCGCTACCGGTCTTCAACCTCTACAACTTCGAGTGGCCGATCATGACGTCCTACGGGCCCCAGCCGCCCGTCAAGCTGGTGCAGGGCGCCGACGGGCAGCACGCCACCGCCGAGGAGGCACTGCTGTCGCCGGGCGTCGTCGTCACGGGCGGCTCCGTCAGCAAGTCGGTTCTCTCGCCAGCGGTCCGGGTGGACGCCGGTGCCGAGGTGGCCGACTCGGTGCTGCTCAACGGCGTGCGCGTGGGCCCGGGCGCCGTCGTACGCAACGCGATCCTCGACAAGAACGTCATCGTGCCGCCCGGCGAGACCGTCGGCGTCGACCAGGATCTCGACCGGTCGCGCGGCTTCCTCGTCGAGGGCGGACTCACCGTGCTCGGCAAGGACCAGCAGTTCCCCGGCTAGTCCCGGGAGCCCCTGCTTCATCAAGGTATGTAGTCGAACCATCGCTTCCCATGGCCTGCCCGCCGTGGGAAGGCGCATTCCAGCGACATACCTTGATGAAGCATCAGTGGTCCGCGGGCTACCGGGGCACCGCGTCGAGCAGACCCGCGGCGCGGGCCGGTTCGGCGTACGCCGCGGCCAGGGTGTCGACGGTGTGGTGCGCGTTGAGGCCGCTCGGGTTGGGGACGACCCAGAGCTCGGCGTCGCCCAGGTCACCCTGTCTTCCCACGGTTGCCTTGCGATCACCGAAGGCCTGTCGGTACGCCGTGATGCCGGCCACCGCGACCACTCGCGGCCGCCGCTCCTCGACGAGCTCACGCAACGCCTCGCCACCCAGCTTCAGCTCCGCGGCGGTGAGCTCGTCGGCGCGGACCGTCGCCCGGCGGACCAGGTTGGTGATGCCGATGCCGCGCGCCCGCAGGTAGTCGCGGTCGCCGTCGGTCATGCCCGCCGCCGGGTCGATCGCCCGGTCGACGATGCCGGCCTTCAGCAGCGCGGGGTAGAACCGGTTGACCGGGTGCGCGAAGTGCGTCTGCGTCGCGGCCGTCCACAGCCCGGGGTTGATGCCGACGAACAGCAGCCGCAGCCCCGGCCCGAGCAGGTCGGGCACCTCCGCGCCGCGGTAGGACTCGAGCTCGGCGCGGGTGAAGCGGGGCATGCGGGCGAGGCTATCTGTCGGGAACGTGAGTCCGGTCGCTACCGTCACATCACCATGCGACGCACTCTCGGTACGCCCCACCTCGTCACCAGCCTCGTCCTCGCGACCCTGCTCACCCTCGGCCTCGCGGGCTGCGGTGACGCAGAGGACACCGCGACCGACCCGACGGGCGAGCAGACGAGCCAGCCGAGCGAACCGACAGAAGAGCCGACGCCCACGCCCGAGTCCGGCGACGACGGGCCGGTGACGTTCACCCAGATCGCCATCCTCACCAACACGGAGGAGGACGGCACCGTCTCGACGACGCCGGTGCCGCTCGACACCGAGGAGGCGGTGGCGGAGTTCACCGCCCAGTTCACCGGCGTCCGGATGGCCGAGCAAGTCCGCACCGCGGTCGCGGACGCACCCGAGGTCGGCGCCGACCAGACGCTCGTGGGCGCCGTGCTCGTCATCGGCTGCGACCGGCCCACCGACATCACCGTGGAGCGGGTCGACGGCGACGTACTGGTCTCACCCGTGATGTCGAAGCGTCAGGTGCAGTGCTTCGCGCCGATGACGTCGGTGGCGATCCTCGTCGTCGACACCGTCAAGCTCACCGGGATCGTCAGCTGACGGGTCGCGAGAAGACGCCGATGCCGTTGGGCACCAGCCGCTCCTGCCCGTCGGACGGCGAGTTGAGCACTCCGAACACCCCGGTCACCGAGTGCCCGACCATGGTCGACGAGCCACCGCCGTCGAGGTTGAGCGCGTTCTCCGCACCCAGCGCCGTCATCATGTTGGCCAGCTCGACCATCGTGTAGCCGCGGCTGAACGACTGGCGTCCGTCGATCACCAGGATCAGCACCTTGCCGCCGTCGGCGTCGATGCCGATCGCCGTGCGTGGGTGCATCTGGCGGTCGTCGACGACCACGCGCACACCGTTGGTGAGCAGCGGCCGGTCGCCGCTGATCGCCATCGTGGGCGACGGGGTCAGCGTCTCGCTGAGCGTGACCTTCTCGCCCTTCTTCATCTTCTTCAGCGCCTTCGTCGCGGTGCCGCGCCCGACGAGGACCAGGCCCTTGCCGCGGATCTTCAGACCCTCGGAGACCTTGGTCTTGTTGGACTTGACCCGGCCGCCGGCGACGACGACCTCACGCACGCGCTTCTGGCCGGCCGTGACGGACGATCCCTCGGTGCGGCCCCAGAACTTGTCGTAGACGCCGATGCCGTTGGCCTGGATGCTCGGCGAGTTGTGGTTGGTGAACTTGAAGCGCGGGTGCTGCTTCAGCTTGGCCTTGTAGGGCAGCTGTCCGATGTAGGGGTGCCCGTCGGCGTCGACCCAGAACGAGCTGTTCCAGCCCTCGCGCGGCGCGTGCCGCATGCCGAGCTCGCGGTCCTTGCCGACGCCGAGCGGCGCGCCGGTGTCACCGATGTCGAAGAAGTCGCCGTTGACGGCCGCCACGGCGCCGTCCTTGGCGGCGAGCGCGCTCACGGAGTTGCGCCTCGGCACCTTCACCGGCGCGAGCAGGTCGAGCTCGTTGGCCGGGTTGTTGATGTCGATGGTGAGCAGCTGGGCGCGGATCGCCCCGCGCGCGTCGATCTGGTCCCACTGCCGGAAGTTGATGCCCGGCGCCATGTCGTACGTCGTCTCCCGGCGGACCTGCGCCTTGGCCGCCCGGCCGGCGGGCAGCTCGGGGGCGATCTCGCCGGCGACGCCGTCACTGCTGTGCTTGGGGTGGTCGGCGGTGCCCGTGCCGGGATCCCGTTCGCCGCCGACGGCAGGTGGCTGTGCGGCTGCTGTCGAGCCGGCCGACGACGGGGCCGCGGCGCCGAGAGAGGCGACCACGCAGGCCGCGGTGGCCAGGCTGAGTGCGGGCAGGGCAAAGCGTTTGTGGGAAGGCATGTGCTTCAGAGTAAACAACGTAGGTGAGCAGAGTCGGCAACCGATCGGTCGTGTCTGTGCGCCAGTAGGGTCACCGCGTGGACCAGCGGCCGTGGAACGTGTTCGTCGAGGGCGACAACCTCGACGTCCTGCCGACCATCCCGCCCGGGTCGGTCGACCTCATCTACGTCGACCCGCCGTACAACACGGGCAACGACTTCGCGTACGCCGACCGCTACGGCGGGCACGCCGCCTGGACCGCGATGATGCGGCCCCGGCTTGAGGCCGGGCGCGACACGCTGGCCGAGACCGGGGCGATCTTCGTCAGCATCGACGACAACGAGGTCGCCCACCTGCGCCTGCTGATGGACGAGGTGTTCGGCGAGGACGGGTTCCTCGCCCAGATCGTGGTCAACCTGAACCCGAAGGGTCGCCAGCTCGGCGGCGGGTTCGCCACCAGCCACGAGTACCTCCTCGCTTTCGCCCGCGACCCCCGCCGCTGCGTGCTGGACGCCACCACGACCGACACCGTCGACCCCTCCGACTTTCCCGAGACCGCCCCGGACGGCCGGCACTACCGCCACCTTCCGCTGCGCAACACCAACAAGAAGTTCAACCCGGCGACCGCCCGCACCCTCCACTTCCCCGTGTACGGCGACCCGGTCGGCGGGCGCGTCGAGACCCAGCCGTTCGACGGCGGCCAGGAGGTCTGGCCGGTCTTCGGCGACGGCAAGCCGGCGGTCTGGCGCTGGTCGCGACCGCGGATCGACGAGCGGCCCGACGACCTGGTGTGCCGCACGATCCGCGGCCGGCAGGGCGAGCGCGTCGACGTCTTCCAGCGCGACTGGCTGCACGACGGTCGCCGCAAGAAGCTCAACACGATCTGGCTCGCGCAGGAGGTCGGCTCCACCGACACCGCGGTGGCCGAGCTCAAGGAGATAGTCGGCCACGTCTTCGAGTCGCCCAAGCCGACCGGACTGATCCGCCGGATCCTCGCCACCATGCCCGCCGACGCGACCGTGCTCGACTTCTTCGCCGGCAGCGGCACGACCGGGCACGCAGTCGCGCTCGCCAACGTCGAGGACGGCGGCCGACGGCAGTGCATCTCGATCGAGGTCGGCCAGCCCACCCGCACCGGCTCCAACGCCGACCTCGCCGGCCTGGGCACTGTCGCCGACATCACCCGCGCCCGCCTCCGCGCGGTCGACGCCCGGCTCGGCGGTGGCCTCGTCGAGGCCCGCGACAAGATGCCCTCGTGACCGACTCCCGCGTCGCCCTCGTCACCGGCGCAGCGAGGGCCGTACTGCCGAGCGTGTCAGAGCCCTGAGGCCTTCTCCAGCGCGTTCAGCTCGTCGTCGAGGTAGGTCAGCAGGCGCTGCAAGTGCGGGACCGTGCGGCGGCAGCCGGTGAGCCCGAAGCACATCAGGCCGGCGTAGGACGTGCAGGTGATGTTGAGGGCCATGCCGTGGATCGGGATGGACAGGGGGTAGCTGCCGACCAGCTGGGCACCGTTGAAGTACTGCGTGGTGCGTGGGCCGGGCACGTTGCTGATGATCACGTTGTACGGCGGCCGGACGATGCCCTGCATCCGCAGCATCGGCGTCAGGATCGCCGGGGCCTGGCCGATGGCGCTCATCGCGAGGATCTGCATCGGCGTCATCGACGACAGTGCCTCCTTGCCGTCCTTCATCGACGCGTGCACCGAGCGCAGCCGGTGGGCCGGGTCGGCGTGCTCGGTGCCCATCTTGACCATGATCGAGCCGACGGCGTTGCCGCCCTTCTCCGACGGGATCTGCGAGTGCTTGGCGTTGAGCCCGATCGGCACCATCGCGACCAGGCTCTCGTCGGGCAGCCCGCCGGCGTCCAGCAGGTAGGACCGCAGGGCCCCCGAGCACATCGCGATGACGACGTCGTTGATGGTGGTGCCGGTGGCCTTGCCGACGCCGCGGAGGCGCTCGATCGGCCAGTCCTGCGCGGCGAACCGGCGCGAGCCGGTGATCTGCTGGTTGAGCATCGTGCGGGGCGCGTAGAGGGACAGCGCCGACGTCTCGTTGCGCACGCTCCTGGTGAGGGTCTTGATCAGCGCGCCGGGCAGACCGGCCGCCTCGGCGGTGATGCCGAGCGCCGTACGCAGAGCGGTGATCGGGACGTCCGACTCGGAACCCTCGCGCGGCTCCCTCGGCGGCCGCTCGCGGTAGCCCCACGGCGCCGGCATCTCGCGCCTGGCGGGGTCGGGCGACAGCGAGCTCGCCATCAGCCGCGTCGCGGACACACCGTCGACCAGGGCGTGGTGGATCTTGGTGTACATGGCCACCCGGCCGTCGCGCAGCCCCTCGATGACGTGCGACTCCCACAGCGGCCGCTCCCACGCGAGCCGGGTGCTGTGCAGTCGGCTGCACAGCTCGAGCAGCTCACGCACCCGTCCGGGCTTGGGCAGTGCGCTGTGCCGGACGTGGTGCTCGATGTCGAACTGCTCGTCCTGCTCCCACACCAGCTGCCCGGCGGTGCGCGCCGACCGGTGCGGGTGCCGCAGGAAGAGCGGGGCGATGCGCTCGGTGCTGCTCATGTGGTCGTAGAGCTCGCGGACGTAGTGACGCCCGGCCCCCTCCGGCTTGCGGAACAGCTGGAGCCCGCCGACGTGCATCGGCATGGAGCGGTTCTCGGCCAGGAGGAATCCCACGCCGGTGGGGTCGATGGGAGTCACCATCCCGTGATCCTTGCTGGCCGGAGGCCGCGCCACAAGCAACGAGGGGTCTGGCACGATCGGCCCATGGAGGCGACGCCGATGGACCGGGCCTGGACCCGCAGTCGCACGTCGGTCCACACCCGAGTCGACCGCTGGAAGTCCAAGCGGTTCCAGATCGCGCAGTGCGCGCTCGCCGCGGGCGCCGCGTGGTTCATCGCCGACGACCTGCTCGGCCACCAGACCCCGTTCTTCGCACCGATCGCGGCCGTCGTGAGCCTCGGCACGTCGTACGGCCAGCGGCTGCGCCGGGTCGTCGAGGTCACCGTCGGCGTCGCCGTCGGGGTGCTGCTCGGCGACCTGCTCGTGGCCTGGGTCGGCAGCGGGTGGTGGCAGCTCACGCTGATCGTGGCGCTGGCGATGACGACCGCGTTCCTGCTCGACGGCGGCCAGCTGTTCGTCACCCAGGCGGCGGTGCAGTCGATCGTCGTCAGCACGCTCGTGCCCGACCCGGGGATGGGGTTGATCCGCTGGACCGACGCGCTCATCGGCGGAGCCGTGGCCCTGGTCGCGGCCACGATCGTGCCCGCGGCGCCTCTTCGGCGACCCCGAGAACAGGCAGCCGTGGTCGTACGCAAGGTGGCCGAGCTGCTGCGTGCTGCGGCCGACGTGATGCTCGACGGCGAGGTCGAGCCCGCCCTCGACCTGCTGGCCGACGCACGCGCCACCGACTACCTCATCAACGAGCTGCGGTCCGCTGCCGACGAGGGCCTGGCGGTGGTGGCGTCGTCACCGTTCCGGGTGCGCCACAAGGGGCACGTACGCCGGATGGCCGACCTCGTCGACCCGCTCGACCGGTCGCTGCGCTCGACGCGGGTGCTGGTCCGGCACACCGCCGTCGCGGCGTACCACCGCAGGCCGGTGCCGGGCTCCTACGCCATCGTCGCGCGCGAGCTGGCGGCCGCGGCCGACCAGGCGGCCGACGAGCTGTCGGCCAACCGGATGGCCGAGGTCGCGCGGCCCGCGCTCCTCGCGGTCGGGCAGGCCACCGGGCTCGTCGAGCGCTCGGAGATCCTGTCGGCGGAGGTCGTGCTGGCGCAGCTGCGGTCCGTGATCGCCGACCTCCTGCTGCTGACCGGGATGGACCCGCTGGAGGCGTCCGACGCCCTGCCCCCGCCACCGCGATGACCTCGTTCGTCCTGCACGTCGACATGGACCAGTTCATCGCGGCGGTCGAGGTGCTGCGGCGCCCCGAGCTCGCCGGGCTCCCGGTGATCGTCGGTGGCCGCGGCGACCCGACCGAGCGCGCCGTGGTGTCGACGGCGTCGTACGAAGCCAGGGAGTACGGCGTCGGCTCCGGCATGCCGCTGCGCATCGCCGCGCGCAAGTGCCCCGACGCGGTCATCCTGCCCGTCGACCACATGGCGTACGACGAGGCGTCCGGTCGGGTGATGACGACCCTGAAGTCACTGACCTGGGACCGGGACCCGGTCGTCGTGGAGGTGCTGGGCTGGGACGAGGCGTTCGTCGCGGCCAGGGCGCCGGTGGACACGAGCGACCGCGACCCGTTCGAGTTCGCGCGCCGGATCCGCGAGGCCGTGCTGGCCGCCACCGGGCTGCACTGCTCGGTCGGCATCGGCGACAACAAGCTCCAGGCCAAGATCGCGACCGACTTCGGCAAGCCGCGTGGCGCCTACCGGATCAGCACCGAGACCTGGTTCGACGAGATGGGCGACCGGCCGGTGACCGCGCTGTGGGGAGTCGGCAAGAAGACGGCGAAGCGGCTGGAGCCGTTCGGCATCGAGACGGTGCGGCAGCTCGCCGCGTCGGACGTGGAGGCCCTCGCCGCCGGCCTCGGCCCGACGATGGGGCCGTGGTTCCACCGCCTCGGCCGAGGCGTCGAGTCCAGCCCGGTGAGCGACGAGCCGTGGGTGCCGCGGGCGCACGGTCGTGAGGAGACGTACCAGCGCGATCTCGAGTGGCCCGAGATCCCCGACGCGGTGCGCGCGCTGACCAGGCGGGTGCTCGTCGACATCGACCGCGAGGGTCGCCCGGCGGCGCGGGTGCACATCAAGGTGCGTTACCCGAACTTCTTCACGGTGACCCGCGTCCGGACCCTCGAGGAGGCGTCCAGCGACCCGGTCGTGCTGGGCGAGGTGGCCGTCGGCCTTCTCGAGCGGGTCGAGCATGACAAGCCGGTCCGGCTGCTCGGCGTACGCCTCGAGATGGTGCCGCCCGAGGGCGGCTACTAGGTCTCGACACACCCCGCTCGTCCCTCGCGGGCACTCGACCACCGGGTGTTCTCGTTGGTCGAGTAGGGCCGGTAGGCCCGTATCGAGACCCGTCACGTCTGGGTCTCGACACACCCCGCTCGTCCCTCGCGGGCCACTCGACCACCGGGGTGACGTCCCTCGCGGGGCCCTCGACCACCAGCATGAGTACGGTCGTCCCCGATGAGCGACGTCAAGGAACTCAACCTCACCATCGACCTGTGCCTGCGCATCGGCGAGCTGCTCCTGTCGTCCGGCGCGGGGGCGGCCGACGTGACGGCCACGATGGGGTCGGTGGCGCACCACCTCGGCATGCGCAACCCCGAGATCGACGTCACCTTCACGTCGCTGGCGATGAGCTACCAGTACGACGAGGAGGAGCCCGCGCTGTCGATGATCCGCAACGTCAAGCAGCGGGACATCGACTACGGCGACCTGACTGCCGTCGACCATCTGGTGCGCGACATCCTCGACGACCAGGCCGACGTCTACCTCGCGCGCACCCGGATGGCCACCATCGTCTCGGTCGGCCACCCCACGCACCGCTGGCTGGTCACCCTCGCGTGGGGTGTCATGTGCGCCAGCGTCGCGGTGTTCCTCGGCGGCGGCCCGGTGGTGGCCGGCATCGCGAGCGTGGCCGCGATGTGCATCGACCGCCTCCAGCTCCTGATGTCGCAGCGCCGCCTGCCGGCGTTCTACCAGCAGATCGCCGGTGGTGTCGTGGCGACGCTCTTCGCGCTCGCCGCGACGGCCACCGAGATCGACGTCGACCCCTCGCTCGTGGTGACGGCCAACATCGTCATGCTGCTCGCGGGCGTGGGCTTCATGGGCGCGATCCAGGACGCGCTCACCGGCTTCTACGTCACGAGTGGCGCGCGGCTGATCGAGGCGCTGCTCGCGACGGCCGGCATCATCGCCGGCGTCAGCGGCGGGCTGTCGCTCGGCGCGGCGATCGACGTCGACGTGGGCCGGCTGGAGCCCGGCTACTCCGGCTGGGAGGCGACCTGGGTGCTGGTCCTCGGGTCCGCGGTCTGTGCCGCGGCGTTCGCCTACGCGTCGTACTCGCCGATGCGCGCGCTGCTGCCCATCGCATCGGTCGCGGCGATCGGGGCCGCGGTCTACCGCGTCGTCGACGAGGCCGGTCTCGGCCGCACCTGGGGCGCCGGCACCGCGGCGTTCGCGATCGGGCTGGTGGCCTACTTCGTCGCCGGCCGGATCCGGGTGCCGCCGCTGGTCATCGTGGTGTCGGCCGTCGTACCCCTGCTGCCCGGTCTCTCCATCTACCGCGGCCTCTCACTGCTCGCCGAGGACGACGCTCGGGTGTCGCTGGGCCTGCTCGCGATGGTGACCGCGGCCGGCGTGGCGATCGCGCTGGCGTCGGGGGTGATCCTCGGGGAGTACGTCGCCCAGCCGCTCAAGCGCGAGGCGCGACGGCTCGAGGACCGGCTCTCGGGGCCACGACTCGTCGGGCCGCTCCGGGCCCGCACCAAGCGCTGACGCCGGGGTAGTCCGGTGCATTTCGGGGCTCTGACGTCCGTCCGAGCCGCATTTCGCACCGGACTACCGGGTCAGGGCGGCGAGGCGGTCGAGCCAGCGCAGATGGCTCCCGTCGTACGGCGGCAGCGTGTCGCGCACGGCCGCGTGCACGTGGTCGCAGCTCGCGCACGCGGCGCGCACCAGCTCGTCGGGGTAGCCGAGCTCGACGCGGTGCTGGGCGAACTCGTCCTCGTCGTCGACCCAGACCCGGCCGTTGGCACCGCGGACGATGTCGAGATCGAGGTCGACCGCCCGGACCACCGGGCCGTCCCAGACCGGCGGCGTCGCGATGTCGACGTACACCTGGACCGGTCCCTCGGGAGAGTGGAACGCCGCCAGCCAGCCGCGCTCGGCGAGATCGGCGTGCGGGACGAGCCCGACCTGGTCGTACGGCGCCACGTAGTCGGCGCCGGGCCGGTGGAACTCCGTGCCCGTCGTGAAGCCGATCCAGTCGCCGTGCGCGTCGGCTCCGAGGTAGACGCCCGGGTAGACCCAGTGCGGCCGGTCTCCCCACTTCGTGATCTCGCAGCGCACGTCGTCGCCGGGGGAGAGGGTCACGGGCATGAATGTAGGGCCTTGGTCTCGAGACGGGACTTCGTCCCTCCTCGACCCGCGGAGGGCGGCGGTCCCTCCTCAACCAGCGGGGGGCGGCGGCGCGATCCGGCCGTGCATGCGCGCCACGACGTCCTGGTAGCGCGACCCCGCGAGCTTCGCGAAGTGGTGCAGGACGTGCGCGTCGATGCCGACCAGCACCCGGGCCTTGCCGGCCAGTGCGCCGTCGAGGATGACCCTGGCCGCCTTGGCAGCCGGCATCCTGGCCAGCCTCTGCTCGAAGAGGTTGTCGATCGCGTTGGCGTCCTCGCCGGCGTTCTTGCGGCCGTTGCGGGAGATCCCGGTCCGGATGCCGCCGGGGTGCACGCAGGTGACGGTGACCGGGTGGCCGGCCACGAGCATCTCCTCGCGGATCGCCTCGGTGAAGCCGCGGACGGCGTACTTGGTGGCGTTGTACGCCGACTGGCCGGGCACCGACATCAGGCCGAAGAGCGAGGAGACGTTGACGATCGCGCCGTCGCCGGAGGCGATGAGGTGGGGCAGGAACTCCTTCGTGCCGTGCACGACGCCCATGAGGTTGACGCCGACGATCCAGTCGAAGTCGTCGTAGGTCATGTGCTCGAAGTCGCCCGTCGCGGTGACGCCGGCGTTGTTGACGACCAGGTTGACGCGGCCGAACTGGTCGGCCACCGCTGCTGCCCACTCGCCCATCGCGGCCCGGTCGGAGACGTCGACGACGTCGCTGCGGACCTCGCGGGCGCCATGGCCCTTGACCAGGTCGACGGTCTCGGCCAGGGCGTCCGCGTTCCAGTCGGAGAGGGCGAGCAGCGCGCCCTGCCCGGCCGCGCGGACCGCCAGCTCGCGGCCGATGCCGGAGCCGGCGCCGGTGATGACGACGACCTTGTCGGTGACGGTCTTCAGGCTCATGCCATGGATCCTTCCGAGTGGGACTGGGTCTCGAGGCTCGTCGCCGGCGCTCCTCGCACCTCGACCAGCGATCCTCGCGTGGCCTCGACGTCGTACGCCCCGACGTCGAAGCGGGCGAGCAGCCTGCGGAACGTGTACGTCGTCCGCGGCCACAGGACGGTGTTGCGACCGTGCGAGTCGAGGTACCAGCTGGCGCAGCCGCCGGAGCTCCAGACGGTGCGCTCCATCCGCCGCTGCAGGTCGCGGTTCCAGTCGTCCTGCACGTCCTGCCGCGGCTCGACGGCGGCGTACTGGTGGATGCGCATCGTGCGCACCGCGTCGATCACGTAGGCGAGCTGGGCCTCGATCATCAGCACCATCGAGCTGTGACCGAGACCGGTGTTGGCGCCGACGATCTGGAAGAGGTTGGGGAACCCGTGCACCGTGGTGCCCTTGTAGCCGGCCATCCCGCGCTCGCTCCACACGTCGGCCAGCGAGCGCCCGTCGCGCCCGACGATGTGCCGGGCGATCGGCTGCTCGGTGGTGTGGAAGCCGGTCGCGACGACGAGCACGTCGATCGGTCGCTCGACGCCGTCGGCGGTGACCACGGCGTTGCCGGTGACCTTCGCGATCGGGTCGGTCACCAGGTCGACGTGGTCGGCGGCGAGGGTGGGGTAGTAGGTGTTGGAGATCAGGATGCGCTTGCAGCCGATCAGGTAGTCGGGCGTGACGCGATCGCGCAGGGCGGGGTCGTCGATGCCCTTCCGGATGTTGGCCAGCGCCATCGCCCGGGCCGGCGCGGCGAGCCGGGGCTCGAGCGTGAAGCCCGGCACGTACGTCTCGCGGGCCAGGTAGATGGCAGCGCGGTAGGCCTTCATCAGGGCCGGGAAGCGACGGAACGCGAGGCGCTCGATGCGGGTGTAGGCGCGGTCGTTGCGCGGGATGACGTACGGCGCGGTGCGCTGGTAGACGTCGACGTGGCCCGCGACCTTCGCGACCTCGGGAACGATCTGGATGGCCGAGGCGCCGGTGCCGATCACGGCCACCCGCTTGCCGGCCAGGTCGACGTCGTGGTCCCAGCGGGCGGAGTGGAAGACCTCGCCGGAGAACGAGTCGATGCCGACGATGTCGGGCAGCTTTGGCTCCGAGAGCCCGCCCGAGCCGCTGATGATCGTGGTCGCGGTGAGGTCGCCGCGGTCGGTGGCCACCCGCCACAGCTGGGCGTCGTCGTCCCAGCGCGCCTCGAGCATCGTCGTACGGAAGAAGAAGCGGTCGAGGGTGCCCGACTCGTCGGCGACGCGGCGCAGGTAGGCGTGGATCTCGGCCTGCGGCGAGAACGACATCGACCAGTCGGGGTTGGGCGCGAAGGAGAAGGAGTAGAGCTGGCTGGGCACGTCGCAGGCGGCGCCCGGGTAGGTGTTGGCGCGCCAGGTGCCGCCGACGTCGTCGCCCTTCTCGAGGACGACGAAGTCGTGCTCGCCGGCCTCGCTGAGCTTGATCGCGGCGCCGAGCCCCGAGAAGCCGGCGCCGATGACGAGGTGCCGGACGTGGTCGGGGAGGGGACGCTGCGTGGCCATGCTGTCACGGTACTGGCGTTATTGAACGAACGTCAATAAGGTGAGTCTCGTGACGACGCCCACCCGCACCCGGTTGAGCCCCGACGCGCGGAGGACCCAGCTGCTCGACCTCGGCGTCGACCTGCTCGCCACCCGCTCGCTCGACGAGCTGTCGATCGACGTGCTGTCGGAGAGCGCCGGGGTCTCGCGCGGGCTGCTCTACCACTACTTCGGCGGCAAGCAGGACTTCCAGGTCGCCGTCGTGCGGCACGCGGTCGACGAGCTGATCGCGGTCACCGCGCCCGTCGCGGGGGGCGACCTGGTGGCCCGGCTGGCGGCGTCGCTCGACCGCTACGTGGCGTACGTCGAGCAGCGGCACCGCGGCTACGTCTCCCTCGTCCGGTCGGCCGCGAGCGGCAACGAGCGCCTTCGGGAGATCTACGAAGCCGCCCGTGCCGCCCTGACCGACCGGATCTTCGACACCGCGGGACCCGACGGGCTCGCGGAGCTCGGCATCCAGGACTCACCCGGCGTGCGACTGCTCGTGCGCGGCTGGGCCGCCCTGGTGGAAGAGGTGGTCCTGACGTGGGTGGACGACCACCGGGGCATCCGGCGTGACGCGCTGCTCGAGTCGCTGACCGCCACGCTGGCGGCGACCCTCGCCACGGCGCCCGGGCTTCAGTGACGCCGCGACTACGGCCTGGGGCTGTCCGGTGACCGGCCGCCCCTGTTCGAATCGCAGTCGGGGTTGGTGCAGATGCGCTCGTCCACCGTGTCGTCGGACTTCTCGTAGGTCGCCGTGCGGTGCTGGGTGAGCCGGACGTCGGAACCGCAGATGTCGCACGGCCTGTTGTCGGAGTACACGGGCAGTCCCTCTCGTCGGGGTGGAGCCTCACGCTAGACCCTCGGTCCCATGGCGGATCGGAGCGGGCCTGTGTGCCTTTTAATTGTCGAGCAGACTAGTTACGGTCGAAGGATGGCCAGGTTCACGAGCAAGTACCCCGTCTTCTACGTCACGGTCGACATGGCGATCCTCACCGTGCACGAGGACGAGCTGCAGGTGCTGCTGGTCAAGCGCCGCAACGAGCCGTACGCCGGCAAGCTCGCGCTGCCGGGCGGCTTCGTCGACCCCGACGAGGATCTCGACGACGCCGCGCGCCGCGAGCTGCGCGAGGAGACCGGCCTGACCGACGTGGTGTTCGAGCAGCTCGCGTCGTACGGCGCTCCCGGGCGTGACCCGCGCGGGCGCATCGTCAGCGTGGCCCACCTCGCGATCCTGCCCGAGCCCGCCTCGGCGCGGGCCGGCGACGACGCCAGCGAGGCGGGCTGGCACCCGGTCGAACCGCTGCTGCGCAGCCGCAGCCGACTGGGGTTCGACCACAAGCTGATCCTCACCGACGCCGTCGAACGCGTGCGCACCAAGCTCGAGCGCACGACCCTGGCGACGTCGTTCATGGGCGAGGAGTTCACGCTGTCGGACCTGCGCTCGGTCTACGAGGTGGTGTGGGGGCACCCGCTCGACCCCGGCAACTTCCAGCGCAAGGTCACCCGGACGGAGGACTTCATCACCGAGACGGGACACATGCGCCCCTCGCAGGGCCCGGGGCGCCCGGCCGGGTTGTTCCGGGCGAGGAAGCCGGGGATCCAGCCGCTGAGCATCCCGATCTCCCGGCCGAGCTGAGCTGAGCTGTCGTGATACCCGGCTGGCCGAGTGTCGCGTCGCCCTGGCGTCGTTGCAACGACGCCGAACCGTCAGCAACGACGCCACAGCTCAGGCAAGATCGATCGTGACCGTCGTGTCTCCCGGGCGACTCATCAGCGCGACCGAGCCGCCGTGAGCCTCGACGATCGCCTTGACGAGGGCCAATCCCAGGCCGGCGCCGCGGTCTGGCCCGCGCGTGCGCGCGGCGTCGGCGCGCGCGAACCGCTCGAACGCCTCGTCGACCAGCCCTGGCGCGAACCCCGGCCCGTCGTCGTGCACGACGAGCGAGCCGGGCCGCGCGCTGACGGTGACCGTGGTGCCGGCCGGGGTGTGCTTGCGGGCGTTGGTCAGCAGGTTCGTGACGACCTGGTGCAGCCGCTGCTCGTCGCCGGTCACCTCCACTGCCTCCGCCGGTAGGTCGAGACGCCAATGGTGGTCGGGCGCGAGGACGCGCGCGTCGGAGACGGCCTCGACGAGCAGCCGCGTCAGGTCGACGGGCGCGGACGCGAGCGGGCGGCCCGAGTCGAGGCGGGCGAGGAGCAGGAGGTCCTCGACGAGGGCGGTCATCCGGATCGACTCGCTCTCGACCTTGGTCAGCGCGACCTCGGTCTGCGCGGGGTGGCGGCGGGCCAGCTCGGCGTACCCCTGGATCGTCGACAGCGGTGTCCGCAGCTCGTGCGACGCGTCGGCGACGAACTGGCGCACCTGCTGCTCGCTGCGGTGCCTGGCCTCCAGCGACGACTCGACGTGCGAGAGCAGGGTGTTGAGCGCCGCCCCGACCTGGCCGACCTCTGTGCGCTCGTCGGTGAGGTGGTCGGGCACGCGTTCGGAGAGGTCGATCTCGCCGGTGGCCAGCGGCAGCTCCGAGACGCTGTGGGCGGTGGCGGCGACGTCGCGCAACGGCGCGAGCTGGCGGCGTACGACGACGATGCCGGCCCCCGCGGCGACCACCACGCCGAGCAGCGTGAGCGCGATCTCCCAGCGGATCAGGGCGGCGATGTAGTCGTCCATCTGCTCGGTGGGGAGGCCGACGGTGAACGCCCCGTCGTCGTCAGCGATGGTGTTGACGCGGTAGCGCCCCTCGCCCAGGTCGACGGTGCGCTCGACGGGTGTGCTGGGGTCGCCGCTCGCCTCCTGGACATCGGTCTCGGACAGCAGGGTCGAGTCGGCGAAGCCGTAGCCAGCGATCCGGCCCGCGCCGTTGATGACGATCAAGGTGCCCGGCGCCTGGTTGCCGAACTCGTCGCGCGGTCGGCCGCCGAACGGCCCGGGCCCACGTGGGCCCGGGTCGGCGATGGAGCGACCGGCCTCCTGGATGCGGTCGTCGAGCTGGTTGGTGAGGTAGCTGCGCATCCCGACCGTCATCGACACGGCGATGATCGCGCAGACGATCGCCACCAGGAGCACGGCGGTGACGACGAGCCGCGTGGAGAGGGTCCGCATCAGCTCGCCGGCTTCAGCACGTACCCCGCACCGCGCATGGTGTGGATCATCGGCTCGCGGCCGGCGTCTATCTTCTTGCGCAGGTAGGACACGTAGAGCTCGACGACGTTGGCCTGGCCGCCGAAGTCGTAGTTCCACACGCGGTCGAGGATCTGCGCCTTGCTCAGCACCCGGCGCGGGTTGCGCATGAAGTAGCGCAGCAGCTCGAACTCGGTGGCGGTCAGCGAGACCTCCTGGCCGGCCCGGTGCACCTCGCGGCTGTCCTCGTCCATCGTCAGGTCGCCGACGGTGAGCACGTTCGTGGCAGTGACTGCCCGGACTCCCGACCTGCGCATCAGAGCGCGTAGCCGGGCCACGACCTCCTCGAGCGAGAAGGGCTTGGTGACGTAGTCGTCGCCGCCGGCCGTCAGCCCGGCGACTCGGTCCTCGACGGCGTCCTTCGCGGTCAGGAACAGCACGGGTACGTCGGAGCTCGCGGCGCGCATCCGGCGCAGCACCTCGAGCCCGTCGAAGTCGGGCAGCATCACGTCGAGCACGACGGCGTCGGGCTGGAACTCCTTGGCCGTGCTCACCGCCTTCGAGCCGGTGTGCGCCATCCGCACCTCCCAGCCCTCGTAGCGCAGCGCCATCGACAGCAGCTCGGCGATGTTGACCTCGTCGTCGACGACCAGCACCCGGACCGGGGTGCCGTCAGGCCTGGTGAGCTCCATGCGACGTACTCTGCCGCGATTGCCTGTGCGTTCGCTGTGGACACCCTGTGCCACTGGCCAGATCCCCGGCCATCGGGCAGGGTCGGGCCCACGACCCGGTGCTACTCGGAGCGCCGGGGCCATCTCTGGAGCTGTTCACATGCGCCTTCTCCGCGCTCTCACCCTGCCCCTCGTCGTCACGATGATGCTCGCCCTGACGCTGACCGCAGCACCGGCCCAGGCGGCCAGTGCGTACCCGATCACCAAGGCCGGCCAGCCACGCAGCGGCAACGCGATGACGGTGCAGCACCTGCTGACCGCGCGCGGCTACCCCACCACCGCCGACGGCGTCTTCGGGGGCGGCACCACCACCAACGTGAAGGCGTTCCAGAGCTCGCAGGGGCTCGGCGCCGACGGCATCGTCGGCAACGACACCTGGACGCTGCTCGTCGTGCCCGTCGCGCAGGGGTCGACCAACACCAATGCCAACAAGGCGGCGCAGACACAGCTCAACAAGTACGGCGCCAACCTGGTCGTCGACGGCGTCTTCGGGGCCGGCACCCGCGCGTCGGTCGTGGCGTTCCAGAACAGCCGCGGACTGCCCGCGAGCGGCAGCGTCGACGCCGCGACGTGGCGCGAGCTCGTCGGCTACAGCCAGACCTACGACCAGACGCTCTGCTACGCCACCGGCGGCTCGTCGTCCGGCTCGCTCATCACCGCACAGATCGACAACACCCAGCGCATCATCGGAGCGACCCAGACCGCGGGCGGCAACCGCAACGCTCAGATCATCGCGCTGATGACCGCCATGCAGGAGTCTCGGCTGTGCAACATCCAGTTCGGCGACCGCGACTCGCTGGGCCTGTTCCAGCAGCGGGTGAGCCAGGGCTGGTGCCCCGGCAGCGTCGCGTGCGTCAACCCTGCCACGTCCACGCAGGGGTTCCTCGGCGTCTCCGCGTCCACCACCAACCGCGGGCTCTTCGACATCTCCGGCTGGGAGACGATGTCGAAGACGCTCGCCGCCGACGCCGTCCAGCGCTCGTGCTGCCCGAACGCCTACGCGCAGTGGGAGTCGATGGCCACGACCCTCGTCGACACGTACGGCGGATAGACGGCGTTCTCACAGGCGACGCACAGGTGCGCTGGCCACGATCGCTGCCATGAGCGAGAACACCGCACCCGAGCCCGCGCCCGAACCGCCCACCGAGGTCAGGACTGGATGGCGAGACCGGGTCTTCGGCCTCCGAGGCGTGGTGGCCGTCGGCCTCGCCACCCTCGTCCTCGGGGGTGCCGGCGGCGCAGCGATCGCCACGATCGCCCACCACGACGACGACCGGTCCGGATGGGGCCGGGTCGAGCAGGGGGAGCTGCCCGGTGGCCCGGGGCCACGTGGCTTCGGGCAGGAGGCCCGGCCGGGCGTCGTCCCTCCGACGACGGCGCCGGAGGACGACACCCAGCCGGACGCGCCGACGGGGACCCCGGCCTCGGGCGCCAATACCTAGCGACACCCAACGGATCTGGACCCGCCTCCGTCATGGAGGTAGAAGAGAGCAAACGGGGATCGGAGACGCGGGTGGGTTCGACGCAGGACAGGGACGCGGCGTACAGCGACTATGTCGTCGGCCGCCGGGGCCGCCTGTACCGCACGGCGTACCTGCTGTGCGGTGACGCCCACCGGGCCGAGGACATCGTCCAGATCGCCCTCGCCAAGCTGTACGTCGGCTGGTCGCGGGCGCAGCGGGCGGACTCCGTCGACGCCTACGTGCGGCGGATGGTGGTCAACTCGCACCTCGACGAGGTGCGTCGGCCCTGGCACCGCCGCGAACGCGCGTCCGACCCGGCCGACCTCGACCGTGTCGACGACGAGCCGGCTGCCGACGACACGGATGCTCTCTGGACCGCCCTGCGGGGGCTGGCTCCCGGACAACGGCGCGTGGTGGTGCTGCGGCACTACTGGGGCCTGTCCGTCGAAGAGACCGCCGCCGACCTGGGGATCAGCCCCGGGACGGTCAAGAGCCAGACCTCCGACGCACTGGCCCGGTTGCGGGTCGCGCTGTCGCCGGTCGCGTCCCGAAGCGGAGAGCCGAAGCCATGAACCAGTCAGACACCTTCTCCCACGAGCTCGAGGAGCGCCTGCACGCGCTGGCCGACGACGTCGTCGCACCCGGCACGTCGCTCGGTGACGACCTGTCCCGCGGCCGGTCGGCTCGCCGCCGGCACCGCCTCGCGATCGGTGGCTCGGCACTTGCCGTGGCCGCCGTGGTCGGGCTCGGCGCGGTCGGCGTGGGCCAGCTGGCCGGCGGCGGTACGTCGTCGGTCGGGCCCGCAGGTGGTGGCGTCTCCCCGACCGGCGCCGAGGACCCCGCGCCGCCGGAGGTGTCACCGACCATGTCGCTGTCCCTGGATCCGTCGGGCGAGCTGGCGGAGGGCACGACGACGGGCATTCCCCTCACGGCGCCGATGCATGAGTACGCCCCCGAGCTCACGGCGTACAACGACGTGCTCGCGGAGCACCTCGACCCGCAGCGCGAGCACCTGCAGGCCTACTCACCGACGACGGGCAACGTGCAGTACTCCGACGACGGCTCGACGCTCGGCTCGAAGTTCGCCTGGACCATCAGGGGCGAGGAGGGCATGGGCATGCTCCAGGTGAGCGTCATGAGTGACTGGTCCGGGCTCTACTGGGACTGCGACTCGGGGTGGACCTGCAGCGACGCCGTCGGGCCGGGCGGCGAGAAGGCCCGGGTCGCCCAGCACGACGGCGTGCTGGACGTCGCCGTACGCCACGCGGACGGACACGTCGTCGGCCTCACGTTCGACCTGCTCTTCGGCAACAACTCGACCGTGCCCGTCTCCGGCGCCGACCTCACCCCCGAGAAGCTCATCGCAGCCGCGGCCGACCCGAGGCTGGTCCTGCCCGCGCGCGACTGAATCGGGTCCGTGACCCAACCGATCGCCGCTCCCCCTGGTCAAGTAGGCAGGAGCAAGGGAAGCGGAGGGTGTCGATGCCGAAGACGTCGAGGGTGGGGTTCAGCGACTACGTCGCTGAGCGTCGCACTCACCTGCTGCGGACGTCGTATCTGATGTGTGGCGACGCCGACCGGGCCGAGGACGTCGTGCAGGCGGCACTGACCAAGCTGTACGTCGCATGGCCGCGCGTGCAGCGGGCGGACTCGGTCGACGCCTACGTCCGTCGCGCTCTCGTCAACACGTTCATCACCGAGTCACGCCGGCCGTGGCGCCGGGAGCTGCCCGGCTTGGACGGCGTGGAGGAGCCGGCGGCCCCCCTGACAGCAGAGGCTCATGACGACCTGTGGGCGGCCCTGGCAACGTTGTCCCCCGGCCAGCGTCGGGTCGTCGTGCTGCGGCACTACTGGGGGCTCTCGGTCGAGGAGACCGCCGCCGACCTGGGCATCAGCCCGGGCACGGTCAAGAGCCAGACGCATGCCGCCCTGGGGCGGCTGCGCACCACCCTGTCCGCTCCGGTCGGGCAAGGGTTCAACACCGTCGAAAGGACCGAGCCATGATCACGGGCGAACGCGAGCTCGAGCAGTACCTCCACCGCACCGCCCAGCAGGTGGACTGGTCCCGGTCGTCCCCCGACGGTGACGTCGCTCGCGGGCGGGGCGCCCTCCGTCGTCGGCGAGCCGGTGTAGCTGGGATCTCGGTCGCTGCCTGTGCCCTCGTCACCGGCTCGGCCGTGATGCTGGGTCTCGGCACCGACACCTCGATGACCCGCCGGGAGGAGCTGCCACCGGCAGGTGACACCTCGCCGGCGCCGGTCACGTCGCGCGCCCCGGGTTCCGTGCTCCCGGAGAACGCGGACGCCGAGTCGGTCGTCATCCGGGTCCTGGACCCGCAGGGGCGGCACGCGTCGTACTCCTCGTCCCACAGCGCCGGCGAGTACGGCGACGACCAGGCGCTGGACGTGATCCGACCTCGCATAGCGTGGCTGGCTCCGGGTATGGAGCGCCCGGGCACCGTGGAGGTCACGGTCGCCCGCGCCGGCACTCAGGACGGATGGCAGTGCTCGAGCTCCTGCGGGAGCTACGTGCTGCACGGGAGGCAGGTGCTCACGGGCGTCACCGACGGGGGGCTCCCGGCCTGGCGCCACGTCCAGGCCGACGGTGACGTCGTCCAGGTGATGCTTCACGACTTCCCGGACGGCGTACGGCTGCCCCGCAACCGTCTCGATGCGCTGCTGGCCAGCCCCGAGCTCGTGGTCCCGGACGTCCCGCTTCCCGGTGCGGTGCTGGTGCACCGCACCATCGACGCCGTCGGAGCCGGGGTCGTGGTCAACGGCTACTGGAACTACCGGTTGCCGAGGGCGGTGGACACCGAGCGCTTTCTCGACGTGGTGATGATGGAGGGCGACCGCGACCGCGGTCGGGCGCGCTGGGAGGTCGTCGAGCCCACCGACGACCTCGGCACCTGCCCGCCGGGCCTCCGTGACTGCCGCCTCGAGTCGGCCTCCGGCACGCGGGTTCGCACCGGGGTGCTGGTCGGGGGCGACCGGGCGGGGTGGCGGGTGGTCGAGGCCGACCACGGCACCGTGCGGGTGAGGGCACTGGCGGAACCCCTCGGGGGTAGCGGCGAGTGGGCGATGCCTCCGGATCTGTCCCGGAGCTACGTCCTCGACTCCGGGTGGGCCAGGCTGGGGTGACCGGTCGCGAAACCCGGTTGCCGGCGTACGCGACAATGGGCGGGCTGTGAAGATCACCTACCCCGCCGAGCTGCCGGTCAGCCAGCGCCGCGACGACATCGCCGCCGCGATCCGTGACCACCAGGTCGTGATCATCGCGGGCGAGACCGGGTCGGGGAAGACCACCCAGCTGCCGAAGATCTGCCTCGAGCTGGGGCGCGGGCAGGACAAGCTGATCGGCCACACCCAGCCCCGGCGGATCGCGGCCAGGTCGGTGGCGGAGCGGATCGCCGAGGAGCTCGGCACCGAGCTGGGGGACCTGATCGGCTACCAGGTGCGGTTCACCGACCGCACGTCGCGCGCCAGCCGGGTCAAGCTGATGACCGACGGCATCCTGCTGGCCGAGCTGCAGCGCGACCGGCAGCTGCGCAAGTACGACACGATCATCATCGACGAGGCCCACGAACGCAGCCTCAACATCGACTTCCTGCTCGGCTACCTCAAGCGGCTGCTGCCGAAGCGGCCCGACCTCAAGCTGATCATCACCTCGGCGACGATCGACGTGGACCGGTTCGCCGAGCACTTCGACGCGCCCGTCGTCGAGGTGTCGGGCCGCACCTACCCGGTCGAGGTCCGCTACCGCCCGCTGCTCGAGCTGCCGGAGGACGACGACGAGGGCGAGCCCGTGCAGCGCGACCAGACCGAGGCGATCGTCGACGCCGTGCGCGAGCTGTCGGGCGAGGGACCGGGTGACGTGCTCGTGTTCCTGCCCGGCGAGCGCGAGATCCGCGACACCGCCGACGCGCTCGCCGAGCTGCCGTCGACCGCAGGTCGCCAGTGGGAGATCGTGCCGCTCTTCAGCCGGCTCTCGGCCGCCGAGCAGCACCGCGTCTTCTCGTCGCACCCCGCGACCGTGCGCCGCGTCGTACTCGCCACCAACGTCGCCGAGACCTCCCTCACCGTCCCCGGCATCCGGTACGTCGTCGACTCGGGCGTCGCGCGCATCAGTCGCTACTCCGTGCGCACCAAGGTGCAGCGCCTCCCGGTCGAGCCCATCAGCCAGGCGTCGGCCAACCAGCGCTCTGGCCGGTGTGGTCGGGTCGAGGCGGGCATCGCGATCCGTCTCTACTCCGAGGAGGACTTCGAGGCCCGGCCGGAGTTCACCGAGCCCGAGATCCTGCGCACCAACCTGGCGTCGGTCATCCTCCAGATGACCTCACTGCAGCTGGGCGACATCGCGCGCTTCCCGTTCGTCGAGCCGCCCGACAAGCGCAACGTCTCCGCCGGCGTGCAGCTGCTCGAGGAGCTCGGCGCGCTCGACAAGGAGCGAGGGCTCACGAAGCTCGGCCGTCGCCTCGCACGGCTGCCGATCGACCCACGGCTCGGGCGGATGGTGCTGGAGGCCGATCGCCTCGGCTGTGTGCGCGAGGTCGTCGTCATCGCGGCCGCACTCAGCCTCCAGGACCCGCGCGAGCGGCCGGCGGAGAAGCAGGCGCAGGCCGACCAGCAGCACGCCCGCTTCAAGGCCGAGGGCAGCGACTTCCTCACCTGGCTCAACCTCTGGCGCTACGTCAAGGAGCAGCAGCGCGAGCTGTCGTCGAGCGCGTTCCGCCGGATGTGCAAGCGGGAGTTCCTCAACTACCTGCGCGTGCGCGAGTGGCAGGACTTCGAGTCGCAGCTGCGCCGGGTCTGCAAGGAGATGCGCATCGATGCGGGTCGGCCGGCCGACACACCGGACGCCGACGGCATCCACCAGGCGCTGCTGTCCGGCCTGCTGAGTCACATCGGCGCGCTCGAGGAGCGGGACCAGACCCGGCCGGGGGAGCGGCGCCCCATGCGGGAGTACCTCGGCGCGCGCGGCGCGAAGTTCGCGATCTTCCCGGGGTCCGGCCTCAAGGGCAGCAACCCGGCGTTCCTGATGGCCGGCGAGCTCGTCGAGACGTCGCGGCTCTGGGCACGGCAGAACGCCGCCATCAAGCCCGAGTGGGCCGAGCGACTGGGCGAGCACCTGGTCCGTCGTACCTGGAGCGAGCCGCACTGGTCGAAGAAGCGAGCGGCCGTGATGGCGCACGAGAAGGTCACGCTGTACGGCGTCCCGCTGGTCGCCGACCGGCTGGTGAACTTCGGTCGGGTCGACCCCGACCTCGCCCGCGAGCTCTTCATCCGCCATGCACTCGTCTACGGCGAGTGGCACACGCGCCACACGTTCTACGACCGGAACCGGGCCCTGCTCGCCGAGGCCGAGGAGCTCGAGCACCGTGCACGCCGTCGCGACATCGTGGTCGACGAGCACACCCTCTTCGACTTCTACGACGCCCGCGTGGGCAAGGAGGTCGTGAGTGGCGCGCACTTCGACCAGTGGTGGAAGGGCGAACGACGCGAGCACCCCGACCTGCTCACCTTCGACCTCGAGATGCTCACCCACGACACGGCCGGCGAGGTTGCCGGTCAGGACTTCCCGACGGTCTGGCAGGGCAGCTCGGAGGGGCTGACCTTCCCGATCAGCTACCACTTCGAGCCGGGCGCGCGCGACGACGGCCTCACCATCGACGTACCCGTGGCCACCCTCAACCGGGTCGAGGCCGACGACTTCTCATGGGTCGTGCCGGGGCTGCGCGAGGAGCTCGTGGTCAGCCTGGTGCGCAGCCTGCCGAAGAACCTGCGCGTGCACTTCGTGCCGGCGCCCAACACCGCGCGCGACTTCCTCGCCAAGGTCCCGGCCGGCGAGGAGCCGCTGATCGACGCGCTCGAACGGCACCTCCGCTCGACCACCGGCGTGCTCGTGCCGCGCGATGCGTGGGACTGGAGCAAGGTGCCCGAGCACCTGCGGCCGACCTTCCGGGTCGTCGACGACAGCGGGTCGGAGGCTGCCCGCGGCAAGGATCTCGAGGCCCTCAAGGAACCGCTGCGGCCGACGTTCGCGCAGGCGATGGCCGAGGTCGCCGCCGACGCGGGCGTCACCGCCACCGGTCAGACGACGTGGACGTTCGGCACGATCGAGGCGTCCTTCACGCAGCGGCGTGCCGGCCACGAGGTGCTCGCGTTCCCCGGCCTCGTCGACGAGGGTTCGTCGGTCGGACTGGGCATCTTCGGATCGCAGGAGGAGGCCGAGTCGCGACATCGGCTCGGCGTACGCCGCCTGCTCCTGCTCGACCTCGCCCGCGCCGGCGACCCGGTCGCCCGCATCGTCGAGGGCCTCGACAACGCCGAGAAGCTGGGCCTCGCCGGGTCGCCGTACCCCAGCGTCGCGGAGCTGCTCGAGGACTGCCGCGCCGCGGTGATCGGCGACGTCGTCGACGCACGGCCGGTCGCTCGCGACGAGCAGTCGTACGCCGGCCTGCTGGCCGCCGCCGGCGCCGACCTCGAGCCGAGACTGCGCACCACGATGCACGACGTGATGCGGGTGCTCGACGCGTGGCGGCGTACGGACCGCACCCTCAGCGGCCGCGCCGACCTGATGACGCTGCCCGCGCTCACCGACATGCAGGCCCAGCTCGCCCGGCTCGTACGCCGCGGCTTCGTCGCCGAGGCGGGCGCGGAGCAGCTGCGGCAGATCCCGCGCTACCTCGCCGCGATCGTGCACCGCCGCGAGAGGCTCGACGGCCAGGTGGCCCGCGACCGACAGCTGATGGACCAGATCACGGACCTCCAGGACGCGCTGCTGCACCAGCTCGACGCGCTGCCCGACGGTCGCCCGCCCAGCCCGGCGCAGCGGTCGGCGAGGTGGCTGCTCGAGGAGTACCGCGTCTCGCTCTGGGCCCAGCACCTCGGCACCGCCCGCCCCGTCAGCGACCAGCGGATCCGCAAGGCCTTGGCCGGTTCCGCTGGTTGAGGAGGGACCAAGTCCCGTCTCGAAACCGAGACAGCACACCCTGTTTCGAGACGGGCACCAGAGCGCCTTCCTCAACCAGCGGTGTCCTGGCGAACTAGGGTGGCGGGCATGCGCGAGCACCACCGACCGATGACGCCGGGAGCGGGGTTCTTCGACGAGATCGAGGCGGGCGAGGACCCGGCGATGCTGCAGGAGGCGGCCGACCGGGCGGCCACCCTGCTGGTCCGCGGCGCGCACGGCAGCACCGACGCCGGCGTCGCCGAGCGGGTGCTCCACCTCGCCGAGACCGAGGGCCTCGAGACGCTGGCCGAGCTGTGGGCGGGCTCGCCCGCCGACTCGCTGGCCGGGTCGCTGTGGCGGCTCTACGTCATGCGTGCCTGGGTGTACGCCGACCCGGTGGGCGTCGCGGCCCAGTTCGAGGCCGGCCGGGCGCGCGCCCAGGTGGCGCGGGTGGTGGCGGGAGTCGCCGACCCGCCCGGTCCAGACGAGCTGCGCGCCATGGTGGACGCCGTGCTGCGCGGCATCACGACCGGCGACTTCGCCGACGTGCTGCTCCGGGCCTCGGCCTTCGCACGTGTCGTGGCGACCGGCCGCGCCGGTCTCGACGCCGCCCACGACGAGACCGTGAGGATGCTCACCCTCGCCGAGCAGCTCGAGTCGGCCGCACATCTGGAAATGCGCCACGAGCTTGCCTGAAGTCCTAGACTCACTCAGGTGGTACGTCGGGCTGTGGCAGCCCCGGGTCCCAAAATGTGCCGCTACGAGCGGCCACGCGCCGTGAGGCGCTCCCGGTCCGGCGTACCCCACAGCTCTTCCTAGACTGACCGGCATGTGGCGTCGGCTGATCTCCCGCCTGGTCCCCGAGCGCGCGCCGGGCACCGGCGTCGACTACGCGCCCGAGGCGGACGGCGCGCCCGACCCCGGCGAGGTTGTCTGGGCCTGGGTGGCCTACGAGGACGACCCCCGTCAGGGCAAGGACCGGCCAGTGCTGCTCATCGCGCGCGACGGTGACGACTGGCTCGGCCTGATGCTCTCGAGCCAGGACCACGACCGCGACGCGGCCGACGAGGCGTCGTACGGGCGGCACTGGATGGACGTCGGCATCGGCGGCTGGGACCGCGAGGGCCGGCCCAGTGAGGTGCGCCTAGACCGGCTGATCCGGCTCGACGCGGCAGCGATCCGGCGCGAGGGATCGGCTCTCGACCGCACGGTGTTCGAGGCCGTCGTCGCCGAGGCGAGTGTGTTCCACGACCTCGCCTGAGCAGGTGTTCCAGCGCCCGTAACTCGCGTGCCGGGGCTACCCGCCAGTCGCTACGCTGGCCCGGTCCCCCCAAAGCCAAGGAGTGCAACCGCATGCATCGACGCCGCCCGGTCCGGGCTGCCGCCATCGGCCTGGCGGTCTGCCTGATCCCGGCGCTCGTGGCCTGTCAGGGTGGCGAAGCCGATCCGCCGGCGCCCACGTCGGACGAGCCGTCGTCGAGCAGCCCCTCCACGCCGACCGAGCCGGAGCCGGTGACGCTCGGCCTCTACGGGCGCGACGAGGAGCTCAACGCGTTCGAGTCGATCGCCCGCGACTACAACGCGGAGTCCCAGACGGGCCAGGTCGAGCTGGAGCTCTGGCGCGACCACGCGGCCGCCGTGCAGGCCATCGACGACGGCGACGCGCCCGACGTCTTCATGATCTCTCGCCGCGACCTGCCCGGCCTGCTGGCACGAGAGGCCCTGCGGCCGGTCGACGAGCTGCTCGACGAGCGCGGCGTCGACTTCGGCGACGGCTACTCCCGCGACGCGGTGCAGTCGTTCGGTGTCGACTCGCGGCTCCAGTGCATGGCCTACTCCGTGTCACCGGTCGTGATGTACATCAACACCGACCTCGTCGACTTCGAGCGGATGCAGCGCCGGGGACTCAACGTGCCGCGCGATGCGCACGACTTCTGGACCCTCGACGAGTTCATGGCCGCCGCCGAGTTCGCATCGCGGCCGGCCCGCGGCACCCGCGGCTTCTACGTCGAGCCGAGCCTGCAAGGGCTCGCGCCGTACATCTACTCGGGTGGCGGCAAGCTCTACGACGACGATGACGACCCGAAGTCGCTGGCCTTCTCCGAGGGTGACACCCGTGACGCGCTCGAACGCAGCCTCGCCGTGCTGCGCGACGCGCAGCTCACCCTGACCGACAAGCAGCTCGAGAAGGCCACGCCGCTGCAGTGGTTCGAGCGCGGCAAGCTCGGGATCATCGCGGGGGAGCGCGACCTGGTGCCGCGCCTCCGCGCGTTGCCCAACCTCTCGTTCGACGTGATCTCCACGCCCGTGCTCGACTCGCCGGCCACGGTCGGCGACATCACCGGTCTCTGCATGTCGGCCGAGGCCGAGGACCCGCAGGCCGCCGCCGACGTGATCGCCGAGCTGATCTCCGACGAGGCGGTGGAGAAGGTCGTCGGGGCGGGCTTCATGGTCCCGGCCAACAGCTCCGTCGCCAACTCGGACGCGTTCCTCGAGCCCAACCGGGAGCCGGCGACCTCGGTCGTCTTCAACGCCTCGATCCGGGGGCTCGTCATCCCGCCGCTGCTCGCGGGCGGTGAGGAGCTCGAGGCGGCCGAGGCCGACCTGCTCGAGCAGCTGCTGACGCTGCCGGGTGAGCTCGACCTCGAAGCGATCACCGAGCAGATCGACGAGGTCTCGCGCCCGATCCTCGACCCCGACTACGTGCCGGAGACCGAGTCGCCGTCACCGTCGGAGTCGTCGACCGACTGACTGCGCTCGTCGGCGCCGAGCACCGCGCCGACCAGGTGCTGAGTGACCAGGTCCGTCTGCCAGGGCCGGGCACCGTACGACGCGAGCTGGGCGGCCAGCGCCTCGGCCAGCTCGCCGGGGTCGCGGGTGGCGGGCGGCGCCCACATCGCCCGGCGCAGGTAGTCGGGGGTGAGCAGGTTCTCGACCGGAACGGCCAGCTCCTCGGAGGTCGCCAGCATGGCGGCGCGGGCGAGCTGGAAGCGGTCGGCGGCGACCGGGTCGCGCTCGGCCCACGTGCGCGGGTGCGGCGGCCCGTCACCCCGCGGAGCCTTCGTGGGCAGGTCCTCCTCTGCCATCGCGACCACCTCGTCCAGCGCGGCCATCCACTGCCGCGAGTAGCGCTCGGCGCCGCGGCCGTGGAAGCCCTTCGTGCGGAGGAGGGCGCCCCTCTCGGTGGGCATCGCGGTCGCGGCGGCGACGATCGCCGCGTCGGGGATGATCCGGCCCGGCGTGACGTCGCGCTCTGCGGCCAGCCGGTCGCGGGTCTCCCAGAGCGCGCGGGCGGCGCCGAGGGCGCGGCGTCCGCGCAGGCGGTGCACCCCGCTGGTACGACGCCACGCGTCGACCCGGACGGCCGGCTCGAAGCTCAGCAGGTGCTCGAACTCCTGCCGGGCCCACTCGGTCTTGCCGGCGGCCTCGAGCTGCTCGATCATGTGGTCGCGCAGCTCGACGAGGACCTCCACGTCGAGCGCGGCGTACTCGAGCCAGGGGGCCGGCAGCGGCCTGGTCGACCAGTCGGCGGCGGAGTGCTCCTTGCGCATCCGCTGGCCGAGGATCTCCTCGACCAGGGTGGCGAGACCCACGCGCGGGTAGCCGAGCAGCCGACCCGCCAGCTCGGTGTCGAACAGCGCGGCCGGCTCGAGACCGACCTCGCGCAGGCATGGCAGGTCCTGGGTGGCGGCGTGCAGGATCCACTCGGTGCCGGCCAGCGCGCCCTGCAGCATCGGCAGGCGCGAGTCGAACGCGATCGGGTCGACGAGCCACGTGCCGGCGCCCTCGCGGCGCAGCTGGATGAGGTAGGCGCGGGCGGAGTAGCG
Source organism: uncultured Actinomycetota bacterium (assembly GCA_963825755.1). Lineage (GTDB taxonomy): Bacteria > Actinomycetota > Actinomycetes > Propionibacteriales > Nocardioidaceae > Nocardioides. The sequence continues at coordinate 78,717 of CAWGUS010000001.1, read as the reverse complement.
GTAGCCCGACGCGCGCTCGGCGTCGATCGCGACCGGTCCGGTGGCCGTCGCGAGCGCGGCACAGGCATCCTCGAGCAGCTCGGGGGTGTCGACGATCGGCGGCAGGCCGTCGCGGAGCACCAGCAGCGGAGCCGGGGCATCCTCGGCGGTCTCGTCCGGCTCGACGGACTCGTCGGGATCTTCGGTTGTCGGCTCGGGCGGCATGGGGTCAGCGGCCGCGCTGCCCGCGGCGACTCGGCATGGCGGTCACGCCCTCGGGCACGGGCGGCAGGCCGACCGCGGTGCACAGCAACTCCCCCCAGGCCTCGACGTGCGGGGTGAGGTCGGGTGGACCGATGAGCGGTCCTCGGGGGCCGTGTTGGAGAGCACGGGAGTCCAGGAGGCCCGGATCTCGACCTGTGCGGTGCCCTCCTCGTCGGACATCCCGCCGAAGCTCTCGGTGGCGACGCGGGTGACGGTGCCGGAGGCGGCGATCCACTGGGCGCCGTGCGCGTCGAGCGCCTCGGTGAGCCAGGTCCAGCCGACCGCGCCCAGCATCGGGTCGGTGATCAGCTCGGGGTCGATGTCGGCACGGGCGTAGGCGACGCACCGGAACGTGCCCTGCCAGGCGTCGTTGCCGGCCGGGTCGTGGAGCAGGATGATGCGGCCGGTGCCGAGGTCGACGTCGTCGACCGTGACGTCGGCACTGAGCGCGAAGGAGTGCGGGGCGATGCGCTGCGGGGCCGGCATCTCCTCGCAGAAGACCTCCGGACGCAGGGGGGCTGCGCGCATCGCAGCCACCGCCGCCAGGAAGTCTGGAGGCGGGGAGCCCGCGCCCGTGCCCGGGCGTGTCTCGTCACGGACAGCCATGGGGCCACAGTAGGTCGCGGGTGTGGCGGCGATGTGCCAACACGCCGCCTGACCTGCGAGGATTCGTGCGTGAGTCCGTCGCCTGCCGCCACCGACAGTGTCCTGCTCCGTGCCGCCCGCGGCGAGCCCGTCTCGCACACCCCGGTGTGGTTCATGCGCCAGGCCGGGCGCTCGCTGCCGGAGTACCTCAAGGTGCGCGAGGGCGTCGCCATGCTCGACTCCTGCATGGATCCCGAGCTCGTCGTCGAGATCACCCTGCAGCCCGTCCGCCGCTACGGCGTCGACGCGGCGATCTTCTTCTCCGACATCGTCCTCCCGCTGAAGGCGGTCGGCGTCGACCTCGACATCAAGCCGGGCGTCGGCCCGGTCGTCGCGTCGCCGGTGCGCACGCCTCGCCGACGTCGACGCGATCCCCGACCTCACGCCAGACCACGTCCCGTTCATCACCCAGGCCGTGCAAGGGCTCGTGGGCGAGCTGGGCGCGACCCCGCTGATCGGGTTCGCCGGCGCGCCGTTCACGGTGGCGTCGTACCTCGTCGAGGGCGGACCGTCGAAGGAGCACGCGAAGACGAAGGCGATGATGTTCGGCGCCCCCGACGTCTGGGACGCCCTGATGCGCAAGATCGCGGCCATCTCCGCGGCGTACCTGCAGGTGCAGGTCGAGGCCGGCGCCTCCGCCGTACAGCTCTTCGACTCCTGGGCGGGCGCGCTGACCCCGACCGACTACGCCGAGCACGTGATGCCGCACTCCGCGCGGGTGCTGGCCGCGGCCGGTGAGCTCGGCGTGCCGCGCATCCACTTCGGCGTCGGCACCACCAACCTGCTGGGCCTGATGGGCGAGGCCGGTGCCGACGTGGTCGGCGTCGACTGGCGCACTCCTCTCGCCGACGCGCTGCCGCTGGTCGGCGACCACGCGGTGCAGGGCAACCTCGACCCGACCCTGGTCTTCGCACCCACCGACGTGATGACCGCCCGGGCAGCCGAGATCATCGAGGCCGGCCGGGCCGCCAAGGGCCACATCTTCAACCTCGGCCACGGCGTCATCCCGTCGACCGACCCCGACCAGCTGGCCCGGCTGACGGAGTTCGTGCAGACCTACCCGCTGCGGTAGTCCAGAACACGACGGCTGCCGACACGCCGTTCGCCGACCGTTCGGTTCTGGACTATCCGGCCTCGGGGGCGGGCGGCGACGTGTGGCGGGCGGCGTACCGACGCAGGACCAGCCACAGGGGTACGCCGAGCAGGGCGAGCACGACGGCGAACGGGAGCACGGCTCCGGTGACGGTGGCCAGCCCGGAGCCGAACGTGGCGAGTGCCGACCAGCCACCCTTCAGGCCGCCGACGAAGCCGGCGGGGTCGTCGTCGTCCTTCGGCTTCTTCTTCCCGCTGTCGCGGTCGATGTGCACGGTGATGGTCGACATCGAGGTCTGGTCGGCGAGGTAGGCCTGCTGCTGCTTGAGCGAGTCGAGGTCGGCCTGGCGACGGGTCAGCTCGGCCTCCACGGCGACGACGTCGCGCAACGAGCCGGCGCTGTCGAGCAGCACCTCGATGCGGCGCAGGCTGCGCTCCTGGGCGCGGATCCGCACGTCGGTGTCGATCACCTGCGTGGTGACGTCCTCGGCGGTGCGGCCGGCGTTCTCGAGCGTGCCGGCCCTCTCGAGGTCGGTCATCGTCTCGGAGAAGTCCTCGCTCGGCACCCGCACCTCGAGCCGCGACCAGGTCATCTCGCCCTCGTCGCTGGTCTGCGTCTCCTCGCCGGTGACCTCGCCCTGGCGGGTGTCGATGATCTTCTGCACCTCGTTGCGGGTGTCCTGCACGTCCTTGCTGCTCAGCGAGACGGTGCCGGTCGAGATGATCGCCCGCTGCTGCACGGCGGCCCGTGCCGGTGTGCCCGCCTCCTGGTCGTTGACCGAGCCGCCGACGCTGTCGCCACCGCCGTCCTCCGCCGGGCACCTCGGCGACGCCTCCTGGGCTTCGGCCTCTCGCGGAGGCCGGGAGTCGGTGGCGTCGGACGAGGAGCCGTCGCCGCCGGACGAGCTGCAGGCCGAGAGACCGACGGTCAGTGCGATCGACGATGCCGGCGAGCAGGGCCGGTGCGCGGGTGAGGTCAGCATGGGGCTGGGACGCCAGCCGGAGGGCGCCGGTTCCGGCTGTCCACTGGGTGAGTCGCCTTGCAACCGGATCGTAATATGAGTAATCCTATCGACTTAACGTAATCAAATCGTGTCATCCGCTACTCCAGGAGAGACATGCCCCTCACCTTCCACTGGTTCCTGCCCACCAACGGCGGTGACGGCCGGCAGGTGGTCGGCGGCGGCCACGGTGTGCACGCCGGCCCGGCCGGCCGGCCCGCCGACGTGCCGTACCTCGGCCAGATCGCCCGGGCCGCGGAGCACCAGGGATTCGAGGCCGCGCTCACGCCGACGGGTGCGTGGTGCGAGGACGCCTGGGTGACGACGGCGATGCTGAGCCAGGTCTCGGAGCGGCTGAGGTTCCTGGTCGCGTTCCGGCCCGGCATCGTCTCGCCGTACCTCGCCGCCCAGATGGCCACGACGTTCCAGAACCTCTCGGGTGGCCGGGTGCTGCTCAACGTCGTCACCGGCGGCGAGGATCGCGAGCAGAGGATGTTCGGCGACTTCCACGACAAGGACGAGCGCTACGCGCGATGCGGCGAGTTCCTCGAGATCGTCCGTCGCCTGTGGGCCGGCGACACCGTCGACCCTGGACGGCGAGCATCTCCGCGTCGAGGACGCCAGGCTGGCGACGCTGCCCGACTCGGTGCCCGACATCTACTTCGGCGGGTCGTCGCCGGCTGCGCTGGACGTCGCCGCGAAGCATGCCGACGTCTACCTGACCTGGGGTGAGCCACCGGCCGCGGTGGCCGAGAAGATCGCGCGGGTCCGTGAGCTGGCCGCGGCGCAAGGCCGCGAGCTCCGCTTCGGCATCCGCATGCACGTGATCAACCGCGACACGTCCGGCGAGGCCTGGGCGGAGGCCGACCGGCTGCTCGCCGGCATCGACGACGACACTCTCGCCACCGTGCAGGAAGGCCTGCGCCGCAGCCAGTCCGAGGGCCAGCGCCGGATGCTCGAGCTGCACGGCGGCAGGCGCGACGCCCTCGAGATCCACCCCAACGTCTGGGCCGGCATCGGGCTGGTCCGCGGTGGTGCCGGCACCGCGCTGGTCGGGAGCCACGAGGAGGTCGCCGACCGGATCGAGGAGTACCACGCGCTCGGCATCGACGAGTTCGTGCTCTCGGCGTACCCGCACCTCGAGGGCGCCTACTGGTTCGGCGAGGGCGTGCTGCCGGTGCTGGCCGAGCGCGGCCTCTGGACCCACCCGCACCCGGTCGTGAGCCGGCCGCGCGCGACGCCGTTCGCCCCCACCAAGGCGGCCTCGTGACGAGCACCGACCGCGTGGCCGTGCTCGTCGGCAACCCGAAGCCGGCCTCGCGCACGCTGACCTCTGCCCAGTACGTCGCCACCCAGCTCACCGACCAGACCCCCGACCTGGTCGTCGACCTGGCGACGCTCGGCCCGGCGCTGCTCGACTGGACCGACCCGCAGGTCGCCGAGCTGGTGGCCCGCATCGGAGCCGCCGAGGTGGTGGTCGTGGCGAGCCCGACCTACAAGGCGACGTACACGGGACTGCTGAAGCTGTTCCTCGACCGCTTCGCGGCGGGCTCGTTCACCGGCCTCGCGGTGCCGCTGATGCTCGGCGCCGGGCCGGCGCACGCGCTCGCGCCGGAGGTGCACCTGCGGCCGCTGCTCACCGAGCTGGGCGCGACCACGCTGCGCGGGCTGTACGTCTCCGACGCGTCGTACGACGACCCCGCGGCGTACGCCAGCTGGCTGGCCGCGGTCCGGCCCACCGCCGACCGAATCCTCAACGCCTCAGGAGTTCCGGCATGACCCACGTCGAGACCGAACCGCTCGACCCCCAGCTGCTGCGCGACGCCTTCGGCTCCTACCCGACCGGGGTGGTCGCGGTCGCCGGGCGCGTCGGCGGCGAGCTCGTCGGACTGGCCGCGAGCTCGTTCACGTCGGTGAGCCTGGACCCCGCCGCTGGTGTCGTTCTCCGTGGCGACCACGAGCCAGACGTGGCCGCGGCTGCGCGAGGCCGGAGCGCTGGGCGTCAGCGTGCTGGCCGACCACCACGACACGGTGTGCCGTCAGCTAGCAGGCCCGGCCGATGCTCGGTTCGAGGGCCTGGCGCTGGCCGCCACCCCCGAGGGCGCTGTCGTGCTCGACGAGGCGGTCGCCCAGTTCGTGTGCCGCATCCATGCCGAGGTCGAGGCCGGCGACCACGTCGTCGTGCTGCTGGCCGTCGAGTCGGTGATGGACACCCGGGGCGGCAAGCCGCTGGTGTTCCACCGCAGCGGCTTCGCCAAGCTGCACCAGGACGACCTCGACCCCAGCCACCTCGACGGCCGCATCAACGGCCAGGACGTCTCCGTCGCCGACGCCACGTCGCAGGCCGCGGAGGACGCCGCCTGAGCCTGTGCGAGGCTGACGGCATGACCGCCGACCGACTGCGCATCGTCGTGGTCGGTGGCGGGATCGCCGGCCTGACCGCCGCCCACGTGCTGGGCGCCGACCACGATGTCGTGCTGCTGGAGGGGTCGCCGGACATCGGCGGCAAGCTCCGCACGGCCGAGGTGGCCGGGGTCCGGGTCGACGTCGGTGCCGAGGCGATGTTGAACCGCCGTCCCGAGGGCGTCGAGCTGGCCCGCGAGCTCGGGCTGCCCGTCGTACACCCCACGGCCGCGACGTCGCGAGTGTGGAGCCGCGGATCGCTGCGGCAGCTGCCCCGGTCGCTGATGGGCGTGCCGTTCGACCTCGACGAGCTCGCGGCATCGGGAGTGCTGTCGCCGTCGGGCCTGGCCCGGGCGCGAGCGGAGGTCGTCACGCTGTGGGGCGGCGACGACACCTCGGTGGGGGACCTGGTGGCTGCCCGCCTCGGCGACGAGGTCGTGGAGAGGCTGGTGGAGCCGCTCCTGGGTGGCGTGTACGCCGGCCGCGCCCGCGAGATCTCCGTCCTGGCCGCGATGCCACAGCTGGCCGCGATGGCCGGTCGCGGGTCCGTCACCGAGCAGGCTGCCGCGATGATCGCGTCCGACGTGCCCGTCTTCGCGGGCGTCGAGGGAGGCATGGGCCTGCTGCCCGGAGCGCTGGTCGACGGCGGCCGGTTCGCGGTGCGGACGCGGGCCACCGTGCGCGAGCTGCGGCGTACGGCATCGGGGTTCGAGCTCACGGTCGGCTCGACGCGCGACCCCTCCACCGAGGTCGCGGACCGGGTCGTGCTGGCCACGCCGCCCGCTCCCACCGCGCGGCTGCTGGCGGACCTCGCTCCCGGCGCGGCCGCCGAGCTCGCCGCCATCGAGAGCGCGTCGGTGGCCGTGGTGACTCTCGCCTTCCGGGGCGCCGACCTGCCCGACCTCGTCGGCCGCTCGGGCTTCCTGGTCCCCCCGGTCGAGCAGCGGCACATCAAGGCGTCGACGTTCTCCTTCGCCAAGTGGGACTGGGTGCGCGCCGCCGGAGCCGGCCTGCTCCTGCTGCGCACGTCGCTCGGCCGGCACCGTGACGAGGCCGCGCTCCAGGCCACCGACGCCGAGCTGGTCGCGCGGTCGCTCGCCGACCTCCGGGACCTGGCCGGCATCGACGCCACCCCGGTCGACAGCCACGTGCAGCGCTGGGGCGGTGCGCTTCCGCAGTACGCCGTCGGCCATCTCGACCGGGTGGCCCGCATCCGCGCGGCCCTCGACGGCACCGGCGTGGCCGTCTGCGGGGCGGCGTACGACGGAGTCGGCATCCCCGCCGTGATCGGCTCGGCCCGGCGGGCGGCCGCCACCATCGGCACGGCAGAATGAGGACATGAGCGAGCCCAGCACGCAGCAGAGCAAGGCGGCCCGGATCAACGAGCTGAACTCGACGATCCGCTACACCATGTGGTCGGTGTTCCGCCTGCGCGACCTGATCGGCGACGCCGACCGCGCGGCCGAGTCGGCCGAGGTAGAGACGCTGTTCGCCAAGCTCGCCGGCGAGGACGTCGTGGTCCGCGGCACCTACGACGTGGCGGGCCTGCGCGCCGACGCCGACATCATGATCTGGTGGCACGCCGAGACGAGCGAGGCCCTTCAGGACGCCTACCACCGCTTCCGCAGTACGACGTTCGGCCGGCGCCTGGATCCGGTCTGGTCGCAGCTCGCCCTGCACCGACCGGCGGAGTTCAACAAGAGCCACGTCCCGGCGTTCCTCGACGACGAGGAGCCCAAGGCGCACGTGTGCGTCTACCCCTTCGTGCGCTCCTACGAGTGGTACCTCCTCGACGACGCCGAGCGCCGCGCGATGCTGGCCGAGCACGGCAAGATGGCGCGCGACTACCCCGACGTGCGCGCCAACACGGTCGCCAGCTTCGCCCTCGGCGACTACGAGTGGATGCTGGCGTTCGAGGCCGACGATCTCTACCGCATCGTCGACCTGATGCGGCACCTGCGCGGCTCCGAGACCCGCCGCCACGTGCGCGAGGAGGTGCCGTTCTACACCGGCTCGCGCGCCTCCGTCGCCGACCTGGTGCAGCGGCTGCCCTGATCACATCTGTGCAACGACTCCTCGTCGTGGCGTGACGGAGCGCGCGTGTGCGCCCATGCTCGCGGCATGGGGGCTCTCGCGCGCGGCACCGTCGTGCTCCTCGTCGTTGCGCTCAATGGGTGCAGCGCCGGGGCGACCGACGACAGCAGGGAGCCGGTCGAGCTGCCCACGGCGGTTCCCGCTGCGGCAGGTCTCGTCACCACGGTCCAGGCGGTGACCGTTCTGGAGGGCGGGGGCCACGGACCCGAGCTGTGCCTGGGCATGGTCGCCGATTCCTTGCCGCCCCAGTGCGGGGGCCTGCCCCTCGATGGCTGGGTCTGGGCCGAGCACGAAGGCGAGTTCGAGGAGTCGGCGGGGGTGCGGTGGGGCGAGTTCGCCGTGACCGGCCACTTCGACGGCGCCACGGTCACGGTCACGGACGTCGTGTCCGCCGCGGAAGCGCCGCCGTACCCCGTCGCCGACACGATCGGGACGCCCTGCCCGGAGCCGGAGGGTGGTTGGCGGGTCCTTGATCCGTCACTCACGACCGAAGCATCCATGAGCACGACGTTCGGCATCGCCGCACAGCTCCGTGACTACTCCCAGGCCTGGATGGATCAGTCTCTCAACCCGGCGTCCGCCGCGGACCGCCCGCGCGTACGCGGGTCGGAGCGCCCGCTGAACGACCCGCGCAAGCTTGTCATCAACGTCGCCGTGACCGGAGACCTCGCTCGAGCCGAGTCCCGCCTGCGAGAGGTGTGGGGCGGTGCTCTGTGCGTGTCGCAGGGCCTCGTGACCGAGAGGCGCCGCACGGAGATCCAGGAGCAGATGGTCGCTGCGGACTTCGGCTTCCTCGGCGGCATGGGTGGCGGAGGCATCCGACCGCTCGAGATGGACGTCGTCCACGACGACGGGTCCATCCAAGCCTGGCTGGACCAGGAGTTCGGCGCGGGAACCGTGGTGGTCGACTCCGCGCTGCAGCCTGCTGACTAGGCTGCGCGGGTGACCTCGGAACCTGAAGAGCTGCGCGAGCTCTATGCCAACCGCTTCCACAACGAGGAGGCCCAGCGCCTCGACGTGTGGGAGGTGCTCTGCTCACAGTTCTTCCAGAAGTGGGTGCCGGAGGATGCGACCGTGCTCGACATCGCCGCCGGGCACTGCGAGTTCGTCAACAACATCCGCGCCGGGCGGCGGATCGCCGTCGACCTCAACCCCGACGTCGTGCACAAGGCCGCACCCGGCGTCGAGGCGTTCGTGACGCGCTCCGACGAGCTGGTCGGCATCGCCGACGGCTCGATCGACCGGGTGTTCATCAGCAACTTCTTCGAGCACGTGCCGCGCGAGGTGATCGCGTCGACCCTCGTCGCCTGCCGCCGGGTGCTCAAGGCCGACGGCAAGCTGCTCGTGCTCCAGCCCAACGTGCGCTACTGCGCCAAGGACTACTGGATGTTCTTCGACCACATCACGCCGGTCGACGACCGGGCGCTGGTGGAGGCGTTCACCGCCGCCGGCTTCGACGTCGAGCTGAACATCCCGCGCTTCCTGCCCTACACCACCAAGAGCCGGCTGCCGAGCGGTCCGGGGCTGGTGAAGCTCTACCTCAAGGTGCCGCTGGCCTGGCGGGTGCTGGGCGCGCAGGCGTTCATGGTCGGCCGACCGACCGCTTGATCTTCGGCCGCGGGTCTCGATACACCTCGCTCGTTCCTCGCGAGGCACTCGACCACCGATCGCCGCGGGTGTCCCCTGGCTGGTCGCCGGTCTCGATACACCTCGCTCGTTCCTCGCGAGGCACTCGGCCACCGATCGCCGCGGGCGGCGTCTACTCCCGGGGGTTCAGCGTCAGGCTGATGGAGTTGATGCAGAAGCGGTCGCCGGTGGGCGTGCCGTAGCCGTCGGGGAAGACGTGACCGAGGTGGGAGCCGCAGTTGGCGCAGCGCACCTCGACCCGCTTCATGCCGTGGGAGACGTCCTCGATGTACTCCACCGTGTCGCTGATCGGCTGGTAGAAGCTGGGCCAGCCACAGCCGGAGTGGAACTTCGTGTCGGAGGTGAAGAGCTCCGACCCGCACGCCTTGCACGAGTAGGTGCCGGTGGTCTCGGTGTCGGTGTACTCGCCGACGAAGGCACGCTCGGTGCCGGCCTGGCGGAGGACGGCGTACTCCTCGGGGGTGAGCTCCTCGCGCCACTGCTCGTCGGTCTTCTCCACGTCGTAGGCCATGCCGCAAGTTTACGGGCGGGGTGGGGACGTCAGCCGGCGGTGCAGATCTCGTAGCTGCCGACCTTGTCGAAGCTGACACGGAGTGTCGCGTCGGGGACGCGCACCGCGACGTACAGCGGCTCGCCCGGCACGACCCGGCGTACGTTCGGAAGGCTGCGCAACCCGTCGCGCTCCAGCACGGTGGTGACGAAGCTGGCGGCGCCGGTGACCGTGAACTGCGCGCCGTCGGCGGGGGACTCGAGCTCGATACGGGCACCGCCGGCCGGGGCGACGAAGTCGGCACACCCGCTGGGCAGCGCGTCCCCGCCGGCGCGCACGTCGGTGGCTGCGGGCAGGCCGAAGGAGGTCTCGGCGACGCCGACGTCGACGAGCGACTGCCCTTCGAGCTGGGTACGGCGGTCGACCGGGCCCGGCGGGAGCGCCGCACGCGCCTCGGACGAGTCGAGCAGGGCGACGGTGATGTCGGGGTGGTACGCCGGGAAGGGCTCCTCGGTGAGCACCGGCTCGCCGCTCGTCGTGACTGCCTGGATGCCGCGCAGCTGCCGCTCCAGGTCGGGCGACACCGCCAGGCGGCTCTCGACGAACGCATGCTGAAGCCCGACTCCCTGGACGGCGTACGCGAGCCCCACCAGCGAGGCCAGCAGGGCCCCGACCCATCGTGGCCCCTGCAGCCGACCCCCCAGCCAGCCACAGGCCACCGCGAAGGACGGCAGGAGCAGGGCGACGGTGAGGTAGGCGTAGCGCCCGGCCGTCGCCTGCTCGACGCCCATGTCGACGCGGGACCAGCCCTGGAGGAGGAACTGGAAGAGCGCCGTCGCGATCCCGGCGATCGCCAGCGCGCGTACGCCGGGTGCGACGTCACGCACGACGAACGGGGTGACGACGAGCGCGACCAGCAACACGGGCCCGGAACCGTCGATGCCCGACGCGCGCTCGAGGGAGGCGACGAGGCCGGTCCAGACGTACTCCGGGACCTGGAGGTAGACCGACCTGTCGGTGACCGGACTGCTCACAGCGGTGTGGCCGATGGCGGCGTACCACCCGAGGAAGACGAGGGTCGGCCCGGCGCCGACGACCAAGGCGCTGCGGATGCCGGTGGTGAGCGCCGCGAAGACCACGACGAGCACCACTGCCGCGATGCCCACTCCCGAGCACATCAGCGCGAGCACGAGGCACACCCCGGCGACCGCGGCTCCCCTGACCCCGGCCGGCCGGTGCTGCCGGGCCAGCACCGCCGCCATCGCGAGCATCACGGGGGCGACGAAGGCGATCTGGAAGTCCCACAGGGTGTTCTCGGCGCCGCCGCCGAAGAACGCCAGCGCGAGCGCGGCTACGAGGGCCGGCCCGCGATGAGACCCGAGGAGCACCGAGCACGGCGTACATCAGGGCCGACAGGGCCAGGTGCGCGAGGATGACCGGCAGCGCGAACGGCAGATACTGGTCGAGGCCGAAGGCCGCGAACAGGCCGCGGTAGAGCAGGATCGGCAGGGTCACCCAGTGCTCGTTGTGTGGCGCGAAGGGGTCGAGGTCCGTGCCGCCCACACTGCCGCGCGTGAGCAGGAACGCCCAGTCGTCGCCGTAGAAGTACAGCCGTCGGGCGAAGCCGACGAGGATGCCGCCGGCGACGAGCAGGCCGAGGAGGAGCCCGCCGGCGTACGCCCGTCGCACGCTCACCGCGAGGCGGGGGGTGTCGCCGAGCAGACCGTGTATCGACCGGGTTCGTTGAACAGCACGCGCAACGTCGCGCCCGGGACCCGGACGCCCACGAAGAGGGGTTGGTCCGGCACGATGACCCGCGTGCTCGACTGGCTCTTCAGCTCTCCGTCGTCGAGCTGGGTGGTCATCTGGGTGGCTGGACCGGTCACCGTCATCTCGGCTCCCGTCTCGGGAGACTCGAAGGCGAACGCCGGACCGCCCGCGGTCGAGGTGTAGGTCGTGCAGCCGTCATCCGTCGGCTTGCCCACCTCGAGACCGGGGCTGGAGACCAGCTCCGTCGTCATCGGCAGCCCGAACGTCGCCGGTGACACGCCGACGTTGACGAGAGCCTGCCCGTCGAGCCTGGTCCGGGCAGACACCGGCGCCGGGGGTAGTGCCTCCCGAATCTCCGGGGTGGAGAGCAAGGTCGCGGTGATGTTGCCGTGATAGAGCGGGAAGGGCTGGTCGTTGAGCCACGTCGTCTCATCGAGAGTCACCGCCTGGATGCCCCGCAGCAGGCGCTGCAGGTCGGGAGACATCGATCGCCGGGTCTCGACGAAGGAGCGCTGGTCGGCGACGCCGTTGACGACGTAGAGGGAGCCGACGAGGGCCGCCAACGCCAGCGCGGCCGCTCCGGGCGTCCAGGCGCGGGGGCCTTCGGGCGTGGTGCGGGCGCCGCCCGCGATGCGCCGCCACAGCCAGGCCACCACCATCGCCAGGGACGGACAGAAGAACACGAGCACCAGGTACGTGTAGCGGTCGGCGAGTGCCTGCCCCACGCCCAGGCTGACCCTCGTCGACGCCTGCAGTCCGAACTGCACGAAAGCGGTCACCACGCCGGCGCATGCCAGTGCCCGCAGACGGGGGTCGGCGCCACGGATCACGAAGGGCGCCACCATCAGGCCGATGAGGAGGGCCGGTCCGGCGCCGTCGATGCCGCTGACCTTGTCGAACGCGTGCACCAGGCCGGTCCACACGTACTCGGGGATGGTGAGGTAGTCGGAGTTGTCGGTCACCTCGATGTTCGGGACCTCGCGCGCGTAGGCGAGGTACCACCAGACGTAGATGAGCGTCGGGACCACGCCGACCGCGACGGCGTAGCGGAAACCCGACGTGAGCAGGACGAACGCGACGACCAGGACGACGCCGGAGATGCCGTTGCCCGAGCACATCAAGCCGATCTGGAGCAGCGCCACCACCGCAGCCACGCTCCACGCCCGCGACGGCCAGCGGATCCATACCCAGATCGCCGCGAAGGCGGTCAGCAGCGGCCCGATGAAGCCGACCTGGAAGTCCCAGAGGGTGTCCTCGGCGCCGCCGCCGTAGAAGGCGAGCACCAGGGCCACGACCAGTGCGGGGCCGCGGCCCGCGCCGAGGCGGACGAGCACGGCGTAGAGCAGCGCGGACAGCGCGAGGTGGACCAGGATCACGGGAACGGCGAACGCCAGGTAGTGGTCGAGCCCGAAGACCGCGAACATGGCGCGGTAGAGCAGGATCGGAACCGTCGACCAGTGCTCGTTGTGCGGTGTCAGCAGCCCGTAGTCCAGCTGGCTCGTGGTCCCCCGGGCCAGGAGGTGCGCCCAGTCGTCGCCGAAGAAGTACAGCCGGCGGGCGAAGAGGACCAGGATCCCTCCGGCGACCAGAAGACCGACGAGCAGCGCGGCGCCGTGAAGCCGCGCAACCCGGGTCGGCGTCAGCCGCCGGTCCACGTCACAGACGCCCGTCGGCAACCGCCTGGGACACCCACGGGATGACCTCGTCGAGCATGACGTCGAGCGAGGTGGTGCACTCGAAGCCGAGCACGTCCTTGGCCTTCTGCACGTCGGGCACGCGCTTCTGGACGTCGTACTCGTAGGCCTCGTCACTGACGATGGTGAGAGGGGCGTCGCCCTTGATCTTGCGCCAGATCACGTCGGCGAGCTCACGCACGCTGGTCGACTCGGGTGTCGAGATGTTGAAGTCCTCGTTGTGCGCGGCGTCCTGCGACATGCACTCGACGATGCCCTTCGCGAGGTCACCGCCATAGGTGTAGTGCCGGACCTGGTTGCCCTCGCCGAGGATGTGGAGCGGGTCCTGGCCCTTGACGATCTTCTGCACGATGTCGGGCACGACGTGGCTCATCGCGAGCTTGACGTTGCCCGACGAGACCTCGACGTCGCCGAGTGCACGGCCCTCGCCGATGCCGACGCAGTTGAACGGGCGCACGATCGTGTAGGGCAGCTTGTACTGGTCCCAGGCGGCCTTGGCGAAGTACTCCACGGCCAGCTTCTGGAAGCCGTACGACGACAGCGGCGGCGGGATCTTCCGCTCGTCGCCCTCCTTGGACGGCCAGTGCTCGGTGGACTCGAAGACCATCGAGGACGACAGGTAGGTGACCTTCTTCAGCTTCCCGTTGCGCGCGGCCGCGATGGCGGCGTCGCACTGCGAGGCCATGATCCGCTCGTTCTGCGCGAGCAGGTCGTAGGCGTAGGCATGGAAGTAGGAGATGCCACCGATCAGCGCGGCGCCGGCGACGAAGTGGTCGCAGTCGGCGAGCAGCTTCTCCAACAGCATCGGGTCGCGGGCGTCGCCCTCGGTGAAGTCGTAGTCGGGGTGGTTGTCGTAGGACTTCTCCACCGGGCCGTACTTGGAGTAGTTGTCGATGCCGACGACCTTGTAGCCGCGGTCGAGGAGCTCCTCGACGACATACCCGCCGATGAAGCCGGCGGAGCCGGAGACGAGGACCTTCTGCTGCTCTGACATGGATGTTCCTATCGGTTGTTCTGGGCGGCGATCCGGGCCGCCTGGACACGGAGCTGGTCGATGGTGAGCTCGGGACCGAAGGCGAAGCGGTACCACCGCAGATACTTCGGGATCCAGGCCTTCATGTCGAAACGGGAGTCACCGACGGTGCGGTCGAGCCAGATGGTGGAGATCTCGGCGACGGGCCGCCGGAGGCGTCGGGCCTTCGCCGTCAGCTCCAGCCCGATCTCGAAACCGCTCCGAGAGTCGATGCCGACCTCGCGCACGAACTCGGTGGAGTAGGCCTTGAAGCTGTTGGTGGCGTCGCGCGTGCCGACGCGGCCGAGCATGCCCAGCGAGGTGCCTGCGGTGCGCGACACGAACGCCTTCATCAACGGGCCGCCGACCTGCTGGCCGCCCGCGGAGTAGCGAGACGCCGCGGCGACCACGACGCCGCGCTCGACCAGGCGCGCGAGTGCGTCGATCTGGCGGGGGTCGTCGCTGCCGTCGGCCATGGTGACCACCACGACGTGCGAGTTGGCCTGGTCGATGCCGAAGCGGATGGCGTTGGCCGGACCCCGGCCGTAGGTGTTGACCAGCGTGGTCAGCCGCGGCTCGCGGGCGGCGTACTCCTCCAGCACCGGGACGGTCGTGTCGGCCTCGAAGTCGACGACGACGAGAACCTCGCACGGAGTCTCGACGGACTCGAAGATCCGGTCGAGCACGGGGACGACGTGCTCGCCCTCGTTGTAGGCAGGGATGACGACGGACACCCGGGGGACTGCCCGGGTCATACGACGCTGCCCTGCCCGAGGAAGTTCCAGACGTCGGCGACCGGCTTGGAGGTCTCGAGGTCGGCGTACGCCTTGTGGGGGGCGGCCAGGATCAGCAGGTCCGCCCGCTCGAGCACCTCGTCGAGAGGGAGCAGCGACGAGTCGACCGTGACGTAGGGGTCGGTGCAGAGCACCTCGCCGGCGCGGAACTCGAGGATGCGCTTGAGCTTGTAGGACAGGCTCGACCGGATGTCGTCGCTCTCGCCCTTGAACGCCATGCCGAGGATGCCGACCGTCATGCCGGAGAGGTCGTGGCTCTTCTCGAGGTGCGTGACGAGGTAGAGCGGCAGACCCTCGTTGACGAGCATCGCGGCGTGGCCGAGGACGAACGAGTTGTCGGTGAACGCCGCCAGCTGCATGGTGTCCTTGAACAGGCACGGCCCGGCCGCGAAGCCGGCGCCCGGCATGTCGGCGGCGCGGGGGTAGTCGTGCGCCAGCGCGCGCCGGATCTTGTCGAAGTCGAGGCCGTGGTCGTTGGCCATCACGTAGAACTGGTTGGCCGCGGCGAACTTGATGTAGCGCCAGGTGTTGGTGAACAGCTTGGCGAGCTCGGCCTCCTCGGGCTCGAGCTCGACGATGCTCTCGGTGAGCGTGCCGAACAGCTCGCCGGCGCGCAGCTTCACCTCGGTCGAACGGCCCGACACGATCTGGGGCAGCGTGAAGAGCTCCTCCATCGCCTTGCCCTCGGCGATGCGTTCGGGGCAGAAGGCGACGTCGATCGCGAGGCCGGCCTTCGCGAGCAGCCGCTCGACTCCGGCGGTCACGCCCGGGAAGACCGTGCTGCGCAGCACCAGGAGCTGGCCGTCGCGGAAGTGCTGCTGGATCTCGGCGATCGCCGAGGTGACCGCGCGCGGGTCGGGGTTGAGGTGCTCGTCGACCGGCGTGCCGATCACGACCACGACGGCGTCGGCGCCGGAGATGATCGACGGGTCGGTGGTGACGGTGAGCCGGCCGGCCGCCTGGGCGCGGTGCAGGACCTCGGTCGCGCCGTCCTCGACGAACGGCAGCTCGCCGCTCTCGACGAGCTTGACCGCGGTCTCGTTGACGTCGTAGATGCCGACCCGCTTGCCGCGGTCTGCGAAGGCGATCGCGAGCGGCAGCCCGACGTGGCCACAGCCGCCCACCACCACGAGGTCGAAGGCGGTGTCGGTCTGGTCGGTCATGGAGTTCCCCTGGATCTATGGCGTCACGTGCGTCGGGCAGGGGCGATGGTATCGGCTGGCGATAGGTTGGCCGACATGGCCAAGCCCGCTGCTGCCGAGGTCGTCGTCCCTGGTCCTGACGGTGACCGCGCCGTGCGCGTCTCGAGCCCCGACCGGGTGATCTACGAGGCGACCGAGTCGACCCCCGAGGTCACCAAGCTGATGGTGGCGCAGTACTTCGCCGACGTGGGCGACGGCCTGATGCGCGCGCTGCGCGACCGGCCGACCGCGCTCGAGCGCTGGACGAAGGGCGTGCGGGAGGGCATGAAGCTCGCCACCGGGCCACAGGACCGGGACGCCGACGCGTTCTACCAGAAGCGGGTGCCCAAGGGTGCCCCCGACTACCTGGAGACGGCGACCATCACGTTCCCCTCGGGCCGCACCGCCGACGAGATCTGCCCGACCGAGCTCGCCGTACCCGTCTGGTGCGCGCACATGGGCACGCTGACCTTCCACCCCTGGCCCGTACGCCGTACCGACGTGGACCGCCCCGACGAGCTCCGCATCGACCTCGACCCCCAGCCCGGTACGTCGTTCGCCGACGTCGTGCGCGTCGCGGGTGTGTCGAAGGAGCTGCTCGACGACCTCGGCATGGTCGGCTTCGCGAAGACCAGCGGCAACCGCGGTATCCACGTCTTCGTGCGGATCCGCCCCGACTGGGAGTTCGTCGACGTGCGGCACGCCGCGATCGCGTTCGGCCGGGAGCTCGAGAAGCGCGACGACGGCGTCACCACCGCGTGGTGGAAGGAGGAGCGGGGCGAGCGGATCTTCGTCGACTACAACCAGAACTCGCGCGACCGCACCATCGCCTCGGCGTACTCCCTGCGGCCGCTGCCCGGTGCTCCCGTCTCGACCCCGATGACCTGGGACGAGATCGCCACGGTGACCGACCCGCGCGAGCACAACCTCTTCACCGTGCCGTCCCGGATGGCCGACGGGGATCCGTGGGCGGCCATCGACGACGTCCCGAACGACCTGGCTCCGCTCCTCGACCTGTGGGAAGCGCATCCGGTGGAGCTGAACTACCCGCCCGACTACCCCAAGATGCCGGGCGAGCCGCCGCGCGTGCAGCCGAGCAAGAAGGTGGCCTCGCACTGGGACGACGAGGGGAACCGGGTCGAGGACTGAGGTTCTCGTCCACACCCGCCCCTGCTTCATCAAGGTATGTGGGTGAGTTGCTGCTTCCCATGGCATGCACGCCGTGGGAGGTCCAACTACGTCGACATACCTTGATGAAGCAACAGCGACCCGGGCTGGCTAGCGTGGCTCCCATGACCGAGGACCAGCGTGTCTCCCGCAAGCCCGGCGAGCCCCCGAAGACCGGGGCGTCCGGTGCTGCCCGCTGGGCGGCGTACCTCGACTGGGTGCGCGGCGACCTGGCCGCAGCGGTGCTGGCGATGACGCCGGAGCAGCAGCGCACGAGCATGGTGCCGAGCGGCTGGACGCCGATCGAGCTGCTCAGCCACGTGCTGCACATGGAGCAGCGGTGGTTCGTGTGGGGCTTCCTGGCCGAGCAGGTCGACGACCCGTGGGGCGACTGGAACACCGACGAGCCGTGGCTCTCCGACGACAGCGACGAGACCGGGCCGGCTGCCCGGTGGGTCGTCGACGACGACGTGACCGCCGAGGAGCTCGCCGAGCGGCTGCACGCTGTCGGGCGGCGTACGACGGAGATCCTGGCCACGCACCCGATGGACGCGGTCGCAGCCGAGGGCGGGCGCTTCGCCGACGATCCGGCCACCCTGGAGTGGATCTGCTTCCACGTGCTGGCGGAGTACGCCCGGCACGCGGGTCATCTCGACATCACCGCGGAGCTGGGAGCGCGCTGAACTCCGATCTGCTGCGCCGCCGCCCATCGCGCACGCTGGCTGCGTTGTCGTCACTCGGAGGGGTGTCCACCCCACCTTCGCTCCTCCGCCAAGCCACCCCCACAGAATCGCTCGCTGCGCTCGTGATTCCGCGGGGACCCCGGTCAAACGATCGCACGCGCTGGACGACGCTCGCGACGACCGGCGTCTCCAGCACCCTCCCGGCGACCGGTAGCCTCTCGCTCGTGCCAGAACGCGTGAAGCTCGTCATCGTCACCGGCTCGGGACGCAGCGGCACCAGCAGCGTGGCCGGCACCCTCAAGCGGCTGGGCCTGCACATCCCGCAGCCAGAGGTCGAGGCCGACGACGCCAACCCGCGGGGCTACTACGAGCCGCTGTGGGTCACCGAGTTCCACAAGGACGTGCTCAACCCGGTGCCGGTGCGCACCATCGACACCCGCCCCGACGCAGCCGCGATCGCGGCGGGGGCCGGGTCCGCTCCCGAGGTCGAGGCGCGGTTGCGCGACTGGCTGTCGGGGCAGCTCGGCGAGCCGCAGATCCTGGTCAAGGACCCGCGCGCGTTCTGGATCCTGCCCGTCTGGACGAAGGTCGCGAGCGAGCTCGGGGCCGACGTGTCGACGCTGACGATGCTGCGCCACCCGACGGAGGTGGTGCGGTCGCGCGACACGGCGTACCTCACCGAGCAGGAGCCGGCCTTCCGCCGTCAGCGCGAAACCGCCAACGTCGCCGCGTGGGTCAACGCGGCGTTCCAGACCGAGCTGGCCACCCGCGACCGGCCACGGGCGTTCGTGCGATATCCCGACCTGATCGAGGACTGGCGCACCGCGATGATCCGCGCCGGTGAGCAGCTGGGCATCGCCTACGACGCCGACCTGTCGTCACGCGAGCACCACGACGTGGACGACTTCATCGACGTCAGGCTCAACCGCTCGCGCATCACGTGGGACGACCTCGCCGTGCCGCCGGTGCTCCGCGGCCTGGCCGACCGCGCCTGGGACGCCATGAACGCGTTGGTCGACGACCCGCAGGACGCCGTGGCCGTGGCCGCACTCGAGCAGATGCAGGGCGAGTACGCCGAGCTGTTCGACTGGTCCGCAGCCATTGCGATGGACGCGACGACCGCGCAGGTCGCCGAGGGCAAGCGCGCGGTTCGCAAGCGCAAGGACGCCGAGCTGGCAGAGGTACGCCGCGAGCTGCGGGCCGTGCGTGACGAGAACGCGCGGCTGCGGACCTCGCTCACGAACCGGGTGGCACGGCGGCTCAGGCGTCGCTGACGCGGAGGTCCTTGCGGGTGAGGCCGGGCCCGCCGACCGTGTCGTCGGAGGCGTGATGCATGCCGAGCAGGAACAGGTCGAGCTGCCGCCGGGCGAGCTGGAGGTCGACCTCGGCCGGCAAGGTGCCGGGCAACGGACGCGACAGGCGCACCAGCATCGGGCCGATGTCGCCGAAGTCGATGTCGTGGGGGAGCGAGCCGTCGTCGTGGGCGGTGTCGATGATCGTCTCGAGGATCGCCGCACCCGCCTCGCGCGCCTCGGTGAGCTCGGCGTCGTCGGGATCGAGCCGGTCGAGGACCATCGGGATGAGCGCCGACACCCGTAGCTCGAGCGCCTCGCGCAGGTAGGCGGCCAGGGCGTCGTAGCCGGTGTCGTGCTCGTCGAGAGCCCGCTCGGCCACCTCGCGGGCTCCGCTGAGTGCGTCGAGCACGAGCGCCCTGAGGAGCCCTTCGCGGTCGGTGAAGCGGCGGTAGAGCGTGCCGATGCCGACTCCGGCTGCCTTCGAGATCACGTCGAGGGAGACGTTGGGCCCGTGCGCGAGGACGACCCCGCGCGCGGCCTCCAGGACCTGCTGGTGGTTGCGCCGGGCGTCGGCACGGAGGGTCGGCATGGGAGGAGCATAGCAAGATACGGAGGAATTTCCTCCGTATCCCTTGACGGCGCGTTGTCGCTCGTGCGACCTTAACCGGAGAAATCTCCTCCGGTTAGGACGCCATGAACTTCCAGACGCAGACCGCCGCACCGGCCACGACCGACCGTCGCTGGACGGCCCTGGTCGTGATCGCCATCGCCCAGCTGATGGTGGCGCTCGACGCCACCGTCGTGAACATCGCCCTGCCGACGGCCCAGCTGGCCCTCGACTTCTCCGACGCCGACCGCGCCTGGGTCGTGACCGCCTACACCTCCGCGGTCGCCGGCCTGCTGATCCTCGGCGGCCGGATCGCCGACCGGGTCGGCCGCCGCCGCGCCTTCCTCGCCGGCCTGGTCGGCTTCGCCGCGTCGTCGGCGCTCGCCGGTGCGGCCCCGAGCCTCGGCGTACTCATCACCGGTCGGGCCCTGCAGGGCGCCTTCGCGGCTGTCCTCGCGCCGACCGCGCTGTCCCTGATCGCCGTGACATTCACCGACGGGAGGGAGCGCGCCAAGGCCTTCGGTGTGTACGGCGCCGTGGCGTCGTCCGGCGCGGCAGTCGGCCTGCTCCTCGGCGGCGTGCTGGCGGAGTACGCCGGCTGGCGCTGGTGCCTCTACGTCAACGTCGCGATCGCGCTGGCCGCGTTCGTGATCGGGCAGCGGGTGCTGCCGCCCGGAGACGGGTACGCCGACACGCGGATCGACGTGCCCTCCGGACTGCTCGCCTCGGCGAGCCTGGCGGCGATCGTCTACGGCTGCGCGCAGGCGGCCACCGACGGCTGGCTCTCGGCCGACGCGCTCCTGCCCATGGTCGCCGGCCTCGTCGGCATCGCCCTCTTCCTGGTCCGCCAGCACCGGAGCAGCCAGCCACTGCTCCCGTTGTGGGTGCTGGCCGACGGCTCGCGGCTCGGCGCCTACCTGTCCGTCGCCGCAGCGGTCGTGGGCTCGTTCGGGATGTTCCTGATGCTGACCTACCACTTCCAGGCGGTCCTCGGCTGGAGCCCGGTGCGCAGCGGGGTCGCGTTCCTGCCGCTCTCGGTGGCTGTCGCGGCCGGGTCTTTCGGGCTCGGCGCGCGGCTGATGCCGAAGGTCGCGCCGCGCGTCCTCGTGGTGCCCGGCCTGCTCGTCGCCGCGACGGGGCTGCTCCTGCTCGCCGGGCTGACCCCGGACAGCGGCTACGTGACCCGGATCATGCCGGCAGAGGTTCTGCTCGGTGTCGGGATGGGCTGTGTCTTCACGCCGGCCATCGGCGTGGCCACCAGCGGGATCGACATGCGCTTCGCGGGTGTCGCGGCCGCCACGGCGAACACCTTCATGCAGGTGGGCGGGTCGATCGGGACCGCCGCCCTCAACAGCGTGGCAGTCGCGGCGACTGCAGCAGCCGGCGTCTCGGGACCCGCCGCGCTGGTGCACGGATTCGCCACGGCGACCTCGTGGGCCGCCGTACTCCTCGTTGCAGCGGCGGTCGTCGCAGCAGTGCTGGTCCGGACGCCGCGTCCGGCGCAGAATCACCACTGAAGGGAAGGATCGAGATGAGCGTCAAGCTGAACCACACCATCGTCCACGCGAGCGACCAGCATGCGTCCGCGCGGTTCCTGGTCGAGATCCTCGGCCTGCCCGAGCCGACGACCTACGGCCCGTTCGTCGTCGTCCAGGTCGACAACGAGGTCTCGCTCGACTATGCCGCCGACCACGGGAAGCCGCACCCGCAGCACTACGCGTTCCAGGTCGACGACGCGACGTTCGACGAGATCAAGGCGCGGATCGTCGAGCGGGGGCTGACCTTCTGGGCCGACCCGTTCCACCGCACCGTGAACGAGGAGAACGCCAACGACGGCGGGCGCGGGCTCTACTGGGACGACCCCGACGGGCACAACCTCGAGATCATCACGGTGCCGTACGGCGGCTAGCGAGCGGGCTTCTCCCACGGCGCGGCCACCGGGAAGTACGCCGCCAGGAAGTCCGCCAGCAGCGCGTCGACCTCGTCGACGTCGACCGCGAAGTCGTGGTGGTCGCCCACGCAGAAGAAGTCCTTGTCGCGGGCGCGGAGCTGCCGCAGCTGGCGGGCGATCCGGGCGTTCGAGAGGTCGACGAACGCGTGGTCGGCCTCGCCACGGAAGGCCGTGCCGGTGATGAGTCCGTAGTGCTGGGCGAACGACGACAGCAGCGACACGTCGTCAGGGGAGCGGAAGGGAGCCAGCGCTGTGGCGCCGACCGCGTCGCCGAAGCGCGACTCGATCTCGCGCAGCACCGAGACCCGCTGCGGGTGCGGGGAGTGCGCCATCAGGTGGGTGATCGTGACGCCGAAGGCGTCAAGGAGCAGCCGACGGTTGTTGAGCGCCGCCTGGTGGAAGGGCTTGGCATCGGACCGGGGCTCGCCGATCACGCCGTCGCCGACGAACGCCGCGACGGCGCCGCCGGCGGAGAAGAACAGCTCCGGCCGCAGCGGCCGGCCGAGGAAGACGTCGTCGTTGAGGTAGACGAAGTGCTCGGCCAGGCCGGGCACCCGGTGCAGCGCGGTCTCGATCGCCTGTGAGTTGAACGTCGGCAGCGCGTCGGTCGGCAGGATGTCGCGGTGGTCGACGACGCGGACCCGCGGGTGGTCGGCCAGCCAGTCCGGCCGCTGCCCCGCGGTGACGAGGTGGATCGTGCGCACCCATGGCGCGAAGAGGTGCACGCTGCGCATCGAGTGGCGGAGCTCGTCGCGGCTGCGGAACCGGGCCCGCCCGCTCGCCTCGCGCCGCTCCGCACCGGCGCCGGCCGACCGCTGCTCGCGGGCTGCGTTCCACGTGTCGTCGTCGCCGTCGACCCAGGTGTAGACGACGTCGACCGGGAAGCGGCACTCGTCGACCCCCACCCCACTCACGAGCGTGTACGACGGCACCTCGCGCCCGAGGACCGTGACCGACGTGTCGGGCGGGCCAACCCGCTGCACGAACCCGTTGGGCCGCGGAGCCACCAGCTCGCCGTCGCCGGCGCGGTCCCAGAACTCCACCGCGACGCCGCAGCGCTCGCCCAGGTGCGACCGGCGTCCCCCCTCGCCACGCGGCCACGGCTCGAGCACCAGCCGCGGCGTCATCGCGCGACGCTGCAGCTCGAGCATGTCCGGCACCGGGAGCCGCCGCTCCGGCCAGCCGCGGTCGCCGGGGTCGCGCAGGGACAGGTGCTCCGGGGCCTTCAGCGCGTCGAGGAAGCCCGCGCGCTGCGGGGTCGGCACGACCACGGTCGGCTCGAAGCCGGCATGCGGGGGGATCACGAACCATCCCGGGCCGGCCGCCGACGCCGCGGCGGTGACCAGTGCGAAGGCCTCGATGCGTGCGTCCTCCGGCGTCACGAGCGGGGCCGTGCCGACGCGCTCGCGGGTGTGCGGACGGTCCCACCGGGGTCCGCGCTCGTCGGAGCCGTGCCTGTCCACGGCGCCCACGAGGATCGGCTCCCAGCGCGCGGCGATGGCGTCGGCGTCGTACTGCCGGGACGCGTCGAGGGCGCCGTCCCCGAGGCGGGCGAGCAGCGCTTCGTCGCCGGTGAGGCGGGCGAGCGCGGCGGTGAGCCCGGCCTTGGCACCGGCGGCCACGAGCAGCCCGCTGACGTCGTGCTCGACCAGCTCGCGCGGGCCCGACGGGCAGTCATAGGTCACCACCGGCACGCCGGCCGACATCGCCTCCTGGGCCACGAGCGGGAAGCCCTCGGTGCGCGAGGTCAGCGCGCAGATCGACGCGGTGGCCCACTCGGCGGCCATGTCGGAGACGGGGCCGGGCAGCTCCACCCGGGCGGTCAGCCCGGCCTTGGCGACGTGCGCCTCGAGCTCGCCGCGCAGCGGCCCTTCGCCGAGGATGCGCAGCCGCCAGCCCGGCCGCTCGTCGGCGATCTCGCCGAAGGCGCGCACCAGGTGGATGAACTGCTTCTCCGCCACGATCCGCCCGGCCGACACGATGAGCCGGTCGTCGAGGGACGAACGCGGCTGAGGGCTCTCCGGCAGCGGATTGGGTACGACGACCAGCTCGGGCGCCACCGGGCCCAGCTCGTGCGCGAGCCAGGTGGCCGACGCCTCGGTCAGGAGCGCGACCACGTCGGCGCGGGGGGCGAACGCCAGCAGCGGCTCCATGCCGCCGCCGCGGTCGGCCGACGACCGGTGCTCCTGGTGGACCAGCGCGACGTCCTTCGGCGCCAGCTGCACGGCCGCGGCCAGCAGCGCCGGCGTCACCGTCACCAGCACGTCGGCGTCGACCTCCGGCAGGTACGCCGACATCGCGGCATCCATGTCGGCGTCGAACTGGCCGTCCCACCGGGCCGGGACGAGCACCGAGGGGCGCGGAGTCCCCTCACGACGTCGTACGTCGAGGAGGTGGTCGACCTTCACCGCCGGATCTATCGGGTAGTGCGGCGTGTCGGCCGAGCGGGTCACGCTCGCGAGCCGTACGTCGTGACCACGGCGCGCCAGCGCGTTGGCCTGGGTGATCGCCGACCGGGACGTGCCGCCCATGCCGTCGACGTTGAGGACGAGGAAGGCGACGCTCAACGAACCGCCGCGACCGGGTCGGCGTCGGCGCAGCCTCACAGGCCGGAGACGCCCTCGCCGCCGCCGGCCTGCTCGTCGAAGTTCTCGTGCTCGAGCAGGTGCAGCACCGGCACGCCGATCTTGCGGCGGGCCCGGGAGGTCCAGTCGACGTGGAAGAACTCGGCCACGACGTGTGGCCGGGTCAAGATGATGGCCTCGCGGCCGTCCACCTCGGCGACCTTCTTGGCGAGCGCCTCGATGGGCGACTCGGTGACGACCTTGCCGGTCACCGAGGCGCCCGACGCGGCCAGCGCGGCGAGCGTCGCCTTGAGGTCGGCGTCGGCGCGGTCCTGGCAGTCCTTGCGCACGGCGTCGAGGTCGACGTCGCTCATCGCCATCGCGGGAGACGCCATCACCTCGCCGGCCGCCAGCGAGCCCATCGCGGCCTCGACGCGGGCCGAGGCGTCCTCGAGCGGCAGGAGCACGTGGTAGGTCACCGGCTGCTCCAGACCCTCGTGCAGCGAGTGGACCTGCGCCCCGTCGGCGGGGGACAGGGCCTGCTCGACGAGCAGTACGACGTCGTAGTCCTCACTCATCACGCGCCACCTTTCGAGTCGGCACCGAGAATTCTACCGAGGTCGTAGGACACCGGCTCCTCCAGTTGCTCGTAGCCGCAGGACTCGGGCTCGCGGTCTGGCCGCCACCGCTTGAACTGCGCGGTGTGGCGGAACCTCCGGCCCTCCATGTGGTCGTACTTCACCTCGAGCACCCGCTCGGGTCGCAACGGTGTGAAGGACAGGTCCTTGCCCGCGCTCCAGCGGCTCTGGGTGCCGGGGACCCGGTCGGGGTTGGCCGTCAGGAACTCCTGCCAGCGCCCCCACGGATGCTCCTCGATCGGGCAGACCAGGTCCTGCAGCTCCTCGATCAGCTCGGCCCGGCGGGCGGCCGTGAAGCTGGCCGAGACGCCGATGTGCTGCAGCTCGCCGTCGGCGTACAGGCCGAGGAGCAGGCTGCCGAGCAGGGGCTGCTCGGGCGTCGACGTCTTGTGCTCGCGGTAGCCCGCGACGACGACGTCGGCGGTGCGCTCGTGCTTGATCTTCAGCATGGTGCGCACGTTCTCGGAGTACGGCGCGGCGAGGGGCTTGGCGATCACCCCGTCGAGCCCGGCGCCCTCGAACTCGGTGAACCACTGCTCGGCCTCCGCCGGGTCGGTGGTCGTGCGGGTCAGGTAGCAGGGCCCGGCCAGCCCGGTCAGCGCCGACTCCATCGCAGCCCTGCGCTCGGCGAACGGCCGGTCGACGTACGAGTCGTCGCCCAGGGCCAGCAGGTCGAAGGCGACGAAGCCGGCCGGCGTCTTCTCGGCCAGCATGTCGACGCGCGACGCGGCAGGGTGGATGCGCTCCTGGAGGATCTCGAACTCGAGCCTGTCGCCCCCGTCCTGTGTGCTCAGCGCCACGAACAGCTCGCCGTCGAGCACGCAGCGCTCGGGCAGCTGCTCCAGGGCCGCCGCCACGACCTCCGGGAAGTAGCGGGTCAGCGGCTTCGTGTTGCGGCTGGTCAGCTCGACCTCGTCACCGTCGCGGAAGAGCAGGCAGCGGAAGCCGTCCCACTTGGGCTCGAAGCTGTAGCCGTCGTCCTTCGGCACGCCCTTGACCGGCTTGGCGAGCATCGGCTGGACGGGCGGCATGACGGGCAGGTCCATGCCCTGACCGTAGTCCCGTCTCCGCCGCTGGTTGAGGAAGGCGCCCTGGCGCCTGTCTCGAAACCAAGTGCGAAACGTCCTTGGTTTCGAGACGGTTGCCAGAGCAACCTCCTCAACCAGCGGTGCACTCTGCGACGATCACCGGGTGGCCATCGACTTCGCGCACTCGGAGCGCGACACCCTCGGGGTCGAGTGGGAGTTCGCGCTCGTCGACCTCGAGTCGCGCGACCTCGTCAACGCCGCCGATCAGGTCTTCGAGGAGTACCGCAGTGCATACGGCGACAACCCGAGGCTGCACAAGGAGCTGCTGCGCAACTCGGTCGAGCTGACGAGCGGCGTGTGCCGCACCACCGGCGAGGCGATCGCCGACCTACGAGCCCTCGTCGACCAGGTCCGGCCGGTCGCGCGGTCCGTGGGCACCGACCTCTACAGCGCCGGCACCCACCCCTTCGCGGAGTGGTCGCACCAGCAGCTGACTCCCGGTCACCGCTACGAGGAGCTCATCTCGCGCACCCAGTGGTGGGGCCGCCAGATGTTGATCTGGGGGGTGCACGTGCACGTCGGCGTCCGCCACGAGCACGCGGCGCCGATCGTGTCGGCCCTGCTCAACCAGTACCCCCACCTGCTCGCCCTCTCGGCCTCCTCGCCGGCGTGGGCGGGCCAGGACACCGGTTACGCCAGCAACCGGGCGATGATGTTCCAGCAGCTGCCGACCGCCGGGCTGCCGTTCCAGTTCGAGACGTGGCCGCGAGTACGAGGCGTACGCCGGCGACCTGCTCACCACCGGAGTCATCGAGGATCTCACCGAGATCCGCTGGGACGTCCGCCCCGCCCCGCACCTCGGCACGATCGAGGTGCGGATCAGCGACGGCGTCTCGACGTACGACGAGATGCGGGCGCTGGTGGCGCTGACCCACTGCCTCGTGGCCGACCTCGGCGACCGGCTCGACGCGGGGGAGCGGCTGCCGACGATGCCGCCCTGGCACGTGCAGGAGAACAAGTGGCGGGCGGCGCGCTACGGCCTCGACGCGTGGATCATCCTCGACGACAAGTCCCGCGAGTGCCTGCTCCTCGACGACCTCGCCGACCTGCTCGAGCGGCTGGCACCCGTGGCCCGTCGGCTCGGCTGCGCCGACGACCTGGCCCTGGTCGAGGAGATCCCGCGCCGCGGCGCGTCGTACCAGCGGCAGCGACGGGTGGCCGAGGAGACCGGTGGCGACTGGGTGGCGGTGGTGGACTCGGTGGTCGGAGAGCTGGCGTGACCGACGACTCGGCGTCTACGCGCCGGCGGCCCTGATGACCGGAGCCAGCGCTTCGAGCTGCCGGCTCCCGAGGTGGTGCGTGGCGCGTCGCACCTGGTCGGGGCGCCACGGCTCGCTGGAGATCACCTTCACCGGAGACCGGGACGTCCACGTGAAGGTCACCGAGTAGCGGTCCCGGGCGACCGGGGCCTGCGCGCGATGGAAGATCTGTGCCGTGTCGGGCATGGCCGCCGTCCACGTCGGCCCGGTCGCCTGCATCCACTCCGTCCTCGGCACGCAGGAGGCGAACCGCTCGTCGTCCACGAAGCCGCCGACGTAGCGCAGCCGCGCGGCGGCAGCCCGCGAGGTGGCCAGGGGCACGTAGGTGAAAGGACCACCGTCGACGTCCACGTCGTTGAGCCAGACGAGGACCTTGAGCACCCTGCGGTCCTCGATGTCGCGGTGCCACTGTCGGGTGCTGACGATCCGTGCGTCGGCGAGCTCGCGGTGCACGAGGGGACCGTAGTAGTGGACCGGGATGCCGAGGTGGTTCTCGACGAGGTCGAGGATCTTGTCCTGGAGACCCCACTGGAAGAGCCGGGCGTCCTCGAGCATCTCGTCGCGGCCCAGACGGACCGTGCTGTCACTGCCCTCGGGACGGTTCGGTCGCGCTGCCAGGACCTCGACCATCCTGGTCAGCAGCGGCTTCAGCTCCTCGACGCCGGGCTGGTCGAGCTCCGTCCACGGGCCGGTCACGATGCCGTGCTCCTCCAGCGCCTCTATCCGGCTGCGCTGCGGGCCGTCGAGGACCGGGAGTCTCGGGCGATGCGCTGTCAGGACCGCCTGGTGCCGGGTTTCGGCCCATCGGGAGGCGGGTGGGAACTTGGCGATGATCTCGCGCTTCGCGCGATTGGCGACGCGATCGACGGTCGGGTGCATGAAGGCCTCGCTGTGGCTCGCAGAACGTCCGAGACGGTCGCTGGCGGACTGCCCGCCCCACTGCATCCAAATCGATCCGACGGTAGCCCAAGTCTTGACAAGCGTCCAGCCACCTGGCGTGCGGCCTACGGAAGGGCCCCGTAGAGGCGGGCCCTACCCTTGGGACGCCACATTCCCCGGTTGGTCTGCCGGGCTGTGGAGAGGTCCCGCCGAGGCGGGCCCTAGTCTTGCGCGACGAGAGAAGCTTTCCCCGGTTGGTCTGCCGGGCTGTGGAGAGGTCCCGCCGAGGCGGGCCCTAGTCTTGCGCGACGAGAGAAGCTTTCCCCGGTTGGTCTGCCGGGCTGTGGAGAGGTCCCGCCGAGGCGGGCCCTAGTCTTGCGCGACGAGAGAAGCTTTCCCCGGTTGGTCTGCCGGGCTGTGGAGAGGTCCCGCCGAGGCGGGCCCTAGTCTTGCGCGACGAGAGAAGCTTTCCCCGGTTGGTCTGCCGGCAGGGCCCGCCTGACTTTGAATCAGGATTAGCGACGTAGGTTCGACTCCTACCCGGGGAGCATGTTGCGCAGCGATCCCTGCGCGTCATCCACGGGGAAGGCAGGAGCATGGACAACCTCACGGTGATCGTCCTGGCGGCGGGTGGTGGCACCCGGATGAAGTCGAAGACGATGAAGGTGCTGCACCCGGTCGGGGGGCGCTCGATGATCGGGCACGTGCTCGCCGCGGTGAGTGCGATGGAGCCGCAGCGGATCGTGGCGGTGGTCGGCACCCAGCGTGAGCAGGTCGGCCCGCACATCCAGGCGCTGGTGCCCGACGTGCTGCTGGCCGTGCAGGAGAAGCAGGAGGGTACGGCGCACGCGGTGCGCGTCGCGATGGAGGCGGCCGGCCCGACGAGTGGCACGGTCATCGTCGCCGCGGGAGACACCCCGTTGCTGGAGGGCGAGAGCCTGCGGGCGTTCGCGGCCGAGCACGAGGCCGCGCAGCGGGCGGTCAGCATCCTGACCGGGCTCGTGGCCAACCCCTTCGGCTACGGCCGCATCGTGCGCACCTCCGAGGGTGACGTCGAGGCGATCGTCGAGGAGAAGGACGCCAGCGACGAGCAGCGGGCGATCCGCGAGATCAACTCCGGGATCCTCGCGTTCGACGTCGAGTTCCTGCTGGAGGCGCTGCCGCAGATCGGCAACGACAACGCCAAGGGCGAGTACTACCTCACCGACGCCGTGCAGATCGCCCGCGACGCGGGCCTCACCGTCGGCGCGCACGCGATCGACGACGTGATGCAGACCGAGGGCGCCAACGACCGCGTCCAGCTGGCCGAGCTCGGCCGCGAGCTCAACCGCCGCATCGTCACCCGGTGGATGCGCGACGGTGTCACGGTCATGGACCCCGCCACCACCTGGATCGACGCCGACGTCGTGCTCGGGCCAGGACGCCACGATCCTCCCCGGCACCCAGCTGCTCGGCGCCACGGTCGTCGGCGAGGACGCCGTCGTCGGGCCCGACACGACGCTCAAGGACTGCGAGATCGGCGCGGGAGCCCGCGTCGTACGCACGCATGCGGAGCTGGCCGTCGTCGGCGACGGCGCCACCGTGGGGCCCTACTCCTTCCTGCGGCCGGGGACCAACCTCGGCGTCGGCGGCAAGATCGGCGGGTTCGTCGAGACCAAGAACGCCCGGATCGGCGACGGCGCGAAGGTGCCGCACCTGTCCTACGTCGGCGACGCCGAGATCGGCGAGGGCACCAACATCGGGGCCGGCACGATCTTCGCCAACTACGACGGCGTGGAGAAGCACCGCACGGTGGTCGGGCGGCACGCGCGCACCGGGTCCAACAACACGTTCGTGGCGCCGGTCTCGGTCGGCGACGGCGCCGGGACGGCCGGCGGCACGGTCGTTCGACGCGACGTACCCCCTGGTGCGCTGGCCGTCAGCAGCGGCCCGCAGCGCAACATCGAGGGCTGGGCGCAGAGCAAGCGGCCGGGCACTCCGCAGGCCGAGGCGGCCGACGCGGCCGGGCGAAATGCAGATGAACAACAGGTGGACCCCGGAGTTGGGGCCGACAGCTCCGGTGGGACAGAATCCTGAGCGGCACTCCACCCCCGATCGAGGAGCCCCCCACCGTGAGCGGAATGAAGCGGACCACCGAGAAGAACCTCATGGTCTTCAGCGGCCGGGCCCACCCCGAGCTCTCCGCCGAGGTCTCCGACCTGCTCGGCAGCGGGCTCGTCCCGCAGTCGGCGTACGAGTTCGCGAACTCCGAGATCTACATCCGCTACGAGGAGTCGGTGCGGGGCTGCGACGCCTTCGTGATCCAGAGCCATACGGCGCCGATCAACGAGTGGATCATGGAGCACCTGATCATGGTCGACGCCCTCAAGCGGGCGTCCGCCAAGCGCATCACCGTGGTCATGCCGTTCTACGGCTACGCCCGTCAGGACAAGAAGCACCGCGGCCGTGAGCCGATCTCGGCGCGGCTGATGGCCGACCTCTTCAAGACCGCCGGAGCCGACCGGCTGATCACCGTCGACCTGCACGCCGACCAGATCCAGGGCTTCTTCGACGGACCCGTCGACCACCTGATGGCGCTGCCGATCCTGGCCGACTACGTCCGCGAGAAGTACGGCGACCAGCGGCTCGCCGTCGTCTCCCCGGACGCCGGCCGCATCAAGGTGGCCGAGCGCTGGTCGGCCCGGCTGGGTGGCGCGCCGCTGGCCTTCATCCACAAGACGCGTCGTACCGACCAGCCCAACGAGACCGTCGCCAACCGCGTCGTCGGTGACGTCAGCGGCCGGATGTGCGTGCTCGTCGACGACATGATCGACACCGGCGGCACCATCGTGAAGGCCGCCGAGGCGCTGATGAAGGACGGGGCGGCCGGCGTGATCATCGCCGCCACCCACGCGATCCTGTCCGAGCCCGCCGTCGACCGGCTCAAGAACAGCCCGGCCGCCGAGATCATCGTGACCAACACGCTGCCGATCTCCGACGACCGCAAGTTCGACAAGCTGACCTGCCTCTCGATCGCGCCGCTGCTCTCGCGCGCGATCCGCGAGGTCTTCGAGGACGGCTCGGTCACCAGCATGTTCGACGGGCATGCCTGAGTCTCGATGGGTCGCGGGTCTCGATACACCTCGGGTCTCGATACACCTCGCTCGTTCCTCGCTCGGCACTCGACCACCGAAGGCTGCGGCGCGGCACTCGACCACCGGGGTTCTTGTTCGTTGGTCGAGCAGGGCCCCCGGGGCCGTATCGAGACCCGGGCCGGGTGCGATGCACGTCGGGTCTTGATACACCTCGCTCGTTCCTCGCTCGGCACTCGACCACCGAAGGCTGCGGCGCGGCACTCGACCACCGGGGTTCTTGTTCGTTGGTCGAGTAGGGCCCCCGGGCCCGTATCGAGACCCGGGCCGGGTGCGGTGCTCGTCGGGTCTCGATACACCTCGCTCGTTCCTCGCTCGGCACTCGACCACCGAAGGCTGCGGCGCGGCAGCCGACCACCGGGTTCTGTTCGTTGGTCGAGTAGGGGCCCCCGGGCCCGTATCGAGACCCGGGCCGGGTGCGGTGCTCGTCGGGTCTCGATACACCTCGCTCGTTCCTCGCTCGGCACTCGACCACCGAAGGCTGCGGCGAGGCAGCCGACCACCGGGTTCTGTTCGTTGGTCGAGTAGGGCCCCCAGGCCCGTATCGAGACCCGGGCCGGGTGCGATGCACGTCGGGTCTCGATACACCTCGCTCGTTCCTCGCGCGGCACTCGACCAACGAGTACCGCGGCGAGGCACTCGACCAACGAGTACCGCGGCGAGGCACTCGACCAACGAGTACCGCGGCGAGGCACTCGACCACCGCAGGCTGCGGCTACTCGACCACCGATGAGGCGCGCAGCCTCAGCGCCACGTCGAGGTCGTCGATCCGGTCGTTCCAGGTGCGCCCAAGCACCGTCGTGACGCCCTTGGCGACCCGGGTGGCGAGGGCATCGCGCAGGCCACGCAGCTCGTCGGTCCCGAGCGGCAGGAACGGGAACGCGTTGCCGACCACCAGGCTGTAGGCCTGCCCCCGGCGCTCGGCGACGGCCGGTGCCTCGGCGGCGTACCTCGTGAGGTACGGCGCGACGAGGTCGGCCTGGCCGGCCGTCCAGAAGCCCTCCGACGTGGCGGTGAACTCGCGGTTGGACGGTGCGCCGTCGTACATCTGCGTCCACGCCGCGGCCTTCGCCTCGGCGGTCGGGATGGCCGCGCGGGCGGCCCGCGCGCCCAGCTCGCCCGACGCCGACGGGTCGTCGGCGAGCTCGGTGTCGATGAGTGCGGGGTCGGCTCCGAGCGCGACGAGCCGGCGTACGACGATCCAGCGCAGGTCGCGGTCGAGCTCGCGTCCCTCGACCTGGCCGGAGGCCAGCCACTCGCGCAGCAGCTCCGGGTCGGACGTCGTGCCCGCGAGCCCGCGGGTCGCGGCGACGGCCAGGGAGGGCTCGGGCGAGCCGGCCAGGGCCAGCGTGCAGGCGGCCGCCACGACCTCCGCGGCCCGCGGGAGCTGGTCGGGCGAGAGCAGTGGCGTCACGACGGCGTCGAGGGTCAGCGAGAGCGCGCCCTCGAAGACCATCGGGTGTCGCTCGCCCGACAGGTGCCGGGCGACCAGGTTCAGGAAGTCGGCGACGGGCAGGGTGCCGGCGCGGGTCGCGGCGATCGCACCCCACCAGGTGACCGCCCGAGTCAGCGGCTCGTCGATCGACGACAGATGTGCCTGCACGAACTCCCACGTCTGCTCGTCGAGGTCGAGCGCGGCGAAGGTCTCGTCACCGGCGTTGGGCAGCACCGCGAGGCCGGCGTACTCCGGCAGCTCCAGCGACTCGTCGGCCAGGTCGACCAGCCGGGTGCCGACGTGCGTGCCGCTGTCGTCGTACGCCGCGACGCTGAACGTGTGCGGCCGCGAGCCGTCGCGTGTCAGCACGGGTACGTCGTCGCGGCGGGTGACCCGGATCGTGTCGTAGCCGGTGGTGCGCAGCCACTGCTCGGCCCACGTGCGGACGTCGCGGTCGGACACGTCATCGAGGGCGTCGAGGAAGTCGGCGAGCGTCGCGTTGCCGAACGCGTTGGCCTCCAGGTAGGCGTTCGCGCCGGCGACGAAGGTCTCCTCGCCGAGCCAGGTGACGAGCTGGCGGAGCGCTGCGCTGCCCTTGGCGTAGGTGATCTGGTCGAAGTTGCCGAACGCGGTGTCGACGTCGACCATCGACTCGGCGTCCTCGGCGATCCGGTGCGTCGAGCGGCGGGCGTCGGCGCGGTAGCCGCTCGTCTTGCGGCGGAGCGCGACCGAGGTCCACGCGTCCTGCTCGCCCACGGCCTGCGCCGCCACCTGGTAGCCCATGTAGTCGGCGAACGACTCGTTGAGCCAGGAGTCCTCCCACCACACGAACGTCGCCAGGTCGCCGAACCACATGTGCGCCATCTCGTGCGCGATCACGCTGGCCCGCCCGACGCGCTGCATCGGCGTGGGCTCGCCGCGGAACAGCAGCTCGTCGCGGAACGTCACCGCCCCGGGCGTCTCGAGCGCGCCCCAGTTGTGCTCCGGCACCATCATCTGGTCGTAGGAGTCGAAGGCGTACGGCGGCGTGAACGTGCTCGTGTAGTGCGAGAAGCACGCCTCGGTGATCCGCCGCAGCTCGGCGGCGTCGCGGTCGAGCAGCGGGGCCAGCGAGCGCCGCGCGTGCCAACCGAACGGCAGACCGGCGTACTCCCAGGTGTGGGAGTGCCACGGCCCGGCGCAGACGACGAAGAGATACGTCGAGATCGGCGGCGTGGCGGCGAAGGTCCACGTGCCGCCGTCCTGCGTCGCGACGCCGTTGCCGACCACCGTCCACCCGTCCGGGGCGACCGTGGTGAGGGTCAGCGGCCCCTTGATGTCGGGCTGGTCGAAGCAGGCGAAGACGTGGTGGGCCATGTCCATGCCGAGGTACGCCGACACGTAGGTCTCGCCGTCGGCCGGATCGGTGAACGTGTGCATGCCGTCGCCGTTGGTGACGTACGGCAGCCGGGCGCTGACCGACACCTCGTGGGCGCCGGCGGCCAGCCCGGTGAGGACGACCCGGTCGTCGCGGTGCTCCCAGTCGTCCGCTCCGGTGACCGAGACGTCGCTCGCGTCGAAGATCTCGAGGAAGGTGCTGGCGTCGTCCTCCGTCACCGTGAACCGGACCGTCGTTCTCGACCCGAAGGTCTCGCGGTCGGTGAGGTCCAGCGAGATGTCGTAGGAGACATCGGTGACGAGGGCGGCGCGGGCACGGGCTTCGTTCAGCGTGAGGGACACGCCAGCAGGTTATCGGCCGCGGTCGACCGATAATCGGTTGCAGGTGCCCAGCTGACGGGCGAGGGTCGGAGCCGATGCACGACAACGACGTGATCACCACCGCCGACCAGGTACGCCGCCTGGTCGCCGCGCAGTTCCCACAGTGGGCCGACCTCCCGGTGACGCCCGTCGCGGAGTTCGGCACCGACCACCTGCTCTGGCGGCTCGGCGACGACCTCGTGGTGCGGATGCCGCGCATCGACTGGGCGACCGAGCAGGCCGGCAGCGACCACCGCTGGCTGCCGCTGCTCGCGCCACACCTGCCGCTGGCCGTGCCGGAGACGCTGGCGATCGGGGACCCGGGGGAGGGCTACCCCTGGACGTGGTCGGTCGTGACGTGGCTCCCGGGCAAGGCGCTCACGCCCGGCAACGCCGATCGTCGCGTGGTGGCCGATCAGCTGGCGGAGTTCGTGCTCGCGATGGCGGACATCGAGCCGGGCGACGGTCCGCTCAAGGCCGGCACGGCTCGCGGCGCCCCGCTGGCCAACTGCGACAAGGGTGTGCGCGAGCGCATCCCGACGCTGACCGGCTTCGACCACGCCGCGGTCGAGGCGGCGTGGGCCGACGCCGTGACCGCACCGGTGTGGGACGGGCCCCCACGCTGGATCCACGGTGACCTGCTCGACGGCAACCTGCTCGTGCGCGACGGGCTGCTGAGCGCCGTCATCGACTGGGGCTCTGTCGGGCTCGGCGACCCCGCGGCCGAGCTGCACACGGCGTACGCACTCTTCGGTCCCGACGTGCGAGCCGCCTACCGCGCGCAGCTGCCGTACGACGACGCGGCCTGGCGCCGGGCCCGCGGCTGGGCGCTGGTGCCCGCGGTCACGGGGGTCACCTACTACGCCGAGACCGTGCCCGCGTTCGCGGAGCGCGGGCGCCGGATGATCGAGGCCGTGCTCGCGGAGTGCGAGGACGATTGGGCACGGGCCGGGGTCCGCCGGTAGTCTTCCCGGGTTGCCTCGGCGAGGGAGCGCATTGCGACTCCGTGATCGACAGGGCAGGCTCAGCCATCGCGCCGCGCCTCCTGTCGGGAGCGCGGCGTTCGTCGTCTCCCCCGACCGACCGGCAGCCACACAGGTTTCGATTCCATCTGGCGCACAGGAGACAAGCATGGCCACCGAGAAGATCACCGTCGAGGTCCGCGAGGAGTTCGGCAAGGGTGCGGCCCGCCGCATCCGCCGCGACAACAAGATCCCCGCCGTCGTCTACGGCCACGGCAACGACACCGTGCACGTGACCCTCCCCGGTCACGCCACGATGATGGCCCTCAAGCACGGCGGCGCCAACGCGCTGCTCGACCTCGACATCAACGGCACCTCCCAGCTCGCGCTGGCCCGTGAGGTGCAGGTCGACCCGCTGCGTCGCCTGATCGAGCACATCGACTTCGTCGCCGTACGCCGCGGCGAGAAGGTCACCGTCGACGTGCCCGTCCACGTCACCGGCGATGCCGCGCCCGACACCCTGGTCGTCACCGAGAACGCCACCGTCCAGGTCGAGGCCGAGGCCACGCACATCCCCGAGCAGATCGAGGTCGACATCCAGGGCGCCGCTGTCGGCACCCAGATCCACGCCTCCGACCTGGTCCTGCCCGAGGGCACCACGCTGCTGCTCGACCCCGACACCCTGGTCATCAACGTCACCGCGCAGGTGACGCAGGAGGCCCTGGACGCCGAGCTCGAAGAGGCCGAGGCCGAGGCCGGCATCGTGCACGAGCCCTCCGACGAGGCCCTGGGCGATGCCCAGGAGGAGGCCGCCGCCGAGGACGAGGCCCGCGAGGGCGGCGACGCGCCCGAGGGCGACTCCGCCGAGTGATCCGCCGCTGGCTCTCGAGATGGTCGCGGCGCGACCGTCTCGGGGCCGGCACGCACGAGACGGACCGGGATACTCCTGCCATGACGACCGACCAGACGAACGACGTGTGGCTGGTCGTCGGGCTGGGGAATCCCGGTCCTTCCCATGCCGGCCACCGGCACAACGTCGGCCACCTCGTGGTCGACGAGCTCGCGCAGCGGATGGGCCAGTCGTTCAAGGCCGACCGGTCCGGCCGCGCCGAGGTCGTCGAGGGCCGGTTCGCGCCCCCCGGCACACCCGGGCCGCGCGTCGTACTCATGAAGGCGCGGTCGTACATGAACGAGAGCGGCGGCGCGATCTCGACGCTCGCGAAGTTCTACAAGGTCGCCCCCGACCACATCGTCGCGGTCCACGACGAGCTCGACATCGCGTTCGGCACCCTGCGCGCCAAGCTGGGCGGCGGCGACAACGGACACAACGGGCTCCGGTCGATGCGTGCCTCGCTCGGCACCGGCGACTTCCATCGCGTCCGGGCCGGCATCGGCCGCCCGCACGGCCGGCAGCCGGTGGCCGACTTCGTGCTCTCCAACTACTCCTCAGCCGAGCGCAAGGAACTGCCGCTCCAGGTCATCGAGGCGGCCGACGCCGTCGAGTGCCTGGTCGCAGAGGGGCTCGAGCGGACGCAGCAGAGGTTCAACTCCTGAGGCTCCACCTACCCGATTTGGGCCATTCGCCCGGCCCGTCCGTCTCGTAGTCTCCCCGTGTGCGGACCTGGGGAGGTCGTTCGGGGCACGTGGTGGGGGGAGAACTGCTCATGGACGAAGAACTTTCCGATGCGCCGGACGGCCGCATCATCGCGACGCCGTCGCCCGAGGCCTGGACCGTGCTGATCGAGCAGAGCATGGACCAGCTCGACGCGCGCGACCGCGACCTGCCCGAGGACCGCCTGGTCTGGCTGGCCGAGCGCCTGCAGGAGTTCCTGGGGCTGCGCGCCTGGTGGGTGGCTGCCTCCTTCGAGCGCGAGATCGTCACGGTCGACTCGTCCGGTTCGGGCCCCGTGCAGGGCGCGCTCGACCGGCTCGACGACACCTACCTGCTCATCGACGGGTGCGACCCGGATGCCCAGGAGTGGCTGCTGATCCTCCAGCGTGAGCCCGGGGGCTACGACCTGCGCCTGGCCAGGCCGCTGGTGACCGCTCTCGTCTACGCCGCGCTGGGCTTCCCGCGGGCTCCTGCCGCATCGGGCGTGCGCTGGCCGGCTCGCCGGCTGCTCGGCTCCACCGCCTGACCCTCGAGACCCTGACCCTCGCGCCTCAGGGCGCCGAGCCCAGGATCCCGTCGAGGTACGCCGCGAACGCGGCGTCCGCCTCTTCGACGGCCCACGTCACGAGCCCGAAGTGCTCGAGGTAGAGCCATCCGAGGCACTGCGTGCACACGAGCATCGCCGGGACGAGGAGCTCCTCGTCGACCTCTTCCGGCCAGGCCTCCACGGCGTCCGCCGCCGCCTGGCTCAGGGTCGGCCGGCTCGCGCCGGGCGAGATGCTGCCGTCGGCCAGCGCGGCCATCGCCGTACGCAGGGGCAGTGCGACGAGCCCCTGCAGCTCCTCGGACTGGGTGATGTCGGGACGGGTCTGCTCGTCGCGGTTGGCGAAGATCAGCTCGAACTCCGAGCGGTGCCGGTGTGACCATGCCCGGAACGCCACGAACATCGCCCGCAGCCGCTCGGTCGGGGCCAGCCTGTCGTCGGCGGCGCCCGACACCGCGTCTCCGGCCGACTCGAGGGCGTCGGCACTGAGCGCGGCAACCAGGGCGCCCCGCGAGTCGAAGTAGCGGTAGAGCGCCGACGGCGTCAGCCCGACGTCGCGCGCCACCGCGCGCAGCGAGAGCTCGCCGGGACCGTAGCGCAGCAGGTGCTCGCGCGCGGCCTGCTTGATCTCCAGGGCCGCGGCCTCGCGCAGACGGGCGCGCCGTTCGGCGGGGGCGTCCAGGGGCTCGTCGGGCGTCATCGTGCGTCGGCACCTCGTCCGGAGGGGATTGGCAGGGGCCACCGTACGCGCTCCCGGCCTCTTGTGACCGGGATCACCCTGCCCGGGGGAGCCGGGCGGAGGCTTCGTCAATTCCGGGTATGACAACAGTGTTCGCTCTGGAGAACACTGTTCTCGTCAGACGAATTGGGGGGTGTCGCAATGGCGACGATCATGAGTGCCATCAGTCTCCGACGACGACCAGACCGCGTTCAGTGTGGTCGTCGTCGGAGTGCAGACCAGGCCGGTGCGGGCCACGGCCGGGCCGCACCAACGAAGTCCCCCCCTTCAGGCCGTCTGCACGGGTGGGGTCTGACGCGAGACGTTGCATGTCGACCGATCACGATGGGCCCCACCCACCGCTCTCTCTCGTGCCACGCCAGGGCCCGCGCATGACCTCGCTGGAGCTGTCCGTCGGAGCGCGCCGCGTCCGCCGTCTCGGCTGGCCGTTCGGCGCGTACGCCGCCCGGGTCGGCCTCGTGATCCTCGGCATCGCCGCCACCGGCGTCGCGATCGGCCTGATGACCGGCCTCGCCCCGTCCGTCACGGCGCTCGGCACCGCAGGCGCGGTTGCCGGCGTGGCCCTGGCCCGGCGCGATGTCGGTCGCGGCGCCGAGGCACGCATCGGCACCTACCTGCGTCACCAGGTGACCTCCCTCGGCGCCGTCTCCGTGCTGGTCGTCCTGATCGGGGTCGACCGTCCCTCACAGCTGCTCGCCGGCTTCGCGGCCCAGTTCGCCGTCGTGGGCGTGCTGGCCCGCGGAGCCACCAACGTCACCGCCCGGCCGGCAGTCGACCGACGGGTCATGCTCGTCGGCGACATCGACGGCACCACCCAGGCGCTCGTCCAGCTCCGTCGGTCCGGCGGCTGCGAGGTCGTCGGTGTCGGCCAGCTGGGCGAGCTCTCCGAGCGATCCCTTGATCTCCCCGACGTGATGACCTGCGCGCTCACGTCGATCGAGCGGATCGTCGAGATGGCGAGTGCCTGGCAGGCCGACACCGTGGCCGTCGCACCGTCGACGCACCTCAACTCCATGGCGCTGCGGCGCCTGTCCTGGCGCCTCGCAGAGGCCGACGTACGCCTCGTGCTGCTGGGCCTGCCCGACGGTGTCTCGCGCCGCCGGGTCACCCCGTCGCAGCTCGGTGCCGCCACCGGCGTGGAGGTCGCACCGCCCCGCCCGGGCCGTGTCGACCGGCTGGGCAAGATCGTCCTGGACCGCGTCGCAGCGGTCGGGATCCTGGTCATGGCCATGCCCGTCCTGCTCGCCTGCGCCGTCGCGATCCGCCTCGAGTCGCGGGGGCCGGCGTTCTTCAAGCAGACGCGAGTCGGCCGCGACGGCGACCTCTTCACGATGTACAAGCTGCGCTCGATGACGACCGACGCCGAGGAGCGCAGGGCCGGCCTCGCCGAGCTCAACGAGGGCAACGGTCGCCTCTTCAAGATGAGGAACGACCCGCGCATCACCCGCGTCGGCGGCCTGCTTCGCAAGACCTCCCTGGACGAGCTGCCCCAGCTGATCAACGTGGTGCGCGGCGAGATGTCGCTCGTCGGCCCGCGCCCTGCCCTGCCCTGTGAGGTCGCCGAGTACGACGACGACGAGCGCCGCCGCCTCGCCGTGCGCCCCGGCCTCACGGGGCTGTGGCAGGTCAGCGGTCGCTCCGACCTGAGCCACGACGAGTCCGTGCGGCTCGACCTCGAGTACACCGACAACTGGGACCTCGGCGAGGACCTGCGCATCGGCCTCAAGACCTTCGCCGCGGTCACCCGCTCGACGGGGGCCTACTGATGAACGTCCGTGAGCGTGCCATCCGACTCGACGTGCTCCGCCCCGTCGCGTGGGCGCCCGAGAGCTTCAGCCCCGCCGCGTTCCCACAGCTCGTGAGCACCCCCCACCCGGCTGTCGCGCAGCGCGGGGGAGCCCACGACCAGCTCGACGTCGCCTACGCCGCACCCACCCGGACGACGGGCGCCTACTGATGGATCTCCGTCAGCACGCCGTCCGTCTCGACGAAGCCCGCACCGGTGCGGGGGCACCTGAAACTGTGCTCGTCGACTCGTTCCAGCGCCGCGCCGGCCGGCCCCACCCAGCCGACGCGGCGCGCCGGGACCCCGACGACCAGGGCGAAGTCCGGCACGTCGCGGGTCACCACCGAGCCCGCGCCGACCATGGCCCAGCGGCCGATCGTCAGCGGGGCGACGACGACC
The DNA here is from genome assembly GCA_963825755.1 of uncultured Actinomycetota bacterium. GTDB lineage: Bacteria > Actinomycetota > Actinomycetes > Propionibacteriales > Nocardioidaceae > Nocardioides. The sequence continues at coordinate 38,175 of CAWGUS010000001.1, read as the reverse complement.
GCCCGGGCGCCGATCGAGGCACCCTCGCGGACCACGACGGCGACGGCTTCCCAGTCGTCGCCGGTCTGCAGGCGACCATCGGGCATGACGGCCCGCGGCATCAGGTCGTTGGTGAACACGACGGCGGGTCCGATGAAGACACCGTCCTCCACGACGGCCGGCTCGTAGACGAGGGCGTAGTTCTGGAGCTTGCACCGGTTGCCGAGCCGGACGCCCGGTCCGACGTAGGCTCCGCGGCCGATGATGCACTCGTCACCGACGACCGCATCCTCACGGACCTGAGCGAGATGCCAGACGAGCGTCCCGCTCCCGATGCTGGCCCGGTCGGAGACATCGGCGGTGGGTTCGATTCGAGGCCCTGGCGTCATGGCCCGAAGAGTAGCCACCGGGCGGGGTGGGTGCGATGAGCTGGGCTTTGGCCAGTGTCGTGATCCCGGCCCACAACGAGGCCCGGGGCATCGCCCGCACCCTGTCGGCGCTGGCTGACGGGCTCGACCCGGCCGAGCTCGAGGTCGTCGTGGTCTGCAACGGCTGCACCGACGACACGGCCGACGTCGTCCGGGCCCAGTTCCCCGACGTGCGGGTGCTCGAGATCGCCCAGCCCTCGAAGCTGGCCGCGGTCGGGGTCGGCAACGCCGCCGCGACCGCGTTCCCGCGGATCCACCTCGACGCCGACGTGTGCATCAGCGGTCGCTCGCTGCTCGCGCTCGTGGGAGCCCTCGACGGAGACGTGATCGCGGCCGGCCCGCGCCGCCTCGTCGACGTCGAGCGGTCCAACCTGCTCGTGAAGGCCTACTACCGCGTCTGGGAGCGGCTGCCGCAGGTGCGGCACGGCCTGTTCGGCCGGGGCGTCTTCGCCCTCTCCGACGAGGGCCAGCGCCGGGTATCGGCACGCCCCGCGGTGATGAGCGACGACCTGGCCGTCTCGACCGCCTTCGCCCCCGGTGAGCGCCGCGTGGTCGACGCCGCGCACGTCTCGGTGATCGCGCCGCGCACCGTCGGCGACCTGGTCCGGCGCCGCACCCGCGTGGCCACCGGCAACGCGCAGGCCACCGGGGCGGGTGTGGGTGCCGCGCCCACCAGCCTCCGCACCCTGCTCCGCCTGGCCGTCATCGAGCCGGGTGTCGCGCTGCGCCTGCCGGTCTTCCTGGGCGTGACCCTGGCGGCGCGCCTCGCATCCCGCAAGGCCATCCGTTCGGGCGACTTCGCCACCTGGTTGAGAGACGAGAGCTCCCGTGCAGCGTAATTTCGCAGCGTCCCTGGCGGCGCTCCTGGTGGCCGCCCTGGTGTCCATCGTGTCCCCGGCGGCGCCCACGTTCGCCGCCGGCGACCCCTGCGGGCCGACCGGCAACAAGGTCGCCTGCGAGAACAGCAAGCCCGGCACCAGCCCCGAGATCTGGGACGACGTGTCCGGTGCCGGCGACGACTCGATCCAGGGCTTCGCGACCGACATCTCGGTGAACGTCGGTCAGCGGGTCGACTTCAAGATCGACACCGACGCATCGTCGTACACCGTCGACATCTACCGGATCGGCTACTACCAGGGCAACGGCGCCCGCAAGATCACGTCGGTCAACCCCAGCGCGTCACTGCCGCAGAACCAGCCCAGCTGCATCACCGACCCGGCCACCGAGCTCTTCGACTGCGGCAACTGGGGCGTCTCGGCGTCCTGGAACGTCCCCTCGACCGCGATCTCCGGCGTCTACATCGCCCACCTCAAGCGCACGAACGGTGACACCAGCCACATCACGTTCATCGTCCGCGACGACGCCAGCACGTCGCAGGTGGTGTTCCAGACCTCAGACACGACGTGGCAGGCCTACAACACCTACGGCGGATCCAGCTTCTACACGGGCGGCGCCAACGGCCGCGCCTACAAGCTGTCCTACAACCGGCCGTTCGCCACCCGCACGGGCACGACCGCACGCGACTTCTTCTTCGCCAACGAGTACCCCATGGTCCGCTTCATGGAGAAGAACGGCTACGACGTCAGCTACATGGCCGGAGTCGACACCCATCGGCGCGGTCAGCTCATCAGGAACCACAAGGTGTTCCTGTCCGTCGGCCACGACGAGTACTGGAGCGGTCCCCAGCGCGCCAACGTCGAGTCCGCGCGCGATGCAGGCGTGAACCTCCAGTTCCTCAGCGGCAACGAGATGTACTGGCGCACCCGCTTCGAGCCGTCCGCCGACGCGAGCCGCACGGCGAACCGCACCCTGGTCTCCTACAAGGAGACGTGGGGCAACGACAAGATCGACCCGTCCCCCGAGTGGACCGGCACCTGGCGTGACCCGAGGTTCGCCCCGGCGAGCCAAGGTGGTGGCCGGCCCGAGAACGCCCTCACCGGCACCGCCTACATGGTCAACCACGACGACCTCCGGGTGACCGTCGGCGCGGCCGAGGGCAAGCTGCGGATGTGGCGCAACACCGCGCTCGCCAACCTGCCCGCGGGCGCGTCGCAGCCGCTCGCGCCGCACACCGTCGGCTACGAGTCGAACGAGGACCTCGACAACGGCTTCAGGCCGGCCGGCCTGATCCGGCTCTCCACCACGACCGGGCCGACGCCCGAGTACCTCCTCGACTACGGCAACACCGTCGCCCCGGGCACGACCACCCACAACACGACGATGTACAAGGCCCCCAGTGGCGCGCTCGTGTTCAGCGCCGGCTCGGTGCAGTGGACGTGGGGCCTCGACTCCGAGCACGACAGCCCCTACGCGCCGGAGCCCGCGGACGTGCGGATGCAGCAGGCGCAGGTCAACCTGCTGGCCGACATGGGTGCCCAGCCGAACACGCTGTCCGCTCCGCTCGTGGCGGCCACCAAGTCCACCGACACGACGGCGCCCACCGCGACGATCAGCACGCCCGCCTCCGGCGCGAGCCTCGCCAACGGCACCAACCTCACCGTCACCGGCACCGCCTCCGACGTGGGCGGACGGGTCGCCGGTGTCGAGGTGTCGACCGATGGCGGCACCACCTGGCACCCTGCACAGGGCACCACCGCCTGGACCTACACCTCCGTGCTGAAGGGCCAGGGCACCGTGTCCCTGCGCGTGCGGGCCACCGACGACAGCGCCAACATCGGTGCGGCGGCCACCCGCAACGTGACCGTGCAGTGCCCGTGCTCCATCTTCGGCGCGGAGGTCCCCAAGACTCCGGCCACCGACGACGGCTCTCCGACCGAGCTGGGCCTGCGGTTCAGCCCGACGGTCGCCGGCTTCATCTCCGGCGCGCGCTTCTACAAGGGCGTCGGCAACGGCGGCACGCACCAGGCCTCCCTGTGGAGCTCGACCGGACAGCTGCTCGCGCGCGGGTCGTTCGTCAACGAGACGGCCACCGGCTGGCAGACGGTTCAGTTCGCGTCGGCGGTCCCGGTGGCGGCCGGGCAGACCTACGTCGTGTCCTACTCCGCACCCCAGGGCCGCTACGCGGTCCGGGGCAACGCGTTCTACGAGCGCCCCGTGCTGGCCGGTCCGCTCCGGGTCGCGGGCGGGTTCGGCGCCGAGGCGGCGGGCGTCTACGCCAACCTCGGCCAGTTCCCGTCGAGCAGCTTCGGCAGCAGCAACTACTACGTCGACGCGCTGTTCACCACGACCGACCAGTCCCCGCTGTCGGCAACCGGTCAGACCCCGCTCGCCGACTCGAGCAGCGTGCCGGTGACCACCACCGTCTCCGCGACCTACTCCAAGCCGCTCGCCGCCGGCACCGCCGGCATCACGGTCAAGGACGCGCTGAACAACACGGTCGCCGGCACGACTGCCTACAACGCCACCACGCGCACGATCACCTTCACCCCGAACGCGCCCCTCAACGGGTTCGTCAGGTACACCGCCACGCTCTCGGGCACCGACACGATCGGCCAGCAGATCACCGGCGGCAAGACCTGGTCGTTCACGACGGCGAAGCCCGCGGGCCCGCCCGGCGTCTGCCCCTGCAGCCTGTTCGACGACTCGACGGTGCCGACGGTGCTCGAGGACTCCGACCAGGCGGCGGTGAGCCTGGGCGTGCGGTTCAGCCCATCCGTCAACGGGACCGTGACAGGTGTGCGCTTCTACAAGGGCCCCAACAACACCGGGACCCACACGGGCGCCCTCTGGAGGGCCGACGGCACCCAGCTCGCCACCGGCACCTTCACCGGCGAGTCGTCCGCAGGGTGGCAGACACTGACGTTCGCCCAGCCGGTCGCCGTCACGGCCAACACCGAGTACGTCGCCTCCTACCGCACCACCGTGGGCCGCTACTCCGTGACGCCCAACGGGTTCGGCAGCGCCAACCTGTCGAAGCCCCCGCTGCAGGTCGCCGGCGACTCCGGCTCCTACACCTACGGCACGGGATTCCCGTCGAGCAGCTCGCCCAGCAACTACATGGTCGACGTGCTCTTCTCGAAGTCCGCCTCGCCACTGACCGTCGTCGCCCAGGAGCCGGCTCCCGGCGCCGTCGAGGTGTCCCGCGGGTCCAAGGTGAAGGTCACGTTCTCCACCGCGGTCAACGCCGGGTCGACCATGACGCTCAAGCAGGGCGCCACCACCATCCCCGGCTCCGCACAGCTCAGCAGCGACGGGACGGCACTCACCTTCACGCCGACCTCCGCCCTTCCCGGTGCCGCCGACCTCACCGTGTCCCTGAGCGGGGTGACCTCCACAGAAGGGGTCGCGCTCCCCACGCAGACGTGGACCTTCCGCACCCGTTCGGCCGCCGATCCCGCTACCCAGAGCCTGTTCGGTGCCCAGGTGCCGGCCGTGCCGTCCGCCGACGAGAGCTCTCCCGTCGAGCTCGGCGCCGCGTTCGTGCCGTCGAAGAACGGGCGTGTCACCGGCATCCGGTTCTTCAAGGGCACCGGCAACAACGGCGTCCACAAGGGTTCGCTGTGGAGCTCAACGGGCACCAAGCTCGCGGGCGTCACTTTCGTGGGCGAGACGGCGAGCGGCTGGCAGACGGCGACGCTGTCGTCGCCGGTCGACGTGACCGCCGGCACGACCTACGTCGTCTCCTACCTCGCGCCCCAGGGGCACTATTCCTACACGCCCGGCTTCTTCAACGAGCCGCTGGTCTCGGGTGACCTCACGGCGCCGGCGGGCAACAACGGCCGCTACCTGTACGGCGCCGCCGGTGGCTTCCCGACCAACTCATGGGGCTCGACCAACTACTTCGTCGACATTGTCTTCGAGAAGGGCCCGGGCACCATCGCGGTCTCCGGCCGCACCCCGGCCGACGGGGCGGTGGGCGAGCTCGCGTCGGTGAAGCCGAGCATCACGCTGTCGGAGCCGATCAAGCCTGCCGGCTGGTCGATGACCGTCAGCCAGGGTGGCACCCCGGTCGCCGGCACGGTGGCGCTCTCGGGCAACTCGCGCACCCTGACCTTCACGCCGTCCGCACCGCTCGCCGTGGGCACCCAGTTCACGGTCACCGTCAGCGGCGTGGTGTCCCAGGAGGACGCCGTGCTCCCGACGCAGACATGGAGCTTCCGCACCGAGAACGCCGCGTCCGTCCTGACGTCGATGTTCACCGGGCTGACCCCGGCCACGGCCTCGGTCGACGACTCAGGCCCGGTCGAGCTCGGCACGGCGTTCACGCCGTCCGTCAGCGGCAGCGCGACCGCCATCAGCTTCTACAAGGGAGCCGGCAACACCGGCACGCACACCGGCTCGATCTGGAGCCAGGCCGGCACCCGCCTCGCGACGGTCACGTTCGCCGACGAGACGGCCAGCGGCTGGCAGACCGCCACCCTGTCGACGCCGCTGGCGCTCACCGCCGGCCAGGCCTACGTGGTCTCCTACTACGCCCCGAACGGCCACTACTCGGCGACGCCCGCGTTCTTCGCCGACGGATGGACAGCGGGACCGTTGTCGGCACCGGCCGCCGGCAACGGCCGGTTCGTCTATGCCGGTGGCGGCGGGTTCCCCGCGAGCTCGTGGAACGCCACCAACTACTTCGTCGACCTGGTCTTCCGACAAAACTCCCCATAGGGGAGCTCGAGAGCGGATGATCTGAACAACAGCAAGACAGTCCTGGGGGGATTGAATGTCAACAAGCAGCAAGCTCGGTATCTCCGTCGTGGGAGCGGGCTACTGGGGACCCAACCTGATCCGCAACTTCCGAGCAGCGGACGACTGGGACCTCGTGGCGGTGTGCGACCTCGACGTGGAGCGAGCCCAGCGGGTCCTCGGCGCCCGGAGCGGCGTCGACGTGCACGCAGACCTGGCCGACGTACTGGCCCGTGACGACGTCGACGCGATCGCCATCGCGACACCGGCGCGCACCCACCAGGACATCGCCCTCGCGGCGCTGCGGGCCGGCAAGCACGTGCTGGTCGAGAAGCCGCTGGCCGACAGCGTCTCCAGCGGTGCGGCGATGGTCGACCTGGCTCGCAGCCAGGGTCTCGTGCTGATGGCCGACCACACCTACTGCTACACGCCGGCGGTGCAGAGGATCCGCGAGCTGATCGCCGACGGCGAGCTCGGCGAGATCATGTTCGTCGACTCCGTGCGCATCAACCTCGGCCTGGTGCAGCCCGACGTCGACGTCTTCTGGGACCTCGCCCCGCACGACCTGTCGATCCTCGACTTCATCCTGCCCGGGGGGCTCCGCCCCGAGGGTGTCGCCGCCCAGGGTGCCGACCCGATCGGCTCCGGCAAGTCGTGCGTCGGCTACCTCTCGATGCCCCTGCCCGGCGGCGCCATCGCGCACGTGCACGTCAACTGGCTGAGCCCGACCAAGATCAGGCAGATGGTCATCGGCGGCAGTCGCCGTACCCTCGTCTGGGACGACCTCAACCCGCAGCAGCGCCTCAGCGTCTACGACCGCGGCGTCGACCTCGCGCAGCAGTCCGTCGACTCCGTCGACGAGCGGAAGGCCGCCACCATCTCCTACCGGCTCGGCGACACCTGGGCCCCGGCCCTGCCCGAGCGGGAGGCCCTCGGCGCGATGGTCGCGGAGTTCGCGGCGTGCGTCCGCGAGCAACGGTCCTCCCGCACCGACGGTGCCGCCGGACTCCGGGTGCTGTCGGTGCTCGAGGCGGCGTCGGCCAGTCTTGTCACCGGTGGTTCGCTCGTGGACCCCGGCATCCGAACCGAAGAGCGTGAGGCAGTCTGATGAGCACTCTCGAAGGAGCATCCGTCCTGGTCACGGGGGGCGCCGGCACGATCGGCTCGACCCTGGTCGACCAGCTGCTCGACGCGGGTGTCGGGCACGTCGACGTGCTCGACAACCTGGTGCGCGGGCGCCGGGCCAACCTCGACGACGCGCTCGGGTCGGGCCGGGTCAGCCTCGTCGAGGGCGACATCCGCGACCGCGACCTCGTCCACGACGCGACCAGGGGCAAGGACCTCGTCTTCCACCAGGCCGCGATCCGGATCACCCAGTGCGCTGAGGAGCCGCGGCTCGCGCTCGAGGTGCTGGTCGACGGCACGTTCAACGTCGTCGAGGCGACGGTCGAGCACGGCGTCGACAAGCTCATCGCAGCGTCGTCGGCGTCGGTCTACGGCATGGCCGAGGAGTTCCCGACCACCGAGCGCCACCATCACCACAACAACGACACGTTCTACGGCGCCGCGAAGTCGTTCAACGAGGGCATGATCCGCAGCTTCCGGGCCATGAACGGGCTCGACTACGTGCTGCTGCGCTACTTCAACGTCTACGGCCCGCGGATGGATGTGCACGGCCTCTACACCGAGGTGCTGGTGCGCTGGATGGAGCGCATCGTCGACGGTCAGCCGCCGCTGATCTTCGGCGACGGTCTCCAGACGATGGACTTCGCCTACACCACCGACATCGCGCGGGCCAACGTCCTGGCCGCGGCGAGCGACGTCACCGAGGGCGTCTACAACATCGCCTGCGGTGAGGAGACCAGCCTGCTCGGGCTGGCCGAGGCGCTGCTGCGCGTCATGGGCTCCGACCTGGCGGTCGAGCACGGCCCCGAGCGGGCCGTCAACGGCGTCGTACGCCGGCTGGCCGACGTCTCTGCGGCGCAGCGCGACCTCGGGTTCACCGCGCAGGTCGGTCTCGACGAGGGCCTCCGCGAGCTCGTCGAGTGGTGGCGGCCGCTGCGAGCCGAGATCGCCGCCGGCCGGACAGCGGTGGCGTGATGAGCCGGATCAACGTCATGCAGCCCTGGCTCGGCGACGAGGAGGCCGCGGCCGTCGCCGAGGTCATCGCGTCGGGCTGGGTCGCCCAGGGGCCGCGCGTCGCGGCCTTCGAGACCGCCTTCGCCACCGCCATGCAGGCCGACCACGCCATCGCCGTCTCGTCGTGCACCACGGGCCTCCACCTGGCGCTGCTCGTCGCAGGGGTGGGCCCCGGTGACGACGTGGTGGTGCCGTCGTTCTCCTTCATCGCCACCGCCAACGCCGTGACCTACGTCGGCGCGCGCCCCGTCTTCGCCGACGTCGACGCGACCACCGGCAACCTCACGGCCGACACAGTCGCCTCGGCGATCACCGCACGGACGCGCGCGGTGATCGCCGTGGACCAGGGCGGGGTCCCGCTCGACCTCGACCCGCTGCGCGCGCTCTGCGATCCCCGCGACATCGTGGTCGTCGAGGACGCCGCCTGCGCCGCGGGCTCCACCTACCGCGGCCGTCCGGTCGGGGCCGGCGCCGAGATCGCCGCCTGGTCGTTCCACCCGCGCAAGATCCTCACCACCGGTGAGGGCGGCATGGTCACCACGTCCCGTCCCGAGTGGGCGGCCCGGGCCCGGCAGCTGCGCGAGCACGCGATGAGCGTCTCGGCGGCCGACCGGCACTCGCAGGTGCTCGCGCCGGCCGAGGAGTACGCCGAGATCGGCTTCAACTTCCGGATGACCGATCTCCAGGCGGCCGTCGGCATCGTGCAGCTCGGCCGGCTGCCCGAGGTGGTCGCCCGACGCCGCACGCTCGCCGCGTCGTACGCCAAGGCGGTCGACGAGATCGACGGCCTGCGGATCGTGGCCGACCCGGGATACGGCACCACCAACTTCCAGTCGTGCTGGGTGGAGGTCGAGCCCGGCTTCCCCCAGGACCGCGAGCAGCTGCTGGCGAGCCTCGCCGAGGCCGGCATCTCCGCCCGCCGCGGCATCATGTCGTCGCACCGGCAGCCGGCCTACCGCGGCGTCGACACCGGCGACCTGCCCCTGCCGGTGACCGAGCGGCTCACCGACAACACGCTGATCCTGCCGATGTTCCACCAGCTCTCCGAGTCCGACCAGGCGCGGGTCGTCGACGCGCTCCGCAACGCGGCGCGCGGGTGATGGCCGGCCTCCTGCTGATCGCGGCCAGCGGGCTGGCCCGCGAGGTGCTCGCCGTCGAGCGCCTCCTCGACCGCCACGCCGCCTTCCACGTCGTCGACGACAACCCGGCGCTCTGGGGCACCGAGGTCGGCGGCGTCCCGGTCGTGGGCGGCATCGACCTCGTCGGCGAGTACGCCGATCACGACCTGCTGGTGTGCGCCGGCCGTGGCCCGGCCCGCCGGGGCATCGTCGCCCGGCTGCGCGAGCTCGGGGTGAGGGCCGACCGCTTCGCCACGACGGTGCACCCCGGTGTCGACGTGCCCGCCGGCAGCCGCATCGGCCGCGGCAGCATCGTGCTCGCCGGCGCGGTGATGACCGCCGACGTCAGCCTCGGCGAGCACGTCGTGGCCATGCCGCACGTCACGCTCACCCACGACGACGTCGTGGGTGACTACGCCACGCTCTGCGCCGGGGTCACCCTGGGCGGGGAGGTCACGGTGGGGGAGGGTGCCTACCTCGGCATGTCCTCCAGCGTGCGCGAGCGCGTCACCGTCGGCGCCGACGCCGTGCTCGGCATGGGCGCGGTCCTGCTGCGCGACCTGCCCGCCGGTGAGACCTGGGTCGGCACCCCGGCCCGGCCCTTCGGCGTACGCCTCGACTCGGAGGCCTGATCGTGCGCTTCCACCGACCTCGCCCGCTCACCGGCAGGCCCACCGTCACGGTGGTGATCCCCTGCTACAACTACGGCCACTACCTCGCCGAGGCGGTGCACTGCGCGCTCGACCAGAACGGCGTCGACGTCGAGGTGATCATCGTCGACGACGCCTCGCCCGACGGCAGCGGCCAGGTGGCACAACGCCTCGCCGACGCCGACCCGCGGGTCGAGGCGATCCTCCACGAGACGAACGCCGGCCACATCCGCACCTACAACGACGGGCTGGCGAAGGCGCGCGGCGACTTCGTCGCCCTGGTGTCTGCCGACGACCTGCTGACGCGCGACTGCCTCACCCGCGCGGCCGCGCTGATGGAGACGCATCCTCGCGTCGGCTTCGTCTACGGCTACGCCGCGATCCTTCTCCGGCGAGCCCCCCGCGACGTCCTCGCAGACCCGCAACTGGACCGTCTGGCCCGGCCACGACTGGCTGTCGCAGTCCGCCCGTCAGGGCCGCTGCTTCATCGCCAGCCCGGAGGTCGTCATGCGCCGTGAGGCGCTCGAGCAGACGGACCTCTACGACCCCCGACTGCCGCACTCCGGCGACCTCGACATGTGGCTGCGCACGGCTGCCCGCTGGGACGTCGGCCGGGTCAACGGCCCCCAGCAGGCGCTCTACCGCGTGCACGACGCCAACATGCACCTGACGACCTACGCCGGCTGGGTCACCGACCTGCGCGAGCGCAGGCGCACCTTCGACATCCTGGTCGACGAGCGCGCCCCGGGCGTGGCCTTCGTCGAGAGCCTCCGGCCGATGGCCTACCGCGCGCTGGCGCGCGAGGCGGTGCGCCGCGCGCGCGCCGCCGGCCTCGAGCGTCCCGGCGCCCCCGAGGTCGCCGAGCTGATCGAGTTCGCCGAGGAGACCTGGCCCGGCGTTCGCCGTCCGCAGGGCACGCCCTCCCAGACCGGCGTCGGCTCGTTCACCCGCAAGGTGCGGCACCACCTGCTGTGGCGCCGCGAACGCAGGTACGGGTTCTGACGTGTCACAGACACAGTCGCTCACCGGGAAGGTCGCACGCGGCCTGGGCTGGAGCACCTTCGGCAACCTCACGCTGCGCGTGGGCAACTTCCTGGTCAGCATCCTCGTCGCCCGGCTGATCGCCCCCGAGCAGTTCGGCGTCTTCGCCGTAGCCCTGACCGTGTGGAACATCCTGGGGACGCTGGCGGAGTTCGGGCTCGGCACCGACCTGGTCCGGGCCCGCGACCTCGAGCGGCGCGCGCCCACCGTTGCCACGCTCGGTGTGGTGCTGAGCGGCGTCCTGGCCATGTCGATGGTGCTCGGCGCACCCGGCATCGCGAGCGCCTTCGAGAGCCCCGAGTCCGAGGGCGTCATCCGACTGATGGCCGTCAGCCTGCTGATCTTCGGCTTCACCATCGTGCCGGCGGCGCGACTCCAGCGTGAGTACCGCCAGAAGACGCTCGTCGTCATCAACATCAGCGGCATGCTCGCGTCCACGGCCACCGTGGTCGTGCTGGCGACCGGCGGTGCCGGACCCGACGCGCTGGCCTGGGCCCAGATCGCCAACCAGGTCGTGCTGGTCGTCGGCCTGCACGCTGCGACCCGCACCGTCCCCCGGTTCGGGCTCCGCCCCGACGTGGCCCGCGAGTCGCTGGGGTTCTGCCTCCCCCTCGCGGGGGCCAACCTCGTCTCCTGGCTGCTGATCACGCTCGACAACCTGATCGTCGCCCGCCAGCTCAGCTCGACCGAGCTCGGCCTCTACGTGCTCGCCTTCAACATGTCCTCCTGGCCGATGAACGCGATCGGTCAGGCGGTCCGGGTGGTGGCGCTGCCCGCCTTCTCCGGCGTCGAGTCAGCGGTCCGGCGCAACCTCGGGCTGGTCCGCACGAGCGCGCCGCTGGTGGCGGTGGCCGTCTTCATGGGCCTGGGTCTGGCCACCCTCGCCGAGCCGGCGATCCGCGTTCTCTACGGCGATCGGTGGAGCGCAGCCGCCGGCGCCCTCGCCGGCCTGGCCGTGTTCGGCGCCCTGCGCGTCGTGCTCGACCTCGTGGCGACCTTCCTGATCGCGGTCGGCTCGACCCGGGCGGTGCTCGTCGTCCAGCTGACCTGGCTGGTCGCCATGGTGCCTGCCATGATCGCCGGCGTGGCCTGGTTCGGCCTGTCAGGTGCCGGGTGGACCCACGTCGTGGTCGGCGTGGTCGTGGTGCTGCCTGCCTACGCCGCGCTCGAGCCCTTCATCGTCGGCTTGGCGCTCGATACGCCGCTCGGCGACGTCTGGCGTTCGCTCGTGCACGATTCCCAGCTGCGCTGGCTCGGCCCGGAGAAGGGCGTCATGCACATGGCCATCTCGGCCGTGGTCAACGCCCTCTGGGACCTGCCGGCCAAGCGCGCCGGCAAGCCCCTGTGGCGGCTGCTGGCCGACATGTCCCCCGAGGAGCTCGTCGAGCTCGTCGACTTCCGTTACCTGACCGACGCTCTGACCCGCGCCGAGGCGCTCGAGATCCTGGAGCGCGCGCGGCCCGGCCGGGCGGAACGCGCCGCCCGCCTGCTCGAGGACGGCTACCCCGCGTACACCACGACCCCCGGCTGGCTGGGCTACTCCGACGCCAAGCTGCAGCGGCTCTGCCGCGAAGCCATCGCCGCGGGCTACGACCAGATCAAGCTCAAGGTGGGCGCGAGCCTCGAGGACGACGAGCGCCGGATGCGGATCGCCCGCGACGTCTGCGGGCCGGAGATGCGGATCGCCGTCGACGCCAACCAGCGCTGGGACGTCGAGGAGGCCATCCGGTGGATCCGCGCGCTCGCCCCCTACGACCCGTGGTGGGTCGAGGAGCCGACGAGCCCGGACGACATCCTCGGCCACGCCGCAATCCGGCGCGCCGTGAGCCCGGTGCGGATCGCGACCGGCGAGCACGTCCAGAACCGCGTCATGTTCAAGCAGCTCATGCAGGCCGAGGCCATCGACATCGTGCAGATCGACGCCGCGCGCGTAGCGGGCGTCAACGAGAACCTGGCGATCCTGCTGCTCGCGGCCAAGTTCGGGCTCCCGGTGTGCCCCCACGCCGGCGGCGTGGGGCTGTGCGAGCTCGTCCAGCACCTGGCGATGTTCGACTTCGTCGCGGTCTCGGGCCGTCTTGACGACCGCGTGATCGAGTACGTCGACCATCTGCACGAGCACTTCCTGGACCCGGTCGTCGTCGACGACGGCGCCTACCGCGCACCGACCGCGCCCGGGTTCTCGGCCGAGCTGCGACGCGAAGCGCTGACCGCTCACCTCTACCCGGACGGGGTCGTCTGGGCCGCCCCCGCGATCCCGGCATGACCGACCCTGGCAACCGGCTGGCGAGGGACCAGGCGCGGAGAACGGACCCGCCCACCCCCGAGGGGGTTGCCCTATGAGGGCGCTCGACGGCGTGCGGGCGGTCGTGACCGGGGGCGGCTCCGGCCTCGGCCTGCACGCGGCGCAGCGCATGACGGCCCACGGCGCGCGCGTCGCCTGCCTGGACCTCGACCCCTCCGCCGTGCAGGCGCCGATGATCGGCATCGTCTGCGACGTCGGCGACGACGACTCGGTGCGCCCGGCGATCGCGCTGGCGGCCGAGAAGCTGGGCGGCATCGACGTGCTCGTCAACAACGCGGGCATCGGCGCGCGCGGCACCGTCGCCGACAACGACGACGCGGAGTGGCACCGCGTGCTCGACGTCAACCTCGTCGGCATGGTCCGCACGAGCCGCGCGGCGCTGCCGCATCTCAAGCGCTCCGCGCGGGCGGCGATCGTCAACACGGGCTCGATCGCGGCCTCCGCCGGGCTGCCCGACCGGGCGCTCTACAGCGCCTCCAAGGGTGCCGTGCAGGCGCTCACGCTGGCCATGGCCGCCGATCACCTCGGCGACGGCATCCGCGTCAACTGCGTCAACCCCGGCACCGCGGACACGCCGTGGGTACAGCGCCTGCTCGCGCAGGCGGACGATCCGGCCGCCGAGCGCGCCGCGCTCGAGGCGCGCCAGCCGATCGGCCGGCTCGTGTCGCGCCGACGAGGTCGCCGCCGCCATCTGCTATCTCGCCGACCCGGACGCAGCGTCGACCACGGGCAGCGTGCTGGCCGTCGACGGCGGGATGCACGGACTCCGGCCCCGGCCCCGATCATGAGGCCGCTCGGCCGCGGCGGCCTCACCGTCGGTCCGCTGTCCTTCGGCACGGCGCCGATCGGCAACCTCGGCCGCGAGGTCGGCGAGGACGAGTGGCCCGGAGCGCTGGAGGCGGCCTGGGACGGCCGGCGTGCGCTACTTCGACACCGCGCCGCACTACGGGCTCGGGCTCGCCGAGCGGCGCCTCGGGACGCGGGCTCGCCGACGGACGCGCATCGTCTCGACCAAGGTCGGGCGCCTGCTCGTCCCCGGCCCGGGCACGGGCACCGACGACGAGGGCTACGCGGTCCCCGACACGCTCGTACGCGTCCGCGACTACAGCCGCGACGGCGTGCTGCGCTCGCTGGAGTCCAGCCTCGAGCGCCTCGGGCGCGACCGCGTCGACCTGCTGCTCGTCCACGACCCCGACGAGCACTACCGCGAGGCGCTCGACGGGCGCCTTCCCCGCGCTGGAGGAGCTGCGCGCCGCAGGGCGTGATCGCCTCCTACGGCGCGGGGATGAACCAGGCCGAGATGCTCGCCGACTTCGTGCGCGAGACCGACCTCGACGTGGTCATGCTCGCCGGCCGCTACACGCTGCTCGAGCAGGGCGCGCTGGACGACCTGCTGCCGGAGTGCGAGCGGCGCGGCGTGTCGGTGATCGCCGCCGGCGTGTTCAACTCCGGCCTGCTCGCGCGCACGCGCCCGCGCGAGAACGCGACCTACAACTACGAGCCGGCGCCGCCGGACGTGCTCGCTCGCGTCCATCGCATCGCCGACGTGCTCGAGCGCCACGGCACGACCCTGCCGGTCGCCGCCGCGCAGTTCGCGCTCGCGCACCCGGCCGTGGCCACCGTGTGCCTCGGCGCGCGCTCCGCGGCGCAGGTCGAGCGCAACGCCGCACTGTTCGACGAGCCGGTCCCGGACGCCGCGTGGGCCGAGCTCGTCGCCGAGGGGCTGGTCCGCCCCGACGCCGCGATTCCAACGGGGGAGAGACAGGATGGACGAGTCAAGACGTGACGCGCCGCTCCTGCTCGACGTCCGCGGCGTGAGCAAGACCTTCCCCGGCGTCAAGGCGCTCGAGGACATGCACCTCGACCTGCACGCCGGCGAGGTCCTCGGACTGGTGGGCGAGAACGGCGCGGGCAAGTCGACGCTGATGAAGCTGCTGTCGGGCATCTACGACGCCGACGCGGGCGAGTTCGTCTTCGCCGGCGAGCGCTATGAGCCGACCTCCCCCAAGCACGCGCTCGAGCTCGGGCATCAGCATCATCCACCAGGAGTTCAACCTGATGCCCGACCTCACGGTCGCGCAGAACCTGTTCATCGGGCGCGAGCGCGGGATCTTCACCAGCGAGCGGCGCCTGAACGCGCGCGCGCAGGAGCTGATCGAGCGCCTGCACCTGCCGCTGCGGCCCAAGGACCTCGTCGGCGACCTCACGGTGGCCAAGCAGCAGATGGTGGAGATCGGCAAGGCGCTGTCCTACGACGCGCGCGCTGCTGATCATGGACGAGCCGACGGCGGCGCTCAACGACGCCGAGGTCGAGGTGCTGCACGAGCTGATCCGGCGCTTCATCGGCCCCGACACGGGAGTGATCTACATCTCGCACCGCATGGACGAGCTGCGGCGGATCGCCCAGCGCATCACGGTCATCCGCGACGGCCGCTACATCGGGACGCGGGAGACCGCCGGCACGACCATGCAGGAGGTGATCGCGATGATGGTGGGGCGCGAGCTCACGCTCGGGGCCCGGCCGGAGGGCGTGCGCGAGGACCGCGAGACGGTGCTCGAGGTCGAAGGGCTGGCGACCAAGGACCTCCTGGAGGACGTCAGCTTCGAGCTGCGGCGCGGCGAGATCCTCGGCTTCGCCGGGCTGATGGGCGCGGGCCGGACCGAGGTCGCGCGCGCGATCGTGGGCGCGGACAGGATGAGCGCCGGGACGCTCCGGCTGCGCGGACGCGAGGTCCGCATCCACACGCCGGCCGAGGCCGCGCGCCATCGCATCGGCTACCTGTCCGAGGACCGCAAGCAGTTCGGCCTGCTGCTCGAGCAGGACGTCAACGCCAACATCGGGCTCAGCGCGCTGTCCGAGCGCTTCCAGCGCTGGGGCTTCGTCAGCGACGGGGCGATGCGCGGCGCCTCGCGCGAGTACGTCGACACGCTGCGCATCAAGACGCCGTCGGTGAGCCAGACCGCCAAGAACCTCTCGGGCGGCAACCAGCAGAAGGTCGTGATCGCCAAATGGCTGGTCAAGGACTGCGACATCCTGATCTTCGACGAGCCGACGCGGGGCATCGACGTCGGCGCCAAGGAGGAGATCTACCGGCTTGCTCAACGAGCTCGCCGCCTCCGGCAAGTCGATCATCATGATCTCCTCCGAGCTGCCCGAGATCCTGCGCATGTCGCACCGGATCGTGGTCATGAGCGAGGGCCGCGTGACCGGCACGCTGGACGCCGCGGAGGCCACGCAGGAGAGCGTCATGCACTACGCGACGCTGCGCGGGAAGGAGGCCGTGGCATGACCGCGTCGTCGCTGGAGCGGCCGAAGACCAGGGTCCAGGCGGTGGGCACGGGGCTGCGCGACCGCCTGCAGCAGTTCCTGGCCTTCGCGAGCCTGATCACGATCTTCCTCTTCTTCTCGATCGCCAGCTCGAGCTTCCTCAACTACGCCAACGTCACCTCGATCCTCTTCTCGACCGTCGTGATCGGCCTGCTGGCGCTCGGGACGACGTTCGTGATCATCACGAGCGGCATCGACCTCTCGATCGGCACGGGCATGACGCTGTGCGCCGTCATATCCGGCGTGCTGATCGTCAACTCCGGGCTGCCGGTCTGGCTCGGCGTGATCGGCACGATCCTGTTCGGCGGGCTGATCGGGTTCGTGAACGGGTTCAACGTCTCGTTCCTCGGCATCCCGCCGTTCATCGCCACGCTGGCGATGATGCTCGCGGCGCAAGGGCTGGCCCTGGTCATCTCCGACAGCACGCCGATCTACTTCAACGACGCGCCGGGCTACACCAGCATCTCGACCGGCCACCTGTTCGGGGTCGACTTCCCGAACGCCGTGCTCGTGCTCGCGGTGGCCACGGTGATCGCCGCCGTGGTGCTCAACAAGACGGTCCTCGGGCGCTACACGTACTCGATCGGCTCCAACGAGGAGGCGACGGCGCTGTCGGGCATCGAGCGTGCGCCGCTGGAAGCTCCTCATCTACACGCTCGCGGGCTGCTTCACCGGCCTGGCGGGCGTGATGATCTCGGCCCGGCTGGCCTCGGCCCAGCCCGGCACGGGCTCGGCTACGAGCTGCAGGCCATCGCCGCCGTGGTCATCGGCGGCACGTCGCTGGCCGGCGGCAAGGGATCGATCGTCGGCACGCATCATCGGCGCGCTGATCATCTCCGTCCTCAACAACGGGCTCCAGATCATGTCGATCCCGCAGGAATGGCAGAACGTGATCCTCGGCGTGGTGATCCTCGTCGCGGTCTACGCCGACATGGCGCGCAAGCGCACGACGTAAGCGAAGGAGAGAGAGATGCGCAGCAGCAAGTGGCTCGACCGTTCGTCGCCACGGGCCTCGCCCTGTCCGTGGCCGCATGCGGGTCCGACGACGAGGGTTCGAGCGCCGGCTCGGCGTCCGCGGGCGGTGGTGGAGGCGGAAGCAGCCCTACATCGCGATCGTCTCCAAGGGCTTCCAGCACCAGTTCTGGCAGGCGGTCAAGCAGGGCGCCGAAGAGGAGGCCAAGGCCGAGGGCGCACGCATCACCTTCGAGGGCCCGCCGACCGAGCAGGACATCGAGCAGCAGGTCACGATGCTCACCAACGCGATCCAGAAGAAGCCGGCGGCGATCGGCTTCGCGGCGCTGGACTCCAAGGCCAGCGCGCCGCTGATGGACCAGGCCAAGGCGCCAGGACATCCCCGTCATCGCGTTCGACTCCGGTGTCGAGAGCGACGTCCCGCTCACGACCGCGGCGACGGACAACACGGCGGCCGCCGCCGAGGCCGCGAAGCACATGTCCGAGCTGCATCGGCGGCAAGGGCAAGGTCGCGATGGTCGTCCACGACCAGACCAGCCTCACCGGCATCCAGCGCCGCGACGGGTTCGTGGAATGGATGAAGGCCAACGCCCCCGACATCGAGCTGCTGCCCGTGCAGTACGGCGGCGGCGACCAGGCCAAGTCGGCCGACATCGCGAAGTCGATCATCCAGGCCAACCCGGACCTCAAGGGCTTCTACGGCGCCAACGAAGGCTCGGCCATCGGCGTCGTCAAGGGTGTCGAGGAGAGCGGCAAGAAGGGCATCACGATCATCGGCTTCGACTCCGGCAAGGCCCAGATCGACGCGATCAAGTCGGGCGTGATGGCCGGCGCGATCACCCAGAACCCCGTCGGCATGGGCAAGGCGCTCGTGGAGCAACGCGATGAAGGCGATCAAGGGCGAGACGCTGCCCAAGGTCGTCGACACCGGCTTCTTCTACTACGACAAGACCAACATCGACGACCCGGAGATCGCGGCCGTCCTCTACCAGTAGGGGCGTAGAGTCCGCGCGCATGGATGCGCTGAGGGCTCTGCGGGATGGTCTGCTCGAGAACCGCTCGGACTGGGAGAAGGCCTGCGCCTCCTTCGCCTGGCCCGAGCTGGACGAGTTCAACTGGGCGCTGGACTGGTTCGACCCGTTCGCGCGTGGCAACGACGCCGTCGGCCTGCTCGTCGTCGAGGCCGACGGCTCGTCGGTCTCGCTGACCTTCGACGAGTTGGCCACGCGCTCGGACCAGGTGGCTAACGTGGCTGCGCGCGCAGGGCGTCGCGCGCGGGGACCGGATCGTGCTCATGCTCGGCAACCAGCTCGAGCTGTGGGAGACGATGCTGGCGGCGATGAAGCTCGGCGCGGTCGTGATCCCCGCCACGACGCTGCTCGCCGAGTCCGACCTGCGCGACCGCATCGACCGCGGCCAGGCGCGCCACGTGATCGTGCGCTCCGCCGACGTCGGCGAAGTTCGACGGCGTGCCGGGCGTCGTACTCGCGGATCGCGGTCGGCGGCGCCGTCGACGGCTGGCTCGACTACTCGCTCGCGTACGAGGCGCCGGCGGCGTTCGCGCCCGACGGGTCGACGCGCGCGACCGACACGCTGCTGCTGTACTTCACCTCAGGCACCACGGCCCGGCCCAAGCTCGTCGAGCACACCCACGCGTCCTATCCCGTCGGCCACCTCTCGACGATGTACTGGCTCGGGCTGCAGCCCGGCGACGTCCATCTGAACCTGAGCTCGCCCGGGCTGGGCCAAGCACGCGTGGAGCAACTTCTTCGCGCCCTGGCTGGCCGAGGCGACGGTCGCGATCTTCAACTACGAGCGCTTCGACGCGAACGCGTTGCTGAACGTGATCGCCTCGCAGGGCGTCACGACCTTCTGCGCGCCGCCGACCGTCTGGCGCATGCTCATCCAGGCCGACCTGGGTCGGTGAAGACCTCGCTGCGCGAGGTGGTCGGCGCCGGCGAACCGCTGAACCCCGAGGTCATCGAGCAGGTGCAGAAGGCCTGGGGCCTGACGCTGCGCGACGGCTACGGCCAGACCGAGACCACGCTGCAGATCGGCAACCCGCCCGGCCAGCCGCTTGAAGCCCGGCTCCATGGGCCGCCCGCTGCCCGGCTACACGATCGAGCTCATCGACCCCGTCAGCGGCGAGCCCGCCGAGGAGGGCGAGATCTGCCTGCCGCTCGCGAACCGCCCGCTGGGCCTGATGGTCGGCTACCGCGACGACGACGAGCGCACGTCGGACGCGATGCGCGACGGCTACTACCACACGGGCGACGTCGCCTCGCGCGACGAGGACGGCTACATCACCTACGTCGGGCGCACCGACGACGTCTTCAAGGCCTCCGACTACCGCATCTCCCCTTTCGAGCTCGAGAGCGTGCTGATCGAGCACCCGGCCGTCGCCGAGGCGGCGGTCGTCCCCTCGCCCGGACCCGCTGCGGCTCGCGGTACCGAAGGCCTTCGTCGTCCTCGCGGCCGGCCGTGAGCCGACGCGCGAGACCGCGCTGTCGATCCTGCAGCTACGCACGCGAGCACCTCGCGCCGTACAAGCGCATCCGCCGGATCGAGTTCTCCGAGCTGCCGAAGACCATCAGCGGCAAGATCCGCCGCGTCGAGCTGCGCGCTCGCGAGGAGTCCGACGCTACCGGCGGTTGGTCGGAGAAGGACTTCCCCGAGCTGAAGGCGTAGCCTTCACAAAGCGTTCACAAGTGAGTCGCGCTGCCGGTCCAGAGCGCGTTCGTTCGGAGGGGGAGAGGGATGAGTCTCAAGCGAGCGCTCGCGCGCGGACTGGTGCTGGCCGTGATCGGTGCGGCGGCGATGGTGTCGCTGTCGGCGGCGAGCAAGGTCGACCGCACGCCGCAGATCGCGGCGGCGCTGAGCGACGCCAAGCCGCGCAACGTCGTCGTCCTGCTGCTCGACGGGTTCGATCATCAGCTGATGACCGCGGCCCGTGACTACGAGCTGGGCGCGGACGGGCGCTTCGTGATGGATTCGCTGCCGTTCTGGGGCAACGTGACCACGCACGGGCTGCTGCCCGGCGCGGGCCCGTCGTACGGGATCAACTACGTCAACGACTCGGCGGCGACCGCGACCGCTTGGGCCACGGGCAACAAGACGATCGAGGGCCGGCTCTCGCCAGGGGCCCGAGCACCGGGCTCGGCGTGCCCGGGCAGGACTACACCTCGGTGATGCTGCGAGGCCAAGGCGGCCGGCAAGCGGACCGCGAACATCACCGACGTCGACGTCACCGACGCGACGCCCGCGGCGATGGGCGCCTCGATCAACAACCGCTCCTGCCAGGGCCCGCAGGAGATGGGCAACTGCGCGGCCGCGCGCAAGATCAACGGCGGCAAGGGCTCGATCGCCGAGCAGATGGTCGACAACGGCATCGACCTCGTGCTCGGCGGCGGCCGCGCCCGCTACACGCAGAACGTCGACGCCGGCGGGACGCTGCTTTCCCGCGCGACGACGACCCTCGGCTACCGCGACGTCGCCACCAAGCAACAACTGGCGGCGATCGACTCGCTGGCCGGTGGCCCCGTGCTGGGTCTGTTCGCGTCCGGTTACATGACCACCCGCTACCAGCCGCTGATCGCCACCGCCGCGGGGAGCGGTTCGACGTCCTATCGCTGCCAGCCCAACGACCGCGGCGACCAGCCGACGCTGGCCGAGATGACGACGAAGGCGCTCGCGCTCGTCGACAACCCCAACGGCTTCTTCATGCAGGTCGAGAGCGCGCAGACCGACAAGGGCGCCCACGACGCCAACATCTGCGGCTCTTTGGGTCAGGTCCTCGAGGCCGATAAGGCGCTCGAGGTCATCCTCGAATACCAGCGCACGCACCCGGACACGCTGGTCGTCGTCACCGCCGACCACGGCCACGCGACGCAGATCGTCCGCGCCGGTGAGGCCAAGGCGTACGGCACGCTGCAGACCGCCGACGGCGACCCGATCCGGATCGGCTACAGCACGTGGACCACCGGCCAGTGGCACACCGGCACCCGGTCCCGATCGCCGCCAAGGGCCCACAGGCCGCCAACGTCACCGGCACCATCGACCAGACCGAGCTCTACGACATCCTGAAGGGCTTCGCGGCCGGCGCGCCGGAGGAGCGCACGGATGAGATCCGCGCGTCGCTGGACGAGAAGAAGGCCAAGAGCACGGTCGTGCTCCTGTTGGACGGCTTCGATCACCAGTTGATGACCGCCGCGCGTGACTACGAGCTCGGGGCCGACGGGCGCTTCGTGATGGATTCGCTGCCGTTCTGGGGCAACGTGACCACGCACGGGCTGCTGCCCGGCGCCGGGCCCGTCGTTCGGCATCAACTACGTCAACGACTCGGCTGCCACCGCGACCGCCTGGGCCACCGGGCACAAGACCATCGAGGGCCGCCTCTCCCAGGGTCCGAGCAGCGGCCTCGGCGTTCCGGGGCAGGACTACACGTCGGTGATGCTCGAGGCCAAGGCCGCGGGCAAGCGCACGGCGAACATCACCGACGTCGACGTCACCGACGCCACACCGGCGGCGATGGGCGCCTCGATCAACAACCGCTCCTGCCAGGGCCCGCAGGAGATGGGCAACTGCACCGCGGCACGCAAGACCAACGGCGGCAAGGGCTCGATCGCCGAGCAGATGGTCGACAACGGCATCGACCTCGTGCTCGGCGGCGGCCGCGCCCGCTACACGCAGAACATCGACGCCGGCGGGACGCTGCTCGCACGCGCGACCGCCACCCTCGGCTACCGCGACGTCGCCACCAAGCAACAGCTCGCCGCGATCAACTCGCTCACCGGCGGCCCGGTGCTGGGCCTGTTCGCGAGCGGCTACATGACCACCCGCTACGCACCGCTGATCGCCACCGCCGCGGGCAGCGGATCGTCCTCGTACCGCTGCCAGCCGAACGATCGCGGCGACCAGCCGACGCTGGCCGAGATGACGACGAAGGCGCTCGCGCTCGTCGACAACCCGAACGGCTTCTTCATGCAGGTCGAGAGCGCCCAGACCGACAAGGGCGCCCACGACGGCAACATCTGCGGCAGCCTGGGCCAGGTGTTGGAGGCCGACAAGGCGCTCGAGGTCATCCTCGAATACCAGCGCACCCACCCCGACACCCTCGTCGTGGTCACCTCCGACCACGGCCATGCGACGCAGATCGTGCGGCCGGGCGAGGCCAAGGCCTACGGCACCCTGCAGACCGCCGACGGCAGCCCTCTCCACGTCGGCTACAGCACCAGCACCACCGGCCAGTGGCACACCGGCACCCAGGTCCCGATCGCCGCCAAGGGCCCACAGGCCGCCAACGTCACCGGCACGATCGACCAGACGGAGCTGTACCTGCTCCTGAAGGGCCTGCCGCCCGCCGGCACCGACGTCGACGCGCCGGTCACCACGGCGGCGGTCGCGCCCGCCGCGGGCCAGACCGGCTGGCACACGAGCGTCCCCGTGACGGTCACGCTCAGCGCCTCCGACCCCAACGGCGGCTCCGGCGTCGCCTCGACCGAGTACCGCCTCGCCAACGGGCCATGGATCGCTTACGCCGCACCGATCGCGGTCGGCGCGTCGGGCGAGACCGTGGTCTCGTTCCGCTCCACCGACACCGTCGGCAACGTCGAGGCGGTGAAGTCCACGACGGTCAAGATCGACTCGACCGCGCCGACCTCGTCCGCCCAGCTCAGCCCCGCGGCCCCCGGGCCGGGCGGCACGTACACCGTGCCGGTGCGCGTCACGCTCGCCGGCGCGGACGCCGGCGGCTCCGGCATCGACCGCGTCGAGTACCGGCTCGACGCCGGCGACTGGCGGGTCTACACGGCCCCGTTCACGATCTACACCAACGGCGACCAGCGGGTGGAGTACCGCGCGGTCGACGTCGCCGGTCTCGTCGGGACGGCCAACACCGTGCAGTTCAAGACGTCCGGGCTCAGCGGCCCGCCGGCGTCCTGTGAGGCATCGAGCAGCGACGAGTTCGCCGGCGCCGCGGTCGACCCGAAGTGGACGGTGCTGCGGCCGGCGCCGGCGCGCTACGCGGTCGCCGACGGCAAGCTCAGCATCCGCTTCGACGGCACCAACTCCGACATGAGCGGCGCGACGCGCTCGGCGACGAACGTGTTCCTGCAGCCCGCGCCGACCGGCGGGCCGTGGACGGTGACGGCGCAGATCGACATGACCGACGCCAAGGCCCAGAGCAACCAGGCCGGCTTGGTGCTCTGGCAGTCAGAAGGCCCGCCGAACGAGAGCAACCGGTTCGTCAAGGTCGCCGTGAACTCGCGCGCGACCGACGCCAATGCGCCGTCGCGGCCGTCGTGGTGGCTGGAGCGCCAGCACACGGTGGCAGGCGCGACGACTGGGCTCGGCAACGGCAACGCCGGCTACATCGCCGGGCTGGTCCCGGACACCGTGCACCTGCGGCTGGTCTCCAGCGGCGGCACGATGCAGACGATCCGCACGCTCTACTCGCTCGACGGCGTCACGTGGACGGAGTTCATGACGCCGTTCACCGTCGACACCACGACGCTCCCGCTGCAGGTCGGGCTCGGCCTGTTCCGCGGCGAGAACAACCCGAACGGGTTCGCCCGCTTCGAGCACTTCCGCGTCTGCGACTACTCGCTCGACGCCTCGGGCCCGGTGACGACGCTGCAGGCGACGCCCGCGGCCGGCGGTCAGGACGGCTGGCACACGAGCTCGCCGGTGCGGATCGCGCTGGCCGGCGACGACGGGCCGGGCACCGGCGTCACCAAGACCGAGTACCGGATCAACGGCGGCGCGTGGACGACGTACGCCGCGGCGTTCAACGTGACCGCCCCGGGCGTGAGCACGATCGAGTACCGCTCGACCGACGCCGGCGGCAACGTGGAGGCGATCAAGACCCACGTGGTCAGGATCGACGCGACCGCGCCGACCTCGGCGGCGCAGCTGGAGCCGGCGGCCGGTCCGTACACCGCGCCCGTGACGGTGCGGCTGTCGGCGGCCGACGGCGGCAGCGGCGTCGACCGCATCGAGTACCGCGTCGACGGCGCGGCCGCCTGGTCGGCCTACGGGGCGCCGTTGGTGCTCTCCACCGTGGGGGCGCACACCGTGCAACACCGCGCGTTCGACGTCGCCGGCAACGTCTCGGCGGTCGGCACGGCTTCGTTGACGATCGACAGCCCGCCGATCATCGTCCCCGACACCCCGACGCCGACACCGACACCGACACCGTCGGCCGCGCCCGCACCGACGGCGGCGCCGACCCCCGCCCCGCCCGCGGACACGACCCCGAGCGTCTCGACCGCGGTCAACCCGCGTGTGAAGGCGGTCAGCAAGGCGGTCCAGGTCAAGCTCTCGTGCCCGCGCGGCGCGACCTGCTCGGGCACGATCCAGCTGCTGGCGGGCAAGAAGACGGTCCTGGGCAAGGCGTCCTTCCGGCTCAAGAGCGGCGAGTCGCGGACCTTCACCGTCAAGGTCAACGCGGCGGGACGGGCGCGCCTGCGCAAGGCCGCGGTCAAGGTCACCGTCGTCACCGCGGCCCGCGCCGCCGACGGCAAGGCCAAGAGCTACCGCAAGGCGGTGACGCTCAAGCGCGCCCGCTGATCCGTGGGACGCCACGACTAGCCTTCACGGCGCGCATGCTCACGTTCCTCGGCCTCTCCGTGCTGCTGATCCTCACGCCCGGTCCCAACCAGGCGTTGCTGACGAGCCGCGTGCTGAGTGGCGGGCGGCCGGCGGGTTGGGCGGTCGTGCGCGGGCTGACGTGCGGGATGGCGCTGCACGTGGTCGCGGCGATCGTCGGGCTCAGCGCGCTGCTGGCGTCGAGCGCGACGCTGTTCGGCTGGGTGAAGCTGCTCGGCGGGCTCTACCTCGTCTACCTGGGCGTGTCCGCGTTCGTGCGTGCGCGCAAGCCGGTGGTGGTCGAAGCGGCGGCGGTGGCCACGCGCGGCGGTTCTCCGTTCCGCGAAGGCCTGATGAGCATGGCCCTGAACCCGAAGTGCGGCGTGTTCTTCGTCGCGGTCGTGCCGCAGTTCGTCGAGCCCGGGCCGGGCGCGGCGGGGCGGGTGGCGCTGCTGCTGTGCCTCTACGGCGTGCTGTGCGTCGCCTTCTGGTCGAGCTTCGTGCTGCTCCTGCACGGCGCGCGCGAGCTGGTCCGCAGGCCCGCGGTGCAGCGGGCGCTCGAGCGCGTGACCGGGACGGCGCTGGTCGGCCTCGGCGTGCGCCTGGCCGCCTCGCGCTAGCGCGGTATCGAGGACCAGCGGACGGTCCGCGACCCCTTGCGGCAGCTGAACCCGTTGGTCCCGGCGTAGCGGCAGCGGTACCCGAGCGGACGGGGCGTCTCCGCGTTGCCCTCGGCGCCCTCGAGCCAGCCGCGCGCGACCCGGCGCGCGATCGTGCAGCCGACGCCCGTGGCCTTCAGGCCGTAGGTGCGGACGTAGACCGCCCCGTTGGCGCGCACGATCACGTTGCGGCAGGTGCGGCTCGCGACGGCGCCGACCGTCAGGTCGCCGCGCACGCGGCGGTAGTAGCGCAGCAGCTTCGCGTCGCCGGCGAGCGTGGAGATGTCGGCGCCCTGGGTCTCGACGCACAGCACGCCCTCGCCGCTGCCGAGACATTCCCAGCCGTCGGGACGCGCACCGGTGTCGTTGGCCGCCTGCAGCAGCGACCGTGCCTGAGCGCACGACAGCCCCGCGCCGTAGACGCGCTCCTTGGCCGACACGCCTTCGGTGACGGTCGGGATCGTGCCGCAGGCGCGCTCGCTGTAGCGCCGGCAGACGTTGCGGCCGAGCAGGTCGCGCAGGACCACGGCGGGGATGCGCCGCAGGTCGGCATCGCAACGATCGAGGAAGCCCCAGTCCGAACCTGTGCCGCGCACCGTCCAGCGGCCGCCCTTGCGCCGCAGGACGGCCTGGCCGTTGCCGCAGTTGGCGTCGGCGATCACGACCGTTCCGTGCAGGTCACGCGCGGCCGTGGAGACCCAGCCGCGCGCGTGGCGGCAGCGCTTCTGCGGGTCGACGACCTTCCACATCGCCGCGCTCTGCGCCGCGCTCGCCCGCTTCTTGGCCTGTGCCGCCGGCGCGCACAACAGCAGCAGCGCGATGCACGCGAGTCCCCACCCAACGATCCTCATGGCCGGGAGCCTTGTCAGTCGTCGCTGTCGTCGCCAGTGGACATCTGTCCATCTGTCAGAAACTCGGGGTTGGCGACGGCGAACACACCGAGCACGATGAAGGCGAACAGGAGCGGCACGCCGAGCCAGATCAGGTCGACGACCACCATCAGCACCACGCCGATGACCAGGCAGGCGAGCGCGGCGCGGATCACGTGTGGAACCGCTGGTCGAGTGGCTCGTAGCTCTGGTCCAGCCGGCCCTGCAGCACGAGCCGGTACAGGAACCACAGCGACGGGCCGAGAATGAGCATTCCCAGCCCGACGACGATGATCGTCGCCTGCAGCGTCGCGTCGGCCGCCGCGGCGGCGTCGACGGTGTAGTCCGGCGGCAGCAGATATGGGTTCTGCGCCAGCGCCCAGCCCACGACGATGGCCACCACGGCCAGCGCGGAGCTGATGCGGGCGAGGGCGTAGCGCTCGGTCCAGACCAGCGCCAGCGTCGCCGCTCCCGCCAGCCCGGACACGATGACCATGACCAGGCCGGAGCCGGAGGTCAGGCCGTCGTAGAGCAAGCGCGCGTCGGAGCGCAGGACGGCCAGCCCGCCGATCGCCACCGCGCCGCTCGCCGCGCCCGCGAGCAACGCGCGCGCCCGGAACGCCCGCGCCAGGTCGGGCTGCTCGGCGCGCACGGAGTCACCGGCGAGGAAGACCGCGGCGAGGTAGGCGCCGGTCAGCACCGCGATCACGCCGATCAGGGCGGACGTCGGGTTCACCCAGGAGTCGATCGGGTCCCCGGTCGCGTTGCCGATCCCGACCCGGCCGGAGGCGATCCCGCCCAGCACGGCGCCGAAGAAGAACGGGATCAGCACCGAGGCGCTCGCGAACAGGGCGCCGAGCACGCGGGCCTCGTTGATCGTCGCCGCCTGGCCACGCAGCGCGAACGCGGCGCCGCGGAAGATGATGCCGATGGCGGCCAGGAAGAGCGGGATCTGCAGCGTGGAGAAGATCGACCCGAAGGCCTTCGGGAAGGCGGTCCAGACGATCACCAGCACGAAGATCAGCCACACGTGGTTGGCCTCCCAGACGGGGGCCATCGAACGCTGGATCATCGCGCGCAGGCGTCCGCCGCGGGCGGCGCCGCCGGCCGTCAGGTCCCAGAAGCCCGCGCCGAAGTCCGCGCTGCCCAGCACGGCGTAGGCGGCGATGCCGAGGACGATGAACCCGGCGCAGACCTCAGCCATCGTCCACCACCTCCGGCTGGCGCGCGAGCCGCCGCAGCAGCCAGACGACGGCGACCCCCAGGGCCACGTAGACGGCCACGAGCACGACGTAGCCGACCACGAGCCCTTCGGCCTGGGTGACGGCCTCCTCGGTGCGCATGACCTCGTAGACGATCCACGGCTGGCGGCCGACCTCGGTCGTGATCCAGCCCGCGATCAGGGCGACGAACGCGAGCGGGCCGGAGACCATCACCGCCCGGTAGAACCACGGCGTGATCGGCAGGCGCCGCTTGCGCAGCCAGACGACGAGGAAGAAGCCGCCGAGCACCGCGAGGAACGTCCCGATCCCGGCCATGGTCTGGAACGCGTAGCGGACGATGTTCACCGGCGGGCGGTCCTCGGGCGGCACGGTGTCCAGGCCTATGACCTCGGCGTTCGGGTTGTGGAAGGCCAGCAGCGAGAGCAGCCTCGGCACCTCGATCCCGAAGCGGACCTCCCCGCGCGACTCGTCGTAGAAGCCGCCGAGGGTGAACGGCGCCCCGCGCGTGGTCTGCTGGAGCCCCTCCATCGCGGCGAGCTTGACCGGCTGGCGCTGGGCGACCTCACGCCCCGCCCAGTCACCGATGATGACCTGCACGGGCGCGCACAGCGACGCGAAGGCGAGCGTCACGACGAGCGCGGTGCGGTGGTAGTGGTCGCGCTTGCCCTTCAACCACGCGAAGGCGTAGACGCCGGCCACGATGAAACCGCAGACGAGGTAGCCCGCGAGGTACATGTGGATCAGCTCGTGCCACATGTTGTCGTTGAGCAGTGCTTCCCACGGGCGCGGGTTGGTCACCGTGCCGTCCGGGGCGACGTCGAACCCGACCGGGCCGTTCATCCAGCCGTTGACCGCGATCACGTTGAACGAGCCCGCGAAGCCCGAGAGCACGACCGGGATGCCCGTCAGGAAGTGGGCGCGCTTGGACAGGCGGTCCCACCCGTAGACGTAGATCGCGATGAAGATCGCCTCGACGAAGAACGAGATGCCCTCCAGCGCGAAGCCGATCCCGAACACCTCGCCGAAGCGGGCCATGAACTCCGGCCACAGCAGGCCGAACTCGAACGACAGGATCGTGCCCGTCACCACGCCGACGGCGAACAGCGTCACGGCCACCTTCGACCAGCGCTTGGCCAGGGCCTTGTAGGTCGCGTCGCCGGTCCGCAGATAGAGGCCCTCGACGAACAGCATCATCGCTGGAAAGGCGATGCCGAAGCACACGATCGGGATGTGCACGGTCAGAGACAGCGCCTGCATCTGGCGCGCCTCGAGCAGGTCCGCGGCGGCGGCGAACAGCACGCGCGGACGATACTCCCTGGATGAAGATCGCCCGCGTCACCCTGCTCGGCTACGACCTTCGCTACGCCCACGGTTCCTACGTGATGTCCGGCGGGCGGACGGTCACCTCGCTGCCGTCGACGGTGGTCGAGCTCGAGACCGATGATGGCCTGCGCGGGTACGGGGAGACGTGCCCGCTCGGGCCCGCCTATCTCCCCGCGCACGCGGGCGGAGCGCGGGCGGCGCTGCGCGAGCTCGCGCCGGCGCTGCTCGGGCTCGATCCCCGCAACCTGAACGCGGTGGGTGACGCCATGGACGCCGCGTTGGCGGGTCACGGCTACGCCAAGGCGGCGGTCGACATCGCGTGCTGGGACCTGCTCGGCCACGCCGCGGGGCTGCCGGTCAGCACGCTGCTCGGTGGGGCGCGGGCAAGCGACTTCCCGCTCTATGTCGCGATTCCGCTCGGGCCGGTCGCCGACATGGTCGCCCACGTGCACGCACGGCGGGAGGAGGGCATCCGGCGCTTCCAGCTCAAGCTCGGCGCCGATCCGCGCGAGGACGCGGCACGGGTGCGCGCCGTGCTGGAGGCCACGTCGGAGGGCGAGGTGGTCATCGCCGACGCCAACGGCGGCTGGCGCCTGCAGGACGCGACGATCGCCGCCCGGGCGCTCGAGGGCCTCGACCGCGTGCTCTTCGAGCAGCCCTGCCCGACGCTCGAGGAGTGCCTGATCGTGCGCGAGCGCACGACGCTGCCGATGGTGCTCGACGAGGTCATCACCGACGTTGCTGCGCTGCTGCGCGCGCGTCCGCGCGTGCGACGGGATCAACCTGAAGCTCGGTCGCGTCGGCGGGCTCACGCGCGCCAAGCTCCTGCGCGACCTCGGCACCGAGCTCGGCCTGCGGTTCACGATCGAGGACAGCTGGGGCGGGGACCTCACGACCGCCGCGGTCGCGCACCTGGCGGCCTCGACCAAGCCGTCGCAGCTGCTGATGGCGAGCTTCATGAACGACTGGACGCTCGACCACATCGCGGGCTATGAGCCGCGCAGCGTCGACGGCCGCGGGTCAGCGCCGGACGCGCCAGGACTGGGCATCACGGTCGACGTCGACGCGCTGACCGTGCTCGAGACAGTCGAATGACCCACGCGGAGCGGAGGGTGCGCTCCATAGCGTCACGTTCATGCTTTCACTGCACCGGGTCGCGATCCTCGCGCTCGCCATCGCCGCCCTCGCGGCGGCCCCTGCCTCCGCGGCCACCAAGCCGACCGTCGTCCTCGTCCACGGCGCCTTCGCCGACGCGTCCGGCTGGTACGGCGTCCAGGAGAACCTCGAGGACAAGGGCTACAAGGTCATCTCGCCCGCCAACCCGCTGCGCGGCGTCTCCGCCGACGCGGCCTACCTCAAGAGCTTCCTCACGACGGTCAGCGGGCCGATCGTGCTCGTCGGCCACTCCTACGGCGGCGTCGTGATCACCAACGCCGCGACCGGCAACGCCAACGTCAAGGCGCTGGTCTACATCGCCGCCTTCGCGCCCGACGCCGGCGACAGCGTGCTCAGCCTCTCCGAGCTCGGCACCGACGACCAGCTCGGCCCGGCCGCGCTCGACATCCGCCCGTTCCCGAACCCCGACGGCACGACCGGCCAGGAGGGCACGATCAAGCTCGACGTCTTCCGCAGGATCTTCGCCGGCGACCTGAGCAAGAAGCTCGCCCGCAACATGGCGCTCGCCCAGCGCCCCGCCTCGCTGGTCGCGCTCGGTGAGCCGAGCGGTGAGCCCGCCTGGAAGACGATCCCCAGCTACTACATGATCGCCGGCGAGGACAACACGATCGGCACCGACGTCGAGGTCGCGATGGCCAAGCGCATCAAGCCGCGCAAGACCGTGACGGTCCGCGGGGCCAGCCATGTGGTGATGATCTCCCAGCCGCGGAAGACCACCGACCTGATCGTGGACGCCGCGCGGTCCGTCAGATAACGACGCTCGCGCCCCGGGAATAATGGGGCGCTCATGGAGGAGTTGCTGGAGCGCGAGGGCGAGCAGCGACCTCACCGCGCTCGCCGTCCGCGCGGCGGAGTGCTCGTCGTCGCCGGCGGCAAGCCCAAGCGCGCGGCCCTGGCCGGCGCGGCGGCGCTCACCCCGCCCGAGCGGCGCATGGCCGAGCACGTCGCGCGCGGCCTCTCCAACCGTGAGATCGCCGAGACCCTCTTCGTCACCCGCAAGACGGTCGAGTTCACCCTCGGCAACGCCTACTCGAAGCTCGGCATCCGCTCGCGTACCCAGCTCGCCGTCGCCCTCAGCGTCTGACGCCGGGGGGTGGCCAGGAAAAGTGCGCTCACGGGGCACAAATCCTGGCCACCCCCTGGCTCCGGGTTGATTCCCGGGGTGGGTCTCCATATGGGCGCTGGCGCTCCCGCGCGACGTCCCGCGCGCGCTGAAGGCCCAGACCGAGCTGCGGCTGCTGTGCCTCGCGACCCCCGCCGTCGCGCGTTTCGTGGACCTCGTCCGCCCGCCGGTCCCCGATCCCGAGGACCTCGCGGTGCTGCTGACCGCGGCCGGGATGGCGCGCCTTCCGACACCGCGCGCCTAGGGGCCTGCCGACGCATTCCGATACGCCTCCCGCGGCACGTCCGCGGCACCTAGAGCCACCCACGCTGCTCACGTGGCAGAGCCACGCATCGCGAGCGCGTGCGGGGGTGGGCGCGGGGTATCTGGCGGCTGCACCACTTCAGGCGCACCGACCATGCTCCGACAGGACCCCTTAGAGTCAACGCCATGCCGGAACGCAAGCCGATCGGATATTGGCTCAAGGAGCTCGACCGCCGGATCGAGGAAACGCTCGACCGCACGCTCGCGAGCGAGGGCGTCACGCGCCGCGACTGGCAGGTCCTGAACGCGCTCGACGTGACGCCCGCCGCGCGCGAGCAGGTGGTCGACGCGCTCCGTCCTTTCTGGGGCGAGGGTGCGGCCGACCCGGACGACGTGCTCGAAGGCCTGGTCGCCCGTGGCTGGGCGCTGCGCGACGCCGACTCGCGCTACGCCCTCTCACCCGAGGGCGACGCCACGCGCGCCACGCTGCTCGAGCGGGTGAAGGAGCTGCGGATGGCGATCGCCGACGGCGTCACGCCGGAGGACTACCAGACGACGATCGACACCCTGGAGCGGATGGCCGCGAACCTAGCGGCGCTGGATGCCGCGCCGGGTGAGCTTGACCTGGGTCAGATCGACACCGAGCAGATCCGTTGAGCTGATCAGCTGCTTGGCGTTCTCGCGGAAACGCTCGACCGCCGCGGGATCGCCGAGCGTGCGCAGGTGCTGCAGCGACCCGACGAGCACGACCGTCCAGGAGGCGAGCCACTCGGCGTTCTCCTGCTGGACGGCGTCCTTGGCGCGGCGCACCTTCGTGTCCAGCGCGAACTGCCGGCGCAGCTGCTCGCGCACGGCCTTGTCGGTCGCCGCGCTCGTGCGCTGCGACACCGTTGACGCCGAGCCACATCTGGATGTAGGCCAGCGCGTAGACGTCGCCGTAGTCGCGCCCGGACCAGCCCTTCATCGCCTTCATGGCCTCGCCGAACTGGCGCATCAGGTCGCCCGAGCCGATCTTGGCCCGCACCTGCTCGGCCTGCTCGCCGTGCGCCAGCTGATCGATCATCCGCTGGCGCACGCTGGCCGAGACCACTTCGCTCGGCGCGAAGCGCAGCGCCCGGTACTGGGCCTTCGTCGGCTCCTGGCGCTTCTTCTCCGCCTTCGGCTTGGGCTTGGAGCCGTCCTTGGTGACGCAGACCGGGACCCGGATCAGGCTCCCGCCGGAAGTGCCGAACGGGTCCGGCTGCCAGCGCGTCTCCCAGCGGATCTCGTCGCACTCGGCGTGCGCCGGGGCGGCGACGAGCGCGAGTAGGACGACGGCGAGCACCCCTGCACGACAGATCACGACCGCATCAACGCTACCGCCTGAGCGTCACCGTGGTGGAGGTTGAGCCGGCCTTCAGGGCGAGTTTGACTTCAGGATCGCGATGTGGATGGCGCTGCTCGGCCCGCGTCCGTGATCGCGATGTAGCCGTTGCGGTCCCACAGCTCATAGCCGACCTTGCTGCCGTCCGGGGAGACCTGGGATTCGTACGGGCCGATCGGCGTGGGCGGTCGCGGGGGAGCGCCAGGGCCAGGCCGAGCACGAGTGGGGAGAGCCTCATGCCGCGACTCTCGCGCCGGCGGTGCGCGCCGTCGTCCTCCGGGCGGTGTCGGCGCCTACACCGAAAGTGGAAGCACGGCCCGGACCGTCCAGCCGCCGCCCGGCCGCGGACCGCTGCTGAACGTCCCGCCGCAGGCGCGCACGCGCTGCGCCATCGAGCCCGTCCCGCGGCCGCCGCTGGGAAGGCCTGCCGTGCCGCCGCCCTGGTCGGTGACCGCGAGTTCGAGCGCGTCGCGCCCGACGCCCAGTCGGACGCGGACGGGCGCACCGGACGCGTGCTTGGCCGCGTTCGTGAGCGCCTCGGCGGTCACGCACACCAGCGCGTGGCGCACGCGCGGATCGACGCCGGCGACGGGCTCGAGCTCGAGCTCGACGTTCTGCCCCGAGGCCCGCGCGGTCGCCGTCACGCGGGCCAGCTCCGCTTCGACCGTCGCCTCGCCGAGGTCATGCCCGAGCACGTCGGCGAGCCGTCGCAGCTCGTCCGCGCCCTGCCGCGCGGCTGTGGCGAGCTGGTCGTAGGCCGGCTCGCGTCCACGTCTGAGCTGCGCCTTCGCCGCGCCGGCCTGGATCGCGACCGCGGTCAGCGCGTGGCCGACGAGGTCGTGCAGCTCGTGCGCGAGCCGCACGCGCTCGCGCCGGATCGCCCGCGCCTCGAGCTCATCCAGCGCCTGCACCGCGTTCGCCAGCCCGGTGCTCATCCGCCGCTGCCGCGACGCGACCCCGCGCAGCAGCACGCCGCCGCCCCAGCTGCCGGCGAGCACGAGGACGAGCGAGAGGTAGCTGACGGTCGGCCACGCCATCGCGTCCGCGGCCAGCGCGGTGAGCATCCCGGCCTGCACGATCACCAGGCCGGCGACCGCGCGGCGCGGGCTGGCGGAGGCGCCGATCACGAGCAGCGTGAGCGAGGCGACGAAGTCGGGCGTGACCGCGTAGGGCGCGAGCAGGTCGGCGGCCGAGGCCGCGAGCACCGCGCCGGCAAGGGTCACGGCGGCGGCGATGGGCGCGCGCGGCGCCAGCAGCGCGAGCAGCGGCAGGACGAGCGCCCAGGGGCCAGGCGGGTCGAGCGCGACCTGCTCGGCCACAGCGCCGGCGAACAGCAGCGCGCAGGCCAGCCACAGCGGCGAGATCGCGCGCAGCCGGAGCC
Source organism: uncultured Actinomycetota bacterium (assembly GCA_963825755.1). GTDB lineage: Bacteria > Actinomycetota > Actinomycetes > Propionibacteriales > Nocardioidaceae > Nocardioides. The sequence continues at coordinate 3,697 of CAWGUS010000001.1, read as the reverse complement.
GCTCAGGGCTGTCGAAGGCGACGCGCACGACGGTCGCGCCGCGCCGGCGACGCACGTGGAGCTGCCCGCCGAGCACGCGCACGCGGCCGGCGAGCAGCCGCAGCCGCGGATCGTCCGCGGCGCCGGCGGCCGCGACGAGGGTGCGCGCCGCGCCGGGGTGTCGCGCCTCGTCGGGGTGTCGCGCCGCGGCGCGGGGTCCCGCAGCGTCGCGGGGTCCCGCAGCGTCGGGGGGTCCCGCAGCGTCGCGGGGTCCCGCAGCGTCGGGGGGTCCCGCCGCGCCGGGGTGTCCCGCAGCGTCCAGGTGTCCTGCCGCGCCGGGGTGTCCCGCCGCGCCGGGGTGTCGCGCCGCGCCGGGGTGTCCCGCCGCGTCCAGATGTCGCGCCGCGCCGGGGTGTCGCGCCGCCAGGGCGGTGCGCGGGACGATCGAGTGACGGGTTGCTCGGGCTGAGCCCGAGCAAGTCGACACTCGCTCGCGCAAACGCCGCAACAGGGCCGCTGCGTCGGCGGCGCTCTCTGCGAGCGTGGGCGCGGCGAGCGCGCGCGGCGCGAGTCGGCGGGCGGCGGCCGCGCGGCGTCGGCGCACCGCGCCCTCCGGTTGCACCGGGCCATGCTCCGCGAGCACCTCGGCGAGCCGCCGCAGCGTCGTCTCCTCCGGCGAGAGTGGCTCGAGCGGCTCGGTCGAGCCGAGGGTGCGGACGGTCGCCTGCATGTCGGCCAGCGCGTCGGCGGCCCGCAGCCGGATCGCCTCCAGGTCCTCGGCGCGCCCCGAACGCGCGGCCCGCGCCACCAGGCCGGGCAGCGCGGCGATCGCCGGCTCGATGCGCTGCTCGACCTCGCTCCACATCCGCAGCTGCTCGGCCGTCCCCGCGTCGCCGGGCCCGTCGCCGAGCGCCGACGTCAGCACCGCGCGCTCGGCGAGGATCGTCTCGAGGCGGCGCTGTCCGCGCGCGAGCAGCGCGCCCGCGAACAGCGCGGAAGCGAGCAGCGCCCCCGTGACGAGGATCGTCACCGTGTCGCCGCTCGGGAGCGTCGCGCGCCACGCGATGTGCGCGGCGAGCAGGAGCGCGATCAGCGGCAGGCGACGGGCCGGGGCCAAAGCGGCCGCGGCGAAGGCCGCGAACGGCCCCAGCAGCGACAGTGCGACGCTGACCATCTGGTTGATCTGCAGCTCCTTGACCGCGAACAACGCGAGCAGGATCAGCGCCAGCACGAGCACCGGCCGGCGCGGCATCAGCAGCAGCGTCCCCACACGACGACGTGCACGGCGATCACCGCCGCCACCGGCGAAGCCTGCGGCAGCAACACCAGTTCCGCCAGCGAGAGCGCGAACAGCACGAGTGCGACGGCGGTCAACGGCAGCTTCACGGCGCGAGTGTGTCAGCGGAAAGTCCGGCCGGCATCCATCTTTCGGTGTGCCTTCGTGCGCCGGAAGGACCTTGTCCGCGCACGGCCGCCCGGATAGCTTCGGGGCGGTGACGCGCCTTCCGACCGGCCCGCGGCTCGCGCTCGCGGCGGACCTCAACGACCTCATCACGCACCGCGTCGCCGCCGTCCAGGTGCAGGCCGCGGCCGCCCAGCGGCTGCTGAACGACACCGAGCCCAGAGCGGCGGCGGCGATCGTCGCCGTGCGCGGGCTGACGGCCGACGCGATGGACGAGCTGCGACGGCTCGCGCGGCTGCTCGACGACGGCGCGCCGCTCGCGCTCGAGCCCGCCCCCAGTACGTTGCCGGGCGTCGCCGAGCCGCTGCCAGGCGGCGTCGCGCTGTGCGCCTACCGCTGCGTCGAGGCGCTCGCCGGGATGGAGCTGTCCTTCGACGTCAGCGACGCGCTGCTGGAGATCCGCTGCGACGGGCTGGTGAGCCTCCGCCTCGAGCGCAGCCTGAAGGCGTTCGTCCGCCCCTGCAACGGCACGGTGAGCCGCCGCGGCGCGCGCACCTGGTCGATCCTGCTCCCGCTCGCGCCGTGATCCGAGTCCTGATCGCCGACGACCAGGGCCTGCTGCGCGGCGGGCTGAAGGCCATCCTCGACGCCGAGGACGACATCGAGGTCGTGGCCGAGGCCTGCGACGGCGCCGAGGCCGTCGATGAGGCGCTGCGCACCCACCCGGACGTCGTCCTGATGGACATCCGCATGCCGCGCCTGGACGGCCTGGAGGCCACGAAGCGTCTGCTGGCGAGCGGCTCCCGCGCGCGCATCCTGGTCATCACCACCTTCGACCACGACGAGTACGTCTACCGCGCGCTGCGCGCCGGCGCCGCGGGCTTCCTGCTCAAGTCGGCCTCGGCCGAGCGGCTGACGGACGCCGTCAGAACGGTCGCCAGCGGCGAGTCGCTGCTGGACCCGCAGATCACCACCCGCCTCGTCGAGCACTTCCTCGCCCGCCCCGACTTCGACGCCGGCACGCGCGCGCGGCTGGACCCGCTGACCGCCCGCGAGCGCGAGGTCCTCACCCTGCTCGCGCGCGGGATGTCCAACGCCGACATGGGCCGCGAGCTCTTCCTGTCCGAGACGACGATCAAGTCGCACGTGACGCGGATGCTGTCCAAGCTCGGCGTCAACAGCCGCGTGCAGGCGGTGGTCGTGGCCTACGAGACCGGCCTCGTCCGGCCGGGAGCGAACCTACGGCGTCGAGAAGTAGCGGCGGCGCAGGAAGGCGTCCTGGAGCGGATCGAAGTGATCCTTCTGCCACGCCGCCGGCTTGATGTGGAGGTGGTTGAGCGGCGGGCTGCCGAAGGTCAGCGCCTCGCGGAAGGCGTGGTGGGAGAAGCTGCGCATGAACTCGCCGAGGTAGATGTCGGCGACGCGCGTGTCGCCGCGGATGACGAGCATGTTCTCGTCGTTGGTGTCCGTGCTGGCCTCGCTGAAGTTGGCCGAGCCGGTGACGACGGTGGGTCGCCGCCGAGCGGGTCGACGAGCATGAACTTCGTGTGCACCCAGTCGACGTTGGTGCCGATCCGTCGGTGCGCTCACGCTTCCAGTTGTCCAGCGCGGTGGCGTTCTTGTTCCTGCCGACCGCGACCAGCACGTTGCGCTGCCGGCGCAGCTTCTCGATGAAGATCCCGCCCCTCGGCCAGCTGGGCGCCGTTGCCCTCCTTCTCCATCAGCGCGACGCGCAGCACGTCGTCGACGCGCAGGTAGACGTCCCGGAAGCGCTGGTTCATCCCGAAGGCGAACGTCATCGAACAGCGCCCGCCCGCGCTGCAGGCGACGGTCGCGTAGTGGTCGAGCAGCTCCAGTCCGCGGCGCGGGGACATGACAGTCGTCGTCCCCGCCGGGGCAGGACCGGCGGCGGGGCGCTGTTGGCCGCGACCCAGGTCTTGAGGTCCTTCGGCGCGGGGTTGGAGCGCAGCTGGTCCCAGTAGTCGCGGAAGGCGCGCGCGACGCCGGCGTCCTCGACCTGATGCCCGGCGTTGAGCTGCCCGTAGGAGCCCGTTCTCGGACAGGTTCGTGGACCCCGTCCAGACCGCCTCCGGCGAGCCGTTGCGCAGCAGCACGAGGAACTTGTTGTCGTGGTCGACCCGCGCGTACACGGCATGCCGACGCGGCGATCTCGTCGGCGGCGATCGCCTGCTCGTTGGGGCCTGCGCGTCGTCGATGCCGTCGTCGACGATCTCGTCTCGACCCCGCGCGCGGCGGCGGCCTTCGGCGCCTGCAGGCCTTCGCGCGGCGGAACTCGTAGATCGCGCCGCGCAGCGC